>NZ_MLHN01000027.1 GCF_001999285.1 Rodentibacter genomosp. 1
CGGTTATTGTGATGGCTGACCGTTTTCAAGTGGTGAAAAATGCCCAAGACGGTTCACCAAAACCGATGTTGCGTGTCGAAAACGGAAAAACGGTACTCAATGGCGAACTGATTGCCGATGGCGGCATTACCGCCCGAAAAATGGCGGCGGATTCCGTGAGTACAGCCGCATTACAAGCCGGTGCAGTGCGGGCAAATCACGTTGCGGCAGGGGAATTGACGGCAGATAAATTGGCAATTGGGTTGGGTGGCAATCTCTTGTATAACCCGATTTTTGCGAATAATGGTAATGGTTGGACGATGTATGTTGATTCCTCCAATATGGATAATGCGGATTGGGCTTTTGATAATCTAACAGGCGCATATCAAGGCGGCGCATATTTACCTACCGAACTTAAATTTAGGTGGCAAAGAAACCGCAAAAATATAAATACAGGCAATGTTAGACTAGGTGGGCTTTATCAAGACCTCAAATTGGTGAAAGACAAATATTATTGTTTTTCAGCTTACGTCGGTGCACACAGAGCTTTTATTGATTTGAATATTGAACATGGTTCAACGCAACTTATTAAAAAATCGTGGTCGGGGCGAGGTAAAAGTGGTGGTTATGGTAACAATAATAGTGACACAGGTATCGAAGAAAACCTACGTATCTATATGATATTCAAAGCGACAGGTGATAATGCTACCTATCGTATGATTATCAATATGTGGGCGGAGGGTGCGCAAAATAGCCCGGCTTTAATGATTCGCAGACCGATGCTTGAAGAGTGCTTACCGACCACCAAAGAACCGAATGTATGGCAAAATTCCGGTGTAACATCTATCCACGGTGGCTCGATTGTGACAAACACCATCACCGCTCAACAAATCGCAGCAAACACGATTACATCTAATCAGATTGCAGCCGGTACTATCGCCGCTCGAAATATGGCAGCAGGCAGTATCAATGCCTCGCATATTGTGTCGAGATCGTTAAGTGCGGATAAATTAAATATCTCGAATTTGGCGGCGATTAGTGCGAATTTGGGACGAGTGACTGCAGGAACAATCACGGGGACAA
>NZ_MLHN01000028.1 GCF_001999285.1 Rodentibacter genomosp. 1
AATGATCATCAAAATGATGATATTCAATGCCATTAAATCAGCCGGAAAAGCAATGGGTTTTGATATGTCGTTTCTTGGAGGAGCAAGTAGCGGAGGTTATGCCGATGGCTCTTGGTTGTTCTATCGAGATGGTCTGGTCGGTTTCGAGCAAGGCGGTTTTACCGGCTTAGGCGGAAAATATCAACCGGCTGGTATTGTACATCGTGGTGAATATGTTATCACCAAAGAAGCAACAAGCCGATTGGGTATTGAATACCTTGATTACCTCAATTATCAATCCCGTTCAAAACCTCGTGGTTTTGCTAATGGTGGCGGTGTTGGTGTGCCAACGGTACATCAAACTAATGGACAGACTAATATCAAAGTAAATGTGATTAATAATGGTGAGGCGGCACAAGCCAAAGTAGAAAGCAAACAGACTGATAACGGTTTAGAAATTACCGTTGAACTGCTCAAAACAATGACGGATATTGCCGAAAGAGCTGCGAATAACGCCATCACCACAAATTTCAGACCGGGTGGTGCCTTTGCTTAATATGCAAAATTGACCTTTAATTTGACCGCAGTTTTGTGTTTTAAGTCAAAAAAACAAACCCCGATAGGCGGCAACCTGTCGGGGTTTCTTATTTCCAACTTTCCATACAAAGAGGAAACAAACTGAATGAATTTTAATATAGAGGTGGCGAAAATGCTAGAAGTTATTTCAAAAGACCCGATTGCCCGCCGTTTTGCTTATGTTGTTGTGACGTTAAGTTTTATTTTCGGAATGGTTTGGGTGTTGCCTAATTTAATTAATGCAATTCGTTGGTGGTAAATTATGCCAAATCTTATTTCCAACCAATTTAAACTCGATCTTGCCAAACTTGAGCAAAACGCCCTGATCGAACTCTTTGAGGTAGATCTACGCGGATTAAAAGATTCAGATGGGATGAATGGTGAGCTGTATCGGTTTTATGCCGGTAGAAATGAACACTCACAGCCGATAGTGTGGCAGGGGAATACTTACGCTCCTTTTGGCGTGAAAGCCGAAGGCTTTGAAATGTCGGGACAAGGACCGAGTAATCGCCCAACGCTTACCCTTGCCAATATTAACGGATTTTTGACCGCACTTTGTAATCGGTTCGATCAATGTTTGGGGGCTATTGTACGCCGACGTTTAGTGTATATGCATTATCTTGATGCGGTAAACTTTACGGACGGCAACAAACAAGCCGACCCCACACAAGAGGCATTAAGCTATTTTGTGATTGAGCAATTATCCTCACTCAAGCGTGATGTAGCACAATTTACCCTTGCTTTGCCCAGTGAAACGGATAATGCATTAATTGGCGCGCGTATGATTACTGCAACCTGCGGTTGGCTTTATCGAGGTGTGGAATGTGGTTATACGGGACGTGCAGTCGCAGACGAGAAAGACAAACCCACTTTAGATTTAAAAAAGGACAAATGCAGTGGGTTATTGAGCGGTTGCAAATTACGAAATAACACCCGCAACTACGGTGGGTTTGTAAGCGTGAATAAGTTGGGGTAAAAATGGGCGATAAATTACATCATCAAATCATTGCTTATGCCAAATCAACCGAACCGCATGAATGTTG
Source organism: Rodentibacter genomosp. 1 (assembly GCF_001999285.1). Classification (GTDB taxonomy): domain Bacteria; phylum Pseudomonadota; class Gammaproteobacteria; order Enterobacterales; family Pasteurellaceae; genus Rodentibacter. The sequence goes on from NZ_MLHN01000028.1 coordinate 1,599, forward strand.
CGGTTTTGTTGTTTTAAAACGAGGTGAAAATCAACCGCACTTTTTGCCTTGTGAAAATATGGCGGAAGACAAAGAGAACCACTTTGAAATTTCATCGGATGATTATCTCAAGGCGGAATCAATGGGGGAAATATTGGCATTGGTACATTCTCACCCAAACGGCAAGCCTGAACTATCGCAAGCCGATTTACAAACGCAGCTTTATAGCCAACTGGATTTTTGGCTTGTGTGTGACGGTCAAATTCACCTTTTCCCAAAAATCCCATTATTAATCGGGCGTGAATTTGAACACGGCAAAATGGATTGTTACACGCTCTATCGTGATTTTTATCGCCTTGCCGGTTATGAAATGACTGAGTATGAACGTGATGATTACTGGTGGGAAGATGGCTTTAATCTTTACCTCGACAATATCGAAAAGGAAGGATTTGAGCGGGTTAAAGACCAACACGCATTACAAATCGGTGATGTCATTTTAATTCAGGTGGGGGCGGATGTGCCGAATCATGCCGCGATTTATATTGGTGATCAAATGGTCTTGCACCACGCACCAAAACGCTTATCAAAACGTGATCTTTATGATGGTTATTGGCTCAAGCACACGCACAGTATTTGGAGGTTTAAAGAATGGTCAAGGTTAGATTTTACGGTGCCCTTAAACAGTTTGGCAATGAGTTTAATTTAGAAGTAAACAATACGGCAGAAATTGTCCGGGCGTTAACCAGTCAGATCCCGAATTTACGCCAATTTTTACAGCAAGGTTTATTTAAAGTCCGCATAGGCAAAGATTATCTTGATAGCCGTTATTTAGAAAAGGGAATGTTCTATCAGTTAAAAGAGGGAATGTTAGTCTGTTTTACACCGGTGTTAAAAGGCTCGAAAAAAGCGGGATTATTTCAAACTATCGTTGGCGCAGTAATGGTTGTTGTTGGTTACGCTATGTCTTGGACTGGCGTGGGGGCGGTCGTTGGTAATCTTGGTGTTGGGCTTTTGCTTGGTGGCGTGTCTCAAATGCTCACTAAAATGCCTTCAATGCCGGGACAAGGAAATGAAAAAGAAAAGAAAAACTCAACGACATTTTCTAACCTCTCGAATATGGTGGCTCAAGGTAAACCAATGCCACTCGCTTATGGGCGAATCAGAACGGGGTCATTGATTATTTCACAAGGTGTGGAAACACAAGATACGAATATTTAGGAGTGAATGATGGGTGGAAGTGGCGGCGGTGGCGGACGTACACCGGTTGAAGCAAAAGAAAGCGGTCGTAGTAAACAGCTTGTCAAAATTGTTGAAATTATTTCCGAAGGGGAAATTGCAGGTTTAGCGAGGGGAATGAGATCCGTTTATCTTGATAATACCCCAATCAAAAATCGGGACGATTCTTACAATTTTCGTAATGTTCAGATTGAAGGCAGGAGGGGATCGCAAGTTCAGGAGATTATTCCCGGTTTTAATACCTCAGAGAAAGAAATCAATGTCGGCACACAGGTGCGAAAAACAACGCCGATCACCCGTACAGTGACGGATAGCAAAGTTTCCCGTCTGCGTTTAACCCTTGGCGTGCAATCGCTGTTTCAACAAAACGATCAGGGCGATACGAACGGCGCAAGTGTCAGTTTAACGGTTTATATCGGCAATCAAAGCTACCCGATAACGATGAGCGGCAAATACAGTTCACAGTATTTACAACAGCATACTTTTTCTAATTTGCCTGCCGTACCCTTTACCGTGCGAGTTGTGCGCAATACCGCAGACAGTAAATCACAGCGATTGCAAAATAACACGGTATGGGCGAGTTATACGGAAATTATCGATACGGAATTTACTTATCCAAACACGGCATTAATTGGCGTGAAATTTGATTCGGAATATTTCTCCAATATTCCCAACCGCACTTATGATGTGAAAGGCATTAAAGTCAAAGTGCCGTCAAATTACAACCCGATAACCCGACAATATCGCGGTATGTGGGACGGCACATTTAAATTGGCATGGTCAGATAATCCGGCTTGGGTGCTTTATGACATCGTCACCAACAAACGTTATGGCTTGGGACAACGTCTAGGGGAGTTTGGGGCGGACAAATGGGCGTTGTATCAAGTGGCGCAATATTGCGATCAGCTGGTTCCCGATGGGTTTGGCGGTAAAGAGCCTCGTTTTACCTGTAATGCGTGGCTCACCGACCAGCGGGCGGCTTATGATGTCATCAATGATATTTGTTCGATTTTCCGCGCAATGCCGGTATGGAATGGGCGAGAACTCACAGTCGTCATGGATCGTCCGTCCGATCCGGTGTGGACTTACACCAATGCGAATGTTGAAAACGGTGAGTTTACTTACACCTTTTCAGCCAAAAAAGCCCGTCATAATGCGATCCAAGTGGAATATGCGGATAAAGACAATGCTTATGAAAAAACCATTGAATATGTTTCCGATGATGAGGCAATCCGAAAAAATGGTTTAAACGTGAAGAAAATCACCGCATTTGGTTGTACGTCCCGTGGCCAAGCACACCGTACCGGCTTATGGTTATTACAGACTGAAAAACTGGAAACCAAAACCGTGACGTTTACGGTAGGGGCGGAAGGCTTAATGCACGTGCCGGGCGATATTATCAAGGTGGCAGATATTGATTATGCCGGCACCAATATCGGTGGGCGGGTATTAAAAATTGTCGGAAAGAAAGTTACCCTCGATCGTGAAATCGATATCACGGCAAATAGTTATTTTACCTACATCAATGCACAGGCAAAACATCAAGATATTAAAATTTTGTCAGTAAATGGGGCGGAAGTCACCCTCGAGACTGAACCGACAGGCTTGACGGAATATGGTGTTTGGTCACTCACCACGCAACGAATTAACACACAATTATTTCGTGCCTTAAGTGTGAAAGAGCAAGACAAAGGTAAATACACCATTGTTGCCTTGCAACACGAACCGCAGAAAGAAGCCATCGTTGATAACGGGGCGGTTTTTGAACCGAAAGCGACCAGTATCCTTGTCGTGCCGAAAGTAAATGATATTCAAATCATCACCAATCCTGACGGCAGTATTGGCATTAATGCCGATGTGAGTGGCGGAAACGGCTTGGTGAAATATGATATTTTAATCTATAAGGGAGATAATCTTTTTGATGTTCGACTTGGATTAAAATCACCGGAACTGGATTTAAGCAATCTTGCTAACGGTGAATATCTTGTCGTGATTCGTGCAAGAAACGAAAAAGGTCAGTTACTCAACGAACGCACACAGCGTTTTACCATCGACCGCCCACCTGCACCAACGGGCGTTAGGGCGACAGGTGGTTTAGGTAATATCACCCTTGAATGGGATTGGGTTAACGAAGCCACCGCTACTGAGATTTTTGCCTCCGAAACGGACGATATTAAAACCGCCAAACGTATCGCCAAAGTCACCGCTCGAATGTTTACCCACGAAGTGGGGGCAAAACAAGTACGTTACTACTGGCTACGTCATACTCGTGGAATGAATGTCGGGTCGTTTCATCAACAATCGGGCTTACGGGCGGAAAGTGCGGTCGATATTGACGAAGAATTGAACCTGCTCAATGAAAAGCTCTCAAAAAATATCATTGATGAAGTCTTTGACACTGCCGCTCCGGCACGCAATCTTGAACTGATTAAGACGGTAGAAGGATTGGATGTCAATACCTTTACCGGCTATAACCAAGTTCATAATACGCTTGATGGCAAGTTATATACTTGGAACGGGCGAATTTATACCCACAAAGTCAGCACAAGTGATTTAGAGGGGAAGATTGAAACGAGCCAACTTGATGCGACGCTTATTGAGCAACTGGCCTCGACACAAGATACCGCTAATTCGGCCAATCTTGGTGTGAGACAACTGCAAGGTAATCTCACTCAAGAGGTGAATCGTCTCACTCAATCTATTCGAACCGAAAGCACGAATCTGACGAAGAAAGTGCAAGATGAGGCGAAAGCCCGTGGAACTGCAATCACCCGCTTAGAAAATACGGATAGACAGCAGGCTGAACACCTCGTCACACTGACGACAAAAACCAATCAAGCTCTCACAGGGTTAACGGAAGAGCGCAATGCCCGTATTGCAGGTGATAATGCTCAAGCAACAGAAAGAACCGCTCTGACCGCAAGGGTGACGGCCGCAGAAAGCGGTATCAGCCAATTGCAGCGTAGTGTGTCGAATCAAACGACAGCATTGAGTGAGATGAACCGGAATCTTAATGCGAAGATTGATGGGATAAATGTCGGAGGGCGTAATTATCTGTTGGATAGCACATTTAAAGCAAGAAAATGGCATCATTCTCAAGGCTCAGGCACTAAAGCTATCTTTAGTATTGAAGAGGGGGTTCTCACTATCACTTCAGAGAACAGTACTTGGAAGCAGTATCAAATCAGTGATTACAATTATGAAGGTGGTTTGAGCAATATTCCTGATGGTGCAACCGTCACATTCTCATTTGAGGTGATGACACCGGATGATAACGCGAATGGTAATATTAAGTACTGGGCAAATTTAAGGGCAGATAGGCTGAATCTCTCTCAAGGTGGTGCGACAAATCCTATTGTGATAGGGCAAACGCCTGCACCTAACCAATGGACTAGAGTGAGGGTAACCGGTGTTGCAACACAACCAACTCATTTTAAAGGTTGGCGATTTATCCTTGCCACCTCGACGGCCGGCACGGTGAAGTTCCGCAAACCCAAACTCGAACTTGGCAACATTGCGACCGACTGGACACCGGCACCGGAGGATATTGAGGGGAATATTGACAATATTTCGGCAAATATCACGGCGTATCAAGCAGCACAAGCGGCTAAGGATAAAACCACGGCTGACAACGTCACCGCATTAACGACCAGAATGCAGGGCGCTGAGGGGAAAATTACCGAGGCCGAGCAGTCAATTAGCCGGCTCAATCGATCGACAGCGACGAAGATTAGCCAATTAGAAGCAAGCTTAAACAATGCGAAAAGCGATTTAGCGGCGAAAATCACTGCAGAACAAATGGCTCGCACCCAAGGTGATAACGCCACCGCATCAAGTCTTGCTACATTAACGGGTCGTATAGGGAATGCAGAAAGTCATATTACCGACATTCAATCCACAAAAGCCGGTAAAACGGAAGTCGCGGCTTTAGCGCAAACAGGCTTGCAATCCATTTGGCGGGCGGATGCTAAAGCGGAAGCGGATAAAATTCAGGTCGGAGGAAGAAATCTCCTGTTTGACAGTATTTATCGCTCTGCAACCAAATGGGATAGACGTACAAGATTGATACAACGGGAAGATG
>NZ_MLHN01000029.1 GCF_001999285.1 Rodentibacter genomosp. 1
AATGATCATCAAAATGATGGTATTCAATGCCATTAAATCAGCCGGAAAAGCAATGGGTTTTGATATGTCGTTTCTTGGAGGAGCAAGTAGCGGAGGTTATGCCGATGGCTCTTGGTTGTTCTATCGAGGTGGTCTGGTCGGTTTCGAGCAAGGCGGTTTTACCGGCTTAGGCGGAAAATATCAACCGGCTGGCATTGTACATCGTGGTGAATATGTTATCACCAAAGAAGCAACAAGCCGATTGGGTATTGAATACCTTGATTACCTCAATTATCAATCCCGTTCAAAACCTCGTGGTTTTGCTAATGGTGGCGGTGTTGGCGTGCCAACGGTACATCAAACTAATGGACAGACTAATATCAAAGTGAATGTGATTAATAACGGTGAAGCAGCAAACGCCAAAGTGGAAAGCAAAAAAACTGACAACGGTTTAGAAATTACGGTGGAATTGCTTAAAACGATGACGGATATTGCCGAAAGAGCGGCGAATAACGCCGTCACCACAAATTTCAGACCGGGAGGTGCATTTGCTTAATATAAAAATCTACCGAAATTAACTGCACTTTTATGCGTAATCATTAAAAAAACAAACCCCGAAAGCGGCAAACTTTCGGGGTTTTCTTTTACCCATTGATACAGAATGAGTAATAAATTATGGATGTTATATTAAAAACTATTCTCTCAATAATCAAGGGAGTTACAACAATGAATGAAAAATTATCAAATTGGCGGTTCTTTGGCATATGGATTGTTTTCTTCTTATTTGCTCTTGCTTCTGTCATTAATGCGATCAAATGGTGGTAAGTTATGCCAACGCTTATTAGCAACCAATTTAAACTCGATCTTGCCAAACTTGAGCAAAACGCCCTGATCGAACTCTTTGAGGTAGATCTACGCGGATTAAAAGATTCAGATGGGATGAATGGTGAGCTGTATCGGTTTTATGCCGGCAGAAATGAGCGCTCACAGCCGATAGTGTGGCAGGGGAATACTTACGCTCCTTTTGGCGTGAAAGCCGAAGGCTTTGAAATGTCGGGACAAGGGCCAAGTAATCGCCCAACGCTTACCCTTGCCAATATTAACGGATTTTTGACCGCACTTTGTAATCGGTTCGATCAATGTTTGGGGGCTATTGTACGCCGACGTTTAGTGTATATGCATTATCTTGATGCAGTCAATTTTACAAACGGCAACAAACAAGCCGACCCCACACAAGAGGCATTAAGCTATTTTGTGATTGAACAGCTCTCATCGCTTAAACGTGATATTGCGCAATTTACTTTAGCGTTGCCCAGTGAAACGGATAATGCCCTCATTGGTGCAAGAATGATCACCACGACCTGTTGCTGGGTGTATCGTGGTGTCGAATGTGGTTATTCAGGGCCAGCCGTGGCAGATGAAAAAGATCAACCCACTACCGATCCGAAAGTAGATAAATGTAGTGGGTTATTGCCGGGGTGTAAGATGAGAAATAACACGCACAACTATGGCGGATTTGTTTCAGTCAATAAGTTGGGGTAAAAATGGGCGATAAATTACATCATCAAATCATTGCTTATGCCAAATCAACCGAACCGCATGAATGTTGCGGTTTTGTTGTTTTAAAACGAGGTGAAAATCAACCGCACTTTTTGCCTTGTGAAAATATGGCGGAAGACAAAGAGAACCACTTTGAAATTTCACCGAATGATTATCTCAAGGCGGAATCAATGGGTGAAATATTGGCATTGGTGCATTCTCACCCAAACGGCAAGCCCGCACTATCGCAAGCCGATTTACAAACGCAGCTTTATAGCCAACTGGATTTTTGGCTTGTGTGTGACGGGCAAATTCACCTTTTCCCCAAAATCCCATTATTAATCGGGCGTGAATTTGAACACGGCAAAATGGATTGCTACACGCTCTATCGTGATTTCTATCGCCTTGCCGGTTATGAAATGACTGAGTATGAACGTGATGATTACTGGTGGGAAGATGGCTTTAATCTTTACCTCGACAATATTGAAAAGGAAGGATTTGAGCGGGTTAAAGCCCAACAAGAATTACAAATCGGTGATGTCATTTTAATTCAGGTGGGGGCGGATGTGCCGAATCATGCCGCCATTTATATTGGTGATCAAATGGCCTTACATCACGCACCAAAACGCTTATCAAAACGTGATCTTTATGATGGTTATTGGCTCAAGCACACGCATAGTATTTGGAGGTTTAAGGAATGGTCAAAGTTAGATTTTACGGTGCCCTTAAACAGTTTGGCACTGAGTTTGATTTAGAGGTAAACAACACGGCAGAAATTGTCCGGGCTTTAACCAGTCAGATTCCGAATTTACGCCAATTTTTACAGCAAGGGTTATTTAAAGTTCGTATCGGCAAAGATTATCTCGATAACCGTTATTTGGAAAAAGGGATGTTTTATCAACTCAAAGAGAAAATGACGGTGTGTTTTACACCGGTGTTAAAAGGCGCAAAGCGTGGTGGTTTATTTCAAGTCTTAGTTGGTGCTGCGCTTATCGGAGCTTCGTTTTTGATACCCGGCGCAGGGCTTTTGGGTGGGTTGATTACAAAAGGTATGGTGTTTGGCATGGGCGCTGCATTAGCCCTTGGTGGTGTCGCACAAATGCTCACGCCTATGCCGAAAATGCCGAGAATAACCGATGAAAAAGAAAAGAAAAACTCAACGGCATTTTCAAACTTGGGAAATTTAGTGGCGCAGGGGCGTCCGATGCCACTCGCTTACGGACGAATTAGAACAGGGTCATTGATTATTTCACAAGGTGTGGAAACACAAGATACGAACATTTAGGAGTATGTATGGGTAAAGGTGGCGGCGGTGGCGGACGTACACCGGTTGAAGCAAAAGAAAGCGGTCGCAGTAAACAGCTTGTCAAAATCGTTGAAATTATTTCAGAAGGGGAGATTGAAGGCTTAGCAGACGGGATGAAATCCGTCTATCTTGATAATACACCGATTCAAAATCAGGATGATTCTTACAATTTTAGCAATGTTCAACTTGAAGGGCGGGTCGGTTCACAGGTTCAGGATATTATCGCCGGTTTCAATACGTCAGAAAAAGAAATCTCGGTGGGGACACAAGTGCGGAAAACCACACCGATTACCCGCACGATAACCGATAGCAAAGTCTCCCGTTTACGTTTAACCCTTGGTGTTCAATCACTGTTTCACCAAAACGATCAGGGTGATACAAACGGCGCAAGTGTAAGCCTAACGGTGTATATCGGCAATCAGCACTATCCAGTAACGATTAGTGGCAAATACAGTTCACAGTATTTGCAACAGCATATCTTTTCTAATTTGCCTGCCGTTCCTTTTACCGTGCGTGTTGTGCGCAATACCGCAGACAGTAAATCACAGCGATTGCAGAATAACACCGTATGGGCGAGCTACACAGAAATTATTGATACGGAATTTACTTATCCGAACACGGCATTGATCGGGGTGAAATTTGATTCGGAATATTTCTCGAATATCCCGAATCGCACTTATGATGTAAAAGGGATCAAGGTGAAAGTGCCGTTAAATTACAATCCGATAACCCGACAATATCAGGGAATGTGGGATGGTACATTTAAAATTGCGTGGACGGATAATCCGGCTTGGGTGCTTTATGACATCGTGACCAACAAACGTTATGGCTTGGGACAACGTTTAGGGGATTTTGGGGCGGATAAGTGGGCATTGTATCAAGTGGCGCAATATTGCGATCAGTTGGTTCCCGATGGTTTTGGCGGTAAAGAGCCTCGTTTTACCTGTAATGCGTGGCTCACCGACCAACGGGCGGCTTATGATGTGATCAATGATATTTGTTCGATTTTCCGTGCAATGCCGGTATGGAATGGGCGAGAACTCACGGTGGTAATGGATCGCCCATCCGATCCGGTGTGGACTTATACCAATGCGAATGTTGAAAATGGCGAGTTTACTTACACTTTTTCTGCTAAAAAAGCCCGTCATAATGCGATCCAAGTGGAATATGCGGATAAAGACAACGCTTACGAGAAAACCATTGAATATGTGTCCGATGATGACGCAATCCGAAAAAATGGCTTAAATGTGAAGAAAATCACTGCCTTTGGTTGTACTTCACGAGGGCAGGCGCACCGTACCGGGTTGTGGTTGTTACAAACGGAGAAACTGGAAACCAAAACTGTCACGTTTACAGTGGGGGCGGAAGGCTTAATGCACGTGCCGGGCGATATTATCAAGGTAGCGGATATGGATTATGCCGGCACGAATATCGGTGGGCGTGTATTAAAAATTGAAGGAAAGAAAGTTACCCTCGATAGAGAAATTGACATCACGGCAAAGAGCTATTTGACTTACATCAACGCTGAGGCCAAACACCAAGATATTAAAATTTTGTCGGCAAGTGGAACAGAAATTACACTTGAGCGTAAACCGACCGGTTTGACTGAATATGGCATTTGGTCACTGACCACGCAACGAATCAATGCGCAATTATTCCGTGCCTTGAGTGTGAAAGAAGAGGCTAAGGGTAAATACACCATTGTGGCATTGCAGCACGAACCGCAGAAAGAGGCGATAGTCGATAACGGGGCAGTCTTTGAACCGAAAGAGACCAGTATCCTTGCCGTGCCTCAAGTAAATGATATTCAAATTATCACTAATCCGGATGGCAGTATTGGCATTAATGCCGATGTCAGCGGCGGAAACGGCTTGGTGAAATACGATATTTTAATCTACAAAGGCGATAATCTCTTTGATGTTCGCTTGGGATTAAAATCACCGGAACTGGATTTAAACAATCTGGCCAATGGTGAGTATCTTGTCGTCATCCGTGCGAGAAATGAAAAAGGGCAGTTACTCAACGAACGCACACAGCGTTTTACCATCGACCGCCCACCTGCACCAACGGGCGTTAGGGCGACAGGTGGTTTAGGCAATATCACCCTTGAATGGGATTGGATTGATGAGTTTACCGCCACAGAGATTTTTGCCGCAGAAACGGATGATATTAAAACCGCCAAACGTATCGCCAAAGTGACCGCCCGAATGTTTACCCACGAAGTCGGAGCAAAACAAGTACGTTACTACTGGCTACGTCATACTCGTGGAATGAATGTCGGGCCGTTTCATCAACAATCGGGCTTACGGGCGGAAAGTACGGTCGATATTGACGAAGAATTGAAGCTGCTCAACGAAAAACTCTCGAAAAATATTATCGATGAAGTGTTTGACACTGCCGCTCCGGCACGCAATCTTGAGCTGATTAAGACGGTGGCTGGGTTGGATGTAAACTCATTCACCGGCTATAACCAAGTTCATAATACGCTTGATGGCAAGTTATATTCTTGGAACGGGCGAGCTTATACCCACAAAGTCAGCACGAGTGATTTAGAGGGGAAGATTGAAACAAGCCAACTTGATGCGACACTCATTGAACAACTGACATCGACGCAAAATATGGCTCATACCGCCAATAGCGGTGTTCAGCAACTACAAGGGAATCTCACTCAAGAGGTGAATCGTCTCACTCAATCTATTCGAACCGAAAGTACGAATCTGACGAAGAAAGTGCAAGATGAGGCGAAAGCCCGTGGAACAGCAATCACCCGCTTAGAAAATACGGATAGACAGCAGGCTGAACACCTCGTCACACTGACGACAAAAACCAATCAAGCTCTCACAGGGTTAACGGAAGAGCGCAATGCCCGTATTGCAGGTGATAATGCCGAGTCTCAAGCCCGCAATGCCTTGACAGCCAGAGTGACGAGTGCCGAAAGTGGCATTACCCAACTTCAACGCAGTGTGGCAAATCAAACCACCGCATTAAGTGAAGTAAGCCAAACGTTAAGTGCCAGCTTGAACAATTTGAGTGTCGGTGGCAGAAACCTGTTAAAAGGTTCTGCCGTGCCGTATTCGTCAGGTGGTTATTCCACCCGCTATGTACTCACGGCTGCACCGAAAGTTGGTGAAGATGTGGTGATTACATTATGGGGGAATTTGGGCGAAGGGCGTACAGGCATTGGTGTATATAACTCCCAAGGCTACAATGAAATTGCCCGTTTGGTAAAAATTGCCGATGGGATGTATCAAGGTAAGGGGAGATGGAAAAAACCGATGGACGGTGATACCGAACGCACGCCCAATGATACCCACTTAAATGTCTATTTTTATCCACGTACGGCAACCTCAACCAACGAGATTCGGCAAATTAAGTTGGAAAGAGGAACGATTGCCACAGACTGGACACCGGCACCGGAGGATATTGAGGGGAATATTGACAATATTTCGGCAAATATCTCGGCGTATCAAACGGCACAAGCGGCTAAGGATAAAACCACGGCTGACAATGTCACCGCATTAACGACCAGAATGCAGGGTGCTGAGGGGAAAATTACCGAGGCCGAGCAGTCAATTAGCCGGCTCAATCGATCGACAGCGACGAAGCTTAGCCAATTAGAAGCAAGCTTAAACAATGCGAAAAGCGATTTAGCGGCGAAAATCACTGCGGAACAAATGGCTCGCACCCAAGGTGATAACGCCACCGCATCAAGTCTTGCTACATTAACGGGTCGTATAGGGAATGCAGAAAGTCATATTACCGACATTCAATCCACAAAAGCCGGTAAAACTGAAGTTGTGGCTTTAGCGCAAACAGGCTTGCAATCCATTTGGCGGGCGGATGCTAAAGCGGAAGCGGATAAAATTCAGGTCGGAGGAAGAAATCTCCTGTTTGACAGTATTTATCGCTCTGCAACCAAATGGGATAGACGTACAAGCTTGATACAACGGGAAGATG
>NZ_MLHN01000003.1 GCF_001999285.1 Rodentibacter genomosp. 1
CAAGGCAAGGCAAGGCAAGCATATTTTTTGCTCCTATTTAAGAATGTCAAGTGATATTTGTAGGGACACACTGCGTGTGTCCGTTATAAATTACAATTGTTTCAATATATTACAATCGGACACACGCAGTGTGTCCCTACATTTTAAAAATCTAGCGTAACGCTTTCTCAATCTTCTCAAATAAATCTTTGGAAAGATTTTCGACGGAGCTTAGACGCTCCAATGCACGCTTCATCAAGGTTTGACGCTGAGCATCGTAGCGGGCGAAACGGATCAAGGGTTCAATCAGACGAGCGGCAACTTGTGGGTTGCTGTCATTGAGGCGGATTAATACATCTGTTAAGAAACGATAACCTGAACCGCTGATTTCATGGAAAGCTTTAAGGTTTTGATTAGCAAAACTCCCCACTAAAGCACGAAGACGGTTTGGATTGTTGAAATTAAAACTTGGGTGATCCATTAGATGATTCACAATGTCTAACACATTTTCATCCGGTCGGGTGGCTTGTAATGCAAACCACTTATCCATCACTAAGCCATCGTGTTGCCATTTTTGCTCAAAATCAGCGAGTAAGGTATCACGGCACGCAAGGGAGGCTTTGGTTGCAGCAGCCAGTGCGGCAAGAGTATCCGTCATATTATTTGCCGCATTATAATGCTTATGAACGAGATTATTGCCAAGGGAGGTATAAGCCAAATAATTTAGGCAAAGGTTTCGCATTGCACGTAGAGCAATATCCTGTTGAGTGATACGATATTCATCCAAACGAATATGGTTGTAAGCTTTAAGCAGTGGCTCTTTCAGATATTCGGCAATGGTTTTCAATATAAACGATCGTGCAGCTACAATACCATCGGGATCAATGGTTTTAAAACTTTCGGCAAATTCAATATCCCGTGGTAAGGTAAGGATTAAGGTTGCCAATTCAATATCATCTTCATAATTTTCCAACACTGATAAAAGTGCGGTCAAAATTTGAGGTGAAATTTCGAAATCTTCTCCTTGTTGGAAGTGAGTCACGTTACGTCGTAACTCGTTCGTCAATAACATTTGTGCCGCATCCCAACGCACAAAAGCATTTTCGGAAAATTTTAATAAAGTAAGAAGTTGTTCCGTGGTGTAATCGTAATCTAACTTCACCGGTGCGGAAAAATCTTCCAGCAATGCCGGAACAGGGCGACCATAAATGCCGTGAAATTCAAACACTTGATCTTTTTCCGTAATATTTAATACCCCGCTTAATGGTGTACCGTTGTGCTGCAGAATTTGTTTCGTACCGTCTTGAGCATACAACGCCATTTTTAGTGGAATATGGAGATTGACTTTTTCCATTTGATCGGCTGTTGGCGGGGTAGATTGAGAAACGGTTAAACAATAGGTGTGGGTTTGTTCGTCATAAGCATCGCTAATCAATAATTCCGGCGTACCCGACTGACTATACCAACGGCGAAATTGGGTTAAATCAAGCCCGTTCGCACGTTCCATGGCAGAGACAAAATCTTCACAGGTCGCGGCTTTGCCGTCATTTTCCGCAATATATAACGCCATCCCTTTTTGGAACCCTTCCTCGCCCAATAAAGTATGCAACATACGGATCACTTCTGCGCCTTTTTCATACACGGTAACCGTATAAAAGTTATTCATTTCAATCACTTTTTCCGGACGAATCGGATGCGCCATTGGGCCGGCATCTTCAGCGAATTGTGTAGTGCGTAAAAATTTTACATTATTGATACGGTTTACCGCACGAGAGCCGGTATCGGAAGAAAATTCTTGATCACGGAACACGGTCAAGCCTTCTTTTAAACTTAATTGGAACCAATCACGACAGGTCACTCGATTCCCCGTCCAGTTATGGAAATACTCGTGTGCGATCACACTTTCAATAGCAAGATAATCTTCATCCGTTGCCGTTTGTGGATTCGCTAATACAAATTTAGAATTGAAAATATTCAATCCTTTGTTTTCCATCGCTCCCATATTGAAGAAATCCACCGCAACAATCATATAAATATCCAAATCGTATTCCAGATTAAAGCGATCTTCATCCCATTTCATTGATTTTTTCAGACTTTCCATCGCCCAACCGGCACGATCAAGATTCCCGCGATCTACATAAAGTTCTAATGCCACTTCCCGCCCGCTTTTTGTGGTAAATTTATCTTCCAAAAGATCAAAATCACCCGCCACTAAGGCAAATAAATAGCTTGGTTTCGGAAAAGGATCACGCCATTCAACCCAATGGCGACCGTTGTCTAATTCACCTTCAGCAATACGATTTCCATTGGAAAGTAAGTAAGGATATTTCGTTTTATCTGCGGTGATTTTTGTGGTGTAACGCGCTAACACATCAGGACGATCCAACATATAAGTAATTTGGCGGAAACCTTCCGCTTCACATTGTGTGCAAATCCCCTCGCCCGATTGATACAAACCTTGTAGCGAGGTATTTTCTGCCGGCACAAGAATGGTGACAATTTCTAGCTCAAATTCGACCGCACTTTGATCGCTGAGATCTAACGTTAAACTTTCGCCGTCTTGTTGATACGCAGTAAAAGGCTTACCGTTAAATTTAATGGAGGAAAATTGGAAACTATGACCGTCTAAACGCAAACTTGTTACGTCATCGTTTAATCGTTGGAACTTTGTAGTTGTGGTAACCACAGTGTGATTCGGATCTAATTGAAAATCCAGATAAATGTCTGTAACCGTAAAATCCGGTTTTTTATAATCTTTTCGATATTTTGCTTTGGCTAACATAATCCGCTCTTTTTTAAGAAAAAATCGTCCATTAGGATATGATTTTACGGCAAAAGTTGCAATGTAATTTTCTCTCACTACAACCGAGCAAACGTTTGCTTAGCCTTGTTAAATTATGCTATTCTACGCACCGTTTTTAGTTTTACTTGAGAGCAAAAAATGTCCACAACACAAGCACAAATTGCGATTGTGATGGGTTCCAAAAGCGATTGGACGACCATGCAAGAAAGCACGCAAATTCTAGATGAACTCAATGTACCTTACCACGTTGAAATCGTTTCAGCCCACCGTACCCCTGATAAACTTTTTAGTTTTGCCGAAAATGCACAGCGAAACGGCTATAAAGTGATTATTGCCGGCGCAGGTGGAGCCGCACATTTACCCGGTATGATTGCGGCGAAAACCTTGGTTCCCGTACTTGGCGTACCGGTGAAAAGTTCCATGTTAAGTGGTGTGGATAGCCTTCATTCTATTGTGCAAATGCCAAAAGGTATTCCCGTGGGAACACTTGCCATCGGCCCTGCCGGTGCAGCCAATGCAGCATTACTTGCTGCACAAATTTTGGCGGCGTGGGATCAGGATTTGCTCTCACGTTTACAAGCTTTCCGTGAAAAACAAACGAAGGCAGTATTGGATAACCCCGATCCACGCCTATAAAAACCTAAAAATTTGACCGTACTTTTAATAAAGTTCAGCATTATGTAGCGGTTTTACAAACCTGATTTTGGACTTTCTCGTAGGGACACACTGAGTGTGTCCGCTATATTGAAATACATTTGATTCCATAACGGACACACTCAGTGTGTCCCTACATTTTGCTTAAACGCCTGTTTTTGTTCATTTTCTACATAATGCCAATAAAGTGCGGTTGTTTTTTCGATTATTTTTAACGAGAAATAAAATGCAACAGTCTTCACTCTACCCCGTGGTTTATGTGCTTGGTAACGGTCAATTAGGCAGAATGCTTCGCTATGCCGGCGCCCCTTTAGATATTCAAGTCGAACCTTTAGCTTTCAACGCCCCTATTTTTGACTTACCGAAAAATGCGGTTATCACAGCTGAAATCGAGCGTTGGGAAAAAACACCTCTCACCGAATTGCTTGGCAACCACCCTCATTTTGTTAATCAATCCATCTTTGGCTTGTTGGCAGATCGTTTAACGCAAAAATCACTCTTGGATGAACTTGGGCTTTCTACCTCGCCTTGGTGCTTATTAGAAAATAAAGATCAATGGCAAGAGGTGTTCCAAAACATTAGTGAAAAAGTCGTGGTAAAACGCCGTACCGGTGGTTATGACGGACGCGGACAATGGATTATCACCAATGAAAACAACACTGAAATTACCGATGATTTATTCGGTGAAGTGATTGCAGAGCAATTTATTCCTTTTGATGATGAAGTATCACTTGTTGGTGCACGTTTCAAAAATGGTGAAAAACACTTTTATCCTGTGACACACAATCTTCAACAAAATGGAATTTTACGTTATAGCGTGATGGATACCACTTTCCCACAACAATCAAGCCAACAAAAACAAGCGGAAGAAATGCTTGGTAAAATTATGGACAAACTCAATTATGTGGGCGTCATGGCGATGGAATGTTTTGTGATTGGCGATAAACTTCTAATTAATGAACTTGCCCCACGGGTGCACAATAGCGGCCATTGGACACAGCTTGGCTGCACCATTAGCCAGTTTGAATTGCATTTGCGTGCTTTACTGGATTTGCCGACACCAAACTTGAAAACCTTTGCTCCAAGTGTCATGGTGAATTTAATTGGCACAGATCATAACCCGCAATGGCTAAAGACAGAGTTTGCCCAACTTCACTGGTATGGCAAAGAAGTACGTGCGGGGCGGAAAGTCGGCCATATTAACCTTTCTCACCCAAATAAATCCGTTATTATTCAACAACTGGAAAAACTTCGACATACTTTACCGGAAGATTACCAATCCGGTTTGGACTGGACAGTCGCACAATTAAAATAAATTCATTTTTAACCGCACTTTTTGATGTAATTAACAAAACACAAAAGTGCGGTTAATTTTTATCGTGTTTTTACTTGCTAAACATAAAAGCTTGCAGTATAAAACAACAGACCTAAATCCATTAAAAAAGGAAAACGCTATGTTTGAAAATATCAAAGCCGCCCCTGCTGATCCAATCCTTGGCTTAGGTGAAGCATTCAAATCCGAAACCCGAGCCAATAAAATCAATCTTGGTATTGGAGTTTATAAGGACGCACAAGGCGCAACACCAATTATGCGTGCCGTAAAAGAAGCCGAAAAACGCTTGCTCGACAAAGAAAATACCAAAAATTATCTTACCATTGATGGTATCGCAGAATACAACCGTTTAACTCAAGAACTACTCTTTGGCGTAGATAGCAACATTATTAAGCAACAACGTGCCAGGACCGTACAAAGCCTTGGCGGAACCGGGGCGTTACGTATTGCAGCAGAATTTATTAAACGCCAAACCAAAGCGCAAAATGTTTGGATCAGTACACCGACTTGGCCGAACCACAATGCGATTTTCAATGCGGTAGGAATGACAATTCGTGAATATCGCTATTATGATGCGGAAAACAAAACGTTAGATTGGGATAATTTAATCGCCGATTTAAGTAATGCAAATGAAGGCGATGTGGTGCTTCTACACGGTTGCTGCCATAACCCGACCGGTATCGATCCAACTCCGGAACAATGGAAACAACTCGCTGATCTTTCTGCAAAAAACGGTTGGTTACCATTATTTGACTTTGCTTACCAAGGCTTAGCAAACGGCTTAGATGAAGATGCCCTTGGTTTACGCACCTTTGCCGCAAATCACAAAGAATTGCTCGTTGCCAGCTCTTTCTCAAAAAACTTCGGGCTATATAATGAACGTGTCGGAGCATTTACCTTAGTGGCTGAAAATTCAGAGATCGCTTCAACGGCATTGACTCAAGTGAAATCTATTATCCGTACGCTCTACTCTAACCCGGCTTCACATGGAGCAGCAACCGTTGTTCAAGTGTTAAGTGAGCCTCAACTTCGCCAATCTTGGGATGATGAACTCACCGAAATGCGTGAACGAATCAAAAAAATGCGCCATTTATTCGTGCAATTATTAAAAGAATTTGGAGCCCAACAAGATTTTAGTTTTATCATTGAACAAAACGGTATGTTCTCCTTTAGCGGATTAACCGCCGAGCAAGTGGATCGTTTAAAAGACGAATTTGCTATTTATGCAGTGCGTTCAGGCCGCATTAACGTGGCAGGTATTACAGAAGATAACATTCGTTACTTATGTGAAAGCATTGTTAAAGTTCTTTAATCTCCTCTCTTTACTCAAAAGCGCATTCCAATATGCGCTTTTTTATTTTCGATAAAACAAGGAAAACATTAAAAATTATCCAATAAAAAATTAAATATTTAAAATTTATTTAACTATAAACGTTAAAATTTTAGAATTTAACTATTTATGATTGGCAATTATTCTTAACACGACTTAGACTATAAAGGTCATCTTTTATGAGGGAGATTTTTTATGCAATTTATAAAAATTGTCCTTGTCGGAATCGGGCAAATCTTTTTACAAGAGAACGGTCTATCAGGGCTAATTATCTGTATCGCAATGTTTTTCAGCCACTGGGCATTAGGTATGGGTTGCTTACTTGGGGCAATCATTGGCACAATAACAGCCATCTTACTCAAGTATCCCCAAAATGAAATCAAACAGGGGCTATATGGCTTCAATGCCAGCCTTGCTTTTATGTGTACAATGTTTACCTTTGGATTAAAAGGCGTTTCTCCTCTTATTTTTTCCTTAGGTATGATAAATGCGATCATTGCAACACTCATTATGCGTGAATTTACCAAAAGAAATCGGGTGGCTTATACTTTTCCTTTTGTGCTGACTTGTTGGTTTTTTTGCTGGGGTATAGCACAAATCGGTTTATTCGGATTATCGCAAACCACCCCAAACCTTGTTGATCACACCGCCACATTAGATTCGATTAAACAACCATTTTATGCTTGGGCAGAAGTCAATTTTGGTGCAAATTTAACAACAGGTTTTCTATTGTTTATTGCCATTGCGATTAGTTCACCGATTGCCGCAATCTGGGGAATGACGGCTACTGTCCTTAGTCCTTTCATTGCAGATTGTTTATTTAATATTGAACCTAATCAACTTGCAAACGGGATTTATAGCTTTTCCGCTATTTTAGTGGCTTGTGCCTTTGCCGGTAAAAAATTAAGTGATTTTATATACGTAATCAGTGGTATTATCCTTGCAATTTTAATTCAATTTAATATAGCGAAAACGGGTTTACCGCCTTATACTATCGGCTTTATTGTTTCTGCTTGGTTGATTTTATGGTTTAAAAATAATCTCAACCATGAAAAACTAAATTCTAAAAAATTCACTAACTTATTTAATCCCAAATAATCTGATGAAATAAAAGAAGGTAAATATGCATTTAACATCAAGAGAACAAGAAAAGCTGATGCTTTTTCTCGCCGGTGAATTAGCAGCGAAAAGAAAAGCCCGTGGGGTAAAATTAAATTATCCGGAAGCCATTGCCTACATTGCCAGCCATTTGCAAGAAGCGGCCCGTGACGGTATGACTGTCGCAGAAGTGATGGAATATGGCGCAACGCTTTTAACTATTGATGATGTCATGGAAGGTATCCACGAAATGGTGCATGAAGTGCAAATTGAAGCCACTTTCCCTGATGGCACTAAGTTAGTTACGGTACATAATCCGATTAGATAATCTAAACCGTGAAGATTGAAAAAAGGAAAAACAATGATCCCAGGCGAATACAAATTAGCAAACGGTGATATTCACGCCAATGTCGGGCGAAAAACTGTGAAAATAGACGTGGTGAACAAAGGCGATCGCCCAATCCAAGTGGGTTCCCACTATCACTTCTTCGAAACCAATAATGCCCTTGAATTTGACCGCACTTTAGCACGTGGCATGCGTTTAAATGTTCCTTCAGGCAACGCTATACGCTTTGAACCGGGTGAAGCTAAAACAGTAGAACTCGTAGCATTTGGTGGAAACAAAGTGATTTACGGTTTCCATAACAAAATTGACGGCAAATTGTAGGGGGAAATGATGGCATTAACAATTCCAAGAGCCCAATATGTGGCAACTTATGGTCCAACTGTGGGCGATAGCGTACGTTTAGGCGATACAGATTTGTGGGCAACTATTGAACAAGATTTACTCACTAAAGGGGATGAATGTAAGTTTGGCGGAGGAAAAAGTGTCCGTGATGGTATGGCACAATCCGGTACAGCAACACGTGATAATCCCAATGTTCTGGATCTTGTTATCACCAATGTGATCATTATTGATGCGAAACTTGGCATCATTAAAGCAGACATTGGTATTCGTGATGGACGTATTGTCGGCATTGGTCAAGCAGGCAATCCGGATACCATGGACGGTGTTACCCCAAATATGATTATCGGGGTCAGTACAGAAGTGCATAATGGTGCTAATTTGATTGCGACCGCTGGGGGAATTGATACCCATATTCACTTTATCTGCCCACAACAAGCACAACACGCCATAGAAAACGGTACAACAACCTTGATTGGTGGCGGTACTGGACCGGCAGACGGCACACACGCCACCACCTGCACGCCCGGCGCATGGAATCTACAACGCATGTTCCAAGCGGCTGAAGCCTTACCTGTTAATGTTGGCTTTTTCGGAAAAGGCAACTGCTCTACACTTGAGCCATTAAGAGAACAAATCCGTGCCGGCGCATTAGGGTTAAAAATTCATGAAGACTGGGGAGCCACTCCCGCTGTGATTGATGCGGCATTAAAAGTGGCAGACGAAATGGATGTACAAGTCGCAATCCATACAGATACGCTCAATGAAAGTGGTTTCTTAGAAGATACCATGAAAGCCATTGACGGACGTGTTATCCATACTTTCCATACTGAAGGTGCCGGCGGTGGGCATGCTCCCGATATTATCAAAGCGGCAATGTATTCAAATGTCCTCCCAGCCTCCACTAACCCAACTCGTCCGTTCACCGTCAACACTATTGACGAGCATTTGGATATGTTGATGGTTTGCCATCATTTAGATAAGCGTGTACCTGAAGATGTCGCCTTTGCAGACAGCCGTATCCGACCAGAAACCATTGCAGCAGAAGATATTTTGCACGATATCGGTGTATTCTCCATCATGAGTTCAGACTCACAAGCAATGGGGCGTATCGGTGAGGTCGTTACCCGTACTTGGCAGACAGCTGACAAAATGAAAGCACAACGTGGCGAGCTCGGCAGTGAAGGAAACGATAATTTCCGCATTAAACGCTATATTGCCAAATACACCATCAACCCTGCTATTGCTCACGGTATCGCTGATCATGTCGGCTCATTAGAAGTCGGTAAAATTGCCGATATTGTATTATGGAAACCGATGTTTTTTGGTGTAAAACCTGAAACCGTCATCAAAAAAGGGTTCATCAGCTATGCTAAAATGGGTGATCCAAATGCCTCTATTCCAACACCACAACCGGTATTCTATCGTCCAATGTTTGGTAACCAAGGCAAAGCCACAACGGAAACTGCGGTAGTGTTTGTATCTGAAGCGAGCAAACAAGCGGATATTCAAACCCAATACGGGATACAAAAAGAGCTTATTGCTGTAAAAGGCTGCCGTCATATTGGTAAAAAAGATTTAGTTCACAATGATGCCACACCTGAAATTACTGTCGATCCAGAACGCTATGAAGTTCGGGTTGATGGAGAATTAATCACCTGCGAACCTGCAGAGAAAGTGTCATTGGCACAACGGTATTTTATGTTCTAGGTATATTTCCCCTCATTATTTAAGAGGGGGATATTTAGTTTTATCGGGAAAATATGAAGATCATCAACCCAATCCTCCCCATTATGGAAAACATCTTGGGAAATTTAACCGACCTTCGTACAGAGGGTAAAATTACCACTCAAAGCATTGAGCGTGTACCATTGCAATGGTATGAAAGCGAACGCAATATTTTACGAAAAACTACTGACACGGGACGTGAAGTGGCGTTTCGTTTGCTCAAAGAAGGACAACGCTTGAAACATAATGATGTGGTGTTTATTAGCGATGAACTGGCAATCGTGATCGAAATTTTGCCAAGTGAAGTTATCCTACTTTCACCAAAAACCTTACCTGAAATGGCACGAGCCTGTTATGAAATCGGTAATAAACATTCTCCGCTCTTTTTAGATGGCGATGAAGTTACCTTACCTTACGACAAGCCGATGTTTGAATGGTTACAGGCAGCAGGATTTAATCCGCAAAAAGCAGAGCGCCGTTTAAGCCAAGCGTTACGGGCAAATTCTGCTCAAGGTCACGGACATTCTCATCAGCACGCCCATTCACACAATGGCTACCATCATCACGGAGACGGAAATTGGCACCAACATTAAACCGGAGTTTGTCTGATTTAGGCGCATTGCTCCATCTAGTTGATCCTACGCTTCCTATTGGCGGATTTAACCACTCAAATGGTTTGGAAACCTTCGTTCAACAGAGAATTGTGGAAAGTAAAGCGACACTTGAAGACTATGTTCACACCCAGCTATTACAAAACTGGATTTATAATGACGGGGCTTATCTCTCTCTTGCTTTCGATGCCATGGAAAACCACAATTTCGACCGTTTATGCGAATTGGATTGGGAACTCTCCGCCACGAAAATGGCACGTGAAAGCCGTGAAGGCAGTTTTAAACTCGGTGTGCGGTTGCTCAAAATTTTTATTCGCTATGAAAATCATCCCGTTCTCATGGCATATCAACAAGCCATCACAGAAAAACTGGTTCAAGGCTACTTCCCTATCGTCTTTGCGATGATAGCCCAAGCAATGGGGCTAACCAAAGCCGATACGCTCTATGCCTTTTATTACAATGCAGCGGTCGGAGCGATCACCAATGGGGTAAAGCTGATTCCATTAAGCCAAATGGACGGACAAGATATTTTGTTCGGCTTACGTCAGCCTTTGCAAGAAGCGGTAGGATTAAGCCTCAATCCTGATCCCGATTGGCTCGGAGCTGCCACACTCGCTAACGATATTCGGGCAATGCAACACGAACAGCTTTATACGAGACTTTATATGTCGTAGAAAGTACGTTTACGGGAGAAGGAAAGAGCGGTCATTTTTTACCCAAAATTCGGTACTATGTTTCATACCCTCTCCCTCCAAAAAACCAAAGAATTTATCCACCCTTTCCCGGAAGTGGAGAGGGAAACCATTAGAAAAAGGAAAAACAATGCGTAACTACATTAAAATCGGCGTAGCCGGCCCAGTCGGGGCGGGCAAAACGGCGTTAATCGAAAAACTCACCCGTGAGATCGCAAGCAAATATAGCGTAGCGGTGATCACCAATGATATTTACACCCAAGAAGATGCGGAATTTTTAACAAAAAACAGCCTACTTCCGCCAGAGCGGATTATGGGGGTGGAAACCGGCGGCTGTCCTCATACAGCAATCCGTGAAGATGCCTCAATGAATCTTGAAGCGGTAGATGAAATGGTGGCTCGTTTTCCTGATGTAGAAATCGTCTTTATCGAATCAGGTGGTGATAACCTTTCAGCCACCTTTAGCCCGGATTTAGCAGATGTGACGATTTTCGTGATTGATGTGGCGCAAGGCGAGAAAATTCCACGTAAAGGCGGGCCGGGTATTACCCGTTCGGATTTATTGGTGATTAATAAAACCGACCTTGCGCCTTTTGTAGGGGCAGATTTAAGCATAATGGAACGTGATGCCCGTCGTATGCGTAATGGTCAGCCGTTTATTTTCACTAATCTAATGAAAAAAGAAAATCTCAATGGAGTGATCGGCTGGATCGAAAAATATGCATTATTAAAAAATGTGGAAGAGCCAAAAGCGTTAGTAAGATAAAGATATTACCTGCTTTAAGAAAAGAGGGGTACAGGGAAGGGTTTGATAGAAATAAAATCCCCCTAGCCTTTTCAAAGAGGTGTTTAAAAGTTAAACAATGAACAGTAAACTCAAACTTTCCACTAAACTTTCTTCCAAGGGTACAACCCAACTTGCAGAATACTTTGCGACGCCACCATTCAAAGTGATGACGTTACCGAATTATTCCGGTACTTGGTTGAACGGATTAAATGCCATGCAAATGTCTTCCTCACCGGGTATCTTGGCAGGGGATCGGTTGGATATTCAAATTTCACTGGCAAAATCTACCGCACTTTCGCTGAATACGCAGGCATTCAGCCGTGTGCAGGCAATGAATGCTGGCGACTGTGCCGAGCAAATCACACAAATTCATTTGGCGGAAGAAAGCCGTTTATTCTATTTGCCTCATCCCTTGGTGTTGCATAAAGATGCTGCTTTCAAACAAAAAACGATCATTGACATGCAGCCAAACAGTGAACTGATTTACGGTGAAACTATCGCTATTGGGCGTGTGCTAAATAATGAGCGTTTTGCTTTCCGTCAATTTTCATCTCATTTGAAAATTTATGCCCTGCAAAATGATGGCAAAAAACGCCCGCTTGTGTCAGATTGTATTCAATGGCTGCCTTCATCAATGACTCTCACCGCATTGAGCCAAATGGAAAACTATTCCCATCAAGGATCATTAATTTATCTAAACCTAGGTAAAAGTGCGGTCGAATTAAAGGCAATTTTACAAACCATTCACGCACATATTGCAGAAGAAAAAACTATGCTGGTTGGGGCTTCCCTTTTGAACAGTGGAGGAATAATGGTGCGTGTACTCGGGCATCGTGCCGAGCAAATTCAGGATATGTTTCAAAATCTTGCCAAAGATTTCCAAAAGGAAAGTTAAGTAAAATGGGCAGATTACTCTGCCCTATTTTTATACCGTCACATATTCTAAAACAGGTAAATTCAATGCCCGTATAAGTTCTTCCGTCATTGATTTGTGACTCAATTTTGCCGGTTTTTCCACCATCACAATACGCTGAATATCCGTTAATATTTTGTCATTCAAATAAGCAAAATTCAGTGCGGTTTGTAATGCCGGTAAACTAGGATTAAAGGCCGCATTTTCCGCATACCGCCCGGTAATAATTTCCCCATTTTTAAACAATATTGCAATGCCGTGTGGGCTTTCGGAATAAGGGCAATAGGATTGGTTCGCCGCTAAAATCCCTTGATTAATCAATTCATCAGAATGATCGGCAATCAAATGATGTTCTTCTTTGGCTAATAAATGAGCCGTAATATTAAGATCTTTTGGACCAAAAGAATCCGGTAGATAATGATGTAAAGGGTTATTTAAACGATGAGGAAGATGAATCTGCAAGGTTTCAGCGCCTTGTAATTCATTCATAAATTGACGGCAATGCCCGCAAGGTGTGTAATTCACAACCACATGATCAATCTGTGTTTCTCCACGCAGCCATGCATGACTAATCGCACTTTGTTCCGCATGAATAGTCTGTTGAATTTCTACATTTGCAAATTCTTGATTTGCACCAAAGTAGAAATCCCCCTTTTGACCAATTGCCACCGCCCCAACATTAAAATGGGAAACGGCCGTATGACTATAACAAGCGGCGATAGGAAGTAAATGTATGGCTAATTGCAAGGGCTCTAATTCAAAATCTAAGCAAATCCGTTCCACTTGTTGAGCCCTCAAAAAGCCCGCCCAATTTCCAGCTTCTAGTTCTTTTATAATTGACTGATTCAATGGCTCATCCTGTGGCAGTGCGTGTTTAATTAATTCTTTCATCCGTTCTCCTTAAAAACATCTTAAAATTTAACCGCACTTATTGTAGATCAAAACTCAACGGATCAATCGACTATTTATAAAATCTGTGAAAAAGATCACAATTGAAGTTATAAAGGCATTTTGTTAATCAATCGTTAAATCTTTTTAAAAACATAGAATTGATACAAATAATCTATCAATTCTATCTAACAAAGTGGCTTTATTCCCTACTTTTATTATGTATAATAGCCACACTTGAAGCGAGATGGCTTCTGTCTGTAAAAAGTTTATCAACAATGTAGAGGAAAACATTATGTCAAAAACATCTATCGGCTTAGATAAAGAACAATCCGCAGAATTAGCAAACAAATTAAATGATTTACTTGCCACTTATCAAATTTTCTACACCAACGTGCGTGGTTATCACTGGAATATTAAAGGTGTAAACTTCTTTGAATTACATGCAAAATTTGAAGAAATTTATACAGATTTAATCACTAAAATTGATGAACTCGCAGAACGAATCCTGACTTTAGGTCATACGCCAAATAATGCTTACAGCCAATACTTAAAAGTATCCCGTATTCAAGAAGACATTGCGGTAAGCAATGCGCAAGACTGTTTATCCGGTACATTATCAGGCTTAAAAGTATTGCTTGATCAACAACGTGAAATCCTCGCTCTTGCCGGCGATGCCGATGATGAAGGTACCGCTTCTCAAATGAGCGACTACATCAAAGAGCAAGAAAAATTGGTATGGATGTTCAAAGCCGCTTGCCAAACTTGCCATGCATAATTCAATCTAATAAAAAGAAAACCTGCCGGTTGGCAGGTTTTTTTGTGATTAAATCGCCTTATCAAAATACAACTCCACCCCACTCTGCTCGGACATTTTCTCTAAATATGCCGCCACTTCCGGTGGGAATTGAATATCACGTACACAGGTTAAATTACGTAACATTGGGAAAACAATAATATCTTCCAAAGAAATCCCATCATTCAATGATGAAGGGGATTTAATCAGAGGCACAAGATTTTCGAGATCTTGATGTAAGCGAACAAGATAGTTTGCCGTTTCATCTAAATTTTGCTGAAAATCCCCGATTGATTCGGTTTTCTTTTTAGTGAAATAATCCACCTCACTTTGGGTTTTAAATTCTGCGAGATCCATTTTGACAAAACGCGGAATGAGTAAATGATTGTAGTAACGACTGACCGTTTTTACCCATTCCTCAATTTCAGGACGAAGTTGTTCAGAAAGCATTTTTTCACCGAAATACTCATCCACATAACGGACAATATCCAAACTTTCCGGCATTGCTGTGCCATCTTCTTTGACTAAAATCGGGACAACCTTTTTCCCCACTAAATCTGTTGGCGTGATTTCGTCATCATTGGCGAGAATGACGAGTTCAAAAGGCAGATTTTTTAACCCAAAGATCATTCTTGCACGCACACAAAATGGGCAATGATCATAAGCATATAATTTCATATTATTCTCCTGTTTGAGTGAAATTTTCTAATAATTTTCCTAACCCACTCTGCCGTTTTACGGTTTGGCGTACTGCCATTTTCCAGATTTTTTCACTGGCAAAAACGGTGAGTGATTTTTTGGCTCGTGTTACACCGGTAAACACTAATTCTCGGGAAAGCACCGGGTTAGGCTCTGTTGGTAGAACCATTAGTGTGTGATCAAATTCCGATCCTTGCGATTTATGGATTGTCATAATAAATGCCGACTCATGAGCAGGAATACGGCTGGTTAGTACCTCACGATTGCCAAACCACACTTTGCCCTTTGCCAAACACAATCCAATATCCCCGTTGTATAAACGCACATTATGATCGTTTTCCGTGATCATAATCGGTTTGCCAAGATACCAATCTTGCTCATTTCTAAACCAAAGCAAATGCTCTCGACGCAATGCTAAAGCGATTTCTTTATTCAGATTTTCCACACCTAACGGACTGCTACGAAGTGCGGTCAAAAATCTGATTGAATTAAAATGGGCTTGAATCACCTCCGCATAGGTTTTACCTTCTTCATTCCGTTGATTGAAATCCACACCTTGCCTTTGTAATTCTCGCAATTCCGTTAAATAAAGACGATAATTTTCCACCGCACTTTGCACGACCTGTTGCACCCAAGCCGCTTCAGTTTGTTCCGTATTAAACGGATTAAAATATAATTCCTGAGGGAAAGCTGAAAATAGCTTGAGGCTTTCTTCCCCATTTCCGTGTTGGATTTGCTCGGCAAGTTTACCAATGCCGGAATCTTTATCAAAACGGCGACTAAAGGTGAGATGACATAAACTATCACGCATTGGATTTGTGATTGCCGCATTTGGTACATTATACCCTGTGGTTTGGCGTAAATAATTCGCTTGTTCCCTGCTATAAGGCTCTTCGACCCATTGTGCCAGCTCGCCTAGCACAGCCCCTGCCTCCACAGAAGCAAGCTGTGCTTGATCACCCAATAAAATCAAGCGGGTTTCCGGTTTTAGTGCATTGATCAATTTTGCCATCAGAGGGAGATCAATCATCGAGGTTTCATCCACCACTAAAACATCAAGTTGTAATGGGTTTCTTTCATTGTGATGACAATGATCGTTAAAAGCATTGACACCAAGCAAGCGATGTAATGTTTCCGCTTTTTGTGGAATAGATTGCACCAGAGTATCGGATAATCTCATGGATTGTTGTAAAAATCCTAAAGCATTTTGGATAGATTCTTCCAACCTTGAGGCTGCCTTGCCCGTTGGCGCAACAAGTTTGATGTGTAATTGATGTTGGTATAATTCTTGCAAAACTAATAACAGCCTTGTCACGGTGGTGGTTTTTCCGGTGCCCGGTCCGCCGGTAATCACCGTGAATGGACTTTTAATCGCCGTTGCCACCGCCACTTTTTGCCAATCAATCTCTGCCGATTTTTGAGGAAAATACAACGCTAATTTTTCTCGAATTTCATCAGGAGAAAAAGCCAAAGTGCGGTTATTTTTTAAGGTGTTTTTAATATATTGTGCTACACGGTATTCATCTTGCCAGATACGATAAAAATATAAGGCATTAAATTGAAAAACCATCGGAGCAATGTGTGAAATCGGATCTTGTGTAAATGCAAGATGTCCTCGTAAATGAGATTGCCATTGTTCGACTGAGAGAAAATCTATTTTTTGTTGAATCTCTGCAAGATAATCCCTTTCTGTGGCACGATATGCCAAACCGAATAAACTCCGTTCTAATGCCTTATCCAATTCAACGCAAGTATTACCTTGTGCATAGTGCCAACTACAAAGTGCTGCGAGTAAAACGGCTAAATGTTTGGTCGGTTCAGGGAGGTTATCCGGCTGCTTATCTGCAATCAGTTTGGCAAAATAATAATCGCCTAAACTGATAATATTTTGTTCATTCAATGATTGTAAAAGCCTTAGCATTAAAACACCTCCTCTAATTCATTGATGAGTTGCACACTTGGGCGATCAAAAAACACACCGGATTGAGGCTCACCATTCATTCCTCTCAAGAAAAGATAAAATACGCCACCGAAATCTCGTTCATAGTCATAGTTCTTATCGACGGTTTTTAAATAACGGTGTAATGCCAAAGTATAAAGCAAATATTGCCAATCATAGTGATGATGTAACATCGCTTTTTCTAAGGCGTTAGGCGAATAATCCGCCCAATTTTCACCAAGAAAATTAGACTTATAATCCAACAAATAGTACTTGCCTTGATGGCGGAAAACCAAATCAATGGTGCCACGGATCATGCCTTGGATATCTTCAAATTGCAGCATGTCACTTGGTAAGTGGTGATGGGATTGTAAGGCTTCATTAAAGCCCGCTACGTCAAAATGATCCTGAATGGATAAATAAAAGGACATCTCTTTGATATAATCGGATTTTGCCAAATCAATTAATTTGATCCCATGAGATGCCGGCAACGGAGTATGCACAATTTGCTCAAACCATTGCTGTAATAATGTGATGAAATCTGTTTCCACCTGCAATTCTTGGCAAAGTTTTTCAAGGGCGACATCATTAGTCAGTGCATTAAAATCATTTTTTTCTAAATAACGATGTAACAATGTTCCCACTTGCGTGCCATGAGGAAACTCAGCAATAAGCAACCGATTGTCATTGGAAAGTGCAGTTAATATTTCAGAAGAATTTTCCAAGATTATCTGTGTATCGTAATCTTTTGCCTCATCAAAAACAGCGGATTTTTTTACCACACTGTCATTCAGATAATTCCTCCAACGATGTTTTTGCTCTATGCTTGTGAAACTGGTGATATGCCAATTTTGCTCGATCTCACCGTGAAAAGAAGAGACTGCAAGCTCATCCTGAGGTAAAGAAAAGGATAGAGAGGGCAATTCATTTAATTTTTCTGCAGGTTCAATGACAATGCTCGACATATTCACTTTAAATTCATTAAGTAATGAGCTGCTTGAATAAGTTTGTAACAGAGCTAAATTCTTCCCAATTTCCCCACGACTGAGTACATAAAGAAACGGATTCCATTTTTTATCAAATTCTGCCGGCAAGGCAAACGCCATTTGATATTTCGCCCGGGTTAATGCCACATAAAGTAAACGTAGCTCTTCTGCAAAAGTTTCCTCTGCCAATTCATCTAAATGACGATTCTCCATATCCCATAAAACGCGATCTTTATCTTTTGAGTAATAGAGATTAATGTTAGCGAATTGATTGAGATCACGGCTTGGCACAGCCAAAAACGGTAACCAAACTAAATCATATTCCAATCCTTTCGATTTATGAATCGTCACGATTTTGACTAACTGACGTTCGCTTTCTAAACGAATTTGTGCTTCTTGTCTGCCCTCTCCACGAATTTGTTTTTCAAACCAACTCAGTAATGCCGCTTCACTGTTATTTAATGTGGAGGCTTGCTGTAAAATCTCAGCAAGATGTAAAAAATCCGTTAAATCACGTTCGCCGGTAGGTAAACCCAATAAACGTTCGGCAATGCCTTGTTCAAGTAAAAGATGGTGCAACATGGGTAAGACGCCTTGTCGTTGCCAAATTTGCTGATACAGCTCAAAACTATCCGCCCATCGTTGCCAATCTTGTTCGTTATGATGAATTTGGTGAATTTCTGCCGCCGTTAAACCAAAAAGTGCAGTAGCAATCGCATTTAAAATAGATCGTTCCGTCACATTCAAACAGGCTTTCAAAACTCGTACCAATTCTTTCGCAACCCGACTATCAAACACGCTACTTTGATCAGAAAGGAATACTGAAGCAATGCCTAATTTTTGTAAGGCCGTTTTCACTAATGCGGCTTCATTTCTATCACGCACCAAAACGGCAATATTGGCAGCCTGTAAAATTTGGCTATCCTTATCCCCCTTAAAAACTGCCTGATTTTCAGCCGCACTTTTTAGCCAATGTTGAATTGAAACCGCACAAGTTTGGGCAAGTGCTGTTTTATCTAATTTTCCATCATTTTTTTCCGTCAAATAAAAGCGATAAGCCGGTTCCTGTTCACCATTTAAATAAAATTGGCGATGATCCGCTTTTGCCCCTACCGATGTAAATTCAATATTGTCATAAATAAAGGGGGATTTAGGAAAATCAAATAATTTGTTTATCCCCTCCACAATTCGTTGCTCGGAACGATAGTTTTTCATTAAACTAAAACGCTCATCCGCCTGCTTGGCAGCCTTTAAATAGGTAAAAATATCCGCACCACGGAAACGATAAATCGCCTGTTTAGGGTCACCTATCATAATAAAGCCGGTATTATTCTGCCGATTTTCTCGATAAATTTTGGAAAAAATCTCATACTGCTGTGCATCCGTGTCCTGAAATTCGTCGATCATGGCAAAGGGATATTGAAAACGGATCATTTCAGCGAGTTGATCACCCTGTTCATTTTGCAAGGCTTCACAAAGTAATCGTAATAAATCATCAAAAGACTTTTCTTGATGATTACGTTTATATTCAAGGAGTTTTTGTTGAACGCCTTGCCAGTAATGATAGAGAATAAGTTTCTTTAGCAATTCTGGGGAAAGCGTATGTTCAAATTCTTCAACCAAGT
Source organism: Rodentibacter genomosp. 1 (assembly GCF_001999285.1). Classification (GTDB taxonomy): domain Bacteria; phylum Pseudomonadota; class Gammaproteobacteria; order Enterobacterales; family Pasteurellaceae; genus Rodentibacter. The sequence goes on from NZ_MLHN01000003.1 coordinate 19,547, forward strand.
GATCCAATTTTTCTAAAATAGTGGAACAATTTGGCTTTTTGTTCTTGGCTGCATTAGCATTCACAGCTGATTGCGTAAAATATTTTACAATATCTTCACTCAATGAATGTGCTGTTGTATTTTTCACCCAAGTCGCCACTCGTGCATAATAACCGGGCAGATTATTGGCACGATATTTATTGCCGTTTAATCGCTTATCTTGCAGCTCCTGTGCGATGAAATCTTTAATTTCCCCCTCATTTTCTTGCCATGTTTGTTTCAATTTATCAATGATATTGCGTTGCACCACCACTTTTTCTAAAAGCGTTTCAAGAGGTAAGACGAGAAGATCTTGATGTTCCAATTCAACATCGAAATTTTTGCCAATATCATTTTTAAGTAGTGCGAATACACTATCCGGCGATTTCAACTCTTGTGCAATAAAATTTGCGACCGCAAAAGACTGTGGGTAAAAATGTTCACGCCAAAATTCATTGGCAAATTGCTTCAATAAATCAGACTGATCTTTTACTAATTCCAAATTGAAATGGACACCGGAATAAAAAGCATACTGCATTAACATTCGGCGACAAAAACCATGAATGGTAAAAATTGCCGCAAGATCCATATTTTGTTCCGCCAATTTTAATCGCTGAATAGCAAGGGGAAGATCATCAATATGCTGAGAAAGTGCGGTCAGAAAATCATCATCTTTAAAAGCGCTTTCTGACTGCGTTTCCGCATAAACTGACAATTTTTGAATGGCATCTATGATGCGTTCACGGATTTTTTGCTTTAGTTCTTCCGTCGCCATTTCCGTGAAAGTGACCACTAAAATCTCTTCGACATTTAACGGGCGTGAAAAATTCTTTTCTCCTGCTTGTAATAAGAGGCGAAGATAGAGAGAACCAATGGTATAAGTTTTCCCCGTTCCGGCTGAAGCCTCGATCAAATTCACTTGATTTAAAGGTAATTCGACAGGATTAAGCGGCGTTGATGTTGTCATAGTTTCGCAAATGTGGGATTAAATAGCGTTATTTTAGGGGGGAATTGTTGCTTTGGCTATGTATTAAATTGATTTTTTAATGGCAATTATTTCGTTACAATAGGCCGCTACAAAAACAGGATAATTGGGGAAATATGCGAAAAGGTCGCTGTTGTGCCTTATTGGCGTTGATACTTTTAATCGGAACAATTTCTTTACCTTGGTTGATCACGCCAAAACAAATTGAACGGGTGGTAAATTATTTCCTTACGCCAAATTATTCTGTGCAATTATCCGATGATTGGGCAATAAACAGTGAAGCATTAACACTCCCTACTTTGCAAGTCAATTCAGGAAAATGTACGCTGGCAAAGCTACGTGATATTCAGCTCACCGATTGGTTTTCACCCCATTTATCGGTTGAAAATGCCGTGGTCGATTATGCTTGTATTCAAACTATACCCAGTAGCCATGATAAAACACCGATAAAATTGACCGCACTTTTTGCGACAATACCGAGCTTTGAAATTAATATTAAGCAATTTCAAGTTTCAAATGGTAACCATCTTATTCCCCCCGTTTTGCAGGACATTCTCAATGCCAATATTTCCGCAATGGTAAATCGTCACCAGGATCAATTTCAGCTGAATTTATCCGCTCAAAATGACAAAGGATTAACATTACATCATCAATCTACTCTTTCCCCTCAGGATAATCACTTTATTTGGCAAGGAAAAATCAATTATCAACCGGAACAGAATCAATCTTATCAATCCGATTTTAACCTTCAATTAAATGATGAGATTCTACAAATACAGCCAAAAGGAGAAATGACCTTAACATGGCAAACCCCTCATTTTTCCGTCAATAACGGCGAAGCAACATTGTCTTGGGAAGGCGAAAATGGCGTCATCAAGGCGCAAGATCTCACAAGAAAATCGCCATTATTGGATGTGCCATTTATTTTTACTCGGAACGGACTGGAAATTTCTTGGGGAACGTTTTATTGGACCTTTGACGGTTATCAACCTATTAAAGGATTTTTAGGCTTGTCCTTACGTACACCACAAAAAGGCTGGTTTCCCCTTGGGATTGATACCAATATCATCGTACAAACTTTTGGTGAGTATGGTAAAGGCGAGATAGTGATTTCTGGGGAAAATGGCGAAATTGGTGGTGGAGAAAAACAAGATCAGATCCATTTTAATTTAAAAACGCGCGGTGATTTACGCTATAACAATACGGTTGCACACACGAATTTAAGCTATCATCTCGGTGGCTCATTTAATGACCCTTTACTTCGTTTCAATACGGGATCTCTTTTTAAAATGGATAATCAGCAACAAGGTTCAAGTATTCATATGCGTTTACCTTTAGATAATGTACAAATCAGTAAATATGGGTTAGATGGTCGATTATTGGCAACATTACAAGGTTTCACACCACAATTTTCTGATATTGATGTGAAGCTGGACGGGCAAGCCGATGAATTTATTGCGGGGATCAAAACCGTTTTTGAACTACGTGATCCACAACATAAATTACACAATGCGGAAAGCAATGCCAATAACCGCTGGGATTGGACGATTCAAGGCAAGGCCTATTGGAAAACCTTAAAAACGTCGGTGAATCTACAAGGTACTGGTTTTTGGCAAGGCAGCCATATTGAATTAAATCAACTCACAGCTTCTTCAAATAAAATACAAACTAACGGTATAAAAATGGCACCACTTTTTCTAGAGCTGAAAGATCGACTACGTTGGGATTATGAGAAAGAACACATTCGAGGTTTATTACAAGTCAAAAGTGCGTGGATTACCTTTGATTACGGCGGACATTTTACCAAGCCTATTTTTAGTGTCGGTGTTGATGGGGAAAGTATAGAACGTTTTAATATTGCCGGAGATTTAAAGGCCGGCACCCTTGGTCCTATCGACTTACTTGCCCACTATGAAAATCAAACACTAAAAGGAAAAATTAGCTGGAAAAAACAATCGGTAAACGTATTCCAATCCCTTTTTCCTCAACAGTGGGGCTGGTTAATTCATCATGGTCACATTAAAGGCATAGGCAATTTTAATATCGATCACGAAGGAATTGCGATGAAGGGGAATCTGCAACTTTATAAGGTCGGACTTTCTTTTCCTGATGGGGAAATTGAGGATTTAGACATTCATTTTCCGCTAAATTATCAGAATAATCTTTTACAAAATTCAACAAAAAACCCCATTAAGGTTTCTGTTCACAATATGCGTAAAGGCGCATTATTCCTGAATGACGTTGTATTTCATTTATCCGGTACTTATCCGTATTCTAAACTAAAACCGCTTACCTTGAGTAAGGTGAGAATCGGATTATTTGATGGTGAGGTAACATTAGATAAACTTAATTTCCCTCAAAGTGAAATGGCTACGCTCAAATTACATCACATTGATCTCAGTCGGGTTATGGCGATGGCACAATATAACCAAATCCATTTAGAAGGACGGATAAATGCGACATTGCCTTTTTGGTTAAAGAATCACACCTGTCTTATTTGCAATGGTACATTGCAACAAAGCGGTAAAATGCGTATTAAATTAAATGATGAAGTGGCAAAGGGATTAAAAAAAGGTGGCTGGACCGAAAGTATTATCGTGGATTTATTAAAAGAAATGGAACTTGACCATTCCCATGCCAGTCTTAATCTTACCTCTAACGGACAAATGAATTTGAGCGCAACAATCAAAGGTTTCAATGTCAACAAAGCAACACATCACCCAATTACATTAAATTATCATCACCAAGAAAATATGTTTGAATTATGGAATATGATTGACTACGGCGCTCAGTTTGAACAAAATTTACAATATCGGCTTTATCAAAATTTAGAACATGAAAAAACACCTTAAAAATCGACCGCACTTTTTTGTTGCTTTATTTTCCCTTAACCTATTGGCAGGTTGCATACCGACTATTCAACTTGATACACCAAAAGAAGGGATCACCATTAATATGAATGTGGTGGTGGATCACAATATTAATGTCACGATGGATGAAAAGGCTAAAGCCGTATCAGAGAAAAAATAAATGGCTTACATCATGTAAGCCATTCATATTGATTAAAAATTTAACACTTTATCCGCCTCAACAGTCCAATCCGCTAACTCAACGAGAGTACCGATTTCGACCCCCTCCGCTAAAGGTAATTCGGTGATACCACGTGCATTAGTACAGGTTTTACAAAGTTTTACGGTTACCCCTTGAACCGTTAAAATTTCCAGCATTTGCTGTAAATGATACCCTTCCGCCGGATTTTGTTTTGCCAGCCCCCCGTTCACCGCATCCGACATTAAAAACAGCTTTAAATTGACCGCACTTTTATGCTGTTCCTGTAATTGTAATGCCAAACGTAATGCACTAAAAAAATGTTCGTCCCCATAAGGCGAGGAATGAATGATGAAAAGAATATTTTGCATAATATGTCCTTTTTTCTTTGAATATAAAAAGGGCGAACCTTAGGCTCGCCCTGTCATTAACCTACCCAAACAAATTTCGCAATAAATAAAAGCGATACGACCCAAACAGGTGCATTGATTTCTTTAATGCGGCCGGTGCAGGCTTTCATAATACAATAGCTGATAAAACCAAAGGCGATCCCCTCCGTGATGGAATAAGTGAAAGGCATCATCGCTGCGGTAATAAATGCCGGCGTTGCTTCTGTTAAATCATCCCATGACACACGAATGAGGCTGGATGCCATTAAAATACCCACATAGACCAATGCGCCGGCAGTCGCATAAGTTGGCACAACGGCAGTAAGTGGAGAGAAGAAAATCGTCAATAAAAATAACACGCCGACGGTTACTGCCGTTAAACCTGTGCGTCCGCCCACGGAGACCCCTGCGCCACTTTCGATATAAGTACTAATTGCGGAAGTACCGATATATGAACCGCCCACCGCACTCACACTATCCACCAGTAAGGCTTGTTTCATTTTGGGGAAACGTCCTTTCTCATCGCTGATTCCGGCCTTGTCCGTCACGCCTAATAAAGTGCCGGAAGAGTCGAATAAATTAACTAATAAAAATGAAAAAATAATACCGAGCAATGCCGTGTCTAAGGCTCCGCCAATATCCACTTTACCCACCACTGTATCTAATGCAGGCGGCATAGAAATAATACCGTGGAACATCACCGTATCATCCAACCAAAGTGCAAGCCCCGTAACGACTGCAATAGAAATCAATACGCCGGAAAAAATATTGCGGGCAGCTAATACCACGATAATAAAAAATCCCAGTACACCAAGTAGCACCTTAGGATCATGCAAATCACCTAATGCCACTAATGTGGCAGGATTTGCTACCACAAGTCCCATATTTTTAAAACCAATCAATGCAATAAAGAAGCCAATCCCCGCGCCAATTCCCACACGAATACTCAACGGGATAGACGCCATTAACCAATAACGCACTTGAAACAGGGTGAGCACCAATAATCCCACCGAGCCCCAGAAAATCGTCCCCATTCCAATTTCCCATGAGTAGCCTAATTTACCTACTACGACATAAGCAAAAAAGGCATTAAGCCCCATTGCCGGCGCAAGCGCGATAGGCAGATTACTGAATAGTCCCATTGCCATCGTACCAATGCCGGCGATCAAACAAGTCGTCACAAACACAACCTGTTTATCCATCCCCGCATCGCCCAAAATTGAAGGATTCACAAAAACAATATAAACCATGGTAAAAAAGGTGGTAATACCGGCAATAATCTCGGTTCTTGTGCTTGAGCCTTTTTCACGCAATTTGAAAAGTCGTTCTAACATAATCATTCCTTAAAAATTAATAACCTTGATGATAAATTGCTTCTAATAATTTCACAGAAAGATGGGCAAGATTAAAACGTTGCTCATCTGCAACAGTCCAAAATTCAATCCCATTTTCAACCGCACTTAATCGGCTAATATGGAGTTTCACATGGGAAATCTCACTTTCAATCTCAGCAGTCATAACCGGAGTAATAAAATGTTCATGATATTGTACGAATTCATTCTCTTGAGGTTGAAAATCTATCTCATAATCTGAAAGCACGCTCACTTTTTGAGCCATCCCATAGAATACAGGGGCTTGAACAGCATGAAATACCACTGCCTCTAATTGAGGGAAAATTTTTTGAAATTGTTGTGATAATGATAACGTACTTTGTGGATAAACATCGAACGCTAAACGGGTCTCTCCCTCCTCCAACGGAATGCCATTTAATAATCGGGCGGTTTGCCCCGCCAGTTTTGTGACAGTCTCAATGTTTTGGTAAGAGGCTGGAAGTAAAGATGTCGTGAAGATTTTTGTGAGATGAGATGTTTGTAATACAGGGTGAATTGCCAAAGCAAGTTGACTCACCTGAGGATCCGGCAAACTAACAATATTACGTTGTCTTAATTCAATAAGGTTTTCCTCATTAATGCTTGGCACGACAACGGGTACATCAGAAAGTGTGCTACATATCCCTTTCATATCAATCACTACGCATCCCTGTTCCGCTGCCTCTACGATATGGGATACTTGTTCAATATTGCCTGCGAAAAAGAGATAATCCAATTCGCCCCAATCCATTTCCTTTGATGAACACTGAGTAACGCTTTTATTTTTAAAGCGAATTCCTTGTTCTTCTTCAAAAGGATAAATTTCAACCACAGTAACTTTAGCAATATTGAGTTCACTTTCTTCAAGAGCCTCAACAATTCTTTCGCACAATTCAAATTCTGCCGCAATGGCAATATTTAGGCTTGCATCCATTTTTTTCTCCGCTATAAAATAAGCAGACCATTCTACAAAAAAAGGGCTAGAAATAAAATGACACCCGCAATTGATTTACTTAAAAAACAGAAAATTCCTTTTATTCTTCACACTTATGATCACGATCCCAACAATACTCACTTTGGTGATGAAGCAGCAGAAAAACTAGGTATTGATCCTCATCGTTCTTTCAAAACATTACTTGTGACTGAGAACGGTGATCAAAAGAAACTCGCCTGTTTTGTTTTACCGACAGCCAATATGCTAAGCCTAAAAAAAGCAGCGAAAGCTATAGGGGTAAAAAAAGTGGAGATGGCGGATAAAGATTTCGCACAAAAAAGTACAGGATATTTAGTGGGAGGGATTAGTCCTATTGGACAAAAGAAACGCCTAAAAACAGTGATAAATTCGACCGCACTTACCTTTGATAGTATTTATGTATCCGGTGGAAAACGAGGCCTAAGCGTGGAATTGGCGGCAACGGATCTTGCAAAATTGCTAGGTGCTGAGTTTACCGATATTGTGGATGAGCCTTAATATTTTGTTCAACTTTTTGACAACCTTTATCCCATATTCAAGATGATAAAAAGCTTACCCAAGGGTAAGCTTTTTTAGATAATCAAAGGTCATCAATAACTAAATAAATTTTAGAGACCGGGCCGTGTACGCCAACAACTTTAATTAATTCAATATCTGCTGTGGCACTTGGCCCTGAAATAATATTGACACAAGATGGCATTCGTTCCCCTTGCTTCGCTTTATCATCCAAAATTTTTGCTAACTGTGCAACTCTTGGTAATACACAACTTTTACGTACGACAACAATGGATTTTTCCGGCAATAAACTCACTGAACGCCCAAACTGTTTATCAGAAAACAATACAATACCACCAGATTCGGCAAGCCCATACTCAGCGTAAACAATACCAATATTCGCTTGTTCAGCATATTGAATATTACTTTCGCTCTTCATCTCATCCCAAATATGGTGATCATACTTGCCTTGAATAGCTGATATTACCCCTAATGCCACAAGGCGTGCGTCATTATTCAAAATAATTTGCCCACCACCATATTTTTCACAAATTTCAATAACCGCTTGTGGAACAGCATTTTCTTTCGCCACAACCACATCAGCCATCATAACTTTGGCAAAGTTAATAAACTCGTTGCATAGTTGTTCTTGACTAAGCTCTGTTAAACGTGTCATCGGATAATCATTCACTAACGCCGGCATAGGTTCCGGTGAAGTTTGCCAAGTTGATTTCCCCATTCGTTTCGCTAATTTAGTTAGAAACTGTTCACGATTTTGTAAATCCATCTTTGCTTATCCTCTATTTTTAAACCATTCACGGAAACTTTGACCTTCCGGTGTAGGTAAATCACGTGCTTTTGTCCATTCAGCTAAAGCCCCCATTTGCACCGGCACCTTACCGTTTTTGATCAATTTCCCTGCCACCTTCGCACCAACATTAACCCCGACCTTCCAAACTGAGGGATGAGCATTAGCAAAGGTAAAACCAAAAATAGACAGACGTTCCGCTGCAGGGGTAATACCCGTTTGTGCCATATGTTCACGATGCTTCAAAATAAGCTGAGCAAGTGGAATTTTAACCGGACACACTGAATTACAAGCCGTACACAAAGAACAAGCATAAGGCAATTCTTTAAATTCCTCATATCCACCTAATAACGGTGAAACGACGGAGCCAATTGGCCCTGGGTAAATCGAACCATAGCCATGCCCGCCAATTTGGCGATATGCAGGACAAGTATTTAAACATGCACCGCAACGAATACAACGCAATACTTCTTTAAATTCACTTTCTAAAATTTTAGAGCGGCCATTATCAACAATAACTAAATGGAACTCTTCCGGTCCATCTGTTTCACCTTCTAGACGGGGACCTGTAAGCCATGTGTTATAAGCTGTTAATTTAGCGCCTACCGCACTGCGAGCTAACATAGTGATGAGAACATCCACTTCTTTAAACGTCGGTGCTAATCGTTCCATCCCCATGACGGCAATATGGGTTTTAGGCACCGTTGTTGCTAAACGTAAATTCCCTTCATTGGTCACTAAACAAACAGAGCCGGTTTCCGCTACGGCAAAATTACACCCACTAATACCAATATCAGCTTCTAAGAAGTCTTTACGGATTACCTGACGAATAAAAGCGGTCATTTCTTCCGGTGTTTCGGATCCATTATAGCCCAATTGTTCGTGTAATTCCTGACGGATCTTATAACGATCTTTGTGTATTGCGGGAACAACAATATGAGAGGGTTTATCACCTACGATTTGTAATAAATATTCACCTAAATCTGTTTCAACGACTTTTATTCCTTCCTTCTCTAAAACATCATTCAAACCGATTTCTTCTGTTACCATGGATTTTGACTTGACAATCTTTTTCGCCTGCTTTTCTAGTGCAATTTGACGAATATAAGCGGTCGCTTCTTCTGCAGTTTCAGCAAAATAAACCTTTCCGCCATTTTGCTGTACTTTTTCACTTAGCTGATAAAGATAAGCATCTAAATTGGCTAAAACATGATTACGAATTTGTTTAGACAAATCCCGCCATTCTTCCCAATGTCCCAATTCATCTACCATTTTTTGACGATTAGCACCTATCGTTTCTTGTGCTTTTACGACGGCTTTTCGCATCACCTCATTGTGAATTTGATTATCCACACGTTTTTTGAAAGCAAGATTACTCGTTTTTAACGACATTTTATTTTTCCTCCTGCATCAATACTTCAGCAATATGCATAACTTTAATATTTTTTCCTTCTCTGCTTAAACGCCCACCAATATTAAGTAAGCAGCTTACATCAGCACCGATCAAATAATCCGGTTCAACTTCTACAATATGATCGACTTTTTCCGTTACCATTTCCCCCGAGATTTCAGCCATTTTGACTGAGAAGGTTCCGCCAAAACCACAACAAGTTTGTTGGTTTTTAATCGGTAATAGCTCTAAACCTTTCACATTTTTTAGTAAGGTTAAAGGTTCATTAACAATACCTAACTTACGGAAAAGGCTACAAGAAGGATGGTAAACAGCTTTTCCCGGTAGGCTTGCACCAACATCGGTGATACCTAATACATTAACGATAAAATCTGTTAAATCATAAAAGCGTTTTGCAACTTTTTCGGCTCGCTTTGCCCATTGCAATTCACCGAATTGTTCAAAATATTCCGCATAATGCTTAATCGCCGAAACACAAGATCCTGCCGGAGCGACAATGGGATAATCATTCACTTCAAATGTTTCCACTAAATTTTTCATCCCCGGCAAGGCTTGTTTTGTATAACCACTATTTAATGCCGGTTGCCCGCAACAACTTTGCTTTTCTAGAAAAATAACCTGACATCCTAATTTTTCCAGTAATAAAACGGTGTTTTTAGCCACACCTGCTTTGACGACATCCGCAATACAGGTTACATAAAAATTAACATTCATAATCACTCCGTATAGAAAACATAAATAAAAACAAGCGGAATGTTTTAAATATACCACAAACACAACCGCTTGTTCTTTTAATCCCTATTAATTCGTATTATACCACATAGAACATCGGGATAATAAAGAGTGCTACTAAAGCAGCAATAATACCGTAAACGATCATTGGCACCACGGTTTTCTTAATGATTGTGCCTTCCTGTTTATCAATATTCAATACTGAACTCACTGCAACAATATTATTAATACACACCATATTACCCATTGCACCACCAACAGATTGTAAGGCAAGAATTAAAGAGGCAGAAAGCCCTGTTAATTCAGCAGTTGAAAGCTGAACACTACCGAAAGTTAAATTAGACACGGTGTTTGAACCTGAGAAAAATGCACCAACCGCCCCTAAATAAGAGGCAAACAATGTCCAATATTCACCTGTTGCGTGGGCAAAACTTTGACCAATGATTTTAACCATTGAATTATCACCACCTACTAGCATTAAATTCACCATAACCAATGCACCAACTAATGCAAAAAACGGATTCTTAGTTTGTTTAAAACTCGTCACAAAAATATCTTTTGTTTTTGACATAGATAAAGCAAACACCGGCACAGCAATTAATACAGTGACGACAAACGGGATTAATGCCGGAACATAAAGCAGCTTATAACTCGCATTAATTGATGTACCAAAAATGTTTTTCAAGCTGAAAATCAAGCCATAACTTACATCAAATAAACCGAGAGAACCGAGTTGTGCACTAAACCAAGATGTCGCATCATTCATCATTGATTTAAACGGTAATTGTTGAATACGTGTAACAATTAAAATAACGATAAGCATACCGGTTGGAAACAACGCTTTTGCCACTTGGCCAAAAGAAACCGAAGAGCTATCCAAAGTATTTTCTACTTTAGACAATCCAATCCCTTTATTCGCAACAATAACGGAGACAAATAAACCAATTGCACCACCGACTAAAGATGGAAACTCGTAGTTTACTTGCGCCAACAACATATATGGGATCACACAAGCAAACACACTGATATAAATAAAAATAAGGTTTTTACGAATTTCACTCCAACTGACAATTAAACTTAATGCCATCAGCGGAATGACTAATGCTGCAAAAGCATGAATTAAGGATGTCATTGAACCGATTTCTAAAATTTGAGCCTCTGCCAATTGCAAAGGACCAAATCCAAACCAAGTCGGTGTTCCTACCGCACCAAATGAAACCGGCACAGAGTTCATCACTAACGCCAACATCGCAACCCGTAACGGAGGAAAACCTAAGCCTACTAATATTGGAGCTGCAATTGCAGCTGGCGTACCAAATCCACTTGCGCCCTCAATCATAAACGCAAACGCCCATCCAATAATCATAATTTGTGCTACTGGATTAGGATTAATACTCCCTAGCCATTTACGTAAAGTATCTGTCGCCCCAGACACTTCAGAGAAACGATTAAATAAAATTGCACCAAAAATGACAGTGATAGGTGTTTGAACTGCCACCAATGCTGATGCAATATTCGCACTCACAATACTAATATCTGTACCAAAAAAGATTAATTGAATAATTAGAACAACAACTGCGATCCAAGGTAGAGCAAGGTAAGAAGGTAAAGCATTACGCTTTACCATTAAATAAATGAGTAGAACAATTGGAAAAATACTTAAAAATAGAGCCATAAGCCCCCCTCTAAAATAACAAATAAAAATCTTTGGCGATTTTAGAGAAAAGTATTAAACAAAAAAAGCAAAATGTTGAAATTTTGTGAAATTCGTCACATTTTTAAATTTGATTTTTAATGTAAAAATATGTGCTTAGCATCAAAACATAAAAATCTACTCATAACGAGTTATTAACATATAAGATACAAGTCTGAATGAGATTAAAAATTCGATGTGTCTTGGAATAACCCAACTTTCAGATCCGTTGCAGTGTAGATCACTCGTCCATCCACTTCAACCTCACCATCTGCCATTCCCATAACTAATTTGCGGTTAATCACACGCTTCATATTAATACGATAAATAACTTTCTTCGCTGTTGGCAAAATTTGACCGGTAAACTTCACTTCTCCCACACCTAATGCACGCCCTTTCCCTTTTCCACCAATCCAACCAAGAAAGAAACCAACAAGCTGCCACATGGCATCTAAGCCTAAACAGCCCGGCATAACAGGATCACCAATAAAATGACAATTAAAAAAAGGAAGCTTAGGATGAATATCTAACTCCGCTTCAATATAACCTTTGTCAAAAATACCACCAAATTCTGTCATATTGACAATACGATCCATCATCAACATTGTTGGTGCAGGAAGCTGTGGTCCTTCTGAGCCAAATAACTCTCCACGACCTGAGGCAAGTAAATCTTCGTAATTATAACTTTCCTTCTTATTTAGTGTACAAGCGTTTTGCATTTTTATTCCTTAATATTGTTTAAATTCACCAAATCACCGATAAATAGCATTCTAGAGGGAATAAAAATAAGTGTAAATAGAAAACGAGTGTTAGCTGAACTAGTCAGAGCAGTCTAAAATCAATAAATTATAAAATACAAAAAATGAGAGCAAACCATTGTTTGCTCTTAAAAAATCATAAAAATTTAGACTTAGTGTTTATCTTTGTTGTCGGTAAAAGCGCCCATCGCCCCTAAAATCGAAAAAAATTAAACAGACTTTTCTTTGTTGGCTCAGCACGAAAATCTATACGTTGTTGAATTAAACGAGAAATCGGGATTTTACTATCTTCATAGCTTTTAGTCTCCCCAATTAAATCACGCTGAAAAACCAATTCACAGGCTTGATAAATATCTTCTACCGGAAAAATGAAAAACTCCCCATTTTTGACCGCACTTACTACTTCATCAGAAAGACTAAGTTGCTGAATGGTTGTAGTGGGAATAATCACCCCTTGTTTACCTGTTAGGCCCCGCCGCTGGCAAATTGCAAAAAAACCTTCAATTTTGTCATTCACGCCGCCAACTGCATGAATCAACCCAAATTGGTCAATCGCACCTGTCATTGCAATATGTTGCGGTAAAGGTAAATCCGCCAAGGCACTCACAAGCACACAGAAAATAGCAAGTGACGCACTATCACCGTCAATTTCACCATAGGATTGTTCAAACACCAAAGAAGCCGAGAAAGGTAACTGTGACGGAAATTCCAAAATATTAGATAAACAAGCTTGAGCAATCATCATGCCTTTACTGTGTAAATTACCCGCAAGCTCATTTTTACGTTCCACATCAACCACTTCCCCCTCACCAAATTGTACAATACAACTAATACGTGAAGGTTCACCAAATTTCACCGGTGTCCCCGGATACTCAATGACAGACAAACCATTAATTTGCCCCACGATTTCCCCATCTGTTTCCACATAAACTTGCTCATTGAGAATATCAGCATAGGTTTGTTCTCTTAAGAAACCCTGTTGCCTTGTTTGTTGTAGAAAAAACCTTTCAAAATCAACCGCACTTAAGGCGTTTTTTTGTGAAAATGTCACTGCATTTAACAACATATTTTTCAATACCGCAGGGGAAGAATTAATTAAAAAGCGGCTTTCACTTTCCCTTACTAAAAGCTGATATAACTTGTTAAATGAAGAAAAATCTAATGTTAACCCACTTTCTTTTGCAAGATGCTGAACATAACCTGCCCAATTTTTTTGTTCATTTACCCCCGCCATAGAAAGATAACTTTCAATTTCGGCATAATCTGCAAAATGGTATAAATCCTCGTCCAATTCGCCGAGCGTAGCAAGTTCTGTACGATTACCAAGCACGATCACTTTCGTATTGAGTGAATAGCTCGGAATATCACATGGTAGGGATTTGTAAGGGTGTGCTGAGTACCAGTCAAATCGCTTAGTTTGTAGAATATGTTTTAAACGTTGCCATAAATCAAACTGAGCCAATAAAGTTGAGGCATTCAGAATCAACACGCCACCGTTTGCCTGATGAATAAGCCCCGAAGTAAGCTGAATATCTTGCGATCTTGGGTGTATTTTTACATTGCCAAAAAGTTGAAACTGATCACAATACAATGCACTTAGTACCTCCCCTGCACTGGCAAAGTTATCTTCCAAGGATGTTGCCGGCTCTAGATCAATTCGAGGAAATGAGAAAGAATCCCCCTGTTCCACGCGATAATTCACGCCAAAAATTGACCGTTCTTGGGGAAGAATTTGCCTAATAACAGGCACTAATAACTCAGAATAATCCGCTTTATCATCAGCTTTTAGCATCATTAAGGAACGAGTTGGATGATTCAAAAACAAGGAAAGAGCCTTTTGAGCTACCGGCTGTAACGTCCAAAAATCAAAAGATTGTACTGGGGGGTCGATGATCGCTAATTGCGGTTGTAACACATCCCAAGACAGGGATTGCTCTTGAAAAAAAGATGAATTCACTGTTGGATTCTCATTAGTAAAACTGACTGCATTATCTCATATTTATATTCATTATAAAAATTAGCTGGAAAATTTGTGATAAAACACGTATATTATTCGAGTTACCACGTCACTAAGCGACTATAACGATGAAATATCAAAAACTGGAAAATCAAGAAGCTAACTGGAAATGGCTCTATCTGATTCGTAAATATCGAGAAGGGGAAAACATTACCCGTTACGAAGAAAAGAGCTTGCAAGAATCCGTTGTCACAATATTACTTGAAAGTCAAAATTATCCGGAAAAAATTGAGGCTTGGATCAAACAACATCTCTCTTTATCATTGCCAATCAAGTTGGATCAAGCTATTCGTGCAAGGCGAAAACGTTTCTTCAATGCAGAAAAGCAATCAACCAAGAAGAAGTCAATTGACTTGGAATATGCCGTTTGGCTACGTCTTTCAAAGTATTCACGAAAAATGGATATGACACTCTCAGAAACGATTAGTTATATGATTGATGAACGTGAGAGTAAAGCGCTGTATGAAAGCCAAATGTCGGCGATGAAAAACAGTCTTAAAAATTTATTAAAATAATAAAAAAGACAAGGTGGTAAGGCTTGTCTTTTAAGTTAGACTAAATAGAGAAAATTTAAGAGTGTGACTTTAATTCACACTCTTCTTTATTCCACGACAGGAATGATTTTTGTGGCGTGAGATCCTTTATCACCGTGGATAACTTCAAATTGCACTTTTTGCCCGGCTTTTAATGAACGATAGCCGTCCATTTCAATCACAGAGTAATGTGCAAAGATATCAGCTTCCACACCTTCTGCGGAAATAAAACCAAATCCTTTTGCATTATTAAACCATTTAACAACACCAATTTCCATAATAATAGACCTCTTAGGCTTCGCCTATACAATCATAAATCAAATAAGACTAATGCCTTATCACCTCAACTGGCGTTATGTTCAAATATTTTGATTTTTTATGCAACAAGCAATATTAAAAAATGCTATGTAGATCACAAAAAATTTTTATTTTCTGTTGATTTTTTGTGTAATTCACGCAATTCTTTTGCCACAATTTGAATTGCCTCACCGCTATTAACACCTTGACTCATCAATTCTTGGATCTTTTCAACCGCTCTTTGTTGTTCTTCGTGTGTCAATTGAATATCAAACATGATTACCAACCAAAGTTTTTCATTAAATTTTGCCACGGATCATCCAATGGCGCGTAAATTGTTATATTCTGTTGTAAGATAGGATGAAGAAAACACAATTGTTCCGCATGTAACAATAAACGTTTACAACCAACATTTTCTGCTAGCGCCCTATTTTGATGTAAATCGCCATATTGTGTATCCCCCAAAATAGGATGAAAAATATGTTTACAATGACGGCGTAGCTGATGTTTTCTTCCTGTATGAGGAATTAAGCGTACCAAAGAATAGCGCGAAGTCGCATAACGCCCTGCTGAATAAGGCATTTCTACAGTTTTTAAACCAATACAATCTGTCACTGCATCCTGTGGTGCTTTATTCTCTTGTGTAAATTTATCGGCAATTTTATCACGTTGAATTTTTAGGGGATAATCAATTCTTGCCTCTCCAAACACATAGCCTCTCACTACGGCTAAATAAAATTTTTGTACGTTTTTTTGCTCAAATTGTTGGCACATTAAATTCGCTATTTCACTGTTTAATGCAAACAATAGTACGCCGGATGTAGGGCGATCCAAACGATGGATAGGAAAAACATGCTGCCCGATTTGATCTCGTAACATTTGCATCACAAATTGTGTCTCGTGAATATCTAACCAACTGCGATGTACTAACATGCCGGCCGGCTTATTCACCGCCACCAACCACTCATCCTGATATAAAATGTCTAGCATCATTGATTCTGCAATAACTCTTCTAACGCGACCAAGGGAGCAAGTAATAAATTGAGCCCATCAAATTCTTTCAATGCTTCCTCAATATAGGGAGAAATCGCAATTTTATTTGGTAAAGGTGAATGACTCTCCAACAATGCCTGCATACGCGGAATAAATACCCACTGCAACCATTCTTCCGGCGCCATCGTATCAAGAAAGAAAGGCTCTTGACTGAGAAAAGCCTCTTGTGCCGGCGGCATTGCTTGCCATAGATTTAAGCGTTGCATTGTTTGCCGTATCTGTTCAAGATAAAATTTTGTTTGGTTACGCATTATCGTCCCTATAATAAACTCATACATAATAAATAAGTGGCACATTCTAAGCAAAATCTGCTGACTTCGCAAAGGCGTCCAGTTTAACGGTGAATAATTGAAAAATGATCTGCAATGATGTCACGATGATCATTCACAATTATTTTTTCTACCTTGGCAGTTTTCGGTCCTTCTCTTAACCATTGTTCAAATCCCCTTAGTTGGCTTTCATTACCTTGTGCGATCACTTCTACTGAACCATCAACCCGATTTCGTACCGAACCTTTTATGCCCAATTTTTCAGCTTCTTTCCAAGAAAAATAACGAAATCCTACCCCTTGAACACGACCATAAATAAAAAATTGTTTTGTCATATTTTCTCTCCTTTTGCTAGATAATAGCATTGACTTAATCCGTAAAATTCCTCAAAGTAATGAATTTTACTCCCCTCACATTTATCTACGTCCCCAATTTTAAAATGAAAAACAACCCACACAAAATCCCTAACATAGATAAAACTTTTTCGTTTTTAACCGCACTTTTCTATTTTCATTTTTCGGAAATTAGCATAGCATAGGCGACGTTTTTATTTAATTCACCCGTTAAAGGAGTAATTATGAAATTACGCGTTGCTGTATTAGGTGCCTCAATATTATTTGCTAGCACAGTAAGTTTTGCCGGTATGGTATCTACTTCATCAAATATGGATTTCTTAGCTATTGATGGTCAAAAAGCAAGCAAATCATTATTAAAAGAAACCCGTTCATTTAATGTGAACGATACAAATACTCACCAAGTTGTGGTTCGCGTTGGTGAGATTGTAGGGAGTGGTTCTAGTCAATCATTATTTGAGTCCAGCCCAATTATTGTCACGTTCCAAGGTTCAACAGAAGATATTGTGATTTCAGCCCCTTCTCTTCGCTCTAAAGCGGATGCTGAAAAATTTAAATCAGCACCGGCTATTAGTGTAAAAACCTCATCGGGACAAGAAATTCCAGCGAAAATTGATATTTTAAAGCAAGAAGGTTTATTTCCATCTGCTAATGTTATCAATGACTTAGCCGATTATAATGCCTCCGGTGCAATAGCTGCCGTTCCGGCATTTGCCTCTGCAACGATGCCTGTCGCGTCTACGGCTGCCGTCGCCCCAGCAACAAATGGTAAAGCAGCTAAAGGCCGTGTTGTTGTTCAAGGCGAAAATGTGGCAGAACAACAATTACAATATTGGTTTCAACAAGCGGATAAAGAAACACAAGCACGTTTCTTAAACTGGGCAAAATCCCATAAATAATGACCGCACTTACACGAAAAGTGAGCAATAAGCTCACTTTTCTCTTTTAGTAGGGATTAAAATGAATAACTGGTTAAATGCAAAAGTGATTACCGCAATTCCGATATTTATTGCGGTCAACCTCGCTGCTCTTGGTGTTTGGTTCTTTAATATTTCCAGCCAATCTATGCCCTTAATCTTGGGGATTATTGCTGGTGGCTTGGTAGATCTGGACAATCGTTTAACCGGTCGTTTAAAAAATATTTTTTATACCTTAATCGCCTTTGCAATCTCTACGTTTATTGTGCAACTCAATATTGGCAAACCGATTCAATATATTGTATTGATGACGGTACTCACTTTTATTTTTACGATGATAGGTGCAGTAGGCCAACGTTATAGCACGATTGCTTTTGGCACGCTTGTCGTGGCACTCTATACCACGCTTACCTATAACCCTCATGCCTCTGCTAGCTGGTTTATTAATCCAACGATGATTTTACTCGGAACTTTGCTTTATAGCTTAGTCACGCTCATCGTCCATCTCTTTTTCCCCAACCGTCCTGTACAAGAGAATGTCGCCAAAGCTTTTAGTGCTTTAGGGGAATATCTTGACGCGAAATCAGTATTTTTCGATCCCGACGAAATAGAGGAAATAGAAAAAAAACATCTCAATTTCGCATTGAAAAATGCCAATGTCGTCAATGCCTTTAACTTAGCTCGAACCGCACTTTTTTATCGAATTCGGGGACAGCACCGCCACGCTCGTACACAAAAAATGGTGCGTTACTAC
Organism: Rodentibacter genomosp. 1; assembly: GCF_001999285.1. Taxonomy (GTDB): domain Bacteria; phylum Pseudomonadota; class Gammaproteobacteria; order Enterobacterales; family Pasteurellaceae; genus Rodentibacter. Next base: position 38,420 of record NZ_MLHN01000003.1, read on the forward strand.
TTTACCGCTCAAGAGATTCACGAACGTGCCAACTCTACCCATTTTGACTACCACCAAATCGCCGAAAAACTTAAAAATACCGATTTAATTTTCCGTATTCAACGACTCATTGAATTACAAGCCCAAGCCTGCCAAGAAGTTGCACAAAGCTTGCATCATAACAAACCTTATCGTTATAACCAACGTGTAGAAAAAGCACTTTCCGGTACGCTACAATCCTTTGAGCTCTATCGACATAAGCATCTTAATGATGAAAATCTTATCGTTGATATTCAAGGTTTATTGGATAATTTACAAAATATCAACTTACAACTAAATCAATTAGAACAAGAATCAAACACGAATGAAGTGCTTGCACAAATCCATACTGCACAAGTGACGGGATTGAAAAATATGTTTTCAACCATTGCCGGACACTTCAGCTTTGAATCACAACTCTTTCGCCATGCTATACGCTTGTCCATTGTGGTTTTTCTTTGTTGCACAATCGTAGATTTCTTTCAATTTAATCTCGGTTATTGGATCTTACTCACCGCAATTTTTGTTTGCCAACCCAATTATTCCGCTACAAAAACACGTTTACGCCAGCGTATTATCGGTACAATTCTAGGGGTAATTGTCGGCTCACTATTTCCTTATTTGAACCCCACTCTTGAACTAGAGTTGGGTTTAATTGTGTTAACTTGCACACTTTTTTTCTTTTTCCGTAGTAATAATTACAGTTTTTCAACTTTCTTTATTACTCTGCAAGTTTTATTGAGTTTTGATGTCATGGGGTTCAGCGCAGAAGCAGCCTTACTGCCCCGATTACTGGATACGCTACTCGGCTCAGCGATTGCTTGGTTCGCCGTCTCATACTTATGGCCTGACTGGAAATATTTACAATTAGATAAAGTTAGCCGACTCGCTATTCAAAGTGATGCGCAATATCTATTGCATATTGTCGGACAACTTCAATTTGGTAAAACTGATGATTTAAAATACCGCGTCGCCCGCCGCAACGCTCATGAGTATAACGCCTCACTTAGTACAATTATTTCAAATATGAATAGCGAACCGGTGAAATATCAAGCCTATTTACAAGAAGGCTTTGATTTACTAAAAATCAACTATTCGTTATTGAGTTATGTTTCTGCCCTTGGCTCATACCGCGACAAAATGCGTCAATTACAACAAACTAAAAGCTTTTTATCAGGTTTCTATCCAGCAGCAAAAAAGATTATCTATACCCTTGAAAATATTGAAAAGCTTTCACCTGAGATCTTTACAAAATTGCATGAAAACATTGAATTAAGCCTGAAAGCGGTTTCTCAAACAGAAATCCAAGTTTCTGAAAACAAGGCATTTGTTATTCCATTCCAACAATTAAATTTAATTGTGCAGTTGCTACCACAAATTTATGCTTATTTTCAGAAACATCAGAAAAATTAACCGCACTTTTAATGATAGCGATAGCTAAGAAGCATGGGCTCCTAAGATAAGTAATCATCAAAGGGCCGACAAAAATTCAGCAACCGTATGGAATGATCCAAATATGAGCACAATATCCTGTTTTGCTGTTCGTGCTAACGCTGATTTCGCCCCTGCTATCACGGAATTCGCCGCTCTGGCATTCACCCAAGAAGAAAACATCGTGAGTTTTGACAATAACTCTTCGCCGGATTGTCCACGAGTTCCCTCCAATGTAACACAATGCCATTCATCAATGAGCGGAACAAGATGGGTGAAGACACCTTGGGCATCTTTGTCCTTCAACATACCACATACAGCGATAATCTTGCCTTGCTTTTGTTCTTTAAGGGCGGTTAATTTTTCACTCAAATAAGCTGCTGCGTGCGGATTATGTCCCACATCAATAATTACTGTTGGTAAATTTTCAAACATCTTGTCCGCTAATATCACCAGCTTTTCACATTTATCTTCACTCAGTATTTGAAAACGTCCTGCTAACTCAACCTCTTGTAAAGATTGACGGAGTGTTTCTTCAGAAATATCGAAAGGTAGTTGTTCCACCACAGCAAGGGCTGTTGCCGCATTCATCAAAGGAATTTGGCAAAAAGGGAGATTTTCTAACCGCACTTTTTGGCTCTGCCATTGCCAATTTTTGGAATTAACTTGAAATGACCAATCAGTATCACGACATGATACCTGACAGCCTAAAAAGCCGGCTTGTTTCAACATCGTATTGGGTACATTTGGCTCACCGATTACAACCGGGCAGTTTTGACGGAAAATACCCGCTTTTTCAAAGGCAATCGCCTCCCTTGAATTCCCTAAAAAATCCGTATGATCAATATCAATACTGGTGATTACAGCCAAATTACTATCCACAATATTGGTGGCATCCAATCGCCCACCAAGCCCAACTTCTAAAATAACAACATCCAACTGATCCTGTTTAAATAGATGCAACGCTGAAAGTGTACTAAATTCAAAATAAGTTAAAGATTCGGTTCGATTTTCTTCAATAAATGCAAAAGAACGGGTATGTGCCTCATCAGGTAAATCTTGGTTTTGAATACGTACACGTTCGTTATAGCGTAATAGATGTGGAGAAGAATATACCCCCACACGTAATCCATGGTTAAGCAAAATCCTTTCTAATAAACGACAAGTTGTCCCTTTACCATTTGTTCCTCCCACAGTGATTACATAAGGAGCCGGATGCAAAAGATCCATCTTTTCCGCCACAGATTTAATTCGTTCCAGACCAAGATCAATCGCTTTAAAATGGCTATTTTCTAAATAAGAAAGCCACTCGGCGAGTGGCGAAGTGGCTTTTAAATTCATATTATGATTCATATTCAACTAATTCAGGTTCAGTAAAAGGTGAAGGTTGATGGGTTAATTTACTTAGCAGGCTTGCTAAAGTAGGACGCATATCACCACGTTTTACGATCATATCAATCGCACCTTTTTCCAATAGAAATTCACTGCGTTGGAAACCTTCAGGTAACTTTTCTCGAACCGTTTGCTCAATCACTCGAGGACCGGCAAAACCAATTAATGCTTTTGGTTCGGCAATGTTTAAATCACCTAACATAGCAAAACTTGCAGAAACCCCACCAAGGGTCGGATCTGTTAAAACAGAAATAAAAGGTACGCCCTTTTCACGCATTTGTGCAAGCACCGCACTGGTTTTTGCCATTTGCATAAGTGAAAACAGCGCCTCTTGCATACGTGCACCACCACTTGCGGAAAAACAAACAAACGGGCAATTTAACTCTATCGCTTTTTCAGCGGCTTTAACAAATTTGGCACCAACCACTGAGCCCATCGAGCCCCCCATAAAAGCAAAATTTGAGGCTGCAACTACAATAGGCATATTGTAAAGCGTCCCGGTCATGATGATAAGTGCATCTTTTTCACCGGTTTCTTTTTGAGCTGCCGTAATACGATCTTTATATTTCTTTAGATCTTTGAATTTTAAAATATCTTTTGGCTCTAAATCCGCCGCAATTTCATGACTTGAACCTTCATCTAACAAACGTAAAAGACGCTCACGCGCATCAATACGCATATGATGATCACACTTTGGACACACATAAAGATTACGTTTTAATTCTTCACTATAAAGAACTTGTTCACACGAAGTACACTTTGTCCAAACCCCTTCTGGCACATTAGCTTTACGTGTTGAAGAAGAAGGGTTTTTGTTAAAAATTCGGTTAATCCAGCTCATTATTTTTACCTATTCATCCACTAGAAAATCCTGCGTATTAAACCACAATTTGATTATCCTTGCTAGTCAGACAAGCGCCCCTTCCTAAATCAACCTATCTTCAAGGAAAAGTGGCCCTAATTTATGCTGAGGAATAGCAAATTTTTCAGGATAAATGACATTCACTAAGTAAAGCCCATCTGGTTTTGCCGTTGGTGCCGCAAGTTTACGATCACGCTGTTCTAATAACCATTTCATCCATTCAATAGGTTGATGAGAAGCCCCAACTTCAATGAGGCTCCCCACAATATTTCTTACCATGTGGTGTACAAAAGCATTGGCTTGAATATCAACGATAATATATTCACCTTTTTTCACGACATTCAAATGATGAATATTCCGCCAAGGTGTATTTGATTGACATTGCGATGCTCGAAAAGAAGAAAAATCATGTTCACCTAATAAAAATTGCCCGGCCTGATTCATTTTTTCTGCATCTAATTCCAAATGACAATGGGTAATCCCTGCCGGTAAAATGGCAGATCGTAATTTATGACAATACAGAATATAACGATAGCGACGTGCCGTAGCAGAAAAGCGTGCGTGAAATTCATCATCAACGATTTTTGCCCATTTCACCGCAATATCATCAGGCAAATTGGCATTTGTACCAAACGCCCATGCTTTTTCAGGACGAATTGCATTTGTTTCAAAATGCACTACCTGCCCCGTACCATGTACACCGGAATCGGTTCTTCCCGCACAAAATACTTCAATTTTTTCGTTTGCCACAAAAGACAAGGCTGTTTCTAATTCTTCCTGAACAGTTCTCAGCTTTTCTTGCCGTTGCCAACCAAAATAATATTGCCCATTATACTCAACACCTAAGGCAATTTTCATTTTTACCCCTTTCCTATCAATGCCAAAAAATTATATTATTTAAATAATAAATTATAACCTACCTTCGTATTAACAATATTTTCAGCCATGTTTTTTACAACATCATCTCTTTACAGACCAGCTAAATACCAAATAATCAGCATCCCTGATGTGATACAATCTATTCCAAATGGCTATCGTACCTTTCATTCATTTCTATAAATCACCTAGTGTTTGAGTATACCCGCATACAATCATAGAATTTCAGATTTAACTACACTATAGATTAGAGCATTTCCGGCGGATAATGATAACTGACTATCTCCCCTTTCCCTTCTTTCCAGTCAACTTGTACGAGAGTTGCCGGATAAAAGCTAATTGGGTTACGTTTACCATAAAGCTCAGCAATAATCTCTCCCACAAGGGGTAAATGTGAAATAATAAGAACAGATTCGATCCCTTGATTTTTTAACACTGACAAATATCCAGCAACCAATTCTGCTGAGCCATAAGGGGTAATGCCCTCCCAAATTTCCAAATTAGATTGTAGTGTTCCCTCAAATTGATTATTCACTTGTTCAAATGTCTCTAAAGCTCGCTGATAGGGACTGACTAATATATGATCAAACGAAAGTGCGGTTGATTTTATATAATTTTTTAACCATTCACCCTGTGCAAAAGTTTGCTTTCTACCGTATTCCGTTAAACGGCGATCCTTATCAGTTTTCGCGATCACTTCTGCTTCACCGTGACGCATAACAAAAATTTTCATTCTGCTTTCCTAAATTTAAGATAAAAACTGACCGCTCTTTTTGAAGAGCGGTCAAAATCAATTAATTTGCTTTTACTGCCTCAGCAATTTCTTCCGCACATTGTTGTGCAAGCTCCGCATCTTGGCATTCTACCATCACACGGATTAAAGGCTCAGTACCTGATTTACGCAGTAGAATTCTGCCTTTACCTTCTAAACGCTTTTCAACATCTGCCGCAACGGCTTTCACTGCCTCACTCTCTAATGGATTATCCCCGCCGGCAAAACGTACATTAATTAATACTTGGGGGAACAATTTTACCGCACTTGCCAATTCATTGAGTGAAAGTTTGTGTTGAACCATTGCTGCTAATACTGCTAATGAGGCCACAATCCCATCCCCAGTGCTGTTTTTATCAGAAATAATAATATGGCCTGAATTTTCTCCCCCTAGAGTCCAATCGTTTTCAATCATCTTCTCAAGGACATAACGGTCACCCACATTTGCACGTATAAATGGAACACCAAGCATTTTTAAAGCGATCTCAAGGCTTATATTACTCATCAAGGTACCAACTACACCGCCTTTTAATTTTCCTGCACGCAATGCTTCACGAGCAATAATAAAGAGGATTTGATCGCCATCTACTTTATTTCCGAGATGATCCACCATCATAATACGATCTCCATCCCCATCATAAGCCAAACCGACATCAGCTTTCACTTCCAACACTTTTTCTTGTAATGCTTTAACATCTGTTGCGCCGCATTTTTCATTGATATTCAAACCATTTGGTTCAGTACCAATTTCAATTACTTCCGCACCAAGTTCACGTAATACATTAGGAGCAATGTGATAGGTTGCCCCGTTTGCACAATCGACCACAATTTTGTAACCTTCTAACCCTAAGTGAGCAGGGAATGTACCTTTACAAAATTCAATATAACGCCCTGCTGCATCATTAATACGGCGAGCTTTACCCAATTCAGCCGATTCGACACAATCCATTGGCTGTTCAAGCATTGCTTCAATGGCTTCTTCAATTTCATCCGGTAATTTTGTCCCTTGTGCAGAGAAAAATTTAATCCCATTATCATAGTAAGGATTATGAGAAGCTGAAATAACGATACCGGCTTCTGCGCGGAAAGTTCGGGTTAAATAGGCAATTGCCGGTGTCGGCATTGGCCCAGTAAATGCCGCAGACAAACCCGCCGCTGCTAAGCCCGCCTCTAACGCCGATTCCAACATATAGCCGGAAATACGTGTATCTTTACCAATTAAGACGGTTTTTGATCCTTGTGAGGCTAGTACTTTGCCTGCCGCCCAACCTAATTTTAATGCAAAATCAGGCGTAATAGGATAAGTACCGACTTTACCACGTACCCCATCCGTACCGAAATATTTACGATTTGCCATAATAAATTCCTTTATTTCTCAATTTTTTCTAAAAAATTAGGCGTTTTCTGTCGCCTGCCAAACTTTGAGTGCATCCGATGTCGCAGCCACGTCATGTACACGTAGAATTTTCGCTCCACCCTGTGCAGCAATTAATGCCCCAGCAACACTCCCAACCATTCTTTCATTAACAGACTTATCCAACACTGCACCAATCATTGATTTGCGTGATAATCCCGCAAGCACAGGGTATCCCTCTTCACAAAATCTATTTAACTGTTGCAATAACTTATAATTGTGTTGAACGGTTTTACCAAAGCCAAACCCCATATCCCAAATTAAATTTTCTTTTTTTATTCCTGCTGTAATACATTGTTCCGAACGTTCCCGTAAGAAACTGAGGACATCTTGCACGACATCTTGATATTGAGGATTTGTTTGCATCGTGCTTGGTTGCCCTTGCATATGCATAATACAAACGGGTAAATCCAGTTCTGAGGCAACTTGTAAGGCATTTGGTTCCTGTAAGGCTCTGATATCATTGATCAAATCCATTCCGACTTTTGCCGCCTCTTGCATCACTATCGCCTTAGAAGAATCCACCGAAATCCAGCAATCAAAACGTTTCCGTACCGCTTCAACTAGGGGGACGACCCGTAATAATTCTTCTTGTTCCGACACCTCATCCGCCATGGGGCGGGTGGATTCCCCGCCAATATCAATAATACTCGCCCCTTCATTTAGCATTTTTTCCACCTGAAACAATGCCTTATCAAGGGTAAAAAATTTTCCACTATCAGAGAAAGAGTCCGGCGTAAAATTTAAAATTCCCATAATCTGAGGAAATGATAAATCGAGGGATTTGTTATTGGCGTAAAGCTTCATAAAGTGCGGTTAATTTTTAGCATAAATTTTAGGTGGGAAATTATAGCGGAATACCTCCAAGAAAAAAATCATTGGATAAAAATAAAGCCTTCACAACAGGAAGGCTTTATTTACTACTCAGAATCTTGTGGTTTTTCGACCGCACTTTCCGATTTGCTGTCAGAAGAGGTATTGGAATAAGCAGCTTGTGACATTTGAGGTTCTTCCCAACCTGAAGGAGGGGTAACCGGTTCACGATTCATCAATTGCTTAATTTGTGCTTCTTCAATGGTTTCATACTTGACAAGCGCATCTTTCATCGCATGCAAAATATCCATATTGTCGATAAGTAACTGTCTTGCACGTTCATAGTTACGATTCACAATTGCACGGACTTCCTCATCAATCACATGAGCTGTTTCATCAGACATATGTTTCGCTTTTGCCATTGAGCGACCTAAGAATACTTCACCTTCATCTTCGGAATAAAGAATTGGCCCCAGTTTCTCAGAGAACCCCCATTGCGTTACCATATTGCGGGCAATATTGGTTGCCACTTTAATATCATTAGACGCACCGGTAGAGATATTTTCCTCACCATAAATCAAATCTTCAGCCAAGCGCCCCGCATAGAGGGTGGAAAGTTTGCTTTCTAATTGTTTTTGACTAATGCTGACCTGATCCCCTTCCGGTAAGAAGAATGTAACACCCAATGCACGACCGCGAGGAATAATCGTTACCTTGTGAACAGGATCATGTTCAGGCACTAAATAACCGACAATGGCATGACCCGCTTCATGATAAGCGGTGGATTCTTTCTGTTTCTCCGTCATAATCATCGTGCGACGTTCCGGCCCCATATTAATTTTGTCTTTTGCTTTTTCAAACTCAAGCATAGAAACCGTACGTTTGTTGCTACGCGCCGCAAATAACGCAGCCTCATTAACCAAGTTGGCTAAATCCGCACCGGAATAACCTGGTGTACCACGAGCTAAGGTCATTGCATTGACATCATCAGCCAATGGCACTTTACGCATATGTACTTGTAAAATTTGCTCACGACCTTTTACATCCGGCAATCCCACCACGACTTGACGGTCAAAACGACCTGGACGAGTCAACGCAGGATCTAATACATCAGGACGGTTAGTTGCTGCAATCACAATGACCCCATCATTACCGCCAAAGCCATCCATTTCAACAAGCATTTGGTTTAAGGTTTGTTCGCGCTCATCATGGCCTCCCCCTAACCCTGCTCCACGTTGGCGACCCACTGCATCAATTTCATCAATAAAGATCAAACAAGGGGCATTTTTCTTCGCTTGTTCAAACATATCACGAACTCGAGAGGCGCCAACACCGACAAACATCTCAACGAAATCAGAACCGGAAATCGTAAAAAATGGTACTTTAGCTTCACCGGCAATGGCTTTTGCCAATAGGGTCTTACCGGTACCCGGAGGCCCTACCATCAAAATTCCTTTTGGAATTTTACCGCCTAGATTTTGGAATTTGCTCGGGTCACGCAAGAAATCAACAATTTCGCCGACTTCTTCTTTCGCTTCATCGCAGCCTGCGACATCAGCAAAGGTCACTTTGATTTGATCTTGACTGAGCATTTTTGCCCGACTTTTACCAAAACTCATGGCTTTACCGCCACCGCCCTGCATTTGACGCATAAAATAAATCCATACACCAATGAGGAACAACATCGGGAAAGAAGAAATTAAAAGTTGCGAAATAACACTTCGCTTTTCAAATGGTGTACCTTCTACCTTTACCTTTTTACTCAATAAATCATCAAGTAATTTTTTATCTTCCAATGGCGGCATAACCGTCATGTATTTTGAGCCATCATTTTTTGTTACCGTAATTTCATTGGTATCAAAACGAGCTTCTTTCACCTGACCATTGCTCACATCGTAAACAAAAGTGGTATAGTCTGTCGCGTTTTCCGCTGAATAAGAATTGAAACTCTGATAAGCTGTCATCATAACAACCGCTACCACGATCCAGAGTACCAAATTTTTGACCATATCGTTCAAAGTCTAACCTACCTTTCCTAAGTTAATAAATTCGTCACAAGATACTATATATCACAGACTATGAAAAGCTATTAAAGCGATTCCCCTTTATAGCCCATAGCCACAATATAAACCTCACGGGAGCGTCCACGTGAGGCCTCCGGTTTACGGACTTTTACCACATTAAAAAGAGAGCGAATCTCCTTTAAATATTCATCAAATCCTTCCCCTTGAAATACCTTCACCACAAAACTGCCTTTTATTGCCAACACTCGTTTACACATATCCAATGCCAGTTCCACCAAATACATCGCGCGAGGAATATCAACCGATGGCATACCGCTAAAATTCGGTGCCATATCCGACATCACTACATCCACTTTCGCTTCCCCTACACGTTCAAGCAATGCATTGAGGACATTTTCATCACGAAAATCGCCTTGTAAAAAATCCACCCCAACAATGGGATCCATTTCTAAAATATCACAGGCAATCACTTTGCCATTGCTACCGATTTGGCTTACCACATATTGTGACCATCCGCCCGGTGCGGCTCCAAGATCGACAACAGTCATTCCCGATTTAAATAATTTGTCCGTTTGCTGAATTTCATCAATTTTGAAATAAGCACGGGAGCGTAATTTTTGCTTATGTGCTTTTTGCACAAATGGATCTTTAAAATGTTCGTTTAACCAACGAGAAGAACTTGCCGAACGTTTTTTCTTTCCCATAATCTCTGTCTTTTGTACTATTTTTTGTAGTAGTTTCGCCTATATTTGGGTACAATCTGCCAAATTCAAGACTTAATGAGCCTAAAAACGCAGAAAATCCCTGTTTTTCTGACCGCTCTTTTTTATTATTTATATTTATAGGATTCCTTATGACAACCTTATCAACCAAACAAAAACAATTTTTAAAAGCCCTTGCCCACCACCTCAACCCAGTTGTGATGCTTGGAGGTAACGGTTTAACCGAAGGAGTACTGGCTGAAATTGAAAATGCGCTAGATCATCATGAACTCATTAAAGTAAAAATTGCCGGTGCGGATCGTGAAACCAAGCAATTAATCATTAATGCAATTATCCGAGAAACCAATGCGATGAATGTGCAAACTATCGGCCATATTCTAGTACTTTATCGCCCGAGTGAAGAGGCCAAAATTCAACTTCCTCGAAAATAAGATTAAACAAAGTGCGGTGATTTTTACCGCACTTTTTTATTAAGTGCGGTATTATGTAGCAAAGGTTATACGTAATTGACTTCAATAATTTCAAACTCAACATTACCACCTGGAGTAGCAATATTTACCGTATCATCAAGTTCTTTACCAATTAAGCCACGTGCAATCGGTGAATTTACGGAAATCAAACCCGCTTTAATATCTGCTTCATCATCGCCGACAATTTGATAAGTCACTTCCTCATCAGTATCCACATTCACTAACACGACTGTCGCACCGAAAATAATCTTGCCTTTGTTAGGCATCTTCGTCACATCAATAATTTGCGAATTTGCTAACTTGCCCTCAATTTCTTGAATTCGACCTTCACAAAAACCTTGTTGTTCACGCGCGGCGTGATATTCTGCATTTTCTTTCAAATCGCCATGTTCACGGGCCTCTGCAATCGCTTTAATAATTTCCGGGCGACGTACATTCTTCAAAAAATCCAATTCTGCTTTGAGCAATTCTGCTCCACGCACTGTCATTGGGATTTGTTTCATAGCTTCATTCCTTAAAATTTAATAAAAAGAAAACCACGGCAAAATTGCAAAATATTGCCGTAGCGACTTAAAATAAATTGTACACAAGAAAATGATTTACTCTCCTGAGTTCGGGGGCTATTATTGTCCGTCTTGAAAGAAATAGCAACCAGAACCGTTAATAATGGAAAAAATATCTTCAATTTCAACCGCACTTAAAGCGGCATTTTTCACTCTCGGCTTTTCCCTTTCCAGTTACGCAGAAATTAATCTTCCCACCATGACAGAATATTTGCCTGAAGGTGCAAGTGTGGGCGTTATCGCTAAAAATCTCAATAAAAATGACATCATTGCCGACTACAATGGTTCGACCTTTATGTTGCCAGCAAGCACTCAAAAAGTTTTTACCGCCGTTACAGCAAAATTAGTGCTTGGAGATACTTTCAAATTTGATACAGCCTTGTTAACCAATGGAAAAGTTCAAAACGGGCTTTTAGAAGGCAATTTAATCGTACGTTTTACCGGCGATCCGGATCTCACCAGCGGTCAACTTTATAGTTTACTTGCCGAATTAAAAAAACAAGGCATCAATAAAATCAGTGGCGATCTCATCCTAGATACTTCCGTATTCTCCAGTCATGATCGCGGTTTAGGTTGGATTTGGAATGATTTGACCATGTGTTTCAACTCCCCACCTTCCGCTGCCAATATTGATAACAACTGTTTCTATGCAGAATTGGATGCGAATCAAACGCCGGGGGAAACCGTTAAAATCAATGTGCCGGCGCAATTTCCTATTCAAGTTTTCGGACAAGTTTATGTGGCAGACAGTCGTGAATCCCCCTATTGTCAATTAGATGTGGCAGTACATGATAATAATCGTTATCAAGTTAAAGGTTGCCTTGCCCGCCAAACAAAACCGTTCGGTTTAAGTTTTGCCGTACAAGATCCCGATGCTTATGCAGCAGCGATTATTCAACGTCAACTAAAACGATTAGGCATTGAATTTAACGGAAAAGTATTACAACCGCAAAAACCACAACAAGGGCAATTATTGGCACAACATTTCTCTAAACCTTTACCGGATTTATTGAAAAAAATGATGAAAAAATCCGATAATCAAATTGCAGATTCTCTATTTCGAGCCATAGCCTACCATTACTATAAACGTCCTGCCTCCTTCCAACTCGGAACATTGGCTGTTAAATCTGTTTTACAAAAACAAGGAATCAAATTCGGTAATAGCATCTTAGCGGACGGTTCCGGTCTTTCACGCCATAACTTAGTAGCGCCTAAAACCATGCTTTCTGTATTAGAATACATCGCAAAAAATGAAGACAAGCTACACTTAATAGAAACGTTCCCTATTGCCGGCGTTGACGGCACCATTAGCGGACGTGGCGGATTAATTAATCCACCGTTAGTCAAAAATGTGATCGCCAAAACCGGCTCATTAAAAGGGGTGTACAACCTTGCGGGCTTTATGACAAATGCCCGTGGCGAGAAGATCGCCTTTGTTCAATTTATTAACGGTTATTCCACCGGCGAACTTGAAAATAAAACGAAACGTGCCCCTTTGGTGCAATTTGAAAGTGCACTTTATAACGAAATTTATAAGAATTAATAAAAAAAACAACCGCGCTTTAATTCATTCATCATGAATAAACTAAAGTGCGGTTATGTTTTGAGTTGGTCGATAAGCCGAGTTCTGTCGTGGACAATCATTCCTCTAGGCGGCGAATTACTCCGCCGCTCAAGCAACCTACCCGAATCCTGAGCGGGCCACCCATTGGATTCCTATTTGGTCTTGCTACGAGTGGAGTTTACCCTGCTGCCAATCGTTACCGACGGCACGGTGCGCTCTTACCGCACCCTTTCACCCTTACCGTTTGCACGGCGGTCTGCTCTCTGTTGCACTGGTCGTAGGCTCACGCCCCCCGGACGTTATCCGGCACTCTGCCCTATGTAGCTCGGACTTTCCTCTCGTTTACTTGTCCCACTAGGTCGTGTGAACACGGTTAAGGGCTTCAATAAACCAGCGATTGTCTAACCAACTCAGTGCGTAGTATAGAGATTAATAAAAGTGTGGTCAAATTTTCATTCTTATTTTTACTGCATTCCGCTAAAATACCCATAATTTTAACCGCACTTTAGGAATGTTCATGAACTATCTAAAAATTGCACGGGATACGCTTTCCGTAGAAAGCCTCGCACTCACCCAATTAAGCCAACGTTTAGATGAAAACTTCAACCAAATCGTTGAGCTTATTTTGCATTGTCAAGGTCGCCTTGTCATTGGTGGAATTGGTAAATCAGGCTTAATTGGAAAAAAAATGGTTGCCACCTTTGCGTCCACCGGCACACCAAGCTTCTTTCTCCATCCCACTGAGGCGTTTCACGGTGATCTGGGTATGCTCAAGCCAATTGATATTGTTATGCTCATTTCTTATAGTGGTGAAACCGATGATGTCAATAAACTGATTCCAAGCCTAAAAAACTTTGGCAATAAAATTATCGCTCTCACCAGCAATAAATATTCTACTCTTGCTCGTCATGCAGATTATGTGTTGGATATTACCGTTGAACGTGAAGTTTGCCCGAATAATCTTGCTCCAACCACCTCTGCGCTTGTCACTTTGGCACTCGGTGATGCTCTTGCGGTATCTCTTATCACCGCAAGGAATTTCCAACCTGCTGATTTTGCTAAATACCATCCGGGCGGTAGCCTAGGTCGCCGTTTGCTCTGTCGGGTTAAAGACCAAATGCTGACACGCTTACCGATTATTTCACCCGAAACAAATTTCACTGATTGTTTAACCGTGATGAATGAAGGACGGATGGGCGTTGCACTGGTGATGGAAAACTCACAGCTGAAAGGCATTATCACCGATGGTGATATTCGCCGTGCCTTGACCGCTAATGGTGAAAAAACGCTTAAGAAAACAGCACAGGATTTTATGACAAGTTCACCAAAAACCATTAATCAAAATGAATTCCTAGCGAAAGCGGAAGATTTTATGAAAGAGAAGAAAATTCACTCTCTTGTGGCAGTCGATGATGAAAATAACGTGGTCGGTTTAATCGAATTTTCAAGCTAAGGAAATCAAATGCAACAAAAACTCGAAAAAATTAAATTAGTAATTACCGATGTGGACGGCGTGCTGACAGATGGGCGACTCCACTATGATGCAAATGGTGAAGCCATTAAAAGTTTCCATGTGCGTGATGGTTTAGGCATTAAAATGTTGATGGAATCCGGTATTCAAATTGCGGTACTTTCCGGCAGAGATTCTGCCATTTTACGCCGCCGTATTGCCGATCTTGGCATAAACCTATTCTTGCTTGGGAAATTAGAGAAAGAAAGTGCCTGTTTTGAATTAATGAAGCAAGCCGGCGTGAAACCTGAAGAAACCGCTTATATTGGCGATGATAGCGTAGATCTCCCGGCTTTTGCCGTCAGCGGACTTTCCTTTGCTGTGGCTGATGCGCCCCATTATGTAAAAAATGCCGCAGATCATGTACTTTCTCTTGGCGGTGGAAAAGGCGCATTTCGTGAAATGTCCGATATGATTTTAACCGCTCAAGGTAAATCTGCTGTCTTTGACAGTGCACAGGGATTTTTAAAATCAGTCAGAAATATGACGCAATAATCCATTTCCCAATAAAAATAATCCCTCATGATTGAGGGGTTATTTTTACCAACAAAATCGTTCATTTATGTGATTTTCTAACCGTTCTTTTTGCCATTTCGATTTATTTTGTGGATCAGCAAAAAATTCATCCTGTGCTTTTAAACGATCCTTCAATTTTTCTTCTGCTTCTTTTAAGGCTATTTTACGATCTTGAAATTTAGTGGGTAATTCTTTCATAAAAATAATTTCATAAGGATGAGCGATTACCCAATCTACCGCCTCTTTTGCCAATTGACGTTGTTTATTTAAATCGCAAAATGCATAAGGATTCACAAACTGCCCCACGACTTGGCTAAATCCGGTATTTTCCGCCACGGTCGCCTTGGGTAAATCCAATACATACAGTGCGGTAATTAAACGATTCTGCCCCCGATAAAACCATTTCACCGCGTCGTCACGCAAACCCAAATCATAGGCTCTTGCCGATAAGGTAAACAATGTGATAGGAGAAATTCGAGCCGAATTTTCTTCTACAAATTTGACCGCACTTTGATAGCCCTTTAAGGTATTTTCCCGCAACATTGGATCAATCTGCTTATGCACAAAGACATTTTGGGCTTTACCTTTTTCTGCGGAATAATAAGGTTTCACATAAATATCAATGGATTTCACCGGCTCTTTACTCACTACGGCACAAGCGGTGGAGTAAAGTGCGGTGAATATCACCGTAATTTTTACAGAAAATTTCACGGTTCCCCCTAAATGGAAAGCAATCCTTGAGATAACTCCCAGCAAGCCATTAAAAATACCCCTATTAATATTATCAATAATGCCCATTCTTTTTTACTAAGTCCAAACTTACCCTTTTTCTGATATTGGGAATATAAGTAAACCGTTACCCCAGGAACATATAACACAACGGATAAAAACAAATAATCCATACCGGCAGCATAAACAATCCACAAGCCATAAAGGGTTGCCATTAAACCGGTAAGCTGAATATACCATTTTGCCTTACGTTGTAGGGCTAATTTAAATAAATACGCACCAATAAGAATGTAAGGAACCAAAATCATCGAAGTGGCAAGAGAAATTAATTTTGTGTAACTTTGACTGGTAAATAACACCAAAATTAAACAAAGTTGAATGACAATATTAGTAAACCAGAGGGAATTAATGGGCGTGTTATTTTTATTGAGTTTACTCAACATACGTGGAAATGCCTCGCTCTCTACCCCCCGATAAGGCACTTCAGTACAATACATTGTCCAGCTGATATATGAACCAAGCACGTAAACAATTAAACAGAAAGTAATAATAACTTTTCCCACTTTCCCAATCATTGATTCTAAAATCGGTGCCATAGAGGGATTTGACATGGTGCTAATGGTTTCACGTGGTAACACGCCAAGTGCCAGCACAGTAATCGCTACATAAAGCACCAAAGTAATACAAATGCCGAGTACTGTTGCCGTCCCAATATCACGTTGTTTTTTCGCATGTCCAGATAAAATTGACGCCCCCTCTACTCCCACAAAGACCCATAGGGTTATCAGCATGGTGCTCTTCACTTGTGTGATCAGATCTGCCGAGTGATTTTGATTAGCCAAGGTTTCCCCATTAAAATCTGTAAAAAACTGTGTTGGCGAGAAATAAAGTGCGGCTAAAATGATGAATAAAATTAATGGAAAAACTTTAACAATGGTTGCCAACATATTCACAAATGCCGCTTCTCTAATACCACGGGCAATCAGCCAATGCACGAGCCAAACCACAAGTGAAGCCCCTAAAATGGAATAAAGCGTACTGCCCGTACCAAAAATGATACGTTCCTGCGTATCTACAAAAGTGCCGAGACCTTCAAAAGCCACCACAAGATAGCTCACACTGCCAATACCGGAGCAAAGCCAATATCCCCAAGCAGAAAAAAAGCCGACTAAACCGCCAAATCCTTCTCTCGCATAAGTATAAACTCCACCATTCAGATCGGGGCGAAGACGGGATAAAAAGAAAAAAGACAGCCCTAGAAAAATAATCCCGACACCGGTAATCGCCCACCCAATCAACAATGCCTTCGCACCGGCTACTTCAGCCATATTCTGCGGTAAGCTAAAAATCCCCGAACCAATCATGGAACTGAGCACCAGCGCCGTTAAAGCAAATAATCCTATTTTTTTATTGGACATACACACCACATTAGAATCAAAAAAAGAGCGGTAAATTTTAACAGAGTTTTCCATTTTTCCTATATAATTATGCATCAAATCAAATTTTATATGCAAAATATGAAAATCCACTTAATTCGTAGTCAAATCACCCTTGATTTTAATAATGAAACAACCCTACTCGACCACCTTGAACGTAACAATATTCATCATGAATACCAATGCCGTAGCGGCTATTGTGGTTCCTGTCGGGTGAAGATCAAAAAAGGCAAGGTATCCTATCCGGAAACGCCCCTTGCCTTTGTTCAACCTAATGAAATTTTATTATGCTGTTGTCGTGTGGAAACAGATCTTGAATTGGAATTATAGATTATTCAAATCCAATACGTCCGTCATATCAAACAAACCATAGGGTTTATTTTCCAACCATTTTCCTGCCCGTACCGCACCGTTTGCAAAAGTCATTCGGCTTGAGGCTTTGTGGGAAATTTCCACCCGTTCACCAATATCTGCAAACCAGACAGTATGCTCGCCTACTACATCTGAGGCACGAATGGTGGAAAAACCGATTTCATTCAGTTTACGTTCACCGGTGATGCCTTCACGAGCGAATACCCCATGGGTTTTCAAATCACGCCCCAAAGTTTTCGCAATATGCTCTCCCATTGAAAGTGCTGTGCCTGATGGGGCATCTACTTTATGGCGATGGTGGGCTTCAATGATTTCAATATCACAATAATCCCCCATCACCTTGGCGGCTTTTTCCAAGAGCTTGAATACTAGATTCACCCCAACGCTAAAATTAGAGGCAAAGACAATGGCAATTTTTTCCGCAGCAGATTGAATTACAGCTTTACCCGCCTCATCAAATCCTGTCGTACCAATCACCATTTTTTTATTATTCGCCACACAAAATGCAATATGTTCAAGCGTACCCTCTGGACGAGTGAAATCGATCAATAAATCAAAGGTTTCTTTTTGCCCCTCCAAATTATCGGATACTGCAACACCAAGATGTCCGATACCCGCAAGTTCCCCTGCATCCGCGCCTACTAATGATGAACCTTTACGTTCAAAAGCCGCCCCTAATTCAACGCCTTCCGCCGAATGAACCGCTTGAATTAATTGACGCCCCATTCTTCCACCGGCACCGACAATCGCAATTTTCAATGTCATCGTTACTTCCTCTTCTTTTAATGAATCATTTCCATGATGCCGCTATAAATTAACACGCCACCAAAGAACAAAAATACCATGCCTGCCACGTTATCAATATAACGGCTATATCGGCTATAAAACTGTTTCGCAATACTACGCGAAAAAATAAAAGAAATCAGGTAAAAGTAAAAAAATGTCACTAACACAATTAAACCGAATGCCGCCCCCATTTCCCATATTTCCGTCATTTTGGCTAACACAAAAGACATCACACTGGAAAAATAAACGACGGCTTTGGCATTGGATAAATTAACCAATAAACCTTTCAAAATTTCTTTTTTCGCATTGGTTTGTTGATTTAACTCCTCGACTGAAAGCGGTTTAAATTCGGCATTTTGTTTGCTACGAACCAATAAAAAACCGAGATACGCCAAATAACTTCCGCCCAATATCATTATCACACCGTGCAATGCCGGCATGGTGGCAAATAGTACTGTCAGTCCGAGCATTGAAACCGCCGCCCAAAATGCCACGCCCAATGTAATACCAATAATGCCATAAACCGTATTTCGACGAGAATTACTTGCCGCCATTCGGCTCACATAAAAGAAATCCGGCCCCGGTGTCATTAAACCAAACAAATGAACGATTAATAAATTTAGCATGCTTTATCTCCAGATCTGAATCAAGAAAATTACCACGACCGCATAAATCGCCGCTAATACATCATCCACCATAATGCCAAAACCGCTTTCTAGTTTTTTATCAAAAAATCGGATCGGGAAAGGTTTGAGAATATCAAAAAAGCGAAAAAGCCCAAATGCCGTTACGATCCACGGCAAAGATAAAGTCGGAATAGCGCTAAGCACAATAAATACGCCGACAAATTCATCCCACACAATCGCACCGTGATCGTGTACGCCCATATCATCTGCTGTTTTTTGACATAAATAACAGCCTAAAATAAAGCAAAGTGCGGTCAAAATTAAGAACGTTTTTGTGCCTAAAATCCCGAGTAAAATCACGCCCAATAGGGTACCAAGGGCGCTGCCCCAAGTTCCCGGTGCGGGACGAAGTAAACCTGAGCCGAATCCCACGGCAAGCAAATGAACGGGATTTTTTAAAGAAATTCGTTTTAACGGATTCTCTTCTTTCATATTTTTATTCCTTAAAATGATCGAAGCCAATTTTTGATGAATAATCGATCGGCTGCCCATCACGCAAAAAACGGATGGAAAACTGACCGCACTTTTTCGTTTCAAACTCAGGCACAATTCGCCCAATACAGGTGCAAGGCACATCAAGATTTTTTAGGCGAAACTCAAGTAAGGGCTGATTTTTCGGTGGAATAGTAAAACACAATTCATAATCTTCCCCACCGCTCAAGGCGAATTGCTCCACTTGTGTGCGATCATAAAGATTTAATAAGGAGGATGAAAGTGGCAGATTGGAAAGATCAATTTCTGCTGCACATTGACTACGTTTAAGAATATGTCTGAGATCGGAATTTAACCCATCGGAAAGATCAATAGCAGCATGGGCAATATCGGCTAATGCTCGTCCAAGCGTAATTCGAGGCGTTGGGCGAAAATGACGTTGTTGTAAAAATTCTTCGTCAAAACCCACCGCACTTTTGCCCGATAAAATTTGTTGCAAACCGGCGGTACTATCGCCCAAAGTACCGGAAACATAAATCAAATCCCCGACTTTGGCTTGATGGCGGCATAAGGCTTTTCCTTTTTCCACCAAGCCTTGTGCTGTAATGGTAACAGATAATGCGCCTTTTGTTGTATCACCGCCAATTAATGTGACGTTGTAATCTTTTAATGTTTGTAACAAACTTTGGCTGAACCGTTCGAGCCAGCTTTCATCAACGTTTGGTAAGGTTAAGGCAAGGGAAAGCCACTTGGGTTGTGCCCCAATAGCGGCTAAATCGCTGAGATTGGTCGCCACCGCTTTATAAGCTAAATCTTCCGGTGTAATGGAGGGTAGAAAATGCGTATTTTCCACCATTGTGTCGGTGGTAATCGCCAGTTGATAATTTTCCGGCACGCTCACCAAGGCGCAATCATCGCCAATGGATAATTGCACAAAATCATCACAAGTTTGCTGCTGTTCAAAATACTCTTTGATTAAATCAAATTCGCCCATTGTATTTTCCCACCACGTTACCGCCTAAATTTATACCGCTATTTTGATGTTTGTGAAAATTGAGCTAAGCGTGCTTTAATTTTTTCAACATTTTCTGTCGTAAAAAATTTGTCAATGTTTTTCCAAACGGAATGATAACCGTAAGGGGCTTGTTGCATTTCTCGTTTAGCTTCATTTAAATTCCAATTTTGGTATAGCACACGATACATTGCCACAATCAAACCGGTGCGATCCGCCCCGTGATAACAATGCACCAACACAGCGCCATTTTTTTGGTTTTGACGAATTTGCCATAAAATAGCGGCAACCTCTTCAGGCGTGATAGCCCAAGTTAAAAGCGGTGTATTGATCAAATGAATATTTTTATGCCCGAATGCTTGTTTATCATCATTACGATCAAAAAAACGTAAATTGACGATGGTTTTGATATTTAATTGATCTAACAAGGGTTCGGCTTGGCGTTCTAATTGTTCGCTGCGATAAAAATTATTATCCACACGATACAGATTGTTTTGTTTACTAATTAGCGCAGCCCAATGTGCGGTATTTGTTGGAGGCTCATTAGGCGTTGTAGTACAGGAAATTAACGTCAACATCGCAAAGGCGATAACACTTTGTTTAAGCATAAATTTTGAGGGGAAAACCGGGATATTTTTTTGCATAAAAATCCTTAGGAGGAGAAGAAATGTGGGGATAGCCAATATGCAAGTCTAAAGTGCGGTTGATTTTCAGCGAATTTTCTATCTCATAATAAAAAAGCGCAAGTTCATCCTTATTTCACTTTCGAGATAATGTTGGAAACTCACGCTATTTTATCGAATTATTTTCGCCCTAATGCCGGTGCAATTTTGTCTAGGACACCGTTAATATATTTATGACTGTCGTCCGAACCAAACACTTTTGCCACTTCAATGGCTTCGTTAATCACCACTTTGTAAGGCACATCAAGCTCAAAACGTAATTCATACACCGCTAAACGTAAAATGGCTTTTTCAATGGGATCAAGTTCCTCAAAGCCACGATCAATATAAGACGTAATGGAAAAATCAACGGTTTCCATATTTTCTACGGCTTGACGGAATAATTTACGAAAATAAGACTTATCCACTCCATCCATATCTTGATCAAGCATAAAGGCAAGCTCTACCTGCTCCGCAGTATTGCCGGAAACCGCCCAAGAATATAGCGCTTGCACAGTGCATTCACGTGCCCGACGACGAGCCGATGGTTTTTTCACTTGTTTTTGTTCTGCCATTGTTTATGCCGCATCAATTTGTTGAAGAAGATTCATCATTTCAAGTGCGGTTAATGCAGCTTCAGCCCCTTTATTCCCCGCTTTTGTGCCGGCACGTTCAATAGCCTGCTCAATGTTTTCGGTAGTGAGTACCCCAAATGCAACAGGGATTTCAGCTTCCATCGCCACTCTGCCTAAACCACTACTCGCTTCACCTGCAACATATTCAAAATGCGCAGTGCCGCCACGGATCACCGTACCTAAAGCTACAATCGCATCAAATTTTTTACTGGCAGCCAAACGGCGTGCTACCAACGGTAATTCATAAGCACCCGGTGCACGTAAAAGCGTAATATTTTCATCTTTTACCTGACCGATTCTTTTTAATGCATCTAATGCACCTTCTAATAAACTTTCATTAATAAAACTATTGAAACGAGCAATAACAACTGCAACTTTGGCATTCGGTGCAGCTACTGAGCCTTCTAAAACTTTCATATTTTTTCCTATGTTACTCATCACGATAAAATTGGGGGCTGATTCTAGCATAAAAATCACTACCTATCAGCATTTATCTTGTCTGCGTCGAACTAAGTGCGGTCATTTTTTCTCTGGTTTTTTATTCCTTATCAATGACAAACTCAAACCAGTCGATCACATCATTTTCATGTACGCCATTGCTAATCAAAATACCGGCATTTTTTACACTTTGTGCATCACTGGAAATTAGTGGATGCCAGTCCGGCAAAGGTTTGTCTTCGTAAAGAAGTCGATAAGCACAGGTATCCGGTAACCAATGAAAATCGGGCAAATTCTTTTTGGTCAGTTTTGTACAATCTTTTTCAATACTAAAACGTTCCACATAATGACCGCACTTTCCGGTTTCTAGATTCAACAAATTGCAGGCTATACGGGTGTAATAAAGTTTCTGCCGTTTCCCACGACCTTGAATATATTTGCGATAACAGCATTTTCCGCAACCATCGCACAACGCCTCCCATTCGGAGTCGGTCATTTCAAGGAGAGATTTGGTTTGCCAAAAATTAGGCGTTAAATTCATCATTTTGGAACTTTCAGGTATAAAAACACAAACTTAAGATGACATAAACTAAGTGCCATCCACCAAGAACCGCACTATTATAGATATTCAACGATCCAATTGAATAATCTTACCATTATATCTCTCCGAAAAAACCAAACGATGCAATATTATTCCCACATAACTCAATAAAAATCTTGATACTGCTCACAATTCTGAAAATTTTCCATCATTTTTGTAAGCCTTTTTATTGACTGGGTAAAAAAATAGGAGTAAATACTTTTAACAAAAAAGCAACATAAGGACAACATATGCTTACCATTCATCACACGAGTGAATATTCCTTGATTTGCTCACTTCCTCCCCCTGCCGAGCTGTCAAAACAGCAATCTATTTGGCAATTATCAGAATTGGCACAAGCTATCCCAGGCGTTGTTGAAACAGTCGTCGGAATGAATAATCTAACACTTTTTTATCATCTTCACACCGATCCCCTACAACTTATTAATGAATTGCAGCAACTTTGGGAAAAAGTTCAATTACAAAAAACACATTTTCAAGGAAAATTAGTGGAAATCCCCGTGCATTATGGTGGGGAATTTGGTGAAGATTTACATGATGTGGCGAAATATCATCACACCACAGCAAAAGAAATTGTTCGCCTCCATACTTCCCCAACCTATACGGTTTTTATGATGGGCTTCCAACCCGGTTTCCCTTATTTAGGCGGATTGCCTGAATCCCTCCATACGCCACGTCGTAATGAGCCAAGAACAAGAGTTCCCGCAGGTTCGGTAGGCATCGGCGGGAGCCAAACAGGAATTTATCCTTTCACCTCTCCCGGCGGGTGGCAATTATTAGGTAAAACCGAAATTCAACTTTTTGATGTCAATCAAAACCCGCCGGTTTTACTCAAAGCTGGCGATCAAGTTCGTTTCGTTGTGGAGGAGATAACCCTATGATTTATATTCAACATCTTCAAGGCTTTGCTCATCTACAGGATTTAGGCCGCTTTGGCTTACGCGGATTTGGTATCGGACATTCCGGTGCAATGGATTGCCTTGCATTGCAAGCGGGAAATTTACTATTGAAAAATGCCCATAATTTGCCCGCACTTGAAATAGCCTTAGGAAGCCTGACAATAACCTTTGACTGTGACACACCATTTTGTTTAACGGGCGCATTATGTGAGGCAGAACTTGATGATAGCCCTATTTCGCCTTATTGGCGTTACACGGCAAAAGCGCGCCAAACCCTCAAAATCAAACGAATTACCCAAGGCAACTACACCTATCTTTGTGTTGCCGGAGGCTTTAAAGTACCTAAAGTATTAGGATCTTATAGCACCAATTTACAAGCAGGTTTTGGTGGGTTTCAAGGACGTTTACTCAAATCCGGTGATCATATTGCGACAGGGTTAAGAGATACGGTGCTTAGCCCATTAGGGATTGAACCCATTTCTTATACAAAAACTATTCATGCAACCGTTTCATCAGAATATGAGGCATTCAACCAAGAAACCCAAACATTATTTTGGCAACAGGGTTGGATATTACAACGAAATAGCAACCGTATAGGCTATCGCTTTTCCGGTTCTCAAAAATTAACGCTTAATTCCCCTCTTGAAATGCTCTCTTATGCCGTACCAATAGGCACAGTTCAAGTACCTCCGGACGGTCAGCCGATAGTATTAATGGCAGATGCTCAAACAACGGGCGGTTATCCAAAAATTGCCTGTGTTATTCAAGCGGATATTGGCAAATTGGCACAAATACCTTTTGGGGAAACCGTTTATTTTAAACAGGTTACCCATCAACAAGCGCGAGAGTTATACCAACAAGATCAAGATTATTTAGCCCACATAAGGAGAAAAGTAAATGAAACGCGTTGATTTAAATGTTGATCTAGCCGAAGGCTATGCGAATGATGAAAAATTGTTGCAATTAGTCAGCTCTGCAAATATTGCCTGTGGATTACACGCCGGAGATTACAACGAAATGCGTAAAGCTATTTTATGGGCGAAACAAAATAACGTCACGATTGGTGCCCATCCCGGCTATCCCGACCGAGAAAATTTCGGTCGCCTTAATATGGATTTAACCAATGAGGAACTCAAAGCCAGTTTGCTTTATCAGCTCGGTGCGATTGAAGCCCTATGTGAGGCTGAAGGTGTGATATTAAGTTACGTCAAACCGCATGGCGCATTATATAACCAAGCAGCAAAAGATCCGGCTCTCGCTCGTTTAATCGTACAAACCATTAAAAAATTTAATCCTGATTTAGCCTTAATGGGGTTATCGGGAAGTGCTATGCTTCTCGCAGCCCAAGAAGAAGGGCTTAAAATCATTTCTGAAGTTTTTGCTGATCGGCATTATCTCACTGATGGGTCATTGGTACCACGCAGCCGTGATGATGCGTTAGTCGAAAATGATCAAGAAGCCGTTGCACAGGTTCTACAAATGGTGATTGAGGGAACCGTTCCTACTGTCGAAGGTTTCAATATACCTATTCAAGCCGACAGCATTTGCTTGCACGGTGACGGTAACCATGCGATTGAATTTGCGAAAAAAATTCGTGCCGCATTACAAGCAGAACAAATTATCATTTCGGCAAAATATTAATAGCCTCAAGTTGTATAACAACCTATCGGAGATCAATATGGCAAATAATAACCGTAGCGCCCTACTCGGAGCGGCATTTTTAATGGCGACATCAGCTATCGGCCCAGGTTTTCTTACCCAAACCGCAACCTTTACCCAATCTTTACTGGCCAGTTTTGGCTTTGTGATTTTACTCTCTATCTTGCTTGATATTGGAGCTCAATTAAACATTTGGCGAATTATCACCGTTTCAGAAAAAAAAGCCCAAGATATTGCGAATACTATTTTACCCGGTACGGGATATTTTCTTTCATTGCTTATTGTTATAGGAGGATTGGCTTTCAACATCGGAAATGTTGGAGGTGCAGGATTGGGCTTAAATATTCTCACAGGAGTGTCACCTGAAATAGGGGCGATAATTAGCGGATCTATTGCCGTATGTATCTTCCTTGTAAAAGAAGCCGGTAAAGCAATGGATCGTTTTGCTCAAATCATGGGATTCGTGATGATTGCCTTAACCATTTATGTCGCTGCACAAACCAATCCACCTATTGGAGAAGCCGTATTCAGAACTTTCGTACCGGAGAAATTAGATGTCATCGCTATTGTTACCCTTGTAGGTGGCACTGTGGGTGGTTATATCACTTTTGCCGGGGCTCACCGTTTATTAGATGCCGGTATTAAAGGCAAAAGTTCTCTAAAAGAGGTCAGCAAAAGCTCGGTATCAGCAATTCTCATTTCCTCCATAATGAGAATTGTATTGTTCTTAGCCGTTTTAGGCGTCGTCTCACAAGGTGTTACTCTCGATCCTAAAAACCCGGCCGCGACCCCATTTTCATACGCAGCCGGTAATATCGGATTAATGATCTTCGGTATTGTAATCTGGGCTGCTTCAATTACCTCCGTTATCGGTGCTGCTTATACTTCCGTTTCTTTCATTACCAGTTTTTCACCTAAGATAGAAAAACATAAGAATTGTTGGATAGTGGCCTTTATTGTTATCTCGACTGCCGTGCTTGCAACTATCGGTCGCCCAGCCCAAGTATTAGTTTTTGTCGGCACATTAAACGGTTTAATTTTACCGATTTCTCTCGGTCTCATTTTGCTCGCTGCCTACAACAGTAAAATTATTGGTGATTATAAACACCCTATTTGGATGACGATTTCAGGTTCTATCGTTGTTATTTCCATGGCAATATTAAGCATGATAACGCTTGTGAAATATATCAGTAATTTATTGGCTTAGAAGCTCATTAAACATGAGCTCTCAGGGGGGAATTAAAGAAAAAGTGCGGTCAAAAACCATCTTAACTTTTGGTATTATGTAGCAAATGCACAAAAATAGAAATTTCAACGATACGTAGGGACACACTGCGTGTGTCCGTTATAAAATCAAATCATTTCAATATATTAAAATTCGGACACACTCAGTCTGGTCCCTACAAGTTCACCAAAAAATAGATTTTTGCAACTGCTACATAATACCGTTAATTTTGACCGCACTTTTGTTGATGAAAACTAAAAACTTTCTTTTAAGCTAACCGTGAGGTTAAACACCAAATGTTCAGGGCGATTGTCTTTGCTGTCTGCACAGAAATAGCCTTCACGTTCAAATTGATACCCTTTTTCCGCTTGTGCATTACCAAGACTTTGTTCTACCACGCCATGTTTTACCACAAGGGAATTTGGATTGACGACTGAACAAATATCTTCCTCCGCTCCCGGATTTGAAACCGTAAAGAGTTTGTCATAAAGGCGGAATTCTGCTGGATGGTTATGCACTGCCGAGACCCAATGAATCACCCCTTTCACCTTACGACCATCTGCCGGATTTTTGCCTAATGTATCCGGATCATAGCTACAAAAAATTGTGGTAATTTCACCATTTGCGTCTTTTTCCACACGTTCCGCTTTAATCACATAAGCATTACGCAAACGCACTTCTTTGCCAAGTACGAGACGTTTGTATTGCTTATTGGCTTCTTCACGGAAATCCGCACGATCAATATAAATTTCTTTGCTGAAAGGTAATTGACGCTCACCTAATTCCGGACGATTCGGGTGATTTGGTGCTATCAACATTTCTTCACCTTCAAAGTTTTCAATCACCACTTTTACCGGATCAATTACCGCCATTGCACGGCAAGCATTTTGGTTGAGATCATCACGAATACAGGCTTCTAATGCACTATATTCCACTACGTTATCTTGTTTGGTGACTCCAATACGGCGACAAAATTCACGAATTGATGCCGGCGTATAACCACGACGACGTAAACCAGAAATAGTCGGCATACGGGGATCATTCCAACCGTCCACAATGCCGTCTTCCACTAATTTCAATAACTTACGTTTAGAAGTTAACGTACCTTCTAAATTTAAGCGTGAAAATTCATATTGGTGCGGTAATGGACGTTCAATCGAAATATTATCCAATACCCAGTCATATAAACGACGGTTATCTTGGAACTCTAATGTACATAACGAGTGTGTAATACGCTCAATCGCATCGGAAATACAATGGGTGAAATCATACATCGGATAGATACACCATTTATCGCCGGTTTGGTGGTGCTTGGCAAATTTAATCCGATAAAGCACCGGATCACGCATCACCATAAACGGCGAAGCCATATCAATTTTCGCCCGTAAACTGGCTTTTCCTTCGGCAAATCCGCCATTTTTCATTTTTTCAAATAAGGCTAAGTTTTCCTCAACACTGCGATCACGATAAGGGCTGTTTTTACCCGGCTCTGTTAACGTACCACGATATTCACGCATTTCTTCCGGCGAGAGCTCGTCCACATACGCCAAGCCTTTTTTAATTAATTCAATGGCATAGTCATGGAGCGTATCAAAATAATCCGAGGCATAATGCACCTCTCCTGCCCATTTGAAACCCAGCCATTCTACATCTTGTTTAATGGAATCTACGTATTCCACATCTTCTTTCAAAGGATTGGTATCATCAAAGCGTAAATTACATAAACCGTTATAATCTTTCGCAATGCCAAAGTTTAAGCAAATGGATTTCGCATGTCCGATATGCAAATAACCATTGGGTTCAGGTGGAAAACGGGTATAAACCTCTTTGTGTTTACCACTTGCTAGATCTTCATCAATAATTTGGGTAATAAAATTGTGCGGACGCATATTTTCCGCATTTTCTAAACCATGTTCTGTATTGCTCATAACCTTCTCAAATCAATAGAAAAAATAATCGTGCTATTCTATACGTTTTGCTGTCAAAAAGCGAGATATGAGGATAGCGCCCTTTTCATCCTAATTTTCAGCTAATTTTGCCATGTGAAAATTCACCACCGAAGTAAACCAATTAAAAAATGGTTTGTCTCATCTCCAAATTTTTCGTGCAAAACACGGGATTTATCATTAAAATACGCAAACTGAACAAACGTTCATTAGTTGGAATTGAAGCTCAATGAAGAAAATTTTCGTTATACTCGGACTCTTAATTTTAGGCGGACTCGCCTATTATTTTTTTGTAAACAATCACAACCAGCAATCCACCTATCTGACCGAAAAAGTCACTCGTGGGAACATTGAAAAAAGCGTGGTCGCCTCCGGCACCATCAGTAGTATTAACGAGGTGGATGTGGGGGCACAGGTCTCCGGTAAAATCACTAAACTTGCTGTAACCCTTGGGCAGGAAGTAAAAAAAGGCGATTTGATCGCAGAGATCGATTCGACCACTCAAATTAATACACTTAATACCAAAAAAGCTGCACTTGCCAGCTATCAGGCACAATTAAAAGCAAAAGAAACCGCACTTACCGTGGCACAATCCGCTTATTCTCGTTATTCAAAACTATACGGGCAAAAAGCGGCTTCCCTTGATGATGTCAACAATGCTAAAAATACGTTTGATGCGGCAAAATCCGAAGTGGAAGCATTAAAAGAGTCCATTAAACAAGCAGAAATTGAAGTGGATACAGCGGAAACTAATGTGGGCTATACACAGATCACTTCACCTATTGATGGGACGATCATTTCTACACCGATTTCCGAAGGACAAACCGTCAATTCTGCACAAACCACCCCAACCATCGTCACGGTCGCTGATCTCAGCAGAATGTTGGTGAAACCTGAAATTTCAGAAGGCGACATTACCAAAGTCAAAGCCGGACAAAAAGTAAGTTTTACGATTTTGTCTGATCCCAATACCTATTACCATGGTGTGATTTCCTCTGTTGATCCGGCAACCACCACAAAAAGTGACAACACCTCCACGTCCTCAAGCAGTTCAAGTTCCTCAAGTACGACAACGGCGGTTTATTATTACGCCAATCTCATCGTCGATAATCCTGACCGCACTTTACGCATTGGTATGACAACAGAAAATAATATCAAAATTGCCGATGCACAAAATGTTTTGTTAGTTTCCAATATGGCAATTCAAAAGAAAGAAGGGAAAACCTTTGTTAAAGTGCTCAATGAGAAAAATCAACCTGAAAGACGTGAAGTGGTAATCGGTGTACAAAATGATTTCCAAACAGAAATTAAATCCGGTTTAACGGAAGGCGAAAATGTCATCGTGTCACAAGTGGCTTCCGGCGAAAAAGTTGGCAATAGCAACCGTGGCCCGAGAATGTTCTAAAGTGCGGTAGAAATTTGATGAATATTATTGAAATTAATCAGCTCAACCGCTACTTTGGCGAAGGCGAAAATCGTGTCCATATTCTCAAAAATATTTCCCTTAATATTGAGAAAGGCGATTTTGTGGCGATTATCGGGCAATCCGGTTCGGGAAAATCCACACTAATGAATATCATTGGTTGCTTAGATACAGCAACCAGTGGCTCTTATAAAATTGACGGTAAAGAAACCCACCAACTTTCGCCGGATCAACTTTCCGATTTACGAAGCCAAAAATTCGGTTTTATTTTTCAACGTTATAATTTACTTTCCAGCCTTACCGCCGCGGAAAATGTAGCTCTACCCGCCATTTATGCCGGTATCCCTCAAACTCAACGTCTTGATCGAGCAAAACAATTACTCGAAAAATTGAGACTAGGCGATAAATGGCAAAATAAACCCAACCAACTTTCCGGCGGTCAGCAACAACGTGTGAGTATTGCCCGTGCCTTAATGAATGGCGGTGAAATTATTCTTGCCGATGAACCCACCGGTGCATTGGATTCCCACAGCGGACAAAATGTGATGGAAATTCTGCGCCAACTCCACAAGGAAGGGCATACCATTATTATGGTCACCCACGACCGTGACATTGCCGCCAGTGCAAACCGAGTCATTGAAATTAAAGACGGCGAAATCATTGCAGATTCCCAAAAAGAACCGGTTAAAAGTGCAGTTGAAAATCAATCAAAAATTAGACCGCACTTTGGCTTTAGCAAAGATCAACTCATTGAGGCCTTTCGGATGTCCGTCAGCGCCATTGTCGCCCATAAAATGCGTTCTTTACTCACCATGCTTGGGATCATTATTGGCATTACTTCCGTGGTTTCCGTTGTGGCACTAGGAAATGGTTCACAACAGAAAATTCTTGAAAATATCAAAGGTATCGGCACCAGCACGATGACTATTTTCAATGGCACAGGCTTTGGCGATCGCCGTGCCGACCAAATGCAAAATCTTACCGTTCATGATGCCAATGCATTAAATCAACAAAGCTACATACAAAGTGTGACACCAAATAGTGCTTCCAGTGGCACATTGGTGTATGGCAATCAAACTTTCTCTTCCACAAGCCTGAAAGGTGTCGGTGAACAATATTTTGATGTAGAGGGGCTAACGCTAAAACAAGGTAGTTTATTTTCCACACAAGATATACAGGAAAATAATCAAGTCGCTCTCATTGATGAAAGTGCTAAAAAAGCCATTTTTCCAAATGAATCACCTCTTGGGAAAGTGGTGATGTTTGAAAAACGCCCATTGCGAATTATTGGTGTGGTCTCAGACCGACAAATGGGCGGTGCAAGCAGTTCTTTGAATGTTTATGCACCTTACACCACAGTGATGAACCGCATTTCCTGCAGCAAAAAAATCAGCTCTATCACCGTGAAAATTGCCGATGATGTTAATTCCACCGTGGCGGAAAAAGGCATCACCGAATTACTCACCCTGCGCCATGGCAAGAAAGATTTTTTTGTGATGAATAGCGACACCATTAAACAAACCATTGAAAGCACTACCGGCACAATGAAACTCTTAATTTCTTCCATTGCCTTTATTTCTCTCATTGTAGGGGGGATTGGTGTGATGAATATTATGTTGGTCTCCGTCACGGAACGCACCAAAGAAATTGGTGTGCGAATGGCGATTGGTGCCCGTCAAACCAATATTTTGCAACAATTTTTAATTGAAGCCGTGCTCATTTGTTTAATCGGGGGTATCACCGGCATTTTGCTTTCCGGTTTAATCGGCTTGCTATTTAACCTATTTATGAAGGATTTCACTATGGCATTTTCTACTGTCTCTATTATCACAGCCGTGTTATTTTCAACGCTCATTGGTGTGGTATTTGGCTATATGCCGGCAAAACGGGCTGCACAATTGAACCCCATTACCGCCCTTGCCAGAGAATAGAAATAGATTTTGTAAAACCCTAAAATGCGGTTAAAATCAGCCGCACTTTTAATGATGTAACCGTTGCGCAAAACAATTTGTGGGATTATCCGTAGGGACACACTGCGTGTGTCCGTTATAAATTCAAATTATTTCAATATATAATAAACGGACACACACAGTGTGTCCCTACATTTCATTAAATCCTCGGTTTTGTACACTGATACGATGATGTTTGAATGAAGGAAAAAACAATGTTAAAAATGAAAAAATTGACTCTTGCTATTGTTATGGCAACCACCCTTGCCGGCTGTGCCAATATTGGCGATTCTTACCAAGCCAGCCAAGCGGACTATCAAAAATACGAAGAAATCGCCAAGCAATTCAATGTAAAAGAAAACTGGTGGGCACTTTATAATGATCCGCAACTTAATCGAGTGGTCGAGCAAGCGCTATTAAACAATAAAGATCTTGCCAAAGCTGCCGTTGCGGTTAATCGTGCACTTTATAATGCGAATTTAGTCGGCGCAAATTTAGTGCCAACCTTTAGCGGTTCAACCTCATCAGGAGCACAACGCCGTATTGATACCTCCGCCAGTTCAACCATTTCACATACCGGTTCATTAAACGTAGCTTATACTCTTGATTTATGGCGTCGTTTAGCAGATTCTGCCGATGCCGCAGAATGGACACACAAAGCCTCAGCACAAGATTTAGAAGCAACGAAGTTATCCTTAATCAATTCTGTTGTAACAACCTATTATCAAATCGCCTATTTAAATGATGCCATCAGCACTACGCAAGAAAGCATCAAATATTACAATGACATCAGCAATATTATGCAACGCCGCTTAAGCCAAGGTGTTGCGGATGCGGCAAGTGTGGATCAAGCACAGCAATCCGTTTTAACCGCACGCAATAATTTGATCAACTACCAAACCCAACGCAAAACAGCGGAACAAACACTGCGTAATTTACTGGATTTAAAACCGGAAGAAGCATTGAATATCACTTTCCCGCATATTCTTAACGTGAAAAACGTGGGCGTGAATTTGAATGTGCCGGTTTCAGTGATCGCCAATCGTCCTGATGTAAAAGGCAATCAATACCGCTTAAGCAGTGCATTTAAAAATGCCAAAGCCACAGAAAAAGGTTGGTTCCCTGAAATCACCTTGGGCGGGACTCTAAGCTCAAGCGGTAACAAAGTCGGCAACGCTCTCCATAGCCCCGTTGCAGGTGGGACAGTGGGAATCAGTTTGCCGTTCTTAAATTGGAATACGGTAAAATGGAACGTGAAAATCTCTGAAGCCGATTATGAAACCGCACGTTTAAATTACGAGCAAAGTATCACCACAGCGTTAAATGATGTGGATACCAACTATTTTGCTTTCACTCAAGCCCAAAGTGCCTTTGCGAATCAGCAAAAAACCTTTAACTACAACAAACGTATCACACAATATTATCATAATCGCTATAACGCCGGCGTATCCGAATTGCGTGAATGGTTAAATGCGGCCAACACCGAAAAATCCTCACAGCTTGCTATTTTACAAGCAAAATATAGCCTAATTCAGGCAGAAAACGCCGTATATAGCTCAATGGCGGGTTATTATTCCCGTTAATCCCTCAACAATAAGGAAGTTTCGACTTCCTTATTTTTTACTCGGTTTATGAAAGATGAAAAAACAACTGACTTTTTATTTTATCCGCCACGGCAGAACGGTTTGGAATGAACAGGGCTTAATGCAAGGGCATGGCGATTCTCCCCTCACCGAACAAGGCATTTTAGGGGCACAAAAAGCAGGTAGTGCATTACAACATATTCCCTTTGTTGCAGCGTATTCCAGCGTTTTAAAACGTACCATTGACACAGCAGAACATATTATTGGCGAACGCAATATTCCACTTTTTCAACATAAAGGGTTAAACGAACAATTTTTTGGAAAATGGGAGGGACAATGGGTTGAACCTTTGCGTGAGCAGGCTGAATTTAAGCAAATGATCAGCGATCCGGCAAATTACAAAGCCGAAACAAACGGCGGTGAAACCTACCAACAACTCGCAGATCGGGCAATGAAAGCCATACAAGACATCATTCAAATCCATGATAAAGGCAATATTTTAGTCGTTTCTCACGGCCATACACTGCGCTTACTCATCGCTCTACTTGACGGTGCGACTTGGCAAAATCACCGTGCAGCAGGACAATCCGTTTCTTTACTCAACACCGCGATCAGTATAGTGCATTATGATAGCGAAAAAGGCTTTACCGTTGAAAAAGTCAATGATGCAGGGCATTTGGGGTAAAAGAGCGGTCATTTTTTATCTTGTTTTTCAGTATTACGCTTGGGATTTGTAGGGACACACTGCGTGTGTCCGAATTTTAACATATTGAAATAATTTGATTTTGTAACGGACACACTGCATGTGTCCCTACGCTAAAACCTTGCCCAAATCGGTTCTACGTCTTCAGGAAGATCGAGATTTTTTCCTAACTCTACCCAGCCACAAGGAAAATGGAAATCCGATCCCACCGAGCCTAGCAAACCAAACTCATTTGCCCAGCGGGCGAGCATTTGGCGTTGGTCTTTGGTTTGTCCGTAGCCGGAAATTTCCATGGCATCGCCTTCCCAATTTTTGAAATCTGCTATCAATTTGCGAATCCATTTTCCCGTTAAGTTATAACGTAACGGATGAGCAATGACAGCCATTCCCCCTGCGGCATGAATGGTTTCAATAGCAGTAGGAATATCCACCCATTCTGCTTTAACAAAGGCGGGGTTTCCTTGTCCTAAATAACGTTTGAAAGCCTGTCCATCGTTCGACACTTTGCCAATTTGCACCAAATATCGTCCATAGTGAGCACGTGTCACTTCCCCATTTGCTAATGCTTTTGCCCCTTCATAAGCGTTGGGGATTCCCGCTTTTTCTAATTTAGCCCCAATTTCAACCGCCCTTTTCTCACGCAAGGCTTTTTGCTTTTCCAAAAGTGCGGTCATTTTCGGGTGAGTTTGATCAAAATTCAGCCCTACGATATGAATGCCTCGCCCTTCCCAAGTAGTGGAAATTTCCACGCCGGTAATCAATTCGATCCCCACCTCTTTTGCCGCCAATTGAGCCTCATCAATGCCACAAACCGTATCATGATCGCATAACGCCAACACATTCACGCCTTGCTCGGCAGCCCGTTGTACTATTTCTGTTGGGCTTAATACCCCATCGGATGCCGTGCTATGGCAATGTAAATCGTATATTTTTGTCATTATTTAATCGTTTTCACTAAATCTTTTACTAATTTCGGTCCGTGATAAATCAACCCGGAATACACTTGCAACAATTCAGCGCCGGCTGCCATTTTCTCTTGGGCATTTTGCACACCGTCAATCCCACCGCTGCCAATAATCGGGATTTGCCCTTTCAATTCTTCATTTAATCGTTTAATAATCGCCGTGCTTTTCTGTTGCAACGGCTTACCGCTTAATCCGCCCTGCTCTTCGGCATTTTTCAATCCTGCGACATTTTCACGGGAAATAGTGGTATTGGTGGCAATCACCCCGTCCATTCTATGACGAACCAACGTATCGGCAATTTGCACCAATTCCGCCTCCGATAAATCCGGCGCAATTTTCACCGCAATCGGCACATATTTATTGTATTGATCCGCCAAAATTGCTTGACGAGCCTTAATGCTTTGC
Organism: Rodentibacter genomosp. 1; assembly: GCF_001999285.1. Taxonomy (GTDB): domain Bacteria; phylum Pseudomonadota; class Gammaproteobacteria; order Enterobacterales; family Pasteurellaceae; genus Rodentibacter. Next base: position 73,913 of record NZ_MLHN01000003.1, read on the forward strand.
AACAAATCATCAAAATAATCACCATATTGCAACTGGCGCAAATCCGGCGTATTTGGCGATGAAATATTCACTGTAATATAACCGGCATAGTTATAGGCTTTGTTCAAGCAGAAAATATAATCGTCTTTGCCGTGTTCCAATGGCGTTTGTTTATTTTTACCGATATTGATGCCAATCACGCCACGATAGCGAGCGTTTTTCACATTTTCGATCAAATAATCAATGCCATTATTGTTAAACCCATTACGATTAATAATACCTTCCGCTTCAATCAAACGAAACTGGCGGGGTTTCGCATTGCCGTCTTGTGCAAGGGGGGTCACCGTGCCTACTTCCACAAAACCGAATCCCAATGCCCCAAAACCATCAATGGCATCACCATTTTTATCTGCCCCCGCTGCCAAGCCAATAGGGTTTGGGAAACGCACCCCCATCACGGTTTTTTCCGAGCCTTTTGGCGTGCCGATAACGGATTTCAGTAACGGCTGCAACCATGGACTGCCGGCAAGTTTTAAACATTGAAGGGTGAAATTATGGGCGGTTTCCGCATCCATTTGAAAAATACATTGACGGAATAATTTATACATACTCGTTTATCTCTCGGGATAGTTGACTGTAAAAAAAGTGCGGTCAAAATCAACCGCACTTTAAAGATGGGGCTGTATTATGTCGTATTGCATTTATTTCCATTGTAGGGACACACTGAGTGTGTCCGTTATAAAATCATTTTAATAGGTTAAAATTCGGACACACGCAGAGTATCCCTACTTATTGAAATTCCAGTTATGCGCATTTACAACATAATATTAAAAGCGTTTGCGTATTCTACGAGGAAAGGGGGAAATGTGCAATGAAATGTCAAATCAAAAAAATCCCATCATAACGCTTAAAATCAAATTGTTCAGACTTTAACTTTTCTATAAAATAACCGCACTTTTTTTCAAAATATCTATATTTCACTTTACAAAGGACGAATTTTATGCAGAAGTCACCAAGATTGTGTCAGCGAAACGCAAACACAGCAAGCCTTTCTTAATGATTTAGATGAAAAACTTTGGTCTGCCGCAGACCGTCTCCGCCAACAACTCGATGCCGCCAATTATAAACACATTGTTCTCGGCTTAATTTTCTTAAAATACATCTCCGACAGTTTCACGACCCAGCAGGAAAAAATCCGTACGGAACTTGCCGATCCTGAAAATCCCCTTTATCTTGACCGTACGTTTTACGATTCGGACGAAGACTATCAAGAAGCCCTCACCGCTGAATTAGAAAACCGTGATTACTATATCGCCGATAATATATTCTGGGTGCCGCCTTCCGCCCGTTGGCAAGCGTTACAATCTGTCGCCCTTTTTAACACCGGCACGGCATTACCTTGGGGCGGTAAATTCACCGGTGTCGCCCGTTTAATTGATGATGCCTTTGATGCTATTGAAAAAGACAACGCCAAACTCAAAGGCGTATTGCAACGCATTAGTGGCTATGCGGTAAATGAAGATACATTACGGGGCTTAATTAACCTTTTTTCCGATACCAATTTTACCCAGCCCACTTACAACGGCACCCCAATTCATTTAGGGGCAAAAGATATTCTCGGACACATTTATGAATATTTCCTCGGGCGGTTCGCCCAAGCAGAAGGTAAACGGGGCGGGCAATATTTTACACCCAAATCCATCGTTTCTCTTATTGTTGAAATGCTCGAACCTTATTCTGGACGGGTTTACGACCCCGCAATGGGAAGTGGCGGCTTTTTCGTGCAAACGGAACGCTTTATCACTGACCACCAAGGCAATATCAACCAAGTGTCTATCTATGGGCAAGAATTCAACCCTACCACATGGAAACTTGCCGCTATGAATATGGCGATTCGAGGCATTGATTACGATTTTGGCAAACACAATGCCGACAGTTTCGTTCAACCACAACATCTCGACAAAAAAATGGATTTCATTATGGCGAACCCACCCTTCAACAGCAAAGATTGGTGGAGCGAAAGCCTTGCGGATGATCCTCGCTGGGCATACGGCATACCGCCAAAAGGCAACGCCAACTTTGCGTGGCTACAACATATGATTTACCACCTCTCCCCGAAAGGCAAAATGGCACTTTTACTCGCCAACGGCTCAATGAGCAGCCAAACCAACAACGAAGGGGAGATTCGCAAAGCCATCGTGCAAGCAGATCTTGTGGAAGCCATGGTTGCCCTACCCGGACAACTGTTCACCAACACCCAAATCCCCGCCTGCATTTGGTTGTTAAACCGCAACAAACCCCGCAAAAATGAGGTGCTATTTATTGACGCCCGTCAAATCGGCTATATGAAAGACCGCGTATTGCGTGATTTCACCCTTGATGACATCGCCAACATTGCCGACACCTTCCACGCTTGGCAAAAATCCGAAGGCTATGAAGATCAACCCGCTTTCTGTAAATCCGCCACCTTAGAGGACATTGAAAAGAACGATTACGTCCTCACCCCCGGACGCTATGTCGGCACCGCTGAACAAGAAGACGACGATATTCCCTTTGCCGAAAAAATGCAAAAACTGACCGCGCTTTTAAAGGAACAATTTAAACAAAGTGCAGAATTGGAAGCGGAGATTAAGAAAAATTTGGGAGGATTGGGGTATGAGTAATAAATTATCAGATATTGTAGATTTTAATCCACCAAGAGCATTAAAACGAGGAAAAATAGCCCCCTTCATAGAAATGGCTTCACTGCCAACAAATGCGAAATTTATTGAACAAATAGATACGAAAACATTCTCTGGTGGTAGCAAATTCAAAAATGGAGATACTTTATTTGCTAGAATTACACCTTGTTTAGAAAATGGAAAAACGGGAAAAGTCACAGGGCTAGATGATGGTTCTATTGGGCACGGCTCAACTGAATTTATTGTAATGTCAGCTAAAGATCCAGATTTTGATGAAGATTATATTTATTACTTTGCTCGATTATCTGAATTTAGAGAATTTGCACAACAACGAATGGTTGGTACATCAGGACGACAACGTGTTGCTTGGCAAGATTTAGCTGAATTTACTTTTAAATTTCCACCTAAGGAAGAAAGAAAAAGAGCAGCTGAATTATTAAATGTTTTTGATAAAAAAATCCAATTCAACACTCAAATTAACCAAACCCTCGAACAAATCGCCCAAGGGATTTTTAAAAGCTGGTTTGTGGATTTCGACCCCGTGCGTGCCAAAGCCGAAGTCCTTGCACAGGGCAAAACCCAAGCGGAAGCCGAACTTGCCGCTCAACAAATCATCAGCGGAAAAACACCGGAAGAATTAACCGCACTTTCCCAAACCCACCCAGACCGCTATGCGGAATTAGCGGAAATTGCTAAAGCGTTTCCGAGTGAGTTTGAGGAGGTTGATGGGTTTGGAGAAGTGCCGAGGGGGTGGGAAAAAGTTTCCATTTCAGATAAAAAAATATGCGAAATTATCAAACCTAAAATTAACCAATTTGAAGGGGAAAAAGACTATATTGCAACTGCTAATGTTTCAAGAAATTCTATCGTGGGAACATTAGAAAAAATAACTTATCAAAATCGTCCATCAAGAGCCAATATGCAACCTATAATAAATAGTATTTGGTTTGCAAAAATGGTAGGAGAACATAAAGCAATTTTAATAGACAAAAATGATGAATTTTTATTAAAGAATACTGTTTTATCTACAGGTTTTTTAGGATTAAAACCACAAGAAAAAACAAAATCATTTCTATATTGCTTTATAAATTCTGATTACTTTACATTGAGTAAAAATCAATTAGCAACTGGTGCAGTACAAATTGCATTAAATAACACTTCATTTTCAAAAATAGAATTAGTGCTACCATGCAATAATTTATTAAAATTCTTTGAAGGAAAAGTAAGTAATTTGTATGCTAAAATTTCACAAAACCAAAGAGAAAATAGAGAGTTATCAGAAACAAGAGATTTTTTATTGCCTAGATTATTAAATGGAACGCTATAAATATGAATAACCAAGAAATATTACATAAAGAAATTGAATTAATTCAAACTTGTATCAATAGAATGGCAAATAATTCTTTTTTACTTAAAGGTTGGACTGTTTCACTAATCACAGTTATTCTAGCATTGACTAATATTAGTCTATCAAAATATGCTTACTTAGCATTATTTATACCTTTAATAAGTTTTTGGTATCTAGATGCTTTTTTCTTAAGAAAAGAAAGAATGTATCGAGAAATGTATTCTTGGGTTTTGGAGAATCGTAGCAAATCTGATGAGCATATTTATAACCTAAACCCTCATAGATTTGATGGATCTGTAAAAAAAATATTATCAGTATTTTTGTCAAAAACATTACTTATCTTTTATGGTAGTTTAATGTTTACCCTGATTATTTGGATATTATTTATATTTAAACTAGAAATTCTAGCTAAATTAAAAACTTTATGTCTATTTATTAATTAATAGGGGAAAATTATGAAAAGACGAGTTTTTTATAGCTTTCATTATCAGAAAGATAATTGGAGAGTAAGTCAAATTAGAAATATCGGAGCTATTGAGGGTAATAAGATAGCTACAGATAATGAATGGGAAGAAGTAAAAAGGCAAGGGGATTTAGCAATTAGATATTGGATTAATGAAAATCTAGAAAATCGTAGTTGTTTAATTGTACTTATTGGAGAGGAAACATCAACCAGAAAATGGGTCTTATATGAAATTGAAGAAGCGTGGAATAGAGGAATGGGAGTATTAGGTGTTTATATTGAAAATCTAAAGGATAATAAAGGAAATTTTTCTCAACGAGGTAAGAATCCTTTTGAGAAATTTAATTTTCAAGATGACAGTTTTATTCCTTTTAGCTGTATTGTTCCAATTCTTGATCCAGAAAAATTTGAGATGGAGTCCTTTTTTACTGATTTAGGAGGAAATTCTTCATATAACATAATAGGAAAAAATTTGGAACAATACATTGAAAAAGCTATAGAAAAAAGAAAAGGATTAGGAAATATTATTAAAAATGTCTAATTTTCCTATGGATATAAATCCACACTGTTAAACATAACCATTCCTCTTTTGGGAACATCAAACCAAAAAGGGATTAGATTATGTTCTAATTTGTAAATTTTTCCAATATATACGGACACACGCAGTGTGTCCCTACTGGATTCGTGGGATATGAAATAGATTTTGGTTAATTAAATATGGATATGATGAAACATAAAAAACATCAAATAACGTGACTGGTAGGGACACACTGCGTGTGTCCGACATGTGTCCGAAATCAAATATTAACCGAAATAAAATAAACACGAATAAATTAAATATTGGCATTATCAAAAAACAAAACATCGATTGATGTCATTGACACGGACACACTGCGTGTGTCCGTATTTGATATATAATGTTTTAATAAAAACAATCCATTTTCCAATTTATGACATTATTTTCAACGTAATGATAAATATACGTAAATGCTTTTTCCGTTTTGATAATATGTTCGTGATAACGAGGTTGCCATTGAAATGGCATTTGGTTTTTAATGGCAAAAGAGGTTAAAGATGCTTTAATACCACGAATAATTGAAGCTAAATTTTTACGTTGTCCATGACCGAAACAATGCTGATGTTGGTTTATATGGCTATTTATAATAATGATTAAATGAAAATGATTGGGCATGATCGTGTAAATAGGTATTTCAATAAATTGATCAGATCTTAAATTTATTGTGTTTTTAATAATTTTTTGTAATTCCATTCCCAGTGATGATAAATACATTTTTTGATTTTTTATTTCGCCAAAATAATGAATTTTATCTTTGGTACAAGCGGTCACAAAATAACAACCATTTTGATAACTATCCCATTTTACACGGACAGTTTTCCTATTTGGTCTGTTCATACTTTATTGATAGCTTTAATATATAGATGTAATAACTTAATGAAAAATAAATATTTTTTAAATAGCCAAATATAAGTTTTACGATCAAGATCGCAAAATTTGAGGAACAATTATGATTAACGAAAACGACATTGAACAATTAACAATAGAACGCTTACAAAATCTCGGCTGGGAGCACTACTATGGGAAAAATTTACCGGTTTCTGAAGGGAAATTTGCCCGTGGAGACTTGGGCGGTGTCGTGTTTGTGGAAATGCTCAGAGAAGCGGTGAAGAAACTGAACCCACAATTTCCAGAAAGTGCGGTTGATTTTGTGGTGAAATCGGTGACTAAAGGCAACATTGGCGAATTAGTGGGGCGAAATCAGGGGTTTTATAAAGGGTTGCGTGATGGCGTGAAGGTGGAATATCTGCAAAACGGAGAGCAGAAATTTGATGTGGCACGCCTAGTAGATTTTGAACACTGGACAAACAACCGTTTTGTGATGGTGAATCAACTCGAAATTCGCAGCCGTAAAGGAGGCAAACGAATCCCTGATATTATCGGTTTTGTGAATGGTTTGCCCTTGGTGGTGTTTGAGTTGAAAAATCCTTTGCGTGAATCAGCAGATTTGTTGCAAGCCTTTAATCAGTTGCAAACCTACAAAGATGAAATTGCTGATCTTTTTGTTTATAATCAAGCCTTAATTATCAGTGATGGCTTGAATACTCGATTAGGATCGCTTTCGGCTGATTTTCAACGTTTTACTCCTTGGAAAGTGGTAGATGAAAAAGCCCAGAGCCAGCGGTTAGATTTTGGCGATGAATTGCAAAATTTGTTGAATGGTTTACTCACGCCACAAAAATTGCTGGATTATGTGCGTTACTTTGTGTTGTTTGAACGGAATTCTAATGGGGCGTTAATTAAAAAAATTGCCGCTTATCACCAATATTACGGGGTCAATGAAGCGGTGGAATCCACCCTTTTTGCCACTAGTGAACAAGGGGATAAACGCATTGGTGTGATGTGGCACACGCAAGGATCAGGTAAATCTATTTCTATGCTGTTTTATGCCGGCAAATTGCTTTCCCAACCTGAATTGAAGAACCCTACAATTTTGGTGGTCACGGATCGTAACGATTTAGACGGACAACTTTTCCAAACTTTCAGTAGCGGTAAAGATTTAATTAAACAAACGCCACAACAGGTGGAAGATCGGGAAGCACTTCGCCAATTATTAAGTGAACGTGAGTCCGGCGGGGTGTTTTTTACCACCATTCAAAAATTTGGCTTAGAGGAAACAGAAGATAAATTCCCGATATTAAATAGCCGTTCTAACATTATTGTAATTAGCGATGAAGCACATCGTAGCCAATATGGTTTAACCAAAAAATTACACAACGGCAAATATCAAGCAGGTTACGCCCGCCATTTGCGGGATGCCCTACCCAATGCCTCTTTTATCGGTTTTACCGGTACGCCAATTAGCCTTGAGGATAAAGATACACAAGAAGTGTTTGGGCGGTATGTTTCCATTTATGATCTGCAAGATGCCGTGGAAGATGGGGCAACTGTGCCGATTATTTATGAAGCAAGGCAAATTCAACTGGCAGAAAAAACCAATCACGAAGCCTTATTTGCTGAAATTGATGAACTGTTAGAAAACGAAGATAATCCGAAATTACGCTTGCGAGAAAAATTACTGGGTTCAGAAGCCCGATTACGGGATCTTGCAATGGATTTTGTCAGCCATTTTAGCAAACGTAATGAACAGCAGGACGGTAAAGCGATGATTGTGGTTTCCAGCCGTCAAATCTGTGTGGATTTATATCATCAAATTACCGCCCTTCACCCAGAATGGCATTCTGATGATATCAATCAGGGTTCGATAAAAATTGTGATGACAGGTTCTGCATCCGATGACCTCAAAATGCAGAAACACGTTTACAGCAAACAAGAAAAGCAAACCCTTGAACGCCGTTTTAAAGATCCGAATGATCCGTTAAAAATCGTGATTGTCCGTGATATGTGGCTCACAGGATTTGACGCACCTTGTTGTAATACCATGTATCTCGACAAGCCGATGAAAGGACATAATCTAATGCAAGCTATTGCTCGTGTGAACCGTGTATTTGCAAATAAAAGCCGAGAAAACGGTGGGTTGATTGTAGATTATGTGGGTTTAGCCGAAGAATTAAAAGAGGCAACGAAACAATACACTAATTCCACAGGCAAGGGGAAATTGGCGGAAAATGTGCAAGAAGTGTTCTTTAAAATGAAAGAGCAACTCGAATTTATCCGCACTTTGTTTACAACTAAAATTAACGGTAAGACTTTTGATGTGCCATCCGCTATTACTGAAGCTGAACCGGCACAATTACTCAAAGCCATTGCATGTGCAGCAGAACATATCTCAAGACTTGATCAACAGACCGATGATGATAAAGCATATCATCAACAATGGAAAAATTCAGATGATCCTGAGCCCCGCAAAAAAGCCTTTTTAAAAACTGTAGCCAGCCTTAAAAAAGGTTATGCGCTATGTGGTGCATTAAAAGAGGCAGAACCCTATAATCAAGAAATTGCTTTTTATGATGCGGTGCGTTCGGTGCTTTCCAAACGTGAACAAAAAGGTACAGGTAGTAAAGAACGGCTTATTCAACTGAAAGCCTTAATTAACCAAAGTATTGTTTCAAGCGGAACTATTGATTTATTTGAGTTACTCGGCAAAGAACAAACACAAATTGATTTGCTATCTGATGAGTTTTTGCAAGCGATAAAAAATAGCGAAACCAAAAGCCTTTGGATATTAGCAATGGAACGCTACTTGAAGCAAGAAATCAAAGCCAAAGCAGGGAGAAACCTTGCAGCACAGAAAGACTTTGAACAACGTTTACAAGAAGCCTTAAATCAATATCACAACCACAATCTCACGGTAGTTGAAATTCTTGATGCTCTCGTGCAAATGGGAAGAGAATTCTCCGAACGTTTGGGACGAGGCGAAAAACTCGGTTTAAGCGCTGCAGAATTAGCGTTTTATGATGCCCTCTCCCAAAATGAGAGTGCAAAGGAATTAATGCAAGATGAAACCCTTTCAGCATTGGCAAAAGAGATTACCGATATTTTGCGAAAATCTATCAGTATTGATTGGCAACATAAAGAAGCCGTGCGAGCAAGAATTCGCCTACTCGTTAGTCGAGCATTACAAAAGTATAAATATCCACCGGACAAATCAGAAGAAGCAATAAAATTTGTTCTACAACAAGCAGAAGAAATTGCCGATGAATTAACCACTCCATAATACGTCAAAGCCAGACTCAAATCTGACAGTCCCCGTTTAAAATTACAGTGTCTGTCAGATTAATTTGAGCTTAAATTATTTTCCGCTAAAAACTTCATATTACCCTTAAATAACCGAATAAAATTCCATCATTATTTTTACTCATGCTACCTCATAGCATTCGTAACATAGGTAAACTTTAAAAGTAAGAGTGGATTTCATCTTTGAGTATATACCATACTAAAAATTAAGCTCTGTGAGATATTACTACATTTGTTGGCTAAATTAGTCAGTAATAAAATATTAGCGTTTCATTTTTGTTTATGATTAAACTTGACATCTATATTCTACACCTCAACAGATCACTTTGATTACTATAATTTATCAGATACCCCAAATATACCTATTTTCCTCCTTTCTTTCTACCCCTGTATAAAAATCATTTATTCCATTCCATTATAACTAATTCATTTCAATTCTTTCCCGATGAGAGAAATCTGCTCTACTATACGCTTACGAAAACGACTATCTGATGAAAGAAATAATGAATTGGGATTACATTATCAGCGTGCTACCACGCTTTGTTGATGCAACATTGATAACACTTACCCTCTCGTTTTGGGGGATTTTATGCTCATTTATTATTGGCACGATTTGTGCTGTCATCAATAGTTATCACTTTAAGACATTAAATTGGTTGGTGAAAGGTTATATTGAACTTTCACGTAATACCCCATTATTGATTCAAGTTTTCTTCCTTTACTTTGGGCTTTCAAAAGTTGGCATCAAATTAGACGGTTTTACTTGCGGTGTCATCGGATTAGCTTTTTTGGGTGGAAGTTACATGGCAGAAGCCATTCGTGGAGGCTTAGAAGCGGTTTCCAAAGGTCAAATTGAATCTGCGCTCAGTATTGGTTTAACGCCATTTCAGGCCTTTCGTTACGTGATTTTTCCACAAGCATTGGCTATTTCCATACCGGCGATTGGGGCGAACTGTCTGTTTTTAATGAAAGAAACCTCTGTCATTAGTGCTGTTGCGGTAGCAGAACTCATGTTTATGGCAAAAGAAATTATCGGAATGGATTATAAAACCAACGAAGCGTTATTTTTATTAGTGGTGTTTTATTTAATTATTTTGCTGCCAATCTCAATTTCTATTCGTTATTTAGAACAGCGCACACGGAGAGCAAAATATGGGATTTGAATTACTATTCCAAGGCAATAATTTCACCAGACTGCTAAGCGGTCTTTGGGTGACGGCTGAAATTGCCTTCGTTTCCGTCTTTTTTGCCTGTCTTTTTGGGGTAATTTTAGGGGTGGTAATGACAAGCAAAAATGCCGTAATTAAAGTGATTTGCCAAGTTTATTTAGAATTTGTCCGCATCATCCCTTTGCTCGTTCTACTGTTTATCACCTATTTTGGCTTGGCAAAATGGTTTGACATACATTTAGATGCCATCACTGTCTGCATTTGGGTATTTATTTTTTGGGGAAGTGCGGAAATGGGCGATCTTGTGCGCGGTGCATTAACCTCCATCGAAAAACATCAGGTTGAATCCGCTTATGCTTTAGGACTAACGCCTTTTCAAACCTTTATTTATATTTTGATCCCCCAAAGTCTAAAACGTGTCACCCCAAGTGCCATCAATCTTTTCACCCGAATGGTGAAAACCAGCTCTTTAGCGATGTTAATCGGTGTAATAGAGGTGATTAAAGTGGGTCAACAAATTATTGAACACTCACTTTTTAGCAATCAATCAGCGGCACTTTGGATATACGGGGTCATTTTCTTTCTCTATTTTGTGATCTGTTATCCGCTCTCATTATTTTCCCGTTATTTAGAAACTCGTTGGGAAAGCTAAAGGAATATATATGGCATTACTAGAAATAAAAAATCTTGTTAAAAACTATGGCGAGGTTGAAGCACTAAAAGGGATTAATCTTTCCGTCGAAAAAGGCGAAGTCGTGGTGATTTTAGGCCCGTCCGGCTGCGGCAAAAGCACATTACTTCGTACATTAAACGGCCTAGAGCCCATAAAAAGCGGTCAATTATTGCTCCAAAATGCCGGCGAACTTGGCAAAGAGATAAGTTGGATCAATGCTCGGCAACAAATTGGAATGGTATTTCAAAGCTATGAATTATTTGCCCATTTATCAGTGATCGACAATATTTTACTCGGACCTTTAAAGGTTCAGAAACGTGATCGGGCAGAAGCCGAAAAACAAGCAGATGAATTATTAAAACGTGTGGAATTATTTGATCGAAAAAACGCCTACCCACGTGAGCTTTCTGGTGGGCAGAAACAGCGAATCGCTATTGTGCGTGCACTTTGTATGAATCCTGAAATTATGTTGTTTGACGAAGTCACCGCCGCCCTCGACCCCGAAATGGTACGCGAGGTACTTGATGTGATATTAGGGCTTGCCAAAGAAGGCATGACAATGTTGATTGTCACCCATGAAATGGAGTTTGCCCGGCAAGTGGCAAATCGTATTGTTTTTATGGATAAAGGGCAAATCATTGAGCAAGCCAAGCCGGAAGATTTTTTCACCAACCCTACCACGGATCGGGCGAAAACATTTTTAAACATCTTAAACTATGAACCGAGAGGAACAAACTATGAAGAAAACATTTAAAAATTTAACCGCACTTTTTGCCACTGTAACCTTAGCCCTAGGGATTACCGCCTGCAACGACAATACATCAAGCAAAGAGACTTCACAAACAGCCTCAACCATTGAGCAATTGAAACAAGCCGGCAAAATTCGTATTGGTGTATTCAGCGACAAGCCACCTTTCGGCTATGTAGATGCACAAGGCAAAAGCCAAGGTTTCGATGTGGAAATCGGCAAAGCTATCACTAAAGATCTCTTAGGTGATGAAAATAAAGTGGAATTTGTGTTGGTGGATGCCGCCAATCGTGCGGAATATTTACTTTCCAAAAAAGTGGATATCATCCTCGCCAATTTCACCGTAACGGCGGCACGAAAAGAAGTGGTTGATTTTGCCAATCCTTATATGAAAGTGGCGCTTGGCGTGGTTTCAAAAAATGGTGAAGTCATTACCGATCTTGAACAATTAAAAGACAAAACGCTCATTGTTGATAAAGGCACCACGGCGGATATTTTCTTCACAAAAAATTATCCGAATATCAAATTATTAAAATTTGAACAAAATACGGAAACTTTTGAAGCCTTACGAGACGGCAGAGGGGATGCGCTATCAAATGACAACACTTTCTTATTTGCTTGGGTAAAACAAAATCCGAGTTATACTGTGGGCGTGAAAAGTTTCGGCGATCAAGATGTCATTGCCCCTGCTGTTCGTAAAGATGCTGTGGATTTATTAAATTGGCTCAACACTGAAATTGAAAAACTGTCAAAAGAAGGCGTACTCAAACAAGCCTACGAAAAAACCTTATTACCGGTTTATGGTGATAGCGTAACTGAAAGTGATATTTTGGTGGACTATAAATAGCATTAAAATATTGGAGATGTTTTTTAGTTGTAGAGCCATTCTCTAATGAAACAGATTTTATTAAACTAAACCTCTAGAAAAACTCTAGAGGTTTTATGTTAACATAGCCCCTAACTCTTATCGGGTTTTAACCTTACTCTTCAAGTTGAGATTTTATTTTTCCAAATCGTCTAGTCGCCTCTAGCACATAGAGGATCCCTATACTTATCTCACTATCAATCAGTTTCTTATCCCTCTGATCCTCGCTAAATAAGACATAATCATCTTCCGTTACACTAACTCTTGGTAAACTACCCTTTTTAGCTGACCTGAGATTTAGTTTATCTAATGAGATTTTTTTGAAGTAGTGGGCATAGAAAGAGAGCTAAATGTTACTAGTGGCTTAGAAATCTTATCAACACCAACAATAATCCCATCGATTCTACCTTCCACCATATCCATTTCATCCGAAGTTTTTTTGTTCTCTTGTAGGGACACACTGAGTGTGTCCGAATTTTAATCTATTGAAATAATTTGGTTTTTGTAACAGATACACACAGTATGTCCCTACGTTTTGTTAAAATTTCTGTTTTTCTGCATTGGCTACATAATACCGAAAAATCGCAGAGATTCTAACCGCACTTTCCCCTACTCACTCATCACAAATTGTTCTCTTAATTGGTGGAGTTGATCTCGAATAGCGGCAGCTTTTTCAAATTCCAAATCTTGAGCAAATTTGTACATTTGCTGCTCCAGTTTTTTGACTTGTTGTTGATATTCTTTGGCATTTTTCGGTGCGTTATAAAGTGCGGTCGGTTCTGCTACTGTTTTGGTTCGTGATTTGCCTTTTCCTTTATTTGTAACACCCTGACCAATATCCAATAATTCGCCTACTTTTTTATTCAATGCCTGTGGAATAATGCCTTTTTCTTCATTGTATTTCATTTGTTTTTCACGGCGGCGGTTGGTTTCCGTGATGGCTTTTTCCATAGATTTAGTCATGCTGTCGGCATATAAAATCGCTTTTCCTTTCAGATTACGTGCAGCACGACCAATGGTTTGAATAAGCGAACGTTCAGAACGCAAGAAACCTTCTTTATCCGCGTCTAAAATTGCCACCAGTGAAACTTCCGGAATATCTAACCCCTCACGCAATAGGTTGATCCCAACCAACACATCAAATTCACCCAAGCGTAAATCACGGATGATTTCTACCCGTTCAACGGTGTCGATATCCGAATGGAGATAACGTACCCGAATGCCGTGTTCATCTAGATAATCCGTGAGATCTTCCGCCATTTTTTTGGTAAGGGTCGTCACTAAAACACGCTCATTTCTGTCCGCTCTTTGACGTGCTTCTGAAAGCAAATCATCCACCTGAATCGCAACGGGGCGAATTTCAATTTCCGGATCAAGTAAGCCTGTCGGACGCACCACTTGATCGATAATTTCATCGCCGGATTTTTCTAATTCATAAGGCCCCGGTGTAGCGGAAACATAAATAGTTTGCGGCGCAAGGCGTTCAAATTCTTCAAAACGCAACGGGCGGTTATCTAAGGCGGAAGGTAAACGGAAACCATACTCTACCAACGTTTCTTTGCGTGAACGGTCGCCACGATACATTCCGCCGATTTGTGGGACGGTCACGTGGGATTCATCAATAATCAAAATAGCATCAGAAGGCATATAATCGAACAATGTTGGTGGCGGTTCGCCTTCATTTCGACCGGAAAGATAGCGTGAGTAATTTTCAATGCCTGAGCAATAGCCCAATTCGTTCATCATTTCAATATCGAACATTGTTCGTTGGCTAATGCGCTGTTCTTCCAGCAATTTATTTTCTTTGATGAAATATTCACGGCGTTGTACCAACTCCGCTTTGATTTTTTCGATAGCATCTAAAATGCGTTCACGTGGTGTCACATAGTGGGTTTTCGGATACACTGTATAGCGTGGCACTGCTCCCAGACTATGCCCTGTTAACGGATCAAATAAACTTAAGCGTTCAATTTCCTCATCAAATAATTCAATGCGAACGGCAATATCATCAGATTCTGCAGGGAAAATATCAATAATCTCACCACGAACTCGGAAAGTTCCCCGTTGGAACGCTTGATCGTTACGCGTGTATTGCAATTCTGCCAATTTGGCAAGAATTTGGCGTTGGTCAATGATCGCACCTTGTTGCAGATGCAACATCATTTTCAAATAGCTATCCGGATCACCCAAGCCGTAAATGGCAGAAACCGAAGCCACCACAATCGTATCACGGCGTTCCAAAAAAGATTTAGTTGCAGAAAGACGCATTTGTTCAATTTGATCGTTAATGGAGGCATCTTTTTCAATAAAGGTATCACTACTTGGCACATAGGCTTCAGGTTGATAATAATCATAGTAGGAGACGAAATATTCCACGGCATTCTCAGGGAAAAAAGCCTTCATTTCCGTATAAAGCTGGGCGGCAAGGGTTTTATTTGGTGCAAGTAACATCGCCGGACGATTCAGTTTTGCGATCACGTTGGCGATAGTAAAAGTTTTACCCGATCCTGTTACCCCAAGAAGTGTTTGGTGGGCAAGCCCGTCATCTAAATTTTCAGCAAGTTTTTCAATAGCTTGAGGCTGATCACCGGAAGGATTGAAATCGGAATGAAGAATAAAAGGTTTACTGTTAATTTTTTCTGCCATAAAAGTGCGGTTAAAATTGCATGAGTTTTTACTGGCGCTATTCTAACATATTTCTTACTCCGTATAGAGTGAAAAAGGTAAGTTTTACACAGTGTTAGCGATGTCAAGAGAAAAACCTCACAAAATTGAAAACTTTTTTTATATTTTTTGCTGGACTTTATTTAACTAATTGATAAATAAAGAAATGTTATTTTACAGTCAATTTTTACTCCACCTTGTACAATCCCAGTATTTATCAGCATTAGAGGATCTTATTTTATTTTAATCCACAAAGTTATCCACAGCCTTTGTGGATAGAAAAATACGTTAAAATTTTTTGAATTTTTTTATTTTACCCGTTGACAAACTATTACTCGATCATTAAAATGCGCGCCGATTCATTGTGATACAGAATTATTCCTCCTTAGTTCAGTCGGTAGAACGGTGGACTGTTAATCCATATGTCGCTGGTTCAAGTCCAGCAGGAGGAGCCAATTTCTCTTTTGGTTTAGTTTTCGTTTGTCTCCTTTTACGAATCCTAAATTAGCAACCAAAAGATTTTAAGCCCATCGTGTTGATGGGCTTTATTTTTATCTGCTATTTTCCAAACAATACCACTCCGCCCCTCACGTCAAGAGTCGTCCCATAAAATAACGTGATCGCAAAAAAGAGCATGATGACACTGGCAATGATTTTTACGCCTCGCCCACTATATTTCTTTAACCCTTTGACATCATACCACTGCCCAATCCGTATTGCCGCATTCTTGGCATAACGCACGAGAATCGCAAAGCAAGCTAACATTAGCCCTGTACCAAAAGACATCGCAAAAGTCGCAACAATCCCCCAAATAAACAAATCAAGCATATAAGCAAGGAAAAGAACAAAAATTGCACCGGTGCAAGGGCGTAAACCAATGCTCATCATCACCAGAAATTGGCTTTTCCAAGTATCAGCTTGTTTTAATTGAACCGCATTCGGCAAATGCTGATGCCCACAACCACAATTCGCGTTAAAAGTACGGTTAATTTTGACCGCACTTTGTAATGCTAAATCGCTCGGCTGAATGGAATTAATACGAAAACCCGATGGCTTTCGCACACCTTGATAAATCCAATAGCAGCCCAATCCCATTAATAGAATCAACGCACTCCGTTCCAGCCATAATTGGCTCAATTTGAAATAGCGAGAGGAGAGATTTAGAATCACCACAATAATAGAGGTTGCAGTAATTGCCACAATCCCCTGCATAAGTGAAGAAAGTAAACTTAATTTCACACTTTGTTTCAGTTCACTTTCGTGTGTAGATAAATAACTTGCAATAATAAATTTACCATGGCCCGGTCCAAGTGCATGTAGCACGCCATAAAGAAAACTCACGCTAATTAATATTATCCCTGCAGATACCGACTGTTGCTGAATCTCATGAAGGTTTTCAGTAATCAGCTGATTAAATATCTGTTGCCATGCCACGACTTTCACAAAAAGCCAAGGAAAAAACCAGAAAATACCCACTAGCGCCACAATGAGAGTGATGAGCCATTTGAATGGAAAAATCGGTTTCATAATTTACTCACACTGAATTTTTATTTTTTGGGCAAACATCACGCCTAAAGAATCATCCTCATCTTTCTGCGTTTTATCTAAAGATGCCGCATAAGCTTGTATCTTTTCATCAACATTGGGAGCGTCAAGACTTCCCTTGCAATTTTTCGGAAGCGCTGAAAAATCGACCACACTTTGCTCTTCTGGATAGTACATCGAAACATAGTAAGTGCGATCATAAGTCATAAGTGTAAAGGCATTATCCTGTAATGACTGTGGCTGGGAGAGAAAGAAATCAAAATAATATTGAATCCGCCTACCTTTTACGCTTACACCATAATTTTTTACCTGTTTTTTATATTTGATCTTATTGTTATGTTTATTGAAGAAATAACTAAAATAGTGTTCATTCACCACATTGTCCATCACGTCATCAACTAACTTTTGCTTTTCGCCCTCTCCCCTAGCCTGTTTCATATCGTACAATACCGCTGAAGAACTCGCTTCATCTAACATCCAATTCATCGAAAATCCCACTAATTGGTTTTCTTCGACCAGCACTTTCGTTTGCATTTCAATAAACGCATGAGGGTGAGCAAATGCTATCCCTGAATAAAATAAAGAAAAGAGTAATAATTTTTTCACGTTTAGCTCCCAATAAAAGACCACTCATTTTAGCATAGACAAAAAAATTCTAAAAAATGTTTACTTTATAATCGAAATTGCATAAATCACTGGAATTTATTGATATAAATCAAGAAACAATGAGATTGGATTTTATTTGAAAAGAAAATTTCTGTATCATCAGCACAGTCAAGTGATTGCTTGATATTCATAAAGTTCCTAAATAAAATAATCATAAATATAGCTAAACTACTTTCCTACCACCCGATTCGGGTGGTTTTTTTTGCCTTCTCATTAGCTTATTTGCTAAACATCAAGTAAAATGACCGCACTTTTTTAACCAGTGAGAAAGAACGATTATGTCATCACAATTTGTTTATACAATGCACCGTGTCGGGAAGGTTGTCCCACCGAAGCGGCATATTTTGAAAGATATTTCTTTGAGTTTTTTCCCCGGAGCGAAAATCGGGGTACTTGGCTTAAACGGGGCAGGTAAATCTACTCTACTCCGTATTATGGCGGGGATTGATAAAGAGATTGAGGGGGAAGCCCGTCCACAACCGGGCATTAAAATTGGCTATCTGCCACAAGAGCCGAAACTTGAGCCACAGCAAACCGTACGTGAAGCCGTGGAAGAGGCCGTCTCTGAAGTTAAAAATGCGCTTACTCGTCTTGATGAAGTTTATGCCCTTTATGCCGATCCTGATGCAGATTTTGATAAACTCGCAGCAGAACAAGCCGAACTGGAAGCAATCATTCAAGCACAAGACGGGCATAATTTAGATAATCAGCTAGAGCGTGCCGCCGATGCATTACGCTTGCCTGATTGGGATGCAAAAATTGAGCATTTGTCGGGTGGTGAACGCCGCCGTGTCGCACTTTGTCGTCTCTTGTTAGAAAAACCGGATATGCTCTTATTAGATGAACCAACTAACCACTTAGATGCAGAATCTGTGGCATGGTTAGAACGTTTCCTCCACGATTATGAGGGGACAGTCGTAGCAATTACCCACGACCGTTACTTCTTGGATAATGTTGCCGGTTGGATTTTAGAACTTGACCGTGGTGAAGGAATTCCTTGGGAAGGTAACTATTCTTCTTGGCTAGAACAAAAAGAAAAACGCCTAGCCCAAGAGCAAGCAGCGGAATCAGCTCGTCAAAAATCTATTGAGAAAGAATTAGAGTGGGTTCGCCAAAATCCGAAAGGTCGCCAAGCGAAAAGCAAAGCACGTATGGCTCGTTTTGAAGAACTCAATTCCGGCGAATATCAAAAACGTAATGAAACCAATGAACTCTTTATCCCACCAGGTCCACGCTTAGGTGATAAAGTGATCGAGGTGCAAAACCTCACGAAATCTTACGGTGAGCGCACCTTAATAGATAACCTTTCTTTCTCTATTCCTAAAGGGGCGATTGTGGGGATTATCGGGGCAAACGGTGCGGGTAAATCCACCCTATTCCGTATGCTTTCAGGACAGGAGCAACCTGATAGCGGTTCAATCACCATGGGAGAAACTGTTGTACTCGCCTCCGTAGATCAATTCCGTGATGCGATGGATGATAAGAAAACCGTGTGGGAAGAAGTGTCAAATGGGCAGGATATTCTCACTATTGGTAACTTTGAAATTCCAAGCCGTGCCTATGTGGGACGCTTCAATTTCAAAGGTGTGGATCAACAAAAACGGGTGGGCGAACTCTCCGGCGGTGAGCGTGGACGTTTACATTTAGCGAAATTGCTACAGGCAGGCGGCAATGTACTCTTACTGGACGAACCGACCAATGATCTTGATGTAGAAACTTTACGTGCATTAGAAAATGCCATCTTGGAGTTCCCAGGCTGTGCCATGGTGATTTCACACGACCGTTGGTTCTTAGACCGTATTGCCACCCATATTTTAGACTATGGCGATGAGGGCAAAGTGACCTTCTATGAAGGTAACTTCTCCGACTACGAAGAGTGGAAAAAGAAAACCTTTGGAGCCGAAGCGTTGCAACCACATCGTATGAAATATAAACGTATTGCGAAATAAAAAGAAGAAAGTGCGGTTAATTTTGACCGCACTTTATAAATTGAGGAGTCAAAATGAAAAATTTATTGCTGATTTCAATCATGACATTGGGAGCGGCAGCCTGTGTTTCAACAGAGCTATCTAATCAACATACCCCCTATGATGCAACAAAAGATGCCAGAATTCGTTTATACGGACAAAATGGACGACCATCTTTTTTAACAGTAAATATTGATGGCAAAAAAGAAAAAGTAACCGTTGGTGGCGGTTTAGGGCAAGCCTTTAGTTCAATGGTTGGAGCCAAAGACAACGAAAGTATTGGAATGCCGGAAACGCCATTAAGCAAGAATCCATCTGCACATTCAAAATTATTATCAAGTATCTTTTTTAAAGAATTTGTTATTCCGGCTAACGCAGAAATACAGGTCACTAATGAAATTATTTCAATGGACAGCACTCATACGCACTACACCGCAACTGAGAAAATTACGACTGTTATCAAAGGAAAAAGCTGCAAAGGAAATACTGTCACCTTTATTCCTGAAGCAGGTAAAGACTATGAGGTTGCACCAATAAGCACTGATCGGGAGTGTGGTGTTACTGTTTACGAAATTAAATAGAAATATAATATCTATTTAGGAGTGATTATGTTAATTTCTTTACATATTTTCTGTGCATTTTTAAGTTTAGGACTTTTGATTATCCGCGGCATAATGCAATTAAACGGGGGAGATTGGCGAGCTATAAAATTGTTAAAAATTTTACCGCACGTAGCAGATACGGCCTTAATCGTAAGTGGTTTAGTGATATTTTTCCTATTACCTTTTGAGTTGGAAACTTGGCTTATCGCCAAATTCTGCCTACTTATTTTGTATGTTATCTTTTCAGCAAAATTCTTTGGCAGAAAGGTAGTAAAGGCCAATCCAATATTTCTACTCCTGGCTCTAATAAGCTTTATTAGTGCGGTTCTTATTGCTTATATTCACTAAAATCAGATAAAAAATCCATCTTTAATAAGATGGATTTTTACTTTTCTAGCCGCCCACCAGTTTAACGGTAAAACCTTTTTCTTCAAGTAATCCTTTGAGCAAATCTCGTTTTTCACCTTGAATCTCAATATTACCGTCTTTTACTGAACCACCTGTACCGCAGCGTTTCTTGAGTACCGTAGCAAGTTTTTTCAATTCCTCATCCGGTAAATCTAAGCCAGTAATGACAGAAACCGCGGCCCCCTTTCTGCCACTGGTTTGCCTCTGAATACGCACAATACCATCACCTTTAGGTCTTGGTCGCTGAACCTTTTCTTCTTTAATTCGCCCACTTTCTGTGGAATAAACTAAAACAGAATCAGACATAACTACTGCACAATAGAGGCGTTAATAGAACGAAGCACGTCTGCCGGATTCTCTGCTTGTGTAATTGGACGGCCAATCACTAAATAATCCGAGCCTGAGCGGATTGCGGCTGCTGGCGTCATAACACGGCGTTGATCACCAAAATCAGCACCAATTGGACGAATACCAGGGGTAATTAATTTGAAATCAGCACCACAGCTATTACGTAAAATTTCCACTTCTTGCGGAGAACAAACTACCCCGTCTAATCCAGCTCGTTGGGTTAGATGAGCAAGACGTAATACTTGTTCCATAGGGGAGGCATTAATACCAATTTGAAGTAAATCCAAATCTTCCATACTGGTTAAAACCGTTACAGCAATTAAAAGCGGCGCCTCTTTACCATAAGGTTCAAGAATTTTTTTCGCTTCCTCCATCATTTTCAAACCACCGCTAGCGTGAACATCTACCATCCATACGCCTAAATCTGCCGCAGAACGCACTGCTCGTGCAACCGTATTTGGAATATCATGGAATTTCAGATCAAGGAAAACATCAAAATCACGTTGATGAAGTTGTTTAACAAAATTTGTTCCCAAAGTGGTAAACATTTCTTTACCAACTTTTAAACGGCATAAGCTCGGATCAATTTGATCAACTAACGCAAGCGCTTCTGCTTCCGTTTCATAATCAAGTGCGACAATCACTTTACTACTCATAATTTTACCTCTCTGTGTACCTTTTATTATGTATAAATTATATTGATGATGGCTTTATTGTTTCCCAATGACGGCATGATGGGCAATTCCAAAGTAATTTATGAACCTGATAGCCACAATTTGAACAGCGATAAGTGGCATTTTGTTTAATACGCTCACCGACGATTTTATGAAGTAGAGTAAGACTTTCCTTTCCTCTCCCTTCTTCTGCATCATCAATTTGATATTGGATAAAATGATAGAAAATAAGCGTACTTGGCTTTTTTGTTAATTGGTGATAAAGCTTAGCTTGTGCAGCAGATTTTCCATCTTTTTCTTCAATTAATTTTGTCAGGGCTAAATTAACTTCATCATTTTTAACCATTTGTCCTGCACGAATCAAAAATAACTCAAAATTATCAAGCTGGTTTAGTATTTTATAGCAAGATTTTAAAGTTGATAGCACTTCACCAATATAGTCAGGGTTTTGATAAAGTACATTTTCTAATGTTTTAATTGCCTGTGGATAAGATTTTTCTTCAATATCAATATCTGCCAATAATATTGATGCTCTGACGCAGCTGGAAGAAACTTGGAGCGCCTTTTGCAAAAAATTGCGTTTTTCAACCGCACTTTCCCTACTCAAACTTTCAGAATACTCACAATAACATTGTGCAAGTTCAATATCATTCTCTTTCGGACTAATTTTCGCTAACTTTTCTGCAATATTGACAGCCTTTTTCCACTCTTTTGTTTTTTGATAAATTAATAGCAGCTGTTGTAGTGCATTCTCGGCAAATTCAGGTTCATCCACTAATAAAATGTAAAGGCTTTCTGCACGATCAAAAAAACCTATCGCCATAAAATCACGGGCAAGCTGCTGTTTAGCTAAAAGTTTTTGTTCAAAAGAATAATTAGGGCTACGATCTAGCGTTTGATGAATGCGAAGTGCGCGATCTACCTCGCCGCGAGAGCGGAATAAATTACCAAGAGTAAGTTCCGCTTCAAATTGGGAATGACTTTCTATTTCATTCTCAGTTTCTTGTTTCTGCAACATGTCCAAAAACAAATCAACTGCTTTATCTGTTTGATTAGAAAGTAAAAAATTAACCCCCGTGACATAATCACGGGAGAGTTTATTACTAATATCTTCCTGATCTTTTTTTGCACTACGCTGCCCCATATACCAACCATAGGCTGCTGCAATAGGTAAAAGCAGAAAGAGTAATTCAAGCATTATTCAGCCCTAGTTTTATCACGAGCTGTGGTTAAATCGTTTATCTGTAAGGCTTGTCGTTTAATTTGTCGATTAAGAGACATATTTTTGAGTTTCAGTTTTAAATAGAAAAAACCGGTGATACACCATCCTAAGAGCAAGCCTAAACCAAATAAAATGGCAACCAATGTTGAAAGTTGGAATTGACTTTCTGCCACAATATAATTGAATGTGATAATTTGATTATTATTAGCCCCTACCGTAATAGCCACAATCACGATAGCCAGTACAATAACAAATCCTAAAATATATTTAATCATAATGAGTCCCTCAAAAAATTTTCTTAATTATGCCAAAGTTTCCTATGAAAAACGACACCTAAGTGTCGCTATTTCATCTATTTCTACGCAAATATATCCACCCTTTCTTTCAGTGCTTTTCCCGCTTTGAAATGTGGTACGCATTTCGCATCTAATTTGACAGAATCACCGGTTTTAGGATTTCGCCCAAGACGGGGCTGACGATAATGTAAGGAAAAACTACCAAATCCTCGAATCTCTACACGATTATCTTCTTCTAATGACTGTGAGATAAGCTCTAAAATATCTTTTACCATTCCTTCAACTTCTTTTACAGATAAGGAAGGATGGTTAATGGATAAATTTTCAATAAGTTCTGATTTGGTCATTCTATTTCTCCCTTATTTCTATTATATGCTGATTTATGACAATAAGATTTATTGATAATTCAGTCATCATTACTATGAATGCCGGATGAATTAGCAATAAACCCTAAAAAAATAAGGCTGGGACTTCCCCAGCCTTGCCCAAATATTAATTATTCACCTTTAGCAGCTTTGAAAGCTTCAGCCATAGCATTTGGAATAGCAACTTCTTCTTGTTTATTATTCACATTTGCAACCGCTGCCGCTTCTTCAGCTTGATCTTTTGCTTTTACAGATAAGTGAACGATACGAGCTTTACGATCTACACCAGTATATTTTGCTTCAACAACATCACCTGCAGATACTTCATCTGTTAAATCAGCAGCACGAATGTAACCTTCGGCACCACCAACTAATTCAACTTTTGCACCTTTAGCATCAGACTCAACAACTGTTGCAGAAACTACTGCACCTTTTTTGTTGATAGCAATAAAGTTATTAAATGGATCTTCTTCAAGCTGTTTGATACCTAAAGAAATACGCTCTTTCACTGCATCAACAGCTAGCACAACGGCAGAAACTTCATCACCTTTTTTGTAGTTACGAACAGCTTCATCACCTGAGACATTCCAAGAGATATCAGATAAATGAACTAAGCCGTCAATACCACCTTCAAGACCAATGAAAATACCGAAATCAGTGATAGATTTGATTTTACCAGTTACTTTATCGCCTTTATTGTGAGTTTCAGCAAATTGAGTCCATGGGTTTGGTTTGCATTGTTTTAAACCTAAAGAAATACGACGACGTTCTTCGTCAATCTCTAATACCATGACCTCAACAGTATCACCTAAGCTGACAACTTTAGAAGGATGGATATTTTTGTTTGTCCAATCCATTTCAGAAACATGAACAAGACCTTCAACACCATCTAAAATTTCAACAAAGCAACCATAGTCTGTTAAGTTAGTAACTTTACCGGTTAATTTGCTGTTTACCGGATGATTTTCAGCGATAGCAACCCAAGGATCTTGACCCAATTGTTTTAAGCCTAAAGATACACGAGTACGATCTTTATCAAATTTCAAGACTTTAACCGTTACTTCATCACCAACATTTACGATCTCACTTGGATGTTTAACACGTTTCCAAGCCATATCAGTGATATGTAATAAACCGTCAACGCCACCTAAATCAACAAATGCACCGTAGTCAGTCAAGTTTTTAACAATACCTTTAACTTCGGAACCTTCTGCAAGGTTTTCTAACACTTGTTCACGTTCTTGGCTGTTTTCAGATTCAATTACAGCACGACGAGAAACAACAACGTTATTACGTTTTTGATCTAGTTTAATAACTTTGAATTCTAACTCTTTACCGAGTAAGTGATCGGCATCACGTGCCGGACGAGTGTCAACTAAAGAACCAGGCAAGAATGCACGAACACCGTTTAACTCAACTGTGAAACCACCTTTCACTTTACCGTTGATTAAACCGATAACAGTTGCTTTTTCTTCATAAGCTTTTTCTAACTCAATCCAAGATTCGTGACGAACCGCTTTCTCACGAGAAAGTTTAGTTTCACCAAAACCGTCTTCAACAGCGTCTAATGCAACATTCACAGTGTCGCCAACTTGAATATCAAGCTCGCCTTGCGCATTTAAAAATTCAGCAACAGGAATAGCTGACTCAGATTTTAAACCTGCATCAACAAGGACGAAACCTTTTTGGATAGCTACTACAGTACCGTTAACGATTGAACCTTGACGGGTTTCAAGGCCTTTTAATGATTCTTCAAAAAGTTGAGCAAAAGATTCTGACATATAAATAATCTTCTTTAAAAGTTAATAACATCCACATTTAATCCTTAAGATGTGGGGTTGAAAATAAACGTCTATTCATCCTTGAATAAACAGGGTTTAAAGATTTATGCGCTGTTGAATATAGGCCAAAGCCTGATCAATCACTTCATCAATGCTTAATGTTGTACTATCAAGCAACAACGCACCTTCGGCAGGTTTCAGCGGCGCAATCTCACGATTTCGGTCACGAAAATCACGCTCTTTTATCTCGGCTAAAATCTGCGCAAAGTTACCATTAATTCCCTTACTTTGCAACTGTTTATAACGTCTTTTTGCGCGTTCTTCTGAGCTGGCATCTAAAAATAATTTTACTTGAGCCTGAGGAAATACTACTGTTCCCATATCACGTCCATCAGCAATTAATCCGTCATTTTTAGCAAAATCTTGCTGAAGTTGCAGCAACGCAGCACGAACTTCAGGAAAAACTGCCACTTGGGAGGCAGCCTCCGCGACCTCTTGTGTTCGAATCAGATGACTCACCATTTCACCATTCAAAAGAATATGGACTTCTCCGTCCTCTGGAATAAATTGAATATTCAAATTGCGTGCCAGTTGGGCCAAAGCCAATTCATCCGTTAAATCAACCGCACTTTTTAATGCTGCTAAAGCGGTTACACGATAAATCGCACCGCTATCTAGCAAGGCATAACCCAATTTTTCAGCCAAAGCATAACATAATGTCCCTTTGCCCGCACCACTTGACCCATCAACGGTAATAATTGTTCCCATAAGAAATCCTATAATTTATCTAACATACCTAAAACCAATGTGGAGGACTGCTTCGCCGCTAAAGGTAAAAATTCTTCAAAAGATAGCGTTGCCCCGCCATCGCCCCCATCAGAAATAGCACGTACCACAACAAAAGGGACATTAAAAGCATGGCATACTTGCGCAATGGCTGCTGCCTCCATTTCTACCGCCGTCACATGAGGAAAATCAGTTTTTATTCTTGAGAGTTTTTCTTCGCTATCAATAAAGCTATCCCCTGAACAAATCAGCCCTCTTTTCACGGGTTGCCCTTGCTGTTCCGCAATATTTTGGGCTAAATCTGCTAATTTTTTATCAGATAAAAATGAGGCGGGATTAGCCGGAAGTTGACCTTTTTCGTAGCCAAATGCGGTGACATCAACATCGTGATAACGGGTTTCATCGGAAATGACTATATCACCAACTTTTAATCCTTTCGCCACGCCACCTGCAGAGCCTGTATTGATCACCAGATCCGGTTTGGTTAGTTGTAATAAAGCCGTTGTCCCGATTGCAGCAGCAACTTTCCCAATGCCCGATTGCAACAAAGCAACCGTTTTTCCATTAATTTTACCTTCAAAAATGACCGCACTTGCTACACGAATTTCCTTTTTTTCCGTCATTAAGCCACTCAAAATATCAACTTCTTGTGCCATTGCGCCAACAATACCAATCTTCATTTTTTAATTTCCTTTTTCCAATTTATTCACTAAATAATCTAATACTGCCACACTGTAATCATCGTTATAAAGTGTACTTGCTGTAAGGACATATCGCCCTCCAATCACAACATAAGGATAAGTAAAAACGCCATATTCCTCTGTGAGTTCAATCGCCTTTTCCACTTGCTCTCTAATATTGGTAGAATTTTTAATTTGAATAAATCGCGCCTTATCCAACCCTTTATCTTCCACCCATTTTAAAATTTTTTCCAATGAAGCCAACTCTACATATCGTGATTTTTCCGAGGTTTCAAATAATAAAACATGAGATAATTCATCCGCTTTCAACGCCTTCAATGTATAAAACACCTTCGCACTAAATTGACTTTCTGCTGTTACAACAGGGTATTGTTCCAGCACAATTTTATCTGCCCGTATCTGGCTATAAAGAGACAAAATATCCAGTGCCGACGAACATACCCGACAATCGTAATCAAAAAAGAATTGAACAGGAATTTTTTTATCCGCACGAAAAACCTCTCCTACCGGCTCTTGATAGGAAAAATAATCCCGCCCATCTTCAAATTTTAATGTATCCGCCGAAGGTAATAACGGTTGGTTTTGTGTGGAAAAATCCTTGGGATGAGGAGCAGAAAAAGTCACTTGAGGCAATCCCAACAACACAAGATACCCCCACCGCCACATTGTTATTCTTTTAATCATCGATAGGCTCAATATAATCAACCAATAACTGTACGCTACGATTACCACGAAATTCATTTATGTCTAATTTATAGACCAAACGAGCCAGCCTAACAGACAAATCAGGATACAATCGTGTGTCAATATTAAATGCTATCGCATCCAAAAGCGGCCCGCCTTGTTTCGGTTCAACCAACATTTTTAGATGATTTTTATTCTGTCCGATTGCACGCTGATCTAGAATTTTAAATTCACCATCAAAACAAGGCTCGGGGAAGGCTTGTCCCCAAGGCCCAGCCGCTTTTAGCAATTCTGCTATTCCAAGGGTTAATTCATGAGCCTGTAATTCACCATCCGTCCAGACGATATGTTGTAAATTCGCTTCACCTAACCAATCAGAAACCGTTTGATTGAAAACTTGCTGAAACTCGGTAAAACAAGCTTCTCGAATACTCAAACCGGCTGCCATAGCATGTCCACCAAATTTTAAAATCATATCCGGGTGCGAAGAATGTATTCTCTCTAACACATCACGCATATGCAGCCCTTCAATAGAGCGTGCCGAGCCCTTCAACACGCCTTCACCATCTTGCGCAAAAGCAATCACGGGACGATGATATAAATCTCTCAAACGAGAGGAAACAATCCCAAGCACACCTTGATGCCAATCAGCCTGATAGAGCGTGATACCAACTGGCGGCTCATTGAAAAGTACGGTCAAATTTCGGCAAATTTCTAACGCCTCAATTTTCATTCCTGCTTCAATTTCTTTACGTGTTTGATTAAGCTGATCTAAATCCAACGCTAATTCTCGTGCTTTTTGCATATTTTCTGCAAGAAGTAATTCTACACCAAGAGACATATTATCCAATCGCCCGGCAGCATTTAAGCGGGGGGCGATAGAAAATCCAAGATCACCTGCTGACATTTGCTCAAGATTGCGATTCGCTACTTCTGCCAAGGCGACAATCCCCGGACGACAATATTGAGCGCGAATACGCATTAATCCTTGATGCACTAAAATTCGGTTATTCTGATCAAGCGCCACCACATCAGCAATTGTACCTAATGCGACAAGATCAAGTAATTCCGTAAAATTAGGTTGGGTTTCTGCATTAAAAATCCCAATATCACGAAATTTTGCCCGTAGGGCAAGCATCAAATAAAATGCGACTCCCACACCGGCAAGGGATTTTGACGGAAAACCACATTGAGCCAAATTTGGATTGACAATCGCATCAGCCGGCGGCAACTGTTCAGGAGGCAAATGATGATCAGTCACCAAAACCTGCACGCCCTTTTGTTTCAAAAATACTACGCCATCAAAAGAAGACACGCCATTATCTACGGTCATCAACAATTGCACACCTTTTTCAATCGCCATTTCAGCGACCGGAATACTCAAACCATAGCCTTGCTCAAAGCGATTCGGCACTAAATAATCCACATTTTTAAAACCAAGCTGTCGCAATGCCAATACGGTTAATGCTGTACTTGTTGCACCATCGGCATCAAAATCGCCCACAATAATAATTTTTTGCTGTGTTTGATAAGCGGATATTAATAATTCCACACCTTGTTCAATGCCATATAACCGATTTGGGTTCAACATTGATTTCAAAGTGCGGTCTAATTCTTGAGGATTTTGGATATGACGTGCACGATAAAGACGATCTAACAAGGGATTTTCACTAACGAAATTTCCCCCTGATACTTCACGACGTTTGATGAGTTTATTCACAACAATAATAAATCAGACGGTATAAAAATAAACTAAAAAATCGGTGGGCATTAAACCCACCTTTGTCTTATTCTTCCAACGCTGCCAATAGATCAGAGGGTTTCAAATATCCTCCAATCACTTCACCTGTTGAGGCCACAATGCTTGGCGTACCGCTCACACCAAATTGAATACCTAACTCATAGTGTTTTTTCACAATATTCGGCGTTTTTACTTCTTTCGGCAAATGACCTTTCTCCGCTTCATTTAGTGCAAACACAGGATCTTTTGCAGTCCAAATTGCTTCCATCTGTTTTGCTGTTGCAGTGTTCATACCAGCACGAGGGAAAGCCAAATAACGAATGGTGATCCCGAGATCATTATAGGCTTTAATTTGTTGATGTAATAAGTGACAATAATGGCAGGTGATATCCATAAACACCGTCACGACGTGTTTTTCATTCTTCGCAGGATAAACGATCATCTCATGCTTATAAGAATTAAGTTTATCCATCAAAAGTTTACCTGAAACATCCATCGGGCCTTTATTCGTTAATTCATAAAGTTTACCTTGAAAAGCATATTTTCCATCTTCTGTGACATAAATAATGCCTTCATCGGTTACCGCTGTTTTAACGCCTGAAACAGGTGAATCTTTTATATCAATACTTTTAGCACCCAATGCCTTTAATTGGCTTTTAATCGCCGCATCATCAGCCATCGCATTCACGGCGATTCCACATAAAAGTGCGGTTAAAATTTTCTTCATTTTCGATCCCTAAATTTGCTAAACAAGAAAGGCTGAGATTATAAAGAGATTGCTAATTTGTGCAAGCCTCGCTACCCAAAAATCAGAAAATAGCATATAATCCGCCAAATTCTGAGTAAAGTAAATTGATTATGTTTGAAATAAATCCTGTAAAAAATAAAATCGCAGACCTTTCTGAGCGCACCGCTGTGCTTAGGGGGTACCTTTGACTTTGATAGTAAAGTAGAACGCTTAGAAGAAGTCAATGCTGAATTAGAACAACCCGATGTATGGAACGATCCCGATAAAGCCCAAGCTCTAGGGAAAGAGCGTGTTGCGCTTGAACAGGTTGTCAATACAATCAAAAGTTTAGAACAAGGCTTGGAAGATGTTGACGGACTACTTGAGCTTGCAATAGAAGCCGAGGATGAAGAAACCTTCAATGAAGCCGAATCAGAATTAACCGAGCTTGAACAACAACTCGAAAAATTAGAGTTTCGTCGTATGTTTAGCGGCGAACACGATGCTTATGATTGTTACATTGATTTACAAGCCGGTTCAGGTGGTACTGAAGCCCAAGACTGGACTGAAATGTTATTGAGGATGTATTTACGTTGGGCAGAAAGTAAAGGCTTTAAAACTGAATTAATGGAAGTTTCCGATGGTGATGTAGCAGGATTAAAATCAGCCACCGTCAAAATAACGGGTGAATATGCCTTTGGTTGGCTACGCACTGAAACCGGTATTCATCGCTTAGTGAGAAAAAGCCCGTTCGATTCCAATAATCGCCGCCATACCTCCTTCAGTGCAGCCTTTGTCTATCCTGAAATTGATGATGATATTGATATTGAAATCAATCCTGCTGATTTACGTATTGATGTCTATCGTGCTTCTGGGGCAGGCGGTCAGCACGTGAATAAAACGGAGAGTGCAGTACGTATTACCCATATGCCAAGCGGAATTGTGGTGCAATGTCAAAATGACCGTTCCCAACACAAAAATAAAGATCAGGCAATGAAGCAGTTAAAAGCAAAATTGTATGAACTGGAGCTGCAAAAGAAAAATGCCGACAAACAAGCGATGGAAGATAATAAATCAGACATCGGTTGGGGTAGTCAAATTCGTTCCTATGTGTTAGATGATTCCCGAATAAAAGATTTACGCACAGGAATAGAAAACCGCAATACACAAGCCGTGTTAGACGGTGATTTAGATCGTTTTATTGAAGCCAGTTTAAAAGCCGGATTATAAAAGTGCGGTCATTTTAAATCATGTTTTTTAAAGTTAAAAATTCACTAAGGTAAACAAAAATGTCAGAACAAGAAGTAAAAGAATTAGACCTGAACGGCGAAATGTTAGTACGCCGTGAAAAATTAGCTGCGTTGCGTGCTAAAGGAAATGCGTTCCCTAACAAATTCCGCCGTGATTCGCTAGCACAAGATTTACATAATCAATATGAATCGGAAGAGGGTGAAACCTTAAAAGAAAAAAATATTGAAGTCACTGTTGCAGGTCGTATTATGACCCGTCGTGCAATGGGTAAAGCCACGTTCATCACGATTCAAGATATGAGCGGTAAAATTCAACTTTACGTGGCACGTGATAACCTTCCTGAAGGCGTCTATAAAGAAAATGTGGGCTCCTGGGATTTAGGCGATATTATTGGGGTTAAAGGAACATTATTTAAAACTAAAACGGGCGAACTTACGGTTAAAGCAAGTGAAGTTCAATTGTTAACCAAAGCACTTCGCCCACTACCGGATAAATTCCACGGTTTAACAGATCAAGAAGTGCGTTATCGCCAACGTTACTTAGACTTAATTTCTAACGAAGAATCCCGCCGTACATTTATTATCCGTTCTAAAGTAGTAGCCGGTATTCGTGAATATTTCATCTCAAAAGGCTTTATGGAAGTCGAAACCCCGATGCTACAAGTCATCCCCGGTGGTGCGGCAGCCCGCCCTTTCGTGACCCACCATAATGCACTTGATGTAGATATGTACTTGCGCATTGCACCGGAGCTTTATTTAAAACGTTTAGTCGTGGGTGGGTTTGAACGTGTATTTGAACTCAATCGCAATTTCCGCAATGAAGGCGTTTCTGTTCGCCATAATCCTGAATTTACCATGCTTGAATACTATCAAGCTTATGCGGATTATCATGATTTAATGGACAATACTGAAGAATTGTTACGCAAATTAGCTATTGATATTCTCGGTACAACCATCGTGAAATACGGTGAATACGAATTTGATTTTGGCAAACCGTTCGAGCGTATTACTTTACACGATGCCACCCTCAAATACGGTGCAGACAAAGGCATTGTAAAAGAGGACTTATATGATTTCGATCGTGCCAAAGCAACCGCTGAGCATTTAGGTATTGAAGTGCAAAAATCTTGGGGATTAGGGAGTATTGTGAATGCTATTTTTGAGGAAGTCGCAGAACATCACTTAATTCAACCAACATTTTTAATGGCACACCCTGCGGAAATCTCACCACTTGCCCGTCGTAATGATGAGAATCCGGATGTCACCGATCGCTTTGAACTCTTCATCGGAGGCCGTGAAATTGGAAATGGTTTCTCCGAATTAAACGATGCAGAAGACCAAAATGAACGTTTTGATGCACAGGTTGCCGCAAAAGAAGCGGGAGATGATGAAGCAATGTTTAAAGATGAAGACTTTGTGGTTGCACTTGAACATGGTTTACCACCAACTGCAGGAGAAGGCTTAGGAATAGACCGACTCGCTATGCTTTATGCCAATGCGCCATCGATTCGTGATGTGATTTTATTCCCAGCGATGCGTCAAAAATAAAACGTAGAAAAGCAATAATTAATTGTCCTTTATTACTATGCCAAAGTGCGGTTATTTTTAACCGCACTTTTTTGTTTTAACGTTTTACTGAACCCAGATAAATAGCAAACAATGTCAAGACAGCACCAATCCATTGCCATAGATTAATCGCTTTGTGCAAATAAAAATAATCAATAACCAATGCAGCAACCGGCTCGGAAAGTAACAATAACCCTGTTAATCCTAAAGAAAGCAATGGAATTGCATAAGCTATCATTCCCCAAGCTACACACTGCATTATAGCGCCATAAATCACGATTAGTCCCCAATCTTGAAAATGAGTAGGATAAAGTTTGTCAGCATTAAATATTAACGAGGGAATAATTAACACGATGGCACCACTAAAACTAATGATTAACATGAGAGGAAACAATGCAACCTCTTCCTCTTGGTGAACCTTTTTCACCATAACCATTGACGCCGCCAACATTACGGCAGAAATCACCCCAATAACAATACCATAAATACCTTCAATATTATGTTGCAACTCTTCACCGGCAATCAATGCCACTCCAACCATCGCCAACACCAAGCTGAATAGTTGTAATTTACTTTGTCTTTCCGAGAAGAAAATAAACCCAATTACAGCTAAAAAGAAAATTTGTAAGCTATTTAACAAAGTGGAAATACCCGGCCCTACGGCATAAATACTTTCGTGCCAAAAGGCAAGATCAAAGGCGAGAAAAATACCGGATAGACAGCTATACAATAACGCTTTTCTACTTTTCGGGAAATGTTGGTATTTTAATTTCATTAAACCCCAGAAAATACCCGAGGCAATAAGTAAACGCCAGAATGCGATGGCATAACCGCCTATAGGTACAAATTTAACGATAATGCTCCCTAAACCGAATAAAATACATCCGACAACTAACATGCCTGCGGCATAATGATGTTGGTTCTGATTCATACAAATATCATCCACAATGGTAAGCACGCCGTAATAAAGAGTAAAATAAATAATGTATTCACACTTAAAGTCCATTTTTGAATGCTATGAATCGCCAAAACGCCCGCAATCACTAAATGACAGATAAAATAAATGATATAGGCAAAAATACTTTCGGAATTAACCGCACTTTCCAAGCCATTCAAAATCAAAAAAATAAAAATGATTGATGCATTTAAAATCAGTAAAATAATCATCAGTAACGGCAGTAATGCAATCAACCCCTGTAATCGGCTTTTCGCTAGCAAGAGAAATAAATTAGATAAAACCACACCTGCTAAAATAGGGGCTATCGGATTATATTCAGCAAAAGCAGGCAAAGGAAACAGGCTAAGGGACATCGCATATCCCAACACCCCCAAACCGGCAACCAAAGCCGCCATAAATAAAAAACTGTTGCGAAGTTTTTCCTCTTTTGGTTGTTTCCAAGTAAAATACAAAACAGATAAACCGCATAGACTTATCACGTTTGTAAAGGTCGGGTGGGAAGATAAAAGCCCCATCACTAACCATACCAGCCAATAAAGTGAAAATGCCAAATTTACTCTAATTAAACGCCCACGCTGTCCCGGACAAATCTCCCCTTTATAAAACACCAGTAAAGAAATTAACTGTGCAACAAACACAGCCAACCCTAAATGAGGTATCACCTGGTTTTGAGATTGCAAAGAAAATATAAAAAGATCGACGGCAAGCACAATACCGATGGCAAGTATTGAAAATTGTGTGGAAAAGGATTTTGAAGATTGCTCTGACATAATAAAAAATATGAGAAAAATAATGCGCCATTATGCTAAAAATTCATCTTATTTTAAAGTAGAATGACGAGCGATTCTAACCTCACTTTAGGAGCCTGAATGTTACTGAGCATTTTATATATCATCGGTATTACCGCTGAAGGGATGACCGGCGCATTAGCTGCCGGTAGAGAAAAAATGGATATTTTTGGTGTGATTATCATTGCTTCAGTAACGGCAATCGGTGGCGGTTCTGTACGAGATGTATTATTAGGTCACTACCCTTTAGGCTGGGTCAAACATCCCGAATATTTTTTAGTGGTTGCCGGTGCAGCAGTGATGACTGTTTATATTGCCCCCTTTATCAATCACTTTATGCGTTATTTCCGTATGATTTTCTTAGTCTTGGATGCCATGGGCTTAGTGGTATTTTCGATCATTGGTGCTCAAATTGCGATGGATATGGGGCATGGCGTCACGATTGTCTGTATCGCAGGCTGCATTACCGGTGCATTTGGCGGTGTATTACGAGATATGCTTTGTAACCGTATTCCCCTCGTTTTCCAAAAAGAACTTTATGCCAGTGTTTCTCTCTGTGCAACCCTCACCTACTTTGGGTTGTCAGCCTTACAGATGGAACAAACCCTTGCGGTGTTAATCACTCTAATTAGTAGCTTTACACTGAGAATTTTAGCCATTCGCTTTGAATGGGGATTACCCGTGTTTAACTATCAAGAACTCACCGTTGATCATAAAGATAAATCCCCAAAGAAAAAGAAATAATGCTCATAAAGAAGATAAAATTGCTGAAAATACATTAGTGCCATTTCAGTATCATAATCCAAGAAAGAAATCCTTTCCCTCACAGGAATAAATCCATTGGAATCAGTCAGACATTTTATCATTACGGTTTAAGACCTAACCCTCTACAACCCAACGTTGTTGTGCCGTATTAAAGTGCGGTCAATTTTGAGTCTATTTTTAATAGATCATTAACGAGAAAAATCGTTATCTGCAAAAATATCCACGCCAACGGTTTCACCAAAATTCAAAGGTTTACTGATTCGCGCCGTTTCTAAACAGAGCATGTTTTGATAGTCCGTCTCCTGCATGGCACTCGTGGCTTTATGCCACGGATTCCATAACACTAATTCGCTCGCATTATGATGCTCAAGGGTAATATCGCGCTTAGACTGGTGATCGCTAATCAGATTCTGATGAAAATTGCCCGTATAAATGCAATCCACATTTTCATTGATTGTTCGTCTGCTCGGCACGTCTTCCATTTGTTGAGTCAGGGAATTAAAACAGCTTGTCGGTAAATCTAAAACCTCCGCTTGATGAATATCGCCGATATGGAAATAGCTATGCAATGCCACTTCTGCTGGTTGTTGTCCGTAGTGGGTAAAACGCAGTCGGCATTTCTGCTCAAATACCATTTCCATTTTGGCTTCAATAATATGGTTTTGATCAAACAAGGCAAAAACCAACCGCACTTTATCGGGTTGAATATCATAATCGGAAAGCTGCCACAGG
This sequence comes from Rodentibacter genomosp. 1, assembly GCF_001999285.1. Classification (GTDB taxonomy): domain Bacteria; phylum Pseudomonadota; class Gammaproteobacteria; order Enterobacterales; family Pasteurellaceae; genus Rodentibacter. Next base: position 109,789 of record NZ_MLHN01000003.1, read on the forward strand.
CGTAATCTTGCCGTGCCGTGCGCCGGCGACTGCTTTGTGCCGAACCAAGGGTAGCAAATCGGCACACCGCCTCGAATTGCCGTGCCTAATTCAAATGGCTCTATTTCACTTAACCAAAGCAAATCTTGTTGTTCGTCATACGGTTTCCAGCTTAATAGCTGTGCGCCTTGTAAGGAAATTTTCGCTTTCCCGACCTGATGATCCAAACAAATAACCGGAATCTCATTGTAATGATATAAACTTAATTCCGGCGTGAGATGGGTGATTTTATTGATAATCGGCATGTTTAGCTCCTTGAATTTGCCATTTCATTTGTTGCATATAATCGGCGGTTTGTTTAAAAAAATATTGATAAGACGCACACAGATAGTTTTGTTTCCTCTCGTCATTATCTTGCGGCAAAATGCGGTGTTTCGGGCAACCGCCGTGGCATAAGGCACGAAATTCACATTGCCGACAGGTCTGAGTCAAACTATTTTGCTTATACTGACCAAACTGACGCTGTTTCTCTGATAAAACAAGATTCACTAATGAGGTTTCATTTAAGTTTCCTAATTTGTGATTCGGGTAAACATAATGATCGCAAGAATAAACCTCGCCGTTCGCTTCAACAACTAAGGATTGCCCGCAGGTCGGGCGATGAATGCAGCTACTTGAGGGATAACCCAACCATTGTCCAAGTAGATTTTCAAATTCCAACACAAAAATTTTGCCGACATCCTGTTTTTTCCACTCTTGAAAAACATCGACTAAAAAATGTCCGTACCCTTGTTGCGGCACGGAAAACGCTGTTGTTTTTGGCTCATCCGTACAGTTTGTCGGAAAATGCGTTTCAACAATGGGGATAAACTGCATAAATGTCGAACCCAATGATTTGAGCGCCAGATAGGTTTCTTTGCCTTTTTGCCAATTTTGATCGTTGACGACAGTTAACGTGTTAAATTCCACCTGATGTGTCTTTAATAATTGCAACGCATTCACCACTCGTTCAAAGGTCGGATTACCGCTATTTGTCATACGATAACGGTTATGCAACGCACTGAGACCATCAATGGAAAGTCCGATTAAAAATTGGTGTTGCTTAAAAAATGCTACCCATTGCTGATTAAGCGCCATACCGTTAGTTTGAAACCCATTGGTGATGGTTTTACCGTTGGCAAATTCTCGCTGAAAATTGACCGCACTTTTGAAGAAATCCAGACCAAGCAGGGTCGGCTCACCGCCTTGCCACATAAATTCAACCCGATCTCCTGCCTGTGATTCAATGTAATTTTTAATATAATTTTTGAGAGTATGTTCCGACATAAACTCAGTATTGTTGCCAAAATACTGCGATTTTCCCAAGTAAAAACAGTATTCGCACTGAATATTACAATGGAAACTACTGGGTTTTGCCATTAAATGAAAATGCGCTTTCTGCGAAAAAAATGACATACTACTTGCCTTTGTGATGATTTAATGCGTCTTTAAATAAGCCGTTTTGTTTTAATTCTTTACCGATACGAATTGCTGTTTCCGTTTCACAGCCCGCATATTCGGCAATTTCTCGGTAAGTCCAATTATAGTAGGGGAAATGTTGGGTAAGAAAATAAAGACTGTCGATCACGCGATCAAAGGTACGCAAATAGGCACTTTTGGCTAAGCGCTGTTCCGCTTCTCTTAACTCCTCCGCTAAGGTTTGCAATAAATATTTTGTCATTGCACTATTATGTAGAAAGAATTGATCGATATTGTCTAATTTGATTTGAATCAGTTCCGATTCAATTAACACTTTCGCCGTGCAGTGATAATGATTGTTGCCTAAACCGAATAAGGTGCGGAAACCGAAATAATCGCCTTGAGAATAAAGTCTGACTAAGCTCTCTTTTCCGTTATCAAGGGTATGATAAAGACCGATAAGACCTTGCTTGATATAATAAAATTCGTGCGCTTTTTCGCCCTGTTGGTAAATCACCGTTCCCTTGTTCATTTGCGAAAGCCGGTTTAATTGGCACTGCGCAAGTTCAGTAGGTACAATCAATCCTTTGTTCATTATCGTTATCGTTCCTTTTAAATAGGTTAAATGAATTTTGTTTTATCAGAAACATCATATTTACCCGAAACGATTTTATTTCGGGTAAATACGATTTAGATTTCATTAATAATTCGATAAACCCAATTCTCGAGAGGATCCTTTAATCTTTGCATTTCTAACCGCATTTCCTCCAGCATTTCTTGCTTTATCTCTTTATAGTTTTCATCATAAAACAAATTGTTCATTTCTTGCGGATCTCGGCGTACATCATAAAGTTCGCAAATATCCGTCGCATTAAATACTAATTTGTAATCTTTACGCCGCCACATTCGCTGTTCAAAATAAACAAAATGCCCTGCCAGTTGAGCTAAAACCCCCTTGCGCTGATTATTTTGTTTCTGACGAACAATCGGTAACAAGGTTTCGCCCTCAAATTCCGTCGGAATCGGTTGTCGGGCAATATCATAAACCGTCGAGGTTAAATCGTGCAGATAAATCAGGTTATCATCTTGCTGATTTTTTCGTTCGGACAACGGATCGCGCACAATCAGGGGAATATTGTAAGTGGTATCAAACATAAATTCGCCTTTTTCAATCATTCGGTGCGCGCCCATTGCATCGCCGTGATCGGCAGTAGCGACGATAAAGGTATTATGATAAATCGCGTTATGCTCTAAATACGCCAACAATTCACCGATTGCGTCGTCAATTAATGTGATATATCCCCAAAATTTTGTAATCACTTCTTTCCAACGATCTTCGGTCGCCTCCCACATTCCCCACATTTTTGAAATGGTGCGGAAATGCCCTGGTTTGCCCTCTAACGGTTTAAAAAAACTTTCGTCTAGAATGACATCATCTTTTGAATACATTGAATAATAAGGTTCCGGCACGATACAAGGGGTATGCGGCCCCCAAAAGTTGATCCAAGTAAAAAACGGTTTGCCTTCCGCTAAGGATTCTTGAATATAGCGTTTGGCTTCATCAATAATAAAATAGGGAATGGTTTGCTCTCTGCTACCGGACAATAATCCGCAAAGCTCCTGCACACGAAGATGTGGGTTTTCCCCAAAATAGGCTTGGCTGACGGTCGGGATATCAAACCCTTTTTCAGCCAACCATTCTTGATAGCGGTTAGAATGGGTCGGTGGTTGGTTAAAAACTAAATTATGATAAACACCACTCCCCGGATAACCATAACCGTCAAAATTATGTCCTTTAATATCATAATCTTCCGGCACGGATTGCGTACCGACGTGCCATTTCCCCACCACATAGCAATTATAGCCGTCTAATTTGGCAATATTCGGTGCTTCTCGACGAATTTCACCCGTTCCGCCTTTTTCACCGTTTTTTATAATGCCGTGCGAAGACGGCATTAATCCGGTAAATAAAGAGGTTCGTGCCGGCCCGCATACCGAAGCGGGTGTAAATGCGTTATTAAAACGAATCCCCTCTTGCGCCAACCGATCCAAATTCGGTGTTTTAACAATTTGATGCCCGTAAGTCCCCAACATATCTTTGCGAACTTGATCGAGCAAAATATACATAATATTCATCACTTCACCTCTTTTTTACGCATGACAACAAATAGTAGCAGTTGGCATATTGCATAGCCTGCTAAAATGAGTTTCGGATTGCCGTCATAGGAGGATAAACCAAGTGGAGAAAGTAACGCATGTAGAGTAATCAATCCTAACACCAAAGAAACGACTGTCAGCGGTGCATATTTCCAATTGGTTAAATCCACTCCCTCTTTGTTTTCCTTGCTTTCTTGATAAGGCTCGAGTTTGAGGAATTGCCCTAATATCAACATCACGACTACATCAAACACAAATAATGCCGCCATCACATAAACAAAATTCACTTTGACATTAAATACCCAAACAATACAAAAATAAAGCACAACGTGAAGCAATAAGGCGATTCTGGCAGCTAATCCGGAAACAGTTTTATTGAAAAGCCCTACGGCAAAGAGTGCCACAATAGGGATATTCACAAAGCCGGCAAAACGTTTGGTTAATAAGAAAATTCCATCAGTACCGAACATTAATAACGGGGCAATCACCATGGTTAATATCGCCATAACCGTTGATACTTTTTTCGCGTGGGCAATCAGTTCTTGATCGGAAAACGTTTTTTTACTGATAGAGGGTAATAAATCCTTACAATAGATCGTTGCCGCAGAATTTAAAAAAGAGTTAAAGGTACTTAAAATCGCCCCGAACAAGGCGGCAATAAAAAAGCCTTGTAAAAAGGTTGGCAGCACTTTATTTACTAAGGTCGGATAAGAGGTATCAATTGGATTTAAATCACCGCCAAGAATATGGAAACTTAATAAGCCGGGTAAATTAAGAATAATTGGTAAGGTTAATAAAAATAACGCTGCAATTAAAATGCCTTTTTGCCCCGCTTGCAGATCTCTTGCGCCTAATGCACGCTGAACGATAGCTTGGTTGGTCGTCCAATAAAAGAAATTAACGATCAAAATACCGGTAAACATTGCCGGCCAAGGTACGGCATCATCTTTACCGCCTATCGCATTAAATTTCTCAATATGAGAGGTTGTAATGGTTTTAAGCCCTTCGGTAAAACTGCCTTCGCCTAAATAAATGAGCGCAAAAATAGGCACTAATAATGCCCCGATAACTAAAATCACCGCATTAATCGTATCGGATACTGCAACCGCTTTTAAACCGCCAAAAATGGCATAAATTGCGCCCACAATCCCAATCGCCATGACCGTATAAACAATGGATTCGGCATAAGTTAAGCCAAAATAGGTTTCCAAATTAAAAATTTTATTAAAGGCTATCGCACCGGTATAAAGTGCGGTCGGAATGACGATAAAAAGATAAAAGACTAAAAACAGCGCCGACATAATTAAACGGGTTTGCCGATCAAAACGATTCTCAAAAAATTCAGGAATCGTGGTATAGCCGTTTTTAATATATTTCGGCAGTAAATAAAGTGCTAAAAAACATAGTGGGATGACCGATTGAACCGTCCACGCAATAATCGAGAAATTGCCCTTATAGGATACCGCATTCACCCCGATTAACTGTTCGGTTGATAATGATGTCAAGACCATTGAACAGCCAATCACGACGCCGCTTAATCCCCTTCCCGCTAAAAAATACCCTTTAGACGTGGTTAAATCATCATTTTTTGTTTTTTTCCACGAAATAAACGCCACAATTCCCGTTACTACCAGAAAACTGGCAATCGTTATAAACATAGCTCCTCCTCATTTTGATCCAATATAACTGCATACTTAGAATAATATAGAGAGAAAAGAAGTTTTATGATAATCATCATAACCCCAACCAAATTGGTGTGAATTAGATCACAAATTTGACATTCTTTTTTTCAATAATATGAGCAGGATCATAAAGCAAGCGGCATCCTATTCAGCATAATAATAATAATAATAATAAAAAACAGGAGGAATGATGAGTTTACAGCTAATTTCGATTTTAGTGCTATGCGGTTTTTTTACCAATTTAATGTCAGCGGTTTTTGGTATCGGCGGTGGCGTGTTAATGGTGCCGATTCTCTATACATTATTTCCCGATTTTCCACTGCAAATGATTGCCGCCACCTCACTCACCATTGTTATCGGCTCATCAATCATTAATTTGATTTATTTTTATCAGCAAAAAATTCAAATTCGTATAAAAGCGGTGTTGTTTTGGTCACTTTCCACCATTATCGGCGTTCAATCCGGTTTTGAAATTAGTTTTTTCTTACCGGATATTCTAATTATTAGTATTTTTGTCGGAACGTTAAGCCTGTTAGCGCTAAAAATAATGTTGAGTTCAGAAAACTTGCCACATCACGGACAAATATCGGGTGAAATATGGAAAGGCAGCGGACTATGCTTATTCGGCGGGTTAATCGCAGGACTAACCGGTATTGGTGGCGGTTCAATTATGGCGCCTTTAATCGGGCAATTAAAAAGTATTAAGCCACAACAAATCGCCCCTTATACCAATTATATGATGGTGATTGGCGGCAGCGGCAGTCTGTACAGTTATCTGACAAAATCCCCACCTTTTTATCTAACAGGAAGCTGGCAAGTCGGTTATGTTAATTTCTCTATTGTTGCCATTGTGGTATTAAGTGCATTTATGATGAGTTTTTTCTCAATGAAAATTCGAGGCAAACTTTCCCCCTCGCTTACACGAAAATTGCTCGCCCTTATTCTGTTTATCATCGCCGGATATATGCTGATGTTACATTTATTGAAAGGATAAAACAGCATAACCATCATCTTATTCTTAAAGAAATAAATCTGTCTAAAATCTTCACTTTTTAGATAATCGGATATAAAAACACGCTAATTTTAACCGCACTTTATTTAATAATTAAGGCGATATCAACACGCCGAATGCCACAAGCTAAATCTTTTAGCTTAACTATTTGACCTTCTTTATTTTTCAGATAAGCTACGCATCATTATTTTTTATTGCTAGAGAGACAGACTATGTTAGAACAAATGGGCAAACAAGCCAAAGAGGCAGCTTTTATATTGGCACAGCTGAGTACATCGGAAAAAAACCGTGCTTTAAATATTATTGCCGAACAGTTAGAACAACAATCGGCGAGCATTTTAGAAGAGAATGCAAAGGATATTGAACTGGCAAAACAAAACGGGCTATCAGATGCATTGATTGATCGCCTTTTACTCACCCCCGAGCGTTTACAAGGTATTGCCAATGACGTACGTCATGTGGTTTCACTTGCCGATCCGGTGGGTAAAATTATTGATGGAGGAACACTAGATAGCGGTCTTAAAATCGAACGTGTCCGCACACCCATTGGGGTGATTGGTACCATTTATGAAGCACGCCCGAATGTCACCATTGATGTGGCAAGTCTTTGTTTAAAAACGGGCAATGCAGTCATTTTACGAGGGGGAAAAGAAACCCAATTTTCTAATCATATTTTGGTGAACGTAGTGCAAAATGCCCTTGAGCAAGCAGGATTACCAAAATTTGCGGTACAAGCCATTACCGATCCTAATCGTGATCTCGTGATGCAATTATTAAAACTGGATCGCTATGTAGATATGATTATTCCTCGTGGTGGTGCGGGCTTACACGAACTTTGTAAACAACATTCTACGATTCCCGTGATTATAGGCGGTGTCGGTGTTTGCCATACCTTTGTGGAAGAAAGTGCGGATCAAAATCAAGCCGTTTTAGTTATCGACAATGCGAAAACTCAGCGTCCAAGCACCTGTAATACCCTAGAAACCCTACTTGTTCAAGAGTCTATTGCTACTGAATTCTTACCTAAACTCGTGGCGCAACTTTCAGCGAAAAAGGTAAAATATCACGCAAAATCAACCGCACTTGAGATATTAAAACAAGCCGGAGCAAGCGTGGATGAAGTGACTGATCAACAATTACGTGAAGAATGGGGTTCTCTTGATTTAAATGTCGTGATCGTGAAGGACATTCAGGCTGCAATTGCCCATATTCGTGAATATGGCACGCAACATTCCGAAAGCATTTTAACCGCCTCTCAAACTCTGGCACACCAATTTGTGAACCAAGTGGATGCGGCAGCGGTTTATGTGAACGCAAGCACACGTTTCACCGATGGCGGACAATTTGGCTTAGGCGCAGAGGTCGCCGTCAGCACCCAAAAACTTCATGCTCGTGGCCCTATGGGATTAGAAGCCCTTACCACTTACAAATGGGTATGTGAAGGAAACTACACCACAAGAAAATAACGATTATTTCTACCGCACTTTTCATCAATAAAGTGCGGTTATTTTTAGGAGAATTTTATGAAAAAATTACTTTCATTACTCATTATCATTGCTGCCTTAATCGGCATTGCCGCTGTACAACCTTCTGCAACCGATAACAATGCTGACGATGGCAAACGAAATTTTGTGGTTTCGCTCGTGGCAAAATATTTTCCGTTTGAAGCGGAAGATCTTGTTGCATGGTACGATAAAAATATTGTTTATGCTGATAATCCAACAGACACTGCCGTGACATTTAAATTAGATGAAAAAGAAATCACCCTTGCCGCTCATCAAACGCAAAAACTCATGTTAGAACCGGGACAACATCGCTTGGAATTGAGTGATGGTAAAGTGATTGAATTAACACAGAAAGAAGGAACAAACCGCTCTATCTTAAACCCAACTGCCTCGCTTTATTTCTTTTGGAAAACTGTTTATGGTTCCGTGAGTTTACCCATTGAATATAAAACCGTAGCAATAGCTGGAAAACCCTATGAAGGACCTTTTGAGGTGAGTAATGAATATTTGATTACACGTATAGGCAATCAACCTTGGCGATTTGGTTTAGATGAATCAATTCCTGACACCATCGCCGTCAATAATGATCGTAATACTTATACCTTAATTTTTAGTAAAGCTTATCGCTTACCGGATTTTATCAACGCCTATCCAATGCTATCGGCACAATAAACAAAAAAGGTTGATGTCATTTTGACATCAACCTTTTGCTTTTTAGCGAATTATAGTAAACCGCCTTGGCCTAAAGCAGGGTCAGTATCACGTGCTTTTAACGCATCTTCTACCGTTAAACCTAATGCTTTCGCTACACCTTCACCATATGCAGGATCACACCAGTGACAGTTACGGATATGACGATATTTGATGAAGTCAGGCGCATCGCCCATTGCTCCAGCAGTGTTGTTAAACAATGCTTGTTTTTGGTCTGCGTTCATTAAGTTAAACAATGCACGCGGTTGACTGAAGTAGTCATTATCATCTTGACGATAATCCCAAAATGCAGCATCACCGTTAATGCGAAGTGGTGGCTCAGCGAAATCAGGTTGTTGTTGCCATTGATTGAAGCTATTTGGCTCATAATGCGGTAAGCCACCATAGTTACCATCTACACGACCTTGACCATCACGTTGGTTACTGTGAACAGGGCAACGAGGACGGTTTACCGGAATTTGACGGAAGTTCACACCTAAACGGTAACGTTGTGCGTCAGCATAGTTGAATAAACGTGCTTGCAACATTCTATCCGGACTTGCACCGATTCCCGGTACTAGGTTGCTTGGTGCAAATGCAGATTGCTCAACATCAGCAAAGAAGTTTTCAGGATTACGGTTAAGTTCGAACTCACCCACTTCAATTAATGGGTAGTCTTTTTTCGGCCATACTTTAGTTAAATCAAACGGATGGTAAGGAACTTTTTCTGCATCCGCTTCCGGCATAACTTGGATAAACATTTTCCATTTCGGAAAATCGCCACGTTCAATCGCTTCGTATAAATCACGTTGGTGACTTTCACGATCGTTTGCGATAATCGCTGCAGATTCTGCATCAGTTAAATTCTTAATGCCTTGTTGAGTGTGGAAATGGAATTTCACCCAGAAACGTTCGCCTGCTTCGTTCCAGAAGCTGTAAGTATGTGAACCATAACCGTGCATATGACGATAACTTGCCGGAATACCACGCTCACTCATTACGATAGTCACTTGGTGTAAGGCTTCAGGTAATAATGTCCAGAAATCCCAGTTGTTGGTTGCTGAACGCATATTAGTGCGAGGATCGCGTTTTACTGCTTTGTTAAGATCCGGGAATTTACGAGGATCACGTAAGAAGAATACCGGTGTGTTGTTACCCACCATATCCCAGTTACCTTCTTCAGTATAGAATTTTAATGCAAAACCACGAATATCACGTTCTGCATCTGCCGCACCACGTTCACCCGCTACGGTAGTAAAACGTGCAAACATCTCAGTTTTTTTACCCACTTCGCTAAAAATCTTAGCACGGGTATATTTGGTAATGTCGTGAGTAACGGTAAAGGTACCGAATGCACCTGAACCTTTTGCGTGCATACGACGCTCAGGAATCACTTCACGTACAAAATCTGCTAATTTTTCATTTAACCATAAGTCTTGTGCAAGTAATGGGCCACGTGGACCTGCTGTTAAACTATTTTGGTTGTCGGCGACAGGTGCGCCATTTCCCATTGTCAAAGATGTGGAATGAGAAAATGGACATTTTGAAGTCATAGGATGCTCCTCTTTATCTTTAGTGAATGTAAACTTCTTGCGCATTATATAGAAAGGTTTTAACGATTAAAATCTATCAAATTAATCAAAAAAACCAATTTAACAGATTTTCTTTGTAAAAAAGCGATACTTGTTCTAAGTGAGCCATAAAGTTAAAGTGCGGTCATTTTTGTAAATGTTTTTTCTTTAATACATGGGCATGCACTTCATTAAAACAAGCCACTTTTTCAACAATCAATATGATTTATTCAACTATTGGAAAACGGTCTCAATTAAAGAAATGATGAATAAAATCAAATTTTATACCGGTCGAATACTCTCAACATCGAGCGTTGCATCAAACTCTTTTTGTAAAAGAAGTAATTTTTTATCTTGTTGAAGTTCATCACGGGCTTGTTCACAGAGCTCTTGATACACTTGTTTACGATGTTCCATTGGTGTAGCGATACGACGATCATCAAATTGAATATCAACCTTTATCTGAGCGCCATAAAGCCGACTGAGTGATTCGGCTAATACATCTATATTACGATCTTGGCGTAAGTGGGCTTTTTCCGAATGAAGACCAAGCTGAATGCGATCTTCAGTTTTATTCAGTAAGAAACAATTTAACGCTAATTCTTTTGAAAACCCTGTTACCCCGGAACGCTCGACAATATCCGTCCATTCATCCTGTTTCTGTGTAATATTAACAATACGCAAGCGCAATTCCGGAGTTATATCTTTCAAGATGGCTTGTCTAATATCAGATGGTCGAATAGCCTCCGTTTCCTTTGCCAACTCTGGATTTCGCCATTCCCAGCGGTAGGTTTCCGCATCAACCAGTTCTTGCTCTTCCTGTTCTCGCTCCGTATTATTCTCTACGGTATTTTCCATAGTTTGAATATTTTTTGGCACACTAGAAACTGAAAGATTAGCAGCCGTTTTATTTGGCGGAGTCATCTCAAGTACCGGAAGTGCGGTCATTTTTCTTTCTATTTTTTGCTCATCAAGTGATTGTATGCGATGCATGGTTTCACTCACGGCATTATTCATTTCTTTTTGATGAGCTTGGCGTTCCCCCTCTTCAATTTGATTCAGTTGCTTTAACGCATCTAAAGCAGCGAGGCTTGCAAGATTAAGTGGCTGATTTGAGGAAGCAGAAATAGGCTGGTTTTCTGCACCGTAAGTTGCTTTAATATTTTGCGACAGCACCGGTACATCAATATCTTTAGTGTGATTTTCAACCACACTTTTTTCAAGAGAAGGAGCTTGATATTCAGATGACTGAATCTTGGGTGCTGCCGTAAGGAACTTTGGGTGAAATGCTAATGCCCTTAATAATGTCATTTCAGCACCGACACGATAATTTGGTGCCACATTCAATTCTTTTCTACCTGAGATGATCACTTGATAGAAAAACTGTACATCTTCCGGAGAGATATGTTTTGCAAGGAAAGAAAGATGCTCACTTTCATTAGTTAAATGTTGTGGAAGAAGCTGCATTAATGCAATTTGATGTAGCTTTTCAGCCACTTCTGCTAACAAGCTATCCCAATCGCCGGCCTTTTCAGCAACCGCTTGAATTGTTTTCATTAAAGCTTCGCCATTGCCTTGGTGTAGGGCATAAATAATGTCAATTGCTTGGGTATCGTCCAATAGTCCTAACATGGTGTTAACTAGGTTTACCGTTATATGGCGATCCCCCATCGCAATAGCTTGATCCGTAAGGCTGAGACTGTCACGAATACTCCCTTGTGCTGCCTTTGCTAACTTGTCTAAAGCCAGTGGCTCAAAAGGAATGTTTTCTTGACTTAAAATATGGGCAAGATGTTGTGAAATTTGCGTTTCATCTAACGCCTTGAGATGAAATTGCATACAACGCGATAAAATCGTGACAGGAAGCTTTTGTGGGTCCGTTGTAGCAAGCAAAAATTTTACATATTCAGGCGGCTCTTCTAAAGTTTTCAGTAAGGCATTGAAAGAATGTCGTGACAACATATGCACTTCATCAATCAAATACACTTTAAAGCGTCCAACTACAGGTTTGTATTGCACGTTATCCAACAGTTCACGCGTATCTTCAACTTTAGTTCGAGAAGCTGCGTCAATCTCAATCAAATCAATAAACGTGCCTTGTTCAATGGCTTTACAGTTTTCACATTCGCCACAAGGGTGGTCTGTAATACCATTTTTAATACAATTTAATCCTTTGGCAAAAAGGCGTGCAATGGAGGTTTTTCCCACGCCTCGTGTACCGGAAAATAGATAAGCGTGATGGAGTCTCTGTTCTTTTAAGCCGTTAGAAAGTGCGGTGAGAATATGACCTTGTCCTACCACATCTTCAAAGGTTTGAGGACGCCACTTTCGTGCTAAGACTTGATAGCTCATAAATTATGTATTAGTGACCTTCAAAATTAACTAAGGTATAACAATTTACACCTAAATCATTCAAACGTTTCTCACCGCCAAGCTCCGGTAAATTAATCACAAATGCGGCATGATTAACTTTTCCGCCTAGGCGTTCAACCAATTTGACCGTTGCTTCAACCGTTCCCCCAGTGGCGAGTAGATCATCAATAATTAAGACATTATCCTGCTCCGAAATAGCATCAACATGAATTTCTAAGGTATCTTGACCGTATTCCAATTGGTAGGATTGGGAAATCGTTTCACGTGGGAGTTTTTTTGGCTTGCGTACCAATTCAAAAGGCAAACCTAATGCAAGAGCAACCGGCGCACCAAAAATAAAACCGCGAGATTCTGTGCCAAGCACTTTAGTGATTTTTTTGTCACGATACTGATCAACAATTAAATCAATGCTCGCTTTAAAAGCGTCTGGGACTTCTAATAGTGCCGTAATATCGCGGAAAATAATACCCTCTTTCGGATAATTAGGAATGGATTTGATAGAAGATTTGATAAGTTCAAGTTTTGTATTCATAAATAAACTCAATAAAATGAGAGGAAATCAATATTTTTGGGCTGTCATTCTATCATAAAACATAAGAGAAAATGGAAAATTACTGACATAACATTAAAAGGTAAATTCGCATAAAAAAGCTGAAATGGAGACTCTCCAATTCAGCTTAAATTATTTCAGCATTATGTGCTCGTTGTGCAAATTTAATTTTCACTTATCCGCTAGAAACGAATGAACTTTAATAAAAAATAAATAATTTCAATATGTTAAAATCCTAATGCCAATATGGCGTCTATAAATTTTTCTATCTGTATATTTACTACATTACTGAATTCTTTTGTAAAAATGACCGCACTTTACATGATTCGGCGAGACTGGGTGTAGGTTCTCGCCCAATAACTTTCATCTAAAGAGCTAATAGTAACACCTTTGCTCGTACTCGCATGCATAAACCGGTTATTGCCAATATACACACCAACATGATTATTATGACGGAAGAAAACAAGATCACCTTTCTGTAATTCATGTTTACTGATTTTGCGTCCTAGATAACGTTGCTCTGCCGTAGAACGAGGTAATTCAATACCATAAGCAGACCAAAATGCGGTTTGCATAAATGCAGAACAATCAATACCCCGCTTACTCGTCCCGCCCATTCTATAACGAGTCCCAACCCATTCATTATAGACACCGGCAAGTGCTTTATCACTAATTAAACCGGATCGAGGACGATTTGTTTTTAATGTCTGATGAGCACCACGATTTGCCTTTTCTAAATGGCTGATTAATCCCGTCAACTGAGCATCATCACTTTCTGAAATTTTGCTATTGGTATGATGAACACGACTTGAACAGGCTGTAGCAAGGATGACAATCCCCAAAATGGTTAAAAATCGCTTTAACATAGTAAAAAATTTGAAATAACTAAAAGACATAAAAATAAAATTTGCGGAAGGCTATCAAATATAAAAGTAAATAGCCAGTTAAAATTGCATTTTTATGCATTTTTGTGAGATATTTCACAAAAAAGGCAATCCATAAAGATTGCCTTTTTAGCATAATAGTTAATTATTTTTTCTTCGCTTTTGCATTTGGTAGATCGGTAATAGATCCCTCAAATACTTCAGCTGCCAAACCGACAGATTCGTGTAAAGTTGGGTGGGCGTGAATGGTTAATGCAATATCTTCTGCATCACATCCCATTTCAATCGCTAAACCAATTTCACCAAGTAACTCCCCACCATTGGAGCCAACAATAGCACCACCCAAGAGACGATGAGTATCTTTATCAAAGATAAGTTTTGTCATCCCTTCTGAACATTCAGAGGCAATAGCACGACCGGACGCTGCCCATGGGAATTTCGCGACTTCGTAATTCAACCCCTCTTGCTTACATTCTTTTTCTGTTTTACCAACCCATGCGACCTCTGGTTCGGTATAAGCAATTGATGGAATCACTTTTGGATCGAAATAATGTTTTTGTCCCGCAATAACTTCTGCCGCAACATGACCTTCGTGAACACCTTTATGAGCAAGCATTGGCTGACCGACAATATCACCGATCGCAAAGATATGCGGTACATTAGTACGCATTTGTTTATCTACATGAATGAAACCACGTTCATCAACTTCAACACCGGCCTTACCTGCATCAATCAATTTACCATTTGGTACACGACCGATAGCAACCAATACGGCATCATAACGTTTCGTATCGTTGCAGGCTTTACCTTCCATTGAAACATAAATACCATCATCTTTCGCTTCAACAGCTGTAACTTTAGTTTCAAGCATGAGCTTAAATTTTTTCTCAATTTGTTTGGTATAAATGGCAACGACATCTTTATCCGCAGCAGGGATAACTTGATCAAACATTTCAACCACTTCAATCTCTGAGCCTAATGCGTGATAAACCGTTCCCATTTCTAAACCGATAATACCGCCGCCCATGATAAGTAATTTTTTAGGTACTTCTTTTAATTTAAGTGCATCGGTTGAATTCCAAATACGTGGATCTTCATGTGGAATGAAAGGTAATTCGATTGGTCGAGAACCTGCCGCAATGATCGCATTGTCGAATTTGATCGTGGTTGGGTTACCATCGCGATCACGGGCAACTAAAGTATTTGGATCAGCAAATGTCGCTAAACCTTCAACGACGGTGACTTTACGCTGTTTCGCCATACCCGCTAAACCACCGGTTAATTTTGCTACTACAGCATCTTTACCCGCACGAACTTGGTCTAAATCAATTTTAGGTTCACTAAAATAAACCCCATTTTTCTCCGCATGTTTTGCTTCTTCAATCACTTTAGCAACGTGCAATAAGGCTTTGGATGGAATACAACCTACATTCAAACATACACCACCCAGCGTAGAATAACGTTCAACAAGCACTGTTTCTAAGCCAAGATCTGCGCAACGAAACGCAGCGGAATAACCAGCCGGACCGGCACCAAGTACAACAACTTGGGTTTTAATTTCTTTACTCATTTTTACCTCGTAAAAACGTTGAAATTATTGACCGCTCTTTGAGCAATCAGGAACATTTAAAAAACGCCCCTCAATCACGAGAGGCGTTACTTATTACATAATTAAACGACGTAAATCCGCTAATACAGCACCAATATAGCTAATAAAACGAGCGCCGTCAGCGCCATCAATCACACGGTGATCGAAAGACAATGACATTGGAAGAATTAAACGAGGTGCAAATTCTTTACCATTCCATACCGGTT
Organism: Rodentibacter genomosp. 1; assembly: GCF_001999285.1. Taxonomy (GTDB): domain Bacteria; phylum Pseudomonadota; class Gammaproteobacteria; order Enterobacterales; family Pasteurellaceae; genus Rodentibacter. The sequence goes on from NZ_MLHN01000003.1 coordinate 125,465, forward strand.
CCATAGAGGATTTGGAAACTCCTAAAATCGCGACTTCAGGTGCATTTACAATTGGTGCAAAGTGCGTTGTACCGATACCACCGAGGCTTGAAATAGTGAAACAACCACCCTGCATATCAGAGGCGGTTAATTTACCTTCACGTGCTTTTTTCGACACTTCCATTAATTCACGGGAAAGCTCAATAATCCCTTTTTTGTTCACATTTTTGAACACCGGTACCACTAAACCGTTTGGTGTATCCACCGCCACACCGATGTTGATATATTTTTTCAAGATCAGGCGTTGTGCATCTTCAGTAATTGAACTGTTAAAACGTGGATAAGCTTCCAACGCTTTTGCCACAGCTTTCATGATGAATACAACAGGGGTAATTTTCACACCTAATTTTTGTTTTTCAGCCAACACATTTTGTTCTTTACGGAACGCTTCTAAATCGGTGATATCCGCTTTATCGAAATGAGTTACATGTGGAATCATCACCCAGTTACGATGTAAGTTTGCCCCGGAAATTTTATTAATACGGCTTAATTCTACTTCTTCAATTTCACCAAATTTGCTGAAATCTACTTTCGGCCATGGTAATAAACCAAGACCCGCGCCATTTGCCACACCGTTTCCAGCGGCTGAAGACGCTGTTGTTCCACTTTCATAAGCTTTAACCGCAGTCTTAACATAAGCTTGAATATCTTCTTTAACAATACGTCCTTTACGTCCCGTACCTTTTACTTTGTCTAAATTTACACCAAATTCACGGGCTAAACGGCGAATAACAGGGGTTGCATGCGCATAACTTGCACTTGCTACTACTTGCTCTTGGCTTAAACCTGATACATTGCCGCTTTCTGTTGTGGAGGATTGAGACGGAGCCGCTGTTGTTTGTGCGGTAGGTGCAACTTGCGATACAGGTGCTGTAGCTTGAACCGGTGTAGCCCCCGCCACTTCAAAGCGCATAATTAATGAACCGGTAGAAACTTTATCACCTGATTTCACTAAAATTTCTTTTACGACACCCGCAAATGGTGCCGGAACTTCCATTGAAGCCTTGTCACCTTCAACCGTAATTAAAGATTGCTCTTCCGAAACGGTATCACCTACTGCAACCATAATTTCAGTGACATTGACTTCATCGCCACCGATATCCGGTACATTTACATCTTTAACTGCAGATGTTGCCAGTGCAACTGTCGCAGGAGCTGACTCTTGAACCGGTGCAGAAACAGCCGGAGCTGAGCCTGCCACTTCAAATTTCATAATCAATTTACCTGTAGAAACTTTATCACCCACATTGATTAAAATTTCTTTTACCACACCAGCAATTGGTGCAGGCACTTCCATAGATGCTTTGTCACCTTCTACGTTAATGATAGATTGATCCACTTCAACGGAATCACCGACTTTCACCATAATTTCAGTGACATTGACTTCATCAGAACCAATATCAGGCACATTGACTTCTATTACGCTTGCTACCACAGGTGCATCAACCGGTTTCACTTCTTGTACAGGCGCTGCTGATACCGGAGCCGCTGTTTCTGCAGAATCCAATATCAACATTGGTGTACCGGTAGTGACTTTATCGCCGACTTTCACCAAAACTTCTTTTACCACGCCTGCTTCCGGTGCCGGTACTTCCATTGAAGCCTTATCACCTTCTACATTAATAATACTTTGATCTACCGCAATAGTATCACCGACTTTTACCATGACTTCCGTTACAGTAACTTCATCGCTACCAATATCAGGAATTTGAATTTGTTTTGACATATTTTGTTCCTTTATAAAGTGCGGTCAAATTTATAAAAATTTTTGACCGCAGTTTTCCATCAATTACGCATAGAGCGGATTGATACGCTCAACATTCAAACCGAATTTTGCAATAGCATCCGCAACAACTTGATTTGTTACAGTCCCCTCTTTAGCCAATTGAGAAAGGGCAGCAACAACGATATAACGCTCATCGACTTCAAAATGTTCACGTAAGTTTGCACGGCTGTCAGAACGACCAAAACCATCCGTACCTAATACGTGATAATGTTTCGTTGGCACAAAGGCACGGATTTGATCTGCATAACCTTTAATGTAATCCGTTGACGCCACAGTTGGTAAATCTGCAAGTACTTGTGCAACATAAGGGATTCGTTGTTCTGAAGTTGGGTGTAACAAGTTCCAACGTGCAACATCATGGCCATCACGTGCCAATTCATTAAATGATGGTGCCGAGAAGACATCCGAAGTGACACCATAATCATTGGCAAGGATTTGTGCAGCTTCACGAACGTGACGCATAATCGCACCGGAGCCTAACAATTGAACGTGGCCTTTACCTTTACCTTCTACCGTTTCAAATTTATATAAACCTTTGCGGATACCCTCTTCCGCACCTTCAGGCATTGCCGGTTGCTCTGTTATTTCATTCAATGTGGTGATGTAGTAGAACACATCTTCTTGTTTTTCACCGTACATGCGTTGAATACCATCTTGAATGATTACAGCAACTTCAAAGGCAAATGATGGATCGTAAGTCACACAGTTAGGAATCACACCCGCTTGAATGTGGCTATGGCCGTCTTCGTGTTGTAAACCTTCTCCGTTTAAGGTTGTACGACCTGATGTCCCTCCAATCATAAAACCACGAGCCAATTGGTCGCCCGCTAGCCACATCATGTCACCCACACGTTGGAAACCAAACATTGAGTAATAGATGAAGAATGGAATCATTGGTTGATTATTCACCGAGTATGAGTTCGCTGCGGCTAACCAAGATGCTGTCGCACCCAATTCATTGATCCCTTCTTGTAATACTTGGCCATCTTTCGCTTCACGATAGTACGCCACTAAATCACGATCTGAAGGCACATAATTTTGACCATGTGGATTGTAAATACCAATTTGACGGAACAAGCCTTCCATACCGAAAGTACGCGCTTCATCTGCAATGATCGGCACAATTGTTTTACCAATATTTTTGTCTTTTAATAAGGTATTTAATACACGTGAAAATGCCATAGTGGTCGAAATACCACGAGGTTGAGCATCCAATAAAGCGTTAAATTCATCTAATGCCGGAACTTGATATTCCACATCAAATTTCGATTTACGTGCCGGCACATAACCATCTAGTGCTTTACGCTGACCATGCAAGTAATTATATTCTTCAGATCCTTCAGGGAATTTAATGTATTCAAGATTTTCAACTTGCTCGTCAGTTAATGGTAGTTGGAAATAATCACGGAACCCCTTAAGGCTTTCGTAAGACATTTTTTTCGATTGGTGAGCAGTATTTTTACTTTCCGCTTCAGGAATTTTATAACCTTTCACTTGCTGCGCTAAAATCACAACCGGTTTTGTTGCATTTTGAGCTTTAGCGTAAGCGGCATACAGTTTTTCAGAATCATGTGCACCACGACGTAACGCCCAAATTTCATCATCTGTCATATCGGCGACTAATGCAGCTGTTTCCGGATAACGACCAAAGAAATGTTCACGGACATAAGCACCATCTTTGGATTTGAAAGTTAAATAATCGCCATCGACCACTTCCATCATTAACTGGGTTAATTTACCGGAAGTATCTTTCTCAAATAATTTATCCCAGTTACCGCCCCATAATACTTTAATCACTTCCCAACCGGCACCGGTAAATAGTCCCTCTAATTCCTGAACGATTTTACCGTTACCATTTACCGGACCATCTAAGCGTTGTAAATTACAGCTTACGGTGAAAATGAGGTTATCCAAGCCTTCACGTGCAGCAAAGGTTAATGCACCTTTAGACTCAATTTCGTCCATTTCACCATCACCGAGGAAGGCATAGACTTTTTGGCTTTTCGTATCTTTTAAACCACGGTTATCTAAGTATTTTAAGAAACGGGCTTGATAAATTGCATTAACCGGGCCCAACCCCATTGACACAGTTGAGAATTGCCAGAATTCAGGCATTAATTTCGGGTGTGGATATGAAGATAATCCATCAACAAAGGCTTCTTGACGGAAATTATCCATTTGTTCTTCCGTTAGACGACCTTCTAAAAAAGCACGGGCATACATCCCCGGTGCAGCGTGACCTTGGAAGAAAATTAAATCACCACCGTTTTTCTCAGTTGCGGCTTTAAAGAAGTGGTTGTAGCATACTTCGTACATGGTTGCCGCAGATTGGAAGGTAGAAATATGACCACCTAAGTCGAGATCTTTCTTCTGGCTACGTAAAACCATCGCAATCGCATTCCAACGCACCGCTGAACGAATACGACGTTCAATTTCGCGATTACCCGGATAAGCCGGTTGCTCAGATACCGGAATAGTATTCACATAATCCGTAGTCACGCCTGTTGGCAACGAAACTCCGCTAGTACGCGCTTGACCGATTACTTGCTCAATGATGTATTGCGCACGCTCAATGCCTTCTTCACGAATCAAAGAATCTAATGATTGTAACCAATCTTGCGTCTCGATTGGATCAACGTCATTTTTTAAAATCTCAGACATAGGTTTTCCTTATCTGTTAATCAAGTGAAAATTAGTTCGACTACTTATTAAAGTCAAACACGAATATCAAAATGCCTGTTTCGATTTACAAACATTTAACAAATCTTGTAAATTTTAGAAGATTTTTTTAAATAAAGATAGTAAATTTTCACCAAACTGACGCTTTTATCCGCAAAACATTACGCGATATCATAGAAGTGCGGTTCTTTTCTGAAAAGTTTTAACGAAGTAATGAAAGCAATGCTCAAAACCTTGCATAGCCCTTGTCTTTAATTTAAAGTTTTCTCATCTCTTAACATAAGGAAATCACGATGAAATCAACACTTCGCTCGCTCTCACCACATAAACGTATTGCTTTAGTGGCACATGATAGTTGCAAACAAAGCCTCATAAAATGGGCCAAAAAACATCAAATTGCTCTCGGCTCACATCAACTTTATGCAACAGGCACAACAGGACACTTGCTCGCACGGGAAACAGGTTTAACCATTCAACCTTTATTAAGCGGGCCAATGGGCGGCGATCAACAGCTAGGCGGGCTTATTGCAGAAAAGAAAATGGATATAATGATCTTTTTTTGGGATCCCATGAATGCTGCGCCTCATGATCCTGATGTGAAAGCCCTAATGCGTATTGCAACCGTCTGGAATATTCCTGTTGCAATCAATCAAGCCTCGGCTGATTTTTTACTCACTTCACCTCTTTTTAAACAAAGCATGGATATTGAAATTCCGGATTACGAAGATTATCTAAAAGAACGTTTAGGATAAAATCAGGTAAAATTAACCGCACTTTAAAATACGAAAAGGAGATAAATCACCTTTATCTCCTTTAATCAACACCATCAATGTAACCCCGAAGAAACTTAACGCTGCATCGCTGCGCCCATTAACAACATAAAGATCACACCTTGAACTTGTTCTTCAGGCACAGGTTGACCATTTAATTTCAACTCCCCATTTTCCAGTACCAGTTTCATCACCACAGATTTTTCATTATTTACGGCAATGCCCTTGCTCGCCACTTCAGCTGCCATTTCCTCAATTTTAGCCTTAGTACTTGCTTTATCTTCTTCTGAAACAAACTTCATCATAAGATTCTCAGCCGTTGCTTTATCTACCTGAATATCAATAGAAAAATCCGTAAATTGTTGATATAAATGACTGCGCATAAAATCAAATTTAGGCTCTTTGGCTAAGGCTACATTCAGCTCTAATGCCACCTTTCCTTGGTCATCGGAAACTGAAATAGGATTAAATTTCAGCTGAGGTTGATGATTGAAAATCGCCATTCCATATTGCTTACCCCATGTTTCAACAATTTGGTTTAGCATTGAGATATTGCCGATACTTCCCTCTTTTAATACTTTAATGAGAGATTCAAACAACGCATTAATCGCATTGGCTTCAAGATGATTGAGTTCAAAATTGTAGGCTACTTTACCTAAGTTTTTACTATCAATGATGAAAGAATCTATATTATTTGTGCCTTTAAGACTTAAAAAATCGTTATCTAAAGTCACCTCTGATGTTCCTCTTACACCTTTTTCCATAAAAGATATTGCCGTTCCATTTTGAGCCAGATTCGTCATTTCGACACTTTCAATAGAGGATGTTCCTTTTCCCGTATAGAGGTATGCCCACTTCGTTGGTGCAAAAGTCGTACTAGACTTAATACCTTTCCACTGAAGTTTTGCTGATTCAAGATTATTTTCATCGCTAGGATTTTTTGTCTCAAATACCACATTATCAATTGAAGTATCATACATACCCGAAAGATCTTTATTGACCTCAAAGCCAATGACCACATCTGACCAAATCAATTTATTTTTGTCTGATTTAGGCCCTACAAACTCTCCGGCTAATACCTTCAGTGCGCCTTTTGTTGTTAAATCATAATTTGTTGAGGATTGATACTGAATAAGCTTATCTGATTTAATCACATCAAACAATGGTTGTGTCGTCTCATTTTTACCCATCGTGCCTTCTAAAGAAAACATTGTCGGCATCAAATTAAATTTAACCAATTGATTAAGAGGCAGCGGTCCATGATAAAGTGTCGTGGAAAAAGGAATTATCCATTGTTTTTCGTCCTGTGGTAACGTAATCACAGCCTCATCTTCGATTTGAGAACTAAAAAAACCACGTTCAAATTGCTTATTTTTAAATTCAACCTTGAACGTATCCGACAGCTCCAAAGTTTGAAACCTTTGATTTGCCTGATCAATTTGACGTTGATACGCCACCTCTGCTTTTTGACCGGTAAACCATGTTCCCCCCACCCAGGCAAGTGCAAGAACTGCCACAACACTCATCGCAATTTTTGATTTTTTCATCAGTTATCCTTTTGATTATAAAACATAAAAAACTTCGCCAATTCTACCTTACTTTTCTTTTTTATCCACTTGTTTATAAAAAAACATGCTTCCCCCTTGAAGTTTGATAGTTTGCTCTTATCTTGCAAAACAAGAACGGAAACAACCGCACTTTTATTGAGAAAAATAAAAAATTTTTTAATTTTCTCTTGAAATGCGAAGAAGTATCCACATCTTACAACTCGTAACAAATGACACTAAATTTAAAAATTTAATTAGGAGAACAAAATGGGAAAAATTATTGGTATTGACTTAGGAACAACCAACTCTTGTGTTGCTGTAATGGATGGTGACAAACCTCGCGTGATTGAAAACGCAGAAGGCGATCGTACCACGCCATCAATTATTGCTTACACAAATGACAACGAAACATTGGTCGGTCAACCGGCAAAACGTCAAGCGGTGACCAACCCGAAAAATACATTATTTGCGATCAAACGTTTAATCGGTCGTCGTTTTGAAGATGAAGAAGTAAAACGCGATATTGATATTATGCCATTTGAAATCACTCGTGCAGACAACGGCGATGCATGGGTAAATGTGAAAGGTGATAAACTGGCACCACCACAAATCTCTGCTGAAGTATTGAAAAAAATGAAGAAAACGGCGGAAGATTTCTTAGGTGAATCAGTGACAGAAGCCGTGATCACCGTTCCGGCATACTTTAACGATGCACAACGTCAAGCCACCAAAGATGCCGGTCGTATCGCTGGTTTAGAAGTTAAACGTATCATCAACGAACCAACTGCGGCAGCATTAGCTTATGGCTTAGATAAAGGTCAAGGCAACAAAACGATCGCGGTATATGACTTAGGGGGCGGTACCTTCGATTTATCTATTATTGAAATTGATGAAGTTGGCGGTGAAAAAACCTTTGAAGTATTGGCAACCAATGGTGATACCCACTTAGGGGGTGAAGACTTTGATACCCGTGTGATCAACTACTTAGTAGATGAGTTTAAAAAAGAACAAGGCGTAGATTTACGCAACGACCCACTTGCTATGCAACGTTTAAAAGAAGCAGCAGAAAAAGCCAAAATTGAGCTTTCTTCTTCACAACAAACCGATGTAAACCTTCCTTACATCACTGCAGATGCAACGGGGCCAAAACACTTAAACATTAAATTAACCCGTGCAAAATTAGAATCTTTAGTTGAAGATTTAGTAGCGAAATCTCTTGAGCCGGTTCGTACTGCATTAAAAGATGCCGGTTTAAATGCTTCTGAAATTGACGATGTGATCTTAGTCGGTGGTCAAACCCGTATGCCACTTGTACAACAAGAGGTTGAAAAATTCTTTGGCAAAGCACCACGTAAAGATGTCAACCCGGATGAAGCGGTGGCAATCGGTGCAGCCGTACAAGGCGGTGTGTTAGCCGGTGATGTGAAAGACGTATTATTGTTAGACGTTACCCCATTATCACTTGGTATCGAAACCATGGGTGGTGTGATGACTACCCTCATTGAGAAAAACACTACGATTCCGACTAAGAAATCTCAAGTTTTCTCAACAGCAGAAGATAACCAAAGTGCGGTAACTATCCACGTGTTACAAGGTGAACGTAAACAAGCGTCAGCAAATAAATCTTTAGGTCAATTCAACCTTGAAGGCATTAACCCAGCTCCACGTGGTATGCCACAAATTGAAGTAACCTTTGATATTGATGCTGACGGTATTATCCACGTTTCTGCGAAAGATAAAGGTACAGGTAAAGAGCAACAAATCACCATTAAAGCTTCTTCCGGTTTAAGTGATGAAGAAATTCAACAAATGGTGCGTGATGCGGAAGCCAATGCGGAATCTGATCGCAAATTTGAAGAATTGGTACAAGCCCGTAACCAAGCGGATCACCTTGTACACAGCACCCGCAAACAATTAGAAGAAGCGGGTGACAAAGTGCCAGCAGCAGATCGAGGTGCAATTGAAAGCGCATTAAGCGACCTAGAAACCGCGGCAAAAGGTGAAGATAAAGCAGCAATTGAAGCGAAAATCCAAGCCCTTGCAGAAGCCGCACAGAAACTTGCTCAAACCGCCCAACCACAAGGCGAACAAGCTCAAAGCAACAACAAACCGAATGATGACGTTGTTGATGCTGAGTTTGAAGAAGTGAAAGATAATAAATAATTAGTTTCTTAAAAAATGAAGGGTGTAAATTACACCCTTTCTTAAGAGTCCCAAATGATAAAATTCTTACCACATAAAACTAAAATTTTATTTTTAGATTTAGAATATTATGTTCCTGAAAATGATAGGGATAACCCTAATCCTGGAGGAATGTCATTTTCACCAACATCTCCAACCCATAAAGTAATTGGTGGGTGCTTTCAAATATATTACCCCATGAAAAATAGGCCAGAGTGCCAAATTCTTAGTTTTTGGGAATGGAAATTAGGTTCTGAAGAGAATATTATTAAAGAAATCTATAAAGTTTTTATAAGTTTGTGGAAAGGTATTCATAAATCTAATAATTGTGTTCCTATGTGTTGTGGTATTATTGGAATATCGCATAGTGATCTTCCAGTGTTATATACGAAAATGCTTCAATATAAATTAGATACCCCTGAAAATTTATTTTATTTGATATTTGGCACTAGACAATTAGATTTAAGTTGCATTGTCGCAGGTCAATTTACTTCCAAAAAACACAACTATTTCTTTTATCCGAAAACTAAATCTCAACTTTATCAAAAATATTTACCAAAAGCCAAACGTTCTGAACACGCCATATCCGTATGGAAATACTATGATGATCGAGCTTTTGAGGAAATTGAGCAAAGGACTAGACTGGAAATAATAGATAGCCTGAAGATTTATAAAAAGTTTTTTGAAAAAAGAATGGAAACAGAAAATATTCTTAATAATGCTAAAAAGCAATTAAAAACTAATAATCAGTAAAATTTATGGCAAAACAAGACTACTACGAACTTCTCGGCATCTCAAAAGGTGCGGATGAAAAAGAAATTAAACGAGCTTATAAAAAGCTTGCGATGAAATATCACCCCGACCGTACTCAGGGCGATAAGGAGAAAGAAGAAAAATTTAAAGAAATTCAACAAGCCTATGAAATCCTCAGTGATAAAGAAAAACGTGCTGCCTACGATCAATATGGTCACGCAGCCTTTGAGCAAGGTGGTTTTGGTGGCGGTGGATTCGGTAATGGGTTCGGCGGAGCTGATTTCGGTGATATGTTCGGCGATATTTTTGGCGATATTTTTGGTGGCGGTAGCCGTAGTCGTCAACGTGTCGTACGTGGTGAAGATCTACGCTATGACCTTGAAATCAGCTTAGAAGAAGCGGTAAAAGGCACCACCAAAGACATTCAAATCAACACACTTGCCCATTGCGATAACTGTGATGGCAGTGGCGCAGAAAAAGGCTCAAAAGTTGAAACCTGTCCAACCTGTCACGGAGCAGGACGTGTTCGCCGCCAACAAGGTTTCTTTGTATCTGAAAGTATTTGTCCGACTTGTCACGGCTCCGGCAAGAAAATTGAAAAACCTTGCCACGCTTGCCACGGAGATGGTCGGGTTCATAAAAAAGAAAGCCTTTCCGTTAAAATTCCGGCAGGGGTGGATACCGGCAACCAACTTCGATTGGCAGGTAAAGGTGCCGCAGGCGAAAACGGTGCACCGGCGGGTGATTTATATGTTGTGATTCACGTAAAAGATCACCATATTTTTGAACGGGACGGCAATAATCTTTATTGTGAAGTACCGATTAGCTTTGCTACCGCAGCATTGGGTGGTGAAATTGAAGTCCCAACCTTAGACGGTCGAGTAAAACTCAAGATTCCTGCCGAAACCCAAACAGGAAAATTATTCCGTATGCGCGGCAAAGGTGTAATGTCTAATCGTAGTGGCTATGCAGGCGATTTAATCTGCCGTATTGTGGTCGAAACACCGGTGAATTTAAACACTAAACAAAAAGAATTATTGAAAGAACTTGAGGAAAGTTTTCAGGGCAAAGAATTAAGCAAGCACAGCCCGAAATCTTCCGGTTTTTTAGATGGTGTGAAAAAATTCTTTGATAATCTGGGTAAATCCGATAAATAAAAACTTGACTAAAAAAGCCCGCACTTTGCGGGCTTTTTCATTTTGGCTGCGATAAAAAGTGCGGTGATTTTTGACCACACTTGATGATTTAAACAGAATTACACCACGATACAAATATGGCTTTGTCTATGCATATGGAGGCGGTATTACCCCTACATTTCGTTGAGTCTACAACGCAATCTCATCCAAAGATCGTCCAAAACTTGGCATAAAGACTTGTAAGAAGTAATCCATTTCTTGGGTATGCCATTGTTGCATTAGGGTTTCTAATCTTGTTTTTGCGGCTTTAAATTCTTGATTGCCATTGTCTAGTTCAAATTGTGCTTTAATATAAGCACAAATTAAATCCGCCTGTTTAACCAAATGTTTTTCCTCATCAGAAAAAGTTTCACTGTCTAAATAGGGCGCAAAATCACCTTGCAGTTCTTGCGGTAAAAGGCTGATTAAATGTAGCTCTGCCGCACTCTCAATTTGTTTATAGGCTTGGGTAATTTCAGGGTTGAAATATTTTATAGGGGTGGGTAAATCACCGGTAAAAATTTCTGACGTATCGTGATACATTGCCATCACAGCAATTCTTTCAGAATTCATCTTACCACCAAAAAATTTATTTTTGATAATTGCCAGTGCTTGTGCGACAAATGCGACTTGCAGACTATGTTCTGCAAGATTTTCTTTTTCAATATTACGCATTAGCGACCAACGTTGAATCAAACGTAGGCGATCCAGACAAGCAAAAAAGTGACTGGTTTTAATTTCCATATAACCTCTAATTAGAAGGTAATTCTTCCACGACCAAAGGTAAATCAAACACTTTCCCTAAACGCATCACCGTCACCGTCACTGTCGTATTCGGCGGAGTATTAGAGATAATTTGCATCATTTCAGTGGTTGAAATTGCCTCTTGATTATTAAGCTTTAAAATCACATCGCCCACTTGAATACCTGCTTTGGCTGCGGGGCTATTGGCACTCACCCCGGTGATTAAAATTCCTTGCTCTGTACTGGCACTAATCTCACTTTGTACGCCAAAATAACCGCGAATCACTCGCCCATCACGAATAATTTTATAAAGTACATCATTGGCGATATCCATTGGAATAGCAAAATTCAGTCCTTCTGCGATTTCATTTGAGGTTTTGCCTATACTCAATGTACTAATTCCCACCAATTCACCGGCAGAATTGATCAAAGCCCCGCCAGAATTTCCTCGGTTAATCGACGCATCTGTTTGAATAAAATTTTGTCTGCCAAGGGAATCCCCCACAGCACTACGCCCTACCGCACTAATGATGCCTTGGGAAACACTTTGTCCAAGATTATAAGGATTACCGATTGCGAGAGCGACATCTCCGACATGAACTTGGCGCGTTGAATTTTGTGGGATCGTAGCAAGATTATCGGCACGAATTTTTAACACGGCAAGATCCGTTAAATTATCCGAACCTATAAGACTTGCTTCATAAATATTGCCATTTTGTAATGCTACGACAATTTGATCAGCATTTTGAATCACGTGTTTATTGGTAAGAATATAGCCATCTTTACTCATGATCACACCTGATCCCAAATTGTTGACTTGTAATTGATCACTATCATTAATGCTAGCGGAAGAAAAAGATCGGTTATAGACATTCACCACTGCCGGGGAAGCAATACGCACAGCGTTTTTGAAGGACACAATATCGTCCGAAGTAAAAATACGACTTGAATTTAATCTGGGAACGGCAAAGAGAATAACACCTGCTGCGGCAAGCCCCCACAGGGCGGAATGAAAAAGTTTTTTGAACATTTAAGATCCTTTTGGCGTGTAAATGAGCTTTATATCCTCGCCAATTTGTTGAAATTCGTTAAGCTGCCATACCGGAGCATCAGATAACCATTCTAAATGAGGTAACTGACATAAACCACGTGCTTGATCGCCTAATAATTTCGGTGCCATATAAATAATTAATTCATCTACTAGCTTCTGCTCGATCAAACTACCGGCTAAATTTGCCCCAGCTTCTACCCAAAGAAGATTAATTTGGCGTTTACCTAATTCAAGCATTAGCGCCTGTAATAAGTTTTCTTTAGGCAAAACAATTTGTTCACAAAAAGAGGGAAAAGTAGAAAGATCTCTTTCCTGACTAGAAACCAACCAGACCGGTGATTCAGTCTGAAATAATCGATGTGTCGGTTGAATACGATGTTGAGAATCTAAAATAACCCTAACAGGCTGACGTACTGTTTCTTTGGGATAATCTGCTTTGAGATCATCGGTAAAATCTTCCCAACGCACATTTAAACTCGGATCATCGGCTAAAACTGTTTCAGAGGTCGATAAAAGTGCGGATGATTTAGCCCGCATTTTTTGCACATCAGAACGGGATTCCCCGCCTGTAATCCATTTACTCTCACCGCTTGCCATTGCAGTTCTTCCATCAAGGCTCATTGCCAGTTTTAATTGGATGAAGGGAACACCTTGACGCATTCTCTTTAAAAAACCTTTATTGAGCTTTTCTGCGGAATCTTCAAACAAATTGACCGCACTTTCAATACCGGCCTCAGCCAATAAGCGCAATCCTTTCCCCGCTACCTGTGGATTTGGATCTTGCATTGCCGCAATAACTTTGGCGACCCCCGCATCAATCAAACCTAATGCACAGGGCGGCGTACGCCCATAGTGAGAACAAGGTTCTAAGGTGACATAAGCAGTCGCCCCTTTTGCCTTTTCACCCGCTTGTGCCAATGCCATCCGCTCCGCATGAGGTTGCCCGGCTTTAAAATGAAAACCTTCCCCCACAATTTCACCGTTCTTAACCAAAACACACCCTACGGCAGGATTAGGTGCTGCGGTATAAATTCCTTTCGAGGCTAAGGCTAATGCACGTTGCATAAATTGATGATCTTGCTCGGTAAACTGATGAGACATAATTAATCCTTCAAGCTTTCAATTTCTTTCGTAAATTGGTTGATATTATCAAAACTTAAATATACCGAAGCAAAACGAATATAAGCGACTTTATCCAACTCTTTTAGTGAGCTCATCGCTAATTTCCCGACTAATTGGCTCGGCACTTCACGCTCACCGGTAGCACGCAATTGCAAAATAATATGGCTAATGGCTTTTTCCACATCATCCGAACTCACCGGACGTTTTTCTAGCGCATGTTGAATGCCGCTACGAAGTTTCTCTTCATTAAAAGGCTCTCGAGATCCATCAGTTTTAATAATTTTAGGTACGATCAATTCTGCCGTTTCAAAGGTAGTAAAGCGTTCGTGACAGCTGCCACACTCACGGCGGCGGCGAACTTGATAACCATCGGAGACTAAACGGCTATCAATAACCTTCGTTTCTTCAGTGGAACAAAATGGGCAACGCATAGGGAATCCTCGTGAAAATGGGCGCTTATCTTAGCAAAAAAAGTCTATGTTGACGATTTACTTTGCTTTCCAGTGACTGATTTCTTATCTTCTTTTAGAAACAATAACCCAAACCAATCTGTCGTTTGTTTTAACAATGCCAATAAATGCTCTTGGTGTTCAAATTTTGTCGTTTGGGCAAGCATACGCATCCAATAGGGATCGGCTTTTTTGATATAGTTTCCTCGTTTTTCATCTTCTGCTAATTTTTGTAGTTTCATCAAAATTACATCAAAATCTACCGCACTTTCATCTTTTACAATGAAATCCGATATTTTCTCTATGGTTGGAACAGGCTGAATTTCTAGCTGGCTTTGTAAATAAGCCTGTACATAGATTTGCAACTGTGCCCATGCGGTTTCAGGCGTAACCTGAGGAAATTCGATTTCTTGGTCTTTTGTTATTAATTTTGGCGGTATTACATTTTCTTGCGTCACACATTGAATTAAATAATAAAGCCAAGGGCGAATACAATAGCGCTCTTTGTAGGTGGCAAAACGCCATTCAATCACCCGTTGCATTTCATTGAAAAGATTATCCATATAGCCAAACAAGCGAATAGGCTGCACTTTTCCTTGCCAAGTCACATTTACTATGAAGTCAATAGAACAATGAGATGGCTCTCCTAGATCAACAATTTTTTGTTTAAACGCCAACACGGTATCACGCACGATCTCAGCGGCGACCTGCCCAAATTGGGCACGAGGCAATATACCTTTCACAGCAGCTTGTGCAAAATATGCCTCAAATTGTTGTTCATCCGCATACACCAGATCATTATTGAGCTTATAGTTATCCAATCCGTCTAAGGTAAAATTTTCGCTATCAGCAATGCGATCATCTTCATCACGGAAATACACACCGAGTTGTTTTTCAAAGAAAAATTTTACGGGATTTTCTACAAATCCAACTAAACGTTCTAGCTCAATTTCCGTCACGCTTTCTCTATTGTCCATCACCGAAGCAAACTCTTTTTGCGCAACCTTCCCACCATTTTTTACCATAGGCAACCATTTCTTGGCAAAAGAGCGGTTGAAATCATCGTCATTGTTGAAATTGCTCGGGCTAAATGCGGTCATCGTATGCAGTTGAACCTGTAACTTCTGCTTATCCGTTTTATCTTGATTAATATAATCAAGCAGTTGGCTCACCAATACGGAAGGTTCCCTTTCTTGGTTATCAACAATTGAACGCCCGACATAACTGATATAGCAGTAATCACGTGCGGCAAGCAAAGCCTCAAGGAATAAATAACGATCATCATCACGACGTACACGGTCGCTTTTTTGATGATGATATTGCATCAAATCAAAGCTGTTTGGTGTTTGCGAACGAGGATAATCCGCCTCATTCATACCAAGCAAACACACCACTTTAAAAGGAACGGCACGCATTGGTAACAAGGTGCAAAAATTCACTTTACCGGCCAAAAATTTCAAACTATTCGGGCTTTCTTCCAATTTGCCGGTCATCACATCGGCTATCACTTCTGCTTGTAGCGCTAAATCAAAATGAAGTGAGGAGAGTTGCTGCACCACCTCATTAATTTTCTCTTGAATATAAAGTATCGTATCGTTGGTTTCTTCATTTTTTGCAAAAAAGTTTGCCAAAAGTGCGGTGAGTATTTCATGCCATTTTTCTATTGAATGGGATTCTTGAAGCATATCATGCCAATAAGACAGCTGGGTGAAAAAACGGGATAAATTCCCAACTAATAACCCTTTTAAACCATAACTACTATCAAACCCCAAACTATCTTGCCAAATCCCATGCTCTTCTCGCATCGCATAGCCTAATACCATACGCTCTAAACCGGCTTGCCAGGAATTGAAATTGATCCCGTCTTGGGTTTTCTTCAAACCAAAACGAATCCCCACCTCTGCTACCCACTCACGTACCAAAGGTAAATCAGAAAGGGCAATATCAAAACGCTCACGCAGTGCCGGAATATCTAATAAAGCCAGTATGGTTTCCGCAGTAAATGAGCTTTCTTTTAAACGCAATAATGTTAAATAGCAAGAAACCAACACATCGCTTTCCGATAATTTATTATCAGAAATAGAAAAAGGGATCTGTATTGCCTCCCCATTTTTCTGACCGAAAACCGCTTGAATATAGGGGGTATATTGATTAATGTCTGCGACCATCACCACTACATCTTTCGGGGTGAGCAAAGGATCTTGGTTGAATAAATGCAACAGATAGTCATACAGCACCTCAACTTCCCGCATAGCGCTATGGCAGGCATGCACCGTTAAAGAGCGGTCATTTTTTTCAAAATTTAAAGGCTGATTGTCTAAATGCAAAATATGAGATTGTAATTGTCCAAGCAATGTAGAGGCTGAAATTTCTTCATAAGCATTCACTGAATAAGTAGGCACCTTTTCTTCATCTCGAACCAATGCATAAAGAAAATCACGCCCCATTTTTCCCCAAGCCGCCAACAGTGGATTGCCAATTTGCAGATGTTCATTATGATAAGTTGTTTCTCCCCTCCCTTGTATCAAAGCGGAACATTGCGCTTCTGAAAAGAGCGGTTGAATTTCAGAGGAATTTTGATAGCTCCGGCGTGTACGGCCGGAAAGATAATCCATACGCAAATTACGGATATCCCCCCAATATTCTTGGCTAGGATTGTTAAAAAAGAGGTGAATATCCACTTCTGATGACATCGCTTGTAAAATAGACAAATAAGCAGCTGGTAATGCCGGAATACCAAAAATAAAAAGGCGACTTGGCAATTTTTTCGGCTGATTTTTATTATTTAATAAGGTAAGAAATTGCTCATGCAAGGCAGCACGGTGGGTAGCATATTCTCCCATATCTGCTTTAATATCCGACACTAAAGCACGCCACAATGCCCCTTGCCACGCCACATTACCGAGAATTTGTTGTAACAAGGTTTCATTTAAATGAGCTTGTTGTGCCTTAATTTGTGTGGCAATAAGCTCATCTTCTCCTTTTTCCCAAGCAAAAATCCATTCGGGACGATAAACCAAATATTGGTCAAAAAGATCGGCGATCTTGCGGCTTAATTGATAACGTTTATATTGTTCGGAATACGGCGAAGAAACTAAATAATGACGTAGTGGTAAAAATTCTTCCCGTTCTAAAAAATCGGGCATAAGCTTCATTAAACGCCACATTATTGAATCTTTATCAAAAGGATTTTGCAAGGAAACAGAAGACAAATTATCTGCATAGAGCTGCCAAATAAAGGTTGCCGGCATGGGAAAAGCCAAATGAGCGGAAACACCATTTTTCTTTGCTAATTCCATCTGTAACCATTGTGCCATACCGGGGCTTTGCACCAAGATAATATCTTGTTGAAAAGGATCCTCTCGTGGAAGCGTTTTGAACAATTCGGCAAGAATATCTTTCTGTTTTTCAAGTTGATTGGAATAGTAAACGATAAACACGATGGCAACCTATCAAAGTAAGCAAAAATAAGGGCTAATTTTACCTGTTTTTTAATCATTTTTCAGCGAAAATTCCCCCATATGAGAGCGAATAACCACTTGATGACTTTGACATTGTATCTGAAACTGTGTGCCATTTTGTTTCACTTGTTGTTCACAAGGTAAACCTAAAAATTGCCGTTGCGCTTGATTTTCTGCAATCTGTAACGCTTGAAAATCATAATAAATTTTCACCGCATTTTGACGTTGATTTGTCGTCCAGCGATTAAATACGAGAAATAATATACTTAACACCATTAGTGTAAACATCACAGAAATCAGTGACATTCCCTTATTCGCTCGGGGTTTTAAAATCACTCCAACTTTTCTCCGCTAATTGCCATTTACTGTATTGATATACCAAGGGTTCAATGATCTTTTTGCTATAGGCAACGCTCACCCCTTCCAAAACAAGGTGTCCACCTGTAATCACTGCACCACTCACCCGACCTTTACCACGCAAGGTTAAATCCCCCTCCGCGACTAAAATTCCCAATACAGTGCCGTTCACGTCCCATTCTGCTTGCTTTCTTTGAAACCAATATAAGCGTGGCATTTTATTCTCAATGAAAGGATTCGGAGGCGTTAAAAAGTGCGGTCTAAATTCATCAAGATTTTCTAAGTGGATAAAGTTTGTCAATAAACCTTGATTGACGCCTTTCGTTGGAGGTTTCTTGAATATTCCAACACGTTGACACCATAAAGAATATTGAATGGCATCTTCGGCACCTTGCCTATTTATAGAAACTTGCCGAACCCGATCCGAATTATCCAAAGGCAATAATGAACAAACTTTCTGCTTCTCTTTCGATGCCATTTTTTGTAGTGCCACGGTTCGCTCCACATAATTTTTACGTTGCATTTGTTGAGCACGAAAAAAACTCAGCGTACTATCATCAAAAAATAACATTATCGTCAGTAACCCAGAAAGAAAGATCAAAATAGTGAGTGTCACAATCCCCTTTCTTCCCCGGAATAAAATCATTGATTCCACAATGCTACCACCATAGCCGTTTCATACTGAATCATTGGATACCTTTTTAAATGACCGGCAAGTTGAATCTCAACACCTTTTCTTTCTGCAATAAAATTAAACTGTAAACGGGTGATTTCATATTCCCGTTCATCAAGTAAATCCGTCCAGCCTCCTCCCGCCTTACAGGCTGTTTGCTGAAGTGCTTTTTGACATTCGGTTGATCGACACTTAGCATTGATCGCACTTTTATAAGTTTGTTTCGTTTCAATCATTTTGTTATTCAATTTATACCCGAAAAGCTCTTTTTCGATGCCTTTTGCCACATTCTGCCCCCTATTTAAACACGTATTTTTTGTGAATTTCTCACCTATGCATCCGTTTGCATTCAAATCGTAAAAGAATAAAACACAGCTATTTTGGGGTGCATTATCCGCTTGAGAAATAAAGAGCGCAGAGCCCTGCTTATCTAACTCAAACAAAAGAATATTGCTTTCTATTAACTTGCTATTTAGTGCCCGAAACCCCGCACGACGAAGATCTTTACCCATAAGCTGAATCGTTCGTTGCAACTCAGACTGAAGTCTCAATTTCAACAAAATCTGCTGATTTTGAACTTGGATATGGGTATAAAACTGTGAAATCACCCATAAAAGTGCCGATGAAATGGCCAGTGAAATCATTAATGCCAACAATGTTTGCCCTTTTTTCATCATGATCTCGTACAAGCACTGGCTGATTGATTTGGTTTCAATTTCAAACTGCCTACATTAAAGAAAGAAAATAATGTACGGTCATCGCCCACTTGTAATAAAAAACAGTTGGAATCTATTGTATTGCGTATGCCATTAAAACGAGCTATTTCTAGGGGGTAAATCTTTGGACTCATAATCGTTGTTTGATCCGCAAAGTAGGGATAGTAAAAATGTGCATAAACCTCTTTTGGGCAAACTGTCGGATTCAAACAATCACAAAGTTTGTCATTCTTTACCTGAGCGGTCATACACCAGCGCTTCGTGGTAGGATGACGATTTGCCAAAATAAACCAAATCTCAGAGGAATTTTCTGCCCTCCCCTGAATTTGTCGCAAAAATAAATAAAGACGATGTTGCTCTTTGGCTAAAATCATTTTCGGATTATCAGTTTGCCAAAAGGGAATCGTAAAACTCAATGTAATACTGATAATTGTCAAAGTGATTAATAATTCTAACAATGTCGCACCTTTTCGCATAAAACGCCCCTCATTTCAGCCGCACTTTAACGTTTTTTCTCACAGGGGCAACAATGCTGAATCATTTTTTCGATTCGGATCGCAAAACCTATGGTAAAGATAAGGAAAAAACCTTGTTTTATGATTTTCAGCTGGTTATTTTCACAAATGCCGCTATAATGGAGCGGAAATTTTTCAGTTCTTTAAAATCTGGTGGAATTATGAATCCAATGTTAAATATCGCCATTCGTGCGGCACGAAGAGCGGGCAATGTCATTGCTAAAAATTACGAACGCCGTGATACTATCGAAGCAACGCAAAAAGGCATTAACGATTATGTGACCAGCGTAGATAAACTCGCTGAAGCTGAAATTATTGAGATTATCCGCAAATCTTATCCCGATCACACTATTATCACGGAAGAAAGCGGCGCAATTGAGGGAAAAGAAACTGATATACAATGGATTATTGATCCGCTAGACGGCACTCGTAATTTTATGAATGGTTTGCCACACTTTTCCGTATCAATCGCTATTCGTGTAAAAAACCGCACTGAAGTAGGCGTGGTTTATGACCCAATACGTAACGAATTATTTACCGCTGTACGTGGTGAAGGCGCAAAATTAAACGAAGTACGCTTGCGTGTTGATGCCAAACGTGAACTTCAGGGCGCTATTCTTGCCACCGGATTCCCATTCAAACAACCAAAACTTATGCCAACCCAATTTGCCATAATGAATACCCTCATTGAAGATGCTGCGGATTTCCGCCGTACGGGTTCTGCCGCTTTAGATTTATGCTATGTAGCGGCAAGCCGTGTTGACGGTTATTTTGAAATGGGCATAAAAGCATGGGATTGTGCAGCCGGAGATTTAATCGTGCGTGAAGCCGGCGGCTTAATTTGCGACTTTGAAGCAGGTAATGGCTATTTACGCAGTGGAAATATCATTGCCGCCCCAACTCGAGTGTTAAAAGAAATGATAAATAAAATCCGCCCTTGCTTAGGTGCTAATTTTAAAAATTAAAAAACATTGAAAAAGACAACCGCACTTTTCACATCTCAAAGTGCGGTTATTTTTATCTTATTTTTTAATATATTTGGAAACAAGGATATTTTCCCTTAGCTGTTTTTTCTATTTCCCCATCGGATTAAACGCTCAACCAAATCCAACAACTCACTGCGTTGATCATTCTCTAATTCTTGCAGTAAACGTTCCAATCTGCGGGCTTGATCCATTGTGCGATTGCTACTGTCAATCACAAGATCAGCAACTTCACAATGAAAAATCTCTGATAGCTCTACCAAACGAAGAATTGTCGGCACGGTTTTCCCCCTTTCCATTCGCGATACCGCATCATTACTCATATCCAAAATTTCCGCTAATTGCGCCTGCGTTAATCCGGCAGCTTGACGATATTTCGTAATGGCACGACCAACAGTAAGCATTAATTCTTGTTTCTTGTCCGGCATTGCTTTCCCCTACATTGAAAGCAGCAATGATAAACCTTGACTTTCTCACATAAACAGCTTTTAATTCTATACCTAGGCTTAAAAAATCTAATTTAAATATAATAGCGAAAAAAACAAAAAAATTTTCGCTTGCGACACAACCTGACGCACAAGATCGGAACTTCTTTGCTAAATTATATATACCTATCCACAGCGATTTAAAAAAATGAAAAAGAATAACCAACTTGCACAACGTTTAGCACTAATATTAAGCAAACTTAATCAAGGGGTTCGTCTTGATGTTCAGCAATTATCTGAAGAATTTGGTGTTTCATTACGCACCATTCAGCGTGATATCAACCGCTTTGATTTTCTCGAATGGGAAGAAAAAGGCGCAAGATATTACAAAATAGGACAGCTTGCAGGAGGAGCCGTTGCAGGGGCAGCTGCCGCTTATGCTGTTTACGGTGGAGTAATGGCACTTGCTGCTGCTTCAACTGGCACGCCTATTGCCGCATTAGCTGGGGCTGTAGCTCATAATGCAGCAATGGCAGCAATTGGAGGCGGATCACTTGCAGCTGGTGGATTTGGTATGGCAGGAGGAGCAATGGTACTTGGTGCAGTAGTTGCCGCACCTATTATTGCTATTGCAGGTTTAGGATTTAATATGCATGCAGAAAAAGCCAAACAAAATGCTGTTGCTTATAAAGAAGAAGTCAATCAAGCTGTTGAGAAGATGAAACTTTCTATTGAACATTTAAATAAAACAAGTAGTTATGTCACAGATTTAATTGTTGAAATTAAAAGAATTGATGGTCAATTTAATCAATATTTTGACAAATTAAAATCAATTAATACGTTACTTAAAGATGGTACTTTAGATTTTGATTCGTTAAAAGACTCTATTTTACTTACCATCAATAATGGTTACATTCTTGCTGCTATCCTGACAGATATTATCACCACTCCACTATTTAAAGTGAAGAAAAATTCCTTTGATAAAATGGTCATGGATGGTGATCAACCTGTAATGGAATTAGATGAAAATGGATTACAAATTTTAAATAAAGAAGAAATGAAAACTGCTGTTCTAAAAGGTTCTAATGAAGAAATATCTAAAGCATTAAAATCTTAATAGCTCTCTAAATTAATAATAAAAACCCGATTATAAATTTTTTAATCGGGTTATATCAAAGGAGTATAACTATGGCATTTATTATTGCTGGTGTAGCTGCAGTTGCAGCTGGATATGGTCTAAAAAAAGTATTTGATGATAAAAATAAATCTGACATATCAAAAACGTATAATACTTTAAATGAATTAGGTAAAATCTTATTAGATTTGGGAGAAGATAGCACCAAATACATAAAGTTATCTAAAAGATTATCTGAGATAATAAATAAAGAAATATATACAGGGAACGATGAAAGAATATCAAAATTTGTTAGTTATTTCTCTAACAGAGATGATGTTTCTGAAAAAAATATTACTTTTGCTGTATGGGGGAGTGAAACCTTAAATTCATTGTCATTTATGCCTCTTATGCCTCCTAAAGAATGGGTTGATGAAAATGGACTAGAAGATATTTCAGTTGATAAATGGGCAAAGAAATGTATGGGATATAGAGAAATTTCTGATTCAGATATAAAAAAGCTTGCGAAATATATAGATAAGATTGAAATTATAAAAAAACAGATAGAGCAAGTTTATGAATATGTTAAATTTTATTCTAATTATCTAACTATAGTATTAACACGCAATGATTTAGATAATCATAAAGAAAGTATCGTAGAAGCGATTCATCAACGGCTCTGTGCTATGGATAGCTTAGTTGGAAGTCTCCCTCCAATAGATCTTTTAATTGAAGATAATATTGGCATAGCAGAGAATGCGATGAAAATGCGTATCCATCTAAATAATATGAACATATCAGTAAATAATTTTTCAAAAGAACTTTTTGAAAATTTACATATGGATAAATTATCTGATAAATAAATCATCTATCTATAATAGAGGTAAAAATGGAAAATTTAGTTATAAATAAAGAATTTGAATGGAATAAAGAGTTAGAAAAAACGGTTATTAATTCATTAGCTACCACATTTGGATTAGACTTCCTTCTTTTTGAGGATAAAAAAGGTGGAAATGTTGATACTATTTATAATGTAAGAAAAGGAACTTGGGCAACAGAAGAAGAAAAGCAAAAGTATGATAATAGAGAAGACTATAATCCTGAAATTTATCATAAACATGAGAACTATATTAAGAATAATAAAGAAATGTCTAATAATAAGAAGAATGGAGAAGTGGTAGATGCATACATAGGAGAGAATGTCCCAGTAAATGCAAAAATAGATCAAGATCATATAGTCTCAGCCAATGAGATACATAATGATCCAGGTAGAATATTGGCGGAGCTAAAAGGGGAAGATCTTGCAAATAGAGATGAAAACCTTGTTCCAGTAAGTAGCTCATTAAATAGATCTAAACAAGATATGTCATGAGTGAATTTATTAGTAAACTAGATGAAAAAATAGTAAATAAGAAGAAGGAGCTAGAGAAAATTAAGAATAGTCTAAATCAACTAGAGAATGAAACACCCCGTAATCAACATAAAATTAATGAAATACAAAAGAAAGTAAGAAATGCTGAAAAATATATAGAAAATCACCAAAAATTAAAAGAAGATCCAACTAAGGCATTAGAAGCAGATAAAAAGGCAAGAGAGATAATTAACAGAGAGATTAACTGGAGTTATTACACTAGTTCAAAATTTTTCAAAAATACAGCAAAAGAAGCCGGAAAAAAGGGTTTAAAAATGGGTGTTAGACAAGCCTTAGGCTTAGTATTAGATGAAATTTGGTTTGAATTAAGAGAACAAATTCCTAAACTTTATCAAAAATGTAAAAACAAATTTAATATACAGATTTTTCTTAATTCTATTCAAGAAACACTAAAAGGTATCTGGAAAAGAATTCAAGAAAGATTTAAAGATTTAAAGATTTACTTAATTCCTTTAAAGATAGTGTATTTGCAGGTGCATTATCAAGTGTTACTACAACATTACTTAATTGTTTTCTTACTACTGAAAAGCTGATCGGTAAAATGATCCGTGAGATATGGAATAGTTTAGTCGGCGTAATCAAGTTGGTTTTCTTTAATCCTAATAGACTGGCCATGGGAGATTTGCTTAAAGAAGCAATGCGATTACTAGGTTTAGGGGTATATACACTTGTTGGTACTTATATTCATACACACTTAAATACCCTATTGAACTTTCCATTAGGAGCAGAACTTTCATCTTTCGTTAGTGCAATAGTAACAGGCATATTAAATTTAGGATTTGTTTATTTCTTAGAACATAGTGAGCTAACAAACAAAGTTTGGACATTTCTAAATCAATTTAAACCTAAACTATTAATTGAACAAGGTATTGATTATATGCGGGAAGTCAATGCTGAATTAGATCGTTATCTTCTTGAATTATCTAAAATTGAGTTCAATATGAACCCATTAGAATTAAAGGAGTTCTCAAACAATCTAGATACGGCTAACAGCGAATTAGAGAAACATTTTATTTTAAAGGCAGAAGCCAATCGTAGAGGAATTGAATTACCTTATGACTCAGATAATCTCGAAAGTGTAAGAAATTGGTTGAAAAAGATAGGCAGCAATAAGAAATAATGGAAGTATCATCATTCCCCTGTACAGCCTGTGGCAAATGCTGTCGTCGCGTTAATTTAAGCAAGCAAACGAGTTTTCTTGATCGTGGTGATGGTGTTTGCCAATATTTTAATGAGAAAACTAATTTGTGTAATATTTATGAAACTAGACCACTTGTTTGTCGAGTTGAGGATTACTATAAAACATATTTATCTCATCTTTATGAATGGGATGAATTTGTTAAAGTTAATTTAGAAATTTGTAGAAATTTTAATAATGATTAATTTCAAACATAGAATAATTTTTTAATATATCCTCTCAGATTATTTATATCTTCCTAAACAAGGTATTTTATTATGTCAAAACAAAAAATTATAAAAAACAATATAATAAAATTATTTAATAAAATCATTTTATCATTAATTGTTATCAATGCCATTATAGTCGGTGTGGATACTTACCCTGCTCTATCTTATAAAATGGGTAATTATTTAACATTAATTAGCAATATTTGTTTAACTATTTTTGTTATAGAAATAATATTAAAAATTATTTTTATGCAAAAAAACTTTTTTAAAAACTGTTGGAATATTTTTGATTTTATAATTATCTTTATTTCTATACTTGCTGAATTTTCTCCGCTTTCCATTTTTAGAATTATTCGTGCCATTCGTATTCTACGTTTTTTATCTGTAATTCCTAAAATGAGGGTTATTACTCAAGTATTATTTAAATCAATTCATTCAATGCAAGGGATTGCAATTTTATTATGTATCGTATTATATGTGTATGCTGTATTAACTACACATTTATATAGTGATATATCCCCAAAATATTTTGGTAGTTTAACAGAAAGTTTTTATACTCTATTTCAAATTATGACTTTTGATAGTTGGTCATCAGGTATCGTTCGACCAATACTAAGCAGCTCCCCTTACGCTTGGATAACATTCATTAGTTTCTTACTTATTGCAAGTTACATTGTCCTAAATATTGGCGATTGGAATTATTGTTGATTGTATTACAGAAATCAAAGAATATGAGATGAATTTAAAAATTCAAGAAAAAGAAGATAAGCTCTTAGGAAAAATGAATATATTAGAAAATGAAATTAAAGAGTTAAAAGAACTTATTAAAAAAGGCTGTTAGCTCCAAAGTAGAATATAGCAATTAAAATTCCTTTAACTTAGTCAACCACTTAATTTTTTATTTTCCTCTGTGTTGAGATTCTATAAAAAACCGCACTTAGCCTTGAAATAAGAAATTCTTAGACAAAGTGCGGTCATTTTTTATCTGTTTTTATTCTGGGAAAATTTCTTCCAAAATTAGGGCTAGTCCATCTTCATTGTTGGTTGCGGTGACACGATTGGCTGCTTGTTTGATTTCTTCGGGGGCATTGCCCATTGCGACACCCAAACCTACATTTTCCAACATATCCAAATCATTAAAATTATCGCCAAAGGCGATGGCTTCTTCAATTTTGACCTGAAAATAATCCTCTAAGAAACGCACGGCACGGCCTTTTGTGGCAGATTGATGCATGACTTCTAAGAAATTCTGGTGAGAACGGCAGATACTTAAATGTGGAAAAGCCGCTTTTAAACGGTTTTCAACTTCAATGATTTCATCTGTTTCACCAATAATTTGAATTTTATGCGGAGAGTAAAGCGCACTTTCATCATAAGGATCAATTTGAATTTTCGTCACACTCTGCTCGAAAATAACCCATTTATTATTTATATCACGAGCCACACAATCATCATGAGTGTAGTAATTCACAGCTAATTCGGGATACTGTGCCAATAGTTGGTTAATTTGTTGAATATCTTCCACTGAAATATTCACGGAATAAAGTACATTAAGCTGACGATCTAAAATCAGCGCACCACTAAATGCGACAATGATATTGTAATGCTCAATTTGCTTGGCATAAGGCAAAATGCCTAGAGGAGAGCGGGCAGAAATAGGAACAAAAGGAATGCCCTTACGTGTAATACGCTGAATAGCGGCTAAGGTTCTTGGGGTGATTTTATGATCTGAGGTTAACAAGGTTCCATCAAAATCACTGAATACAGCTTTATACATACTTACTCCAAATTATTTTTCCGATAAATAAGGGTCGGCAAAACCTAAATTTTGCATAATCTGTGTTTCCAGGCTTTCCATTTCTTCGGCTTCATCGTCTTCAATATGATCATAGCCCAATAAATGTAAACTACCATGCACCACCATATGCGCCCAATGTGCCATAAGCGGTTTTCCTTGTTCTTTGGCTTCACGCTCCACCACTTGGCGACAAATCACTAAATCGCCTAATAAAGGTAATTCAACTGCATCAGGACATTCAAAAGGAAAGGAAAGCACATTTGTAGGACGATCTTTTCCACGGTAAGTGAGATTAAGTTCATGACTTTCTGCTTCATCCACAATACGCACAGTCATTTCCATATTCTCGCTTTCCGGTTGAACCGCTGCCGTTGCCCATTGAATAATTTGTTGTTCTGTTGGTAAATCTTGTATATTTTCTGTGGCGATCTGTAAATCAATTAACATACTACTCATGATTATTCTCCTAAATTCTCGGCTAAAATTGACCGCTCTTTTTCTCTCTCAATTTGACGTTGCTCGGCTAATTCCTTACGGCGGATTTCATCTTTTATTTCCCATGCTTCATAGGCTTGCACCACTTTCGCCACCACAGGATGACGCACAATATCTTGACTATCAAAATAATTGAAACTTAACTCAGGTACGCTTTCAAGCACTTCAATCGCATGGCGTAAGCCTGATTTAGTACTACGGGGTAAATCAATTTGCGTAATATCTCCGGTAATCACCGCTTTGGAATTAAACCCAATACGGGTTAGGAACATTTTCATCTGCTCGACAGTCGTATTTTGACTTTCATCTAAAATGATAAAGCTATCATTTAAGGTTCTTCCCCTCATATAGGCTAAAGGCGCAATTTCTATTACATTGCGTTCCATCAGTTTCTGTACACGTTCAAAACCCAACATTTCAAACAATGCATCATACAGTGGTCGTAAATAAGGCTCAATTTTTTGCCCTAAATCCCCCGGTAAGAAACCTAGTTTTTCCCCCGCTTCAACTGCCGGACGGGTTAATAATATACGGCGAATTTCTTGTCGCTCTAACGCCTCCACCGCTGCAGCTACGGCTAAAAAAGTTTTTCCCGTACCCGCAGGCCCAATACCAAAACTAATATCATGGGTTAAAATGTTATGTAAATATTGAATTTGATTTTCACCACGTGGCTTAATCACGCCACGTTTCGTTTTTATCGTTGTGCTGTAAACTTTACTTTCTGTTCGTGTTAATTCCGATTGGGAAAGCATTCTGCTTTCTTGTAGAGCAATGTGCACATCCTCTAAATCCAATTCATTCACTTTCCCTTTAATCGGGGCTGTTTCCACATATAAATCTTGAATTAATTTGACTGCACTTTGCATAAGTTTTTCGTGCTGAGGCTTTGGATTATCTTCATTTGATTTGAGGGTAAAAGTGAAATTATTGCGGGCGATGTTCAAATTAAACGCTTTTTCGATTAATCTAAGATGCTCATCAAATGCACCACAAAGAGATTGAAGACGTGTATTATCTTGAGGTTCTAGGGTGAATGTTGCCATTAATATTTAACGTTGAGTGATTTAAATTTGGGCTATTTTAGCTTAATCTGATTCTATTTACATCAGCTACCTAAAAGTGATCAGGTTTCTCTTTGCTTTAATCAATTCCTTTTAAACCATTGCTTGAAAAGTGGGGAGTATTGTCTTATAAAAAACCTGCACCTTAATCGGTTATCCTTCAGGCAACCTTTAGGTGCAGGGAAATTTTCTATTTAACAGCACGTCTCATTCGGATGTTCAACATTTCTACAATTGCAGAGAATCCCATTGCAAAGTAAATGTAACCTTTTGGAATATGAATATCGAGACTTTCTGCAATTAAGCTCATTCCAACCAAAATCAGGAAAGCTAAAGCGAGAATTTTTAAAGTTGGGTGGGTATCCACAAAATCACCGATTGGTTTTGCAGCAAACATCATCACACCAACAGCAATAACAATTGCTAAAACCATTACAGGTAAATGCTCTGCCATACCAACAGCAGTAATAACAGAATCAAGAGAAAACACAATATCCAGTATGGCTATTTGAATCAATACGCCAAAATAGCTGACTTTCTTTTGATTGTCATTCTCATGATGTTCTTCAGGATGGAGAGCTTCCTTAATTTCCCCGATACTTTTCACAATCAAGAATAAGCCACCCAAGAATAAAATTAAATCCCGTCCGGAAATCTCTTGATTAAACAAAGTAAATAGCGGTTCAGTTAATTTCATCATCCAAGTCAGCGACATCAAAAGTAAAATCCGCGTAATCATCGCTAAAGATAAACCGATAACCCGACCGGATTGACGTTGATTTGCCGGTAAACGCCCCACTAAGATACTGATAAAAATAATATTATCGATCCCCAAAACAATTTCAAGTGCGGTTAATGTTGCAAGAGAAAGCCAAGCTTCAGGGTCCGAAAGCCATTCAAACATAATGTGTCCCTATAAATAAAGTCCGAAAGCCGAGATCATAATCTCTCTACGAAGAAAAGCAACGTATTTCATCAACTTCTCAATGTTTCGTAAATTGTCTCTGCCAATTTTTTTGAAATACCCGGTACTGAAGTAATTTCATCTAATGTGGCATTTTTCACGCCTTGCAAGCCCCCAAGATATTTCAATAGCGCTTGACGTCGTTTTGCACCTACTCCTTCAATGGTTTCTAAACCACTGTGAGTGAAAGCATTTTGGCGTTTTTTACGGTGTCCGCTAATGGCGTGATTGTGGCTTTCATCACGAATATGTTGGATTAAATGCAAGGCTAAACTATCATCGGGCAAGTGGATTTCACGATGTTGTTTGCTGATAATCAACACTTCCTGCCCTGCACGACGATCTACCCCTTTCGCTACGCCAATTAAGTGCAGTCGGTTTTTATCCCATTTGACCTTCAATTGTTGAAACACGTCCAAAGCACGATTAAGTTGTCCTTTTCCTCCATCAATAAAAACAATGTCAGGGATTTTGTCTTCTTCTAAATCACGGTCATAGCGTTTTTTGAGTGCCTGTTCCATTGCCGCATAGTCATCACCACCGGTAATGTCTTCAATGTTAAATCGCCGATAATCGGATTTTAACGGGCCTTCTTGGTTGAATACTACACAAGACGCTACCGTTTGATTGCCCATTGTGTGACTAATATCAAAACATTCCATTCGTTTAATTTCCGACATACCAAGCAATTCGCACAAAGCCTGATAACGCTCAGACATTCGTGAGGATTGTTTGAGTTGGGTGGCAAGCGCCGCTTTCGCATTCACTTGTGCTAGCTGTAAATATTTACTTTTATCGCCTTTCACACTTTCTTGAATCGTCACTTTTCTGCCCGCTTGCTCGGTAAGCAGCGTTTCCAGTTCTGCTTTTTCCGTCAGTTTCCGATCCACAATAATACTATTCGGGATACTTCTGCCTTGATGCCCTTGTAAATAAAATTGCCCAACAAAGGTTTCCGTTAGCTCAGAAAGATCCGTATTTGCCGGCACTTTCGGGAAATAACTGCGATTACCCAATACTTTTCCCTGACGGATAAACATGACTTGCACACAGGCTAAACCGTGTTGATAAGCGATAGACATAATATCCATATCGTCTAACCGTTCATTGGACACAAACTGTTTTTCGATAACCGATCGCACCGCTTGGATTTGATCCCGATAACGCGCGGCTTGTTCAAAATCCAACTCACGGCTTGCCTGATCCATTTTACCAATCAAATAGTCCAGCACTTGTTGATCTTTACCTTGTAAAAATAAACGTGCCAGCTCCACCTGTTGTGAATAGTCTTCATCGGTCACATAGCCTGCCACACAAGGCGCAGAGCAACGCCCGATTTGATATTGCAAACAAGGACGCGAGCGATTGCCATAGACGGAGTTTTCACACTGCCGTACCGGAAATAATTTTTGGATTAAGGATAAGGTTTCCCGCACCGCCCCTGCGTGAGGATAAGGTCCAAAATATTCACCGGCAATTTTTTTAGCCCCTCGGTAAGCCGTAATGCGAGGATGGCGTTCTTTGGTTAATAAAATGAAAGGATAAGATTTATCATCACGCAATAGGACGTTATAACGGGGCTGATAAAGCTTGATGAAATTGTGTTCCAGCAATAAGGCTTCTGTTTCAGAAGAGGTAATCGTGGTGTCAATATGATAAATAGACGCCACCAACGCCTCTGTTTTTTTACTGCTGAGATTGGAACGAAAATAACTCGACAGGCGTTTCTTTAAATCTTTGGCTTTGCCCACGTAAATCACCTGATCTTTATCGTCATACATACGATAAACACCCGGTTCGTGAGAAACATTCGTCAGGAATTTCTTGGCATCAAACATCTTAATTCGCTGCTAAAATCGACCGCACTTTTTCTAAATCTTCCGCCGTATCCACTCCCACAGCCGGCACTTCTTTTGCTAATTCCACATGGATTCGTTCCCCATACCATAGCACGCGTAATTGTTCCAATTTTTCTAAATTTTCCAACTGTGTCGGCGCCCATTGCACGTATTTTTTGATAAAACCCGCACGGTAAGCATAAATACCGATATGACGCAAATATACATCCGTCAGTGTTACGTTTGCAACATCTTGTAAGTCCATAAATTGATCCCGATCGTAAGGGATAACCGAACGGGAAAAATACAGCACATAGCCCTCTTTATCCGTCAGTACCTTGACGACATTCGGGTTAAACAGTTCTTCCGGTTCGTGAATTTTCACCGCAAGGGTTGCCATATTCACCTTAAATTTTGCTAAATTTTCCGCCACTTGACGAACAATCACAGGTGGAATAAGGGGTTCATCGCCTTGAATATTGACGATAATTTCATCATCGGAAATAGTCAGTTTTTCCACCACCTCGGCTAAACGCTCAGTACCGGAATTATGCTGTTCCGATGTCATACACACTTCCGCTCCAAAACTTTGTGCAACTTCTGCGACTTTTTCATTATCCGTTGCAATAATCACACGGTTTGCACCTGATTGTTGTGCCTTTTCAAAAACGTGTTGAATCATTGGCTTTCCGGCTATGTCTGCAAGGGGTTTACCCAGCAAACGTGAGGAGGCAAAACGGGCAGGGATAATCACAGTAAATGACATAAAATATTCCTTCTTTTCTTTAATAATCCTAAAAATCAACAACCAAAAACTTAATCAACAATCTTTTCCGCTTTTTCATCAATCAAGATTGGTACACTGTTTTTAATGGGGTAAGCCAACTGTTCATAGCGACAAATTAATCGTTGATTTTTAGCATTATATTGCAAACGAGCAAGACAACGGGGGCAGGCGATCACTTCAAGCAATTTTGGGTTTAATCGCTCAGGCATTTTTATATCGCTCCACGAGTGCCTCTATTTTTTTCCAAAAGTGCAGTAAATTTTCGCCTTGTTTTTCCGCCTCAACCAACTCGGCATCCACCGGTACATACCACCAATTTTCTTTTGCAAACTCTCGGCATTTTACCGCATCTTTTTCCGTCATAAAGAGCGGTTGATTTTGTGGAAATTTTTCTAACTGCGAGGCACCAAAATCTTGATGATCTTGGAAAGCCTGAGTTTGTACTAAATTTATCCCTAATTTTTCCAACATTGTAAAAAAACGTGGAGGGTGACCAATACCTGCAATGGCAGAACCGAATTGAAATTCACTTAACGGACGTTTTTCTTTGGTTTTTAAATTGATCGCATAATGAGGTACCAATGTCATCACCGCATCGGAATATTGATTTTTACCGCCGTTGGTGATCACAAAATCTACGGTTTTTAATCGACTTGGTAATTCGCGCAAAGGGCCGGCCGGTAACACAAAACCATTGCCAAGCCCCCGTTCCGCATCCATCACCACGATTTCGATATCTCGTTGTAATTGATAATGTTGCAATCCGTCATCCGAAATAATAATGTCGCAATTGCTATGCTTTAAGAGTAACTCAATGGCTTGTCGACGGTTTGCTGAAATCACCACCGGCACACCCGTGCGTTGAGCGATGAGAACCGGCTCGTCTCCGCCTTCATGGGGATTTGTCTCTGCGGTGACGAGTAACGGATAAGTTTTCGCATGGCTACCATAGCCACGTGAAATCACCCCTACACGTAATCCACGTTTCTTTATTTCTTCCACTAACCACACCACAACAGGGGTTTTTCCATTTCCGCCAACAGATAAATTCCCTACAATCACCACCGGTTTCGGCGCTCGATAAGAGGATTTTAGCCCAAGCCGAAATAAAACTCGGCGAAATTGACTTATCAGCCAAAATAAAAATGAGAATGGCAAAAGAAACCAAGCGAGTTTGGAATGCGAATACCAAAATGGCATAAATGTTCCCTCTAAAAAGTGCGGATAAAATGACGCGAGTTTTGCAACCCGCGTTAAACCTAACCGCTAAATTGCATACTATGGAGTTGTTTGTATGCGCCCGCTAAAGCGAGCAGTTCATGATGGCTACCGCGTTCACGAATTTCACCATGTTCAATCACTAAAATTTCATCGGCATTTTCAATGGTGGAAAGACGATGAGCAATGACAAGCACGGTACGATCCTTTTTCAACTCATCCAGTGCCGATTGAATCGCCCTTTCGGATTCCGTATCAAGTGCAGAGGTTGCTTCGTCTAAAATTAATACCGTAGAATGACGCAGTAAAGCTCGAGCTATTGCCAAACGCTGACGTTGTCCACCTGATAAGCTCGCCCCATTTTCACCAATCACAGTATCAAAACCTTGTGGTAATTTTTCAATAAACTCTAATGCATAAGCTGCTTTGGCGGCTGCAATAATTTCTTCACGTGTGTATTTATCCTTTGCCGCATAAGCGATGTTGTTTGCAATCGTATCGTTAAACAAATGCACCTGTTGAGAAACCACCGCACAATTTTGTCGCAAATTGGATAAACGGTAATCCTGAATATTCACTCCATCAAGCAAAATTTCACCTTGTGAAATATCGTAGAAACGGGTGACGAGATTAGCAATAGTGGACTTACCGGAACCGGAACGCCCCACCAATGCCACCGTTTTTCCGGCCGGAATGTTGAATGAAATATTATTTAATGCTAACTCATCTTTACCTTGATAAGCAAAACTCACATTCTTAAATTCTAATTCGCCTTTTGCCGGCTCCGCTTTATAACTGCCATTATCTTTTTCCGGTTCTAAATCTAAAATTGCAAACAATGTTTGACAAGCAGCCATACCACGCTGAAATTGGGAATTAACATTTGTTAAAGATTTAAGTGGACGCATCATCGCCAGCATAGACGAAAAAACGACGGTAAAAGATCCTGCACTTAAATTCTCCTCTGCAATTAATGGTGTTGTCGCTAAATAAAGCACTGCAGCCAAAGCAAGAGAAGCGATAATTTGTACTACGGGATCAGAAATGGCATCAGCGGTTACCATTTTCATCCCTTTGCGGCGCATATCATTACTCACCTGATTAAAACGAGCTTCTTCCACATATTGACCGCCAAAAGATAAGACGACTTTATGCCCTTTCAGCATTTGTTCCGTGGTAGAGGTTAATTCTCCCATGGAATCTTGTAAATTTTTGCTAAGTTTACGGAAGATTTTTGACACCATACGAATCAATACAGCAATAATCGGTCCAATCACAAATAACACTAGCGTTAATTCCCAACTGGTATAAAACATCACAACGAGTAAGGAAATAATGTAAGCCCCTTCACGTACAATCGTCACAAGAGAATTGGAAGATGAATTAGCGATCATCTCGGAATCGTAAGTAATACGAGAAAGTAATTTTCCTGAAGGATTGCTATCAAAAAAGCTCACCGGCATAAACATGAGATGTTTAAATAATCGACGACGCATGGTCATCACCACTTTTCCGGAAACCCAAGCCAAACAATAGTTAGAAATAAAGCTACTAAGCCCGCGTAAAAAAATCATTCCGACGACAACAAACGCCATTATTTTCAAAAAAGAATGATCGGCTTTACCGAATCCCTCATCAAGTAAGGGTTTTAATAAATAAATTAAGCCGGAATCTGCCAAAGCATTAAGAACCAACGCAACGGCAGCCACGACCAATCCTGATTTGAAGGGTTTAATCATTGGCCACAAACATTTAAAAGTCTGTATAGTGGAAAGGTCTTTATCTTGCATTTTTTGATTTTGCATATTACTTATCTTCCGAAAAAAATTCGTCGCATTGTACCTTTTATTCCGTTGATAATCCAATCACATACGCATACCAAGGAGAAAAAGGCATTCTTGCACGATCAATTTTCCATTCATTTTGATAAAAGCTCACCCGAATTTGTCCCGAAATTGCAGTATTTTCTATGGCAATTTGGTGTCGTTTTAAACGTTCCACCACAGAGTGATGAGGAAATTTCCAAGGATTCCAACGCCCGCTTGAAATAATCGCCAGATCAGGCTTAGTGTGTGAAAGTAAAACCTCACCAGTGGAAGTTTTACTGCCATGGTGCCCAACCTGCAATACATCAATTTTTCCTAAAGTGCGGGTAAAAAATCGTTCATTTTGTATGTCAGCATCACCGGTAAGTAATACCCTGTAGTTACCATCGTCCACCAAAATCACACAAGAATCCGAATTATCAGCACGATTCACTTTCTTTTTCGGAGAAAGCACTTGAAAACGGATTTCTTGCCATTTCCATATTTTACCGGCAATGCAAGAAGTGCGGTTGTTTTCACCATAGTTTCTTTCTGATGAGCTGATCAATACCACGTTTGGGAAAGCATTTAATATCGCTTTCGCTCCGCCTGAATGGTCATTGTCGTCATGGCTCAGTATTACCTTATCTAACACGATGCCCTCACGCTCCAAGTAAGGTAAAATTTCCAATTCCGCCATAGAACCCCCTACCCATGCCGCCCCTGTATCATACAAAATTCCCCGACCATTTTTGACAATCAAAGTGGCCAACCCCTGCCCGATATCTAGTGTATCAAGTTGCCACATTGGTTTTTGGGCTTGTCGGATCGTAACAACTAATAAAGACAAAATCGCTACGCCGGTTGAAATCAAAATAACTTGTGTTTTCAAAACCTTAGGTAATGATTTATTAATGTTAAGGGTAAAAAATCCTGTTGGTTTTATCGTTCTGATTTGGAGCGGCTGCGGTTTTTCACGATAAATAAAATGAACTAGAAGAAGAAAAAGAATGCTGAAAAGTGCGGTTAATATTAAAGACAAATCAAAGGTAATACTAAACCAGTGGCCCTGAAAAAAAGCAATGGTTTGTGTCACCCCTTCAGCGAAGCCATTCGCAAGTTGCCAAGAAGAAAATGCACCGTTCGTTAATGCCGCAAACAAAATTAAAGGGACAAGGAAAAAACTATACAGGGGAACGGCAACTAAATTCGCAACAAAACTATTCAATGAGATGCCATTAAACAAAAATATTTGCAGTGGCGTAAACAATAATAGCAAGCCAATCTGTAAATGAAGTATCCCCAAAATCCAACGTACTTTTTGAGGGAAAGGTCGATATCGCCATTGAAATAAAGAAAGTGGCACATAGCGATACCAAACAATTAGGCAAAATACCGCACCTATCGAAAGCCAAAAACTCATCGAAAGCGACATTAACGGATCGTTCAGTAGAAGGAAAGCCACTACCAAGATAAATAATTGAAAAGCGGAATAATATCGCCGAAACATTTGAATCCCAAAAACAAACATTAACGCAGAAATTGCTCTAAAAGTGGGAATACTCGCACCTGCGAGATTGGCATAAAATAAGGCGAACATAACGCCGAATAGAAAAGGTACAGAGGGAGAAATAAATTTTGTTGGAAGAAAAAATTGCACAATACGCATCAATAGAAATCCTATCCCCATTGCTAATCCAATATGCAAACCGGAAATTGCTATTAAATGTGCGGTATTTGTTTGTCGATAAACCTGCCAAATGGTGTTATCTAACCAAGCTCTCTCTCCAAAGGCTAATGCAATCAATAAACCTTGTGAGGATAAATTTTCCGTTTGTTTTAGTGCTTGTTGGAGTTTTTTCTCCCGCCATGAGAAATCATCGCCAATTTTAACCGCACTTTTTAAGGTTCCGGTGGCAATCACCCCCTTGGAAAAATACCATTGTTGACGATCAAATCCCCCAAAATTCAATCGTGCAGACAGTGGGCGGAGAGAAACCTCTCCCTGCCATCGTTCACCTAAAAAAGGACGTTCTTTCGCTTTCCAATTTAAGAAAATACGTTGTGCCTTCTCCCCTTCCTTTAATACCGTGCGTACAATCACCGTTTGATATGTCTGTTGGTGTAATATTTCCTCAATTGTGAAGACTATCGACTGCTTTTTTACCTGAATTTTCTCCACTTGAGACAATAAATCTAAGGCGGAAGAATGGGCATAGCCTAACGCAACTATCAGTATATTTAAACGCACGATAACACGAGAAACAGAAAATTTTTTGCCCCAATAAAAACAAACTGCTATCAGCGTGAGAACTAAATTACCTAACAACATTTGCTTTCCACTGATTAACATAAAATTGGGTAAAAAGAGCAATGACAATGATGCCACGATCATACTTGTGGCGAACATAAACACAGTAAAAGGCATAAGGGGAAAATTGCACAGTAAAATAAGTGAACGCTATGTATTTTTAAGCGAATAGGCAATCTCCCCTTATAAATTTTGCGACATTGATCGCAAAATACAATTTTAGTGGGGAAATTTTATTTGCTAAACGTGAAAAGTTTTGCTATTTATATCGCCCTCAAAAATCGGGTTCTCAGTCACATCATCGAGAACGAATTATAAACTATGACAGGAAGTCGTGAACTTCACGCTTAAATTCTGTTCGTATTAGGAGTGAGATATGTCAAAGGCAACGTTAAGTTTATTAGAGCTAGCCGGCGTAAAACCATATCAACCAAAAAAAGATGAAGAATATATGAATGAAAATCAACTTCTTCACTTTAAAAAAATCTTAACGGCTTGGCACGAACAAATCGTGGAAGAGGCTTCTCGTACAGTTGCACATATGCAAGATGAAGCGGCAAACTTCCCAGACCCGGCTGATCGAGCGACTCAGGAAGAGGAGTTCAGTTTGGAGTTACGCAACCGTGATCGTGAGCGTAAATTAATGAAAAAAATTGAAGCCACATTGAAAAAACTGGATACCGATGATTTCGGTTACTGCGATTCTTGTGGCGAAGAAATCGGTATTCGTCGTTTGGAAGCCCGCCCAACAGCGGATCTGTGCATCGACTGTAAAACCCTTGCGGAAATCCGTGAAAAACAAGTCGCCGGTTAATTTATTTTGTTCAGGAAATAAAAGTGCGGTTAAAATTGACCGCACTTTTTGCGTTTACAACATTATGTGACAAATACACAAACAGGAATTTCAACAAAATTTAGGAACGCACACCTGTATCTGCGATAAAAAACAAATTATTTCAATATGTTAAAAGCTGATGCCTTTGTAGTATTCCTATCACCAATCATCAAAACAAATGGAGTTTATTATTCTTACTTATATTAAAAATTTGTTTGGTAAAAAGAAAAAATCATCACAAAATTCAAAAAAACAAACCGCCCAAACAAGTGCTCATTCTAGAGGAGTTGAGCAACCAAACGTATTACGCCACAAAAAAAACAGCCAAAAGCATCAATATAATAAAAATGTGATTAAAGCTTCGCATTTTGGCATTCATCCTCGTATGTTTAGTCGCAATGCACTTACCGTCGTAGAAAAATTGCAACGACAAGGGTTTGAAGCCTATATTGTCGGCGGATGTATTCGGGATCTTTTATTGGGTAAACACCCAAAAGATTTCGATGTTGCTACCAATGCCCGACCTGAGCAAATTCAAAAAATTTTTCAACGCCAATGTCGCTTAGTCGGTCGTCGTTTTCGCCTAGCACATATTATGTTTGGCCGCGATATTATTGAAGTTGCAACTTTCCGTGCCAATCATAATGATGCCCATAGCGAACAGCAAGCAAAACAAAATGATGAGGGGATGCTTTTACGTGATAACGTCTATGGTTCTGTTGAACAAGACGCAGAACGCCGAGACTTCACCGTAAATGCTCTTTATTATAATCCTCAAGATAATACGCTACGTGACGATTTCAACGGTATTGCTGATCTCAAAGCCGGTAAATTACGTTTAATTGGCGATCCTATCACCCGCTATCAAGAAGATCCGGTGCGGATGCTCCGCTCAATTCGATTTATGGCGAAATTAGATATGTTCCTTGAAAAACCAAGCGAACAGCCCATTCGTGAATTAGCACATTTACTAAAAAATATTCCGCCGGCACGTTTATTTGATGAAAGTTTAAAATTATTACAAACCGGGCAGGGTGTAAAAACTTATCGTTTACTACGTCAATACGGGTTGTTTGAACAGCTATTTCCCGGCCTCACACCTTTTTTCACGGAAAAAGAAGACAGTTTTGCCGAAAGGATGATTATTATTGCCCTCACTTCAACAGATGAGCGTATTGCGGATAAATTACGCATTAACCCCGCCTTTTTATTTGCTGCTTTTTTTTGGTATCCATTACGTGAAAAAGTGGAAATTTTAAAAAATGAGGGGGGATTAAATAATCACGATGCTTATGCTTTAGCAGGTAATGAGATTTTAGACTTATGTTGTCACACGTTAGCGGCACCACGTCGTCATACCGCAGTGATTCGTGACATTTGGTTCTTGCAATTACAATTGCTCAAACGCACCGGTTCAACACCTGTACGCCTTCTGGAACATCCCAAATTTCGTGCAGCCTTTGACTTATTAATGATGCGTGCTGAAATTGAAGGTGGTGAGATCGTTGAACTCGCTAAATGGTGGCATGAATATCAATTCAGCAATAGCGAACAACGTCATCAACTTGTCCAAGAGCAGCAACGTTTACATCCAAAACCGAAGAAAAAATACTTCCGCCCCCGTAAACGTCGTAACCCAAAATAAGTATAAGAAAATTGGAATAACAACGATGATCACTGCTTATATCGCCCTTGGTAGCAATTTAAACACCCCCGTTGAGCAGCTCAATAGTGCATTAAACGGGATTGAAAACCTACCGAAAACCCAACTTCTTGCGGTAAGTTCATTTTATCAAAGCAAACCGCTCGGTCCACAAGATCAGCCGGATTATGTCAATGCAGTAGCAAAAATTACAACCGCACTTCCCCCATTATCATTGTTAGATGAATTACAACGTATCGAAAATGAACAAGGGCGGGTACGTTTACGTCGTTGGGGTGAACGAACATTGGATTTAGATATTCTGCTCTACGGCAATGAAATCATTCAAAATGAGCGCTTAACCGTCCCCCATTATGATATGCACAATCGGGAGTTTGTGGTTGTGCCTTTAGTAGAAATTGCACCTGATCTTATTTTTCCTGATGGGAAAAAACTTACTGAATTAGCGTTAAATTTTATCCACCATTCAATGAAAATAATCTAAAAAGTAACCGCACTTTAATTGCTAAA
The DNA here is from genome assembly GCF_001999285.1 of Rodentibacter genomosp. 1. Taxonomy (GTDB): domain Bacteria; phylum Pseudomonadota; class Gammaproteobacteria; order Enterobacterales; family Pasteurellaceae; genus Rodentibacter. The sequence goes on from NZ_MLHN01000003.1 coordinate 166,132, forward strand.
GTGCGGTTGTTTTTATTGGTGATGTTTATTCTATGACTTTATTTTGATTTCTTTAGCAAATTTTCGTGAGATTTCTTTTGCTCTTTCATTTTTCCACTGATTTCACGGCGTTGAGTAGAAAGCTCCGCACTACGAATTGTATAATCATCAACACGTGCTTCATAATCATCACGCATATTCTCAATAATGGCACGAACATCTTCAATATCCATATCATCACGAATATATTGATTCAAATTATCAAGTAATAATACGCGTTTTTGGTTATCGCGAATTTTACGGCTAATGTCTTCAATATCACGCTTTAATTTATTTTTTAAACGATACATACGCACATATTCTAATACTTCTTGAAAGGATTGTTTGTTCACTGTTTCCATAATTGCTCTCTCTATTTAGACAAAATAACTGACCGTAATTTAGCTTTTTTTTCCCCTGTCGTCAAAACCTTAAATTTAAATTTTGTGGCTTATATCAAAAAAATCTCGGTTTTTTCTAAAAACCATTGATTATCCGCTTTTCTAGTGATAAAACGTGGTCTATTATTTTTCAAAAAACAAGGAAACACAATGTCTCAAGTCTTCAATTTTAGTGCCGGTCCGGCTATGATTTTTCCTGAAGTATTGCACAAAGCACAAGCGGAACTCACCAACTGGTTAGGACAAGGCGTGTCCGTGATGGAAGTGAGCCACCGTGGCAAATATTTTATGTCACTCATCGCAGAAGCAGAAAAAGATCTACGCGAAATCTATAACATTCCGGACAACTATCGTGTGTTATTTTTACAAGGTGGTGCACGTGGTCAATTTGCTGCATTGCCAATGAACCTTATCGGCCAAAAAGGAAAAGCACTTTATTTAAATAGCGGACATTGGTCTGCAACTGCGGCAAAAGAAGCTCGCAATTTTGCAGAAATTGATGAAATTACGATTGTTGAAAATGGCAATAATACCCGTATAACCCGATTAGATTTCAGTGATATTGCCGATCAGTATGGTTACGTCCACTATTGCCCTAATGAAACTATTAGCGGCGTAGAAATTTTTGACGTACCAAAGGTTGGAAATGCCGTACTTGTCGCGGATATGTCCTCTAATATTCTTTCTCGTGAAATTGATATTAGCAAATTCGGTGTAATTTATGCCGGTGCGCAAAAAAATCTCGGCCCAGCCGGGATTACATTGGTGATTGTTCGTGAAGATTTGATTGGCAATGCGCGTAAAGAAACGCCTTCCATTTGGAACTATGCAATACAACGAGATGCGGATTCAATGATCAATACCCCACCAACTTTTGCTTGGTATTTATGCTCTTTAGTATTTAAACATATTAAAGCACTCGGTGGCTTGAAAATGATTGCTAAACGAAATGAACTAAAGGCGAAAACCCTTTATGATTATATTGATTCCAGCAAACTCTACCGAAATGTTGTGGCAAAAGAAAATCGCTCCACAATGAATGTCACCTTCGTTACCGGCAACCCGGAATTAGATGCAAAATTCGTCTCAGAATCAACGGCAGCCGGCTTACAAGCGTTAAAAGGTCATAAAGTTCTGGGTGGTATGCGTGCCTCCATTTATAATGCAATGCCTTTAGAAGGTGTGGAAGCGTTAATTGAATTTATGAAAAAATTTGAAGCGGAGAATCTCTCCTAAGCGTAACAAAGGCATAATAGTAAATTCAACGCTCAATGTTGTGGGCGTGATAAAACGCCCTTCTATCTTAATAAATGTAAAACTATGCAATATATTAATATCGCCAATCAAGGCGTAAAATCGCTTTCCCCTTATCAGGCGGGTAAACCGATCGAAGAACTTGAACGTGAACTCGGTATTTCTAATATCGTTAAACTTGCCTCTAATGAAAACCCATTCGGTTTTCCCGAGAGTGCAAAACAAGCCATTATCAACCAATTGGATCAGCTCACCCGTTACCCTGATGCAAATGGCTTTGAGCTAAAGCAAACCATCGCCAAAAAATTTGGTGTTCAGCCGAATCAAATTACCTTAGGCAACGGTTCAAATGATTTACTTGAACTCTTCGCCCATACTTTTGCCGGTGAAGAGGACGAAATCATTTATTCACAATATGCTTTTATCGTTTACCCCCTTGTGACAAAGGCGATTAATGCCACGGCAAAAGAAATTCCGGCAAAGGATTGGGGACACAATTTAGCGGGATTTTTGACCGCACTTTCCAATAAAACCAAATTAATTTTTATTGCGAATCCGAACAATCCGACGGGGAATTTTCTCACAGAACAGGAAATTGATGCGTTTTTAGAAAAAGTACCGGAAAACGTACTGCTCATATTAGACGAAGCCTATACGGAATTTACCCTGCCCGAAGAACGGATCGATTCTTTCGGTTTATTGAAAAAATACCCTAATCTCATAATTTCCCGTTCACTCTCGAAAGCCTATGGATTAGCCGGCTTACGGATTGGCTATGCGGTGTCTAATCCTGAAATTGCCGATTTATTAAACCGTGTTCGTCAGCCATTTAACTGCAATAGTTTAGCGCTTGCCTCAGCGATTGCCGTGATGAATGACGACGCTTTCATTGAAAAAGTGGCAACAAATAACCGTGCTGAAATGGCTCGTTATGAACATTTCTGCCAACAATACGGCTTGGATTATATTCCCTCAAAAGGCAATTTCATTACAATCGACTTCAAAAAGCCTGCTATGCCAATTTATGAGGCGTTATTGCGAGAAGGCGTGATTGTCCGCCCCATTGCTGGCTACGGAATGCCGAATCATTTACGCATTAGTATTGGATTACCTCACGAAAACGACAAATTTTTTACCGCACTAATTAACGTGCTCAATTTAACTCAAGCTAACTAGGAGCTTTTTATGACAGTAGTAACAATGATGGGAAATCCCATTGAAATTAAAGGTTATTTTCCACAAAAAGGTGAAAAAGTTGATAACCTTATCTTAACCAATAAAGATCTGGCGGATGTCACCTTAGAAAGTTTTGCTGGAAAACGCAAAGTATTAAATATTTTCCCAAGTATTGATACCGGTATTTGTGCGACATCAGTACGTATATTCAACCAACGTGCGGCAAATTTGGAAAATACCGTCGTATTATGTATTTCAGCGGATCTCCCTTTTGCTCAAGCCCGTTTTTGTGGTGCAGAGGGCATTGAAAATGTGCAAACACTTTCCACTTTCCGCCATAAAGATGTTCATGAGAGCTTAGGTGTAGCTATTGCAACCGGCCCGATTGCCGGTTTAACTGCCCGCTCTGTGATCGTGTTAGATGAAAACAACAATGTGTTACACAGCGAATTGGTGTCTGAAATTAAAAGCGAACCGAATTATGATGCCGCAGTAGCAGTATTATAAAAAACGATTGTAGTATATAGAAAACAAAAAGTGCGGTTAAAATTGACCGCACTTTTTACTCGCCGAATATCGGTATTATTTGCCGATAACCTCTAACCCGCCCATATACGGACGCAAAACTTCCGGTACGGTAACTGAGCCGTCGGCATTTTGATAGTTTTCAAGTACGGCAACTAACGTACGCCCTACCGCTAACCCCGAGCCATTTAACGTATGCACTAAACGGGTTTTCTTATCCCCTTTCGCTTTACAACGGGCTTGCATGCGGCGGGCTTGGAAATCCCACATATTAGAACAAGATGAAATTTCACGATAAGTATCCTGTGCCGGCACCCACACTTCTAAATCATAGGTTTTACAAGAACCAAAGCCCATATCACCGGTACAAAGTAATACTTTACGATAAGGAAGATTGAGTAATTGCAATACTTTTTCCGCATGACCGGTTAATTCTTCAAGGGCTTCCATTGATTTATCCGGATCAACAATTTGCACCATTTCCACTTTATCAAACTGGTGCATACGGATTAAACCTCTCGTATCACGCCCGTAAGATCCTGCCTCTGAACGGAAACATGGCGTATGTGCGGTCATTTTGATCGGTAATTCTGCGTCATCAAGAATCACATCACGGACTAAATTCGTTACAGGTACTTCCGCCGTTGGAATTAAGGCGTAAGGCTGCTCCCCTTCTAAAGCATTGGTATGAAATAAATCCTCACCAAATTTTGGTAATTGCCCTGTACCGTAAAGGGTTGCATGATTAACCAAATAAGGCACATAGGTTTCTAAATAACCATGTTGTTCCGAATGAAGATCCAACATAAATTGGGCTAAAGCACGATGCATTTTAGCAATTTGCCCTTTCATCACGGCGAAACGCGCCCCCGCCAATTTTGCTCCGGCAGCAAAATCCAAACCGTCAATTTGCTCACCTAAAGTAACATGATCCTTAATTTCAAAATCAAAAACTCTTGGCGTTCCCCAACGTAAAATTTCGAGGTTTTCTGAATCATCTTTACCAAGCGGCACGTCATCTGCCGGTAAATTTGGAATGGTTAATGCAATTTGATTGATTTCCGCCAAAACTTCATCTAATTGAGTTTTCGCTTCATTTAATTGGTTGCCCATATTATCGACTTCAGCAAGTAATGGGGCAATATCCTCACCACGGGCTTTTGCCGCCCCGATAGCCTTCGAGCGAGTATTACGTTCCGCCTGCAAGGTTTCTGTTTTAACTTGAAGTGTTTTACGCTGTTCTTCCAACGCCACAAGTTTTTCGGTATCAAGAATGAAGTGACGTTTAATTTTTAGTTTTTCTGCGACTTCCGCCAAATTGTTGCGGAGTAAATTTGGATCGATCATTGCATTTCCTTAGTTTTTCATTGAAATAAAATGCCCTTATTCTAGCGTGGATTCACTAAATAAACCAGTTAAAACCCAATGGAGAATAAGGATTTTATTTTGTGATCCGGTTCAAATTTTTGTGATTCGGTTCTATTAATTTTTTATAAATAGGTTAAAGTAGAAACAGTTTTTAACCATTCACAGGAGCTTACCTATGTTTCCCGAATTTAGAGAATTAATCACCAAACTTAAGAATCATGATGCTTATTTTGATCGTTTATTTAAAAAACATAATGAATTAGATCATGATATTAAAAATAAAGAGGAAAATATTACGCTCGCAACTCATACGGAAATTGAGATCTTGAAGAAAGAAAAATTACGGATTAAAGATGAGCTTTATACTTATTTGAAGAAGAAAGCGGAGGAATAAAAAGTAGGTTCAACCAAATCGCTCGAACTTTTCTAAGCATATTACTACACACAAAAAAGCCCTCAAAATTGAGGGCTAAATTGTTTAATATTGGAATAAAAATTAGCGACGTAAACCTAAACGTGCGATAGTGCTTTGATATAAAGCAAGATCCGTACGTTTTAAGTAGTCTAAAAGTTTACGACGACGAGAAACCATACGTAATAAACCACGACGACCATGGTGGTCTTTTTTATGCTCAGCAAAGTGTGCTTGCAAGTGGTTGATTTGTGCAGTTAATAATGCGATTTGAACTTCAGAAGAACCGGTATCTTTCGCATCGCGACCAAATTCAGCAACGATTGCCGCTTTTTTTTCAGTACTTAGAGACATTTTTTACTCCTAAAAGGTAGTGTTGTTGATACATCATTCGCCGATCTCTAACTCAGCGATGACAAGGAGTGGGCATTCTATCTATTGTGTATAACAAAAGCAAGTCATTCCTATCATATCCAAAATCCTAGGCTTGATTTAATCTTATTTCGTACTAAAATAGCAAAAAAAAACCGAACGAAATAGGACTAATTATGCCAACACAATTCGATAAACTTTCAGATCTTTCCGCAAAGCTATCCTCTCTCTATGCAAATTGGTCTAAACAGAAAGGAATCACCTTGAACGAACTCCATTTTCTCTATCATATTGGACGCAATGGAACATCATCGCCTACTGCCATAGGGGAACGGTGGAGTTTACCAAAACAAACTGTCACATCAATCTGTAAACAACTTGATAACAAAGGCTACTTACAATTTATCACAGATGAAAAAGATAAACGTAGTAAGCAGATTGGATTGACTGAAGAAGGCAAAATGTTTATTGAGCCAATCATTGCAGAAATAACTCAAATTGAATGGCAGACAGAACAACAATATTCTTCTGAAAAATTGACCGCACTTTTAACCGAAGTGGAACGATTACTTGATATCTTTTCACAACAACTTAACCAAAAACGAGGATAGGAAAATGAACATTCTCATTAGAAAAGCTAAACGACAAGATTGTGAAAAAATATGGCATTTAATGAAAGAACTCGCTATTTTTGAACACTATATTGATAACTTTGCCATTACCCCTAAAATTGTCGAAGAATGTGGTTTTAATAAAAACCCACCAGATTTTTATTGTCTGGTCGCCACTGATAAAGAAAATATTGTAGGCATTGCCGTTTATTATTTTCTGCCTTATACCGCTCAAAATCGCCCTGCTATTTACCTCAAAGAACTCTATATTGATGAACATTATCGAGGACGGAAAATCGGTGAAAAATTAATGCAAGCCTTAAAAGCTGAAGCTCAAAATTACGGTTGTCAGCAAATAAAATGGACAGTTGCTTCTTGGAACGAAAGCGGAAAACATTTTTACAAAAAGCTTGGAGCACAACAAAATAACGAATGGGTAAACTACGAATGGAAAATCAATTAAATATCAAAAAACTCACTTTAAACGATGTTAATGCGCTACAAACTTTAAGTAAACAAACGTTCTTTGAAACCTTTGTCGGCACTTGTAGTGATGAGGATATGCAAAACTATCTGCAAGAAAGTTTTAGTCTCACACAACTCGAAAGTGAATTAGAAAACAAAGAAATGCTCTTTTATGTGGCAGAATCCGAAGGTGAAATACTCGGCTACCTAAAAGTGAATTTAGGCGCCGCACAAACAGAAAAACAATCACCAAGTGCGGTTGAAATTCAGCGTATTTATGTATTGAATCAATATCATAGCAAAAGCGTGGGACAAGCCCTATTTCAACAAGCTTTAGATATTGCTCAAAAATACCAAGCAGACTATATCTGGCTTGGCGTATGGGAACATAATCATAAAGCTCAAAATTTCTATCGAAAAAATGGCTTTGTAGAATTTGACAAGCACACCTTTATGATGGGAAATGATGCTCAAACGGATATTATGATGAAAAAAATCTTAAAATAATAAAAGTGGGGTATCCCACTTTTTTCTTTTCTCAAAATACTATTTTACATTTTTTTACATTCCCCTATTGATTTAATCCTATATAGTACTAAAATTATAATAAAGTACGATATAGGATTATTTTCTTATTTCTACTATTAGCTCCCTTAATTCAATCAAATAAAAATTTTATTCGAGGCTCCTATGAACCAATCCAAAGAATCAAATTCTACAGAACTTGGTATTGCAGGCTATTCCTGGCAACCAATTATCAAACTATTACTTATTGCTTTGCTCGTTTATGCAATTGGCAGTATTTTTATCTCTAATCCTTTTTCTATTTTTGTGGATCGAAAAACCCCTGTAGATTATTCACGAATCATGTATTTCCACGGACTTACTGTTGGTTTAGCCGGATTAACGTGTTTAAGTATTAGCCAAATTTTTGATTTAAAAAATGTTTATAAAAAAATTATTTTTTACTGCACTGTTTCTACAATTTTCTTTGGTATTACAGGTGGTGCGATTAACCGCTCTATGGAAGAAACTAAATTATGGTTATGGTACCAAACTCTCTCATTTTTTTCGTTAGATGCTATCTTAATAGCCTTATTTATCGGACTTTTAAATACCCAAAATAAAACATTAAAACATTCATCAACTTACTATCTCGTCACCACCTCCTCAGGATCTGCAATTATTGCAGCACTAATTGGCGATCTTATGGGCGTAATTTTAGATTACGGCGATATTTTGGGAATATTTAGTGCTTATGCTAACCACATTGGCTACTCATTAACAGAATGGAATGATAATTTATTACGTGCACACTCAGATATGATTGTAATTGCCATTATTGGATTAATTCTCTCAATCATAAGTTGGAAATATAGTAAAAATCTAACAGGTATAGCCAAAACACTTAAAATCAGTGGTGAATATATGGCAACCATTGGATTAATTTTAATGACGATTATTTTAGCTGTAGCCGGTTTTGCCGGTGTAAATTGGCAAATTCCACATATATTTACAGAAAAAGGATTCTATGCTGCACGTGGACAAAGCGTAGCAGGTATTGATCTTGTTGATTTTGTGATTGGAACATTATTTCTCTTCGGAGGATTATTTATGATTCTTGCAATATTATTTGGCAAAAGAATAAATCATGAAACTTTAACTCAAACAGCTAAATATACGTTAGGCGGTCTATTATTAACTTGGACTTGTATTATTATCACTGTTGCGGGAATGGGCTTTTTACAAGAATATCAAGCTAACTTATACAGCTCATCAAATGATGTCCCTTTAGCTGATTTTGGTTTTGCCTTCAGAATGTTACACTTAGATGTGAGCTTAATTCTATTCCCGGCTATCATGACAATGATGCTATTTATGCAACACTTCTTGCAAGAAAAACAAAATCAAATGATTCAATGGGGATTACGTATTGGTGTGATTTTATGCACTGTTGGCTCACTCATTTATATGACAGTCAATCCCACTGCTTTCGGTCCCGGTTATTGGATTGTTTCATTAGGTTTCACTTTTGTGATTGCAGGGATGATTTATTTTTTTGTAAAAAGTAGCGAAAAAGAGATTGAGAAATTTCATTCATAATTAATAAAAGGTTGGGCATTCCCAACCTTTTATTTCAATTTAATCTTTCAACAATTTAATCTTTTCAATCACATTTGTGGTAGAGCAACCATTTTCAAAGTTTAATACTTTCACGTCCCCGCCATTTGCCCACACTTCTTGGCTACCGGCAATCTCTTCCGGTTTATAATCGCCGCCTTTCACCAATAAATCCGGTAAGATTTCAGCAATTAAGCGTTGTGGCGTATCTTCCGAGAAAGGCACAAGCCAATCCACGGAGGATAACCCAGCCAATACTGCCATTCTGGAATCAAGATGATTAATTGGACGGCTTTCGCCTTTTAAGCGTTTGACAGAATCATCGCTGTTCACAGCAACAATTAAACGATCACCTAATTTACGGGCATTTTCAAGATAAGACACATGACCCGGATGTAAAATATCAAAACAGCCGTTTGTCATCACAATTTTTTCACCACGGGCTTTCGCTTGTTTGACGACTTCTTTGAGCTTAGTTTCCGTCATAATACCAAAACCGGTTTCCGGACGTGCATGGATCGCATTTTCAAGCTCAACGTTGGAAACTGTTGATGTTCCCAATTTCCCTACCACAATGCCTGCGGCAACATTCGCTAAATAGCAGGACTCTTCAAAAGAACGCCCATCTGCCAGTGCGGTTGCCAATACACTGATCACCGTGTCCCCTGCGCCAGTCACATCAAAGACTTCTTTCGCTACGGTTGGTAAATGATAAGGTTCTTGATTTGGACGAAGTAAGGTCATGCCCTTTTCTGAACGGGTCACCAAAAGTGCGGTCAATTCTATGTCAGAAATTAATTTCAAGCCTTTTTCAATGATGTCTTCTTCCGTGTTGCATTTGCCCACTACAGCTTCAAATTCTGCCATATTGGGTGTGAGCAAGGTCGCCCCACGATAACGCTCAAAATCCGTGCCTTTTGGATCAATTAACACCGGCACATTCGCCTGACGGGCAATTTGAATCATTTTTTGCACGTCTTTCAGTGTACCTTTACCATAATCGGAAAGCACTAAAGCACCGTAATTTTTAACCGCACTTTCCAGCTTAGAAAGTAAATCCTGACAATCTACATTGTTAAAATCTTCTTCAAAATCAAGGCGTAAAAGCTGTTGATGACGGGATAATATACGTAATTTAGTAATGGTCGGGTGGGTACTTAATGCGACAAAATTACAATCAATTTTTTGTTCTTTAAGCAAATTAGACAATGCTGCACCGGTTTCATCTTGCCCAATCAATCCCATTAATTGTACAGGCACATTCAGTGAGGCAATATTCATCGCCACATTCGCTGCACCACCGGCACGTTCTTCATTTTCTTGCACTCGCACCACCGGCACCGGTGCCTCAGGTGAAATTCGGTTGGTTGCACCAAACCAATAACGATCAAGCATTACATCGCCTAATACAAGGACTTTTGCCTGTTTAAATTCTGCTAAATACTGAGCCATGCTATTCTCTCTTGGAAAAAATTGACGTGATTTTACCACAAGTCATTTTTACGTTAAACTACCGCGCAATTTCATGGAGAATGATAATGAAAAATAACAAACTCCCTAGGTTTCAACGCACTTTTCTTGCCCCTAAATATTGGGGATTCTGGCTTGGACTTGCTCTTTGGCGTGCCATTTTACTGTTGCCCTACCCAATTTTACGCCACATCGGTAACGGCTTGGGCTGGCTTTTTTCCCGATTAAAAATCGGCAAACGCCGTGCTGCTATCGCGCACCGCAATCTTGAACTTTGCTTTCCTGAAATGTCGGAAAAAGAACGGGAAAATATCCTAAAAGAGAATTTGCGTGCTGTTGGTATGGCGATTATTGAAACGGGTATGGCTTGGTTTTGGTCTGATGCCCGCATAAAAAAATGGTCGAAAATTGAGGGCTTACATCATCTCAAAGAGAGCCAACAAGACGGTATTATTTTTGTCGGTGTCCATTTTCTCACTCTGGAACTAGGTGCGCGTATTGTGGGGTTACATCACCCGGGATTGGGCGTGTATCGCCCTAATGACAATCCTCTAATGGACTGGCTACAAACGCAAGGGCGTTTGCGTTCCAATAAAGATATGTTAGATCGTAAAGATCTTCGAGGTATGATTAAAGCCCTGCGCCAAGGTGAAACCATTTGGTATGCGCCTGATCACGATTATGGGCGAAAAAATGCGGTATTTGTACCATTTTTTGCCGTACCCGATGCTTGCACTACCACCGGCAGCTACTATCTATTAAAATCCTCTCCGAAAAGTAAAATCGTTCCCTTTGCCCCTTTACGTAACAAAGATGGCTCAGGCTATACGGTGAGTATTTCCGCTCCTGTTGATTTTACCGATTTAGCGGATGAAACCTCTGTTGCCGCCAGGATGAATCAAGTGGTGGAAAAAGAAATTCTAAAAGGAGTAGCACAATATATGTGGTTACACCGCCGTTTTAAAACACGCCCAAGTGAAAATGACCCAAGCCTTTATGATTAAAAGTGCGGTCGAAAATGACTGCACTTTTTGATACACTCTTTCGCAATTTTTTCATATTTAACGAATAACCAAATGACAGCCAATTATTCAGCTCAAGAAATTACCGTATTAAAAGATCTCGAACCGGTGAAAATCCGCCCGGGTATGTACACTGACACCACCCGTCCAAACCACCTTGCCCAAGAAGTCATTGATAACAGTGTGGATGAAGCCCTTGCCGGATTCGCCACAAAAATTGAAGTGATTTTGCACGCTGATCAATCGCTTGAAGTCATTGATAACGGTCGGGGAATGCCCGTGGATATTCACCCGACAGAGGGCGTGTCAGGCGTGGAAGTGATTTTAACCAAACTTCACGCCGGTGGTAAATTTTCCAATAAAAACTATGAATTCGCCGGTGGTTTGCACGGCGTAGGGATTTCTGTGGTGAATGCCCTTTCCGAGCGAGTGGATATTCAAGTCAAACGCAATGGCGAAGTATATAAAATCGCTTTTGAAAATGGGCTAAAAGTGGAAGAATTGGAAGTGGTCGGCACCTGCGGCAGACGCACTACCGGTACGACCGTTCACTTCAAACCTAACCCGAAATATTTCGATAGTGCAAAATTTTCCGTCAGTCGCTTACGCCATTTATTGCGTGCCAAAGCCGTGTTATGTTCAGGGCTGGAAATTAAATTCACGGATAAAATCAACAACACACAAGATGTATGGCTATATGAAGACGGTTTGTCCGACTATCTTATTGAAGCTGTCAACGGTTATGAAACCTTGCCGGAAAAACCTTTCGTGGGCGAATTTAAAGGCAATAATGAAGCGGTCAGTTGGGCATTATTATGGCTGCCTGAGGGCGGAGAATTGATCGGTGAAAGCTATGTAAATTTGATCCCAACTATTCAAGGCGGCACACACGTCAATGGTTTACGCCAAGGTTTGCTTGATGCGATTCGTGAATTTTGCGAATTTCGCAATCTGCTCCCTCGTGGTGTTAAGCTCACCGCTGATGATATTTGGGATCGTTGTGCTTATATTCTCTCGCTCAAAATGCAAGATGCCCAATTTGCCGGACAAACCAAAGAACGCTTATCATCTCGTCAAAGTGCAGTCTTTGTCAGCGGCGTTTTAAAAGATGCCTTCAGCCTATGGCTTAACCAAAATGTCCAAGATGCGGAAAAACTGGCAGAAATGGCGATCAGCTCTGCCCAACGCCGTTTGCGTGCCGCCAAAAAAGTGGTGCGGAAAAAACTGGTAAGCGGCCCGGCATTACCGGGTAAATTAGCAGATTGTGGTTCACAAGATCTGGAAAAAACTGAATTATTTTTAGTGGAAGGGGATTCTGCGGGCGGCTCGGCAAAACAAGCCCGAGATCGGGAATATCAGGCAATCTTGCCGTTACGGGGAAAAATTTTGAACACCTGGGAGGTTTCACCGGAACAGGTTCTCGGTTCCACAGAGATTCACGATATCGCGGTGGCATTAGGCATCGATCCGGACAGTGATGATCTGTCCCAACTACGCTACGGAAAAGTCTGTATCCTCGCTGATGCCGACTCAGACGGTTTACACATTGCGACATTACTTTGTGCCTTATTCTTACGTCATTTCCCCAAATTAGTACAAGAGGGACACGTTTATGTGGCAATGCCCCCTCTTTACCGCATTGATTTAAATAAAGAAGTGTTCTACGCCTTGGATGAAGGGGAAAAAGAGGCAATTTTAGATCGCCTGAAAAATAAAAAAGGTAAACCAAATGTTCAACGTTTTAAAGGTTTGGGTGAAATGAATCCTTCTCAATTACGGGAAACCACCATGGATCCGAATACCCGCCGTTTGGTGCAATTAACCTACAATTCAGAAGAAGAACAAGGTACAGAAACCTTAGAATTGATGGATATGTTGTTGGCGAAAAAACGTTCCGAAGATCGAAAAAATTGGCTACAAACCAAAGGCGATCAAGTGGATTTAACGGTGTAATGGGAAAATTTATATGAGTACAAATATCAACTATGAAGGCATTGAGCAAATGCCGCTCCGCACTTTTACCGAAAGTGCCTATCTTAATTATTCCATGTACGTCATTATGGATCGTGCATTGCCTTTTATTGGCGATGGCTTAAAACCCGTACAACGCCGTATTGTCTATGCCATGTCAGAACTTGGCTTAAATGCCACCGCAAAATACAAAAAGTCCGCACGGACGGTGGGGGATGTGTTGGGTAAATTCCACCCTCACGGGGATTCCGCTTGCTATGAAGCCATGGTATTGATGGCCCAACCCTTTTCTTATCGTTATCCATTGGTGGACGGTCAAGGTAACTGGGGTGCGCCTGATGATCCCAAATCTTTTGCGGCAATGCGTTATACGGAATCACGCCTGTCCAAAATTTCTGAAATTTTACTGTCCGAACTCGGACAAGGCACGGTAGATTATCAACCGAACTTTGACGGTACGTTAGAAGAACCGCAATATTTGCCTGCACGTTTACCCCATATCTTACTTAACGGTACAACAGGGATTGCGGTAGGAATGGCAACGGATATTCCCCCTCATAATATTAATGAAATTGCCGATGCTGCCGTTTTATTACTTGATAGTCCCAAAGCTAATCTTGATGATCTATTAAACATTGTACAAGGGCCGGATTTTCCAACTGAAGCAGAAATTATTTCGCCAAAAACGGAAATTCGTAAAATTTACGAACAAGGCCGTGGCTCGATAAAAATGCGTGCGACATGGAAAAAAGAAGACGGGGAAATTATTATTTCCGCCCTGCCACACCAAGCTTCGCCCTCTAAAATCATTGCGCAAATTGCCGATCAAATGACGGCGAAAAAATTGCCGATGGTGGAAGATATTCGTGATGAAGCCGATCACGAAAACCCGATTCGTATTGTCATCGTGCCTCGTTCCAATCGGGTGGATACCGATGCCCTCATGGCACATTTATTCGCCACCACCGATCTGGAAAAAAGCTATCGGGTGAATATGAATATGATTGGGCTTGATCATAAACCGGCAGTAAAAGGGTTAGTGCAAATTCTCAATGAATGGCTACATTTCCGCCGCACTACGGTGACACGCCGTTTGCAATATCGTCTTGATAAAGTGCTTTCCCGTCTGCATATTTTAGAAGGATTAATGATTGCCTTCTTAAATATTGATGAAGTCATTGAGATTATTCGCCATGAGGATGATCCCAAAACAGAACTCATGGCACGCTTTAACTTAAGTGATGAGCAAGCCGATGCGATTTTAAACTTACGCTTGCGTCACTTAGCAAAATTAGAGGAGCACCAACTTCGTGCCGAACAAAATGAGTTGGAAAAAGAGCGGTCAAATTTAGAAGCGATTTTAGGCTCTGAACGTCGTCTCAATACGCTCATTAAGAAAGAAATCCAAGAAGATGCTAAGAAATACGCCAGTCCACGGATGTCACAATTAGTCGAACGTGAAGAAGCCAAAGCGATTTCAGAAAGCGAAATGACACCGGCAGAACCGGTTACTGTTATTTTGTCGGAAATGGGCTGGGTACGCTGTGCCAAAGGGCATGATATTGATCCAAAAGCATTAAGTTATAAAGCCGGTGATGGTTATCGCGCTCATGCTTGTGGTAAAAGCAACCAAGCTGCCGTATTTATTGACAGCACCGGACGCAGCTATGCCGTTGATCCGCTCACCCTGCCCTCTGCCCGCTCACAGGGCGAACCACTTACAGGTAGATTAACTCTGCCTGTTGGTGCCACTATTGAGCATGTCATCATGGAAGCGGATCAACAGGAATTATTGATGTCATCTGATGCGGGCTATGGATTCATTTGTAAATTTGAAGATCTAATTGCACGTAACAAAGCAGGAAAAGCCTTGATTTCTTTACCAGAAAATGCCAAAGTGTTGCCGCCAAAAATTCTGTCGGATTCAAGCGCACTTCTCGTTGCCTTGACTTCAGCCGGCAGAATGTTAATTTTCCCGGTACAAGATTTACCGGTATTATCAAAAGGTAAAGGCAATAAAATCGTGAGTATTTCTGCGACTCATGCAAAAGATCGTAGCGAATTATTAGTGAAATTATTGCTCATTTCAGATCAAGCCGCTCTTGAGTTCCACTCCGGCAAACGAAAAATGACATTAAAGCCAGAAGATCTGCAAAAGTTCCGCACAGAACGAGGCAGAAAAGGATCGCAACTCCCCCGAGGCTTACACAGCAATGTGGATATTACGGTGATTGATCCTGAACACAACACATAAATTTTCCAAAACAAACTAAGAGGAGAATACTTCGTGAATATTGTTTTCGATACTTATCAAACACTGGCACTCGCCAGCCTTGTTTTATTATTAGGCTATTTTTTAGTAAAACGCATTAGCGTACTGAAAAACTTTAATATTCCTGAACCGGTTGTCGGCGGTTTTATTATCGCTATCGCATTGACAATTTGGTATCAAATAGATGGTACTTCATTTACCTTTGAGAAAAGCCTACAAACCACAATGATGTTAGTTTTCTTCTCATCAATCGGTTTAAGTGCAAATTTTGCCCGTTTAATTAAAGGTGGAAAACCATTAATTATTTTTCTTTTTGTTGCCGCGGCGTTAATTTTCTTCCAAAACGTGATCGGTATTGCTGGCACTCAGATTTTAGGTATTGACCCTGCCTATGGTTTATTAGCGGGCTCCGTCACCTTAACCGGTGGTCATGGTACCGGTGCGGCTTGGGCTGAAACCTTCATCAAGGAATTTAACTTACCGGCGGCAACAGAAATTGCCATGGCTTGTGCTACATTCGGTTTAGTTTTCGGCGGTATTATTGGCGGCCCGGTAGCACGTTTCTTGCTAAATCGTCAAAAACAAGGGGAAAACCCGGAAAATGATGAAGTAGATGATGTCCAAGAAGCCTTTGAGCATCCAACCTACCAACGTAAAGTCAATGCACGTTCTATCATTGAAACCATTGCAATGATGTCTTTCTGTCTATTGATCGGTCAATATCTAGACAGCGTGACAAAAGGTACGGCATTACAATTACCAACCTTCGTTTGGTGTTTATTTACCGGCGTTATCATTCGTAATGCATTAGCACATATCTTCAAATTCCGTGTGGCAGATTCAGCTATTGATGTTCTCGGCAGTGTGGGATTATCTATCTTCTTAGCCATTGCCTTGATGTCATTAAAACTTTGGGAATTAGCCGGCCTTGCAACAGATGTATTAATTATCCTAGCAATTCAAGTTGCCTTTATGGCGTTCTTCGCTATTTATGTGACTTATCGTGCCATGGGTAAAGATTACGATGCGATCGTACTCAGTGCGGGACACTGTGGTTTCGGTTTAGGTGCAACACCAACTGCAGTAGCAAATATGCAAGCAATCACTAGCCGTTTCGGTGCGTCTCACAAGGCTTTCTTAATCGTACCAATGGTGGGTGCATTTTTTATTGACTTAATTAATGCCTCACTATTAAAAGTTTTCTTAGCTGTGGTGACTTATCTACACTAATAATGTGTAAAAAAGAGCGGTAAAATTGACCGCTCTTTTTATTTTGTAACAATTGTATAAATCTGTTTTTTGGTTAGATTGTAGGAACACACTGCGTGTGTCCGCTATAAAATCAAATTATTTCAATATGTTAAAATTCGGACACACTCAGTGTGTCCCTACATATCGTTGAAATTTCTGTTTTTGTGCATTTGCTACATAATCCCCTATTTTAAACCTGATATTTTGTTTTATCGCCAATATCAAAATGCAATGGCATTCGCCATTTTTGAATGGCAAGTAACAACAGTAATACCCCTACAATCATTGAGAAGATCCGAGTCAGTATTCCGCTTTCAAATACCCAAACAAACCAGAGTATCGCCACAAAAATAGGCTGTAAATTTAATAATGGCACTCGGAAACAAAAATATTCTTTAAAACAAAGCCCACCTAAGGTGACTAATGCACCGCCTAGTGCCAGTTCGTGCCAACCTAAAATGAAGCAAACCAGAGCTAACCAAGTAGCAAATTGAAAGATTAAACGAAAATGTTTGAGATAAATATGCAAAGATGAGGCACAACAGGTCGCAGCAATTAAAATCGTGATTTCTGCCAAACTTGGCAACCAAGTCAATAGCAAAATACCAAAAGCGGCGACAACAAACCCGGTTCGATAAATTATCACTGTGATGTTATCCCAAATATCCATTGGGGACTGAATATGTGGATCAGCCATTTTTCCTCCTTTCTAGTCAAATAATAGAACAAAAGTGCGGTTAAAAAACACATGATTTTCTAACCGCACTTTCATCAAAAATTATTTTAGTCTATCTAAAATTTTTTGGTGGATACCGCCAAAACTACCGTTTGACATCACAAGGATATGATCTGTTGGTTGGGCTTCTTCGACGATCATATTAACCAACTTATCAAGGTTTGCACTCCAATATGCAGGTTGCACACATTGTGAAGCAATTTCTGCGACTTCCCAAGGAATATTATCCGGCTGCAACATAAAGACGACATCTGCTCTGCCTAATGCCGGTGCAATTTCATCTTTATGCACGCCCATTTTCATCGTATTTGAACGAGGTTCTAGTACCGCAAGAATACGGACACCCCCACCGACTTTATCACGCAATGCCGTTAAGGTGGCAAGAATAGCTTCGGGATGATGAGCAAAATCATCGTAAACCGTGATACCATTGACTTCCCCTTTCACTTCTAGGCGACGTTTCGCATTAATAAAAGAACCTAATGCTTCACAAGCTTTCTCAACAGATACCCCTACGTGATAAGCTGCGGCGATTGCCATTAATGCATTATGCATATTATGCACGCCAACTACATTCCATTTTACTTCAGCCACTTTTTCGCCATGATGGAATACCGCAAAATGGGAAGCGTCAGTTGTTAGACGTTCTGCAAACCATTCCTTATCTTTTCCAAGAAACTGTTGTTCAGACCAACATCCCATAGCTAATGTTTCCTTTACACTTTGCTCATCAGCAAAAGAAAGAATACGCCCACTACTTGGAATAGTCCGAATCATATGATGAAATTGGCGTTGAATCGCATTCAAATCATCAAAAATATCCGCATGATCAAAACTGATGTTATTAATAATTAAGGTTTTAGGATTGTAATGCACAAACTTAGAACGCTTATCAAAAAATGCCGTGTCATATTCATCTGCCTCAATGACAAAAAAATTGCTTTCTCCTAAACGGGCGGAAGTCCAGAAGTTACCGGCAATTCCACCAATTAAAAAGCCGGGTTTTAAGCCGTTTTGTTCCAAGATCCAGGTCAGCATACCGGTTGTGGTGGTTTTTCCATGGGTACCTGAAACCGCCAAAACCCAACGATTTCTTAATAAATTATCATGTAGCCATTGTGGGCCGGAAGTATAAGGCAAACGATTTTCCAATACGTACTCGACACAAGGATTACTACGTTTTAGGGCATTTCCAATCATCACCATATCCGGTGCGGGTTGAAGTTGTTCAACATCATAATTAGGGATAATATCAATCCCTTGTTCTTGTAAAAAGGTACTCATCGGTGGATAGACATTCGTATCTGATCCCGTCACTTTATAGCCCATCTGTTTGGCAATCATCGCCACGCCCCCCATAAATGTGCCGCAAATACCTAAAATATGAATATGCTTCATTTGTAATCTCTTTTATAAAAAATGAAAAATATGATAAATCAACTCAAAGTGTGAGTAAACAAAGGCTTATTCTACAAGCCTTTTTACTCATCATAAAACCTGTCACGCAATTCGTTCAAAACCGGCTTTTAAATCATTAATTAATTCATCAGGATCTTCAAAACCAATATGCACACGAATCAGTGAGCCTGTGAGTTTTCTTTTGATACTCGGGCGAATTTTGGCAATTTCTTCCGGTTGATTGCATAAAATTAAGGATTCAAATCCTCCCCATGAATATGCCATGGTGAATAGTTTGAAATGATCCATAAATTGGGCGACTTGCTCATCTGTCAAACGTTGAGTTAATTCAAAGGAAAATAAACCGCTCGAGCCATTAAAATCACGTTGGAAAAATTCATGTCCCGGGCAACTTGGTAAAGCCGGGTGATAGACTGCCTTCATTTGTGGCTGCTCACTTAACCATTTTGCGATTTTGATACTACTTTCATGATGCTGTTTTAATCGCACCGCTAAAGTGCGAATCCCTCTTGCCGTCATATAAGCGGAATCCGCATCGACCATTTGCCCCATTAAATAGGAATGCTCTCGTAGCTGATCCCAAGTACGATCATTTGCTACCGCTGTGCCTATCATCACATCCGAATGCCCCACCAAATATTTCGTCCCAGCTTGAATAGAAATATCAATCCCATGCTCTAATGCTTTAAATAACACACCAGCCGACCACGTGTTATCAATCATAATCACAATTTCAGGATTTACCGAACGGGCCACTTTCACGAGAGTCGGAATATCTGGCACTTCCATGGTAATAGAACTTGGTGATTCTAAAAAAAGAACCTTGGTATTTGGTTGAATAAGCTGGGCGATATTCTCACCAATTAAAGGATCATAATAGGTAGTATCAATCTGCATTTTTTTCAAAACAATATTGCAGAAATCTTGTGTAGGTTCATAGGCAGCACCGCTCATCAAAATATGATCACCCGTTTTTACAAAAGATAAGATGGTATTTGTCACGGCAGCTGCCCCACAAGGGTAAAGATAACAGCCTGCCCCCCCTTCCATTTCACACATTAGATCTTGTAACGCAAAATGCGTGAGTGTACCTCTGCGACCATAAAATAATTCACCTTTATAACGATTTTTCGTGCAGTGTTTTTTATCCGCTATCGTATCAAAAACCAGTGAAGATGCCCGTTGAACAACAGGATTAACTGCCCCCTGAGAAAATCGTTTATCTCGTCCACTATGGACAAGCAATGTGGATAATGAAGTATTTTTTGACATAAATTTCACCTAATTTAAACAATACAAACAAGATAATGAAACAAAAGCACTATAAAAGTGTGGTTAAATTTTATAGAATGTTGCGGCATTGTGTAGCAAATGGGCAAAAACCGAAAATCCCAACAAATGTACGGATTGTTATATGTATCCCTACAAATGCCCTACAATCACTTTTGTGCAATCGCTACATAATGCCGGAATATTACCCGTTTTTTCTATCAATAAACTTTTAATAGAGGAATTAGACTATGGTATTAGTAACTCGCCAAGCACCGGATTTTACTTCATCTGCAGTTTTAGGCAATGGTGAAATTGTTGATAATTTTAACTTCAAAAAACATATTGAAGGAAAAGCAGCCGTAATTTTCTTCTACCCATTAGATTTCACTTTCGTATGTCCGTCTGAATTAATCGCATTCGATCACCGCTATGAGGAATTCAAAAAACGTGGTGTTGAAGTCGTTGGTGTATCTATTGATTCTCAATTCACCCACAATGCGTGGCGTAATACACCAACTGAAAACGGTGGTATCGGCCAAGTTAAATATGCGTTAGCCGCTGATATTAAACATGAAATTGCCCAAGCGTACGGCATTGAACATCCAACCGAAGGTGTCGCTCTGCGTGCTTCATTCTTAATTGACAAAAATGGTGTTGTTCGCCACCAAATCGTTAATGATCTTCCGTTAGGTCGCAATATTGATGAAATGTTACGTATGGTCGATGCCCTACAATTCCACGAAGAACATGGTGATGTTTGTCCTGCCCAATGGGAAAAAGGCAAAGAAGGGATGAAAGATAATCCCGAAGGCGTTGCAAAATACTTAAAACAAAATGCGGATAAACTTTAATCTTTATCAAATCTTTACAATAAAGCCACATTACGTGGCTTTTTTTATCACCTGATATCCTTTAGAATAAGTCCATCTCTAACCAAAGTGCGGTTAATTTTCTATGAAATTTAATATTCCTACTTTTCTCACAATTTTTCGCGTCGTATTAATTCCTTTTTTTGTGATCACCTTTTATTTGCCTTTTGAATCTGCCCCATTTATTACCACGCTTATTTTCTTTATTGCCGGTGTAACAGACTGGCTCGATGGTTATCTCGCACGTAAATGGAAACAAACCACAAGCTTTGGTGCCTTTTTAGATCCTGTGGCAGATAAAGTCATGGTC
The DNA here is from genome assembly GCF_001999285.1 of Rodentibacter genomosp. 1. Lineage (GTDB taxonomy): Bacteria > Pseudomonadota > Gammaproteobacteria > Enterobacterales > Pasteurellaceae > Rodentibacter. The sequence goes on from NZ_MLHN01000003.1 coordinate 187,447, forward strand.
GTTGCCGCACTCGTACTTATCGTAGAATATCAACATACCTTTTGGATCACGATTCCTGCAATCATTATGATCTCTCGTGAAATTATTATTTCAGCCTTGCGTGAATGGATGGCGGAATTGGGGGAACGCAATAAAGTTGCCGTTTCTTGGTTGGGGAAAGTGAAAACGACTTCTCAAATGCTTGCACTAGGCGGATTATTATGGCGCTATAATATTTATATGGAAATTTCAGCAATTGTCTTACTTTATATTGCAGCGATTTTAACGGTTTGGTCGATGATTCAATATTTAAAAGTTGCAAAAGAAAATGTGTTAGACGAAATAGAGATGAAGTAAAAAAATCGGTACTATATGTTTATTGAAAATGAACAAAAAAGTGCGGTTAAAATTTTGGGGATGTATACCGTAAACATCACAAAAAACAACCGCACTTTATTTTATCCGTTAGAAAACCGTTTATCCCCTTGGTCTCACGCCTAACATATGACAAATCGCGTAGGTTAATTCGCTACGATTGAGCGTGTAGAAATGGAAATCATTGACACCTTCACTGGATAAAATTTTCACCATATCCATTGCAACACTTGCTGCGACAAGGTTACGTGTTGTTGGGTCATCATCTAATCCTTCGTAGGCTTTTGACAACCAAGTCGGGATTTTCACATTAGTGAAAGATGCCATTTTTTGGAGTTGTTTAAAATTGGTAACCGGTAGGATACCCGGTACAATTTCCGTATCAATACCAATAGACGCACAACGGTCTCGAAAGCGGAGATAGTTGTCAATATCAAAGAAAAACTGCGTGATCACATGGTTTGCCCCAGCATCAATTTTCCGTTTCAGGTTAATCAAGTCCGCTTGTGCAGATTTCGCTTCAGGGTGTACTTCAGGATAAGCCGCAACGGAAATATCAAAATCTGCTACGGTTCTCAGTAATTCCACCAAATCGGCTGCATAAAATGGTTTCTTTTCATAGCCTTGCGGCTCATCACCACGCAATGCGACAATATGCCGAATCCCACTGTCCCAATAATCTTTGGCAATTTGCTTTAATTCTTCCGGTGTCGCATCAATCCCGGTTAAATGTGGTGCAGCTTCCAATCCGGTTTCTTGCTTAATAGATTTTACAATACTATGAGTACGATCCCGCTCTCCCGAATTCGCCCCATAAGTCACCGAAACAAATTTAGGTTCGAGCACTTTCAAGCGGTGAATTGATTCCCATAACATTGTTTCCATTTTTTCATTTTTAGGTGGAAAAAACTCAAAGGATACATTGATTTTTTTATTAAAATCCGCAATGTTTTGGTTCAAGTTGTTAATTTCTTTTGCATAACTCATATTATTCTTCCTATATAGAATGATGTTGCTACGCTACAATAAAATAAGTTCGTCTATGAGTCAATTTCAATAAATTCATAAGAAACATTAATAAAATCCATAGTTTTGCATACAAACGCGCACTCTACCCAACATTTCTTGATTTAAACTTCACAAAATGGGGGAAATAAAGATAAAATACGCCAATTTTTTTGACCGCACTTTATTGTAAATAAGACAACGATGATGACGACAAACTCAACTCAATCCCGCTATAAAATCACCCGTTGTGGCGAATGTGACGAGCTCGTCTCCATCATTTATCCCTTACCTCAGGATGAACATGCAGAATGTCCCCGTTGCCATCATACGTTGAGCACAAGCAATCGTTGGTCATTACATCGTTGTGCGATGATTGCACTTTCTATTCTCATTTTAATCCCCTTTGCCTTGAATTTCCCGCTATTGAGTATTGATTTACTGGGTGTAAGAGTGGATGCCTCGGTATGGGAAGGAATCTGGAAAATGGCAACAGCCGGCTATCAATACACCGCTTTTTTAGTATTTGTTTGTGCCGTATTAATGCCTATTTCTTTTGCGATTTTGGTTTTAATGTTATGGTTTTCAAAGTTACTTGGTATTCGTCCACGTAACGTTTTACTTTTTCTCAGTTATATTAAACCTTGGGTGATGTTTGATGTATATCTCGTGGCACTTGGCGTATCTATGTTTAAAGTACGGGAATATGCAGCATTACAAATTGATCTCTATTTACTTGCCTTTATATTTACCGCACTTTTAACCACATTATTATTCATTAAAATTAACTTAAATGAATTGTGGGATGAATTTTATCCGGAAAACAAGCATGTGCATTCAACAACAAATGATATTGAATTATGCACCGCCTGCCACTATTCCTTCCCTCATTCAGAAATAAAGCGGGATCAGGGTCATTCTTTCTGTCCCCGTTGCGATTCACGTATAGCTATCCCAGAATCCATTACACTACAACGAACATGGGCAACACTTATTGCCGGTATTATTATGCTCTTCCCGGCAAACCTACTCCCCATCTCCGGTGTTTATTTGACGGGTTCTCTATCTGAAGATACATTAATGTCCGGCGTCATTTCGTTTATTGAGATGAAAAGCTACTTTGTTGCCTTTGTTGTATTCTTTGCCAGTATTTTTGTACCGATTAGCAAAATTTTCATTATGCTATATTTACTCGCCAGCGTGCATTTTAAATGGCAACATTCAATAAAATGGCAAATGCGTCTCTTACATATCGTACATTTTGTGGGACGTTGGTCTATGCTTGATTTATTTGTTCTTGCCCTTATGATGTCGCTTGTGACACGTGGGCAAATTATTAATTTTACGGTAGGACCTGCCGCCTTCTACTTTGGTGCTGCAGTTTTCCTTACAATGATTTCAACCTCACAATTCGATAGCCGACTGATTTGGAAAATCTATGACAGAAAAACAACAACCGAATGACCAGCATTCAACCGACTCGGGTATTAGTTCACAATACAAAGCCGTTCAAGCCGTTTTGCGGAAAAATCGGAAGGTTTCTCCGTTTTGGCTATTGCCCTTTATTGCACTTTGTATTGGGGCGATTCTTTTCTTCCAAATTGTGGAGGAACAAGGTAAAAGTATCAAAATTACTTTTACGAATGGCGCAGGCTTAGTTGCTGATAAAACCCCTATTCGCTATCAAGGGCTACAAATCGGTGTAGTGAAAAAAGTCAACTTTACTGACAATATGCAGAAAGTTGAGGTCATTGCAAACATTTACCCTGAAGCAACAGGTGTTCTAAGGGAAAACACTAAATTCTGGGTTGTACAACCTAATGTTTCTCTCGCGGGTATTTCAGGACTAGATTCCCTTGTGTCAGGCAACTACATTACATTACAGCCTGGTGATGGTAACAGTGAAGATGAGTTTATCGCTGAAGAAAAAGGGCCAATAGCTCAAGTTAAATCAGGTGATTTACTTATTCATTTAATTTCGGATGACTTGGGCTCAATTTCTATTGGTGCCTCCGTTTACTTCAAAAAATTGCCGGTAGGTAAAATCTACGATTACCGCTTTAATAACGACAACAAAGTGGAAATTGATGTTGTGATCAATAAGGAATATGCTCATTTTGTAAAAAAAGATTCACGATTCTGGAATATTAGCGGTATCGCAGCCAATATCACACCGGCAGGTTTAAATGTGAATATGGAAAGCCTTAATTCCATTGTTCAAGGTGCCGTTTCCTTTGATTCCCCCACCAATAGCCCTAACGCAGTAGAAAATACAAGCTACACCCTTTATTCAAACCTACAAGCAGCAAAAAGAGGAATTAATGTTGAAATAACCCTCCCCTCTGTTGCCGGTTTAGAAGCCGGACGCAATGAGGTGTATTACCAAGATCATAAAATTGGTGTGCTTTCAAGTCTAACAACCGTTGAAAATGATGACAGTCAATTACAAGGAATACTACTTATCGATCCAAACCAAGCCAACTTATTAAAGACCCATACCCGAATTGTACTGCGCAATAAAAAACCAACCTTAGGGGACTTAACCGATCCACAACGGCTTTTCCGTGGTGATTACTTTGAAATTATTCCGGGTGAAGGATCTGAACAGTTAGCATTTGATGTCATTAAAGAAAACGAGTTACTTTTAAAAGCACCAAATACTTTAGTTGTAAAATTAACCTCACCTGAAAGCTATGGTGTCTCTGAAGGTCAATCCGTTTATTACAATAATATTGCCATTGGGGAAATCATCAATCAGCAGGTAGGGGTAGAAGGCGTAGAATATGATGTTGCCATTGCCTCGACATATCGTAATTTAATTAACCCTAATACACTTTTCGTGGCTGCCTCAAATTTTAATGTCAATTTAGGTATTGATGGCGTACGCTTTGAAGCGGCACATCCTGAAAAATGGCTACAAGGTGGTATTCGTATTATTGCCAAAAAAGGATTAGGTGAGGCACTAAAAAGCTACCCCCTCTATAAAGATACGCAAAATGCCGAATACGGTATCACAGGGAAATTGGTTGAACCAAGTACCACCCTAAAAACATCAACATTACCAAGTATCAGTAAAGGTTCTGTTGTACTTTATCACCAATATGAAGTGGGTAAAATCACCAACATTCAACCCCAAACCAACCATTTTAATATTGATGTTTATATTTATCCGCCGTACAAACATTTATTAACGGATAGAAGCATCTTTTGGGTGGAAAGTGCAGCACAGGTTGATATTACGCCAAAAGGTATCAGCATTCAGGCGACACCGATTGCACGCTCATTAAAAGGGGCAATTAGTTTTGATAACACCGGAGCAGGAAAAAATAAGATCTTATACCCTAACGAATTACGAGCGAAATCTTCAGGAAAAATCATTACCCTTACCACTGATGATGCTACCAATCTAAGTAAAGGTATAAGCCTACGCTATTTAGGCTTATCTATTGGTGAAGTTGAAAGTGTAACATTAGATGCCAAATCACGTAAGATCACGGCAAAAGCATTTATTAATCCAAACTATATGGAAATCATTGCAAAAGAGGGCTCGACCTTTAAAATCATTTCTCCGCAAATTTCCGCCGGTGCTATCGAAAACCTAGATAGCCTTTTACAACCCTATATTGATGTGGAAGTAGGAAGTGGGAAAATAAAAACACAATTTAACCTTTCACAAACCACAGCAAGCCGTAATAAATACAGCCAAGGTATGCCATTTATTCTTGAAACCAATGATGCAATGAATTTAACGGAAGGCTCACCGGTGCTTTATCGTGGTGTTGAGGTTGGAACGATACGTAAATTTGACTTAAACAGTCTAGGTGATCGTGTCCTAATCCATATTATCATCGCACCAAAATACCAACATCTTGTGCGTAAAAATTCTGAATTCTGGGTTTCATCCGGCTATGATTTCACGCTAGGCTGGCAAGGTGCTAAATTTAATACCGGTAGTGTCCAACAATTACTCAAAGGTGGAATTTCATTCTCTACGCCATCGAGTACCGTCATTCAACCACAAGCCCCGGCAAATCAGCGTTTCTTATTACAAATTAAACGTCCAAGTGAGGCTCATAGTTGGAATTCCGGCACGCTTCCTAAGCAAGAAAATTGATAATATATTGACCGCACTTTTATTCGCCTTTGATTGCGATTGATATATTACGAATAAATCGGACAATAAATAAAATCCTCTGCGAATTAATTATGCAGAGGATTTTTCTAACTTTATCGACTAATATCCGTCATCCATTGAAATAGTTCATCTAAATCATAATCCCCCGCATGTGGAATACCCCACGGCATCTCATAATCGACAGACTTTCCGGACATCTCTAACTTCACCGCAAGCATTGCACCAATGGCATGTGAAGTATCTCGATCACTTGTACCGACACGAATACGCCAATGTTGTGTTGGACTCGTTTCGACATAATTCATTGCATTCATCAATTTAATTTGCTCATTATCTGCCATTAATTCTGATTGATTACCCTGTGCTTTATTCTGCGCCAGTGAAAAGGCAGTAAAGTGACGATGATTAATACTTTCCGTACCAAACAGGTTATTTTCACCACTTGTTAAGTCTAATGCATCAAAAGCAGGAGGTGATTTCATTCGTTTTTCAGAATGAATATACCCGTTCCAATCCATTCCGGTTACACCATTTTTATCTTTCACAAGCCAAGTAATTTGGCTTAAATCCGTACCATTTTTCAAGGCTTTGTTGGCTGAACGCACAATGATACCTTCTAAATAAGTTTTGAATGAACCATTGCCATCCTGATCTAACGTTAAAGGATTGCCTTGTGTATCTTTCAAATTGAGACTATTCAAATAGGCAGGAAATGCAGCTTTCAACTGATTAGAAACAGCGATTTCATCTTTGTTTAACGATCCCTCAATCATTGCCTTAGCGGCAGGTTGGCTGCGATCATTATAACTATTGGCATTCAAGCGGCTCATATCCATTCTTTGATAATCATTTAATCCATTAAATTCCCATTCATAAGCACTATCTGCGTGCTCCAAATTGGTAATAGGGCAATACGCCGATACCGCAAAAACACGGTCTGATGCCTGTGCTGCGCCCAATTGTTGGAAATATGCTATATAATCACGACTATCGCCACTTGCCCCTAATAAGGCGGATAATGCCCCACCGGCACTTGTCCCATTTGAAATAATTTTATTCGCATCTCCCGGCATAACAGCATCGTTAAAATGTAAATAACGTACGGCAGATTTAAGATCGATAATCGCAGCCGGTGCTTTACCCGTGTATTTTCCCTCTTTCTCCAATGTTCTGCCACGAGCCCCCACACTGGCTACCACATAGCCTTTAGAAAGTGCGGTTAAAATTGCATTCGGTTTATCCTCTCCACCTATACTTTTTTTGTCATAGGTTGCAGCCTTCGCAGGCATATATCCTCCCACCGCATTCGGTAAGAAAATAGGGGCATTATCAGCATTAAATCCGTTAATTGATCCTTGTTGAAAATAGGCTTCCGGTACATACAAATTGAGTGTTTGATAATCCGCTTCTATGGGGTTTTGTACATAAACGATTTTCTCAAACGCACGAAATTTCACGGTTTCACCATTCACTTTCGCTTCCAAAATACGGTAGTTTTTCGGTGAGAATGTTAGATCAAACCCTTTTTCGGTCTGATTAAAATAAGGCGTATCAGCCAAAGGATCATCCATTTCTTTCGATACAGCCTGTGTTTGAATGGCAATCGCACTCAGTGTAGTAGCCACCAATAAACTTTTTGATAACATTATTTTTCTCCAATTAAGATCATGATATTTCTAAATATTATGTGCAATTAAATTGTTGGTTTGTCAATACAGACAAAAGGATTCACCTAGTCAACGAATACATCTTGTATTAACTATTCCGACATATTTAACCGCACTTTACCGTTATAGTAATGAAGTCAAAAATAATTACCCCTCATTTAATAAATTTAATTTGATTTCGCCTTCCTTACTCCCCGCCTCTATGGCTAAACGATACCATTTTTCCGCCTCAACCTTATTGACTTTAACGCCAAGCCCCAATCCATAAATATCGCCTAATGCAATAAAACTTGGCGCACTAATGTGATCAATACGATGTTGATGCTTTTGGTAAAGAGCAATGGCTTTAGCATAATCACGTGCTACCCCTAACCCTTGTTCATACAGCTTTGCTAGCCTATATTGTGCCGTCACATCACCATACTTATCACCTTGTTGATAAAATTTCGCGGCCAAAACATAATCCTGTGCTACACCTAAGCCTCGTTCATAAATGATACCTAAGTAACGGGGAGCTTTATGTTCACCGGCATTATTGGCCTCTTCAAACAGTGCTTTTGCTTGACGATAATCAAATTCGCCTTGATAGCCATTCAAAGACATCACACCTAAGTTTAATTTTGCTCTCGAATTCCCTTGGTCAGCAGCTTTTTTTGACCATAACAAAGCCTGAGAAAAATCAACCTTTTGCTCATAATTACCATTCAAATAAGCCTCGCCAAGACGAGCCTGAGCCTCAGGATCACCTTGAGCCGCCAATGTTTGTATTTCAGGAAAAGTCATTTTTTCGCACTCTCTTGCAGTTCATTCGCAAACGCAAATAAGCTAAACCATAGTGCAATGAATAACCCTAACTTTTTCATTATGTTTCTCCCACGACAAAAGAGACAATCTCTGCACGATTATTTCGTCTGAGCAAACAACCATTCACGAATTGGCTCAATACTGTATGCAAGCCGCCATGTATTGCGATGCCCGCTAGCCCCTTGACGGCTATCGGTCTCACGAAAAACAGTATCTTTAGCGAAAATGGTATAATTAATCGGACTTTGTTCAGCCATTAAATCATCATAAGCAAAGCGGTATTGATCCGCCTCCCAACTACCATTCCATTCTGCTCGGCTGATTTTTGCACCGGCTTGTGCTAAACGTTCGGTGATCGCATTAAAACTAGGAAATGCCCCCAAATCATCCACCGATGCCATAAACCACATTTTATTCTTCGCCAATGGTGCGACAACTTCAGCATTCCATTTGCCTGCCACTAAATAACTGGCTGTAAAAAAATCAGGATATTTCACATTCATTGCTGTTGCTAACATACAGCCACCGGATTGTCCTGTCACATAAATACGTTTCGGATCGATTTTTTCTTCTTCAATCAACTTTTGAACCAAATGAATTGTGGTATCAAGCATATCAGACGTACGCCAATCATCATCTGCGATAATCTCGTTATATTGTGGCGCAAGCACATAGCAAGGACGCTTTTCCTGCTCCTTCGGTTCAGCCCAAATAACCGCGCCTAATCCTTGAAAAAGGGTGACTTCAGTCTGATCGCTGGTTGCCCCTGCATCGTGCATAAATAGCACTAATGGTAAGGGTTGACTTTGATCTTTTGGTTTAAATAAATTATAAGGTAGCGTTTTGGCTGTTTTCGGATCGTAAAATTCTGACTGTTGAAACTCATCAACGACCCCATTTTTTACAGTATGTGTTTCTAAGGTTTTGCCTTCTACCAATACTTTAGCTTGTGCTTTTTTATAGCGAATAATTTTACTCATTGTATCACCGGCAACCCAGCGAGGTCTGCCACTATTCGGTGTCGGAGATTGAGACGTTGCATTCGCCAATTGCACGGTTTCTTGTAAACCGCTACCCGCTTCATCAGGTTTGAGCGCCACAATCACGAACTTACCCTTATCACTCTCGGTTAAATCTACCGATTGACTAATAAATACATTTTGTATGGTTCTGCCTTCAACATTAAAATCAGCCGTTTTTATATCTGTTGGTGTCAATTCCTGTGCAAATTCAATCGCAACCGCCACCATCTGTACCCCATCACCAAAAACCTGCGTAATTGCTGTTGCGTTCAAAGGCTCATTAGCGCCTTTTGCGAAGACGATACTTGGCATACTCACTGCACAAGCCATACCGGCACTCATCACTAAAAATTCTCGACGTGTTTGCATTTTTACCTCTCTATAAGAATGAATCAAAAACCTCTATAAAGACCAATATATAATGGTAAGGTTCAATCGGTATTTCTACAATTTAAAATAATCGTGCTTTCCCATCTTTCAAAAAAGACAAATAGGAGGGTGATTTATGAAAGCTTACAATATTATGTCAATAGGCTGTTTGAGGTTAAGCTCGACAGTCCCCCAAAATTCATAATAACAACATTATTTCGGCTTTGTATCTTGTCCAAATAATCAAAATCTTATTGAGAATCCACCGCATTTTTAACGCTGAACCGCCACAAATTCTCCTTTTCCCGTTATCGCCAATGTGCCATTCTTCAATAACGGGTGAATCCAGCTTTGCACGGACTTCTTATGCGATAATCCAAAGGCATATTTCAATTCAATGAATGAAACAAGCGGATGGTTTTGTAAGAAATCTTGCAAATTTTCCAAAGTCGCGTTCGGTGCAGCCGGAAGAATTTTACCCTCACTTAATTTGATGATAGCGTTGAAGAAAGTTCGATCGTCCAGCACGCCTTGCAATAACATGTGTTGATTTTCATATTCCAATAAATAAGCAGGCAGACGATAAATCTTTAATGATTCCCTTAAAGCCCAATCTTGCTCTAACGCCGCTTGCGCCATACCATTTTGATAAGACTTCATAAAAGTGCCAATGTTGATACCTGTCTGTTCCACTCCCCGAAAAATCTCTTTCCAATGGGTTATGGGACGAGTTTCAACAATCAGAGCGTAACGCAAGCGATAGAGAAATGCCGCCTCTTTGTTTTTATCAGTTAATTCCGCCGCCTTCACCGCCAAATTCAATGGCGTAGAACTACGGTGCAGGCGGTCAAATAAGTGCAGATTGTCGGGCGTAATGTGAATGGGCATTCCAGTAATGGCTTGCTCCGCTTGGTAAATATGAGCAAGTCTGCGGTTATAATGCTCAAGTGCTAGGATTTCACCATCACGAAAATCTTCTGCAATCATAAAATGACGTACATCACGCACCAGTCCTGCCATTTTAGTTTGTATTTCAATTTGCCCAGAAAAGTGAGTTTCAATTTTTGCCAAAAAAGGGACACTTTCGTAGGAAAGCCCCATCATTGGATCAGTGAAAATGGTCAATTTCAGCATTTTTTATCCTTATTCAATTAAATTTCCTGCGACCGCCCAACTTTTATATTGTTAAATTGAATGTAACTATTTTGTGGTGGAATATTCAGAATGTCGTTCATGATTTGGGTTAGCCGTTGGGCAAAGTCGGTATAGCCAAAATGTTGAGGATTGCCGAAAATATTAGCATTAATCAAGGCTGCCGGTTTTTTTTCACCACGTAAATACAGGCTTTGATTACCCTCAAGAATTAACATCAAATAGGCTTCACTTTGTCCAATTAAAGACATTGCCTGCCCGATTTGTTTTTTTAATGCGGTCTCTGATTCCGCAGTCATCAGTGCGGTCGTTTTTACGCTGATAAATGCCATAATTGACGCCATTTTTGAACAAGATCTAAGAGTTTATCTGCAACTTCCTGCTCTTTTTTCTGATAGGTATGCCCGGTTTGCTCAATAAAAAGCAGTTGATTTTTATCCCCTTAGGGAAAATGATGATTAATTGTCTGCAAGAAACCTCGGGGATCGCCATAAGTAAAACGATCAAGCGTACCGATGAGCAATGCCCCAGTATGCGGAATTTGTCGAATTTGACGATAATCACCACTCTCCTCTACGTGAACATTATTCAACAGAGGTGAATATAGCCACTGATAAGCAGTATTAGCGGTGGCAGGCAGCCAACCAAATAGCTCAAAAGGCAGCATTTGTTCACCTTTGCCTTGTTCCACCATTTGGCGGATAAAAGCACGCTCAGTTTCATTCACACTGTTGGTTAAGTGGGTTACATTAGCCGGACTTAATAAAATAAATTTTGCCACTCGTGGATCTTGGGTTTGACTTAAATAATAAATCACTTTATTTGCCCCTAAAGAATGTCCGGCAAGGATAATATGCCGATAGCCACGACTTTCTGCAAAATCAATGTAGGCTCGCACATCGTCAATACTTTTAACAAAATCCTCGTTAAACGATCCTAAAATTTCAGGTAACCCTGTTTGCGTATTCACATCATTAAATTGACTAAAGGCATTGCGAGTTTGTGCGTAAATAAAGTCAATGCCTTGATTGGCAAAAGTTTCGCCAATATTGTAATAAAAAGGATTAGAATAAAAATTGCCATGAATACCGGTAATGGCAATCACTGCGGTATCCGATGAGCGATTAGCAGTAAATAACACACCATGTAACACAGATCCGGTATGCGTTGAAATATTAAATTTTTGCATATAAATTCCTTGCCTTTATCATTTTTTGAATGCCAAACACCCTCGTGTGATAGATGATATTTCTCTCAAAATTGCGCACAAAAAATCTTAAAAAACAAGACTGTTTTAGTTTCTAAGTTATTGATAAAATTGCCACCTCTTTTATTTTCGGAGGTAAATTTATGCAATTACATTGGCTCTTTTTAGCCTGTGCGATTATAAGTGAAGTATTCGCTTCATCTATGCTGAAACTAAGCGATGGTTTTTCCAAGCCCTTGCCGACAGTGGGGGTTGTTGTCGGCTTTATTATTTCGTTTTATTTTCTTTCAATTACCCTTAAAACAATGCCTCTTGGCACAGCTTATGCCGTATGGGCAGGCTCAGGGTTAGTGCTAACATCCGCAGTCAGTATTATCTTTTTCGGACAAAAAACGGATTTAATCGGGATAATCAGTATCGGGTTAATTTTGCTTGGTGTCGTATTACTCAATACTATGTCTCAAATGTCGGGGCATTAATCCGACAATGATTTAATAAATGGTCGCTTACACCGTAAACGACCATTGTTATGACCAAAACAAAACTGAATTAGTATAAACCCTGTAAACAAAGTAAAGTGCGGTCATTTTTTGAGATGTTTTAGCCGTTAAAAATGATCCGATTTATATCTCACCCCGGTTTGCTTGGACGGTGGATAGAAATCGTGCCCCATTCTTGTGCCGTTTAACATAGCCGGGGTGTAGCGATAGAAATCGGCGTTGTCCCAGTCAAAGGTAGTTTGAATTTCCGCTTCACGTCCGTTTTCAATCAGTTCCACCAAATTTGGGTTAAGCATAATACTTTTACCGATAGAGACGCTTTCCACCCAGCCGGTTTGATAAGCATTGAGCATATCATCGGCAGTATAAAGATTGCCCGCCCCAAAAACGGCAAGCGTCCGTTAATGCGGTCATGCACGACTTGCATTCGAGTCAGATTGATATCTGCCCCACGGCGGACTTTTTTATAGAAATCCCATAGGGAAATATGCAAATATTGCAGCGGTTTCTCCAACAAAGCGTCCACCAGTGCCAGCGTTTCTTTCATAGTAATGCCTTGTTCACCCGGTTCTTCCGGAGAGAAACGATAGCCAATGATGAAATCAGGGCGGTCATGTTTACGGCGTATTTCATCAATAGCGTCCACAATGGCAAGGGGAAAACGCATTCTTTTTTCCAAACTACCTCCCCAGTAATCATGACGCAAATTTGTCGCCGACGATAAAAATTGCTGAATTTGCCAACCATTCGCGCCGTGAATTTCCACGCCGTCAAAGCCGGCTCGCAACACCAATTCCGCGGCATAGGCATAACTTTGCACCATATCCCATACTTCCTGCTCGGTCATTGTGCGAAAATTGCCGTAATAATCGCCTGTTGCCGCCACCAGTTCCGCCCCTTGCGTCATTAAAGGGTCGGCACGCAAACCGTTGCACCACCGCTTTCGCCCCTTGAGCATGAGCGATTTGCGCATATTCACGTAAGCTTGGCAAATGGCGTTCATCAAAGGCATTGGGGCTTTCAAAACCAATTCCGCTCGGGTGAACATTGGTAAACGGCATAATGTATAAACCAAAACCTTTAAAGCGATCTTGCCAAAAACGGCGCCCCGCCTCTGTCATCTCGCCGTCTTTGCCTGAGTCATAAATGGTCAAAGGGGCAACGGTAAGGCTATTTTTAATTTCTACGCCATTGTTTAAGGTATAAGGTTCAAATAAAGGAGCATATTTTGGATTCATATTCTTTCCCTTTTTCTCGTTGTTTTTGGATGTGGCAGAGTATATTCCATTTAAAAAATGGATTAAGTAGGTATAATTCCATTCATTACGGAAAATAATTCCACAATCAAGGAAATAAAATGCAGGATAAATTTGCAGGTATTGAAGAATTCTTAACCACTGTAGAAACAGGCAGTTTTAGTGCCGCAGGCGAAAAATTAGCAATGACAGGATCGGCGGTGGGCAAAAGCATAACAAGGCTAGAGCAACGGCTTGGCATACAACTTTTCCATCGTTCCACACGTAAACTCGTATTGACCCGAGAGGGGGAAGTTTGGTTAGCAAGTTTCCAACGTATCAGAGATGAAATAGAACAAGTACAAAGCCTACTTTGCAACGAACAGATAGAACCAATTGGTGAAGTGAGGATCGATTTGCCTAATATTTACGGACGCATTCATCTGCTGCCAAAACTACTCAAACTGGCACAAAAACACCCTAAACTACGCCTCAACCTCAGCTTTGAAGAACGCAAAATAGATTTAATTGCCGAGCAAATTGATGTCAGCGTTCGCTTTGGCGAATTAGACAATTTAAACGACATCATCGCCCGCCAAATCGGACAAAATCAAAACCGCATTTGTGCCTCTCCTATTTATCTCAACCTTCAGGGTACACCACAAGCCCCCTCAGAACTGATCCAACATATTTGTATCGGTAGCATACAACCTGATTGGTTACTAAATAACGAAAGAGGCGAGCCGACCCGTTTTCCAGTGAACATACAACATATTATGAATGACGGCGACGCCGACTGCAAGCTGCCCTTATGGGCTTAGGGCTGGTACAACTACCAGATTGGCTAGTACAACCTTATATTGAACAAGGTTCGCTTATTCCTATTCTAACTAATTACGAACCTAATCCAGAACCCATTCATATCCTTTGGCAGAAAAAGCTACACTTACAGCCAAAAGTAAAAGCAGTGGTGGAAGCATTAAGCCAGCCTTAGAATATCATTTGAAAATCGATTGAATTACTAGAAAAGTGCGGTTGGTTTTATAAAACTTTTCAATATTATTGAATAAGGCGGAAACAGCATAAATACAGATAAAGGACATCTTATATCTGTATCGTGAGTGAGCGCTTCAAACACAGAAGCTCCCTAAATCAGCCCACTCATTTCTCATTAAATAATGGCATTTCTTACCGTTTCAAAAAGCCTTTAGATTGTAGGTAGTCCAAAATCTGAGGGCGTTTTTGTTCGGAAAAAACGGCTTTCATATAATCTGACCAAGTGAGATCTTTTTGCGAGCGGGCTTGATAATAAGCGGAAATTTCCGCATCAAATTCAGCGAGTTTCACTGGATCTAATGGGTGATATTCATTTTCAGAACAAAGCATTTCCACAGGAAAACGAGGGCGTAACATCGGATCTTGTGCCGGATAGCCCAAACACATTCCCACCAACGGCACAACATATTGCGGAAGTTTGAGCAATTTATCGACCTGTTCAATATCATTACGTAATGAACCGATAAACACGCCACCTAAACCGCTTGCCTCCGCGGCAGTGAGCACGTTTTGAGCAAAAATCCCCGTATCAATCGCGCCAACTAATAACCACTCCGTCCAGTCAAATTCTGCATTTGGAACGATTTTGGCGTGTTTAGAAAAATCGGCACAAAATACCCAAAATTCCGCCGCACTTTCTACATAAGTTTGATCGGAACAAATCTCACGAAGTTTTTTGCGAAGAGTAGGATCGGTGATACGAATAATATGTGTCGCTTGAATATGCTGTGAAGTCGATGCCATTTTCGCCGCATTCAAAATCTCGTGACGAAGTTCAGCACTGATGGGTTGACCGGTAAATTGTCGAATAGAACGGTGATTTTTAAGTTGCTGTAACATTGGATTCATGAGTTATCCTTATTAGGGAGAAAAATCAATGGGTAATAGTATAAAATGATTGTCGCCATGGCTCAATGCGTAAAAAACGGAGGGAATGAACCTCCGTTTTTATGCGTAAAATCTTTGTGGAAAATAACCGCACTAAAAACACGCCAAAATTGAGATACCAATTGTTGCATTAATGTATCAATAACGGTAAGCAAATAAAGCGCGGTCACTTTTTGGGAATTAAAAAGAAATATAAAAAAACCCCTGATTACTCAGGGGGATATCAAAAGGAATTTATGAATAAAATCTCTAAAGTTTAGCTTTATCAAAAGGAATCTCGATAAAACGTTGGCAATTATATTTACACTTCTTTACAAAAGCAAGGGAAAATTTACATTTTCTTGAATTTCACAATTTCAGTAATGACTTCTACTGCTTTTTCCATTCCCTCCAAAGAGATCAATTCATGTTTACTATGAAAATTGTATCCGCCAGTAAAAATATTCGGGCAAGGCAAACCTTTTTCAGCTAAAAATGCGCCATCTGTTCCACCACGAATCGGTTTATGGATCACCTTTATGCTACATAAATCCATGGCTTTTTCAGCAATAGAAATTGATTGTGGCGCCTTTTGAACAACCTCATACATATTTTGATAACTGTCGTGAATCACACATTCAACAGGTTGTTTTAACTTTCTTTCAGCATTAAATTTTGCCGTCCAATCCTGAATAAATTGTTTACGTTGCTCAAAAGATTGCAAATCAAAATCACGAATTAAATAATTTAGTTCTGCTTTCTCAATGTCACCCACAAAATGATCTAAATGGAAGAATCCTTCTTTGCCATCTGTTTTTTCCGGTACCTCATCTTTTGGAAAACCCTGATGAAAATCACAAGCAAGCGAGAGTGCATTAACCATTTTATCTTTCGCATAACCTGTGTGGATACTTCTTCCGGAAAAATAAATTTTTGCCGTGGCCGCATTGAAATTTTCGTACTCTAATTCTCCGACTTCCCCACCATCAATGGTATAAGCCCAGTCACAGGGGAAATCTTCTAAAGGAAAATACTGCATTCCCAAACCAATTTCTTCATCCGGGGTAAAGGCTATTCTTAAATTACAATGCGGATATTTTTCTTTTTGAATGATTTCAAGCGCGGTCATAATCTCGGCGATTCCCGCTTTATTATCTGCTCCGAGTAATGTATTGCCATCCGTCACGATTAAGGTTTTACCAATAAGTTGGTGCATAAACGGATAATAAGCAGGGCTGATAAATTCTTCACCGATACCTAAAGCAATATCTCCTCCCCGATAATTTTCAATGATTTCCGGTTTCACATTCTTCCCACTACATTCCGGCGACGTATCCAAATGAGCAATAAAACCGATGGTATGTGAAAGCTCCTCTCTATTTGAAGGAAGATAAGCAGTAACCACCGCATGTTTACTGACCTCTACATTTTGCAACCCAAGATTTATTAACTCTTTCTCTAAATGCTTTGCAAGTTTCACTTGCCCGATAGAACTTGGAGAACATTTAGCGTTGTGCTTTGACTGTGTATCAAAAGAAACGTAGCATAAAAAGCGGTTTAATAAATTATTTTTATAATGATTTGTTTCCATCTTTGTAATCCTTTATAACTTGTTGCGACCAGTTTAACTTAAATTTAACAATAGATTCTTGATATATAACAAACATTCAATAAGTAACTGAAAACCCGCTAGAAAGAAAAAGTGCGGTTAATTTTTTGATTGTTTTTATTGCTCGAAATTTTTTTGTATCCCTAAGCATTAAGTCCTTTGCATTATTGAGAATTCACTATATCATAGGCACTTATTTTTTATGTCGCCCCTGCATTCTTGCAGGTTTTGTTTCTACTCAGTACCAACTTATTTGGTGAAATTAGGGAGAAAACCAAAGCTAGTGGAAAATCAGGTTCAAAACAAGCCTATTATTGAGCTTCGTTCAATCAAAAAATCCTACGGTTCTAACACCATTATTAACGACTTTAACTTAACCATTAATAACGGTGAATTTGTCACTATTCTCGGGCCTTCCGGCTGCGGAAAAACAACAGTATTACGTTTGTTAGCAGGTTTAGAAGAATTAGACTCGGGTCATATTATTTTGGATGGTGAAGACATTACCGATGTGCCGGCTGAAAAGCGCCACATTAATACTGTGTTCCAAAGTTATGCCCTGTTTCCGCATATGACTATTTTTGAGAACGTGGCTTTTGGTTTGCGTATGCAAAAAGTACCCGAGGCAGAAATTAAACCTCGTGTGCTGGAAGCTTTGCGTATGGTGCAATTGGAAGAAATGGCTGATCGTAAGCCGACCCAATTGTCAGGTGGTCAACAGCAACGCATTGCGATCGCTCGTGCTGTGGTAAATAAACCTAAAGTCTTATTGCTTGATGAATCCTTATCCGCATTGGACTACAAACTGCGTAAACAAATGCAATACGAACTTAAGGTCTTGCAACGCCAATTAGGTATCACCTTTATTTTCGTGACCCACGATCAAGAAGAAGCCATCACCATGTCTGATCGCATTGTGTTGTTACGTAAAGGAAAAATTGCACAAGATGGTTCTCCACGCGAGATTTATGAAGAACCGGCAAACCTATTTGTGGCACGTTTTATTGGTGAAATTAACGTCTTTAATGCAACTGTCATTGAACGTAAATCCGAAAATGTGGTACTGGCAAATGTAGAAGGCCGTGTCTGTGATATTTATACCGATATGCCGGTAGAAAAAGCTCAAAAACTTCAAGTTCTCCTTCGTCCTGAAGATATTGTAATTGAAGAACTTGATGAAAACGAACAATCTAAGGCAATTATCGGCCATATTATTGACCGCACTTACAAGGGGATGACATTAGAATCTACCGTAGAATTCGACCATAACGGTATGCGTGTGCTTGTGAGTGAATTCTTCAATGAAGATGATCCGCACATGGATCACAGTGTTGGACAACGTGTTGGTATTACATGGCACGAAGGTTGGGAGGTTGTACTCAACGATGAAGATAATCAATAATAAATTTCAAAAAATTACTGTTGCAATTATCTTCAGTTGGCTTATTTTCTTTGTGCTAATTCCAAATCTGTTGGTTTTAGCCGTTAGCTTTTTAACTCGAGATGGTAGCAACTTCTACGCATTCCCGATGACCATTGAAAACTATACAAACTTGTTTAATCCGCTTTATGCGCAAGTTGTATGGAACTCTTTGTCTATGTCGTGTATTGCCACGGTTATTTGCTTGATAATCGGTTATCCATTTGCTTTTATGATCAGTAAAATTAACCCGAAATATCGACCGCTCTTGTTATTCCTTGTGGTTCTACCGTTTTGGACAAATTCACTCATTCGTATCTATGGAATGAAAATATTCCTTGGCGTAAAAGGTGTCTTGAATACGATGTTAATGGATATGGGGATTTTAAGTGAACCCATTCGCATTTTGAATACGGAAATTGCGGTGATCATCGGATTAGTGTATTTGTTATTACCATTTATGATTTTGCCACTCTATTCAGCGATTGAAAAATTAGATGGTCGCTTATTAGAAGCCGCAAGAGACTTAGGTGCAAATACTTTCCAACGTTTCTTTCGTGTTATTTTGCCATTAACCATGCCTGGTATTATTGCCGGTTGTCTCTTAGTGTTACTGCCAGCAATGGGAATGTTCTATGTGGCAGATTTATTGGGGGGGGCAAAAGTCCTGTTAGTGGGTAACGTCATTAAGAGTGAATTCTTAATTTCCCGTAACTGGCCGTTTGGTTCTGCAATTAGCATTGGATTGACAATCTTAATGGCATTGCTAATTTTCGTTTATTATCGTGCAAATAAACTATTGAATAAAAAAGTGGAGTTAGAATAATGAGCCGTTTACTACGTAATGTGTTTATGTTTGTGGTATACGCTTATTTGTATATCCCAATTATTATCTTAGTAACCAACTCCTTCAATGCAGACCGCTATGGTTTAAATTGGAAAGGATTCAGTTGGAACTGGTACGAGCGTCTATTTAATAACGATACCCTAATTCAGGCGGCAATTCATTCCGTGACCATCGCATTCTTTGCAGCAACCCTAGCAACGATTGTCGGCGGATTAACCGCAATTGCATTATATCGCTATCGTTTCCGTGGTAAGCAGGCGGTGAGTGGAATGCTATTTATCGTGATGATGTCGCCGGATATTGTTATGGCTGTTTCATTATTAGCATTGTTTATGGTTGTGGGGATCTCATTAGGTTTCTGGTCATTACTATTAGCACATGTGACCTTCTGTTTACCTTACGTTACCGTCACTATTTTCTCCCGTTTAAACGGATTTGACGCCAGAATGTTAGAAGCGGCAAAAGACTTAGGGGCAAGTGAAGTAACCATTCTTCGTAAAATCATTCTTCCGCTTGCTTTACCAGCGGTGATATCCGGTTGGTTATTAAGTTTCACCATATCCCTAGACGATGTTGTCGTCTCCTCATTTGTGAGTGGTGTCAGCTACGAGATTCTCCCATTACGAATCTTCTCACTGGTGAAAACAGGCGTGACGCCGGAAGTTAATGCATTAGCAACCATTATGATCGTGCTTTCATTGGCATTAGTGATTTTAAGCCAATTAATCACACGTAAAAATAACCACTAATCACAAACAAAAGGTTTCACAAACCCTTTAATATCAAATAGAATACGCCTTGACGCACAATCAAGGCGTTTTTTTATACCTACAATTCCTGTAGGTGGTTTTTTTACCCCTCTTTTACGGAGAACAAACAAAAATGAAAAAATTTGCAGGTTTAATTACTGCCGGTTTAGTGGCTGCAACCCTAACAGCTTGTAATGACAAAGAAAACAAGTCTGAGAATGCAAATACACCGGCTACTGCTAATGATACTGTGTACTTATATACTTGGACTGAATACGTACCGGATGGTCTTTTAGATGACTTCACGAAAGAAACCGGTATTAAAGTTATCGTTTCAAGTCTTGAATCAAATGAAACCATGTATGCAAAACTCAAAACCCAAGGCACAGCCGGTGGCTATGATGTGATTGCACCATCAAATTACTTCGTGTCTAAAATGGCACGTGAAGGTATGTTAAAAGAACTTGATCATAGCAAATTGCCTGTCATTAAAGAATTAGACCCTGATTGGCTCGACAAACCTTATGACAAAGGAAATAAATATTCCCTTCCTCAATTACTGGGCGCACCGGGTATTGCATTTAATACCAATGCCTACAAAGGCTCAGATTTCACCTCTTGGGGCGATTTATGGAAGCCTGAATTCGCCAACAAAGTACAATTATTAGATGATGCACGTGAAGTCTTTAATATTGCTTTATTAAAAATCGGTCAAGATCCAAACACTCAAGATCCTGCTATCATCAAACAAGCCTATGAAGAATTATTAAAATTACGTCCAAACGTACTTTCTTTCAATTCAGATAACCCTGCTAATTCTTTTATCTCAGGTGAAGTAGAAGTCGGTCAATTATGGAACGGCTCTGTACGCATTGCGAAAAAAGAACAAGCACCTTTAGATATGGTATTTCCAAAAGAAGGTCCGGTACTCTGGGTTGATACTTTAGCGATTCCTGCAACGTCAAAAAATCCGGATGGCGCACATAAACTTATCAATTATATGTTAAGTGCAAAAGCAGCTGAGAAATTAACACTAGCAATTGGCTATCCAACCGCTAACGTTGAAGCGAAAAAAGTATTGCCAAAAGAAATCACTGAAGATCCGGCAATCTACCCTACCGCTGAAATATTAAAAAACAGCCACTGGCAAGATGATGTAGGTGATGCAATTCAATACTACGAACAATACTACCAAGAATTAAAAGCGGCGAAATAATCTCGCTGAGTTTAAACACCTTTAAAGTGCGGTCAAAAATGTAAGATCTTTTGACCGCACTTTTTTATATTAATCATTATAAAAATCTCTATATAAAGATTTGATATAAAAACACGACAAAATTTACCTTACCTTCCCATTTTTTGACTTAAATCATCATCGCCTAAATTAATAGCTTTAAAATCCCACTAATCATTAAGAGTTATTATTTCTCTATTTTTTACTACGTTGGAGTACATTCATGCCAAAAACAATCAAAATTATGACCGCACTTTGTCTCATCGGCATAGGTGCATTAGCTTTATGGGGAAGCCAAGCTATTATGTATAAAACCAGCTCAACAGAATTCTGTGTGAGCTGCCATTCCATGGACCCTCCACAACAAGAATGGGAAGGTTCAACTCATTTTACTAATGCAAAGGGCATTCGTGCAGAATGTTCTGATTGCCATATTCCAAAGGAAGGCTGGCACTATGTGAAAGCGAAATTTATCGCATTAAAAGATGTGTGGTATGAAATACAAGGCAAACTAGACTCTAAACAGCAATATGAAGCACACCGAGCAGAAATGGCACAACGTGTATGGAATGAGATGAAAGAGACAGATTCCGAAACTTGTCGTAGTTGTCACCGTTTTGATGCCATGGAATTTTCCGCACAAACAAAATTAGCGAAAGAAACCCATCTCAATGCGAAAGCTAATGGACAGACCTGTATTGATTGTCACAAAGGTATCGTGCATTTCTTACCTGAATCTCTCGGTGATGAAAGCAAACAATCAGCGACCTCTTTAGGTGGAAATATCACTCAAGATTCGTCTATTTATGCAGCTGAGATGACAACGGCACAAGGTGAACAAGGCGGCGATATCCGACTCATGCCTTATGCGGAAATAACGAACTGGCAAGCAAAAGGCGAGCAATTACAGGGTACTTTACACGGCTGGCAACAAGTTGGTGCGGATTCTGTGGTTTATCAAGATCTTGGCAAACGCATTACCGTGGCATTAGTAGATGAAGAGGCACGCAAAGGTATGAAAGTGTTGCAAACCAAACATAATGAAGTCACAGATTCAGATTGGAAAGAAGTGAGTCTTATCGTTTCTGTGCCAAAAGAAAAAATGTCCTCAGATTTGACCGCACTTAATCAATACGGTGGTCAGTTAAACCAAGCACATTGCAGTAGTTGCCACGCTGCGATTAGTGCCGATCACTATACGGCGAACCAGTGGATTGGCGTGGTAAACTCCATGAAAGATCGGACTTCTATGAATAAAGATGAAGTGCGTGCTTTAACCATTTATTTACAACGTAACGCCAAAGATATGGCTACAAAATAATTCACTTCTCATATGAAAACGAGGTTGAAATGAAAAAGAATAATGTCAATCAACAACGCCGTGATTTCTTAAAAAATACATCTCTTGGCGTAGCAGGTGCCTCACTTTCCGGTGGTATGATGGGGGCAGTGTTGTCTAAAAGTGCGGTTGCGTCAGAGCCTGAATTAAAAACAGTGGTGACCGCTGCACACTGGGGGCCGATTGGCGTAGTCGTGCAAGATGGTAAAGCAGTAAAATCCGGGGCAGCAATCGAGCCGGCTATCCCTAATGAACTACAAACTGTCGTTACCGATCAACTTTATAGTGAAACCCGCGTGAAATACCCAATGGTACGTAAAGGCTATTTAGAAAACCCAGGGAACAGTGATACCACAATGCGTGGACGAGATGAATGGGTACGAGTGTCTTGGGAGCAAGCGCTCGATCTTGTGCATAATCAACTCCATAAAGTGCGTGAACAATATGGCGCAAGTGCGATTTATGCAGGTTCTTATGGTTGGTTTAGTAGTGGTTCCCTTCACGCCTCCCGTACATTGCTACAACGTTATATGAATGTAACAGGTGGCTTTGTCGGCTATAAGGGGGACTATTCTACGGGCGCTGCGCAAGTGATTATGCCTCACGTACTTGGCACCATTGAAGTCTATGAACAGCAAACCAGTTGGGAAGTCCTACTTGAAAGCAGTGATATTATTGTGCTTTGGGGAGCGAATCCACTCACCACGTTACGCATTGCTTGGATGTCTTCAGATCAGAAAGGCATTGAATATTTCAAAAAATTCCAAGCCACAGGTAAACAAATTATCTGTATCGATCCGATAAAAAATGAAACCTGCCAAATGCTTGGCGCGGAATGGATTCCTGTGAATACTGCAACGGATGTGCCATTCATGCTAGGGGTCGCCCATACCTTAGTCAGTGAAAACAAACACGATAAAGCCTTCTTAAAAAAATACACAACAGGTTACAGTAAATTTGAAGATTATCTGCTTGGTAAAACAGATGGACAACCTAAAACCGCAGAATGGGCGAGTAAGATCTGTGGTGTACCGGTGGAAATCATTAAACAATTAGCCAATGATTTTGCTACCAAACGCACAATGTTGATGGGCGGATGGGGAATTCAACGTCAACGCCACGGTGAGCAATCTCATTGGATGTTGGTGACCCTTGCCTCAATGCTGGGACAAATAGGCTTACCGGGCGGTGGCTTTGGTTTTAGCTATCACTATGCAAATGGTGGCGTACCAACCGCAACAGGGGGCACGATTGGTTCAATCAGTGCAACCCCATCTGCGGGAAGCAGTGAAAAAACATGGTTAGATGACGCAGCAAAATTTTCTTTCCCAGTGGCACGTATTGCCGATGCCTTACTCAATCCGGGAAAAACCATTGATTACAATGGAACAAAAATCACTTATCCTGAGATTAAAGTGGTCTATTGGGCAGGGGGTAATCCATTTACTCAGCACCAAAACACGAATTTATTAGTCAAAGCTTTCCAAAAACCGGAAACCGTTATTGTCAATGAAGTCAACTGGACACCAACGGCCCGTATGGCAGATATTGTCTTACCGGCAACAACGAGTTACGAACGTAATGATTTAACCATGGGTGGGGACTATTCTATGTTTGCGGTGTATCCAATGAAACAAGTCGTGCCACCACAATTTGAAGCGAAAAACGATTTCGATATTTTTGCCGAACTTGCTAAACGTGCAGGTAAAGAAGAGGAATTTACAGAAGGCAAAACGGAAATGGAATGGTTGGAAGATTTCTATGAAACCGCTTTCACTGCCGCACGTCACAATCGTGTTGCGATGCCTCGTTTTGAGCGATTCTGGGAAGAAAATAAACCTTTTATATTTGAGGCCAATGAAGCCGCGAAAAAATGGGTACGCTATGCAGAATTCCGCGAAGATCCGTTGCTCAATCCTCTTGGCACACCATCAGGCAAAATTGAAATTTATTCTGATGTTGTAGCCAAGATGAATTATGACGATTGCAAAGGTCACCCGACTTGGATGGAGCCGGAAGAATTTGCGGGTAACACGACAGAGGATTATCCACTCGCCTTAGTCACACCCCATGCTTACTATCGTTTACATAGCCAATTGGCTCATACCTCATTACGCCAAAAATATGCGGTGAATGATCGTGAACCTGCTTTGATTCACCCTGAAGATGCCAAAGCTCGCGGTATTGTAAATGGGGATATTGTTCGTATCCATAATGTACGAGGTCAGGTATTAGCAGGGGCGGTTGTGACCGAAGGAATTATTAAAGGGACAGTCGGATTACATGAAGGTGCATGGTATGATCCACTCGATCTCGGAGAAAGTGAAAAACCACTATGTAAAAATGGTAGCCCGAACGTGCTAACCCGTGATGAGGGTACATCTAAATTAGCACAAGGCAACTCGCCGAATACTTGTATTGTGCAAGTAGAAAAATATACGGGTATCGTGCCTGAAGTCACGGTGTTTAAACAACCTAAGCACTCAACATAAAACCACTGAAGAATTAACCGCACTTTTAAGCGCGTGAATCAAAGTGCGGTTAAAATCTAGTATTACCTAGCAAACGCTAAACAGGATTTTGATTTTATTCGTAGGAGCACAGTCCGTGTATATCCGAATTTTAACCTGTTGAAATGATTTTATTTTATAACGGACACGCGCAGTGTATCCTACGTACTGTTAGTGCATTTGCTACATAATACCGATATCTACTCAAAGTGCGGTCAATTTTGACCGCACTTTTTTCTTAGGAAAGAATAATATCTTTTATATCCAGGCATTGAAACCACAAATTAGAGTGATAAAGTATCCCTTAACACTTGTGCGATACCGCTCTCATTATTTGATGTCGTGACCTGTTTAGCCTGTGATTTCACCTCTTCTTCCGCATTACCCATTGCGACACCTAACCCCACCACACTTAACATACTGATGTCATTATGATTATCGCCGAATGCGATCACTTCTTGTGGATCAATGCCCCACTCTTTTAATAATGCAAGTAATCTTCCGCCTTTCGTATTACCGGCGTTGGCAATATCAACACGATCCACCCACGACCATTCACAACTAAATTGTGAAATCGGCAGCTCATTCACGACATTATTCATAATCGCTTTATTTTCTGCGCTAATGACGCATTTCCAAATTGGATTATGATGATCGATCACCTCTTGAATACTGTCCACCTTACGTACATCAGGGCGTACATCTGCCGGGCAAGTTTCTACCCATTTCACAAATTTTTCCATATGCGGATTAAGTTGTGCATAATTCATTGAATCTCGGGAATACATCAGTAGGTGACAATGATGTTTTTCCGCAACATCATAAATTAATTGTGCTTGCTGTTTAGAAAGCGGATTGGCAAAAGGCGTGGAATCTGTCGCGACATCATAAACATAGGTGCCGTTACAACAGATAATCGGTGTATCTAAATCTAATTCATGATAATAAGGCTTGACGGCAGTATGATGTCTTCCTGTTACCAATAACACTTTAATCCCTTTATTTATGGCGGATTGAATTGCCTCTTTATTTTCTGGCAGAATACGCCCCTCAGAATTTAATAATGTGCCGTCAAGATCAAAGGCAACGACTTTGTAATTCATTTTTACCCCTCTTAGATTAAAAAGGCGGTTAAACACCGCCTTATTCTCAACAAATATTATTGTCCGTAATAGGCATTTTTTCCGTGTTTACGGAGATAGTGCTTATCAAGTAATTCTTGTTGCATTGATCCAATATTTGGACGAATTTGATGACTGACAAAATTCATATACGCCACTTCTTCCAATACGACAGAATTATGCACTGCATCGAATCCGTCTTTTCCCCAAGTGAAAGGACCATGAGAATGAACTAATACACCCGGTACGGATTTAGGTTCAATATGACGTTTGCGGAAAGTTTCAACAATCACTTTACCGGTTTCCAACTCATACTCACCAGCAATTTCCTCCGGTGTCATTTTGCGCGTACAAGGGACAGATCCATAGAAATAATCACCTTGCGTTGTACCTAAAGCAAGAATATCCTCACCGGCTTGTGCCCAAGCCGTTGCATGACGGGAATGAGTATGTACCACCCCCCCAATATCCGCAAATTGACGATAAAGCTCTAAATGGGTCGGCGTATCTGAAGAAGGTTTTTTATCCCCCCAAACCCGATTACCATTGAGATCGACAATCACAATGTCATCGACAGTCATCAAATCATACTCTACCCCTGAAGGTTTAATCGCAACCAAACCGCTTTCACGATCAATTTCACTCACATTTCCCCAAGTGAAAGTCACTAATTTATATTTTGGTAGCTCAAGATTCGCTTTTAGTACTCGTTCTCTTAATTCTTTTAACATTGGAAACCTCCTTCTTTCATTTTTTGCTCAATCCAACGGCGGGCATTGATAATTTCCGCAATCGGTTCATCCGCTTTTTCCGTCCACATTTCAATTAAAAATGCCCCTCGATAATTCAATTCGGCAAGGGTTTTAAAGCAAGCCACAAAATCAACACAACCCTCTCCAAACGGCACATCTCTAAATTGCCCTGCACAGGTTTCAGTAACCTTATAAGTATCTTTTAAATGAATGGCAGAAATTTTATCTATACCCAGTTTTAATTCTTCAGCGACATTATCATTCCATGCAGAAAGATTACCTAGATCAGGATAGACGGTAAACCAAGGCGATTTAATGATCTCATCCCACTTTTTCCAGCGAGAAATGGAACTCATAAATTTTGTATCCATAATTTCTACGGCAAGCGTCACTTGGTTACTCGCAGCAAGTTCTACCGCCCACTCTAGCCCCTGCTGAAAACGTTCGATAGTGCCTTCATCCTGTTCTTCATAATAAACATCGTAACCCGCTAATTGAATCGTACGAATCCCTGTATCGACGGCAAATTGAATTGCCTTTTCCATAATTTCGTAGGCTTTTTGACGGGTCGCTTCATCACGGCTACCGAATGGAAAACGGCGATGGCCGGATAAACACATTGAAGGAATGGTTACACCGGTATTAACAATCGCTTTCACTAATTTTAACCGCTCTTTTTTACTCCAGTCTAAACGAGCCAAACGTTCATCTGTTTCATCAATGGATATTTCTACAAAATCAAAACCGCAAGCCTTTGCAATGGACAAACGATCTTGCCAACTAATGTTTTTAGGTAGGGCTTTTTCATAAATGCCGAGTTTATGTTTTCTCACGGAATACTCCTGTCAGAGGTTGAGGTATAAGTAATATGTTCGATATATGAACACAGTGAATCTCTTTTATTTGCCAATCTTTGTATTGAGCCATTTAAACAAGCATTACAGCTAAGCCTTTATCTCGTAATGATTGAATAAACTCAGGTTTCGCATTTTTATCGGTAATTAATAAATCAATATCTTGCAATTTAGTGAACAGCATACCCACTTGCTGTCCTAATTTTGTACTATCCAGTAACACCACATATTTACCCGCTTTGGCAGATAAACGTTGCTCTGAATTAGCAATAATCATATCAGTTTTATACAATCCTTCTGCTGTAAAACCTTTTCCACTGGTAAACATAATATTGGCTGCATAAGGACTTTCATTTTGGTTAAGAGAAAGGGTAATGGCTTTATTACGATTATATTGCCCCCCCATAATCACAAGATCTTCGTGATTGTTTTCAATTAATTTATTTGCAAGAGGAATAAAATTTGTGATGATTTGCAACCTTCTTCCACACAGATGATCACCCAACATTTTCATTGTCGAACCACAGGTTAAGATTATTGAATCCCCTTCTTGGCATAACCGGCTTGCTGCCTGAGCAATGCGTTGTTTCTCATCAATATTATTGATTGCCAAATTATCTTGATAATCTATTGATGAAGACTGTATTGATTCTGCACCATTACGTACCTTCTTTAATCGCCCTTGCTGCGCTAATTTATTGATATCTCGTCTTGCCGTTGCAGGTGAGACATTAAGTTGTTCAACAATTTCTGTTGTAGAAAGCGCCTTTTTATCAAGTAGCAATTGTAAAAGTCGTCTATGACGGTAATTTTCGTTCATTATATTTTCCTAGCTATATCTTTGATGCGAATAATGAACAAAAAATGAGCCACCTTCAAGTAAAAAGGTGGCTTTTTTTGTTATAACATTGATTTAAATTGAATATTAGGTTCGTGTTCAAAGCAATCATCGAAACCACGAGGGTGATGATATTCAATTAAATCCTTATCACGTGGGTAAACATACTTACCACCGACTTCCCAAATAAATGGATGGAATTTATATTGCAAGCGCTCTTTGCGCATTTTCCATAACTGGATAATTTCGTCAGTACTCGCCATAAAGTTCGTCCAAATATCGTGATGAACAGGGATAATCACTTTACAACGTAAACTTTCCGCCATACGTAATAGATCAATAGAGGTCATCTTATCGGCAATACCAACCGGATTTTCACCATAGTTATTGAGTGCAACATCAATATCAAATTCTTTACCATGTTTAGCAAATTGAATTGAGAAGTGGGAATCCGCACCATGGTAAATATTACCACCCGGTGTTTTAAACACATAGTTTACTGCCTTGCGTCCCATTTCTTCATCTGATGGGCAAAGACCTGCCAGTTCCCCCCCTTGCTCTTCTGCACCTTCAACCGGTAAGGTGACTAAACAAGTGCGGTCAAAAGAATCAAGAGCGTGAATTTCGACATCTTTTAGTTTCACTACATCACCCGGTTTGACAACAATAATACGCTCTTCAGGTACACCCCATTTTTTCCATAATTCAGCACAATGCCAAGGACCGACAAATTTCACATGATCAAGCTTTGGATTATTGACAATTGCTGCCGCCACATTGACATCAATATGATCACTATGGTAGTGAGAAGCAAGAATGAAATCCACTTCATTAATTGCAAATGGATCTAACACCATCGGTGCTGCACGTAAGTTAGGTTGTAATTTACGCACACCTGCCATATTCGCCATTTGGTGACCACGTACCATATCTTTTACTTTCTTCGTATTTTTACCACGGCCACACCATAGATCCATACAAAGATTTGCCCCGCCCGGAGTCTTAATCCAAACCCCTACACAGCCCAACCACCACATAGCGAAGTTGCCTTCCGGTACAACTTCCTGCTCAATCTCTTCATTCAACCAAGTTCCCCACTCAGGAAAAGTAGAAAGAATCCAACTTTCACGAGTAATTTCTTGAATTTTGCTCATATTTAACTCCTTTGGTTAATAAAATAGTCAAAACTAATCATATCAAATCATTTTTCTTTGTAAAATACTTTTTATAAAATTTGTGACCAAGATCTCAATTTATCTCCACTTATTCCATAAAATCGACTAGACAAACATTAAATACCTGCTCAGTCAAACATTACTAGCGATTTAGAGAAAGTGAATAAAATCTATGACACTCATACACACTATAAAAAATAAAATGTGATATTGCTCACAAAAAATCAAATTCACTCTTTTCTATTCAAAAATAATTGCTATTATTTGCTAGACTTCTTTTTCGAAATGATTCGGAATGAATTCAAACACTCACTTAATTAAGGTCAACAGAGGTTCTGTTTATGGAAACATTATTAGATCTATTCATTGTATTTAGAGATCAGGTTCTAAATAAAGCACCGCTACTTCTAGGTATCGTTGCTTGTATTGGTTATATCCTTCTACGCAAAGATACGACAACCGTTATTAAAGGCACAATTAAAACCATTGTTGGTTTTATGCTTGTTCAAGTCGGTGCCGGTGAATTAGTAAAAGGCTTTAAACCAATCATTGAAAAATTATCCGAATATCACGGTTTAACCGGTGCAGTTATCGATCCCTACACCAGTATGCAGGCAACTATCGAAACGATGGCAGATAATTATGCTTGGGTGGGTTATGCCGTGTTACTGGCATTAGCATTAAATATTTTGCTTGTTCTATTCAGACGCTTTACCGGGATTCGCACTATTATGCTCACCGGGCATATTATGTTCCAACAGGCAGGGTTAGTTGCCGTATTCTATATGCTCATTGGTGCATCAATGATGGAAACCATCATCTACACAGCGATCATCATGGCGTTGTACTGGGGGATTTCATCTAATATTATGTATAAACCGACTCAATCCGTAACAGGGGGAGCCGGTTTTTCTATTGGACACCAACAGCAAATTGCCTCTTGGATTGCCGTTCAACTCGCACCAAAACTCGGTAATAAAGAAGACAGCGTTGATAATATGAAATTACCTAAATGGTTACATATTTTCCACGACAGTATCTCTGCGACCGTATTAGTGATGACTGTATTCTTCGGCATTATCTTACTTTCTTTCGGCTTAGATAATCTGCAAACCATGGCAGGTAAAACACACTGGACAATTTATATTCTTGAAACAGGATTAAAATTTGCCGTAGCAATTCAAGTCATCGTTATCGGTGTACGTATGTTTGTTGCCGAATTATCCGAAGCATTCAAAGGTATTTCCGAACGTGTTATTCCTAATGCTGTGTTAGCCATTGACTGTGCTGCGATTTACGCATTTTCACCAAACGCCATGGTATTCGGCTTTATGTGGGGGGCAATCGGTCAATTCGTTGCGGTCGGTTTACTACTTGGTTTTGATGCTTCCGTACTCATCATTCCGGGCTTCATTCCAATGTTCTTCTCTAACGCAACAATCGGTGTATTTGCCAACCATTTCGGTGGCTGGCGTGCAGTAATGAAAATTTGTTTCGTGATGGGAATTATTGAAGTATTAGGTTCCGCTTGGGTTATCCATCTACTAGCGACCCAAGGTGCAACGTTTAACGGTTGGATGGGAATGGCTGACTGGGCATTATTCTTCCCACCGGTGTTACAAGGTATCGTTAGCGTTCCATTCTTCTTCTTTGTTATCTTAGCTGCTGCTTTCGTTTACATGGCATTCGCCGCGAAAAAATTACGCGCAGCCGAAGCCGCTGCTGCCGCTGCTGGCAAAACACTTGAACAAATGGACGGCTATGGTGTTGATGAAAACGAGCAAGAAACTGTTTCTCAAGATCACACAGCACAAAGTGCGGTCAAAAATGATGAAATTTCTGACGAATCAGTGAAACCTGTACGCATTCTTGCAGTTTGTGGCTCTGGTCAAGGTTCTTCTATGATGATGAAAATGAAGATCAAAGGCTATCTAGACAAACGTGGTATTCCAAATATTATGGATTCTTGTGCCGTTACCGACTATAAAGGTAAACTAGACAGTACAGATATTATTGTTTCGTCTAAACATTTATCCGGTGAAATTCAAGTCGGCGAAGGTAAATTTGTATTAGGTGTACAAAATATGCTTAACCCGAACTCTTTTGGAGATGAGTTAATCGAATTGATCAACAAATTTCAAAATAACAAATAATTCAACACAAAGTGCGGTCAATTTTCAACAAAAATTGACCGCCCCAATACACAAATCGTTAAGGATAAACTATGTTAAAAGAATCACTTATTGCTAACAATTCCATTAAACTCAATCAAACTGCCTCAGATTGGAAAGCTGCCATTAAAATCGGCACAGATTTATTAGAGGCCTCAGGTGCCATTGAACCACGCTACTACGACACGATTATTAGCAATATCGAAAAAATGGGACCTTACATTATTTTAGCTCCCGGTCTTGCCATGCCTCATGCCCGCCCGGAAGAAGGCGTGATCAAAACTGCCTTTGCTTTGGTTACCTTAAAAGAGCCGATTTATTTTGATGGTGAAGATGATCCAATCTATGTCCTCATTACCCTTGCGGGTAGTGATTCTGATCAGCATATGCAAGGCTTAGTGGAAATTACCCAAGTACTTGATGATCCTGAAAGTGATGATGGTGTAGATTTAAATCGTTTCCGCCATTGTAACAATGCAGATGAAGTCTATGCAGCCATTGATAAAGCATTAAACGGCTAATCTTCATTCAAATCAAAGTGCGGTTAAAATTAACCGCACTTTCTCCCTATTTCAATTTAACAAAAAGGAATAATGACTATGTCTAAACCATTATTACAAATTGCCCTTGATTCCCTTTCTCTAGAAAAAGCTGTTGCCGATGCCAAACAAGCAGAAAATTTAGTGGAAATCATTGAAGTTGGTACTATTCTTGCCTGTGCCGAGGGTATGAAAGCAGTCAGCACATTACGGGCTTTACATCCAAACCACATCATAGTTTGTGATTTAAAAACCACTGATGGCGGCGCAATTTTAGCAAAAATGGCATTTGAAGCGGGAGCTGACTGGCTCACTGTTTCGGCAGCAGCCCACCCTGCAACCAAAGCAGCCTGTAAAAAAGTGGCAGATGAATTCAATGCAGCTCATCCTGAATTAAAAGTAAAAAAAGAAATTCAAATTGAAATCTACGGTAATTGGACAGTAGAAAAAGACGCGAAAGAATGGGTTGAATTAGGAGTAAAACAATCGATCTATCACCGCTCTCGTGATGCAGAATTAGCAGGTAAAGGTTGGACATCTGAAGATGTTGAATTAATGAAGAAATTATCCGCTCTCGGACTTGAACTATCAATCACTGGCGGTATTGTGCCGGAAGATATTCATCTATTCAAAGAAATCAAAAATGCGAAGGCCTTTATTGCCGGTAGAGCACTCGTCGGAGAGAAAGGCAAAGCAACCGCTGAAGCTATTCGTGCTGAGATTGAAAAATATTGGGCTTAATATACAGATAGAGCAAGCTGTATTTAAAAAATTTTTCTAAATCTATCACAAAAATCGGATAAATTATTCAATTTATTCGATTTTTTATTGCTTGTTTTTGAAACTATTGAAATTTTAAAAAATAAATTCTAACCGTTCCAATCTAAGAGCTGCGAAAGTTTATTTTTTGCAGAATCCAAAAGTGCGGTTAATTTTAAAATAAAAAAGCGAACATCATGCTCGCTTTTTTAAACACCAAACTAGGATTGAATATTAGTTAATTACAGAAACATTTAATGACGAACCGCCAACAATTTGAACACGTTTTCCTGCCACAAATTTTGAATCGGCTTTTTGGACAACAACGATAGTTTTACCATCATCTTTTTTAATCACAAGCTCCGCGCCATTAACTTGGCTCGCTTTTTCTTCAATCTTACTACCTGCTACAGCACCGGCAATTGCGCCAACAGCAGTTGCAATCGCTTGACCACGGCCACCACCAACAGCACTACCGGCAATACCACCAAGCACACCACCACCAACAGTACCAATGACACCTTGGTTATCCGCCTGAATTTTTACCGGACGAACCGAAACCAATGTACCGTAGCTAATTGAACGTGCTTCTTTTGCTTGATCTGCCGAATACACATCACCACTAAAAATATCAGTATTTGCACACCCTGTTACACCAAGTGCAACAATCAATGCGAATGCTATTGTCATCTTTTTCATCATGAATCAACCTTATAAATTAAATTGGATTTCTTGGTGACCAA
This sequence comes from Rodentibacter genomosp. 1, assembly GCF_001999285.1. Lineage (GTDB taxonomy): Bacteria > Pseudomonadota > Gammaproteobacteria > Enterobacterales > Pasteurellaceae > Rodentibacter. The sequence goes on from NZ_MLHN01000003.1 coordinate 221,480, forward strand.
GTTGAAATATTCTTTAAACCATTACCATTGTCAGAAACTTTTACACAAGCACCTACAACAAGAGTTGAATCATACTGATGAGTAACGCTTTCAGTTTCACCTTCAGGCTTATATGAGCAGTCATTTTTCCGAATTGTTAATTGAAGGTTTTCCCCCTCCATTTGACTAAAAATAACCTGACCTTTATATGCACTTTCATCTTTTTGATTATTTGATGAACAAGCTGCCAAACCTAAACTTAATAAAATAGCTAATGCTAGGGTCATCTTTTTCATTATGCTAAACCTCGAGTATTTTCTTAATAGAATAAGGGTGAACTTTTATGCAAGTATGGTTCTCGCGTTTATCCGCAAAACTCACTGCAATAGAAGGATTTGGTAAATGCTCTCCTTCAACTTTTGGTTCACTAACTTTAATTGTTAATTGGGTTAAATGTTGCCACAAAAACTGTTGATTGATCCTTTCTATCCATGCTTCAACCGATTCATCAGGAAAAAAAGGAATCACAATCTCAATATGTTCCCAAGTTTCTTGGGGATATTGCTTGTTTTTCGGAAACGGTAGCTCAATAATATCAACAAATTGTCCCGCAAAAGAAATTGGCTTTTCTAATTGAATTAAATAGATAGGCCGCCCATTGACGATATTATCGGACAAAATTCTACCGCACTTTGATAAATGTGTCAGCCAAATTTTGGCATTTTGCTCACTATTCACCCGTAAAGCAAGATGATCGATTTCGTAATCCCTTAAATCAAGTTTCATTTCCGAAGCAAGCGCCTGGATTTTTTCCTCAAAATCAATTAATTCAACCTGAAGTACGGTCAAATTTTCATTAAAATTTGTCATATTCGCCCTTTAAGAAATGCCTAAAGAACGCTATCATAGCCGATTATTTTTACTATTCAAATTTAACGTAAGGAAAACCGTGAATATTCAATCTATTTTATCGAATAAAATTAAGCAGGCGATGATTGCTGCTGGTGCTGATGAGTCTTGTGATTCCCTCGTACGTCAATCAAGCAAGCCACAATTTGGTGACTACCAAGCAAATGGTATTATGGCTGCGGCTAAAAAATTAGGATTAAATCCACGTGAATTTGCCCAGAAAGTATTGGATCATGCTGATTTTTCTGATATCACCGAAAAATTAGAAATTGCGGGTCCTGGTTTCATCAATATTTTCCTAGCGCCAAGTTGGATTGCTAAAAAAACCTCTGATGCACTAGCCCAACCTAATTTAGGTATTCAAGCAGAGGAGAAACAAACGATTGTCATCGACTATTCCTCACCAAACGTTGCAAAAGAAATGCATGTAGGGCATCTCCGTTCAACCATCATTGGCGATGCCGTTGTGCGTACCCTAGAGTTTTTAGGTCATCATGTTATCCGCGCAAACCACGTCGGCGACTGGGGAACGCAGTTTGGTATGCTGATTGCTTATCTCGAAAAAATGCAAAATGAACAGGCTAACGATATGGAATTACAAGATTTAGAAACATTCTATCGTGAAGCCAAAAAATATTATGACGAAGATGAGACCTTTGCTGAAAAAGCACGTAACTATGTCGTGAAATTACAAAGTGGCGATGAATACTGTCTTGCAATGTGGAAACATTTGGTAGATATCACCATGCAACAAAACCAGCATAATTATGATCGTTTAAATGTCACCTTAACAGAAAAAGATGTTATGGGGGAAAGTCTGTACAATCCAATGTTACCCAACATAGTTGAAGATTTGAAAAAACAAGGTTTGGCGGTTGAAGATGATGGTGCGTTCGTGGTGTATTTAGATGAATTTAAAAATAAAGAAGGCGATCCAATGGGTGTCATCGTACAAAAAAAAGATGGTGGTTTTCTGTACACTACCACGGATATTGCCGCAGCAAAATACCGTTATGAAACATTAAAAGCCGATCGAGCTCTCGTTTTCTCTGATACCCGCCAGAGCCAACATATGCAACAAGCTTGGCTTATTACACGTAAAGCAGGTTATGTGCCAGATAGCTTCTCTTTGGAACATAAAAATTTTGGAATGATGCTCGGTAAAGATGGTAAGCCATTTAAAACCCGTACCGGCGGTACCGTAAAATTATCAGATTTATTAGATGAAGCGATTGAACGTGCGACAATCTTAATCAATGAAAAAAGTGCTCATTTATCTGATACCGAAAAGACAGCCGTTATTGAAGCAGTAGGAATTGGTTCAGTGAAATATGCGGATCTTTCCAAAAACCGTACCACAGATTATGTATTTGATTGGGACAATATGTTAAGTTTTGAAGGTAATACCGCACCCTATATGCAATACGCATATACCCGTATTCGCTCAATCTTTAACAAAGTCAACATAGACTCAACCGAGCTTTCTAATGCAGAGGTAATCCTACAAAATGAAAAGGAGCGGGCTCTAGCCGTTAAATTACTCCAGTTTGAAGAAGCCGTTCAAACCGTAGGAAAAGAAGGGACACCACATATCCTTTGTTCCTATTTATATGAATTAGCCGGTGTATTCTCTTCTTTCTATGAGCAGTGCCCAATTTTAAATGCAGAAGATGAGAAAGTTAAGTTAAGCCGTTTAAAATTAGCGCTATTAACTGAAAAAACCTTAAAACAAGGTTTGACATTATTAGGTATTAAAACTATTGAAAGAATGTAATCTTTATCGAAAAGGCGCTCAACGCGCCTTTATTTTTTTACGTTAAAAAAGGATTGGAAACTTTTTCTCGCCCAATCGTGGTATAGGGACCATGACCGGCAATAATAATCATATCATCATTGAGCTTGAATAATTTCTCACGAATTGATGAGATAAGCTGTTCATAATTTCCTCTAGGAAAGTCAGTACGCCCAATTCCACCTTGAAATAATACATCACCAGTAAATGCAACTTTCTTTTCTTGCTCAATAAAGCCAATATGTCCCGGTGTATGACCCGGTAAATGTAAAATATTAAATTGGAAATTGCCGATATTAATGATTTCTCCTTCATGTAACCAACGATCCGGTAAAAAAGCATTAATATGCGCGAGTCCAAAGCGTTCCGCCTGTTCTGGTAAGCTTTCAAATAAAAATTGATCGTCTTCCTGTGCTCCCCAAATCTCAACATTGAAATAATCTTTCAACAGCATTGCCGCACCAACATGATCAAGATGAGCATGAGTCAGTAAAATAACCTTTAAATTCAACTTAAGCTCTTCAATTTTCTGAATGAGTTTTTCTGATTCACCACCGGGATCAATAATAGCTGCATTTTTTTCATCATCCCAAATTAAAGAACAATTTTGCTGAAAAGCGGTGACAGGAATAATCTCTATGTTCATTTTTTCTTTTCTCCAAAACAAAAACCGCACTAAAGTGCGGTTAATTTTTCTAATATTTTACACACCACGCCAAGTTCTTACCGGACCGGTATCAACATGAACAAAATTACTGCGAGGATAAAACCCGACTCCCCCATCATGTAAATTTTCTGCCGACTGCTTAATTTTAACAAGAGGCACGCCATCAATACGAAAATCAATCGCCTGCCCTTTTACATGATAGCTATTACTTGCTACACCACGACTTTGGCGATGACGCATCGCGTTTGTGGAAGGAGAACGATAACCACAAATAATCTGAATCTCTGCAGTTTGTAGTCCTAAATTTCCTTGAATACGATAAAACTTCATAAACAAGTTTGGATCCATACGGTGCACTTGATTTGTTCGTTTATCACGCATGAAATAATCAAGTTTTTTTAGCATTGAGGTAGCAAAGCCACCATTTGGTGAAAACGTAGCACTTAAACGCTCACCGGTATTAATATTACGAAACGCCAAAATACGAGGCCTAGGTGTAGAAACCATCGCAAAAACAGTATTTGGCACCATGCTTGCACCTAGCATAATTCCGCCTAAAGATAACCATTTCCGGCGACCTTGATTTATTTTATCCATGATTCTGTCTCTCTTTCCCTTACTTCGTTTTTCGACTTAAAAAATACAGCTTAGTTCACCAAAGTGCGGTCAATATTAAAGATATTTTTTCACCGTATTCCAGTTTATTTCACTACTGCTAATCGCATTATCATATTTGTAAATATCCGGTAGTGATTTAGTTTGACCGTTTTCAACCCATGCGGTGACATAATATAAGAAAACGGGATTATCCGAGCGGATATTAGCTGAAGTTGTTTTCTTACTCGCTAGGACATTTTTCTTCCGTTCCTCGCTCCATCCCGCTTCTTTTAATAATATACCGGCAAGCTGAGACGATTTTTCCACCCGAACACAACCGGAGCTTAATGCTCTATCCTTACGTGAAAAAAGACCATGATTCGGCGTATCATGCAAATAAATTGCATCTGAACTTGGCATGTTAAATTTATAATTACCCAGTGCACTATCTCCTGGAGCTTGACGAATACGATAAGGGAAATTTTTACCAATTTTATTCCAATCAATGGAATAAGGATCAATACTATTTCCTTTACTATCAAGAATACTATATCCATGGGCAGCCGCATAACCCGGATCGCGCTTCAACTTCGGTACAATATCTTCATTAATCAAACGTGTAGGTGCATTCCATGGTGGATTCACGACAACATTACTTAATTTACTATACATCACCGGAGTACGACGCTGATCTTTACCAACAATGACTCGAGACTCTAATACCAATCTCCCATCACGATAATATTGTAATTGATAGCTTGGAATATTCACAAAAATACCATTGTGAAAATCCGGAATAACACGCAAACGCTGCGCGTTAATGGCTAATTTCTTACCTGTAGGTGAGATCCCTGATGATGAAATCATTGATGATAAAGCCTGAATTGTTTGATGATAATGTGAATTTTTTGTTGATAAACCATTCACATAAGCCAAAACATCATTATTTTTAACTGCACTCAACCATTGCTGAATCTGTTCATCCGTTGGGGCTTGCGGCTTATAGACACTTGAGCCATACAACCAACGTTGGGCTTGCTGATTAACATTTGTGCTGTAATAAATGTAATCTAAAAAAGCATCACTCAACAATACATCATAAACTAAACCGCCATTTTGTTCTGAACGATTTAAATTTTCTAGTAATTGCGCTGATCGTTTAGAAACAGCGCTCGCAACCATAGCCGCATATTCACGTAGAAATTGTTTCTCTGCCGATTTATCCTTCCATAGTAAATCATACTTATTATCAGCATAAAGTTTTGCAAGAATCGGCTTAAATTGTAAATTTTGCTCACCGATTTCATGAGTAAGAGACATCTCAAGCATAGCTTGCTTTTCAGCGGCCAAGCGAGCTTGATCCTCTTTAATTTCAGCCTCTAGCCTAGCCCTTTCTTCCGGTGAAAGTTTCGACATATCAATATTTGATAAGCTATGATCTGTAGTCGAATTTTTTGCCCAATCAGCCAATGCACAACCAGATGTTGCCATTGAGAGGGGCAACACCAATGCCCCTAATTTTAATATTCCTTTCAACATAAAAGTTCCCTTAGAGATTGACAAAAGAAACCGCACTTTATCCAAGAGCGGTCAAAAATTAATGATTTTTTACTTCTATTTTTTCGCATCCTGCTGAATTTTCATATTCACTTTTTGTTGCTTTTTACTTAATTTCACTAAATCAGCCATCATTTTTTCAGCTTCTTTCAAGAAAAAATCCGGTGCTTCATAATCTTTTGGTAAAGCATCAATATCTTTTAACGGTTTCTTACCCTCACGTTTAAAACGCTCATTAATGTCTTTCAAACGTCTTGCATCATCAAGGTCGTTTTCTGTTTTACGTGCTTGATAATTTAAAGACATAAACTTACGATCACGACGTTCATCACGAATTTTTAATTCGTCATTTAACGCAATAAATTCCGGATCTTTCGCAACACGCTCCTGATGATTTTTCTCTAACACTGGAATATATTGACGAATATCTCCCACTTCAGAATAACTCGCCGCTGGAATTTTATCCCAAGGCAAAGCATTACTTTCTTTTTCCTCACCGTTTTCTTTCGCATCAATAATTTCAGGGAATTTAATATCCGGTGCAACTCCTTTTAATTGTGTAGAGCCCCCATTAATGCGATAAAATTTTTGAATAGTATATTGCAAGATACCAAGTGGTGCTTGATCTAAATCATAAATGAAATTCAGAGAACGACTTTGCTGCACTGTCCCTTTACCAAAGGTATTTTGCCCCACAATAATCCCTCGATTATAATCCTGCATTGCGGCTGCAAAGATTTCAGATGCTGAAGCACTAAAACGATTAACCATAACAATTAATGAGCCTTTATATCGCTCTGCACGATCATCATCCTCATGTACCCGAATTCGCTGATAAGCATCACGAACTTGTACCACCGGACCATCAGTAATAAACAAGCCACTTAATGCAACGGCCTCCGTCAAAGCGCCACCACCATTTTCACGCAAATCAACAATTAACCCTTTTACATGCTTTTTATCGGCTTGAACCAATAATTTTTTCACATCTCCTGTTAAACCGATGTAAAAACTTGGGATTTTAATGACGGCAATATTTTCACCATCCACTTTTTCAACAGTGAGTTTGGCTGCTTGATCTTCAATGCGAACTTTATCACGTACTAAAGTCACAATACGTGATTTCCCACCTTTGGCAGGCTCAATTTCCAAACGAACTTTCGTGCCTTTTTTACCTTTTATTTTGTCAACAATATCTTCCAATCGCCAACCAATGATGTCTTCAATCTCGCCTTTTTCTTGCCCTACACCAATAATTTTATCGCCGGCTTTCAATTTCTTACTACGTTCAGCCGGGGCGCCAGGAACAAGAGATTTAATGCTCGTTTCATCATCTTCAGACTGTAACGTTGCGCCAATCCCTTCTAACGAAAGATTCATACTTTCATTAAAACTTTTTGCAGTACGTGGCGCAAGATAACTGGTATGCGGATCAATCTCACGTGCAAACGCATTTAAATAAACCTGAACAATATCATCTGCCTTTGTTTGTGTTAGACGGCGAATAGCCAAATTATAGCGTTTCACCAGTTTCTCTTTGATTTCTGACCATTTTTTGTCTTTCAGTTTCAAATTGATCACATCATTCTTTACACGTTCTTCCCAAAGACGGTTTGCCTCTTCTTCTGTTTTAGGAAAAGCAGCCTTTTCACGATCAATTTCAATTTGATCTTGACCATTTAAATCGGGCTCTTTATCCAATAAGGAAAGTGCATAGGCATAGCGCTCGTACCGACGCTTCATCATTAACTCATAAATCGAAAAAGCAGCAGAAAGATCGCCTTGGTTTAATTGATCATCAAGTTGAGCGCCATATTTACTCCTCAATTCATCAATATCCGACTGTAAAAAGGTGTTACGGCTGTAATCTAAGTTTTTAATATAACGATCGAAAATTTGCTCGGAAAAAGCGTCATCAAGCTGAAACTTATGATAATGAGATTGCGTTAAACGTGTTGTCGCACGTTTTGTTGCCAATTGATTTTCCTCCGTAATAGAAGGAATTTGAATATCACTTAACTTCAGCTTAGGTGCGACAGCAAAGCTCACACCAACATGAAAAAGCAACGCACTTAATACAGTACTTGCGACAATACTTTTGGACATTGTAAATTTCATTTAATCTTTCCCGATGATAAAAATATCAATGTTATACAAATAAGCGATCTGCTGTGACGCCCATAACTAAGCCATTTTCAAGCTCAACACGTGCTGAATCTTTCAATACTTCAACAATAGTGCCTTTCTTCGCATTATCCCCAACTCTTACTTTCACAGAATCACCTGTACGAAGTGAAGAAAAATCAACCGCACTTAATTCAAACTTTGGCTTACGTGGTGCTTTTGAAAAATTTTGGCGACGTGGTTGACGTTTTTGTTGTGCTCTTTTCTCAGCTAACTCTGCCTTACGTTTTTCAGCAAACTTTGCTTTCGCTTCTGCGAGCTGTGCAGCAGCATGTGAAACATGTTCAGCCTCTAAAACACCGGCAGGATTGCCATACAAATCAACACGTACAGCCCCTTCACGGCAACCGTGCAAATAACGCCAGTTTGACGTATACTGACGAAGCGCATGGCGCAATTGGGTTTTACTGACACGCTCATCATCTCTTAGTGCTTCTGCCAAATCTTGGAATAAACCAATTTTGAGAGGTTTTGCCTCCCCTTCTAAAATAAAGCAGTGTGGAAACTTTTCTGCTAAATAAGCAATAATTTCCTTATTATTTGTCAATTTTTGTAAATTTGATGATATGTCTTCGGTTTGAACATCAACTTGAGAATCAGCCATTTTTTGTCCTAGTACTAAAAATAAAAAACTTGCGTAGTGTATCGCACTTTTGCAAGCCTTGACAATGGTTCAAATATACTCTTTTTTCTCAGTTGAACTAAAGAAATACCCAGTGATTAGAAATATTTTTACGATATTATACAGTGATTACACAAGCTGTTTTTGGGTTTAGTTTTAGAAATGCCGTACGTGCACCCGTTTATCATATATTGCAATAATTTTATATCGAACAGCTCCTACAGTTTCCTTTAAATTTCTGTTTTTATACATTATGCAACATACATAATACCGTATTTTTACTCGTCTTCAGTACAAAATACGATGAAATTAGATTAGCTGAATTATACTTTTAAAATTGCCACCTCTAGTACAGACAACAGCAACAATATAAGTTTTTTTAAAATAAGATAAGCCCATGTTCTATCACCTAACGATAAAATCAAACGCTAAGTAGTATTATGGTTTTAAAATTGAATTAAAGGGATAAATACTTGGTGGGTCGTGAA
>NZ_MLHN01000030.1 GCF_001999285.1 Rodentibacter genomosp. 1
TTGGTGCGGGTGTTGTTGCGAAAATTATTAAATAATTCATTTGATGAATTAAATGAGTATAGAGGCAGATCGGTAGATCTGCCTTTTTATTTTATAATTTAGTCTATTTTAGATTTCAGTCAAAAAGAGCGGCATTTTATGCCTTAATTTTGATATGTTCAGAAAACTTTTAGAGAATCTTTTTATGTCAAAACAACTTTATAGAGCTGTCGTTTCAGATCTAGACGGTACATTATTAAATGCGAATCATGTTATTGGAGACTTTACCATTGATACGCTGAATCGCTTGGAACAAAGTGGCATTGATATTATCCTTGCTACGGGAAGAAACCATACTGATGTAGGTTCTATTCTTGGAAAAATTGGTGCAGAGCGTGCAGTAATGATTACCTCAAATGGCGCAAGGGTACGGGATATGGCAGGAAATCTGCTTTACAGCAATAGCTTACCTGAGGATATTGTATTTGATCTTTATAAAACGCCATTTGACGAGACTAATGTTTGTTTGAATAGCTATCAAGATGAAGGCTGGTTTATTAATAAAGACGTTCCGGCATTGCAAAAATTTCATCAAGATTCAGGTTTTATGTATAAAGTAGTTGATTTTTCTAAACATCACGCTCGTAATGTGGAGAAAATCTTTTTTATTGGAAAGAGTCCTGAAGATTTAATCGAAGTGGAAAAATATTTACGTGAACATTTTGGTGATAAAACAACCATTGTTTATTCTGCATTATCTTGTTTGGAAGTGATGAACAAGAATGTCTCCAAAGGGGAGGCCTTAAAACATGTATTAGCACAACGAGATTACGGTTTGGAAAACTGTATCGCTTTTGGTGATGGGATGAATGATGTAGAGATGCTTTCCAGTGTTGGAAAAGGTTGTATTATGGAGAATGCTGATGAACGCTTAAAACAAGCCTGCCCACGATTAGAGCAAATAGGCTCAAATCAAAATGAATCTGTCGCAAAATATCTTCAACTTCAATTCGGAATGAAGTAATGCTCCAAGCCATATTATGTATTAGTTGTGGTGCTGTATTCGGTGCTTTAGGAAGATGGGGACTTGCTTCTAGCTTTAACTTGTTTTTCTCTACTTTTGCCTTAGGAACATTACTTGCTAATCTTATAGGTTGCTTTTTAGTCGGTATATTGATGGCATTTTTTTGGCAACATCCACAAGTTAATGATTTATGGAAATTGTTTCTCGTGACAGGTTTTCTTGGTGCATTTACTACATTCTCATCTTTTTCAATTGAAGTGATTGAGCTTCTAATGTCAGACAAATGGTTTAATGCCCTTAGTGTTATTGCCTTTCATTTAATCGGTGGATTAATCAGTACGACATTGGGTATTTTATTATGTAAATTATTACCTTAGACTAGAAATTTTCTTCAGAAGTTGAGCCGATAAGATTAGCAAAATCTTCGCTATAAAATCCATGTGAAAGCATATATTGCCAGATTTTTTGTTTCATTTTAGGAGACTGTCTTTCCATATAGTCTGGAAATTTTTTTCTTAATACAGTAAGTGCTAATGATTGCCAATCAATACTTATTTCCCATAGAACCTCATCAATAATTTCATTTGATACACCTTTTAATTGTCGAAGCTCTTGTTTAATTCTATTAACGCCGTAGCCTCGTTGTGATCGTGCATAGATATAGTTTTCTGCAAAACGCTTGTCATTTTGCCAGCTCTTCTTTTGACAATACGCCATCGTATTGTCAATTTGCTCCTCTGAAAATGCTTTTTCTTGCATTTTATTACGAAGTTCAAATTCGCTATAATCCCTGCGAGACAATAAACTCAAAACATAATTTAACGCAATTGAAGACATGTTTATTTCCCTTAAAAGTGCGGTCAAAATTTAAAGAGAAATTTGACCGCATTTTGTTCGCTTTAATGTTTATTCTTCATCTGAAGATTTATCCTCAGATTGTTCAATATCGGCCATTAATGATTGCTCAGGATTTGCAACTAATTCAGCACGAAGTTTAGTTTCTAACTCTTCCGCTTTTTCTGTGTTTTCACGTAGCCACTTCATGGCATTTGCCTTACCTTGACCGATTTTTTCACCGTTGTAAGCATACCAAGCACCAGATTTATCTACTAGCTTATGTTTTACACCTAATTCGATTAATTCGCCCATTTTGGAAATTCCTTCCCCGTAAAGAATTTGGAAATCAACTTGGCGGAATGGGGCGGCAAGTTTATTTTTTACCACTTTTACTTTTGTTTCATTGCCAATGATTTCTTCGCCATCTTTTACAGAGCCGGTTCGACGAATGTCTAAGCGAACGGAAGAATAGAATTTAAGTGCATTACCTCCAGTTGTTGTTTCTGGGTTACCAAACATTACTCCAATTTTCATACGAATCTGGTTGATAAAGATTACTAGGCAGTTAGCGGTTTTAATTTGACCGGTAAGTTTACGTAGTGCTTGAGACATTAGGCGTGCTTGTAAGCCCATATGGGAGTCTCCCATATCGCCTTCAATCTCAGCTTTTGGCGTAAGGGCGGCGACAGAGTCAACAATGATAACATCTACCGCTCCTGAACGTACAAGAGCATCACAGATTTCTAGTGCTTGTTCACCATTGTCTGGTTGGGAAACTAATAATTCTTTTACATCCACACCTAATTTTGCAGCATAGATAGGATCAAGAGCATGTTCCGCATCAATGAATGCACAGGTCTTACCGGCTTTCTGTGCTTGTGCAATGACAGATAAAGTGAGTGTTGTTTTGCCGGAAGATTCTGGGCCAAAGATTTCAACAATACGCCCCATGGGTAAGCCACCAATACCTAATGCAACATCCAAGCCGATTGAACCTGTTGAAACTGATTCTACATCTAAGGTTTTGGTATCACCTAGTTTCATAATAGAACCTTTACCAAATTGTTTTTCGATTTGTCCTAATGCCGCAGCAAGTGCTTTTTGTTTTTCTTCTTGAGTTGCCATTTTTTTAACCTTACTTATATGTTATGACTTTTCTAGATTTTATCTGTATTGATATACAGTATCAAGTGAAATTTTATTTTTATATAAAAAATGTGATTCGGGACGTAAAATCGAAAGAGTTCCAATTAGAAATTCGTGGGTAAGATAGTTCTTAAGATTATTTAATTTACTGTTTCTTAGTTTGGGTATTGGGTTAAGGATGAGTTTACTAATTTTTAGTTTATTAGCTTAATAGGAGGGTATAACACTTTTTTGTAGCTAGACTCTAGTATAGGGGAATATTGAGGTGATAAAGTCTCCTAAATCTGTATTTGCGTATAAGAGAATGAGTTTTTGTGGTATTACAAAACTTTACTTCATTAGTTTTTTAAGAAGATAAGTTATAAATTTACGATCTATGTCACAATTTTGTAAATGGATTGTTTTATTGTTGTGAGAATGGTGCTATAACAGAAAACGCTCTTATTTTTACTTTGATAAGGAGGTCTTATGGTAGCACTAAATATTAAAGATGAATATATTGATGGTATTCGCGATTCTATAAATGAGCTGATTGGTCATGTAACATCAAAAAATCTTTTTACTGGCTACGGACTGTTCTATAAAAAAGAACTTATGTTTGCGCTTTGGTTAAATGGAAAGTTTTATCTTCAAGCAAAAGCTGAGTTGGCTAATCAGTTGATAAGTAAGGGGAGTATACCCTTTGCAAAAAATGAGACTGATGCTAAGTTTTTGTTATCTGATTATTATTGTCTTCCTAGTGATGTGTTAAGTGACAAAAATTTATTGCGTAAATTGCTTATGCTTTCCATTAAACAAATTCAAGAGAGAAAGAATGAAATTGCATTATCAAAAGCAAATCGTCTAAAAGATCTTCCCAATCTTTCGATAAAGTATGAAAGAATGTTAAAGAAAATTGATATCCATGATGTAAAAACTCTGAAAATTGTTGGCGCTGAAAATGCGATTGTCAGGCTTAGGAAATCCGGTGTTCCGGCTACTCTAGATACGTATTGGAAACTATCTTGTGCATTGTCTAATAAAAAGAGTGAGTTTTTAAACAAACAACAAAAAGAGATTTTGCTAAAGAAATTAAATAATGCCTTGTATGAGGCTGGTTTCAGGAAGTACAGAAAGCTCGATGATGAGTAAAAATTGACCTTTTAGATGATATTTTAAAAAAAAGAGTTGCAAAGGATTAAAAAATTCCTATAATGCACCTCACGCAACGACGCGCTGTTGTGA
>NZ_MLHN01000031.1 GCF_001999285.1 Rodentibacter genomosp. 1
TGGTGAAAGCCGCAGAAGATGCAGAAGAAGCAGCCGAAAAAGCGCTTGAAGATGCGAAATCTGACGGTGTGATCACACCGGAAGAGAAGAAAGCGGTTGAAGATGCAAACGCAGCTGTTGAAGCAGCGAAAGATGCAGCACAAAAAGCGCTTGATAATTTACCGGATAGCACAGGTAAAGAGACGTTACAAAATCGTTTAGATAATGTGAATCCGGTAGAAGTACCACTGGTAACTCCAACTGAAGAAGCTGCATCGGCTATTATCACTCCTGTTACAACAGGCAATGATAAAGGTCAGGTTAAAATTCAATTACCTCAAGAGGCTGGAGTGGCTGAAATTACCTATACTGATGAAAATGGTAATCCACAAACTGTCACAGTAACAGGTGTTGCACAACCTAACGGTAATATTAGATGGACAGGACATGACAGCATTCGTAATGGGGTAGTGACATTACCAGCTGATGATGTGAAAGATGGTTCTACAGTTACTGTAAAAACTACACCTGCAGCCGCTAACAAGACACCTTCAACAACTACAGCTCAAGCACCGGTAGATAAAGCCGTAGATGATTTAGTGAAAGCAGTTGAAGATGCACAAAAAGCAGCTCAAGATAAATTGGATAGTTTAGGTGATCCAAAAGTGGTAAGTCCAGAAGCTGTTGCTGAATTGGAGAAACTCAATAAAGCGGTAGATGATGCGAAAGCGGCTGCAAATGAAGCGCTCAGCAACGTAGATGATGCTTCACCTGAAAAAGCTGGGTTAAAAGAGAAAGTTGATTCAGCAAATGGTGTTGAGGTGCCAGCTGTAAACGATGCAAACAGTAACGGTATCCCGGATAATGTGGATGACTTGGTGAAAGCTGCAAAAGACGCCGACCAAGCGGCGAAAGATGCGTTAAAAGAAGCTCAGAAAGACGGTGTAATTAACCCGACTGAAAAAACCGAATTAGACGCAGCGCAGAAAGCAGCGAGTGATGCGAAAAAAGCAGCGGATGAAGCAGTGAAAGGTTTACCGGATAGTATTGAAGGTAAAGACACTTTACAAGGCACTGTTGATGCGTTAGACGGTATTCAAGTACCTCCAGTCAATGATGAAAACAGTAACGGTGTTCCGGATAGTGTTGATGACTTAGTTAATGCTGCAAAAGTTGCGGCGGAAGCAGCAAAAGACGCACTTGACAAGGCGAACTCAGATAACTCGATCACTCCTGAAGAGAAGAAAGCGATTGAAAATGCAAACGCTGCAGTTGAAGCAGCGAAAGATGCGGCACAGAAAGCAATCGACAGCTTACCGGATGGTCAAGGTAAAACAGCTGCACAAGCTGAGTTAGATAAAGCGAAGCCGGTAGATGTTCCTGATGTAACCATGACGGCTAAAATCACTTCTTATGACGATGATATTGGCGATATTACGGGTAATTTCCTGAGTGGAACACAAACTGATGATGCTAACCCAACGCTTAAAGGTACAGCAACTAAACCAAACAGTACAGTTTACTTGTTTGAAAAAGATGCAGGTGGCCACTATGTGAAATTTGCAGAAGTTCAAGCTGATGCAGACGGAAACTGGACATATGACGTACCTCAAGAGAAAACGTTGACGATTAAAAAACATTCGTTCTATGCTTCAACGGAGAGTACAATACCTGAATCAACAGTAGAAAGCTTTGATATTACTGTTGTCCGTGGTTCGTCTCACACCTTTAGTGATGCGTCGATGAAAAAAGTTAGCATGAACGGAACGACAATTTCATCATTAGGACCACTTGGAAATAGTTTTGATAACTTGGCGGCTGTTTCTGTAAACCGTTCCGCTTATGATGTGATGACCTCTAATGGACAGGGTGGGTTTGGCTCTAAGCCACTGAGTATTAATCAGCCAACGTACTTACAAACAGGATTGGGTGACTTTAATGGAGATGGCTTGAATGACGTTATGGTTGCTACACACGCAATAAGTTATAAACGGAATCCAGCTGTTGCAGGGGTAACTACTTATACAGCTACTTTACCTAATTATAGTCCGACTACAGCTAACATTACATTGATTTCAGGCCCTGACGAGAATGCATCACGCGTTACGATTAATCATAATGGACTACCTGCCACAGGTATTGCCGGTGTTGGTGATGTAAACGGAGATGGTTTATCTGATGTTGTAGTATTAGGGCCAACGACTTCTAATGTATACTTTGGTAAACCGTTTAACGAAGGTGGTAACCCGGATCAAACCGGCTTAGAGTTTAATAAAGCTGAGGCTGATGTTACTGCAAAAGCACCACGTGCAGCGGCATTAGGTGACTTCAATAATGATGGTTATGCTGATGTTGTTACTAATAAAGGTATTTTCTTTGGTAGCAAAGAGGGTCTAAATAATAGCAACGTTCTGATCTTTAGTAATGAGGTTGATAGTGTAAATTCTGCCGGTGATGTGAATGGCGATGGCTATGCTGATGCGATAGTTGTTTCACCTGAACAAGATCGAGCTTATATTCTTTTTGGTGGTAATAGCACAACACCTGTGTCATTTGGTACTGATAGTATAACCGGCGGTAATGGTGGCATAATTATTAAAGGTAAAGAAGGCACATTCACTGATAAAACTGCCGTATCAGGTATTGGTGATTTAGATGGTGATGGCTTAGGTGATTATGTTATTGCAAATGAGACAGGCGGTAGCTTCGTATTATTTGGTGCGCCGGGTAATACAACGACTACGGTTGATTTAGAGAATATTGGCGTGCATGGTTTTGTTATTCCTGAATCAGCAACTAAAGGTTTAGCTATTGCAGGTTTCTCTGACTTTAATGGTGATGGTTTGGTGGACTTTGCCTTACTACATAGCCCTGCAACAGCAAGTACGAATCCTAGAGCTGGATCCAGCACTGGAGATGTGCTCCTTAACCCAGGGCAAGTAACTATTTTCTCAGGACATCGAGAGCTAAATGTACAGCCAACAATCACTGTAGAAAATGGTGAAGCACAAGGTACCGAGTTTAGCGATTTTATTGGCGGAACTAGCGGTGCTGATAAGGTATACGGCAATGGAGGTGCGGATGTTATTTACACCGGTTTTGGTAATGACACCATCGTACTAAATCAAAGTAACCTTGATGCCCTAGCTCGTACGAATAGTTATGAGCAGGATGGACGTTTCGCTCGTGTAGATGGTGGTCAGGGTGTTGATACATTATCTTTTGCAAGTGATGTAACAACGATTGATTTCTCTAAGATCACGAACGCAGGTATCGGATATATGGCAACAGGTGTTGGCATGTCCCGTATCTCAAATATTGAAGTACTTGATTTAGATAAAGGAGAGAGTGCGAAAACACTGAAAATTGGTGTACAAGATGTACTTGACCTAAATCACCAGCTTAAAACATTTGGTCAAGCTAAACACCAAGTGAAAGTATTAGGTGATGCTCAAGATAAAGTTGACCTTATCGGTGGTAACTGGGAAGAAGCAGGTACTGTCACTGATAGCGGTGTAACCTATAAAGCCTATAACCAAACAGGTGCAACTTATGGTGCACAACTTCTTGTAGAAGAGGCTGTTACTGTACAAATTGCTTAATTGTTGACTTGTATAGTCATTAACTAAAACCCCTCTTAGGAAAACCTAAGAGGGGTTTTTTAGTTGTGATATTTACCGATTATTCTATAAAAGATGAAACAAAATACGAATGATTCTAATCGTTTAGAAAATATTGTTTTATTGAGTTATTAAGATGAGGCTATATTGTTGATGTAGGGAAACTAGATAGCAAAGGGTAGTAGATTGATTGTTGGGCTAACGAACAATTACTATTAATATTGGTAATGGAAGACAGAGATATCTAACCATAATAGCTAGAAATTCACTTCCGAGTCAGCTACAGAAAGTCTAGATAACTGCAAAATAGTACAGGATTACTGATTTTAGACGCTAATAACTTTATAGTTTGCCAAACTCAGATATAAAACTTTTATATGTAACTCTATAAGCAGTGTGTACAGGGGAATTACATTTTAGAAAAATTAACTAATTGTTCTATCTGCTGTGAATTTGGATTATATATCCATTCATTATCAAAATATGTTTTTAGTCGGTTATTCATAAATAGATTACCAATTACCAGCGAGTTAAATTTATTTCCTTTTTCCCTTTGTTGCTGAATTTGATTAAGCAATGTTTCGGGTAATTCGCCCATTATAAAATCAGAAATCATAAGTACATCAGCTTTTTTATAATTTTCAGATTGACATAGTGATAGAGCATGGTACAAGGCTGGGGCTGCATCTGTTCCACCGTGAAATGACTTTTGTAAAAAGGTAGATAAATCAACAATCCCTCTTGTTGCAGAAATTTCAAAGGTTTCAATACCTTTTGAAAAATTAATAACCAAGCACTTTCTATCTTGAGATTTAGCTTTATTTCCAAGATAAAAAGCTATTGCTTTAGCAATATATTCAGGCATTCCGTTCATTGAACCACTGGTATCTATACACAATATCATAGGTCCTAATTTTTCTTTTTCCTGAGTTTCTACTTCACTTATTTCATCTATTTTTTCTTGATAAGTAGTGCCTTGCAATTCAAAACAAACTAATTTTGATTCTAAATATTTTAAATCAAATAGTATTGTAGTTTCGGAATCAGCCATTAAAGCTAATTCTGATGGTAAGGCATATTCTAAGTCTTTACCTAAACGAAGACCGATAATTTCTTCTTTAGAATCTACATCAATTTTAGGAACATTTACACAAATAGCTTGCGTAATAGTTTCAATTTTTGATGATTGTTCAATCTGACGCATTTTTCCAAGTAAATCAGCTATTTTTTGTATTTCTTTATTGTTGGAAAAATATGTTGCCCAGCGTTTCAACGTCTCTATACTTTTTTGCGAGAGTGAACCTAAGCTATCATCAAACCATAAACCAAAATCTAACCCAAACGGAGAAAGATTTTGTTCAAGCTGTTGAATTAATTCTAACCATTTTTGTAACTCCGATAAGAATTTTTCTCTAGCCTGATTAATTTGTTCTAATTCCCAACGAGCTTGGGCTTTGTCTAAATTTTTTTGCCACTCATTCAACAATAAACGAAATGCTAACTCCTTTTCTTCTGCATTTTCTTTTAACTTTTCTAGCCAAAAATGAGTATTAAAAGGAATTCCTATAGCATGGCAGAATGATTCATATTCATTTATAATTTCTTGATTAAATGACTTAGTTTTTTCTATAAAATGTTTATTTGCTCTTTTCCATTTATCACGAAAAATAGTAAACGGATTGTTTTTCTGAATAAACGAATGAGATTTCTTAAACCAATTATTTATATTATTATCCAGATAGCTGGAAAGTCTTTCCTGTTGTATTAAATATCCTAATTGATTTTTAAGCGATTTTTTTATTATCTTTTTCTCTGTAAGTAAACTTATTGGCATAATGCCTCCAAACGTTCACAATCTACAATGCGTAGTTTTAGTTGTTCTATTTGGTCTAAAATTGCACTAACTGCGATATCAATTTCAACTTTAGTGACAAAAGGACTATACAGTTTTTCTTGGTAGGATTTATTTTTTCTTTCTATTTTTACCAAAGTTTTAGTTAATTCTCTTCTAATTTCTTTGACTGAATCAGAAAGAGATTTAATAAGTCTTTCATTAATATCTTGTTTTTTTTGACCTTTGCTAAACATTGGCTTTGGTATGAATGTGATATCCTCATATGAATAATAATTAAGTTTTAACAAGCAACAACCTTGTTTATTAAACTCATATGATACTTCCTGGATTGTATTCCCTTGATTATCTATAGGGTTATATTTCTCTGTGGTCTTCATATGTTCAAATAAAACATTTAAGGTATATCTCCTCGTATTGTTGTCATATCTATATTTAGGTTTAAAGTCAGCCTTAACTCTAAAATACTGTTTTCCATTAATTGTATGGGTATTATAAATATCCTGAGAATAATAAAGTTCCTTATGAATTTCTTTATCTAATTTTTCTTTCTTTCTGTCTAGCTCAGCTAAATCAATCCCACTATCAAACCCACAGTCTTTAATTGCTTTCATTACAATATTTTCTACAGCATCCCTATTTTCATGTGTTGTCCATAAGCAATATTTTAATAAAGCTACATCACTATGATTAGTTTCGTTTCTATCATTACAAAATGCTGAAGCTTTTAGTAATATAGCAGCTCGTTGCCAGCGTCTGTCAGAGACATAAACATTCAATTTATCAAATTTTTCTGCTAATTCTTGGCGGATATATTTAATGATCAACATAGTGTCACTGCTTAGCTGAATATTATGTAATTGCTCACGCCACTGGATAAGCTCTTCTGAACGGATAATTAATGTAGAATCAATAATCGGTTTTTCAGCACTTGGTTTACTATTTAGCAAACGGTTAAAGTTATCATTTTCTTTAATAGGTGGGACTAATAAGCGGACAATGAAGCGGTCATATAAGGCTTCTAATCCTTGATTTTCTGCTGGAATTTCATTGGATGCAGAGATTAACGACTTTAATGGAACGCTAATTCTTTCATTACCATTTTTAAAAAGATGTTCATTAATAATAGTCAGTAAATTATTTAGAATTGCTGGGCTAGATTTCCAAATTTCATCTAAAAATGCAAAATCGGCAGTTGGTAAATAGCCATCTATTTGACGAAGATAACGATCTTCTTTTAACTCTTTAATTGATACTGGTCCAAAAATTTCTTCTGGGGTTGTAAAGCGATTCATTAAACATTCAAAATAACTGGAAAGCTCAAATGCACAAGCTAACCTTCTTGAAATTAAACTTTTTGCTGTTCCAGGAGGTCCATATAAAAACGTATTTTGTCCTGCAATTGCTGCAAGTAGGGTGATTGCTAATATTTGATCTCTTTCTTGCATTTCTACAGAAATTTGTTTCAATAACTTAATGATACGCTGTTTTATTGGGAATTGTAATTTCATATCTTTTTCCATTTTATTAATTTAGTAATAATTAATTTCATATTTTTTACTGCTATTCGTTTAAATTATTTGATATCACTTCATCGCCACCCCCAACCACTTCACCATGTCTCTCTCATTCCACCCCTTCCGTTTGGCATAATCCACTGCCTGATCTTCATCAATTCTCCCCAATGTGAAGTAATTGGAAGCAGGGTGGGTGAAGTACCAGCCACAAACACTGGCAGCAGGCCACATGGCGTAGCTTTCGGTGAGTTTCATGCCGATGCGTTGTTCTACCTCCAGTAAATCCCAGATGATCTGTTTTTCGGTGTGTTCAGGGCAACTTGGGTAGCCGGGGGCGGGGCGAATGCCGATGTAATCTTCACGGATCAAGCGGTCGTTTTCAAAGGTTTCTTTGCTATATCCCCAGATTTTCGTGCGAAGTTCAAAGTGCAGATATTCCGCCATCGCTTCGGCAAGGCGATCGCCAACGGCTTGCAGTAAAATCGCATTGTAGTCGTCCCCTGAGGCTTTGTAGCCTTCGACTAAATCGTGTTCTTCTGTCCCAGCACAAACGGCGAACATACCGAACCAATCTTGCTTACCGCTCTCTTTGCTTGCGATAAAATCGCTTAAACAGAGGTTGTACGGGCTTTTGCTGTTTTTACCCCTTTCGCCTTGTTGGCGGAGATGATAGGCCTTGCCTGCCACTAAAGTGCGGTCAGAATTTTGATAGATTTCAATATCATCGCCCACGCTGTTGGCCGGGAAGATCCCCATCACACCGCTTGGGTTGAGCTTGTGATTTTGCTCTAATTCGTCCAACACTTTTTGTGCATCATTATAGACTTTACGGGCTTCTTCACCGCCTTCAGGATAGTCAAAGGCATCAGGGTAGCCGCCCATCAAGCCCCATAAGCGGAAGAATGGCGACCAGTCGATAAATTGGCGTAACGTAGCAATCGGCACATTTTTATATTCAATAACGCCTGTCTGGTTTGGCACAGGCACTTGATAATCCGCCCATTCGCCGCTGAAGGCATCAAAGCGGTTGGCTCTGGCTTCTTCAATTGGTAACTGCTTGCGAGGTGCTTTTTTGTTGGCAAAGGCTTGCTGGATTTTTTCGTATTCTTGCTTCGTTCTTGCCCACAATTCTGCTTTAGTTTCCGGATTCATCAAGGCAGCACAGACGGTAACGGCACGGGAGGCATTGGTGGTGTAAATCACTTCGTGCTGATATTTCGGGTAAAGTTTAATCGCTGTGTGTTCTTTGGAGGTGGTCGCCCCGCCGATAATCACGGGAATATTCAATTTCAAGCGGTTCATTTCGCCTAAAAAGTATTCCATTTCATCGAGAGACGGCGTGATCAACCCACTCAAGCCGATAATATCCGCGTTTTCGTCAATCGCTGTTTGAATGATTTTATCCGCCGGCACCATCACGCCAAGATCAATCACTTCAAAATTATTACATTGCAACACCACGCTGACGATATTTTTACCGATGTCGTGCACATCGCCTTTGACAGTAGCGATCACGACTTTTCCGTTTGATGAACCTTTTTGTTTGGTCGCATTGATAAAGGGTTCTAGATAAGCAACAGATTGTTTCATCACCCGTGCCGATTTCACCACTTGGGGTAAGAACATTTTACCGTCCCCGAACAAATCACCGACCACGTCCATACCGTCCATCAATGGTCCTTCGATCACCTCCAATGGTGTCGGGAATTTTTGGCGGGCTTCTTCGGTATCTTCCACAATATAGGTAGTGATTCCTTTCACCAAGGCGTGTTTTAAGCGTTCTTCCACTGGCCAAGTGCGCCATTCCGCGACAGAATCGACCGCACTTTCGTTACCTTGATGACGATATTTTTCCGCAATATCCAGTAGACGTTCAGTTGCATCAGGGTGGCGATTAAGCACCGCATCTTCCACGACTTCACGCAGTTCGGGATCGAGATCGTCATAAATCGCTAGTTGTCCCGCATTGACAATCCCCATATCCATTCCTTGTTTAATGGCATGGTAGAGGAATACCGCATGTATGGCTTCACGCATGGCATTATTGCCTCGGAAGGAGAAGGATACATTGGATACTCCACCTGAAATTTTGGCGTGCGGTAAGGTACGTTTGATTCGCCCCGTGGCATTGATAAAATCCACGCCGTAGTTATTGTGTTCTTCGATGCCTGTGCCGATGGCGAAAATATTCGGGTCGAAAATAATGTCTTCAGGCGGAAAGCCGACTTGATCGACCAAAATCCGATACGCACGGGTACAAATTTCCACTTTGCGTTCTTCGGTATCCGCTTGTCCGACTTCATCAAACGCCATCACAACGACTGCTGCACCGTATTTACGCACCAATTTGGCTTGTTGGATAAATTTTTCCTCTCCCTCTTTCAGTGAGATGGAGTTCACAATGCCTTTCCCTTGAATTGCTTGCAAACCTGCCTCAATCACTTCCCATTTACTTGAATCGATCATCACAGGCACTTTAGCGGCATCGGGTTCGGTCGCCATAATGTTGAGGAAACGGGTCATACATTTTTGCGAGTCGAGTAGGGCTTCGTCCATATTCACATCGATCACTTGTGCACCGTTTTCCACTTGACCAATGGCAATTTCCATTGCCTCGGCGTATTTTTCTTCCTTAATTAACCGCTTGAATTTTGCCGAACCCGTCACATTATTGCGTTCGCCTACATTGACAAACAGGCTGTTGTCATCAATGTTGAGCGGTTCAAGCCCGGATAAACGCATTGCGGTTTTGATTGCAGGTAAGGGGCGTGGTGGAAGGTTTGCCACCGCTTGAGCAAAGGCTTTAATGTGTTCGGGTGTTGTGCCACAACAGCCACCGACAATGTTGACCAAGCCACTCTTCGCCCACGATTTGATATGCTCTGCCATCTCGCTTGCCCCTAAATCATAGCCACCGAAGGCATTGGGTAAACCCGCATTAGGGTGAACGGACACATAACTTTCACAGATTTTTGACATTACCTCCACATAAGGACGCAGCTCTTTAGGCCCTAAGGCACAGTTCAAACCAAAACTGAGCGGCTTAGCGTGACGAAGGGAATTGTAGAAAGCCTCGGTAGTTTGCCCCGAAAGCGTACGCCCTGAGGCATCGGTAATCGTGCCGGAAATCATTATCGGCAGCTCCACACCCAATTCTTCAAATACCGTTTCAATGGCAAATACTGCTGCTTTGGCGTTGAGCGTGTCGAAAATGGTTTCGATCATAATTAAATCTGA
This sequence comes from Rodentibacter genomosp. 1, assembly GCF_001999285.1. Taxonomy (GTDB): domain Bacteria; phylum Pseudomonadota; class Gammaproteobacteria; order Enterobacterales; family Pasteurellaceae; genus Rodentibacter. Next base: position 10,206 of record NZ_MLHN01000031.1, read on the forward strand.
GCCGCCTTCGATCAAACCTCGAGTGGCTTCTGCATAGGCTTCTACTAATGCCATAAAGGTGATATTCCGAAAACCGGGATCGTTCACATTTGGCGAAATGGAGGCGGTTCGATTGGTTGGGCCTAGAATGCCGGCGACAAAACGTGGTTTTTCCGGTGTGCTGTATTTATCCGCCGCAAGACGTGCCAATTTTGCACCGGCAAAATTTAATTCATAGGCAATAGACTGTAACTCGTAATCTGCCTGTGCAATGGTCGTGGCACTAAAGGTATTGGTTTCAATAATATCGGCACCCGCCTCAAGGTATTTTTCGTGAATAGCGGAAATCAAGAGTGGTTGGGTAAGTGTGAGTAAATCGTTATTACCTCGTACATCAATCGGGCTGTTTTTAAAACGTTCACCGCGGAAATCTGCCTCGGTGAGTTTATATTGTTGGATCATCGTCCCCATAGCACCATCAAGGATTAAAATGCGTTGGGCAAGAGCGTTTTTGAGTGGGGTTAGAGTATTTTTTTGCATGGTTTAGGTTATAGAACAGGATCATTGCAATGATAATAGGCAGATGTCTTTGCTGTGTCAATGAAGAAAGTGCGGTTAAAAATCTTCATAATTTTGACCGCACTTGATGTATGAAATGTTGTTCAGCTATTGTGGGTTTTATAATGATAATGTCGTTATTCAAGATAGTGATCAGCAATTTAGCGCTATCTTGATTTAAGTGTTCAGATAACCCCTTTCTGCTTTATTAGGCACTATCCCGAATAATGAGCCGAGTCTCAAGCTGAATGGTTTCTTTTTCTAAGGAGTGATGAGCATCGTGGAGGCATTGTTTTAATTTTTCACCGGCAATTTTTCCTAATTGCTCATAGGGAATTTGAATTGTCGTTAATGTAGGGTAGGCGGCTTGACTGACTTCTAATCCACCTAAGCCGGCAATCGCGACTTTATAAGGGATCGCATAATGCTTGCGTTGTGCTTCAAATAATGCCCCACAAGCTAATTCATCAGAAAGGAAAATTAATGCGTCCACTTTATCCCAAGTCAATAATGCCTCATTGAATAATTTTGCCCCACCGGAAAAGGAGGGGATTTCTGCACTGTGAAGAATGAGCTGAGGATCTCGAAAGCGTGAGAGGAGTGTTTTATGCCAGCTTTCAAGATATTGTTGGAAAATTGCCTGTTGTTGTCTGGCACAGAGTAACCCGATTTCTTGATAACCTTGTTTGATTAAATAATCAATCATCATTTCGACCGCACTTTTAACATCGACACACACATTAATACCAAGTGGTGTACGTTGTTTTGAACCGATTTCAATGCAAGGCAAGCCACTATTGGCAATCCAATTTCGTTCGGATAAAGGTACATTCAAATTAATCAGAATGACCGCAGAGGGGGAATAATTCACTAACTCTCGTAACCAATTCGGTTTACCTGCAATTAGAATAATCAGTTGAATATCTACATCGTCAAGGGCTTTTTGTAAGCCGTTGAGTATCAGAGTATTTTCCGTTGCAGTGATAGAAGGCGTAACGATCACAATATTGCGTGAAGTATTAGAGGCTAATTCTCGAGCGGCAGAATTAGGAACATAGCCCAAAGTTTCAATGGCTTGCTGAATTTTTTCACGAAGTTCTGCCGAGACCTGTTCTGGGGTACGTAGTGCACGTGAAACGGTCATTTGTCCTACGCCTGCCAATTTTGCGACATGCGATAAAGTGACTTTACCGGATGAACGGCGATGTTTTCCTAAAAGAGTCATTCTTAGTATATCCAAATGTTAAGCCTGCCTGATTTTAGCAAAAAGGCTTTATGAAAAAAATGTTAACCAGATCACATTTCTGAATATTGCTTATTGATAACGCTATCATTCAGTCATAGACTTGCTTTAACTTAATTGTCGGTGAGGCAATTATGCTGGAAATAATAGACTTTTAATGACTAGGTTTCTGATCTTCATACAATTTTAGAAAAGTCTAACCCTTATTCATTCAATCCTCTCTCATTATAGGAGAAACATTATGAAAATTATGGCTGTTTGCGGACATGGTATTGGTAGTAGCTTTATGATGGAAATGAACATTAAAAAAGCCTTAAAGAAATTAGGTATTGAGGCAGAAGTCGCTCATACCGATCTCGCTTCGGTAACGGTCGATGATGCCGATGTTTTCGTTATGGCACGTGATATAGCAAAAAGTAGCCCGATTCCCGAAGATCGTGTCATTGTGATGAAAAATATTGTCAGCGTGACTGAATTTGAAGAAAAACTTGGTGAATATTTTAATCGCTAACTTTGTTTCATTATCAGAAGGAACACAAAATGGAATCTATTCTTTTCTTTATCCTTGATATTCTTAAAGTCCCTTCCATTCTGGTGGGGTTAATCGCACTTGTCGGTTTGCTTATGCAGAAAAAATCTTTTCCGGACGTGATTAAGGGAACGATTAAAACTATCTTAGGTTTTATTGTATTAGGCGGAGGGGCCGGCGTATTGGTTGGTTCACTTTCGCCATTAGGTGGTATGTTTGAATACGGTTTTAATGTACAGGGGATTATCCCGAATAATGAAGCCATTGTTTCCATGGCAATTGAAAAATATGGAACCGCAACCGCACTTATTATGGCATTTGGAATGGTCGCCAATATTATTGTTGCTCGTTTTACCCGTTTAAAATTTATTTTCTTAACCGGTCATCACACATTTTATATGGCCTGTATGATAGCCGTAATACTTACCGTGGCAGGTTTAGACGGTGTGGAATTAATTTTTACCGGTTCGCTTACACTTGGTTTAATCATGGCATTCTTCCCTGCGATTGCACATGTTTATATGAAGAAAATTACTGAAAGCGATGAGGTTGGATTTGGCCATTTTGGTACTTTGGGCTATGTGCTTTCAGGGGCACTTGGTCAAGTGTTCGGGAAAGGCTCTAAATCCACCGAAGAAATGGATTTGCCTAAAAATCTAAGTTTCTTGCGTGATAGCTCGATTTCTATTTCTCTAACCATGATGGTGATTTATTTTATTCTTGCAATCGCCTCTGGACGTGATTATGTCAGTCAACATTATAGCCATGAGCAACACTATTTGGTTTATGCGGCAATTCAAGCTATTACCTTTGCTGCCGGGGTATTTATTATCTTACAAGGCGTGCGTTTAATTTTAGCTGAAATTGTACCTGCCTTTACCGGTATTTCTGAAAAATTAGTACCGAATGCAAAACCGGCATTAGATTGCCCTATCGTATTCCCCTATGCTCCAAATGCAGTATTAATCGGTTTTCTGTCTAGTTTTGTTGGTGGGATTGTCGGGCTTGCCTTGTTGAACCAATTGAATTGGGTATTAATCCTTCCGGGCGTTGTACCGCATTTCTTTTGTGGTGCGACAGCCGGTGTATTTGGTAATGCAACAGGTGGTCGCCGTGGCGCGATAATAGGGGCATTTGCCCAAGGGTTATTGATCACTTTCCTGCCGGTATTCTTACTTCCTGTGTTAGGTTCGTTAGGTTTTGCCAATACGACTTTCTCTGATGCTGACTTTGGTGGTGTGGGAATTGTACTTGGTTACATGGCTCAATATTTTTCCAAAGATATGATCACATTCTCGATAGTCGGTATCTTTATCGTGTTGGTGATTTATAACTATGTTGTGAAAAAAACAAAAGTAGAATCCTAATATTTAAGAAATAACGAGTGGGCGGTTTTAATTAAGCCCACTCGTGGGTTATGTTGGCTTACTATTCCTTAACTTCAGACGAAGGAAATGATAACAGAAGCAAGATAATGTTTCGTTGCTTCAACCATTATTGTGCAATTTTTAAGGTTTGATAGAGATAGTGGCGATAGTCATTGACGAACTGGTTATTCGGACTATCTTCCAGTTTTCCTTCACTTAGTTGGCGCATCGCTTGATTGGCTTCCATAAACTTATCTTGTGCCGATAATCCGGCAACATCTAACAATAAACCGCCTGCAAAGGCAAGATCAAGGAAATCTTGTTCTTGTTTGAATGGCGTAGTTGCATTACTTCTCACGACAAATTGAGTGATGTAATCAGGGAAAGGAAAATCGCCTTTTTTTGCCGGAATAGTGTTATCAAATGCCACTTGATGATCACCAAAATAGCCGAAAACAAAGGGTTTGTTGCGTTGATGTAAATATTCATCCATCTTCTCAATCGCTTCATTGAGTGCCACGATGCGTTGAGTGTAATCATTGAGTGAGGAAATGCTCTTCTCATTTAAATTTGGCATTTCAAGGTGATAGATATTTTCCATATCTAAATTATAAGGGCCGTGCTCACGCATGGTTAAAACATAGACAAATATTGGCTGGTTAATTTTTTCGAGTGAAGGATGTTGCTTTTCTAAGATCATTCTCGTGTATGTCATCATTTCTTCACTGCTGATTGTCCATAAATTTTTGCTTAATGGCGCAGGATAGCCCAAATCTTGGGGTTGCAACATTAAGTCAAAGCCAAAATGATCATAAGCGGACTTTGCATTGTAATTGCCTTTGGTAAAAGGAGAGAGCGCTACGCAGAAATAGCCCTGTGCACGTAAATTTTTAATTAAGCCCGATTTTAAATGCGGCACGACGGAATAAAAAACACCGCTGGCTAATGCACCAAAATCCGTGCAAGGCACGCCGGCAAGGAAAGCAAATTCGGAACGCCAAGTGGCACCGGCAAAAGTATGTACTCGCAAGGGAGACATAAAGACAGTATCCTTTTGCTGTTCAAACATTGGCAGTGGTGGAATGTTTTGCCGAGTGAAAGCGAATTGGTGAGGATTAAGTGTGGATTCTAATAATGCCACCACAATATCCGGTTTGTCGGTTGCTGGGGTTGGCTCGGTTTGTTCTGCGTAAAGTGCGGTCATTTTTTTCGTAAAATTTTCACCTTCACCTGAAAATTGTGGCACTTTGAAGAAAATTCCCCGACAAGACATCGGCAAATTTAAAAACACATCACGCCCATCATCAGGTAAAGAATCAAGCCAAACCTGTAAAGCCTGAGGATTTTTAGAATAATGCCACATTAGGGCAAAACTCCCGAGCAATAAAATCCCTCCGAATATATGCCCGAATATCCCCAGTGATTCGGTATCTGACCAACCGAAAATGGCATAACCAAGTAATGTAAGTAAGCCAATTACACCAACTAAGGCACCTTTATAGTGCAATAGGGTTTCCCAGTTGCGCCAATCGACCACTAGAAAAAAATCGGAAATGAGCAAAGGTTGTTTATAGTAATGGATTTTTAAGCGGTGGAATAGCATCAGCGCCACAAAAAACACAGAGGAAAAATTGAGCGCGCGTTGCCATTGTCCTGTCAAGGTGAGCATTCCACCAAAGAAGAAAACAAATAATGAAATCGCAAAAAGATATGTCCAACGATAATGAGAGTTCACAATAAAAATTATTGCCGCAATCGTAAATAAAGATAGAAAGGTGTAAGCAATCATTGTGCTGTTCCTTAGAATAATCAATATAAAAGCGTGGAAGATAATAGGGGGAAGGGGAAAGTCTGTCAAACGCTATGGAAACATTTAGGTAAAAGTGCGGTTAAAAACACCGAGATTTTTAACCGCACTTTTGTAGGATTAACGCAAAAATGCCGGGATATTTTTTTCGTATTCGGCGATCTTGTCCTCGTGCTGAAGGGTTAAGCCGATATTATCTAAGCCGTTTAATAAGCAATGACGGCGGAATTCGTCCAATTCAAAGTGATAAACTTTGTCGCCTGTGGTAACCGTCATGGCTTCTAAATCTACGTGAATTGGTTTGCCTTCATTTGCCCATACCCATTGGAAAATTTCTTCTACTTCTTGCTCGCTCAAACGAATCGGTAACATATGATTGTTTAAGCTGTTATTGTAGAAAATATCCGCAAAACTCGGGGCAATCATCACTTTAAAACCGTAATCGGCGAGTGCCCAAGGGGCGTGTTCACGGGAAGAGCCACAACCAAGATTCTTACGGGCGAGTAAAATGGTTGCCCCTTGATATTGTGGAAAATTCAGCACGAATTCCGGATTAGGTTGTGTACCTTCCACATCTAAATAACGCCATTCGTGGAATAAATGTTTGCCAAAGCCTACACGGGTAATGGCTTGTAGAAATTGTTTGGGAATGATGGCATCGGTGTCCACATTGGCTGCATCCAAGGGTACCACTAAGCCTGAAAGTTGTTTAAATCCTGCCATTTTTTATTTTCCTCTTTAATTTAATGCCACATCACGAATATCAACAAATTTACCGAACATTCCTGCTGCAGCAGCCATTGCCGGGCTGACAAGGTGTGTTCGTCCGTTGCGACCTTGGCGACCTTCAAAGTTACGGTTGCTGGTGGAGGCACAACGTTCCCATTCGCCTAAACGGTCGTCATTCATCCCTAAACACATAGAGCAACCCGGGTTACGCCATTCCGCACCGGCTGCGATAAAGATTTTGTCTAAGCCTTCTTTTTCCGCTTGCTCTTTGACTAAACCTGAACCCGGCACCACCAAAATGCGTTTCACATTATCTGCTTTTTTACGCCCCTTCATCACTGCAGCGGCAGCACGCAAATCTTCAATGCGGGCATTGGTGCAAGAGCCGATAAACACTTGATCCACGGCAATATCCTTTAAATTCGTATTGGCTTCTAAACCAATATATTGCAAAGCTTTTTCTGCAGAAGCACGGGTAACGGGATCGTCCATTTCCGTTGGATTCGGCACTAATTGGTTGATGCCGATAACTTGCCCGGGATTCGTTCCCCAAGTGACCTGCGGTGCAATATCTTTTGCTTCTAAGGTAACCACTGTGTCAAATTGTGCATCTTCATCGGATTTTAAGGTTTTCCAATATTCCACCGCATCGTCCCAATCTTGACCTTTCGGCGCATGAGGGCGACCTTTTAAATATTCAAAGGTCGTTTCATCCGGGGCGATTAAGCCTGCTTTTGCCCCCATTTCAATGGCCATATTGCAGACGGTCATTCGTCCTTCCATTGAAAGATTACGAATCGCCTCTCCGCAAAATTCTACAACGTGTCCTGTACCGCCTGCCATGGTGGTTTTACCGATGATAGCAAGGATAATATCTTTTGCGGTAATCCCTGGTGCAACTTTGCCACGGACTTCAATTTTCATACTTTTGGCTCGGGCTTGCTTTAAGGTTTGTGTAGCTAAAACGTGTTCCACTTCTGATGTGCCGATACCAAATGCTAATGCCCCGAATGCACCATGGGTGGCAGTGTGCGAGTCGCCACAAACAATCGTCATACCGGGAAGGGTTAAACCCTGTTCCGGCCCCATTACATGCACAATGCCTTGTTCTTTGGTTTTCATATCAAACAACTGAATACCGGTGGCTTTGGTATTTTTTTCAAGCTCTAGCACCTGAATTTTTGCCTGACCTTCTAATTTATTCACATCACGTACTTGGGTTGAAATACTATGATCCATGGTTCCGAATGTTTTGCCTACCTGACGGACTTGGCGACCGGCAACACGTAAGCCATCAAAGGCTTGCGGGCTGGTGACCTCATGGATCAGATGGCGGTTAATATACAAAATCGGCGTTTCGCCTTCCGCTTCGTACACAATGTGAGAGTCAAATAATTTTTGATAAAGTGTTTTTGCCATAATCTTTTTCTCTATTTTATGAGGGGAAAGTGCGGTTAAAAAAGATAGAATTTTTGACCGCACTTTCAGCCACTGGTTAAAGTGCGTTTGTAATCAAAGTGCCCATTTCCGCCGTAGAGATGGGGGCAGAATCATCGGCTAAATCGCCGGTACGATAGCCGGCAGCCAAAACTTTTTGTACCGCATTCTCAATAGCATCAGCAGCTTCATTTAAGTTAAAGCTATAACGTAGCATCATTGCCGCCGACAAAATTTGTGCGATAGGATTGGCAATACCTTTGCCGGCGATATCCGGTGCAGAACCGCCTGCCGGTTCGTACAAACCAAAGCCTTCTTCATTTAAACTGGCGGAAGGCAACATTCCCATTGAACCGGTGATCATGGCTGCTTCATCGGAAATAATATCGCCGAAAATGTTGGAGCAGAGCAGGACATCAAAAGATTCCGGTGCTTTGATTAATTGCATAGTGGCATTGTCGATATACATATTCTCAACGGTCACTTCAGGATATTCTTTTGCGATTTCCACCACGGTTTCACGCCATAAAATTGAACTTTGCAATACGTTCGCCTTATCTACGGAAGTGACGTGTTTACGGCGTTTCATTGCCGCTTCAAAAGCCGCACGGGCAATGCGTTCAATTTCGTATTTGTAATAGACTTCTGTATCAAATGCTTTGGTTTGCGTCCCTTCGCCTTCACGACCTTTCGGCTGACCAAAGTAGATACCGCCGGTTAATTCACGCACCACCACCATATCAAAGCCTTTCGCCGCAATATCTGCACGTAACGGACAGAATTTTTCTAACCCTTTGTAAAGGGTTGCCGGACGGAGGTTGCAAAATAATTTGAAATGTTTACGCAATGGCAAGAGTGCACCACGTTCCGGCTGTTGATCCGGTGGTAAATTTGTCCACTTAGGGCCTCCAACAGAACCGAATAAAATTGCATCGGCGTTTTCACAACCTTTTAAGGTTTCAGCCGGCAATGGACACCCACAATTGTCAATTGCCGCACCACCGACATAAAATTCATTAAAGTTGAATTTAATATTGAATTTCTCTTGGATTTTGTTAAGGACTTTCATTGCCTCCGCCATGACTTCAGGGCCGATTCCGTCACCGGGGAGGATTGCGATGTTGTATGATTTCATTTTGGTTTTTCCTATTTTGTTTAAATTTTATTTTAAATTAGCATCGGGTTTTGCCGATGGAGACCTACTTTCTTTTACTCGTGTAAAAGAAAGTAGGCAAAGAAAACACGCCCCAGTTAAATCGCTGATCTTTGCTTTATTGTCATTTTCTTAACGCTAAATTTGTAAACTCGCTACGCTCAAACAGTACAAATTTAGCTAAAAATGCCAAGTCGCAAAGGCGATTTATATGGGGCCCCGAATTAATCGGCACATCATTTGAAAAGTGCGGTTGGTTTTAACAATATTTTTAAGATATAAGAATACCTAGAATTTTAACCGCACTTTATCGGGTTCCCTTCTTTTGGTTGCTTTTCTTTGGCAAAGCAAAGAAAAGTAACTCGCCCTTCAGGGCGAAATCTGAACGGGATTAAGCCCCGACTGCTTTATGATGTTTAATATCCGCAACTTTCCGAGATCGATAAATCGCATTAATCGCATGCACCAACGCCAACGCTGATGATTCCACAATATCCGTTGCCAAACCAACACCATGGAATTTACGTCCTTCGTGTTCCACCACAATATCCACTTGCCCCAAGGCTTCCGCACCTTCGCCCTTGGCGGTTAAATTATAGTGGGACATTTTGATGTCTAAGCCGGTTAAGTTTAAGATGGCGTTATATACCGCATCCACAGGGCCGTTACCGCCGATAGAAGATGTGCTTAATTTTTCGCCGTCTAATTGTAATTGAACAAATGCCGTTGCCGGATATTCTTTGGTAGAGTGGGCGGAAAGTTTATCTAATACCAAACGATCTTCATCACCTTGCTGCATATCAATAAAGGCTAAGGCTTCCAAATCGTAATCAAACACTTGCCCTTTTTTGTCTGCCAATTTCAAAAATGCATCGTACAATTTATCCAAATCGTAGTCTTGTTCGGTATAACCCATATCTGCCATATGCCCCTTCACTGCAGCACGACCGGAACGGGCGGTGAGGTTTAATTTTTCTTTTTTCAACCCGATGGTTTCCGGTGACATAATTTCGTAGGTATTTTTGTTTTTCAACATACCGTCTTGATGGATACCTGAGGAATGGGCAAAGGCATTCGAACCCACGATGGCTTTGTTTGGTTGAATCGGCATATTGCAAAGCTGGCTCACCATTTGGCTGACTCGGTGGATTTCTTGCGTGTTAATGCGGGTATCCACACCAAACAATTCCTGACGGGTTTTAATTGCCATCACCACTTCTTCAAGGGCGGTATTACCGGCACGTTCACCGATACCATTGACGGTACATTCAATCTGACGTGCCCCATTTTGTACAGCAGTTAAGGAATTGGCAGTTGCCATACCTAAATCGTTGTGGCAATGCACGGAAATCACCGCTTTATCAATATTCGGCACACGATTACGCACCTGAGCGATAATGTTGCCATATTCTGTTGGTAAACAATAACCTACGGTATCGGGAATATTGACGGTTGTCGCACCGGCGTTGATGGCGGCTTCTACAATACGACAAATATTATCAATGCCCGTACGCCCCGCATCTTCGCAGGAAAATTCCACATCATCGGTGTAATTACGGGCTCGCTTTACTGCGGCAACTGCCATTTCCACGACATCATCAAAAGTGCGTTTTAATTTGGCTTCCACGTGTAAGGCAGAGCTGGCGATGAAGGTGTGAATACGGAAGGCCTCTGCCACCTTCAAGGCTTCGTAGGCGGCATCAATATCTTTATCTACCGCACGGGATAACGCCGCTACACGTGAATGCTTGATATGGCGTGCAATGGTTTGTACCGATTCAAAATCTCCCTGAGAGGATACCGGAAAGCCCACTTCCATCACATCGACCCCTAAGCGTTCCAACGCTAAAGCAATTTGCAATTTTTCCTTAACGGTCAAGCTCGCTTTTAATGCTTGTTCACCGTCACGCAACGTGGTGTCAAAAATAATTACGCGATCTGTCATAACAATGTCCTTTTAAAAATAGTGCCGAAAGTGCGGTTGTTTTTTACAAAATTTTTTAAACAAAAACCCGCAATTCTATGAAGTGCGGGTTAGTTTTTGTTTTTTTACATTTAATGGTTTTTCATCCACAAGCTAGCCGCACAAAGAATGTGTGAGCAGCAGATTGAGTGATAAAGAAACGGAAAAAAACATAAAAAATCCTACGAAAATCCTGTGTGAAACCCTTGCTATGTTACGAATAAATAAAGGGCTGTCAAATGCTTTTTTAGTGTTTTATGTTTGTTTGAGAGTTTTTAATAATATAAAAATAGTTAAATTATCTTTTTATGTTTTTATTGTTGGAATAATATTCTTTTATGTCAGGTTAAATACCTATTTTCACTCTGTCTTTTGTTTATTTCTAAGAGTGTAAAAAAATCATCAAATTTTTTTGTTTTTTACGCTTTTTTGGCAAAAGTGCGGTAGAAAAAACGCTATTTTTTCCTTTCGTATTGAGTTTAGCCCTTTAATGTAAAAAAGAACCCTGCACTCGGTACAGGGTTCTTTAAGTCTAGTATTTAATTTTCCTTTTTATTTTTTGATCTTTTGCCAAGTAAAAACGCAATCAATGTGAGCATTAATGCCCCTAAGCCACCCAATATCGCAGCCCAATATTCACCAAATATTTTTTCAAACGGGTTTGGAAGATTTTGCAATCTTTCATCTTTATAATTTTGACACCCCTCCATGTTGCCGTTATCACAAGCCTGTCCAAATAATCCTTTAGCTTTATATAAATCTTGTCGTACCGTCACCCCATTTAAATATTGAAGCCCCAGTACATTTTGTGCTTCTGAGTGATTTTGTTTCGCTGCTTGGGTTAAATAATCAATGCCTTTAGCAATATCGTATCCATAAGCAACATTATATTGCACGTCCCAGCCTAACCAATAACTCCCTAACCAATATTGGGCTTTTTTATCATTTCTTTCCGCCGCTTTAGTCATAAACTCTACCGCTTTAGATTTATTTTTAGCAATGCCCCAGCCTCTATTATAATAATCGCCTATCTGATATAAGGCTTCGGTATCTTTTGGATCTTTCTCTACCTTAGCTAACATCGCTTCAAAATCCGCTTTGCCGTCTTCAATCATTCTTTTTTTCCATTCTTTTTCACGTTCAGAGGCTTCTTCTCTCTCTTTTTCCCAACGTTCGGACAGACTTTCAGCACTTTCAAATAAAAACATACCTTTCATATTATTGTAATTATTACAGCCGATCTGATTACCTAAATCACAGCCCTTGCCATAAAGTTCACGGGCTTTGTATTTATCTTGTCTTGTGCCATAGCCATTTTCATAAAGATAGCCAAGATTTGTGGTGGCTGCGGCATGTTTTTGCTCTGAGGCTTTTTCATACCATTTTTTGGCTTGAATATAATCTTGTTTTACCCCTCGTCCTTTTTCATACATCAACCCAAGATTAAATTGCGCATTTGCATGCCCTTGTTCGGCAGATTTT
>NZ_MLHN01000032.1 GCF_001999285.1 Rodentibacter genomosp. 1
CAAAAATAACATTAAAAAGGTTTTATTATGCTTGTTGATTTCAATGTAAAGAACTTCCGTTCATTTAATGAGCGACAAGATTTTAGTTTAATTAAGAGTAAAAGTGATGAGAATCTAAATAATTCTTTTAATATTAATGAAAACTCAAACTTTAGCTTGTTAAAAACAGCTGCTATTTATGGTGCTAATGCTAGTGGAAAATCCAATTTTTTGAAGGCATTATCAACAATGAAACGCATGGTCACTGGAAATTATCAACGGGGAGATAAACTCCCTGTTGTTCCGTTTAAACTAAATAGTTCTACAATTAATCAGCCAACAGAATTTGAGATTACATTTATTGTTGATAACGTACGCTATCAGTATGGTTTTAGTGCATCTTCAACCCAAATCTATGATGAGTGGTTATTTGCCTATCCTAAAAATCATGCTCAAAAATGGTTTGAGAGAATTTGGAATGAAGAAAATAAATCACATGATTGGAAATTTAGTTCATTCTTATTAGGTTCGAAACAAATCTGGTTACAATCAACGAGAGAAAATGCTCTATTTTTAGCAACCGCAGTACAATTAAATAGCGAACAATTAAAACCTATTTTTGACTGGTTTAATGATACCTTACATTTTGCGAATTCTGATGGGTTCGCACCTATCTTTACAGCAAATTTATGTGAAGATGATAGAAAAAGAGATGTTTTAAAATTTCTAAAAATGGCAGATTTTCATATTTCAGACATCAAAGTTGAAGCAACAGAATTTAATATCGCTGAACTACCAGCAGATATGCCAGAACCATTAAAAGATTTTTTAAGTCAAAATCTCAAAGGTGAAAAGAAATTACAGTTAGAAACTATTCATGTTGATAATAATGGTAAGCCAGTACCATTTAATTTCCATGATGAGTCAGATGGTACTCAAAAGTTTTTTGCTTTTGCTGGTCCAATTTTAGATGTTCTTAAAAATGGTTATGTCTTATGTATTGATGAATTGAATGTAAATTTACATCCTAAACTTGTTCAATTCCTAGTTGAGTTATTTCATAGTAAAGAGAGTAATACTAAAAATGCTCAATTGATCTTTACTACACATGAAACTTCTATTTTAACGCAGGATGTTTTCCGTAGGGATCAAATTTGGTTTTGTGAACGTTCAAAAGAACAATCATCTGTATTATACCCATTGTCAGACTTTAGTCCTAAAAAAGGTAAAGAAAATTTAGAGTTAGGCTATCTTTCAGGTCGATATGGTGCATTACCATTTATTAGCACATTTTTTGGAGTACAATAAATGGGAAGTGATGATTTACATAAAAAAAGAAAAGCTCAAACACTAAAACAAAAACAGAGAAAAATAGGAATAAGAAAGGCTTATGATCGAGTATTAATTGTATGTGAGGGATCTGAAACTGAACCTTTATATTTCAAAGCTCTGAGAGAAGAATATCAATTGCATACTGCAAATATAGAGATCTATAACCCTTCAGGTTCAGATCCAATGAGTATTATAAAGTATGCTAAAGAGCGATATGTTGCCGCTAAAAATGAAGGGAATCCTTTTGAAAGGGTATATTGTGTTTTTGATAAAGATCAACATACAAATTATGATTCGGCAATTAAGAGCTTAGAATGCATGCAACCTAAAAATATCTTTTTTGCTATTACATCAGTTCCTTGTTTTGAGTATTGGATTCTATTACATTTTACCTATACAACAAAACCTTATATTGGAACAGATAAAAAATCATCAGCTGATAATGTCATTAGTGAATTAAAACAATACATTCCAAATTACGAGAAGAATGTTAATATTTTCAATCTAATAAAAAATAATCTATCATTTGCAATATCAAATGCTAGAAGAGCAAATGAAGTCGCTAAAAAAACATCTACGGATAATCCATCCACTAAAATAGTTGATCTTGTAGAATATCTTATCAATTTGTTACACCAAAAATAAGAGTATTTTTAAATTTTGATAAAATAGCGGTATCTCTACCGCTATTTTTTATCCCTATTTCAATGGTTTTAGCCGCCAAAATCTAAAACCATTTTCCACAATGCCTCTTTTACGCAATTTTACCAGTATGCGATTGACTGCCTTATAACTCTTATCGCCAACATCAACAAATTGCGGCATTCCTACCAAGACTAAGACTTTTTCAGCAATCTCACCACAAAACATCCAATCTGGATTTTCACGCAAAACTTGAGCGACCAATCTCATCGTAATTAAGGATGGCTGTTTTGACTCTTTCGGCATATAAGGTTGAGTTAAGGAGTTAATTTCTTGTGCCAAGTATTGCATCTGTATTGTTAGCTCATTTTGTTTTTCTTTTAGCTTTAATAGACGTTCGACTAATTCGTGTTTCAGCAGCTTTTGTGCCATAACAAAAATCCCTATTGAGTTAAAATTTCAATAGGGATTTTAAGGTTTTCAATCGGTTAAATCTTTGTGCAACTGCTACATAATACCGTGAATTTCAACCGCTCTTTCTTTCCTTTCTACAAATACGATTACTTGACTTCTAATTCCACATTATCAAACAATTTTTTTACCGCATTGTTATCACGCAAGCGTTCGGCTTTTTCTACCATTGGACGGGTGAGGTGTGGTGAGAAATATTCGATAAAATCATACATATAGTTACGTAAAAACGTACTTTGCTTGAAGGCGATTTGTGTCATACTGGAACGGAATAAATGACCGGCATCAATCGCAACAAGATCACTATCAAGCTCGGTGTGTGCCATGCCTGCCATAATTCCTACGCCTAGTCCTAAACGCACATAAGTTTTTATTACATCAGCATCAGTAGCCGTAAAAACGATATTTGGCAAAATTCCGGCGGCATTAAAAGCGTAATCCAAATCCGATACCCCTGTAAAACCAAAAGTATAGGTGACAAGGGGGTATTTCCCGAGTTCTTCAATCGTGAGATTTTTTACTTTTGCCAAGGGATGCTCTAATTTCACTATGACAGAGCGATTCCACAAGTAGCAAGGTAATTGAATAAGATCATCAAACAAATAGGGGGCTTCCGTGGTAATTGCCAAATCCACTTCACCGGACATGAGCGCATCATGAATTTGTGTGGGTGAACCTTGATGAATATGCAAACTGACATCAGGATATTGTTTAGAAAAGCGTTCAATCACTGAAGGTAACGTATAACGTGCTTGCGTATTTGTCGTCGCAATACGTAATACCCCATGATCAGGACGCGTATATTCATAGGCAACCGATTTGATACTTTCCGCTTTTACCAACAATTCACGTGCAATAGAAATAATTTTTTTCCCTGCCGGTGTAATGGATTTTATATGTTTGCCATTACGTTCAAAAATTTCCAAGCCTAATTCATTTTCTAACAAACGGACTTGTTTGCTGATACCCGGTTGTGACGTATAAAGCGTATTTGCCGCTTCCGTCACATTCAAATTTTGATTCACTATTTCCACAATATAGCGAAGTTGTTGCATTTTCATCTTAAATACCTATTTTTTATAGCGTTTTCCTAATTCTGAATAACGTTTTACCGCTTTCCGAATTTGCCCTGATTTTGGTCGACGACGAGGCCTTGTGACATCAAGTTTGGTTTCTGTTTCCGGTGGTAGTCCGACCAATTCACGCAGATAGTTAACGTTTTCAAGATCCATTTCTTCCCATCCGCCTCGTGGTAAACCTTTCATTAATTTGATATTTCCGTAACGGATACGAATCAAACGGCTGACTTGAATTCCTTGGGATTCCCATAAACGGCGTACTTCTCGATTACGCCCTTCCGTTAAAGTGACGTCATACCACTGGTTCATTCCGACGCCACCAATAAATTTAATTTCTTTGAAATTTGCCGGCCCGTCCTCAAGCTGAACGCCTTTGCGTAACCGAGCTAACATAGCATCATCCACTTGCCCGAATACCCGTACGGAATACTCACGCTCCACTTCTCGGCTTGGGTGCATTAGACGGTTCGCCAATTCGCCGTCGGTGGTAAATAATAATAAACCGGAAGTATTAATATCCAAGCGTCCCACAGCAATCCAACGAGCACCATTCAAACGTGGTAAACGATCAAATACGGTTGCTCGCCCTTCCGGATCACTACGGGTGCAAAGTTCACCTTCCGGCTTGTAATACATCAAGACACGACACATTTCTTTTTGTGCCTGTTGAAGATTAATAATACGACCGTCAATACGCACTTTAACCCCCGAATGAATGTCAATGCGATCACCCAGTGTCGCGATTTTCCCATCTACACTAACCCGATTTTCAGCAATCATCACCTCAATTTCGCGGCGTGATCCCTGCCCAGCACGCGCGAGAACTTTCTGTAATTTTTCGCCCTCAATTTTCGTGTTAGATAATGATGTTTGGCGTTTCGTTAGGGATTTATGCTCAGAATGTACGGTACTTTGCTTCTTTTTATGATCAAAGTGCGGTCGGTTTTCACTCTGTTTTCTGATATTTTTGTTGGATTGATTGATTTTCATCTTATTTCCTTTGTCGCTTTCACAAGCGTCTTTGTATAAATTAAATAAATGGCTCAGTAGAACCACTTCCTTCACGTAAGATAACGGGTGTATCTTCCGTTAAATCCACCACGGTTGTGGGCGCTTGTCCTAAATATCCG
The DNA here is from genome assembly GCF_001999285.1 of Rodentibacter genomosp. 1. GTDB lineage: Bacteria > Pseudomonadota > Gammaproteobacteria > Enterobacterales > Pasteurellaceae > Rodentibacter. Next base: position 4,634 of record NZ_MLHN01000032.1, read on the forward strand.
CCATGAATGATTAAATCCACTTGGTGTTCTAAACGCTCCCGAATCTCTTCAGGATCCGATTGCGTGATATGTTCTTCCCCCGGCAGCATCAACGAACAGGAAAGAATCGGCTCACCCAATGCACTGAGTAAATCTAAAGCGATTTGATTATCCGGTACCCGTAAGCCAATGGTTTTACGTTTTGATGTCATTAAACGACGTGGTAATTCTTTTGTGGCCGTTAAAATAAAGGTATAACGCCCCGGTGTATTATTTTTGATTAGACGATAGGCAACATTGCTTACCATGGCATAATGAGACAATTCGGATAAATCACGACACACCAAGGTGAAATTATGCCCATCCGGTAATTTTCGAATCGCAATAATACGATCCATCGCATGTTTATCCCCGAGCATACAACCTAGTGCATAACCGGAATCCGTGGGGTAAACAATGACTCCTCCTTTACGCAAAATTTCTACTGCTTGGTTTATTAAACGTACTTGTGGGTTTTCAGGATGAATATAAAAAAACTGGCTCATAATTTTTTCCTTAGAATATTGCTAGGATTATACACCTTTTATCATCACGTTATAAAAATTTGTTATAAAAAACCGCACTTTGAATACATGATCAAAGTGCGGTCATTTTTCAATGCATTTTTATTTTAGCAATGTTCTCAGTGCCGAACCAATCTCCGCTAAACTTCTTACTGTTTTCACTCCTGCGGATTCAAGGGCTGCAATTTTATCTTCAGCGGTGCCTTTACCGCCACTGATAATCGCCCCAGCGTGTCCCATACGTTTACCTTTTGGCGCGGTAACACCTGCAATATAACCAACCATCGGTTTAGTGATATGGGCTTTAATATAAGCCGCTGCTTCTTCCTCCGCAGATCCCCCTATTTCACCAATCATTACAATGGCTTCAGTTTCGGGATCATCTTGGAAACGTTTTAAAATATCAATGAAACTTGAACCCGGAATCGGGTCGCCACCGATTCCCACACAAGTGGATTGTCCAAAGCCTTCATCAGTAGTTTGTTTTACCGCTTCATAAGTCAACGTACCGGAACGGGAAACAATGCCGATTTTCCCTTTTTTATGAATGTTTCCCGGCATAATACCAATTTTACATTCATCCGGCGTAATTACTCCGGGGCAGTTTGGACCGATCATTACTACACCGGTTTCATTTAATTTTTGCTTTACCATTAACATATCAAGTGTGGGAATGCCTTCAGTAATACATACGATAAGTTGAATGCCTGCATCAATGGCTTCTAAAATCGCATCTTTACAAAATGGGGCAGGAACATAAATCATCGTTGCAGTCGCACCGGTAGCACTAACAGCCTCGCGCACGGTATTAAATACCGGTAAGCCTAAATGTGTACTTCCCCCTTTATTTGGTGAAACGCCCCCCACCATTTTTGTACCATAAGCAATCGCTTGTTCGGAATGAAATGTACCCTGTGCTCCGGTAAAGCCTTGGCAAATGACTTTAGTCTCTTTATTAATTAATATCGACATACTTATTCTCCTTTCACTGCATTCACCACGGCTTGTGCGGCCTCTTGTAAACTATGGGCGGCAATTAAATTAACACCACTTTCCGATAAAATTTTACGTCCTAATTCTGCATTCGTCCCCTCTAAACGTACGACCACAGGCACTTTGACTCCAACTTCTTGAACTGCAGCAATTACGCCTTCCGCAATGAGATCACAACGAACAATACCACCAAAAATATTGACTAAAATTGCTTTTACACCTTTATCCGTCAAAATAATTTTGAAGGCTTCAGTAACACGTTCTTTTGTCGCGCCACCTCCAACATCAAGGAAATTTGCCGGCTCACCGCCATAAAGTTTAACAATATCCATTGTTCCCATAGCAAGCCCTGCGCCATTTACCATACAACCAATATTGCCTTCCAATGCCACATAATTTAATTGGTGTTTTTCAGCTTCGGCTTCTCGCAAATCACTTTGGCTTAAATCTCGCAGTGCGAGTAAATCTTTATGACGAAACAGGGCATTATCATCAATAGACATTTTGGCATCCAAGCAAACTAAATTTCCTTGTTTTGTGATCACAAGTGGATTGACTTCCAAAAGAGCAAGATCTTTTTCAATAAACAATTTTGCTAATTGCACAAATACTTGGGTAAACTGCTTATTTTGTTCCCCGCTTAAACCTAATTTAAAGGCTAGTTCTCTGCCCTGATACGGCATGCCTCCAAATAATGGATCAATTGTGACTTTATGAATTAAATGAGGCGTTTCCTGTGCAACATCTTCAATATTCATTCCACCGGCGGAGGATGCCATAAAAACAATTTTTTGTGAGGAACGGTCAATTACTGCACCAAGATAAAGTTCTTGGTCAATATCACAAGTTTCTTCAATATAAATACTGCTAACAGGCTGCCCCTGTTTATCGGTTTGGAACGTGACCAAACGATTTCCCAACCATTTATGAGCAAACGCTCGGGCTTCTTCTGCATTATGTACCAGTTTTACCCCACCGGCTTTACCACGTCCTCCTGCATGGACTTGACATTTTGCGATCCAACGCTCACCGTTAAGTTGGAAAAGCGCCATGGCTGAGTCATCAGGCGAATGACAAATAATCCCTTCACTTACCGGTAAGTTATATTCTTTAAAAAGCTGCTTTGCTTGATATTCATGTAGATTCATAAGATTACCTGCATTTTTTTCACTGTTTATAGGAAAATGAAAAATATCATTTTTTCGTAAAAAAATAAAAGTGCGATCAAAACTGACCGCACTTTCCATCTAAATTTCTAACAGTAATCTTGTTGGATCTTCTAACAATTCTTTAATCGTCACAAGAAAACCAACCGATTCTTTACCATCAATTAACCGATGATCATAAGAAAGTGCCAAATACATCATAGGACGAATTACAACTTCTCCATTCAATGCGATCGGTCTCTCTTTAATCGCATGCATACCTAAAATCGCACTTTGTGGTGGGTTAATAATTGGGGTGGACATTAATGAGCCAAATACTCCCCCATTTGTGATCGTGAAATTACCACCCGTTAAATCTTCCACAGTCAACTTACCATCACGCCCTTTTTCTGCAAGGTTTTTGATTTGTTTTTCAATTTCTACCATACTGAGCTTATCACAGTTACGTAACACCGGTGTAACTAAACCTCGTGGTGTTGAAACCGCAATACTAATATCAAAATAGTTATGGTAAACAATATCATCACCATCAATAGATGCATTGACCTCCGGATAACGTTTCAGTGCTTCAACAACGGCTTTGATATAAAACGACATAAAACCTAAACGCACATCATGCTGTTTTTCAAATTTTTCACCGTAGGTTTTACGCAATTTCATTATCGGTTGCATATCCACTTCATTAAATGTCGTGAGCATTGCTGTGCTATTTTTTGCTTCTAGTAAACGTTCTGCAATGCGTTTGCGTAAACGTGTCATTGGAACACGTTTTTCAGAACGAGACTGGTAAGCCACAGTGCTAACAGTATTTTGCTCTGTTGCAACTTGTTCTTTTACCTTCTGAGCCTCCCGTTTAGCGAGCTCACGTTCAATATCTTCACGGGTAAGTCTTCCCCCCACTCCTGAACCTTGAATTTGTGACGATTCAAGATCGTGCTCTGCCAATAAGCGGCGAATTGCCGGACTTTGATCCGAGGCGTTATTATGGCTATTTTCAATCGCTGCATTTTTGCGATCTGCTGGCGTAGGTTCATTACTTTCCTTTATCGTTGCCGGGCTCACATCACCGGCTTGTGTGGTGGAAAGTTTACCAAGCACTTGCTTGCTCACCACTGTCGCGCCTTCCGGCTCTAAAATTTCAACAAGCACTCCATCAGATTGTGCCGGCACTTCCAGCACAACTTTATCCGTTTCAATTTCAACTAAGACATCATCACGTTTTACCGTTTCCCCTACTTTTTTATGCCATGTTGCCACTGTCGCATCTGCAACAGATTCAGGGAGATCGGGAACAAGAATTTCAATTGTCATATTTTTTCCTTATTTATTTTCAAGTTTTTGTAGGAATATGAAACGTAAATCTTTGTGCAAGAATACTGAAATATGTAGCTTCATACCCTACAAATCATTGTTATTTTTGACCGCACTTTTACCGTGTTAGTGCATCATCCACCAGTTGTTTCTGCTGTTTAGTATGTAGTGACATATAACCCACTGCCGGTGAAGCTGATGCCGGACGACCTGCATACTTCAATTTCACTTCATCCGGAATAGAACTCTCAAAGTTATGTTTACTACTATACCACACCCCTTGATTGAGCGGTTCTTCTTGACACCACACATAATCGTTCACATGAGCATAAGGTTCAAGGGCTTTTTTCACATCTTCATGAGGATAAGGATAAAGTTGTTCAATTCGAATAATAGCGACATCGGTTTGATTGTTAGCACGACGTTGTTCCAATAGATCATAGTAGACTTTGCCGGAACACAATACGACACGTTTAACACCTTTCGGATCAAGTTCATCCACTTCTCCAATCACCGTTTGGAATGCACCATTAATGAGTTCGTCAAGCGTTGATACAGCCAAAGGATGACGTAATAAGGATTTTGGTGAAATCGCAATTAACGGTCGGCGCATTTTACGTAAAGCCTGACGACGTAACATATGGTAAACCTGCGCAGGAGTGGATGGAATACAAACTTGCATATTTTGTTCGGCACAGAGTTGCAGATAACGCTCTAAACGTGCGGAAGAATGTTCAGGTCCTTGCCCCTCATAACCATGAGGCAATAGCATGACTAACCCACACATTCTTCCCCATTTTTGTTCACCTGAACTGATAAATTGATCAATGACAATCTGCGCCCCATTAGCGAAGTCGCCAAATTGTGCTTCCCAAATTGTAAGCGTTTTAGGATCTGTGGTGGCATAACCATATTCAAAAGCAAGAACAGATTCTTCCGAAAGTACGGAATCCCACACTTCAAAACGTCCCTGATTAGCGTGTAAATGAGTGAGTGGCACATAGCCGGTTCCATCATTCTGATTGTGTACAACAGCGTGACGATGGAAAAATGTGCCACGCCCTGCATCTTCACCGGATAAACGAACATTTGTCCCTTCATCAAGCAAGGTTGCGTAAGCCATAGTTTCAGCCATTCCCCAATCGAATAATTTTTCACCTTGGTACATAGCTTTACGATCATTATAAATTTTTTCAACTCGAGGATGGGCTCGTAAGCTTTCCGGATATTCACATACACGTTTAGCCAACGTGATGAAACGCTCTTTAGGGAATTGGTTATCATAAGGTGATGTCCAGTCGTAATTCAAATATTGCAACCAATCCATTTTTGCCGTATCCATTTCACGCCATTCAGCCACGACACGATCACCATTGTCTAAAGCATCACGATAGAGATTCATCATTTCAATCGCTTGCTCTTCCGTAATGACACCTTCATTAACTAACCGATCGGCGTAAACCTTACGTGGTGTCGGATGTTTTTTAATAATGCTATACATCATTGGCTGGGTTGCCAGTGGCTCATCCGCCTCATTATGACCATGACGGCGATAAGAAATCAAATCAATGAAAATATCACGTTTGAATAGATTACGATATTCCACCGCCATACGGGCAGCGAAGGCAACGGCTTCCGGATCATCACCATTAACGTGGATAATTGGTGCTTGGATCATTTTGGCAATATCGGTACAGTATTCAGTGGAACGGGTATCATTAGGATTTGATGTGGTAAAACCAATTTGGTTATTGATAACGATACGGATCGTTCCGCCCACGGTATAACCTCGAGCATTAGACATATTTAAGGTTTCTTGTACAACCCCTTGTCCTGCCACCGCTGAATCGCCATGGACGGTCACCGCTAACACTTGAGATCTTTCACTATCATTTCTCTTCGTTTGACGTGAACGAACCGCACCAATGACGACAGGGCTAACAATTTCCAAATGAGATGGGTTAAATGCAAGCGTTAAATGAACAAGATTTTCATCCACGGCAAAATCAGAAGAAAAACCTTGATGATATTTCACATCCCCCGTACGATCGCCTGAATGTTTACCGGCAAATTCATCAAACAAATCTTCCGTTTTTTTACCCAATACATTGACGAGCATATTCAGACGACCACGGTGTGCCATTCCCATCACTACATCTTTCACACCTTGCTTGCTGGCATGGCGAATAATTTCTTTCATCAGAGGAATAAAAGCATCACTTCCTTCTAAGGAAAAACGTTTTGCCCCCGGGAATTTCGCTCCAAGATAGCGTTCTAAACCATCAGCCGCAGTTAATTCATTAAGAAAATTGATTTTTTCTTTATGGGTAAAGAGCGGTTGATTTAAGCGACTTTCTAACTTATTTTGAAGCCACATTTTTTGTTCCATATCTTGCACATGCATAAACTCTAAACCGATAGAACCACAGTAGGTTTCTTTCAGCATACCGTTTAAGTCGGCAAGTGTAATGGTGTCGCGTTGATAAACATAGTGATTAATATTGAAGGTTTCATTGAGATCCTGCTCGGTAAAACCATGATAACGGTAATCTAATTCCGGCACACTGGAAACCTTCCAACGATAATAGTTCAGAGGGTCAAGTTTTGCTTCCAAATGACCTCGAAATCGGTAGGCATTAATGAATTGTAATACTTTTACTAATTTTGCACTTGCTTCAGGATCAATGACCGTGACAGTGTCTGAGTTATTTTCACGAGCTAAACGACGGAAATAATCACGAACCGGCGAGTGGGGCTGCTCAAGTGCGGTTGATTTTGGAAAGGAATCGAACGTGTTTTTCCAACTCTCATCAATCGAATGGGGGTCATCTAAATAGCGTTCATATAATTCTTCGATATAGGCTTGGTTTGCACCACCTAATGCCGTTGTTGCCAACCATTCATCAAAAGCTTTGTTTGGTTGCATATTCACCTCGAATGATATTATCTGGTTAAGTTCGCCCGACATTATACATAGGATTAAAAAGGAAAAAATATTCCATTTAAAAGTTTGTTACAAATTTGTGATCTAGCTCAACAATATTTTTATTATTAACTAAAAATAACAAAGCCTGACAAACTGTCAGGCTTAAAAAAGTGAGGTTAAATTTAACCTGCTTTTAGAAAGTGAGATAAGGTGAAATTTTCTCAATCGTCGTTTCACCTAATCCATTAATTTTTGATAATTCCGTCACATTCTTAATTTTTCCAACTTGATTGCGATAATCAATAATTGCTTGAGCTTTTTTCTCACCAATACCGGAAAGTTTTTGCAACGTTTCGGCATCCGCCTTATTAATATTTATCTTTGCACTTGAGACAACTTTGTCTTTTTCCTCTTTCGCCTTATCTTTTATTGAATTTAATTTTTCAGTTGTTTTTTCTTTCATTGATGAAGAATTGGAAGCTTTCACTGACTTCACCTTTTCTTTCGTAGAATCAAATTTTTCTTTTGTAGATTCCTTTGCGGATTTCACTAAATCTTTTGTTTGTTCTTTTGTGCTGACGGCTTTTTCTACCATGCTTTCTTTTTGGTTTTGAGAGATGGAATTTATATTGGTAACGGCTTCTTTTTTAAAACTTGTGACAGCATTCTCATTTGCAAATGCGGAACCGGAAACAACTAATGCCAGTGCGGTTAAACTTAATAAAGATTTTAAAGATTTCATAAAAAACTCCTATAAATAATATTTTGTTAAAGGACGGTTATAAGACTAAGATTTTTCATATTAGTTCGTTTTTAATAAACAAAAAAAGTGCCTCGGAGAGGCACTACTCGGAAAGCAAAATTTATACCGGCTATTTAAGATAGCACTTATTTTAAGTGGGTTCAGGATACGCCGATAAAAAATTTATGCAAATACCTATTTTCAAATTTGTGAACTCAGTCACGGTTTTTCTTAAATATTTTATTTTTTCAATAAAAAAGGCGCTTATTTTGCGCCCTTTCTTTAGAAAGAAAACGTTAACCGTTAATAAATTTTTCACCTAATTCTATATCTGCACGTAATGTAGGCAGCATTGCATCCAATGCATTTTGTTCAAATTCACTTAAGATACCAATTGGTAAAATTTCTTCTACGCCTTCTTTACCTAAACGAACCGGCTGTGCAAAGAAACGGGCATACTTGCCATCACCTTCCACATAAGTGCATTCCACCACCGTTTCTCCACTTAACCCTTTCACTAATGAACGAGCAAAACGAGCTGCTGCTTGAGCCATAGAAAGCGTAGCCGATCCGCCTCCAGCTTTCGCTTCTACTACTTCAGTACCTGCATTTTGGATGCGTTTTGTTAAAGGTTCAATTTCCTCTGCGGAAAATTCAGCATAAGGGACTTGAGAAAGTAAAGGAAGAATCGTCACACCGGAATGTCCCCCAATAACAGGTACAGTTGTACGAGAAACATTTAGGTTTTTCAATTCAGCGACAAACGTCTCTGAACGGAGAACATCTAGGGTTGTGACACCAAATAATTTACGTTTGTCATAAACACCCGCTTTTTTCAATACCTCTGCAGCGATTGCCACGGTTGTATTAACCGGATTAGTAATGATACCTATGCAGGCTTTCGGACAAACAGCCGCTACTTTTTCAATTAAACTACGAACAATACCGGCATTAATATTAAAAAGATCAGAACGATCCATTCCCGGTTTACGGGCAACGCCGGCTGAAATTAATACCACATCAGCCCCTTCAAGAGCAGGGCTTGGATCTTCACCGGAAAATCCTTTCACTTTTACTGCAGTTGGAATATGGCTCACATCCGCCGCTACACCAGGGGTGACCGGCGCAATGTCGTAAAGCGACAACTCTGTCTCTGCCGGTAATTGTAATTTTAATAATAATGCTAATGCCTGACCGATACCGCCGGCCGCACCTAATACTGCAACTTTCATGTTTGCTCCTTATTAAATGAATGAAACAGGTGAATTTTAAAAGGTTAGTTCATAAATTACAAACACAGAAATTCAATTATGAGATCTAGCTCAAATTTCTATCTATAAATCTTTTGTTTTATGAATTTATTTTGGATTTTAATTGCATATTATGAATTTTTATGCAACGCTTATGCAAATTTAATATTCCTCAAGGTCAAAAGTGGATAATTTAACAAAAGTATTTAAAGAACTACTTAGTCAGGAACGTTTTGCCTCACAAGGTGAGATAGTTGAAGCCCTAAAAAATCAAGGCTTTTCCGGTATTAATCAATCAAAAGTTTCACGTATGTTGAGTAAATTTGGGGCGGTACGCACACGCAATACAAAAATGGAAATGGTTTATTGCTTGCCGAATGAACTCAGTGTGCCGGCAACAAGTAGCCCATTAAAAAATTTAGTATTGGATATTGATCACAATGAATTTTTGGTCGTCATCAAAACAACACCGGGAGCCGCACAGTTAATTGCACGCTTACTTGATTCCATTGGAAAACCTGAAGGTATTCTTGGCACAATTGCTGGCGATGATACGATTTTTGTAACGCCGACATGCTCAACCTCAATTTTAACGCTGATCGGACGTATTCAAGACTTGTTTGAAAGTTCACTCTGATGAATATACTTATCACCGGTGGAACGGGACTAATAGGACAAAAGTTAGTGCCTACACTTTTACAAAAACGGCATCAAATTGTACTCTTTACCCGTAATAAGGAGAAAGCGAAGCTCCTTTTTCCGCAAAAAACATTAAGATTTTTGACCGCACTTTCTTCCTTTAAAAATTTAGATGAATTTGATGTCGTAATTAATCTTGCGGGTGAACCTATTTTTGAAAAGCGTTGGAGCAACGCACAAAAGATGAAGTTATTTAATAGCCGAGTCAAGCTTACCCAGCAATTAGTCAATCTCATTAATGCGGGGAGTAATCCGCCACGCTTCCTTTCCGGCTCAGCCACAGGTATATATGGTGATCATTCAAATCAGTTACTCACTGAAGCAAGTCCAATAGCTCATAACACATTTACTGCCCAACTTTGTCAGGCGTGGGAAAATACGGCATTACAAGCTAATACAAATGTTTGTATTCTTCGTACCGGTATTGTGCTTTCTCCTAATGGCGGGGCGTTAAAAAAAATGCTTCCGTTATATCGTTGTCACTTAGCCGGTTATTTAGGAAAGGGCTCTCAATACTGGGCATGGATTGCGTTAGAGGATATGGTAAGAAGCATCATATTTTTACTTGAACAGCCAAAATGTCATGGCATTTACAATTTAGTTTCGCCACAATCTGTTACCAACCAAGTCTTCAATCAGCAACTTGCCCAAGCCTTAAAAACTTACGCCCTCTTCCCTATTCCGGCCTTTGTTTTAAAGCTTATTTTAGGAGAACGTGCAAATATGTTGCTAGAAAGCCAAAAGGTTTTTCCAAAGCGGCTTCTTGAAGCGGGGTTTACCTTTCACTATGAAGATTTAACCCAATATTTGACCGCACTTTTCTCACCAAAATAACATAAAAAAACGCACTTTGATTATCACCAAAGTGCGTTTTATTTCTTATTAAATCTAGTCGTTACTACTTGAGAAAATTGAAAGTAATCTTAGTAAACTTAAGAATAGGTTATAAATTGCGACATAAATACTCACTGTGGCACGAATATAATTTGTCTCACCACCGTGAATGATATTGCTAGTTTCATATAAAATCGTCATCGTTGAGAAAACAACAAATAATGCACTAATTGCAATGGCCAATGCTGGGATTTGGAAGAAGAAACTTGCCACCATACCGAGTAAAAGCACAATGAAAAGAGCAAACATTGCAGTTGCAAGGAATGACATATCTTTTTTCGTAGTCAACACATAAGCAGAGCAGGCAAAGAAAACAATTGCTGTGCCGGCAAATGACAACATGATTAAATCTTCCATACCATTTGCCACATACATATTGAGAATGGGTCCAATGGTATAGCCCATAAAACCGGTAAAGGCAAATGCTGCTAAGATACCCGCAGGACGGTCAGCTAAACGATGTGTGATGAAAAGTAAGCCGTAAAAGCCCACAAGTAAAACAATAATGTTTGGATAAGGCAAATTCATCGCCATAGAAATATAGGCAACTACTGCCGAAAATGCCATTGTCAGCCCAAGCAAGAAGTAAGTATTACGAAGCACTTTATGGGTGCTTAATAAGGATTCATCTCTTGAGTCAACAATAATGCGTGATTGCATATAAAAGCTCCTTAATTGTATAGTTAAATGCAGATAGTAAAGTAAGGGTGTATGTGTAAAAAGTCAATGGCTGATAGAAAAATTATTACTCATTTAAACCCAAAAGAAGGCCAAACGAATAAATTCACAACGTATTATAGATTTACCATTTTTTAATACATCTTTAACCAAAGGCATTGATAAGTCTCAAACCACGACAACTTTTAATTGATAGCATTAAATATCCCATTGATAATATGTCTGGCATTTAAGCTTGTGCAAAACAAAAATTGTTGATGATACAACGCAAGCTAGAAATGCAGAAACCAATCGTGTTATAAAATCCCGAAAAAGTTACTGATGTGCTTTCCGATTGGAATTTCTTCTCATCAATAGGCTACACTGATAACTGTGGAGAATATCAACCTATGGGGATTGTACACAGTAGCAAATATGTGATAAGAAGTCACATCACCCCTCAGCATCCACACCTTAAATGCCCTCAATTATGGCAAGCAAACCTTAATTGCAGGCAGCTTGGGGGTGAGTATCGCCACCTCCGATGAATCTGCCGAAGATCAGCAAATTCAAGAAAAAATGAAGAATAAATTACACGTAGCGTATAAGCTGTTTTGAAGCAATAAGCCAAGGTAATTCATAACAATACTAGAACACAAACATACCCATAATTTTACGGGCTTGTGAGATATTGCCTAATTCTTCGGCTAGATTAAGTAAACCGGTTTTGTGTTTTTTAGTTACATCAGAAAAGATAAAATCATTCAACCAACTAAGCCTTAGTTTAGGAACATTTCACATAATTTCGGAACACTATTGAAAAATAATTGCTTCAGATTATTGATACATATCGGCTTTTTCTTGGCAAATAAAGTTCTCATTTTTTATGGAAAATTTCACGATTTAAGGTAAACTAGCCGCAATTTTTATCCTATCTTTTTATATTTAGAGGTTTATATGTCTAAAATTGCATCAATTGTTGATGTGTTACAAGGAAAAGTCTCGATTGGTGAAACCGTTACAGTACGAGGCTGGGTTCGAACTCGTCGTGATTCCAAAGCAGGCTTATCTTTCTTAGCCGTGTATGACGGCTCCTGTTTTGACCCAATTCAAGCCATTATTAATAGCGATATTGAAAATTACGAAACCGAAGTTTTACGGCTTACTACTGGTTGCGCTGTAATCGTTACAGGTAAAGTCGTTGAATCACCAGCTGAAGGGCAAGCTGTTGAATTACAAGCAGAAAAAGTGGAAGTAACCGGATTTGTAGAAGATCCCGATACCTATCCAATGGCAGCAAAACGCCATTCAATTGAATATTTACGGGAAGTCGCGCACTTACGTCCACGCACTAATATTATCGGTGCCGTAGCACGTGTACGTCATTGTTTAGCACAAGCCATTCATCGTTTCTTCCACGAACAAGGGTTTTATTGGGTGGCGACCCCACTTATTACCGCCTCTGATACAGAAGGTGCGGGAGAGATGTTCCGAGTTTCTACTTTGGATCTTGAAAATCTTCCACGAGATGAAAAAGGTGCGGTCGATTTTAGCCAAGATTTCTTTGGCAAAGAATCGTTTTTAACGGTTTCAGGGCAATTAAATGGTGAAACCTACGCCTGTGCACTAAGCAAAATTTACACTTTCGGTCCAACTTTCCGTGCTGAAAACTCTAACACAACCCGTCACTTAGCTGAATTTTGGATGGTTGAACCTGAAGTGGCCTTTGCAACCTTAGCGGACAATGCGAAGCTTGCCGAAGATATGCTGAAATATGTATTCCGTGCAGTACTAGCCGAACGCAAAGATGATTTGGCTTTCTTTGAAAAACATGTTGATAAAGATGTAGTTACTCGTTTGGAAAACTTCGTAAATTCCGATTTTGCCCAAATTGATTATACCGATGCTATTGATGTTCTCCTAAAATCCGGTAAGAAATTTGAATTCCCGGTTTCTTGGGGAATTGATCTTTCTTCCGAACATGAGCGTTATTTAGCAGAAGAGTACTTCAAATCCCCTGTTGTGGTTAAAAACTATCCGAAAGATATTAAAGCATTCTATATGCGCTTAAATGATGATGGAAAAACTGTCGCCGCAATGGACGTATTAGCACCGGGAATTGGTGAAATTATTGGCGGTTCACAACGTGAAGAACGTTTAGAAGTGCTTGATAAACGTATGGAAGAAATGGGACTAAATCCTGAAGATTATTGGTGGTATCGCGATCTTCGTAAGTATGGTACCGTTCCCCATTCCGGCTTTGGTCTCGGTTTTGAGCGCTTAATTGTCTATGTCACCGGTGTACAAAATATTCGTGATGTTATCCCATTCCCGCGTGCACCGAGAAATGCTAATTTCTAGGTAAAAATAGTCACTCAATTGACCGCACTTTTATGTGCGGTCAAATTTTTTATTTTAAGGAAAGCAATATGAATAAAATTGAACAACTTTTTGCTAATAATGCAAGTTGGGCACAACGGATGAAAGAGGAAAACTCCACCTATTTCAAAGAGCTTGCTGATCACCAAACCCCTCATTATCTTTGGATTGGCTGCTCTGATAGTCGTGTTCCGGCAGAAAAACTAACAAATTTAGAACCTGGAGAACTATTTGTCCACCGTAATGTAGCAAATCAAGTGATTCATACGGATCTCAATTGCCTTTCTGTTGTACAGTATGCAGTGGATGTACTCAATATTGAGCATATTATCATTTGTGGCCATACGAATTGTGGTGGAATAAAAGCGGCAATGGCAGATAAAGAATTGGGATTAATTAATAATTGGCTACTTCATATTCGCGATATTTGGTTTAAACATGGCCACCTACTTGGCAAACTTTCTGCGGAAAAACGTGCCGATATGCTCACCAAAATTAATGTTGCAGAACAAGTATATAACCTTGGTCGCTCTTCTATTGTGAAAAGTGCGTGGGAACGAGGGCAAAAACTTTCCCTCCACGGCTGGGTCTATGATGTTAATGATGGATTTCTCGTCGATCAAGGAGTAATGGCAACAAGTCGTGAGACCCTAGAAATATCTTATCGAAACGCAATTGCCCGTTTGCTCACTCTGGAAGAAGATGACATTCTCAAAAAAGAACAAGATAAGTAATGAAAAAGTGCGGCCAATTTCAACCGCACTTTTTATCTTTTACGAGATATTATGTCGCCATTGCATAAAGATATTTTTATACATTCATTACATCATATCGCTCTTTTATTTTGCTTGTTCTGTTTGCATATATAGTAACCGATCAATATTTGTAAGATATTGTCCCAGCTCTTGTGTTTCAGGTTTATGAAGATAAGGGATCTTACCTAATAGTGGGGCATCAATATTTTTTTCTAAAAAATCAATAATTTCTGCATAATGGCTTAAAAGTGGATTAACTCGATTTGCTACCCAGCCTAATAAAGGGACGCCCAAACTTTGGATCGCTTGAACCGTTAATAAGGCATGACTAATACAACCATCTTTGATTCCCACAACAAGTACAATCGGCATTTTTCGCTCTTTTACCCAATCAGCAAAACCTTTATTGTCCGTCATAGGCGTTAATAAACCAAATGCCCCCTCTACAGCAACGGACTGATACTTATGACATAGGGTATCAAGCATTTTATTAATTTTATCTAATTTAATACGTGATTTTGTTTCAACCAACATAGGTAAACTATGATTAAAGGTATAACTATTAATTTCCTCATAAGCAACATTTTGCTCGGTAGAATCCATTAATACCAAAACATCACTATTTTCTTTATTATCATAGTCACCCACAACATCCTGTTCAGTAGGATAAATGCTATCTTCGGCGCTACATGCAATTGGTTTAAAGCCAACAATATTTATTCCACGACTTTGTAATGCTTGGATAATCGCTCGACAAGCAGTGGTTTTACCCACATCGGTATCTGTCCCTGTAATAAAAAAGCTGCTCATTTTCTTCTCCTTACATTCTATTGTTTATAGGCTTGAAAAATAGCAGCCTAAAAGTGCGGTCGATTTTAAAAGTATTTTTCCGGTAAAAATTTGAGCTAACTCAATATTTATAATCTTTCAAAAAGAAATTCAAGGGTTATTTGATCTCACTCAAACTATTAAATAGCCCGTCATCTTGTTCCGGTATCTGTAAATAAAATCCTTGTGAAAGAATTTTCTCTTTCACATCATACTTATCTGCATGGCGAAGAGATTGATTACCGGCTAAATTAAACATCATCACCAGTTCAGGTTTACCAAAATGAGCCAGTAACATTGATGGAACAGCAGAAAAATCATCACGTTTTTGGATATAAAGATAACTCCCAGGCTTTTTCCGACTTCTATAAATCGCACATAACATTCTCTTTTCCTCTAAAAAAAGAAAATCCCCACCAGATGATTCCGGTAGGGATTATGCCTCTTACAAACTTATTTTGTTGCGTCTTTCACTGCTTCGGCTGCATCAGCTGCTTTTTCAGCTGCCGCTTCTTTCATTGAAGACATCGCTTCTTTTGCTTCATCAATCTTTAACGCTGCAGCATCTTTTATTTCAGCCGCTTTATCTGATGCCATATTTTTCATCTCTTCCATCTTAGCCACAGTAGCCTCTTTTGCTTCTTCAACTTTAGCGACAGTTGCATCTTTCATTTCAACGGCTTTGTCCGATACCGTATTGGTCATCTCTTCAATCTTAGCGACAGCAGCATCTTTTTTAGCCTCCGCAGCGTCTTTCACTTCAGCCATTTTATCTGACGCCGCATTTGACATCTCCTCAATCTTTGCGACAGCAGCATCTTTTGTTTCTTCAACTTTAGCCACAGTTGCATCTTTCATCTCAGATACTTTTTCTACTGTTGAATTTTTTGCCTCTTCTGCTGCTAATTTAACCGAGTCCATTGCATTGCTTGCAGCTTCTTTCACCTCAACCACAGCTTGTTTCGCTGAATCTTTTACTTCGGTTGCTGCATTAGTTGCCGCTTCCTTAGCTGTTTCCACCTTTTGTGCTGCCTCTTGTTTATCAAAACAACCTGTTACCGCTAAACTTGCACCTAGTACCAATGCTGCTAATACTGATTTTTTCATTTCTTATCTCCTATTGGGTTAAATGAATGGGAAAACATATTGAGTTTTGCGTGGTGTAGTTTACGTAAAAAAATTAAAAATAAAATAGTCAGATATAAAATTTACATTTTTTCAATATAAATCTGATGATTAAACAATCAAACACATCCCTATCATAATGAAATAAAAACACTTTTTAAAAGTTCCAATTTGAAAATTTATTTTTTGTAAAGAAATCATACATTAAAAACGATGATATTTTAATCAAACCGGAGCTGTAAATATTTTCGTTTTTAGCCAAGCTATTAGAAAAATAGCCACAGATAATAGAAAACCACTATAAATTGCTCTCCCCTAAAATAAACCTCTTAGATCTACCCTAAATTTCTTATTGTTCTTCCTTTCATAAATAGGGATAATAACGCCCTTATTTCAAAGGCTAGTAACAATGACACATTATATCTTATTGATTATCGGTACAGCATTAATTAACAATTTCGTATTGGTGAAATTTCTTGGGCTTTGCCCGTTTATGGGAGTATCAAAGAAAATTGAAACTGCCATCGGTATGGGATTAGCAACAACTTTTGTTCTCACCGTTGCCTCCCTTTGTTCATATCTAGTGGATCACTATATTCTTTTGCCTTTGAATGCCACATTTTTACGCACGCTTATTTTCATTTTAGTGATCGCGGTTGTAGTTCAATTTACTGAAATGGCAATCAATAAAACCAGCCCAACACTTTATCGTTTACTGGGTATTTTCCTACCCTTGATTACAACAAACTGTGCTGTACTGGGGGTCGCATTACTCAATGTAAATCTTGCTCATAATTTAACTGAATCGGTTATTTACGGTTTTGGCGCATCATTAGGCTTTGCGCTTGTTTTAGTACTCTTTGCAGCCTTGCGTGAACGTTTGACTGCAGCTGATGTCCCTATTGCATTTCGTGGCGCTTCCATTGCGTTAATTACGGCAGGTTTAATGTCCCTTGCTTTTATGGGCTTTACGGGGCTAATTAGATAATGATGTTCGCCCTATGATTTATCTTTTAATGACAATCACGGTGCTGATTTTATTTATCGGACTCTATCAAAAATTTTCAGGAAAAAGAAAGAAATAATGACTACACTACTCATTGTCATCACCCTACTCGCCTTAATTTTTGGTGCGGTTTTGGGCATTGCGTCCTTAAAACTAAAAGTGGAAGCCGACCCCGTCGTAGAAAAAATTGATGCCATATTGCCGCAAAGCCAATGCGGTCAATGTGGTTATCCGGGTTGTAAACCTTATGCGGAAGCTATCTGTAACGGTGATATGATCACAAAGTGTATTCCCGGTGGACAATCAACAATCGTAAAAATTGCTGAAATTTTGGGTGTAGATGCTCCACCAATGGAAGGGGTTGAAGAACCCATCGAAATGGTGGCATTTATTGATGAAAATATGTGTATTGGTTGTACTAAATGTATTCAAGCCTGCCCGGTAGATGCCATTATCGGTACAAATAAAACAATGCATACGATTATCCCTGATCTTTGCACAGGCTGTGAGCTTTGTATCGCCCCCTGCCCAACAGATTGTATCTCGATGATTCCGGTAAAAAAAGATATCAACAATTGGGATTGGAAATTTGATGCAAAGCTAGTGATTCCGGTAGTAAATGTAAACGGTAGCGAAAAAAAATGGGTTGTGGGGGAATAAATGGCAGACATTCTATCTCGTTTTAATTCCGGTAAGATTTGGGATTTCAAAGGGGGGATTCATCCACCTGAAATGAAAGAACAATCCAATCATCAACCGCTAAAGCGTCTTCCTTTAAGTCGGGATTTTTATATTCCACTCAAACAACATGCGGGGCTTGCTGGAAACCTTTTAGTCAAAGTCGGGGATTATGTTTTAAAAGGTCAGGCTTTGACGCAAGGCGATGGTTTACGCACACTTCCCATTCACGCCCCCACATCCGGAACAGTTATAAATATTGCGCCGTATATTGCAGCTCATCCCTCCGGCTTTGATGAACCAACAATTCATTTACAAGCAGATGGGCTTGATCAAAGTATTGAATCACATCCTGTTGAGGATTTTCTCAGCCTAACACCTGAACAGCTTATTGAAAAAATTTATCTTGCCGGCATAGCAGGTCTTGGTGGGGCGGTCTTCCCAAGTGCAGCCAAAATTCAATCTGCTGAGAAAAAAGTCAAACTCCTCATCATCAATGGTGCCGAGTGTGAGCCTTATATTACCTGTGACGATCGTCTTATGCGTGAAAGAGCAGAGGAAATTATTGAAGGAACACGTATTCTGCGCTATATCCTACGCCCTGAAAAAGTAGTGATTGCCGTAGAAGATAATAAACCGGAAGCCATTGAAGCCCTCAACCTCGCCCTACAAGGTGCAAATGACATTGAGGTTCGGGTCATTCCCACAAAATATCCTTCCGGTGCAGCAAAGCAACTCATCTATTTGCTCACGGGCATGGAAGTTCCTAGTGGCGAACGCTCCTCCAGTATTGGCGTATTAATGCATAATATCGGTACTGTATTTGCAATAAAAAGAGCGGTTATTAATGACGAACCTTTAATTGAACGTGTCGTTACCCTGACAGGCAATAAAATTCAAGAAAAAGGGAATTATTGGGTACGCCTTGGTACACCAATTCATCATGTACTCAGTTATACAGGCTATCAACTTGATGAACGTTTTCCTGTTTTTGCAGGCGGGCCGATGATGGGACTGGCACTGCCAAATCTTAATGCCCCTATCACTAAAATTGTCAATTGTTTACTTGCACCGGATTATTTTGAATATGCGGAACCCGAGCCGGAACAAGCCTGTATTCGTTGCTCAAGCTGTTCTGATGCTTGTCCGATAAACTTAATGCCACAACAGCTTTATTGGTTTGCACGCAGTGAAGATCACAAAAAATCGGAAGAATATGCTCTAAAAGATTGCATTGAATGCGGGGTTTGTGCCTATGTTTGCCCAAGCCACATTCCTCTTATTCAGTATTTCCGCCAAGAAAAAGCAAAAATTTGGCAAATGAAAGAGAAACAAAAGAAATCGGATGAAGCCAAAATTCGCTTTGAAGCAAAACAAGCCCGTATGGCACGTGAAGAACAAGAACGCAAGGCACGTTCACAACGAGCTGCAGAAGCTCGTCGTGAAGAATTAGCTAAAACTCACGGAGAAGATCCGGTGAAAGCGGCACTTGAGCGATTAAAAGCCAAAAAATCAAATGCTGAAGACACAACACCAATTAAAATCATCACCTCAGAAAAAGGTGAAATTTTACCGGACAATACTGATATGATGGCATTGCGTAAAGCTCGCCGTTTAGCACGTCAGCAAAGTAATAACCTCGCTAAAAGCGAAATTTTAGAGCCAAAAACAGAAGAAAATTCGACCGCACTTGACCCGAAAAAAGCCGCCGTTGCAGCGGCAACCGCTCGGGCAAAAGCGAAGAAACTATCACAATCAACAAATAAAATAACCAATGAAACTGAAAGT
>NZ_MLHN01000033.1 GCF_001999285.1 Rodentibacter genomosp. 1
GCACTTGACCCGAAAAAAGCCGCCGTTGCAGCAGCAATCGCTCGGGCAAAAGCGAAGAAACTTGTACAAACAACAAATAAAACAACCAATGAAACTGAAAGTACTCTGCCACAAACAGCGGAAAACTTGACCGCACTTGACCCGAAAAAAGCCGCCGTTGCAGCGGCGATTGCTCGGGCAAAAGCGAAGAAACTTGCACAAGCACAACAAAAACGAGAGAAACCACAGGAATAATCCTTATGTTTAAAATGGCCAGTTCCCCTCACACTCATTCTGGAAGATTAACAGCACGTATCATGCTTTGGGTCATCTTTGCAATGATACCGGCTTTACTTGCTCAAATTTATTATTTTGGTTTTGGTGTACTACTTCAATCAATATTAGCGATTACAGTTGCACTATTAGGCGAATTTATCGTAATGAAATTACGTGGCAAAAAACCGCTATCTGCACTTGCTGATTTCAGTATTGTATTAACTGCGTTAATCTTAGCAATGGCCATTCCACCCTATGCCCCCTATTGGCTCATCATCATCGGTACTCTTTGTTCCCTATTACTCGGTAAACAGGTTTATGGCGGTTTAGGACAAAATTTATTTAATCCTGCTATGGTTGGCTATGTCGTTTTACTCATTTCTTTTCCATTACAAATGACAACATGGCTTCCTCCTATTCATTTACTTCAAGAACCACCAACATTTTCAGATGCCGCCTCACTCATTTTTTCAGGGCTTACTACTGATGGTTTCACCCTGTCACAGCTTACTCAAAGTATTGATGGCATCACACAAGCGACGCCATTAGACAGTGCAAAAATCTTTTATTCTAGTCACAGAGAATTAACAGACTTCTATGAACTCATTAAAATGCCAATTTTTATGGGGAACAGCACAGACTTCGCACAGGGATGGTGGCAAGTCAATCTTGCATTTTTACTTGGCGGTATATTCTTAATATTAAAACGCACGATTCATTGGCAGATTCCGGTCGCAATGCTCGTGACATTTTTCTGCTTGGCAACCATTACTACCCTCACAGGAAACACACATCTGAGTGTAATGAGCCAAATGTTTAGCGGTGCAATGATGTTCGGGGCATTTTTTATTGCAACCGACCCTGTTACCGCTTCAATCACACCACGTGGAAAAATTGCCTTTGGGGCATTAGTCGGGCTTTTTGTCTATCTCATTCGCTATCACGGCAATTTCCCCGATGGCGTGGCATTTGCCATTTTACTCAGTAACATTTGTGTACCATTAATTGATCATTACACACGACCACGTGTTACCGGTTACCGCTTAGAAGGAAGAAAATAATGGGAATCTTTAAAATCACCTCACGCTATGCGTGGATCCTAGGATTAGTTGCGTTAATCTGCACGGCGATTTCCTCAGGCATTTTTTACCTGACAAAAGGAAAAATTGATGAAACCATGGCGGCACAGCAACGTAATCTTCTACTGCAAGTGATTCCCCATAACTATTTTGATAACAACTTAGTGGAAAGTGCGGTCATTCCTCAAAATGAAAATTTCAAAGGCATTCAGAAAATTTATTTCGCCAAAAAAGAGCAAAAAATTTCTGCTTATGCCTATGAAACCACCGCACCGGATGGCTATTCCGGCGATATACGTCTGCTCGTAGGCTTAACCCCTGCGGGTGAGGTGCTTGGCGTGCGGGTGATCGAACACCACGAAACCCCGGGATTGGGAGATAAAATAGAATTACGCATTTCCAATTGGATTTTAAGTTTCAATCATAACCCAATTAATGAAACAAACTTAAATGATTGGGCGGTTAAAAAAGATGGTGGTAAATTTGATCAATTTTCCGGTGCCACGATTACACCTCGAGCCATAGTTAATCAAGTAAAACGATCCGCTTTAGTGATGCTTAACAATCAGGCAGAACTCCAGCAACTGGCAATTCAATAAGGACTGTGATATGACAAATTTATCCGAAAAAACGACCGCACTTGTGGAAGATGATATAGTTCATAATCCGGTTGAAACCCAAATAAAACAGGCCGAATGGAAAACGATTTTCGCTCAAGGCATTTGGAAAAATAACCCTGCCATTGTTCAATTACTCGGGCTTTGTCCTTTGTTAGCCGTTTCCAGTACAGCGACTAATGCACTAGGCTTAGGGCTTGCTACTATGCTGGTGTTAATCTGTACCAATACGGTCATTTCTCTATTTAGGAAACAAATTCCCCATGAAATACGCATTCCTATTTATGTAATGGTTATCGCAACAACGGTGACAGTGGTGCAATTATTGATGAATGCTTACACTTATACACTCTATCAATCTCTGGGGATTTTTATCCCTCTCATTGTGACAAACTGTATTGTTATTGGGCGGGCTGAAGCCTTTGCCTCCAAAAACAGTCTCTTGCATTCCCTGTGGGACGGCCTTTCTATGGGCTGCGGTATGGCATTAAGCCTCACGTTACTTGGGGCTATTCGTGAAATTCTCGGGCAAGGGACGATTTTTGAAGGAATAGAAAATCTTTTTGGCGAACAAGCAAAATTTCTCACTTTCCATATTTACCAAACGGATAGCAGTTTTTTACTTTTCATCCTGCCACCGGGTGCATTTATTGGATTGGGATTACTCCTTGCCCTAAAAAATAGAATTGATAACCGAAGAAAAATATAGATTGAACACACATTTAATCTTCCCCGTGTAAATCGCCCGACCGACTTGGCATTTTTAGGAAAATTTGTATTGTTTGAGCCAACGGCGAGTTTACAAATTTTCCGTAAAGAAAATGACAACAAGGTCGGAAAAGCGATTTAATCGGGGTGTGTTCTTTGCTACTTTCTTGCACAAGCAAGAAAGTAGAAGGAAATAAAATTATGAATCAGAAAAAAAGAATCGAAATACTCACCCGTTTACGGGATCAAAATCCTCACCCTACCACCGAATTACAGTATAATTCGCCCTTTGAATTATTAATCGCCGTGATTTTATCGGCACAAGCGACTGATAAAGGGGTGAATAAGGCAACAGAAAAACTCTTTCCCATTGCCAACACGCCACAAGCGATTTTGGATTTAGGCTTAGATGGTTTAAAAAGCTATATTAAAACCATCGGACTTTATAATAGTAAGGCAGAAAACATCATCAAAACCTGTCGTGATCTCATCGAAAAACACAACGGAGAAGTACCTGAAAACCGTGAAGCTTTGGAAGCTCTCGCCGGTGTCGGAAGAAAAACAGCAAATGTGGTACTAAATACCGCCTTTGGTCACCCCACTATTGCAGTTGATACCCATATCTTTCGAGTATGCAATCGCACAAATTTTGCCCCTGGTAAAGATGTCGTTAAAGTAGAAGAAAAACTTTTAAAAGTCGTGCCCAGTGAGTTTAAAGTAGATGTACACCACTGGCTCATTTTACATGGTCGCTATACTTGCGTAGCGAGAAAGCCCCGTTGTGGTTCTTGTATTATTGAGGATCTCTGTGAATATAAAGAAAAAACAGAATATTAACCTTCTGTGTTCAAAATCAGTAAATTTTTAACCGCACTTTTGATTAAATAGGAAAAATAATGACAACAAATAAACAACAACGTCAAACTTGGTCGAGCCGACTGACTTATATAATGACCGTTGCCGGTGCAACCGTTGGTTTCGGTGCAACGTGGCGCTTCCCTTATCTTGTGGGTGAAAATGGCGGTGGTGCTTATGTACTGCTTTTCTGCCTTGCAATGATTGTAATCGGCATTCCGATGATTTTAGTGGAAAATGTGATTGGTCGCCGTTTACGTGTCAATTCTATTGATGCCTTCGGAGATAAACTTCAAGGCAAAGGCAAACACATTTCTAAATATTGGAAAATCCTCGGCTATATGGGGCTACTAGGTGCCTTTGGCATTATGGCATATTATATGGTACTTGGAGGATGGGTCATTTCTTATATAGTGAGCTTACTTAGTGGTACACTTGACATTTCAGCCCCCATTACGAAAGATATTGCCAAAAATTTCTACGATCTTCATATCGGCAATAGCCCTTATGAAATCATGTTATACACCTTTCTCTTTGTGGTGGTGAATTATATTATTTTGGCAAAAGGCATCATTGGCGGCATTGAGCGTTCAGTCAAATATTTAATGCCATTACTCTTTATCTTCTTAATCGGTATGGTGATCCGCAATGTGACACTGCCCGGAGCAATGGAAGGCATTACCTTTTATTTAAAACCGGACTTCAGCAAAATCACACCTCAACTTTTCATTTTTGTATTAGGACAAGTATTCTTTGCATTAAGCCTTGGTTTTGGTGTTTTAATTACCCTTTCAAGCTATCTTAATAAAGAAGAAAACCTCATTCACACTGCAGTGATTACCGGTTTTACTAACACTATCATTGCCGTACTTGCCGGCTTTATGATTTTCCCTTCTTTGTTTACCTTTGGCATTGAGCCAAACGCCGGCCCAACATTAGTCTTCCAAAGTTTGCCAATCGTTTTCTCCCATTTATGGGCAGGTAAATTCTTTGCCATTATTTTCTTTAGCTTATTATTAATCGCTGCACTCACCACCTCAATTACGATTTACGAAGTCATTATTACCGCATTGCAAGAAAAATTGCGTATGCGCCGCAGCAAAGCAATTATTTTAACCTTAGGCGGAATTTTCTTGGTTGGTAATATCCCTGCTATTTTGGGCGATAATCTATGGAAAGATTTCAAGATTTTTGGCAAAAGTATCTTTGATTTCTATGATTATGCCAGTGGCAATATTTTATTTATGCTCACCGCATTAGGTTGTGCAATTTTCGTTGGCTTCGTTCTGAAAGATGAAGCTAAAAAAGAGCTTTCCCCAACACCGGATTCAACTTTTACCAAAATCTGGTTTAACTATGTAAAATTTGTTGTACCTGTGATTATTATCGTGATTTTCATCAGTAACTTATTTTAATCCATAAAAAAACCGAGCCAGTGCTCGGTTTTCTTATATCACTGACTTTCAGCAATACTTTTTTTCTCTTCCAATTCTTCCCAACGCAAGAATGTTTGTTCAAGAAGAGCTTCCGTATCTGCCAATTCTTTTAATTTTGCATCGGTGATTTCATGAGACTGTTGGAAAAAGGTAGGTTCGCCAACTTCCGCTTGAAGTGCGGTCAATTTTTCCTCTAATTCTTCCAATTGCTGTGGGAGTTGTTCCAATTCACGCTGCTCTTTATAAGATAATTTAACGGATTTTGGCTTAGAAGTGCGGTCAGTTTTTACAACATTTTGTTGCGGTTTAGCCGGTGACTTTTTCACAACGTCTTGCACAGCTTTGCTTGCCCAAAAGTTTGCTTGCTGCTGTTTCGCATCAAAGAAACCGCCTACATATTTATTAACGACACCGTTCCCTTCAAACAAATAGCATTCTGTCGCAGTATTATCAATAAATTGACGATCGTGACTCACGATCAATAATGTGCCTTGATAATCCGTCAAAATTTCTTCTAATAACTCTAAGGTCTCCACATCTAAATCATTGGTAGGTTCATCAAGAATCAGCAAATTATTCGGTTTAAGTAATAATTTTGCCAACAACAAGCGATTACGCTCCCCCCCCGATAAGGCTTTCACCGGTGTCATCGCCCGTCTAGGCGGAAATAAGAAATCTTGCAAATAACCTAATACATGGCGTTTTACGCCATTCACTTCGATATCTTGCTTACCATCGGCAACGTTATCCATCACCGTTTTTTCCGGATCCAGATCTGCGCGATATTGGTCAAAATAGGCAATTTCTAATTTTGTTCCCGTACGAATCTTCCCACTTATCGGTTGAATTTCACCGAGTAGTAATTTAATAAATGTGGTTTTTCCACAGCCATTTGGTCCGACTAAAGCAATTTTATCCCCACGCAAAATGGTGGTGCTAAAATCTTTTAACAATTGCTTCCCCGCCACCTCATAACTCACATTTTCCATTTCAAACACAATTTTTCCGGAACGTGCCGAAGTATCAAGTTGTAATTTTGCCGTCCCCATCACATCACGACGTTGGCGACGTTCCTCACGCATTGCCTTTAATGCTCGAACACGCCCTTCATTACGTGTACGGCGTGCTTTTATTCCCTGACGAATCCATACTTCTTCTTGCGCTAATCTTTTATCAAATAATTCATTTTGCATTGCTTCTACACGTAAATTTTCTTCTTTTGTAGTGAGGTATAAATCGTAATTCCCTGGGTAAGAAACAAGCTGTCCGCGATCCAAATCAACAATACGGGTCGCCATTTTGCGAATAAAAGAACGATCATGGGAAATAAAAACAATACTCCCGTTAAATTCTAAGAGGAAATTTTCCAGCCATTCAATCGCCTCCACATCCAAATGGTTTGTCGGTTCATCAAGTAATAACACATCAGGATCGCAAACTAAGGCTCGTGCTAATGCCGCTTTACGCAACCAGCCACCAGAAAGTGCGGTCAGTTTTGTATTAGGATTTAAACCTAATTTGAGTAGCACTTCATTAATTTTATTTTCAAATCGCCAACCATCTGCATATTCTAATTTTGTCTGAACTTGCTCTAGTTGATTTAGAGTTTGCTCGCTATAATTTTCTTCAAGCTCAACAGAAATTCTATGATACTCTTTTAATAAATCCGTTAAATGTCCGATACCTTCTGCAATGTAATCAAATACATTGCCTTCCGTATTACGTGGTGGATCTTGCTCAAGACGGGATACTACCAAATCTTTTTCGTATTGGATCTTACCGTCATCCAACAATACATCACCAGCAATAATTTTGAGTAATGTTGATTTACCCGCCCCATTTCGCCCAACCAAACAAACCCGTTCATTTGGTTCAATATGAAGTTCGGTATGGTCTAATAATGGTGCATCACTAAAAGAAAGATAACCATTTGTTAAACTAATTAATGCCACGATAACCTCGTAAAAATTTGACTAAAATTATTCATAAATCACTAAAGTGATTTATTCACTCTTTAAAGCCGTTGGCAAAGCCAACGTTCAAAAAAACCTTGTTTTTTGTGACTGCACTATTTTATACAGTTTGGAAAGAAAAGAGAAAAGATGAAAATGAATATAAGAAAAAAGGACGCCTTTCAGCGTCCTCATTTTCTAAACTTTAAAAAATTAAAGTGCAGATTTTGCTTTTTCAACTAATGCAGCGAAAGCTACTTTGTCGAATACTGCGATATCGGCAAGGATCTTACGATCGATTTCAACAGAAGCTTTTTTCAAGCCGTTGATAAATTTGCTGTAAGATAAACCATTTTGACGAGCCGCCGCGTTGATACGTGCAATCCATAATTGACGGAATTGACGTTTACGTTGACGACGGTCACGATATGCATATTGACCGGCTTTGATCACCGCTTGGAAAGCAACACGATACACGCGTGAACGTGCACCATAATAACCTTTAGCAGCCTTAAGAACTTTCTTATGGCGTGCTCTTGCAATAACACCACGTTTTACACGAGCCATTATTTAATCTCCTATGTATATTTTCTAAAATGAACTAAATCGTACGTTTTGCTTAAATAACGGCTTATGCGTATGGTAAGCAAGCCACGACTAAAACTTGGTCTGCTTTCGCAACCATGGATTTATGACGTAAATGACGTTTACGTTTAGTTGATTTTTTAGTCAAAATATGACGTAAGTGAGATTGTTTACGCTTGAAACCGCCTGAAGCAGTCTTTTTGAAACGCTTAGCCGCGCCGCGTACTGTTTTGATTTTAGGCATTGTTAAAATAACTCCGCATTTTTCGTTTAAAAACAACATAATCAGGCGAACTAAAAAGTTACTTGGAGGCCTGATTATTTCCACTATAAGGCAAATTGCCTTTTCCCAAAGTAGTTAGGCTGCGTAGTCTGCCCAACTCACAATGACTTTTCACCTAAGTGAAAAGATTTTTATTGAGATTAAAATCTCAACAAAAAATCCTTATTATTTTTTCTTCGGCGCTAACACCATTACGGCTTGGCGACCTTCTAATTTACCCGGTGCAGATTCAACTACTGAAATTTCAGCCAAATCGTTTTTCACCCGTTCCAACACATCTAAACCAATGTCTTGGTGCGCCATTTCACGACCACGGAAACGCACAGTAATTTTTGCTTTATCACCGTCTTCCAAGAAACGGATAAGGCTGCGTAATTTAACTTGGTAATCACCTTCGTCAGTACCCGGACGGAATTTAATCTCCTTCACTTGTACGACTTTTTGTTTTTTCTTTTGCTCTTTTGCGGTTTTGCTTTTTTCGTAGAGGAATTTACCGTAATTCATAATACGGCAAACCGGCGGCTCTGCATTTGGGCTAATTTCAACAAGATCAAGATCCACTTGTTCAGCCATTTCTAAAGCCTGTTGAATAGAAACAATTCCTAATTGTTCACCTTCTTGGTCAATTAAACGAACTTCTTTGACACGAATTTCATCATTGATGCGATTTGGGCGATTTACTGCCGGTGCTTTTTTTACGGTTTTAATAATCGTATTCCTTCTATTGGTCTATGCAAAAACCTTTCACAACACGCAAAAGATTCCAAATGCTCTCACAAAATAAGTAAGACGCGCGGATTCTATAGTATCTGTCAATTTTATGCAATAAAATTTAGCCATTCATACAAATTTCTATTTATATACTTTCATAAAAGTATACACCTCAAAGGGGTGTGTAGCTTTATCATAAACTATACTACCCGCTCATGAAATTCTATGTCTACTTTGTTATCCTATCTCACTGAAAAATCATCTACTTCTCTACAATCTTCCGAATAAAGATCTGAATATTTTGTATAACTCCGATAAGACAAGGCTAGGCAAGTGCCACTATTGCACCATTGCTGTCGTTTTGTGCCACGGCTTGAAGCGCTGCCGTCACCGCTCGAATCGCCATCCCTTTTTCACTGCCTATGCCGTAAGTGCGGTCGATATTCTCTTGGATTTGGTTGATGTCTTTTCCAAGCTGTTGGGCTTGAGGACTGTCTTTTCCGTATTTTTCTTCCAGCTTAAACTTCTCAAGCCCCAGTTTGTTAATTTTCTCCCGCTCTTCAT
>NZ_MLHN01000034.1 GCF_001999285.1 Rodentibacter genomosp. 1
GCTTCATATTCCATTGGGGCGGGAAGGTAAAGGTTTTCATATTGGCTCCAATAAAAAACCGCACATAATAAAAGTGAGGTCAATTCAATAACGGTAATTCAATTTGTAATTTATCTTCAAATACTTTTAATGTCGCCTCGAGGTACGGCTTTTTATCTTTCCATTGATTCAGCCCTTTTCCACATAAGCTAGCAAATTGTTTTTCAGCTTTATGCTCGCCTAATGCTTGATAGTATTGCTCAAGCAATGTCATTCCATTTTGGGTCAACTGTTCTTGCATAAAATTAAAGGCTTTAATATAGGCAATTTTAATCGCCATCGCTTTCTTGGTTTTGTACCCCATCACCAATAACAAAAAACCGTCTTTAGTCATCTCAAACATTGGGCGTTTTTCACCTTTTTTATCGATATATTCAACGAGACCAAAATTGGTCCGGTTAAATTCATCATCGCCTGCCTCTAAGATTTCACGAATATCACGCATAACGTGTTTATGGTATTTGCCAAACACTTTAGCCACCGTTTCAGATGTGGTAATCGTTTTGGAATCTTTGTTTTGTACAAACTGTTTAAAGTTTTCAGGATTAGCAAGTTGCATAATATTCTCCTCTATTGGATTTTGGGTAATAAAAAACCCCGAGAAAGCGATTTCTCAGGGTTATTTAGGGTGCAAAAAACCGCCGCACGATTTTTCACAGGGAAAAGTGCGGTCGGTTTTAATTAAGTTTTAGAATAAGTGGACTAATCCGCCACTTCGGATGATGGCGTTAGGGTGTCGCACATTGTAGATAATGCGGTTCCAGCCGTTGCCGTGCGTAATATCTTGATTAAATTCAGCGGTTATCCGTTGCAATGTCGGCAACATCTCTTGTGGAAGATTGCCGTAGCGTTCGTTAAGTTGGCGAATGGCTCGGGCATAATCACCACCGAAACCACCGAATTGTTTTTGCAATTTATCCGTGAGTTCGATGTAGTTACGCAATGCGTACCACGCCCAACAGAAATCTTGCATTTCTTTTTCTGTTAAATCACGTTGATACATTTTC
Source organism: Rodentibacter genomosp. 1 (assembly GCF_001999285.1). Taxonomy (GTDB): domain Bacteria; phylum Pseudomonadota; class Gammaproteobacteria; order Enterobacterales; family Pasteurellaceae; genus Rodentibacter. The sequence goes on from NZ_MLHN01000034.1 coordinate 1,047, forward strand.
GATGGTTCAGGCAAAGCAAGTTGTTTCGGTTCATTTCGGTGCATTGCCAAGAAAGCTCGTAGAACAACTAAATGGAATTTTGGGCTTATCCACATTGCGTAGCTTAATACGAGTTCTTCACAGACCCAATAGCCACGAACTGTTAAATCTGTTCCACCACGAATAATTTTGCTAGCCACCAAATTTGGTGTTTGGCTATCTATCTCTGAAATAAGCTCTTTTGTTTGTTCATTTCGCATAAAGCGAAATGGAGAATGTTTATCTTCTGCCCCGCTTGCACGATGAAGATCATTTAAAGAAAAAAGACCATCCAAGGAACGGATTTTTGTATTAAGAATAGTTAATTGACTAGACATCTGAATGTTTCCTTCTGAAAGAAGCCCTAATTTTGAGTTAGGGTGATCAGCGGCTCAAAACTAGCATTCAGTCTAGCGGAGTTATTTCCTTTCGGTGTTGTATTCCTCGCACCGCCGATCATAGATTGTAAATTACCTTTTTGTATGAAAATTGTGGAAAGAGAAAAGAGATCACAAATTTTAAATACAAAAAAACCGCAAAGGATTTCGGTTGCGGATTACCGCTGAATGAAAAGGCTTTTGAGACCTTGGGTAGATACTACACTTTAATTTTCACCCTGTCAAACAACACTTGCGTTACGCTAAAATTAGTGTAAAATACAAAAAAATAGCGGCACATATTTTATGCAAATAAAAATTAAACCTACTTTTTGGGAGGGACTATATGAATTATATTCAATATAAAAATGAGTTTGCACGCTCAAATGTAATATTAGATCGATGGCTATTTATCTTGGGTATTACAATACATCAGCATAAAGCATATTCTAGTGGTAGGACATCTGTTCCTAGTTCTATTCAATTATCAATTGAAAAGCTTAATAATAGAAGGCATAACGCATTGAAAAAACTTAAAGAAGCCTTGCTAAAAATTAAACATATTGAACATTATAATATGCATATAGATGAAAAAGATAATTTAGTTCTAACACCATTATCAGAAGAAGGAGCTCCTCTTATTTTTGAAAATCAAGGGTTAGATTTTTTTCTATTTCATGTTTATGGTCTTTCATTAGATGATGTCAACTTAACATTAATTTTCTATCCAAAGAATGGATTAAGAACTGACGGAAAACCTGAAAGTCCATGCGAATGGTTTATAATTAAAGCAGGGGAGCAACGAATTTCACACATAATTCATGATCCTGCAAATGAATTACACAATATGTTAAAAATTTCTCTTAATAACTAGTTTAGAATAAAGTAAGCTCTTACTTCTTTATTTAATCGAAAAAGAGCCTTTAAAATATTCCCACGATTTCAATCAGGGTTATCTATAATTATGCGATAACTTAGCACTCTAACAAAAAATGCTTATCTAGTGAAAGCCAAGAATTTCGAGTTCTTGGCTTTTTGTTTTTTTTAATTAATTATTTTTTCCAATCTTTAATCACAGATAAGATATTTGGCAATCGCCAAGCCAACACCAAAAAAACGCCAGCCAAGGTCAGTGCGATAGTGGTTTCCCATAAACCGTATAACATAATAAGCTCCTTGAATATTGGTAGAATTGTTTCTATAATGTCCATAATTAATTACTCATTCCGTTTCAATGGGTAAAAGAAAACCCCGAGCATTGCGAGTGTTCGGGGTTTATTTATAAATTAAAAAATAGTTCCATTTGCATGATTTGCGCATACTCTTGTTCCAATGCACTTTTTTCTTTCTTACAAGCGTTTAGTGCTTTTCCCTTTTCACTTGCAGAAGTTTTGTATTCCTTATTTTTGATATTCCAAGCTGAGAGTTTATTTTTCACTTCATCACGGCGTGCAACACCTTCCGTCCAGTAATCCCATAAAGCAAGGAAACATTCCTCTTGGTAGTTTTCCAGACGTTCTTTTAAATCTGACCGTACTTTGTTTGGGTTTAAGCTAAATAGCCAACCATTTAATTTTTTGATGGGGATACAGAGCATTTCATATTTTTTGCCGTCTCTTCCAGTCGTGGTCATATGACCACAACTGAATTTTTCAGATTGTGCTGTTAATTTACGGTGCTGTACTTTCCAGTCCAACCCAATCCCTAATACAATCTCACGCATTGCCACATAAGGCACACCGTTGTTATCAATTAAAGTTACTTCTTGTCCTAAAAATTCAGTTTTTAATGCTTGCATATATGCTCCTATTAAATTTCAGGTAATAAAAAACCCGACCTTTTCAGCTCGGGCTTAGTCCTCATTAATTTGCAACCACAACATATCTAACCGTTTGATGACTTCGAGTTCCCATTTCTCAAGGTGTCGTTGAGTTAATCGACACCAAGATTCAATTTCAGCGTATAAAATGGAGTTACACGCCATACCGTACTGGCGAGATAGGGCAATTTCATAGAAGTCATCAAGTAGATACCTCACCATCTCATCAGGCAATGGATGATTGAGTTCGCTTAATTCAGCCCCCGTTGCGTCTTGAATGGCTTGTAAATGTTCACGATTGGTTGATTCTGACCCTTTTGGCTTTTTATCTAATTCAAATTCGGATTTCGCATAGTCGAGTAAGTCGTCAACTAGGCTTTCAAGAAGTTTCCCAATTCATCTGAATGTTCAACAATTTGATCGCTCAACCAAGGGCACGCCATTAGCAATTTACGGGCATTTTCAGAAGTAAACACCATCTCTTCTTTGCCCCATTTCACATTTTCCCAGCCGGCAATACGTACTAAGGCATTTTCTAACTTGCGATCTTCAAGTTCGCTGAGTTCCACGTATTTTGGTTTGCGTGTACGGCTGTTTTCAAACTCTTGTTTTTGGAGTTGGCGTAATTGGCTTGCCGTATATTTGCGAACCGGATCGCTTTCTGCGCCATAAACATCAATAAATGCCCCGGTACCATCACCGGTAACCGGGTGTAAAACTTCAAAGCGGAAAGTATGTTGTGCAGTTGAGTGAACATCTAATTTAGAAAAATCCATTATGTTATCCTTTTAAATTATGAGAAATAAAAAGCGGCCTGAAAGCCGCCTGTGTGATAAGGTGATTATGCCAGCGTGTCT
>NZ_MLHN01000035.1 GCF_001999285.1 Rodentibacter genomosp. 1
CCATATTCCAGTTGTGGCGCATAGGATTTATTTGTGCCTAAAAACCACGTATCACCGAACTTAACAGAATCGACATCATGATTGCCATCATAAGAGGTGGGTAAAGCATTGATCGCTGAAGTCCAACTTGCCCGTAGTTGACCTGAATCAACGGGTGTTTTAGCCTGCACTTTGGTGAGCAATTCCAGGGCTGTTTTCCGCATCACCACATCGGCTTTTTGTTCGACCGAACGAATGAAGTCGGCAATATCAACACTAAATGCGCCCATTATGCCACCCTTCGGGCTTGGCATTGATAAACAATGGAGACATTCGCTGGTCTAATAGGTTGGCAATTAATAATCGCCCAAGTTTCACCTTCTACACTCACGATTGAATGTACTTCCGGCTTGCCGCTTTCCGTGATGTATAACATCACATCACCCTGTTTTACCATTGCAGACGCACCTTTCCCTGCACCATTGCTTTGATAAGACGGAAAATCATAGGCGAGATTATCAAACAAGCAATAGGCTTTATTTGAAACCCCTCTTTTATTTGATATGCCCCCGGTTGCAGGATCATATTGTCCCTTACTTTCCGTCTTAACAACACAAGGCACCCCAAATTGCCGAATCAGTTGCGCTGAAAGATGGCGTAATTGTCCGTACATTTTACCCCCTTAACAACTCAACATAGCCTGTAGATTCAACTAAAAATCCCTTGAGTAGCGATTTCACATACTCAAAGCGATTAGCCTTTTGTTCCGTGCTTTCGTTATAGCTTACGGAAATCGGTCCGACCTTCACACCAGACATCTTCTGCGCTTGGTTTTGGTTAAGATCTTCCTGTAATGCCAATTCACACACTGCATATTTGACGGCTTGTGGGATCTCCTCTTGCCCCTTTCGAGGAAAAGAACGAGATTGTAGCGGATCGGCTTTTTCACCGGCGAAAGTGTAATAATGATCAAGAAAATCACTCGCACTCACTAATCGCCGATTTTTTGTTTGTTCATCTAACTCATCCCAAGTTTCAAAGGAAATACGATTAGCGTGATAATAATCGGCATCTTCAAGACTTACATAGCTGTCATTGGGTATCTTTAGGGTCATTTTCGTTCCCCTTTTCTGCAGCAATCAACAAGGCAAGTAATTCATCTTTCTTCGCATTAGGTTCAAAATCAACTTGAAGTGCGGCCAATTTTGCTTTGATTTCATCCACTTTCAATTTAGTGAGATCATCTTTTGGATCGCCACCTTGCCCCAAATCAAACAACGGCAAGTGTTGATAACGTTCCGGTACTTCGCCACAGACGGCATCGGCATTTTCCAATGTATCAGATGAATGATATGCGCCTAAATTTCGCATAATGAGACCTTTTTCTTTGGCAAAGGCGATATTTTGAGCGGAAAAATCACGGGTAAAATAAAGAATGCGTTTTTTCATAAAATATTCCTTAAAATAAAACCACCTGAAAATTCAGGCGGTTTTTAGGTTACTTAGTTTTGACTAACACACCGGCAGTGTCTTTATCAAAGGTAGCGGATTTTTCCCAGTTGGTTGATGTACCCAATGCGGTATCATTCGGAGATTTACCTCCGGCGGTCATATCCCATTTATAGCCGAGAATGCCTAAGTTATAGGTCCATTCTGCTTGATAGGTCGCACCAATGTTCTCACCGCCCACCTTAGGTAGAATCACACTGTTAAAGTCATTGTTACCGCCGACTAAAATGGCATTTTCAACCAACCCCAGTGTGTTATAAGAACCATCCGCATTGACTAATGCCGGACTATCGGTCACCACAAACACACGACCGAATGGATCGCGCACCACATTGATATTGTCATAGTTGAACAGGCGTTCGGTGTTGGTTAAAGCGTTTTCAAATAAGCTATGGAGCGTCGTGGAGTGCATTACCCACGCTTTTAATGAACCGGAGCGGTCACCAAACAATGCCGCCCCTTTATTGAGAGTGCGGAAAGTCGGCGCTTGTGCTTTATCGTCTAGGACGGTTTTCGTGTTGCCGCCAATTGCAGCCACACCGCCTAATACTGCCGTGTTAAGCATATCAGCAAGGCGTGCTTTCGCTAATTGCTGACCGATTGTGATTGCGGCAAGTTCCGGATTTTTCAAAATCCAGTGGTATTGTTGCGGCTCATATTCAAGCGGTGGTGTGCCGGCAGCCACTTTTACCGCTACATTGAGCAATTGCTCAAGGCGTTTGGCTTCAACGGTGCCTTGTCCGTAAGCATTACGGCGGCGAACAAGACCTGCAACGGCTTTAAAACTCGCACGAATATCAAAATCACCTTCTACCGGGGCATTTTGTAGCACAATTGTTCCACCGGAGGCTTCATTAAATTTTTCAATATCTTGATCGACCGTTTCGGTCAACGCAACTTGGGTTTGTTTATTAAAAACCTGTAAATCAAAGGACATTGTTTATCTCCTGTTAGGTTAAGGCAAATTATTCTGCCGTTTTCGATTGCATATAGGCGATCCGCTCGGCATCAGTTTTACATTCCGAAAGCGACTTTGGCGCACCATTTTGAGAAGGTGTCCCTTGTGCGCCACTACCGGACGAACCACTACCGCGCAAAATCGTATCTTTGTTTGGATAAGTATTGATGAGCATTTCCATTGCCTCATCAAAGTTAGCAAGTTCACCGGCACGCTCACGACTGTAAATTGGATTGCCACTACTGTCTTTGGCTTCAATTTTGCCGTCTTTTACGCTGAAATGTTTGCCAAAATAGGCTTGGGCAACATCCGGCGGCAAAGTCGTTTTATCGGCGATAAATTTAGAACGGGCAAATGCACCGCCGACAATTTCGCCATAAAGTGCTTGTTCCAGTTGATCCGCACGGCCATTAGCTTCTGCCAATTTTTCATCGTAGGTTTTAATCACCTCCGCTTTCACTCGCTCGGCTTCACCGGCATCAATCAGCTTTTTATCGTCAAGGTTTTTAACGGTATCTAAAGCTTTTTTCGCAGCATTGACATCAATTCCGTCAAAGGCTTTTAAATCGGCTTCTGCCTTTTCCGCCCGTTCACGGTGATTTTTTGCTTCTGCATTGAGTGAGGTAATTTTGGCAACAGCAGCCGGCACATCGTAAGCGACTTCTTTACCGTCCTCATAGACATACACCGGTTTGCCGTCTTGTACGACAACATTGCCGTTCTCATCAGTTTTCAGTTTCATTGGATTTCCTTCCGATTAGTTGTGGCTTTTCCAAGCCGTGGATAAAAGAAAACCGCACGATCTTCCGAAAGTGCGGTTGGTTTTTTAGATAATAAAAAAACCTAGCGGTTAGGCTAGGTGTTGTGGTTATTCTAGGATTTAACCTTTTAATTTCACTAACTCTTGATTTTCCATATCAAAAATGGCTTTTTGCTCAGCAGTCAGTTTATGAGGGTAATCGGCCCAAAAGTTAAATTCTACTTTTTTGTCAAAAGAAAAAACAATTGGTCCAAAAGCGTCTGGAGTATATTTGTACCAAACTTTATCTATTTTTTCTCGTTTATACCAACCATTTTCGTCTATCTCTATAACCTCCCCTTCTTCGCCCTCATCCAGTTCTATTTCGT
>NZ_MLHN01000036.1 GCF_001999285.1 Rodentibacter genomosp. 1
AAACCAATCCGTGAATTTGGTAGTTTAGCTATAGTATGGTCTATTGGGCTAGGTCACGATGGATATTATCCTGTAAAGCATCAAGAGGATTATGGATGGCACGCGGGTTACCAACGAAACGTTAAAAAAGGTTGCTATTACAGAACGGAGGAGGACTGCCGATCCGCCTGCGATTGGCTGATGAACCGATAACCCACTCAATGCAGTGGGTTTTGTTTTTGAAGATATTCTACCGCTTGCAGAAATGTGAGCGGTTTTGTTTTATGGAGAGAAAATGATTGATTTCAGAAACCAAGATTGCATTGAAGGAATGAAAACATATCCTGATAAACACTTTGATTTAGCCATTGTCGATCCACCCTATTTTTCCGGACCAGAAAGACGACAATTCTACGGAAAAAAGATCAGCCCCATAGGTGTTCAGCGCTTATATGCAAGAACAGACACTTGGAACTTACCCACCGAAGAATATTTTAATGAGCTATTTAGAGTAAGCAAACATCAGATTATCTGGGGAGTGAATTATTTTAATAATTATTCATTTGGCTCCGGTCGTATTATTTGGGACAAAGTAAACGGGAAAAGTACATTCAGCGATTGTGAAATTGCGTACTGCAGTTTGCATAACAGCGTCCGTCAATTTAGGTATATGTGGAACGGCATGTTACAAGGCAAGAGTATTGAAGAAGGTCATATTGCACGGGGAAACAAAAAACTTAATGAGAAACGTATTCACCCTACGCAAAAGCCCGTTAATCTGTACAAATGGTTACTGCAGAAATATGCCATTCCTGGACAACTTATCCTAGATACCCATGTTGGCAGCGGAAGTAGCTTAATTGCCTGTAAGGAACTTGGCTTTAATTGTGTCGGATTTGAAATAAATTCACATTATTTTGAACTGGCCAGAGCAAGATTAAACACAGCCTAGCGAAAGCTAGGTTTTTTATTGGAGGAAATATGGAACAAGAATTACAAGTCATAAACAACAAGCGATATGTTGTGCTTGAATGCCAATATAGACATATTTGGACTGTGATCCAAGAAACTCATAGAACTGTAACGGAAGAGCAAGCGATCGAGATTGTCAACTATTATCTTAAGTACAAAGACAAGACACCGGAACAGCTAAAAGTTGTTGAAGTGCCGGATATTTTAAAGTGATGGAAGTATATATGGAACAAGCTCTCACCATTAAAGAAGTGGAAAAGAAGCTCGGCATTAGCGAAAGCTCCATACGAAAACACCTCCTTGAATGGGGATTTTTTAGAATGGAAGGATCTCGAGTTTGGCGGGTTTATCCTTCAGATCTTGCCAAAAATCGCAGAAAGGAAAATAATATG
>NZ_MLHN01000037.1 GCF_001999285.1 Rodentibacter genomosp. 1
GCTAATCTGCGTCAGCCCCAAAATATAAATAGGCTTGATACTTTGATAAAGTATTTGAGATATACATTTACCTAAAAGAAAGTGATTTGTGTTATTTCTATCGAGTAAGAAGATTTAATACTGATAATCTAAATGAAATCACTCCTATTCTAAACAAGATGAATTAATTTACTCTCCCGAACAAGACATAAACAGGATGAACTTTAAAGGAGGGAAAATCTTATATACATCAATTAACCCAATGACATCAATTGCAAAAAGCAGATTGGAAGAAGGTGATTATTTTCAGATAACAAGATTTAAATTTAAAAGTAGTATATCTTATTATGAATTAGGGATATTTATTGAGCTATATTTTAATGCACTAGTATTAATTCTAGAGATGATATTTTTAAAGGATTTACTGAAATGGTGTCATTTTATGACAACTTAGCCAAGTGTAATTCAGCTCTTGGAAATCTGATATGTTATTTTTATATGCTAAGAAAGCAATGATTATTATAAAGCTTATATAATACCAGCTCATATAAAATTATCTTTGAATTATTGTGTATTGAAGAAATAAAATATCCAACCACATCAAATAGATATGAAACTAATTCTTTTAATGAACAAGGTACAAAAAAATTAGCTATTATTCATAGCTCAGTAATGATGATAGAAAAGAAATATACCAGTGGATTTTGTAAGATTAGATCACTGTATGAATTTTCCTATTGCGAAGATCAAAATAGCATCACTTTTGAGGAAAGCTAACTTATCATGTTAAAAAGATACATGATGTGGAGGGGAAAACAGCTGAAGTTACAAAACTAAAAGTGTGAACTATCTCACAAATTTTAAACATTTATCTATTGTTTATGTTAACCACATGATATTCTTAACAAAAGTGCTTTGAAGTGAACAAAGTTTTCCCCTCATACCAAGAAATCATAATGAAAAAATATGAAAACAAAAAATTTAACCGATTCTACATTATCTTCATTCTAGCTATTACCGCCCTCGTTGCTTGTGCACTACATAAAATCCAAGCAGAACACTGTGCTAATGCAGGTTTAGAAAATGCCCTATACAGCTTTATTGAAAAAATAAAAGAGAATAGAGATGCTAGAAAAAAGAAATATGAAGAGTGCAATTATGATAAACAATGTGAAATATGGGTGATCCCTAAAACAACCATAGATAAATTAGCTGATGATGTGACTTATGTAATTAATAGTAGTGAGCCTTCCTTTATTATTGATACTGCTGGGGAAGCGGCACAAATTATGGAGTTCGATATAGATCGGTTTATGAGAATTATGAATGGAGAACGTCTAAAAGATTTTTCAATCAATGATTTTAACACCAAATCTATTGTCTATGAGTTTGGCTCTGAGTTACAGCTTTATAATCAAGAAAACTTTATGCTGAAAGAGAATAAATTATTTATGAAAAAAATCTATCTAGGGCCGCTCCATAGTGGTTATAGATATCGATTTGGGGACAAAGTAACGCCTGGAGATGATAATGTCACTCGAGTCTATCCTTTGGATCAATGTAAAAATGTAATTAGCTTTATGACGTTTGATACGTTATTTGGAGAGTAATTATGACCGTTATTAAAATGAATCAAGAGTATGATAAGCTTACGCTTGATGCTCATGATATAAAAGAGAAAACACTTACATTTCTTATGAGTGATGTGATGGCTAACGGGCATGGCAGATTTGTCTCTGCTGCCAGCTTCGGTGTTATTGAAAAATTTATGAATGGGAAAAAGGACAATGGACAAAATATTAATTATTCTCAACACATTTCCGGAAAATCGGGAAATATAGAATTAACTCATGAACAAATTGTTAAGCTTATTTATACCTCTGAATCTCGTAAACAGGACGCCTTAGAAGGAAAAAGATCATTTCAAAATTATGAAATCAATGTTGATTCCGCCGACTATGCCAAAAGGAGCTTAGTGTTTGGCTCTTTTAACGCTAAACTTGATACAACCAATATTCGTTACATCATTGATTCTAACGGAAATCCAGTAGGAATTAAGAACTATAGTGTAGCTTGCTTTGGATAATCCCGCATTCGGACAGGTTCGGGTTATACAAAATGATAATTATGATTACTCAAGTTCAAACGTCCCCTGGTACGTTAATATACCGCTCCAGACACTATTAAGTAATGGAAATGGTCATAGGGTTTCTTTAAAATTTGAAGAGGACAGAAAAGGAAAAGATTTATTCAAAGATATATCCAAAGCAGAGTATGCGGCTATATCACAAAAATATAAAAAAGAGGTTATTTTCTCATCTAGCTGGAATAAAACAGCCCTATTACATAGGGGGAGGGACTTACTACGTCATCAGTATAATAGTCCAAGGGCACCTACTCCATACTTTTTCTCCAGAAGTCAAAAGAACACTTACTTAGAGCTTAAAAGCTTAGAGAAAAACTTAGAAAGGCTTTCTAACTTATTAAAGAACAGTAAAGTAACGCCTTCAATATCACAAGCAAATAATAAACTAGACCTAACCACTAATGCAGACAGAACAAAAAGCATTATCCCCGATGCCGAATTGTCGGCCACCTCTAGATTAGTTTATGTGGCTTTTGATAGACTTTCTTTTAATGCGCATACAAGCCCTGCAGCGGTATCTACCTCTAATATTCTAACGGATAACTTCCGTACCGCAAATACCAATTTGTCTAAAAATGCTATTACTCCCTCTATCTATCAACCTAAATCTAATATTCAAAATACCTTTAATTTAGTCAATATCAACCGTATGCAAGGGATCGGCTATTCCCGTTTACCTGTTGATCCATTGGTCCTAGATCTAAACGGCGATGGTGCTAAAGTGGTCAGTTATAATGAAAATCCTGTTCTCTTTGATATTGATAACGACGGTGGTTCACTAGAAGAAACCGGTTGGGTAAACAACCAAGACGGGATGTTAGTACGAGATCTCAATAATAACGGCAAAATTGATAACATATCCGAAATTTTTTCGGAATATTATGCAGGCAAAGTTGGCCGTAACGGTGAAAGCGGTGAAAAGCGCTTTGAAAATGGCTTTGATGCATTAAAATCGTTGGACTCAAACAAAGATAAAGTTTTCGATAATAAAGATAGAGACTTCAATGCCATTAGAGTTTGGCAGGATAAAAATCATAACGGTATAACTGACTCTGGTGAATTGCAAACTCTGTCCGCTCTTGGTATTACGGCGATTGATTTAAATTACCAAAATTCTGGTGGTCAGTTATTCTATGGCAATGAATTATTAGGAAAAGGGGCTTTTACTCGTAATGGCAAAAAGCAAGAGGCTATTGCAGTAAATTTCTTAGCTAATCCTCGTGGACATACTATCACTAAAGCAAATGGTGGTAATAAAACCGTTACAGAATCAAATGGATTGATACAGGGAACAAGTAGTTTTACCGCAACAGACAATCAAAATCGTGATTTAAATGTTCAACAACTTGGTGTTGCCAATATTCAAGCCGGTAACGGTAATGATATTTTACGAGGAGACAGCCAAGATAATTGGTTAGCTGGCGGTGGAGGTCAAGATACATTCTATGGCGGAAATGGCAACGATGTACTACTAATTGACGGTGATGATTTGCTGGAAAATATTCATGGTGGTCAAGGAGACGATATCGTACAGGTCATCGGTAATAAAGGCGTTTCCTTAGATCTTGGTAAAGCTGAAATTGAAATTGCGCACGGCGGACGCGGTGATGATGTATTTATCTCTTCTGGCAATAGTTCGATCTTTGTCAGAGGAGGAGATGGTAACGACACTATTGTGGGAAGTATCGCAAATGATGCTTTATCCGGTGAGAATGGTGATGACTTTATCTCAGGAGGAGCTGGCAAAGATTTAATTAGAGGACATCGCGGTAATGACCGTTTGTTCGGTGATGATGGTGATGATGTCATTTTTGGTGGGTCTGATGATGATATATTACATGGTGGAAAAGGAGATGATACCTTACTTGGAGAGGGGGGAGATGATTATTTAGATGGGGGAGATGGTCAAGATACTGTAGAGTTCTCAGGTAATTTTGCCGATTATAAAATTACGAAAATGGGGGATGGTATCCTTGTAAGCGATAAAGCTCAAGGACGTGATGGCACAGATTTTTTACGTAATATTGAATTATTAAATTTTAAAGATATTACAAATTATGCAGCACCTACAACAAATTCAGAATGGGATAATCCAACGCCAGTAGAAGATATTCTCTATCAAGATAGCAAAGGACAACGTTTTGATGGTTCACGTCCATATATCATTAAACAATCTCGATTGCTTCAAAATGATATAGATCTACAGGGTGATAAAATCATTATTTATCAAGCTTCAAATATTCGAGGTGGCTCTCTAAAAGTTCTGTCTAATGGAGATATTGAGTTTACACCAACAAAAGGGTTTAAAGGAATTGCTAGTTTTGAATACGCTATTGAAGATTCAAAAGGTGTTAAAGCAATTAAAACCTCAGGTAGTGGTGAATTAAAGGGGAAAGTATATCTTGTGCCACCATCACTCCCTTCAGATCCGGATGTCATTCGCCAATACTATTTGGAAGCAGATAATATTTCATCCATATGGAATAATTATACAGGTAAAAATGTTCGTATTGGGCAGTTTGAACCAAGTGGTCCATTCTCTGTTGCAGAAGAAGTTGCAGACTACCGACACCCTGAATTACGTAATAAGATAGATAAACGCTGGTTACATGATTACGAATATAAACGTCAAGAGGATGATAAGGTCTTTAGTAAGCATGCGACGGAAGTGGCAGGTATTATGGTTGCTGAACGCAATGGGGAAGGTGGTGTTGGTGTCGCTTACGATGCAACCGTAGCGAGCTATTGGGTCGGTGCAGATGTTTCTAGCTTAGATCAGATGAAAAACTATGATATTGCTAATCACAGCTGGGGGCATACCCAGAACTTTAAACAGCAAATTAGTTTTTCCGATAAAAGCAAAACAATTTTTGATATTTATAAACCAGCTTTGACAGATGGACGTAATGGTCTAGGGACTATCATTGTCAACTCTGCAGGCAATGATAGACAAAAAGGAGGAAATACTAATTATTCCGAACTAACTAATGTAAGATATGGTATTGCAGTGGCTTCTGCTGAACGAAATCAACAATTTGAAACTAAAATAGCTTCCTATTCAAATCAAGGCGCAAGTGTTTTAGTCACAGCTCATGGCTCTAATGTATACTCCAGCTCTCGTGAAATTGTGAACGAAAATGGTTCAATATTAGGGCAAGAGTATACGCTTAACAATGGAACAAGTTTCTCTGCTCCTATTGTTTCTGGTGTGGTTGCATTAATGCTTGAAGCAAACCCTTACCTCGGATATCGTGATATTCAGGAAATTCTCGCCCTCACTGCAACAACAAAAGGAATAACGGATAGTCAATGGCAACGTAATGGGGCTAAGAACTGGAATGGTACAGGGATGCATGTAAGTCACGATTATGGTTACGGTGTACTAGATGCTCAAGCTGCAGTGAGATTAGCTCAAGATTGGAATACTCAACATACTTATGAAAACGAAGTTAAATTAGAGGATATCTATAAATCGGGGAAAATTAATCAGTCCATAACAGATAATAATGGTAGACAATTTGCGGTAGACGTTTCAAATTTTTCCATGCAGCTCGAAAATGTAGCTGTTAAAGTTAATCTGACACATGCGAGAGCCAGTGATTTAATTATTAAATTAATTTCTCCATCAGGCACTGAATCTATTTTAATGAATAGACCAGGAAAAGATCCTAATGATGATAAAGCGATAGGTGATGTTAAATTCGGAGAATCTTCTACATTAAATTACACATTTAATACTACCTTAATAAAGGGAGAAAATCCAAATGGTCAATGGAAACTACAAGTTTTTGACGTAGCAACAGGTAGTACAGGAACACTACATGACTGGTCATTGAGTTTCTATGGACGGGCTTATGTGGGCAGTGATACTTACATATATACCGATGACTTCCATAACTACCAAACGGTCGATACACTGAATGATACGAATGGGGGAATAGATACCATTAATGCTGCTGCTATGGATGGTGTTATTGAAGTAAACCTCTCAACAGGAAAAGCAAATTTGTCTGGAAAAACCTTGACTATCACATCCCCACAACAGATAGAGAATATTACTGGGGGAGATTACAACGATAAACTCACAGGAAATAATGTCGATAATATACTTATTGGTGGACGAGGTAATGACATTTTATCCGGTTTACAAGGCAATGACGTTCTGGTGGGAGGCTTAGGAAATAATACTTTAACTGGAGATCAAGGAAATGATACTTTTATTATTGAGAAGAAATTAAATAGTCAAGATGTCATTACTGATTTCAGTGTTGGTACCGATCGTTTAGTCTTTACTGGATTTGAATCCTTTAATTTATCCAAACAACAACAAGGAAATGATACCCTTATTTCTTTAGGAAATGGTCAAACAGTTCGACTTAATAATGTTCAAGCAAATAGATTAACCAATAACAATATTGTAGTAACTACAGAGATTTTTAAACCTTATTGGCTAAATCAAGTGGGAGGATATGGATTTTCAAATAATAATGCGGAGGTTGCTCTACCCGATTTTGGTGTTGCTTTCTGGGGAACAGAAGGTGAGGATCGTATATTCGGGGGTAACGGTAATGATATTCTTCGAGGAGGAAGAGGTAATGACATCATTGTCGGCGAACACTCTGCAGATTCTGCCACAGGCGGTAATGATACACTGTATGGTAATGATGGTGACGATCGTATTTTAGGTGGTGGAGGTAATGATATTCTTTACGGAGGAGCAGGGTCTGACTATCTTGGAGGGGGAGCTGGTAATGACGTTCTTTATTTGGAGGGTGATGATACAGCACTGTCATCAACTTATCGTAACCAACAATATACAACATTAAATCAATATAATAATGTTGAATTTAGTTGGGCAAGAGCTGAAGGTGGTAAGGGAAGCGATCGATTTGTTGTAGTTAAAGATACATCCCCAAACGCATCTAGAGGTCTATTAAAGAATCTCATTTGGGATTTTGATATCAATGACAAAAACGAGAAAATTGATATATCCCAGTTTAAAGGTGTAAGTAGCATCAATGCTTACGGGTTTAGTGTCAATAATGAGCAATATACGAGAATCTGGTTAGGTGAGCCTAAAGCGGGCACACAATATGTGACAGTAAAAGGAATTAGACCAGACCAGCTGAAAGCTGATATGTTTATATTTTCTACGGAACAGGCTGAACCACCTCGCTTGGTTCATACTATTGTTGGAACTAATGGTAACGATACTCTAAAAGGAAATGCAATAGGTAATTTAATAGACGGTAGATCGGGTGCCGATAGCATGTCTGGTGAATTCGGTGATGATACCTATATTGTTGATAATGTAGGTGATAAAGTTCTGGAAGTCAAAGAGGGGGGATACGACGTAGTCAAGTCGTCTGTTAGCTATACATTAGCTAATTATGTTGAAGAGATTCAATTAATGGGTAATGCCTCAATCAATGCTATAGGGAATAATGAAAATAATCGTTTAGTAGGTAATTCGGGTAATAATAAATTGGATGGAAAAGCTGGGTTTGATACGATGATTGGCGGCTTAGGTAATGATACTTATGTTGTTGATTCCCACCTTGATAAAGTAATTGAGAAAGTTAATCAGGGTATTGATACTGTTATTTCATCAGTATCTTATACATTACCAGAAAATGTAGAGCATATTGAGTTAATTGGTGGTGCTGATGTTTCTGCAACGGGGAATGATGCTAACAACTCACTTCAAGGCAATTCGGGAAATAATCGATTAATTGGCTATGGAGGTAATGACTCTCTAAACGGTATGCGTGGAAATGACTTCTTAATGGGTGGTTCAGGAAATGATACTTATCATTTCAATAGGGGAGACGGTATTGATACTATCTATGATGAGCAAGGTAATGATACGTTACGATTTACTAACATCAATCATAATCAACTCTGGTTCCGTAAATTAAACACAGATTTGGAAGTTAGTGTTATTGGCACTCAAGACAAAGTCATTATTACTGATTGGTATGGTAAGAATTATAAAGTGGAAAACTTTATAGCCTCGAATAATAAGTCTTTAAACCATATTAATGTAGATAAATTAATAAATGCAATGGCAGCATTTTCACCACCATCTGCAGGGCAAATTTCATTACCACAGGCGGTAAATACAAAATTAGATCCAATTTTAACCGCTAACTGGACATAATTTAGTTAATTATTTGAAGTCTCACAGTATTCTCAAGAAATATTGTGGGGCTTTTTATTTTAATATTAGGATATAGCATGAATACACAGGATTTAGCACTTTCAAGTTTAGCAATCTTTTCTCAGTTACATAGTATTCCTTTTAATATTGAACAAATAAAGCATAAATTCGCTATACAACAAGTAATGACCAAAACGCAATTGTTATTAGCGGCAAAAGATATTGGGTTTAAAGTTAGAGCTAGCAAAAAAGAAAAATCTCGTTTAGCCCTCTTGCATTTACCTGTATTGGTCTGGTGTAATGACGGCAAACATTTTATCCTAGCTAAAGTAGATACGAAAAATCAACATTTTTTAATTCATGATTTGGAAACAAATCAACCAGCTATTTTGTCGGATAACGAATTTACTGATCGTTACTCTGGAGAGATTATTCAATTTACCTCTCGAGCGAGTATCTCAGGACAACTTGCTAAATTTGATTTTACCTGGTTCATTCCTGCTATTGTTAAATATCGTAGGATTTTCTTAGAAGTAATTTTAGTGTCAGTTGTCTTGCAAATCTTTGCATTAATAACACCGCTATTCTTCCAAGTTGTGATGGATAAAGTATTAGTTCATCAAGGATTTAGTACACTAAATGTCATCGCAATAGCCCTGTGTGTAGTAATTGTTTTTGAGATTGTACTTTCAGCTATTCGTACTTACGTATTTTCTCATACCACTAGCCGAATTGATGTTGAACTCGGAGCAAGATTATTCCGACATTTACTTTCACTCCCAATCGCTTATTTTGAAGCACGACGTGTTGGAGATACCGTTGCAAGAGTAAGGGAATTAGAACAAATCCGTGCTTTTTTAACAGGGCAAGCTCTAACCTCAGTTTTAGATTTATTCTTTTCTTTCATTTTCCTTGCAGTTATGTGGTATTACAGTGCTTGGTTGACATTAGTTGTACTTATTTCGCTTCCTTGTTATGCAATCTGGTCCTCTCTCATTAACCCAATACTACGTAGACGCCTTAATGAAAAATTCACTCGTAACGCAGATAATCAAGCATTTTTGGTGGAATCAGTATCAGCCATAGGTACTATCAAATCTATGGCAGTTACTCCACAAATGACAGAACATTGGGATAAACAATTATCAGGTTACGTACAATCAAGTTTTAAAGTAACTAAAATTGCAACAATTGGTCAACATGGTATACAACTCATCCAAAAATTAGTGATAGTAATTAATTTATGGTTAGGTTCACATTTAGTGATTGCAGGAGAGCTTACTATTGGACAGCTTATTGCGTTTAATATGTTAGCAAGTCAAGTTTCCTCCCCCGTGATTAGACTAGCTCAATTTTGGCAAGATTTTCAGCAGGTAGGAATCTCAGTAACTCGACTAGGTGATATTTTGAATACTCCAACAGAAAATCCCCAAAACAAATTAATTCCCCCTGAAATTAAAGGCGACATTACATTTAAAGAAGTTAGCTTCAGTTATCGCCCTGAAGGGAAAAATATCATAAATGATGTTTCTTTATCTATTAAAGCTGGGGAAATTATTGGGATTGTTGGTCGTTCTGGATCCGGTAAAAGTACACTTACTAAATTAATTCAGCGTATGTACGCTCCTTCTCAAGGAAATATCTTTATTGATGGTAATGACATCGCATTAGTTGAGCCATCTTGGTTGCGTCGTCAAATTGGCGTTGTATTACAAGATAATATTCTATTAAATCGTTCTATTCGGGATAATATTGCCTTAAGTTATCCCTCAATATCAATTGAACATGTCATGCAAGTAGCAAAACTTGCTGGAGCCCATGAATTTATATCCCACTTACCCGAAGGCTACGATACATTAGTTGGTGAACATGGAGCAAATCTATCAGGAGGACAGAAACAACGCATTGCTATTGCACGGGCACTAGTCAATAACCCTAGAATCTTGATTTTTGATGAGGCAACCAGTGCGCTTGATTATGAGTCAGAACACATTATTATGAAAAATATGAAACATATTTGTCGTAATAGGACGGTTATTATCATTGCTCATCGTTTATCTACAGTCAATCAAGCCAGTCGAATTATTGTAATGGATAATGGCACAATTGTTGAACAAGGAAATCATCAAACATTACTTGCCACAAAAGGTCTCTACCACTATTTGTATCAACTCCAAGTAACATCAGGGAACACATAATGCATTATATAAGTGGATTATGTAGCTTAATGAAACGCTATATTCAAGTTTTCGGAGATACATGGAAGGTTAGAAAGTCGTTAAACACGCCTTATCGGCAAGAAGATGAGAGCGCTTTTTTACCTGCACATTTAGAATTAATTGAGACGCCAGTATCATCCCTACCAAGATGGATTGGAAGGCTCATTATCCTATTTTTATTGATTGCTCTTTCTTGGTCTTTTCTAGGAAAAGTAGAAATTGTTGCTGTAGCAACAGGAAAAATTTTACCAAGCGGTCGGAGTAAAATTATCCAACCAATAGAAACTGCTATAGTAAAACAATCTTACGTAAGAAATGGACAAATGGTAAAAAAAGGGGATTTACTCCTTGAGTTAACCGCTCTGGGTGTTGAACCTGAGTTATATAAGGCTCAGTCAGCTCTAAAACTAGCAAGTCTAAATCAGTTACGACAAAAGGCATTATTTTCAGCTATTCAGGAAAATGTAGCTCCCAAACTAAGAAATAGAAATGAGCAACTCCCTTTTGATACCGAAGATATGCTACTTATACGAGAAGAACAATTAGCTATAAGCCAATATCAAACATGGGTGGCTGAGAAGCAAAAATTGGCAGCAATGATTAAACAGAAAGAAATGGAAAAGAGTACAATTGATATCCAAATTCATAAACTAACAGCAATGTTAAAGTATGAAAAAGAACGTCGCAGTGATATCTACAACCTTTATAAAAAAGCTCATGCATCTAAGCATGAATTCTTTTCTCAAGAAAACCGAGTCATTGAATTAGAAAATGAAAGAAGTATTCAACAAAGTAAAATCCAAGAGCTAAATGCCCAGCTTGAACAAATACGCAAAGAATACCAGGTTTTTGAGCAATCCTTCCGGCATAATATATTAGATGAATTACGTAAAGCAAATGAACAAGTTGAACAACTCACATTAGAGGTCGAAAAAAATCAACAACGGCACATTTCCAATAAAATTTATGCGCCAGTAGATGGTACGGTGCAACAATTACAGACTTACACTATAGGCGGTGTTGTAACTACAGCTCAATCATTAATGACTATTGTACCACAAGGTGAGCAACTAGAAATTGAAGCTATGTTGTCGAATAAAGATATCGGTTTTGTGAATGAAGGGCAAGAGGTCACCATTAAAGTAGAAGCATTCCCATATACCCGTTATGGATATATAAAAGGTAAAGTAAAATACTTTGATCTTGAAGCTGTACAAGATGATAAATTAGGGCTAGTGTTCCCAGTGACTATTGTAATGGATAAAAGCTATTTAAACATTGAGGGAAAGGAGTTAAAACTTATTGCAGGAATGATAGCAACAGTCGAAATTAAGACAGGTGAAAGGCGAATAATCGATTACTTATTGAGTCCGTTAAAAACAATGATTGATGAGAGTCTTAAAGAACGCTAAATAAAATACAAAGAGCCAATCTTATCTAATTTGAAAGTTCAATCGTAATCTAGTCTACATTTTCTCAATATAGTAGACATTAGCAACATTATTCAAAGCAAATTAGCATTCAGAATAGATAACAAAAACAGGTGTTTTGCACCATACCCCCTTATTTGTAACAGCTATAAAAAATAAGAAAATCCCCCTTGATGCAATAATTCATTAATTTTGATATATTAGCTTTACGCTCTAATCTACGATCAGTAAATACTAAAAGGCACTCGAATGCTAAGAAAAAGTAATATCTGGAATCACTTAAGATGAAATTTATCAAGCTTGGTTACCACTTCTAGTCGGATACGGCTATAGAATGTTTCGGGTTAAATTTCTAACCTTTATCATAAGTTCCGTTTGTAAAGTAGGAGAAATAGTAGAGTTCATTTAAGCAACACGACCTTTACTAATCACTGGTATAATGTGAATTTCACATACTGTTAAATCACGAGTTTTGAATAAGGCTTCACGTAGTTTGTAAAAAAAGATGAAAGTCATTTTATAACTAAATATTAAGATGACAGATCATTTCTATTGCTGCAAATTATGTAGAAGATCAGATTAAATCTGACAAATCACAATAAAAAGTGAGCGTTTCCCGTTTAGAATATGAGTGTCAAATTCAATCTAAACAAAAAAGGAAACGCTCATGTTTTATTCTAACAACCCTCTCATTAAACACAAGACCGGTTTATTCAATTTAGCTGAAGAACTCGGTAACATCTCCCAAGCCTGCAAAATCATGGGAATAAGCCGAGATACCTTCTATCGTTATCAATAAGCGGTTGAAGAAGGCGGTGTGGATGCACTACTCAATCAAAACCGACGTGTCCCTAACATTAAAATCGAGTAGATGAAAAAGTCGAAAAAGCCGTGGTGCAATTTGCTTTGGATAATCCCGCATTCGGACAGGTTCGGGTTAGCAATGAACTGCGAAAACAGGGGTATTTTTGTTTCCGCAGGGGGTGTCCGGTCGATTTGGTTAAGGCATCATCTTGCGAATTTCAAACAAAGATTGACAGCACTTGAGAAATGAGTTGCTGAGAAAGGCATTATTCTCAATGAATTCTAAGTGCAAGCCTTGGGGAGCGCAAAAAGGAAGATGAGCTTGCTTATGGTGAAATTGAAACCGTTCATCCTGGCTATCCGGGCGTACAAGATACCTTCTATGTTGGCAATATTAAAGGCGTTGGTCGTGATACGTACAGCAAAGTTGAGTTTGCCAAGCTTTACACCATGAAAACGGCCATTACGGCAGCAGATATACTCAACGATAACCTGTTGCCTTACTTTGAAAGCCAAGATTTACCGATATTACGTATTCTTACCGACAGAGGGAGTGAATATTGTGGTAAGGTAGAAAATCACGATTATGAGCTTTATTTGGCAATCAATGATATTGACCAGACAAAAACGAAAGTAAAACACCCGCAGACAAATGGTATCTGTGAGCGCTTTCACAAAACCATTTTACAGGAGTTTTACCAAGTGGCATTTAGGAAGAAAATTTATATGGATTTGAGTACATTACAAGCTGATTTAGATGAATGGTTGCCGTATTATAACCATCACCGAACCCATCAAGAAAAAATGTGCTGTGGAAGAACGCCAATGGAAACATTAGTTGATGGAAAACGAATTTGGGCAGAAAAAAATTTAAGCTCAAATTAATCTGACAGACACATATCGTTTTAAACGGGGACTGTCAGATTGAGTTTGATCTTCTACAGTTAAACGGGGAAATACCTTGAAAATTTATGTTCTTAGATTTGTTCCTCAATAAAATAATGGGGGCTGACGCAGATTAGC
>NZ_MLHN01000038.1 GCF_001999285.1 Rodentibacter genomosp. 1
TCGCCGTCTTTATCTCCCGGCACTTGAGTGTCAACCTTCACGACTTCATTACCTTCATTCGATTCATTACCTGCCGGATCGACTACTTTGGCCACAACCCGAATCTCCGTCGTATCCCGCATCACCGGAACACCTTCCTCGTGATACCCTTTCGTCAGCATCGCTTCCGTCACCGCTACCTGTTTCTCTGTACCGTTCACGCTCAATACCAACGTGTCTCCTACCTCTGTCCCATCCGGGATAGTAATAAAGACCGGGGTTTGACCATCTTCACCAACTTCTTGGGCATTCAATGTACCGTCATTGTTTTTATCTTCACCAAAAACAATATTCGGTGCACCATCCGTATTAGCCGGCACTTTGTCGTTATTGCCATCACCATCTTTATCAATCGGTAACTCAACTTCTCTCCGGCTATCGTCTTTGTCACCAACTTGACCATCACCGTCTGTATCACCTGGAACCTTCGTATCACGTATAGCTTCGTCTACCAATGACGGTCCCTCATTACCCGCTCTATCTACGATTTTCACCGCAACTTTCAGTGATTTACCCTCTTCCGGAGCCGGAACATCAATCGTCACTTTACCTGCCGTTATATCATCCGGTGTCAGAACTTTCTCTACCGCTTCTCCACCCTCCGGACTCAACACAACTTTATCACCCGCTTTCACATCATCCGGTAATTCAACCTTCACCTGCACCTTTTTGTTACCCTTCTCATCATCAATTAGCTCTGATGGGGTAATAAACTCATCTCCATTACCAATTTCTACGCGCTTAGGTGCACTCGGTGCTGTGCTGTCAAGACTTATCGGCTCTTCCGTTTCTTTCGATACATTACCCGCCGGGTCTTCAATTCTACCCACAACTTTATAATCACCGTCTTTCACTTTGCCATCTTCTGTCGGGAAAGCCGATTTCGGAATCGTGACCTCTATCGGCTGGCCTGCCGTCCAGTCTACCGGGATAACTTTTTCTACTTTCACCGGATTGCCGTCTGTGTCTAATACCGGATTCCCCTCTTTATCTTTCAATTCTACAATGACTTTATCACCCGGGTTCACATTCGATGACGGTGGCGTTACCTCTACCTGAATGCCATCCTCAAGCTCTTTCGCATTAATGCCATCTTTCGCTTCCGGAATAGTTATCGTCGGACCTT
>NZ_MLHN01000039.1 GCF_001999285.1 Rodentibacter genomosp. 1
TCGGTGAACAAAATAGTTCGATTATGGTGATGGCAACATCAGTCTCAACTGCAAAAACAATCTCATCAAGCTAATTAAAGGAGGCAATTATTGAAAAGGAACCGCACAAAAGTGCGGTTAAATTTAAACAAATCTTGTTGTTTGAGCCGATTCCTCAAACAACGGCATAATCGAAAAAGTTTTTGTATTTTCAATTTGCCATAAATCGTAATCTGCCTGCATATTAAGCCAGAAATTCGGCGTGGTGTTAGTAAGTAATTTACTGAGTCGAACAGCCATTTCAGCAGATATACCGGCTTGGGCATTCACGATACGGGAAAGTGCAACACGGCTTACACCTAAGCGTTTAGCAATATCGGTAATGCTCATTCCATCAATATATTCTTTCAAAATTAACCCCGGATGTGCCGGATTATACATTCTCATATTATCGCTCCTTAGTGATAATCTTGATAATCAATAACTTCTGCGTGACCATTTTCAAACTTAAAGGTTAAACGCCAATTTCCATTGATTTTAACTGACCAATGATTGGCAAGATCGCCTTTTAATTGATGTAAATTCCAACTCGGTACCGCCATTGCTTGGGGCGTTTCTGCACTGTTTAATGCAGTGAGCAACAGGGTAAGTTTATTGGCGTGCTTAGAGGTTGGATTCCCGCAGTCGATCCGGTTGTAAAAAACAACTCAAGCCCTTTATGTTTGAAAGATAAAATCATCTTAACCTCTCTTGTATCGTTATACTATACATCTAAATAGATTCAATGTAAATAATGACGATACACATTATTTAACAACAAGGAGTCTTTTATGACAACATTCAACAAAATCTTAAATCCAATGTACTCAGCGATTGCAGCTTACAGTACACAAGAAGACGGCTCAATCAATGCCAAATATGTGATTGGTACCGGCACGGATAACGACGGCGTCGTCACCGATTTCACACCGATTATCAGTGAATATAAATGGATTGATGTGGAAGGTGCGAAAGCGATCAATGAAGCACCATTTACCAAAGATGATATAGGCAAAACCCCGACGCAAATTATGTTGTCGCGTATTTATACTTATCTCAAAGAAAATGGGCAAATTGTAGTGTAGCATTATTGAGGGTATCCGATAAAAGTGCGGTAGTTTTGCCGTGCTTTTATCCTCATTTAGGACGATAAAAATGAATTGATAGTTTGACGTAAGTTTGACGCAATAGGTGCTAAAAGGTGTGAAAAGTTGATAGGTTAATAAGATATGATTATAATGTCTATGTATGTAGGTGTTTGATTTATAAAGTATTTGTGGTTAATATCTATTGGTATAGGTTCGGACTTTTAATCCGTTGGTCGAAGGTTCGAATCCTTCACGACCCACCA
>NZ_MLHN01000004.1 GCF_001999285.1 Rodentibacter genomosp. 1
TTGGTGCGGGTGTTGTTGCTAAGATCATCAAATAATACCGAAATATCATATTTATATTTCTCCAAAAGTGCGGTTCAAACCGCACTTTTTTATTACTGAAAAAGTATATCACTTACTAAAAATCCAACAAAATATCCCTCGCGGCTGAAATAAATTCCCTTACTCATAAATATCAATACACTTATTTTCCTTCTAAATCTGGTAAAAAATAACAACGATTATTTTCTTATACAGGAGTAAAATAATGTAAGATTATAAAAAATAAAAAAGTTGGCATAATTCATTTATACCAACTTTTTTTACTTAGAATAAATAGGAATTACTTTTTCAATAAATCACGAATCTCAGTAAGTAACTTCTCTTCATTCGATGGCTCTGCTGCCGCTTTTTCAACAGGTTTCTTCAATTTATTAATAGCTTTCACCATTAAGAAGATGGCAAAGGCAATGATAACGAAATCGAAGACATTTTGAATGAACATACCATAATTTAATGTTACAGCAGGAATGTCACCATTTGCTGGCTCTAAAATAAATTTCAAATCTTTGAAATCTACCCCACCGGTTAATACCCCTAATACAGGCATCACAACATCACTAACAAGTGAACTAACAATTTTACCAAATGCCCCGCCAATAATGACCCCCACAGCCATATCAACAACATTACCACGCATCGCGAATTCGCGAAATTCCTTTATAAAGCTCATAAATTTTCCTTTTGTTAAATTAATAAATGGGGTTCGTATTCTATATGAGCTATCTAAAATGTAAACCTTTTAAATAAAGAATACGCTCGGTTGGAACAATTTCTCAATTTCAGAAACAGCTTTTTTGTCACTTAAATATACGACAACATGATCGCCATCCTGAATTTCAATATTTTTATGTCCAATAATAACGTCATTATGACGCAAAATTGCACCAATAATACAACCTGTCGGTAAACGAATATCGCGAATTTTTCTGCCAATAATATGAGAAGAATTCAAATCACCATGCGCAACAATTTCAATCGCCTCGGCAGTCCCATGATGTAAACTCGCCACATTTTTTACATCGCCTTTTCTCACATAGCCTAATAGAGCAGAAATCGTGGCTTGCTGTGGTGAAACGGCAATATCGATTGTCCCACCTTGAATAAGGTTGATATATGCCATACGTTGAATCAGAACCATGGCTTTCTTTGCCCCTGAGCGTTTTGCTAATAATGCAGACATAATATTAGCTTCATCATCACTGCTCAAAGAAAGAAATACATCTATGTTTTCAATATGTTCTTCAAATAATAAATTTTGGTCTGATGCATCACCATGAAAAACCAACGTTTTTGCTAATTTTTCTGCTAAAATCTGCGCCCGCTCTGCATTTCGCTCAATTAATTTTACAATGCAATGATCTTCCAATTGCTTTGCCACGCCTGACGCAATATTCCCCCCCCCAACAATCATGATTCTTTTATAGGACTTTTCAAGACGTTGCAACTCGCTAATTACCGCTTTAATATGCTCTGTCGCACAAATAAAGGTGATTTCATCACCCGCTTCGATGATCGTGGAACCTTGTGGGCGAATCGTTTTGTCATTACGCAAAATAGACACAATACAGCATTCAATATGTGGCATATGTTCCTTAAACGCTGACAAAGCATGTCCTACTAATGCCCCACCATAATAAGCGTTTACCACCACTACACTGATACGATTTTTAGCAAAATGTGCTACTTGTAATGCACCGGGATAAGTGATGAGACGAGTGATTTCATCCGTCACTAAATTTTCCGGTGAAATAAGATGATTGATAGGAATGTTTTCATCATTAAACAATTTATCTTTTTCACGCAAATACTCTGAATTCCGAATACGTGCAATACGTGTTGGCGTGTTAAATAATGTATATCCCATTTGGCACGCCACCATATTGATTTCATCTGATGAGGTCACCGCCACCATTAAGTCCGCATCCGCCGCACCGGCATCACGTAACACTTTTGGAGAAGAAGGTGAACCCTGAACCACACTTAAATCATGCTTCTCCTGCAAAGCCTGAAGCTGTGGTGATTCATTGTCCACTAAGGTAATATCATTATCCTCGCTGACAAGATTCTCTGCCAATGTTGTACCGACTTGTCCGGCACCAAGAATCATAATTTTCACGCGTCACTCCTTGTTAAAATAAGAGAACGAATACCAATTTGCGCTGAATTTAGACCGCACTTTAACGCATTCACTTGGCGACAAATTTCATCGGTTACTGCATTTGCCTGACCCATCTTTTCTTCTGTTACCCCTTCAGGTGATTTTTGGAATAAAATTGAATCTAATAATCGCTCTGCGTGCATACCGTCACGGCAATAATGTAACACGCCCGCCTCATCAAATAGGGTTGCCACTTTCGCAATTTTTGTGGTTGCAATACCCAATGCCCCATCTTCACCGCCTAATTCTCGGAATAACGCATGCTGCGGAAATCCGCCGCAAGCCAAGAAAAAAGCACGGCGAAAGACTACATTGCCACCGCATCTCATTCTCATATGCTGCCAAGCAAAATCAAAATTAGGGTGTTCCGCATAATGGCTCGCTAATCCTATGGGTTTTAAAGCTAAACGTACCACAGAGGTGTCCGGTTGAAAATGGAAGGTTGCCGCTGCCACTTCTAATGCGCCTTGCTCATAGGCATCGTCCGCATCTAAAAAAGCGATCAGTTCATTCGCGGACTGTAACGCACCCCAATTTCTAGCCTTTGCGACACCACCGTTTTTACTCATTGACTCCACAAAAATCCGTTCCGGATACTGAGTGGAAAACTGATTCGCCAGTGTCAAAGTACTGTCGGTAGACGCATCATCCACCAACCAAATTTTGCCTAAACAGGGTTGATTTAAAACAGATTCCACCGCCCGTGTTAATGTTGTTTCTGCGTTATAACAAGGAATGATCACATCAATGTTAGGAAACATGATGACCTCCTTTCTTTTACGTTAGGCACGCTTACGTAACTTGGCATAATAAAATCCGTCTCCGCCATTGTCTTGCGGAATAAACTGAAAACCGACCGCACTTTTATTATCACTCACATTATCTTCAAAAGGGAGCGACAATAATTCAGCATCCGGTTGCTCCGATAAGAACGCACGGATTTGTTCATTATTTTCTTCCGGTAAAACGGAGCAGGTGGCATATAATAAAATGCCATTTGGTTTCAATTTTTCCCAAAGGGCTTTCAAAATACTTTTTTGTAATGCTGTAAGTTGTTTAATGTCCGTTTCTTGGCGTAGCCATTTAATATCAGGGTGACGGCGAATCACACCGGTGGCGGAACAAGGCGCATCGAGTAAAATACGGTCAAATTTCACCGCACTTTGTCCGATTTCCGCCAGCCATTGTTCCGGTTTAGTCGCATCACCGCAAACTACCCTTGCTTGCTGATTCAAACGTGCCAGATTTTCCGTCACCCGTTTCAAACGATGGGATTCCACATCTAATGCAATCACATTCGCTTGCGGAGCGAGTTCCAAAATATGGGTAGTTTTTCCACCAGGCGCAGCACAGGCATCTAAAATCCATTCACCATTTTGAGGTTCAAGCAACGTTGCTGCCCATTGAGCACTCAAATCCTGTACCGTTACCGCCCCTTCCGAAAAATGAGGTAATTTTTGTACCGCCATTGGTGAAGCCAGGCGTAATGCCTGAGGGTGAGAGCTGATTTCTGCCAAAATGCCCGACTCCGCCAATAAAGTCCGGTAGCGTTCTACGCTATTTTTTTGTGCATTAACCCGCAGCCACATCGGCGGTTTTTGATTATTCGCATTAATGATGTCACGCCAATTCGGATAAGCTTTTTTCAACTTGTTGACAAACCATTCGGGATGTAAGGTCTGCCAATGTTTATCCACTTGCGCCAAAATACTTTCTTTTTCACGCAAAAAACGGCGTAGCACGCCATTGACTAACCCACGGAAACTGTCTGATTTCAAGGTTTTTGTTGCATTTACCACTTCATCCACGGCGGCGTGGGTCGGGACTCGCATATAAAGCAACTGATACAGCCCAACAAGTAATAAACAATGTACAACCCGAGTTTTGCCTTTTAGCGGTTTATCCACAAGACATTGGATAATCTGCTCCAAACGAGGCAGCACACGACATACACCGAAACAAATTTCTTGGAGTAAGGGTAAGTCTTGTGTTTTCAGCATAGGTTGCACATCGGGAATTAAGCTTGAAAGAGATTTTCCCTCATCAAGCACTTGTAAAATGACCCGTGCTGCCACCGCTCTAGTGGAAAGTGCGGTCATTTTTTTCGTTGGTTTATTTCTTGCCGCTTTTTGCTGTGAGCGTTCATTTTTCATTAAGCTAGCACCTTACCAACAGGAAACCAATCTGCTCGTCCGTTTAACAAATCCTGTGCCGACATCGGCTTTTTACCTGCCGGTTGCAATTGCAGAATATTCAGCACACCTT
This sequence comes from Rodentibacter genomosp. 1, assembly GCF_001999285.1. Classification (GTDB taxonomy): domain Bacteria; phylum Pseudomonadota; class Gammaproteobacteria; order Enterobacterales; family Pasteurellaceae; genus Rodentibacter. Next base: position 4,463 of record NZ_MLHN01000004.1, read on the forward strand.
CAGCCGTGGCAATTTGAATACCGGTTTTATCCGCACACAGAATCATCCCCACCGGTTTATCTTGATGAGGTAGCACTTCCGCCTGATACACTTTCAAAGTTTGTGGACGTCCTGCTTTATCTTCCGTGCTGAAATACGCCATCGGCCAAGGGTTAAATGCCCGAATATTCCGTTCAAGTTGTGCAGCAGAAAGTGACCAATCCAGTTTAGCTTCTTCTTTAGAAAGTTTATCCGCATAGTTGCTTTGGCTGTTATCTTGTTTCTCGGCAATAAATTTTTCGGTCTCGAGCTGATCAAGCACCTCAATGAGTGCCGGTGGTGCTAATTCAGCCAATTTATCATAAAGACTTGCTGAGGTTTCGGTTGGCAAAATATCACAATACACTTTGTGCAACATATCACCGGTATCCAAACCTTCATCCATTTGCATAATGGTCACGCCGGTTTGAACATCACCCGCCCAAATCGCACGCTGAATCGGTGCGGCACCACGCCAACGGGGCAAAATAGAACCATGTACGTTCAAACAGCCCAAACGTGGCGCGTCTAGAACCGCTTTGGGGAGAATTAAGCCATAAGCCACCACCACCATCACATCGGCGTTCAGGGCTTGTAATTCTACTTGTGCCTCAGCATTGCGTAAGGATTTAGGTTGATAAACAGGAATATGATGTTGTTCGGCAAGCTGTTTTACTGAGCTGGCCTGTAATTTTTTACCACGTCCCGCCGGTTTATCGGGTTGGGTATAAACTGCGATCACATTATGTTGAGAATTTATTAAGGCTTGTAAATGCTGTGCCGCGAAATCAGGCGTACCTGCGAAGATAATATTAAGTGGTTTCATCATGTTCTGCGTTATGTTGAATAATGTTCCCGATAGTACGGAAGAGAAAATAAAATGCGGTCAAAATTAACCGCACTTTTCGTGATTATATCGCTGTTGCACAAGGAGGAGAACTGTGGGAACACACTGCGTGTCTCCGTTATAAAATCAACTTTCAATATATATGATAAGCGGACACACGCAGTGTGTCCCTACGTTTCGTTGAAATCCCTTGGTACATTGGCTACATAATATCGGTTATTGTTTTGCCATTTGTTTTTTGTATTTGACTAACTTTTCTTTAATACGCTGGCGTTTGAGCGGTGAAAGATAATCCACAAATAAAATACCGTTGAGGTGATCAATTTCATGCTGAATACAAATAGCAAGTAAACCGTCTGCATTTAGGGTAAATTCTTGCCCATTGCGATCCAGCGCCTTTACGGTCACTTTTTCTTTCCGAGGCACCAGTGCCCGCACGCCCGGAATGGATAAACAGCCTTCTTCAATACCGGTTTCGCCTTCTGATGCCAAAATTTCCGGATTAATTAATACCAGTTGGTTTTGTTTATCGCCTTCAATATCAATGGTGATGATACGTTGTAAAATATCAACCTGTGGTGCGGCTAAACCAATGCCCTGTTCTTGATACATGGTATCGAACATATCGTCTATAACTTTGCGAATGTCGTCATTAACTTCAGAAACAGGCTCACAAACAACTTTTAAATGTTCGTCAGGATAAATTAATACATTAAGTGCGGTCATAATTTCTCTTATTTTTTTAAGTTGCAATTCGTTGCGCAATTGTAGCACAGGAAGGTATTCCTGTCCTTAATTTGGGTGATTGGTAAAACACTATTATCCAAATTCCAATTCAACCGCACTTTCGCCCAGCATATTGGCTAATTCTGTCAAAATTTCATCGGTAGGGGTAATCGACCACTGAACGCCAAGACGTAGCAGCGCTCTGCCTTTTGGACTTTGATAATACACATTAATCGGTAAGGTTCCGCCACTCACCGGTTCAAGCATTTGTTTTAGCTGCTTAATAAACATTGGCGTGATTTGCTCATCCGACAAGCTAATAGCAAGGGATTTGGCATAACGGGAACGGGCTTCATCTAACGTCATCATATCCCGTACGGTCATTTTTAAACCACCGGAAAAATCATCAAAACTCACTTGTCCCGATACCACGACTACCGTATCTTTTTGCAATTTTTCACCAAATTGCTCTAAACTTTCACCAAACAAGGTGATATCCAAGCGACCTGAGCGATCATCTAATGTCGCAATGCCTAGTCTATTCCCCTTTTTGGTAATCGCTATGCGTGATGACACAATTAAGCCTGCCGCCGTACTGATTTGCCCACGGCGGTTTGGTGTGAGTTCCTTTAAGCGTGTTGAACTGTAATGGGAAAGTTCTTTCAGATAACGGCTAACCGGATGACTGGTTAAGTAAAGCCCTAGGGTTTCACGCTCGCCGTCCAGAATTTGTTTTTCCGTGTAAGGCGGCGTATTGGCATAGGCGTTTTCCACTTCTTCATAGGTTTCGGTCAGTACCCCGAACATATCCGATTGCCCCATAGCTTCGTCTTTAGCGTGTTGATCGGAGGCTTTTAATGCGTCTTCCAAATTTTTAGAAAGCGCCGCACGATGCGGCCCTAATTTATCAAATGCACCAGACATAATCAGGCTTTCAAAAGTACGTCTATTGATTTTTTTCAAATCAACACGGGCGCATAAATCAAATAAATCTTTAAAAAATCCCCCTGCATTGCGTGCCGTAATTAATGCCTCAATCGGCCCTTCACCCACACCTTTAATCGCCCCGATACCATACACAATTTCACCGTTTTCATTCACGCTGAAATGATGTTTGCCCACATTAATATCCGGTGGGGTGACTTTTAATCCCATTCGCAAACATTCATCATATAAGCCGACAATTTTATCGGTATTGTCCATTTCCGATGTCATCACCGCTGCCATAAATTCCGCAGGGAAATGGGTTTTCAACCAAAGGGTTTGATAAGAAACCAAGGCATAGGCTGCCGAGTGGGATTTATTAAAACCATAACCGGCAAATTTTTCCACCAAGTCGAAAATCTTCATAGCAAGTTCACCGTCAACCCCGTTTTTGATCGCGCCCGCTTCAAACACAGAGCGTTGTTTCGCCATTTCTTCCGGTTTTTTCTTACCCATTGCACGGCGTAATAAATCCGCACCGCCCAATGTATAACCGGCTAAAACCTGTGCAATTTGCATCACTTGTTCTTGATATAAAATAATGCCGTAAGTCGGTTCTAAAATCGGTTTCAGGCTTTCGTGCTGATAATTCACATCGGGATACGAAACCTCTTCACGACCGTGTTTACGGTCGATAAAGTTATCCACCATGCCCGATTGTAGCGGGCCGGGACGAAACAGTGCCACCAAAGCAATAATATCTTCAAAACAGTCCGGTTGGAGACGTTTAATCAAATCTTTCATACCCCGTGATTCCAACTGGAACACAGCGGTGGTTTCGGCACGTTTGAGCAATTCAAAAGATTCCGGATCATCCAAGGGAATAGAGGCAATATCTACCATAGGTTTCCCTTCCCGAACCATACGGGCATTGACCATATCCAATGCCCATTTGATGATGGTCAGGGTGCGTAACCCCAAGAAGTCAAATTTGACTAAACCGGCATATTCCACATCATTTTTATCGAAATGAGTAACGGGATGAAGCCCTTCACTGTCGCAATAAAGTGGTGAGAAATCCGTGATGAGTGACGGTGAAATCACCACACCACCGGCGTGCTTACCGGCATTTCGGGTGATTCCTTCCAGCTTGCGTGCCATATCGATCAGGGCTTGCACTTCCTCATCGCTGTCATAAGCAGCTTGTAATTGAGGCTCAACTTCAAAGGCTTTGGCAAGGGTCATACCCGGATCGAGAGGAATCAATTTAGAGATGCGATCCACAAAACCATAGGGATGACCTAATACCCTACCCACATCACGGATTACCGCTTTCGCCGCCATGGTACCGAAGGTGATAATTTGCGATACCGCACCACGCCCATAGGTTTCCGCCACATGCTCAATCACGCGATCTCGCCCGTCCATACAGAAATCTACGTCAAAATCAGGCATAGACACACGTTCAGGGTTTAAGAAACGTTCAAAAAGCAAATCAAATTCTAAGGGATCGAGATCGGTAATTTTTAACGCATACGCCACCAATGAGCCTGCACCTGAACCCCGTCCCGGCCCCACGGGAATATCATTATCTTTCGACCATTGGATAAATTCCATCACGATCAAGAAATAACCAGGGAAGCCCATTTGGTTAATGACGTCGAGTTCAACTTGCAAGCGTTCATCATATTCCGCACGTTTTTCCAACCGCACTTTTTCATCGGGAAATAAAAACGCCAAGCGTTCTTCCAACCCCTCTTTTGATTTCATCACCAAATAGTCTTCCGTACTCAGTTCCCCTGTTGGGAATTGCGGTAAGAAATATTGCCCAAGGCGTAAAGTAACGCTACAACGCTGTGCGATTAATAAGGTATTTTCAAGGGCGGAAGGAATATCGGCAAATAAGGCACACATTTCTTCTTCCGTGCGGAAATACTGCTGTGCCGTGTAAAGTTTAGGGCGTTTAGGGTCATCTAAAGTATAGCCATCATGAATCGCTACGCGAATTTCATGGGCTTCCGCATCATCAGGTTTTAAAAAGACTACATCATTGGTCGCCACAAGAGGGAGATTTTGAGCTTCAGCTAAGGCACAGGCGGCTTTGATATAACGTTCTTCATCAGGCTTGCCGGTTCGGGTTAATGACAGATAAAAATGATCCGGAAAAAATTCTTGGTAGAAATCGACCGCACTTTGTGTTTCCGAAGCATTTTCTTTCAATAATTTTTTACCCACGTCACCTTTTGTCCCACCGGATAAAATAATCACGCCCTCACGGTGTTCGACCAACCAATCTTGATCGATATAAGGCAAATCGTCGTAGCCCCGTTGGTAAGCCTTCGACAAGAGCAATGTGATATTTTTATAGCCCGTATTATTTTTCGCCAACAAGGTCAGCTCAAATAATTCATCGCCACATAGCTCACTGCGTACCCGTACATCCGCCCCGATAATAGGTTTAATACCGGCAGACAATGTTTCCCCATAAAAACGCACGACACCGCAAAAATTGGTGAAATCCGTCAGCGCCATCGCCACCATATTATTCGCTGCACAGGTTTTGACTAAAGGTTTCACCTTGGCAATCCCATCAATCATGGAGAAATCACTGTGTGTACGGAGATGAACGAAACGGGGTTGTGTCATTGAAAATCCTTGAAAGTGCGGTTGATTTGAATGTTTTTTACGGGCGTGTATTATACGGAAATTTAAGATGAAGGGAAAATAAAGGGCTGAATGATCAACACTCATTCAACCCTGTTTTAGCTTATCGTGACTTACGCAACATTTTGTGTTGTTCCAATATGGTTAAAAATTCTTGAGGCAATTTGGGAATGACTTGAGAGACAATCTCAGATGGAATCTCACCATAGAAAGCTTCCGAAATGGATCCGGTAATCGCCGCAATGGTATCACTGTCACCTCCAAGAGAAACGGCAAGACGAATGGCATGTTCAAAGTTTTCACTTTCTAAAAATGCGACTATCGCCTGTGGAACAGATCCCTGACAGCTCACATCAAACTTATACTCAGGGCGAATCTCATCGCAGGTTTGTGATAAATTATACCCAAAGGTCTCTTCAATATAGGCTTTGATTTTTGTTTTATCTTTTGTGGTTCGGGCTAAAAAAATTGCCGTTGCGGTAGCCTGTGCCCCTTTAATGCCCTCAGGATGATTATGTGTGATTTCAGCCGAACATTTAGCATATTCAAGGGTTTCTTCAAGAGTATCAAATACCCAACCCACCGGCGATACACGCATTGCCGATCCGTTTCCCCAACTGTTATATGGCTCAGGTTCAATAGCCGGATTTAACTAACGATAAAACATTCCGCCATAACCGGCATTGTAATAACGAAGTCCCCAGTAACGCATAATTTCAACAAGATTCTCTTTTGCCCCCTGATTCAACCAATCTGCCACCGCAATAGTACAAACAGTATCATCGGTAAAACGACATTGAGGAACAATCAATTTAAAATCTGTTGCACGGTAGTTATTGAACTCAAAACGCGAACCTACAACATCGCCAACAATCGCACCTAACATAAATTACTCCTGATAAATATGATATATTCCGCCAAAACAGCGGTTGCCAATTTCATAAAAAAACAACCGCACTTTTACCAATATGGTTATTTGTCTTGGCTCATCATTCTTCCAAATGGGATCTGGCTAGAATAGCCAAAAACTCTCGTGGCAGCTTAGGCAGGATCTGTTTGATAATTTCATTGGGGATTTCACCATAGAATGCTTCGGCAATGCTCCCCGTAATCGCAGCAAGGGTGTCGCTGTCGCCCCCGAGCGAAACGGCAAGACGAATGGCATGTTCAAAGTTTTCGCTTTCTAAAAATGCGACTATCGCTTGGGGAACAGTACCTTGACAGCTTTCGTTAAACTTATATGTCGGACGGATTTCATCACACGTCTGTGATAAATCGTAACCAAAAGTTTCTTCAATATAGCGTTTGATTTTGCCTTTATCTTTCGTTGTACGGGCTAAAAAAATCGCCGCTGCAGTAGCTTGTGCTCCTTTAATGCCTTCGGGATGATTATGTGTGATTTCAGCCGAACGTTTAGCATATTCAAGGGTTTCTTCGATTGTATCAAATGCCCAACCCACCGGCGATACCCGCATTGCCGAACCATTTCCCCAACTGTTGTAAGGTTGTGGATTAACTTTTTTACTGATCCATTTATCAAACATTCCACCATAGCCAGCATAAGGGTATTTCTGACACCAATGACGCATAATTTCTACCAAATTATCTTGGCAACCCTGCTGAACCCAATCCGCCACGGCAACCGTACATATCGTGTCATCGTAAATTCACTTCTTGACGTAATCAATTCAAAATCTGTTGCTCGGTAATTTCTAAACTCAAAACGAGAACCCACAACATCACCAACAATTGCGCCTAACATAATTCCTCCTTAATAAATAGATTATGCTGTAATAAGCAAAACCAAGTATAACGGCTATGTAATAGGTTGTCGTGACAGGTTGTGTCGCACGCAAAAAAATAATAAAAAAATAATTATGCTGATGAGAAATAGGATTTTTGCTAAAAGCGCGATTGTAAATTTCGTCAAAAAACAACCGCACTTTGAGCAAGCAAGCTAATCTAATCTATTTTATTTACATAGAAAACCGCTTTTGCCATTGTTTTGGGCTGATATGATGTTTGGCTTTAAAGTGTTGGCGGAATGCCGTTGTGGAATGGAAGCCAATTTGGTGGGCAATTTCGTCAATCGTTAATTTGGTGCTTTCTAATAATTCCCGCCCTTTTTGTAGCCGTACCTCAATCAACCATTCGGTGAATGCCATTCCCGTTGCTTGACGAAAATGACGAGTGAATGTGCTGCGGCTCATCATTAATTGTTTGGCTAACTCATCAATCGAATAATTTCCTGTTAGATTAGTTCGTATAATATCTAGCCATTCATTGATATTCTTATTAGCGGTTTTACGAGCAATGGGTTGTTCAATAAATTGCGCTTGTCCCCCTTCCCGATGAGGAGGTATCACCAATAAACGAGCCAGTTGATTAGCAATTTTTACACCATATTGCCGGCGAACAATCGCAAGACAACAATCCAGCCCTGCTGATGTTCCTGCGGAAGTAATAATATTTTCATCTTCAATATAAATTGCATTGCAATCCAATTTTACTTGGGGAAAACGTTGTTTAAAATCCGTTTCACCTAACCAATGTGTCGTGGCCTTTTTACCATTCAGCAATCCGGCATAAGCCAGTGAATATGCCCCATAACACAGCCCCACAATCATCGCTCCACGTTGTGCCGCTTGTTGTAATGCCAGTATTAAAGCCTCGGAGGGAGGTTGATCAACATTATCCCAACCCGGTATCACAATAAAATCAGCTTGAGCTAACAAACCCAAATCGCCATCAGCTACAATGGTAGCAGGATAGGACTGTGCTACCCTTGGATTTTCCGCCACAATCTTGACATTAAATAAGGGTTTGTCCTCAATTTCTGTTGAAAAAACCATATAAGGCACAGAAAACTGAAAAGGGTTAAATTGGGGATAAAGTACAAGTGCAACAGTTGGAATAGGCATTTTTTTCTCATGCGAACAAATTTGACCCAATTTTTTCGATATTTGAATAATAAGTCAATATTTTTTATTTTATCTCTCTTTCATAATAATCACACCGCACACAAGCGGTTTAATTTATCTTATTTTTAAAAGAGGAAACAAAATGAAATTAAAACCTATCTTATTAACACTCATGGCAGCAACCTTAGCGACAACAGCTCATGCCGAAATCAGCTATCAGCATATCCGTAATGCGACCGCCAAAATTGAAATGGCAGGTAGCACGTTTTTAGTCGATCCCTATCTTGCCCCTAAAGGCACTTATGCAGGCTTTGAAGGCTCGATTAATAGTCAAAAACGTAATCCGTTGATTGATATGGCAGAACCGGTTGAGAAAGTACTAGAAGGTGTTGATGCAGTGATTGTGACACATACCCACGCTGATCATTGGGACGAATATGCACAAAAAATGTTACCGAAAACCTTACCGATTTTTGTACAAAATGCCGGTGATGCACAAATTATCCGTTCACAAGGCTTTAAAGATGTTAGAGTCGTGGGTAAAAATACAGAATTTAACCAAGTAAAATTAAGCAAGACCGGCGGACAACACGGTACGGATCAAATGTACTCTAACCCACAATTTGCTGAAATTTTAGGTGAAGCAATGGGCGTAGTAATGCAAGCGGACGGAGAAAAAACACTGTATATCGTAGGCGATACCATTTGGAATGAAGAAGTGGATTTTGCACTCAACCGTTATAAACCCGAAGTAATTGTTATGAATACGGGTTATGCACAAATGGAAGGTAATTCAGATAGTATTATTATGGGGAAAGCCGATGTGGCGAAAGCCCGTCAGGTTGCGCCAAAAGCCGATATTATTACCGTCCATATGGATGCGGTCAATCACGCTTCGGTGACATCCGATGAAATGCGAAAATTCGTGAAGGAAAACAATTTGAGCAAAGTTGCTGTGCCAAAAGAGAGTGAAGTCTTGAAATATTAATGCAAGGTAAGAAATGAGTTAGACGAAATTCTGTCTATTCTTTTCAAATTAAAACCTATAATGAAAAGCGGTCGTAAAATCTTAAGGATTTTCGACCGCACTCTTATTTTAAAAGTCTTATTTTCTCGCAAGAGGAGGAACAAACGCTAAACCTAAATCCCAAGGTTGTTCAATCCATGTGTTTTGCGGAATGTCGATGATATAATCGTCCACTAATTTTGCCCCTGCCGGTTTGGCGAAAACGGTGACAAATTTTGCATTAGGATACATTTCACGAATTGCACGAGCGGTGTTGCCGGTATCGACCAAATCATCAACAACGATAAAGCCTTCCCCACCGTTTGGTACTTCCGCCGCGTGTAAAACTTGGAGTTCCCCTTGGCTTGTGTGATCGTGATAACTGGCGATACAAACGGTTTCTACGTGGCGAATGCTTAATTCACGCGCTAATACCGCAGCCGGAAATAAACCGCCACGGCTCACCGCAATAATGCCTTTCCATTGGGAAGCCGGAAGTAAACGTTCTGATAATTTGCGGGCGTGCATTTGGAACATATCCCAAGTCACCACATATTTTTCGCTCATAATTACACCTTAATATCGATAAATAAAAATTGCGTAAGGATAACCTGAAACGGGGTTTTATGCTATTATTTCGTGAAATTTTTCGCAAAAAGGAAAGAATATGTCTGAAATTACCACCCTACAACCACAATTATTATGGAAATGGTTTGATCAAATTTGTGCTATCCCTCACCCTTCCCATCATGAGGACGAATTGGCAAATTTCATTGTCAAGTGGGCAAAAGAAAAACAATTTTTTGTGGAACGTGACGAGGCGGGTAACGTGTTAATTCGCAAGCCTGCAACCGCCGGAATGGAAAACCGCACGCCGGTGGCATTGCAAGCTCATTTGGATATGGTGCCGCAAGCCAATGAAGGCAATCCACACGATTTCACCCAAGATCCAATTCGTCCATACATTGACGGCGATTGGGTGAAAGCACAAGGCACCACATTGGGAGCGGACAACGGAATTGGTTTAGCCTCTGCCCTTGCGGTGTTAGAAAGTGATGATGTGGCACATCCGCCTCTTGAAGTGTTGCTCACAATGACGGAAGAAACCGGTATGGACGGCGCATTAAATCTTCGCCGTAATTGGTTGCAATCCGAAATACTCATTAATACGGATACGGAGGAAATCGGTGAAATTTATATCGGTTGTGCCGGCGGCATTAATGCCAATTTGGAATTACCGATAGAACGAGAAAATAATGCTTTCGAGCATTGCCTTCAACTCACCTTAAAGGGCTTGCGTGGCGGGCATTCCGGTTGTGATATTCACACCGGCAGAGTGAATGCAATTAAGTTGCTTGCCCGTGTGTTGGCAAAACTTTCGCAAAATCAACCGCACTTTGCCTTAGCGGAAATCCGTGGCGGCTCAATTCGTAATGCGATTCCTCGTGAAGCTGCGGCTGTACTGACATTCAATGGTGATCTTAATGCCCTTGAAAGTGCGGTCAGAAATCTTGACGTTTTACTAAAAGAAGAATTAGCGATTGCCGAACCGAATTTAACCCTCTTTGTTGAACCGACTGCCAAAGCCGAAACCGTATTTACTGCACAAAGCACAAAAACCGCCATTCACTTGCTCAATGCCCTACCAAACGGTGTGATTCGTAACAGTGATGTGATTAAAAATGTAGTGGAAAGCTCGCTCAGTATCGGTGTGTTGAAAACCGAAGGTGATAAAGTAAAAGGCACGATTTTAGTGCGTTCACTAATTGAAAGCGGTAAGTCCTATGTAACCGAACTATTAAGCTCCGTTGCCACCTTAGCCGGTGCGAAAACCGAATTCTCCGCCCCTTACCCGGGCTGGAAACCGGTGAATGACTCCGCCATTCTCAACCTAACGAAAAAACATTATGCCGACGTATTAGGCAAAGACCCTGAAATTAAAGTGATCCACGCCGGCTTGGAATGTGGCTTACTCAAAGAGCATTATCCGCATATTGATATGGTGTCTTTAGGCCCTACCATCCGCAATGCTCATTCACCGGATGAAAAAGTAAATATTGAAGCGGTTAAGACTTATTGGGAGGTGTTGGTGAAAGTGTTGGGGGATGTTTAGGTTAAAATGGCCGAGGTATATCGGCCATTTCTTATATAATAAAAAATTAAGAATTTATCCATTGCTTAATATCTCGAATCCATTTTGGAATATCATAAGAATTAGATAAAAGCTCCACATATTTCTTAGCAAATTGTAATTTCACTTTCCCATTATCATGATCAAAAAAATTTTTTAATTTATCTTGCTCACTATGCCTTAAATCTAAACTAAATACTGATGGTGATTCAAGATAAATTTTTTTATCATCAATAAAATCGATTATAGGGAAATCATCCCTAAAATATTTTAAAACTTCAACAAATAATCTTCCATTTAAGCAATCTTCAATTTCTGTTTCAGGAGAAATAGGGTTTTCATGAATATTCACCATTAGAGTTTCTTTAGTTTTAGGATCATTTACAATACGTTGACATTTAAAGAAATCATCTCCCTCAACTTTATAACTAACTAGAGATCTATCAGTATCAGATAGCAATAAAATTTTTCCTCTATTAATATTCTTTCCTACACTATCTTTCATTTCATTGTAAGGAATTAAAATATTAGAATATACTTTTTTAATTTTCTTAGCTCCGCCAACCGGAACAATCCTCAACTTATTTAAGTTAATTTCATCTTCAAAATATTTTTCAAAATAAATCTTTTCTGAACTACCTTCACATATTATCCAATTATATGGGCTATCAGAGAAAACATTAATTAAAATTGATTGAACAAAATCTGTTGTGCTTTTTAACTGAATATCATATGGCAATTTTCCTCTAGACTCTTCTTTTTGTTGAGACATTTGTTCTTGATAATTGCTGGTATTAATTAAATCAAATCTATGGGTGCCATCTAGCTTTGAAATGATACAAGTATTTCCATTATTTAGAATTGGCAAATATCCATACCAATGAGATGTGAATAAGACTTGCCTACAGTCATTACCAATATCAAATAACGAGTTAAATTGATCAAAACAAGCTGATATATGCAAAGAGGCCTCAGGCTCATCAATTCCTAATATTAAATTTTTCCCATCAACTCTATGATTTTTTAGGAGACTATGAGCAACATCTATAATAGCTTTCTGTTTCTCTCCTGAACTCATCTCTGACATTGGTATAGTCTGATCATCTTTTATTTTCTTATGTAACTTTCTTACATTAAAATATGTATCTATTATTAACTTATAAATATCTGATCGTTTTACTTTAGATTGCCTATGCTGTATAGTCTTATATACATATCCATTCAGTTCATTTTCTAAGTCTGAGATAAATTTGTCTAAGTTTCCATTTATTTCTCTAATTGTTGTCTCCGTAATTTTACTTTTTAAAATATCTTCTAGAGATTCACCCATTAACATCTGAACCTGTTTTGTTTCTAATTTCATAAATTGTTCAGTATCAATATCCTTAGGGATATACACATAGTCATATAAATCTCTAATATACTTAATAACTGACTCTAAAGCGTCAGTTGTTATAATATCGCTTTTTATTGAATCAATAATAGGACATATAGCTATATTATCATAATTAATGCCAATAGGAATAATTAACTTTGAAGAGTAAATATCTTTACTACAAATAGAATCTTTTAAGGATAGAAATGTACTCTTAGCGTTATTTCCCATTCCATTAATATCTTCCTTTTTAATACATCTAAATAACCTATCCAATTCAACTAGAACACTTAATAAATCTGCTCTAATTGCCTCATCCTTATCTATTATGAAAATAGGTAATATATAAGGATTCGCAGCACCATCTCGTTTAGATGTAACACCTTTTTTCTTTGCATTAAGATGAAGATTCCATTCTTTGTCACGATTAAAAAAATAGTCTAGAGCCTCTAAAATAGAACTTTTTCCTATACCATTTTTTCCTAAAATACCACATAAATTATGCCCATCAGATAAAGGTACAAAATTAATTTTAGAGTAAGTTTTGAAATAGGTAATAAATAATCCAGCTATCATAACTATCCTTATCTAGCAATTAATAATTCATATTATTGATATAATATACACATTTATAATAAATTGCTATAGGATTAATAGTAACAAACCAAATATTCTTTAGTCAGTCTCTACCTTGGGAGGTTCTTACAATATTAATCTTTCATATCAAAAATTTAATAGTACTCCAAGAATCTAATTTGGAATAGTAAGAGATAAATAAAATCTTACTTTTTCAACCAAAACTCCCCCTTCACCAACTTCCACAACGTCATCAACACAAGTGCTCCAATCATCAAATTTGAAAAAATAAAGGCAAACATTGCTATGCCAGATAATACCTGATTGTGGTAAAACGCAACCGCACTATTTGCCATGGAGGCTAAGCCGAATGAGAAAGCCCATAAACCGATGTTTAAGCCTTTTTCGATAATCCAAGGGAGAATTCTCAATAGAAAGAACATTTGCAAAAAGCCATAGCCCCATAGGATTTTGGCGAAAGTATCCACTTCGCCTTGATTTACCGCTAAATACGCCGATGCACCGACAAATGCGGGAGCAAGAATAATGCCCATGGTGGCACGGAAAGGGGGTTCTAAGGAAGAAATGCGTAAATGCTGGAGTAGTACCGGTTCAAACATTATCCATGCGATGAAACCCGCACCGAAAAATAAATAGCCAAGATCATGATAGCCTAATAAAGCAAGTGAACTTGCACTGGTGAAGTTCGCGGCGACAGAGGGTAAATAAAAAGGTGGGCGTGTTGATTTTTGCTCAAAAACACTGCCTTTCCAAAGCTCGCCGATTCTTATGGAGGAAAATAGCAATTGCCCAATTGTCCCTAACCAAATCATCACTTCCGCTATTACAGGATTCCAGCGATAAATAATATCGCCAACCAACATTATCGTAATTGGGATAAGGGCAATAAAAGAAAAACGAATAGGGCAGCGATATTCTTCTTTCACTTCGTGGAAATAATAACGAAGTTTATACCCATACATAGCAATAAAAATTAACCACACAATAATCGCCGTAGCACCTATCGTATCACTGACAGTTTGCACCCAAGGGAAGAAATTTGTCAAATGCCACCATGCTAGAGATAACGCAGCTAAGCCAAGGGGAATAGCAAAATAGGCGGAGGGTAAAGGGAAAGATCTTATGGTTTTCATTACAAAGCTCCTCACGATAAAAAACTTGAGAAAAGTTTAGCATAGGATAAAAAATAGAAATAATTCTAAAAAGTTCTAACCTATTTCTAAAAAGTCCTAAAATTTTGTAAAAATGACCGCACTTTAGATACTCCTAAACCTAGTAAATGCGAACAAAAAAGCCCCTTTCGGGGCTTTCTTTATTTATGAGTTTCGCAATATTAATCTTCCATTTCGGAATTTAATAATGCGGCAAGGTTTTGCGTAGCATCATCAGCGACGAACTCAAATTCGGCTTCGATATCCGCGTCACTTGCGAAAGCAGAAATTGGTTGTTCTATTGCCTCCACCGCTAATTCCGCTGCTTTTTGGCGGTTTTTAATGCGGTTTTGGTGATAGGCGAAACCAGTACCTGCTGGAATTAAGCGACCAACGATTACGTTTTCTTTCAACCCACGTAACTCATCACGTTTACCTGCTACTGCTGCTTCGGTAAGAACACGTGTAGTTTCTTGGAACGATGCTGCAGAAATGAAGGATTCCGTTGCAAGAGATGCTTTGGTAATACCCAACAATTCGCGCTCAAATTCAACCGCCGGTTTGCCTTCCGCTTCACGTTTACGGTTTACGATTTTCACACGTGCCACTTCAACTTGTTCTCCTTCAAGGAATTCAGAGTCGTAAGCGTTAGTAATCACCGCTTTACGCAACATTTGGCGAACAATGACTTCAATGTGTTTATCGTTAATTTTTACCCCTTGTAAGCGGTAAACATCTTGCACTTCATTGACGATATATTCGGTTACGGCACGTACGCCACGTAAACGTAAAATATCATGTGGTGTTTCTGCACCATCAGAAATCACATCACCACGTTGTACCATCTCACCTTCAAATACGTTGAGCTGACGCCATTTTGGGATCATTTCTTCGTATACTTCACCTTCTGCCGGCGTAATCAGTAAGCGGCGTTTACCTTTGGTTTCTTTACCGAAGGATACAATACCTGAAATCTCCGCCAAAATTGCCGGCTCTTTCGGTTTACGGGCTTCAAACAAGTCTGCAACGCGTGGAAGACCACCGGTAATATCTTTGGTTCCCACCGATTCTTGCGGAATACGGGCTAATGGTTCACCCACTTTCACCGCGGCACCATCGTCTAAACTTACGATTGCTTTACCCGGTAAGAAATATTGTGCGATCACATCGGTTTCAGGTAAGAAGATATCATCACCATTTGCATCCACCAATTTAATGGTTGGGCGTAAATCTTTACCTGCGGTTGCACGTTCACCCACATCTTGTACAACAACTGAAGATAATCCGGTCAGTTCATCGGTTTGGCGTGTGACAGTTAAACCATCCACAATATCCACGAATTTCACGAAACCTGCCACTTCAGACACAACAGGCATGGTATGTGGATCCCAGTTTGCGACTGTTTCACCTGCCTCGACATCTTGACCATCGCCTTTATTTAATACGGCACCATAAGGCACTTTATAGTGTTCTTTGGTACGACCAAATGCATCAGTCACGGTTAATTCAGTATTACGGGAGGTTAAGACTAATTTACCTTCATCATTTGTGACGAATTTTGCATTAATCAAATGCAATGTACCGGTGTTTTTCACCTGTACGCTAGACTCTTTCGCTGCTGCTGACGCCGCACCACCGATATGGAACGTACGCATGGTTAACTGTGTTCCCGGTTCACCGATAGATTGTGCAGCAATAACACCTACAGCCTCACCTTGGTTAATTAGGTGACCACGTGCTAAGTCACGACCATAACATTTTGCACACACACCATAATCGGTATCACAGGTTACCACAGAGCGTACTTTCACGCTGTCCACGGAGTTTTCATCTAATACATCACAGAGTTTTTCATCTAATAATGTATTACGAGTAATTAAGACCTCTTCCGTACCCGGTTTATAAATATCTTCCGCAGCCACACGACCTAATACTAACTCACGAAGTGGCACTTTTTCATCGCCCCCTTCAATTAATGGAGTCATCACCAAGCCTTCATGGGTACCACAGTCGTCTTCTACAATCACCAAGTCTTGTGCCACATCAACTAAACGACGGGTCAAATAACCGGAGTTCGCTGTTTTCAATGCGGTATCCGCCAAACCTTTACGCGCACCGTGAGTTGAAATAAAGTACTGAAGAACGTTCAAGCCTTCACGGAAGTTTGCAGTGATTGGCGTTTCAATGATCGAACCGTCCGGACGCGCCATCAAACCACGCATCCCAGCTAGCTGACGAATCTGTGCTGCAGAACCACGAGCACCGGAATCTGCCATCATAAAGATGCTGTTGAAAGAAACTTGTTTTTCCGGTTTACCTTCACGGTTAATCACTTCTTCTTGAGACAGGTTTTCCATCATCGCTTTGGCTACGCGTTCATTTGCCGCAGCCCAAATATCGATCACTTTATTGTAACGTTCACCTGCCGTCACAAGACCTGATTGGAACTGTTCCTGAATTTCCGCCACTTCCTCTTCCGCTGCAGAAATAATTTCATATTTCTTCTCAGGAATTACCATATCATCAATACCCACTGATGAGCCGGAACGAGCCGCATAAGCAAAACCGGTGTACATAATTTGGTCGGCAAACATCACGGATTCTTTCAAACCTAAACGGCGATAAGCTTCATTAATTAATTTTGAAATCGCTTTTTTACCTAATGTTTGATTGAATAATGAATATGGCATACCTTTCGGTGCGATCATCCATAAAATAGCACGACCAATCGTGGTATCGGTCAGTGTCGTTTTCGTTTCAAACTCACCCGCTTCATTTTTCACATATTCGGTAATACGCACTCTTACACGAGAATGTAATTCAGCCTGACCGGTACGATAAGCCTTTTCAGCCTCACGTGGGTCTTGCAATAACATGCCTTCGCCTTTACCGTTGACTTTTTCACGGGTCATATAATAAAGCCCCAACACCACGTCTTGCGATGGCACGATAATCGGCTCACCATTCGCCGGAGAAAGCACGTTGTTGGTTGACATCATCAATGCACGGGCTTCTAATTGTGCTTCAAGAGTTAATGGTACATGAACCGCCATTTGGTCACCATCGAAGTCCGCGTTAAACGCCGCACAAACGAGCGGGTGTAATTGAATCGCTTTACCTTCAATTAAGATTGGCTCAAATGCTTGAATACCCAAACGGTGAAGGGTTGGCGCACGGTTCAATAGAATCGGGTGTTCACGAATGACTTCCGCAAGGATATCCCAAACGATGGCATCTTCACGTTCAACCATTTTCTTCGCCGCTTTAATCGTTGTCGCATAACCACGGCTTTCTAATTTCGCATAGATAAACGGACGGAATAATTCCAACGCCATTTTCTTCGGTAAACCGCATTGATGTAGGTGCAAGTATGGCCCTACGGTAATTACAGAACGACCGGAGTAGTCAACACGTTTACCCAATAAGTTTTGACGAAAACGACCTTGTTTACCTTTAATCATATCCGCAAGGGATTTTAACGGACGACGGTTAGAACCAGTAATCGCACGACCACGGCGACCGTTATCTAATAAGGCATCGACCGATTCTTGTAACATCCGTTTTTCGTTGCGTACGATAATATCCGGCGCAATTAAATCTAATAAACGTTTTAAACGATTGTTACGGTTGATCACACGACGGTATAAATCATTCAAATCAGAGGTGGCAAAACGACCACCATCAAGTGGCACTAACGGACGTAAATCCGGTGGAAGTACCGGTAATACCGTCATCACCATCCATTCCGGTTTATTGCCGGATTGAATAAAGGCTTCTAATAATTTTAAGCGCTTGGTGATTTTCTTACGTTTGGTTTCAGAATTGGTTTCTTGTAACTCTTCACGTAATTTTTCACATTCCACGTCAAGATCCATACCTTTTAACAGATCTTGGATTGCTTCCGCCCCCATTTTGGCTTCAAATTCATCTTGCCAACGATCTTCTGCATCAAGGTATTGTTCTTCCGTTAATAATTGACCACGTTCTAAATCCGTCATCCCTGGTTCGGTCACAATATACATTTCAAAATAAAGGACACGCTCAATATCACGCAACGGCATATCAAGTAATAAACCGATACGGGACGGAAGGGATTTTAAGAACCAAATGTGTGCCACCGGTGAGGCTAATTCAATATGTCCCATACGTTCACGACGAACTTTGGTTTGCGTCACTTCAACGCCACATTTTTCACAAATCACACCACGGTGTTTTAAACGTTTATATTTACCACATAAACATTCATAATCTTTTACCGGCCCGAAGATACGCGCACAGAAAAGACCATCACGTTCAGGTTTGAACGTACGGTAGTTAATGGTTTCAGGTTTTTTCACTTCACCAAATGACCAAGAACGGATCATATCCGGTGAGGCTAACCCAATTTTAATCACATCAAAATCTTCACTGGTTTTTGACTGTGCTTTTAAAAACTTAACTAAGTCTTTCACAAATGTTCTCCTGTCGGAGTTAAAGGTTTAAAGTGCGGTTAAAAATTACCGAGAATTTTGACCGCACTTCGGCGATTTCTTTTGTAGGGTGTGTAGATTTTTACCATCCACACACCTTACTTTTCATTACTCTTCGTCTAACTCGATATTTAAACCAAGTGAACGGATTTCTTTCATAATTACGTTGAAAGATTCCGGTGTACCCGGATCCATTTGTTGGTTGCCACTGACGATGTTTTTATACATCTTCGTACGACCATTCACATCATCAGATTTCACGGTTAACATTTCTTGTAGCGTGTAAGCTGCGCCGTATGCTTCAAGCGCCCATACCTCCATCTCACCGAAACGTTGTCCCCCGAATTGTGCTTTACCACCTAATGGTTGCTGTGTGACGAGGCTATAAGAACCTGTTGAACGAGCGTGCATTTTGTCGTCAACCAAGTGGTTCAATTTGAGCATATACATATAACCCACAGTTACCGGACGCTCAAATTTCTCGCCGGTACGTCCGTCGTATAAGGTGATCTGACCGGAGGTCGGTAAACCACCGAGTTTTAATAACTCTTTGATTTCCGTTTCATCCGCACCATCGAACACAGGAGTCGCAACCGGCAAACCTTTACGTAAGTTATCTGCTAGACGTAGCACTTCTTCATCGGTGAAGCTACTTAAATCAACTTTTTGTGAACCATTGCCTAAGTCATAGGCTTTTTGCATATAGCTACGTAATTTTTCCACTTCTTGTTTTTGTTTAAGCATCGCATTGATTTGATCACCAATACCTTTCGCCGCTAAACCTAAGTGAGTTTCAAGGATCTGACCGATATTCATACGGGATGGTACGCCCAGCGGGTTCAATACGATTTCAACCGGTTGACCGTTTTCATCGTACGGCATATCCTCAACAGGGTTAATTTTTGAGATAACCCCTTTGTTACCGTGACGACCGGCCATTTTATCACCCGGTTGGATTTGACGTTTCACCGCAAGATAAACTTTAACCACTTTCAATACGCCCGGTGCAAGATCATCACCTTTGATAATTTTCTTACGTTTCACTTCAAGTTTGAGTTCAAACTCTTTACGAAGCTCTTCGTATTGCTCGGCAAGCTGTTCTAACTGATTTTGTTTATCTTCATCGGCAATGGTTTGTTCTAACCATTTAGTCCGATCTAATTTGTCTAACTGTGCCGTATCGAAACCACCGGCGATAAGAAGATTACGAACACGTGCGAATAAACCCGCCTCTAAGATTTCTAATTCATCAGAAAGGTCTTTTTTCGCTTGTTTTAATTGCATTTCTTCAATTTCTAACGCACGTTTGTCTTTTTCCACACCATCACGAGTGAAGACTTGTACGTCAATAACCGTACCGCTTACGCTGTTTGGTACACGCAATGAAGAATCTTTTACATCAGAGGCTTTTTCACCAAAAATTGCACGTAACAATTTTTCTTCCGGTGTCAATTGGGTTTCACCTTTAGGCGTCACTTTACCAACTAGGATATCGCCACCTTTCACTTCTGCGCCCACATAAACGATACCGGATTCATCCAATTTGCTTAACGCCGATTCACCCACATTTGGAATATCTGCGGTGATTTCTTCTGAACCAAGTTTGGTATCACGAGCCACACAAGAAAGCTCTTGAATATGAATCGTGGTAAAGCGATCTTGTTGAACCACACGCTCAGACACGAGCATAGAGTCTTCAAAGTTATAACCATTCCATGGCATAAACGCCACGCGAATATTTTGACCTAATGCCAATTCCCCTAAATCCGTTGAAGGGCCATCAGCTAAGACTTCACCACGATTAATCGGATCGCCTAAATTCACACAAGGAATTTGGTTAATACAGGTATTTTGGTTGGAACGGGTGTATTTAATTAAGTTATAAATATCAATCCCCGCTTCACCTGCAATAGTTTCATCCTCATTCACTTTAATCACGATACGTGACGCATCCACATATTGAACCGTACCACCACGTTTTGCGACAACCGCTACACCGGAATCAAGGGCAATTGGTTTTTCCATGCCTGTTCCCACCAATGGCTTATCTGCACGTAATGTCGGAACTGCCTGACGTTGCATGTTTGCGCCCATCAATGCACGGTTCGCATCATCATGCTCAAGGAATGGAATCAATGCCGCCGCCACAGATACCACTTGCTGTGTTGAAACGTCCATATAGTGGATGTCTTCCGGTTTATATAAACCGGACTCGCCACGCTCACCACGTGCGGTAACAAAGGCATCAGTAAAGCGATTGTTCTCGTCTAGATTTGAGTTTGCCTGAGCGATAATATAATTTGCTTCATCAATAGCAGATAAATATTCAATTTCTTCCGTCACTTGACCATCAATGACTTTACGATATGGGGTTTCTAAGAAACCGTAATCATTGGTACGGGCAAAGGCGGAAAGAGAGTTGATCAAACCAATGTTCGGACCTTCAGGCGTTTCGATTGGACATAAACGACCATAGTGAGTGTTATGGACGTCACGCACTTCAAAGCCGGCACGTTCACGGGTTAAACCACCCGGGCCTAAGGCAGAAATACGACGTTTATGAGTCACTTCCGATAATGGATTGTTTTGATCCATAAATTGTGAAAGTTGTGAAGAACCAAAGAATTCTTTCACTGCCGCAGAAATTGGTTTTGGGTTAATTAAATCTTGTGGTGTAATCGCATCTAAATCACCTAAAGATAAGCGTTCTTTGACCGCTCTTTCTACACGTACCAAACCAATACGGAATTGGTTTTCAGCCATTTCTCCCACAGAACGGATACGGCGGTTACCTAAGTGGTCAATATCATCCACTTCACCACGCCCGTTACGGATCTCAATGAGCTTACGCATAACAGCAATAATATCTTCATAGCTTAAAATACCACTGCCCACGCCTTCAGGAATACCTAAAGAACGGTTAAATTTCATACGGCCTACTGCGGATAGGTCATAACGTTCCGCAGAAAAGAATAAGTTATTGAATAACGCTTCGGAAGATTCAGGTGTTGGCGGTTCACCCGGACGCATCATACGATAAATTTCGTATAAAGCACTCACTTTATCGTAAGTCGGATCAACACGTAAAGTCTCTGAAATATAAGGACCGTAATCTAAATCATTGGTAAACAATGTCTCAATGATGTGATAACCGGCTTGTGCTAACTTGGCTAAAACTTCTAAAGAAATTTCACCATTTGCCGAACAAATAATTTCACCGGATTCTAAATCCACATAATCTTTTGCCGCCACTTTACCTACAATGTACTCAGTAGGCACTACAACTTGTGTCACATTATCTTTTTCTAATGCTTTAATATGACGGGCAGTAATACGACGACCACGCTCTACATAGACTTTACCGTTCGCTTCAATATCAAAGGAAGCCGTTTCACCACGTAAACGTTCCGGCACAAGAGTCATTAATAATTGATTATCGGCGATTTCAAACGTGACTTTATCAAAGAATAAATTTAAGATTTCTTCGGTGTTGTAACCTAATGCGCGAAGAATAATGGTTGCCGGTAACTTACGACGACGGTCAATACGTGCATAAAGATTATCTTTCGGATCAAATTCAAAATCCAACCAAGAACCACGATAAGGAATAATACGTGCGTTATAAAGCACCTTACCTGATGAATGGGTTTTACCTTTATCAGAATCAAAAAACACGCCCGGGCTGCGGTGTAATTGTGAAACGATAACACGCTCGGTACCGTTGATGACAAAAGTACCGTTATCCGTCATTAATGGGATTTCCCCCATATACACTTCATTTTCTTTAATATCTTTAATTGCGCGTGAAGATGACTCTTTATCGTAACTTACAAGACGTAATTTAACACGTAAACCTGCAGCATAAGTCGAACCACGGATTTGGCACTCACGTACATCAAATTCCGGTTCTTCTAAACGGTAGTCAACATATTGTAATTCGGTATAACCATTGTTGCTAACAATGGGAAAAACTGAACGGAAAGCAGCTTCTAAACCTTGCTGACCTTCAGGATCTTTTTGAATAAATTTATCAAACGAATCTAATTGGATGGTTAATAAATAAGGTACATTTAAAACTTGCGGACGTTTGCCGAAGTCTTTACGAATTCGTTTTTTCTCAGAATAGGAGAGACCCATTGGTTGGTTTTCCTCTATCAATTTTAGTGAGACTGAGCTGATATAAGAAAAAGTGCGGTCAGTTTTGACCGAATTTTTACTTATACCAAAGTATGGACACCGTTTTCAGAAACCGCACTCTGAACCTTACTTCTGTAGTGGGCTACTCAAATTAAAATGTCTATGATTAATTTAAGTGGAAACAGATAAGATTAAACGGAAAATAGTTATCTGTTTTTTGTGCCTATTTTGATAGCACAAAATGGCTGATGGTAAACCACCAGCCATTAAGCCTGAGAAACAGGACATAAGAGAATCAAAAATTATTTGATTTCTACTTTTGCACCGGCTTCTTCTAATTCTTTCTTAAGCGCTTCAGCTTCTTCTTTAGAGATGCCTTCTTTTAACGCTGCAGGTGCAGATTCAACTAAGTCTTTCGCTTCTTTCAAGCCTAAACCGGTTGCACCACGTACTGCTTTGATTACTGCTACTTTGTTTGCACCAGCTTCAGCAAGTACTACGTCAAATTCAGTTTTTTCTTCTGCCGCTGCTGCTGCGCCACCTGCCGGTGCTGCTGCTACTGCTGCCGCTGCTGAAACGCCGAATTTTTCTTCCATCGCTGCGATTAATTCAACGATTTCAGTTACAGTTTTAGAAGCAATCGCTTCAATGATTTGTTCGTTAGTTAATGACATAACAATCAATTCCTAAAATAAATAAAGTTAAATGAAGTAAGAAACGCTTAACAATTAAGCCGCTTCTTGTAATTTGTCGCGTAATGCTGCAAAAGTGCGAGCAAGTTTGCCTGCCGCTGCTTCTTTCATTGTGCCCATTAAACGTGCAATTGCTTCTTCGTAAGTTGGTAATGTTGCTAAGAATTCAACATCTTGGATCTTACCTTCAAAGGCTGCACCTTTAATTTCAAACTTATCGTTTGCTTTAGCAAACTCTTTGAACAAACGAGCCGCTGCGCCCGGGTGTTCGTTAGAGAACGCGATAAGTGTTGGACCTACAAACGTATCTTTTAAGCATTCGTAATCTGTGCCTTCAACCGCACGGCGTAATAAAGTATTACGAACCACACGCATTGTTACACCAGCTTCACGAGCTGATTTACGTAATTCAGTCATTTTATCAACAGTTACACCGCGTGAATCCGCGATAACCGCTGAAAGTGCACCTTTGGCTGCTTCATTTACTTCAGCAACAATTGCTTGTTTGTCTTGAAGATTTAATGCCATTGGCTTTTAGCTCCTGAATACACTCCGATTGCTCGGAATTAATTTACCTAATCTAAGACTAGGACGACTTCGGTGCCCAGAAGCAAGAAAAATTCTTATTCTGTACACCATCTACGTAGGATGATTAAGATTGCTCCCCTACGGTCTTGGACGGGGCTTGAATAGGTCAAGCACCAACCAGAAATGAGGTTACAGCCTAAAGCCATAACAAAGGTGCGAGATTATAAAGTGAATCCTTTTTCTTGTAAAGCCATTTGGCGAAAAAAGATCCAAAACTGCGCCCTATATTATTTTCTTACCGCAATGGCTTCAATTTCCAGCCCAACATCTTTTGGTAAACGTGCCACTTCCACACAAGAGCGGGCTGGAAAAGTCGGATGATTATTCTCTTTAAAGAAACGCTCATACTCCGCATTTACTACAGCAAAATCATTTAAATCTTTCACGAATACGGTGGTTTTTACAATATCCGCCACGCTTAAGCCGGCTTGTTCCACAATCGCTTTAACATTTTCTAACGATTGACGGGCTTGTGCCACAATATCAGCCGGCACTTCGCCCGTTGCCGGATTCACCGGAATTTGACCCGAGGTCAAAACCAAATTCCCTAAATCCACCGCCTGAACATAAGGTCCTATTGCCGCTGGGGCTTTTTCAGTATGAATAATTTTTGTCATTGTCAGTTCTCCTTTCTTACTGTTTACCGAGAAAAAGGCGGTAAAATCAACCGCACTTTTTATTAATCAATTTCTTTTAACACATCATCAGAAAGTTCTTTCTGTGAACTTTCTTTCACTTTTCCGTCACTCACCTTAAAGTCTAAATTTTGATAATAGGCTTCACGGAAGGTGACATACGGATCCTGTGCTTGATTTAGCAATTCGGCATTATCCAAATTTTTTGCCCGAGTATCCAACACTTGCACACCATATTTCACTAAGGAAATCGGGTTACCTGCTACCCATTCCCAGAACGGATACATATAAGCGGCATCTACCACCGCACCGGTTAATTGGCGAGGGGTGGTTGCATTGTAAAGCGGAAGCACCATATAAGCACCGGCATCAACCCCATAACTCCCTAATGTCTCACCAAATCCACGTTTTTCGTAAACCTGTAATTCTTTGCTCGCACTGGCAAAATCAAATAAGCCGCCAATACCAAACACGGTATTAATCCAAAAACGATTAAAATGTACGAACGCTTTTTTCGGTTCACCTTCAATCATACGATTCACAAAACTCACCGGCTCGTCTAAATTATTTGCCACATTGGTCAGCCCTTTGGTGACAGGTGTCGGCACATAGTCACGCCAACCTTTCGCGGCAGGTTCTAATACATAGCGATCCACCACGTTATAGTTAAAATCCCACATGGTGCGGTTAAATCCTTCCATCGGATCATTACGCTCGCCATTTGGTTTGGTTGCGCATCCACTTAATATCATCGCGCCCAAAAGTGCGGTTAAAATTGTTTGTTTTTTCATTCAGTATCCTATCTGATAGCCAACTTATAAACTATACGCCTTAATATACGGCAATTTCCCTTTTTTGAGCATTTCTTGAATGCCGCTTTGGTGATCATTTGTGCCTAAGCCACGTAATTCAAAGGTCACACCAATACTGTGATCATAGACTACATCATCTTGCCCTTGATTTTGACGGTTTGTCACATAACGTCTTGCGCCGACACCAACCGCCCAACAGCAGCTGTTATATTGTACGCCAAGATATTGTTCTACCGGTTTTTTTAGGGCTAAGTCTTGATAATATTTTCCGACCACAGCCCAATTATCCGTCATTTCCCAAGCAGCGACCAAACCTAACTGTTTAATATCTTGATTATAGGCATTGGCGGAACGCCCTAAATTTTGGTCAATATAAGCTTGGCTTGCATAACGATAATTTAACTGAATTAAATTATTTTTTATCGGGTTATATTCAACACTGGTATTGGCTAATGAGGTTTTATTCAACTGCGTATCATATTGATAACTTCCATGCCAGTTCCAAGAATCATTGAGTTTCCAATTTGACTCTAATGTCCAAGAGGAAGAAGAACGTTGCGTACTGTTTGCCGGATTACTGTCAATTCGGGAATTCGTTAAGTAGTAAGTCTGTCCGGCAGAGAAATTAAAACGCTCCATTGAATGACGATCATAAAAACGGGTCGTTCCCCCTAGCGTCACTTGGTTAGCAGAAGAAATTCGGTCTAATCCACTATAACGACGATCACGGAACAAAGAATAATAATCTTGCTGAACCAACGAGGAATCATAGCCATACCCTAAATAATCATTAGTCCGACTTGAACCAATATGACTTTGGTCACGATATGGACGGTATAAATACTGTACACGAGGCTCAAAAGTTTGCATGTAATCCTTTAAGAACGTCGTATCACGGGCTAAGACAGTTTGTAAATCTACTTTAATTTGCGGAATGACTCGATTAACCCGACTTTCCACCTCTTCTGCGCTTACCCCTTTTCCTTTTTTCTGTTGGTAATGGGTCGCATAAAGTTTGGTTTCAATATTCAGGCTACCATATTTATTCGACATTGCCGTGGCCAAGCTTGGCTCAAGATGAAAACGCCAAGCCGTTGGCATCAAGCTACTGTCATTATCAAAACGTACCGCTTGTGAGAATAATTTGAAGTCTAGCCAACCATTCGCTAAATCATTTTTATAATAATTCAAATCAATTTGTGGAATTGCACGATATGGTCCGATATCTACTTCATCAAAAATTTGGAATTGCCGTGCAGAAATGGCGAAGTTATAGTTTGGTTGATAGTAGGCGATACGGGCATATTGGTTGGCATAACCATCCGTACTGTTACCATAATCCGAGGTAAAATCAGTGAAATAGCGTTTATCGCTAACACGCGTGTAATCCACATTTAAACGCCAATTTTCAAGGAAAGATGAGCTGTGATTCCAATAAAATAAATGGCGTTTACGATTCTCGCCATAGTATTCATCATATCGATCACGCCCTAAATACTCACCGGCAATTTTACCTTCCCCAACCGCTGTTAAATAACGAAATTCACCGTTTAATTGCCAACCACGATGAGACATATATTTTGGCGTCATGGTCGCATCGTAATTTGGTGCGATATTCCAATAAATTGGTTGGGAATACCAATAACCGTCACGGCTCGAACTTCCGGCACTTGGCATTAATAAACCGGAACGGCGACGATCACCAATAGGGAGTTGCAAATATGGCGTATAAAATACCGGTACACCCAGCACTTTAAAGCGTGCATGCCACATTTCCGCATATTCTTCCTTTATATATTGGGTGATCTCAGAAGCATCCACCGCCCAGGCATTATCATTCGGCAAACAGGAGGTAAAGGTGGCATTTTTCATTACACGGGTATTATTGCGCAATTCAATCTCTTGTGCTTTACCTCGACCTTGACGGCCGACCAACTGATAATCGGCTTCCGTCACATGACCGTCTTTTGAATCTAAATTAAAATCCGCATTTTTCCCCAACATATTGATTTGATTATCTTTATAATCAAATCCACCACGCACATAAGCAAAACGTTGCAATGCCGTCCCTTCACCGAGTTGCTTCACCTCCACAGAATCAGCAATCAAATGACGATTCCCCTGCTTGAGATCTGCCTTACCTTTATAAATTGCACTTGTCGGCTGGTTAATTTCTGCCTCGTCTGCTTCAATATAAACGGGTAAATCATTCGGATTACCCGATACCTCTTCACCGGAAAACCTTGGCACGCCCACCAGGCATTGAGCACGTAAATCCGCCAAAGTCGTTTGGCTATAAAGTGCGGTCAAAATAGAAAGGAAAATTAAAGTATATTTTTTATTCATAATTTCATTCTTTTTAACAAGAAAATCTGGGCGATTATACTGGAAGATCATTTACAACAACAATCATTTATATGGTCATTAATTAATCCCATTGATTGCATAAAGGCATAGCAAGTGGTTTCCCCCACAAACACAAATCCACGTTTTTTCAAGGCTTTTGACATGGCTTTGGATAGATCTGTTCTTGCCGTTACAACAGATAAATCCGGCACATCATTCACGATAGGCTGATGATTGACGAAAGACCAAATAAAATCACTAAAATTTTCACCGCACTT
Organism: Rodentibacter genomosp. 1; assembly: GCF_001999285.1. Lineage (GTDB taxonomy): Bacteria > Pseudomonadota > Gammaproteobacteria > Enterobacterales > Pasteurellaceae > Rodentibacter. Next base: position 32,780 of record NZ_MLHN01000004.1, read on the forward strand.
TTCCATCGCCAAATAAGCCTTGGCATTTTTGACAATGGCCTCCAATTTCGCACGGTGACGAATCAATCCCTCATTTTTCATACAGACATCAATATCAAGTGCGGTCATTTTTGCCACTTTTTTAGGATCAAATTGATGAAATGCCTCACGATAGGCTTCACGCTTTTTTAATACGGTAATCCACGACAATCCAGCTTGTTGCCCTTCTAAACAGATTTTCTCAAATAATTTTTGGCTATCAAATTCAGGCTTACCCCATTCATTGTCGTGATAAGCTATATAAATCGGTAAATCCCCCACCCACGAACATCTTGCCATTGAATCTCCTTTGTGACTTCGCTATAAACCTTCAAAAAATCTGGCATCACGTCCCGCCATAAATGAAATGAATGTGCGGCTTGCGCTACCAACATCCCCAATCCATCACTGATATTCGTCAAACCTAAACTTTTACAAAATACAACAAACGGCGTATCTGATCCTTTGGCGTATTGCATATCATAAAAGGCGTGTCCCAATTTAAGGATATCCGCCGAAACAGGGGCAGTACTTCCGCTTAAACCCGCAGAAGTGGCATTAATAATCAAATTATAAGATTGACGAGGAATCTTATCCATCGCCACCGCTTGAATCTCACCATAAGGCAGAAATGTCTCCGCCAAGGCTTCAGCTTTCGCCAAAGTGCGGTTGGCTAACACAATATTTTGTTGGGCTTGCAATAAGGGGAGTAATACACCTTGAGTTGCACCGCCAGCTCCTAAAATCAAAATACGCTGATTCGGTTTAATCCAATTTAAACGTTCCAAATCCGTCACAAGCCCAATGCCGTCCGTATTATCCGCATAAAGCCGACCGTCCGCTAATTTTTTCATCGTATTACAAGCCTGTGCAAGTGTCGCCCGTTCACTGTGTTCATCGGCAAGTTGATAGGCTCGGGTTTTAAAAGGTGCGGTCACATTACAGCCTTTTGCTCCCTGCAAGAAAAATGTGGCAAGCTGTTGCTCAAAGGTATCAAGATCCCCTAATTTTGCCTCATAGCTCATCGCTTGTTGGGTTTGTGCCGCAAATTTGCCTTGAATCAACGGCGATAAACTTTGTGAAATGGGGTTACCCCACACCGCATAGTAATCCATATCTTATCCTTGTCTAAACAATTGGTTAGTCATCAAATCACGAATTTCCGACGGATTTTTGGCTTTTCCCACTGCCAAATCCAATACGGGAAAATCCTCACCAAATTGCGACCGCACTTCTGTGGCTGTGCGGCAGGGGGACTGCCCTGTTAAATTCGCACTCGTTGAAGTCAATGCAAAACCTGTTGCCTCGCATAAGGCTTTTACCGCCAAATGATCGCTTAAACGCACCGCAATTGTGTTAAATTTTCCGGTAAGGAAGAGCGAAATATCCTGTTTTGCCGGCACAACCCAAGTGATCGGGCGATCATAACGGGCAGTCAACCTTGCCATTTGTGTTTCCGTCACCTCTGAAAGATCAATAAAGGGCTGTAAAAATGTCAAACTCGGCGCAATCAAAATTAGCCCTTTTTCCACAGGACGTTGCTTTAAATTGAGTAATTTTTTGACCGCACTTTCGCTAAGCGGATTACAGCCCAAACCAAACACGGCTTCAGTAGGGTAGGCGACAACTTGATCTTGTAATAAACAGGCGATAATTTGTTGTAACGTCATTTCGAAATCTCAAAAATATGGCGGCAAGTTTTATTGGCACATTGCATTTGTTGCCCTTCTTCATTTTCACTTTTTAATAAAGCAAGAGGAAAATTGCATTGCGGGCAAGGCATTTCATAGGGTCGTGTCGGCAAAGAAAATTTACAACGGGGAAAGTTGTCGCAACCGTAAAATGTTTTGCCTTGTCGTCCACGACGTGTCACCAAATGTCCTTTCCGACATTCAGGGCAAGGGATTTTCTCCTCGATTTTTTGTTCTTCGTGTACGACAAAATCACATTGCGGATAATTACTGCAACCGATAAACATCCCAAATGCCCCCTGTTTCAACTGTAACAAATCGCCACATTGCGGACAGGGTTCATCAAGGGTTTTCAATACTTTATGTTCCACTCGATGTAGAGGACGTAAATAATCGCATTGCGGATAAGCACTACAACCCAAAAACAACCCTTTTTTGCCTTGTTTCATTTGCAAAATCGAACCGCACTTCGGGCAATATTCTTCTTGTTTAGTATGATGAAAAAGGGATTGATTCATTTCGTGCTCACATAAACCTGGTTGTTATAAAAAAACCGCCAAAAGGCGGTTTCTATGATATGATTCACTCTGGTTGGTCGGGTGTATAGCTTTCCCGACTGGACCTCGGGTTAGCTATCCTCCCAAATCTTACCGATCTAAGGAGGTGATTTTGAGTGAAATGTTTTAGATTAATCCTAATCTTAATCATTATCCTGTTGCTAACTTCGGACACCACTATCGCAAGGTAGCAACCCAACCTAGGGAGCGGAGCAATCTGCTCCCTTTCTTGGTTATTGTATGCGCAACCTTTATTTTTTTCAAGTTAGGCATTCGATAACATTTCTTCCAATGTCTCTTGTGTCTCCATCCAATCCGTCTCGACGATTTCCAAGACTTTTTTAGTCTCCACCTGTTGTGCTAAAAGTGCGGTCAGTTTTTCTTTATTTTCTGCACTGTAAAGCGAAGAATCCGCAAGATTATTTTCAATTTCCGCCAGTTGATCGCTCAATATATTCATTCTTTCTTCCAACTGCGTGATTTTTTTACGAAGTGGGGCGGTTTGCTGGCGCAATTCGGCTTCTCGACGTTTTTGTTCTTTGCGACTTTGATTGGAATGAGCAGTTTCTGACGCAGTATTTTCTTCTGCTGATTTTGTAGAAGATTGGCTATTTTGTTCCATCAGCCATTTTTGGTAATCCTCTAAATCGCCTTTAAAAGGTTCGACTTGTTTATCATGGACTAAGTAAAATTCTTCCACCGTATTGCGTAACAAATGACGGTCGTGCGACACCACCACTAATGAGCCCTCATAATCCACCAAGGCTTCTGTCAAGGCTTGACGCATATCAAGATCCAAATGGTTGGTCGGTTCATCCAGTAACAGTAAATTCGGGCGTTGCCACACAATCAATGCTAAAACCAACCGCGCTTTTTCGCCACCGGAAAAAGAGGAAACAGGCTGATTCACCTTATCACCCTGAAACGCAAAACTACCGAGGTAATCCCGTACTTGTTGCTCCGTCTGCTCCGGTGCGAGTTTTTGTATATGCCACAAAGCAGATTCTTCCGCACGGAGCGTATCAAGCTGATGTTGGGCGAAATAACCTAATTGCACACCTTTGGCAAGCTGTACCGTACCGGAAAGTGCGGTCAGTTCTTGTGCCAAAAGTTTAATCAAAGTGGATTTTCCCGCCCCATTTTGACCAAGTAACCCAATGCGAGAACCCGGCACAAGATTAAGTTTAATTTTAGTCAAAATTTCAACCGCACTTTCCCCGCTGCCGTAGCCAGCGCTCGCTTGTTCAATCATCACCAAAGGATTCGGCAAGGAAACAGGCGGGCGAAAAGCAAAAGTGAAAGGATTATCCGCATAGGCCGGTGCAATTAATTCCATTCGTTCTAGGGCTTTCACTCGACTTTGCGCCTGTTTTGCTTTGGTCGCTTTGGCTCTAAAGCGATCGATATAGCTTTGTAAATGGGCAATTTTTTGTTGCTGCTGACGATACATTGCCGCTTGTTGAGCAAGTTTGGTGGCACGTTGCACTTCAAAAGAGGAATAATCCCCCGTGTATTCGTTCAATTTTTGATGCTCAATATGAAGAATTTTATTCACGATAGGATCAAGAAAATCTCGGTCGTGAGAAATCAGCACTAACGTGCCTTGATAATTAACCAACCAACGTTCAAGCCAAATCACCGCATCCAAATCTAAATGGTTAGTGGGTTCATCAAGCAATAACAAATCTGACGGACAAAGCAACGCCTGTGCTAAATTCAACCGCATCCGCCAACCACCCGAGAACGACTTGACAGTATGCTGCGTTTCCGCCTGTGTAAATCCTAAACCGTGCAACAGCGTTTCCGCTCGGGATTGAATTGTCCAAGCATTAATCGCATCTAGCCTGTCGTGAATACGGGCAATCGCATTGCCATCATTGCGTTCATTCGCTTGCTTCAATTCCGCCTGCAAACGGCAATATTCACGATCCCCTTGAATCACATAATCCAATGCGGATATTTCTAATGCCGGCGTTTCCTGATTCACCCATGATACCGCCCAATTTGACGGATAAGAAACCTCACCGCCCTCCGGCTGAAGTTCTTTTTTCAATAAAGCAAACAAAGAAGATTTGCCACAACCGTTTTTCCCCACCAATCCCACTTTTTGTTTCGGATTAATGGTTGCCGTTGCATTCTCAAGTAATTCGGTTTGCCCGCGTTTTAAGGAAATATTATTAAATACAATCATTTTTCTAAGGTATATCTCAAGTTTTGGCTATTTTGCAACATTGTATGAAAGATACAAAATGTGTTTTACTTTTAATAGATCGCATCAATCGGCAATTCTGCCCTCATCCAGCCATCAAATCCACCTATTACGCTATAAACATTTTCATAGCCTTGTTCCGCTAAAAATGTGGCAACGTTGCGGCTACTAATGCCGTGATAGCAACTGATAATAATAGGGGTATCAAAATCCACCAATTCTTCAAATTGTAAAAAGGTTTGATTGGTTAAATGAAAAGCACCCTTTGGGTGTGAGTAGGTATAACGCTGTGCATCACGCACATCGGCAAGTATGGCGCCCTGTTGCGCCATTTCCCACGCTTGTTGTGGGGTAATTTCTTTAAAAGACATTATAAAGATCCCTTTGCGTGCTGTTTATACACGCCATCAATAATCACAAGGCTCATCGCCAATACTAAACAAATAAAAAGCGGATAGCTTTCCGCCTCAATTTTTTCGCCAATAAAGAAGGAAACAAACACCATCATAATGGTTTCCACATAGCCCAATAGTCCGAGTAAATTCATCGGCAACATATTGCTGGCAATCACATAAGCAATCAACGCTGTGCCGCTAATCAACCCAAGCAACACCAATAACGCCCAGATATTCGGATTGCTTTGTTCCACCACCGCAAAATCTGTTTGTAAGGCAAAATAAACACTAATCGGGATTAAACTCAACATCTCAAGGCAGAAGGAGGCAAGATCGGTATTTTTTAACGCTTTTCGGATCGAAAAATAGGAAGTATAGCCGATACAAATCACAACGGCTTCCCAAGATAGCCCGCCTTTAATTACAATATTTGAAATCACACCAAGCGCGGCAATTAACACTGCGATAAACTTAAAAGTGGAAATCCGTTCTTTAAAAATTAACCGTCCGGCTGCCACCATCACGATGGGTAACAATAAATAGCCAAAAGAGACACTCAGCGAACTCCCATTATTCGGCGCCCATAAAAATAGCCACATTTGAACGCCCATTAATGCGCCACAAAAAAGATAGGAAAAGGCAAAGTGCGGTCGTTTTTGAAGGTGTTTTAAACGTTCGATCAGGGCATTCTTTTGTTTGAACATCAATACAGCCAGCACCACAAAGGGAAACGTGAAAATAATTCGATAACCGAAAATATCCGTACCGCTTAAGGGTTTAAGCAAGGTGGAAAAATAATACATATAACCAAATAAAAAAGAGGCGAAAAGCGAAACGAGAATACCTTTTAACATAGGAAATCCTTAATCGAAATAATCCACCCCATTCTATTCCAACATTGACCAAAAGGCACGAATTAAGGGCAGGGTTAAGTTCCTTTTTTGTGTACAAATCCCCAATTCAAAAGGTTCAACAGGGACATCTAAATTTAAACGGGAAATTTGATCATTCATTGGGCTATTATTAATTACTTCATCGGGTAACATCGCCAAGCCAAACCCTAAGCCGACCATTGGCACAATGCCTTCATGCCCGGCTACTGTCGCATAAATTTTCGGATGTTTAATCTGCTTTTCACGTAACCATTGCTCAATCCGTTGTCTTGCATGACCTTCCACGGGAAAAATAAAAGGCATTTGTTGCCAATTAATAGGTTTCTCTTGCAATAATTGTGTCGCCAAACAGGCAACACGTGGTGCAATCAATGAAAGATGAATATCGTCAATTTTGTGAAATGCTACACTGGTCGGCAGATTATTCGGTTTCCCTGCAAGGGCAAGATCCGCTTGTTGGATTTGAATAAATTCCAAAGCAAGAGCAGGATCACCCGTGGTGAGCTGAATTTCCACTTTTGGATAACGTTGGCGAAATTGTTTTAAGATCTGTGGCAAATGGCTATAAGATGCCGTGACGGAACAAAACAGTTTGAGTTCACCGCTCAGTTCATCCGACTCGTCATTGAATTGTTGTTTTAATTGTTGCCAATTTTGCCATTCCGTCTTAGCAAATTGGAGAAACTTCTCACCATATTCGGTGAGATTGACTTGACGGTTATCACGAATGAAAAGAGTTTTCCCCAGTTCTTCTTCCATACGTTGAATTTGGCGTGAAAGAGTGGAGGGGGACATGTGATTTTGAGTGGCGGTTTTAGCGAAGTTTTTGGTTTCCGCTAGTTTAATGAATAAATTGAGATCGGTGAAGTCCATTGTATTCCTTAAATAGTTAATATCGGGTTTCGCCCAAAGGCGACCTACTTTTTCTTTGCTCGTGCAAAGCAAAAGTAGGCAAAAAGAAAACACGCCCTGCTTTTCCTTATTTCCTTTGTTACATTGAATTTGCTTGACGGAAATTTTCTGAACTCGCAACTACGTTGCTCAAACAGACGAAAATTTCCTACAAATTCAACTCCACAAAGGCGGAAAAGAAGGGAACCTGATTTGTTATTTCTATGAACCCCAAAAGTGCGGTTAAAATTCGCCATGTTTTTTGTAGAATAAAATAATTTTAAAATCAACCGCACTTTTACATTAAATGCTCTGATATATTCGGGGCCCCATATAAATCGCCTTTGCGACTTGGCATTTTTAGCTAAATTTGTACTGTTTGAGCGTAGCGAGTTTACAAATTTAGCGTTAAGAAAATGACAATAAAGCAAAGATTAGCGATTTAACTGGGGCGTGTTTTCTTTGCCTACTTTCTTTTACACGAGTAAAAGAAAGTAGGTCGCCCATCGGCGAAAGCCGATGCCAAATAAGACAAATATTATTGCAAAAACCACAACATCATATTCCTATAATATCACTTTACGCAACCACAAAAAACCTTATAATCCCATTCAAAATAAAAACTATGCAAACACAACATCATACAATCATTCACCCTTACAACATTAAGGAAACTATATGGCTAACTATTTCAACACATTGAATTTACGTCAAAAATTAGACCAATTGGGTCGTTGTCGTTTTATGGATCGTGAAGAATTTGCCGATGAAGCAAATTTTCTAAAAGGTAAAAAAATTGTCATCGTAGGCTGTGGTGCGCAAGGTTTAAACCAAGGTTTAAATATGCGTGATTCCGGTTTAGATGTAAGCTATGCGTTACGCCCTGAAGCCATTGCAGAAAAACGTGCTTCATTTCAACGTGCAACGGAAAACGGTTTCAAGGTTGGCACTTATGCAGAATTAATTCCAACCGCCGATTTAGTAGTGAACCTCACACCGGATAAACAACACTCAAAAGTGGTGGCAGATGTAATGCCATTAATGAAACAAGGTGCAGCATTCGGCTATTCCCATGGTTTCAACATCGTTGAACAAGGCGAGCAAATTCGCTCTGATTTAACCGTTGTTATGGTCGCGCCAAAATGCCCGGGTACGGAAGTGCGTGAAGAATACAAACGTGGTTTTGGTGTACCAACCTTAATCGCCGTTCACCCTGAAAATGACCCGAAAGGTGAGGGTATGGCAATTGCCAAAGCGTGGGCGGCAGCAACCGGCGGTCATCGTGCGGGTGTGTTAGAGTCTTCATTTGTCGCAGAAGTGAAATCCGATTTAATGGGAGAGCAAACCATTCTTTGCGGTATGTTGCAAGCCGGTTCTATCGTGTGCTACAACAAATTAGTGGCTGACGGCAAAGATCCTGCCTATGCCGGAAAATTAATCCAATATGGTTGGGAAACCATCACCGAAGCCTTAAAACAAGGCGGTATCACGTTAATGATGGATCGCTTATCCAACAGTGCAAAATTACGTGCATTCGAGCTTTCTGAACAAATTAAAGAAAAACTCGGGTTCTTATACTACAAACATATGGATGACATCATTAGCGGTCACTTCTCTGAAACCATGATGGCAGACTGGGCAACCGGCGATAAAGATTTATTGGCATGGCGTGAAGCGACCGCTAAAACCGCCTTTGAAAATGCACCAAAATATGATGGCAAAATCAGCGAGCAAGAATATTTTGATAATGGTGTATTAATGATCGCCATGGTGAAAGCCGGTGTTGAACTAGCCTTTGATGCCATGGTAGAAAGCGGTATTTATGAAGAGTCCGCCTACTACGAATCACTTCACGAATTACCATTAATTGCGAACACGATTGCACGTAAACGTTTATATGAAATGAACGTGGTGATTTCTGACACCGCAGAATACGGTAACTACTTATTCTCTAACGTAGCGACCCCAATTCTTGCCAAAGAAATTATCCCAACCCTGCAAAAAGGTGACTTAGGCGAACCAACTCCAACCGTTGAAATCGACAACATTACCTTACGTGATGTAAACGATGCAATCCGTAACCATCCGGTTGAATTAATCGGTCAAGAGTTACGTGGCTATATGACGGATATGAAACGTATTGCCGTTGCGGGTTAGTAACTAAATAGATAAAATTCAAGCCGATTTAGTATGAAATCGGCTTTTTTATATTTAAAGGAAACCAAAAATGAAAAACAATAAGAAATATGACCGCACTTTTAAACTGAGTTTAGTGGCAGTGGCATTAAGTATGACGAATTTGGCATGGGCTGATGAAGTGGCTTGTAGTCCTAGTGGTGTGGATATTATTGGGAAAAATGGTGCAACGCTAAATGGTTGTGTGATCAATCAACAAGATCTCAATCGTTGGAGGGGGAAACTTGAAATTACAGATAGCCCAAATACTACTATTACTAACGTTCAAGTTTCTATTTCAAGTGGAAAACCTTCAGGGATTCGTATTGGAAATTCTGATGTAACGCTTAATAATGTGACATTATCAGCAAACCTGAATGACCTTCAGAATGCGCTCCACTCCGTGAATTCGACTGTTAATATCAATGGGGGCAGTTATAAAACAGAAGTAGATCATGGAAAAATAAGTGAAACTTTCGTTTTGAATAATTCCACTGTAAATGTAAAGAATGCAACAATATCCCTAACTGGTTCAGGTAATGAAGGGGTGTTTTTTTATAAAAATAGTACTGCGAATTTAGAAAATATTACACTTACTGCAACTGATTACGCATCGACTTTATCTTATGAAGCAGACAACACACCTTTATCTATTAATATTACTAATTCTACATTAACATCAGATAAACGTGCATTTGCGGGGATCTCAGATTGGCGTGGCGACAAGGATACCGAAGGCAAAGTTCAAATTACTGTTAATAACTCAACCCTAAGTGCACCTGTTCTCATGAGAGCTGAAAATATTGTTTATTATGGTTATTCTCTTACTGAAAATATTACATTTACAGCAAATAATAGTACATTGAATGGGCGTATAAATGTTTATAAAGATGAACAAAATCAACATGAAAGTACGATTAATGTTAATTTAACGGATTCAACTTGGACAATCAACGGACTTGATGATAGAGCAACGCTTTCAAGCGTAAGTAATCTTACACTGAACAATAGCGTTATCAATTTAAAAAAAAGCGATAATTTCCAAACTCTCACTATTAAAGGCAACCTCACCGGCTCGGGCACATTTAACCTTAATACCAATATCGCTGAAAATAAAGGCGATAAAATTATTGTAGAAGGTACAGCAGAAGGAAACCACAAACTAGGGGTAACGGATCATGGTGTTGCAGTGGCTAACCGTAAACTGACACTCGTTGAAACTAATGGCGGAAATGCGGCATTTAGCTTAACCAACCCGAATAACCGTGTGGATTTAGGTGCATATCAGTATTTCCTAACCAAAGAAGGAAATAACTGGGTCTTAGCAAATTCACAAAGTGCGGTTACGCCACCTAAAACACCGGATGTAAAACCGGAAATGCCTACACCAATAGCCCCAACAAATCCCGATGTACAACCTGAAATACCAAGTACACCAATAGAGCCTACAAATCCTAGCGTTCAGCCGGAAACACCAAACATACCGACTGTACCTATTGCGCCAGTTATCCCTGTTCAACCTACCAACCCGACTTTACCGCAAACTGCCTTATTATCCAATAAAGCCAATGCACAGGTCTCACTCCGCCAAGCCCAATTATTGCTTGTCGAAAATGAACTCAGCGGTATTCATCAACGTTTAGGCGAAGTGAAAAACGGAGAGAAAGGCAATGTATGGGTACGCAATGTAAATTCTCGTGAAAAATTGACCGCACTTTCTACCGGTAACAGCCAAACTTCCGGCTTCAAACAAAATGTTCACAGTTTACAAGTGGGAGCGGACGCTGCTGTAAATGATAATTTCCGACTAGGTGGATTTATCGGACGTAGCCAAGCCGACGTTGATTTCAATGGCAATTATGGCGAAGGCAAGGTACGTAGTAATACGGTGGGCTTATACGCCACTTATCTCGCTAACAACGGCATTTATGTGGATAACATTGTGAAATATAGCCGTTTGAAAGCACAATCCGATCACACAGAAAAACATCGTTACAATGCCTATACGCTGTCAAGTGAGCTCGGTAAACAATTCAAATTGAGTGGCGATTGGATCATCACGCCACAAGCACAATTAGGCTGGACGCACGTTCAAGGTAAAGAAAATGAAGATAACCTTTCTTCCGTTTACTCCCGTGTCGGTTTGCGTGCAGCGAAAAGTTTTGCTCTAGCTAACGGCTGGAATTTACAACCTTATGCAGAAATTAATGCTATCACCAGTCGCAATAACAACAGCAAAATTCATTATGCAAATGCGGCACTCAATGTTGAAGATAGCCGTGGGCGTTTTGAAAGTATTCTAGGTGTGAATGCAAGGATAACCAACCATCGTTTCGGTTTAGAAATCAGCCGTGCAGACGGAAAACGTTACGACAAACCTTATCAAATCCAAGCATTATATCGCTATCAATGGTAATCCAAAGCAAAAGTGCGGTCAAAATTGGCCGCACTTTATCATTTAAAAATTCGCAAAACTACAACTTAATGTCCAACTGCGCATAAGCCCGTTTTGTTTTCTCCAACGCTTTTTCAACGGAAATATCCCGTGCTAACAACACCCCTAAGCGTCGATGCCCGTTGACTTCGCCTTTACCAAATAATCGGATATTGGTGTGCGGTTCTGCAAGGGCTTTATCAATTCCACTAAATTGGATATTTTTTGATTTTCCTTCCACCACAATGGCTTTGGATGCCGATGGGCTGATAAGCGTGATGTCAGGAATTGGTAAACCTAAAATTGCTCGAGCGTGAAGGGCAAATTCAGATAATTCCTGTGAAATTAAAGTCACCATACCGGTATCATGAGGGCGGGGAGAAACTTCATTAAAAATCACCTCATCACCACAAACAAACATTTCCACGCCAAAAATGCCTCGTCCACCTAATGCGCCGGTGATTTTTTCTGCAATGGCTTGCGCTTTTTGTAATGCGCTATCAGACATAGCTTGCGGTTGCCAAGATTCGCGATAATCACCATCTTCTTGGCGATGTCCGATAGGGGCAAGGAAACTCGTTCCATTAATGTGGCGAACCGTTAGTAAGGTGATTTCATAATCAAATTTAACAAAACCTTCAACAATGACACGTCCTGCACCGGCACGTCCCCCCTCCTGCGCATAGTCCCATGCTTTTTGTAGATCGTCTTTTGACTTCAAAATACTCTGTCCATGACCGGATGAAGACATAATCGGTTTTACCACGCATGGAATACCGATTTTTTCTACCGCACATTGGAAATCGTCAAAGTTATCCACAAATTGGTAAGCGGAGGTTGGTAAACCTAATTCTTCTGACGCCAAACGGCGAATGCCTTCCCTGTTCATGGTGAGTTGCGTTGCTTTTGCCGTTGGGACAACATTAAAACCGGCTTGTTCCAATTCCACTAAGGTCGCTGTGGCAATCGCCTCCACTTCCGGCACAATATAATCAGGTTTTTCCTTTTCTACTAAAGCTTTCAGTGCATCGCCGTCTAACATAGAAATCGTATAAGCACGATGTGCCACTTGCTGTGCGGGTGCATTTTCGTAACGATCGACTGCGATGACTTCTACACCTAAACGTTGCAGTTCAATCACCACTTCTTTACCTAACTCACCAGAGCCAAGCATCATCACTTTCGTTGCATTCGGGCTTAATGCGGTGCCAAGGGTTGTCATATTGTCTCCTTATTTTAATAACGATTCATCAAGGGAAAGTTCAGCATTTTTATTCACCCCAACACCACGAGCAATAACATTTTTAGCAATCTCGTGCGCTTCATCAAGAGAATGTTCTGTATAAGTACCACATTGGTAAATATTTAATTCAGGGATCGCCGCTTGATCTCTGACATTCAGAATATCTTGCATAGATGCTAACCATGCTTGCGCGACTTGTTGTTCGTTTGGCGTACCGATTAACGACATATAAAAACCGGTACGACAGCCCATTGGTGAAATATCAATAATTTCTACGCTATCACTATTTAAATGATCACGCATAAAACCGGCAAATAAATGTTCAAGAGTGTGAATCCCTTTTGGTGGGAGAATTTCTTTATTTGGAATACAGAAACGTAGATCAAAAATGGTAATGTCATCGCCCTTTGGCGTTTGCATTATTTTTGCAATACGTACTGCAGGAGCATTCATTTTCGTGTGATCCACTTTAAAACTATCAAGTAATGGCATAAACTTTTCCTTATAAATCATTTGGTTGTAAATTTTATTCAAGAAATTGTCAATTTTTTCAATTTATTCCTGAACTTTCCGGCAAGTATTGGGTCTTAGAATACGAGCAACTTGCAGTTGTTTTAATAAAATTGGTTCCTTAGGTTATTTGCCCTTCACTCGTTGAAGGGCTTTTTTTAGGCATTTTATAAGAACGGCGTACTTAAAAACAATAACAATGTATAACGAATCAATTTGCCTATAAAAATAAATAGGCAACTTGCTGTAAAGTTTAAACGTAGCCAACCTGCGACCGCACAAAATAAATCGCCGATAATCGGTAACCAACTCAGTAACAATACCCCTGCACCATAACGTTGCAGCTTTTCCATAACCCACAAAGTGCGGTCATTTTTACTTTCAAATTTAGGAAACCAGCGACCAATCGCATAAGTCGTAAGACTGCCTAAACCGTTTCCCAATGTGGCAATAAAAACGAGTCCTAAAATATCCGAACCGAACACGGAATTGAAAGTTAATTTTGGAATAGCCAATGTTATAAAGACGACTTCCGAATTACCGGGTAGCACGGTGGCACTTAAAAAAGCACTGGCAAACATTAACCATAGTGAATGATTTTGCCAAGTTTCAGCCCAAAAACTAAAGGAAAACCAATCCATATTAGAAATTGGGTTGATAAGTTCGTATATAATTTTCGCGATCTTGTTCGGTTATTTCCCGTACAACACGACAAGGATTACCAAATGCTAAAACATTATTCGGTAAATCTTTATTCACGACACTACCGGCACCCACTACAACATTATCGCCTATCGTCACCCCCGGTAAAATCACGACACTGCCGCCAATCCAAACATTATTGCCAATAGTAATCGGCTTGGCTTGCTCCCACCCCATATTACGCAATTCGACATCTAAAGGGTGCCCCACGGTATAAAGGCTTACGTTAGGTGCAAACATCACATCATCACCAATGGTGATACCACCATTATCCAACATCACACAATGATAATTAGCAAAGAAATTCTTCCCTACTTTGATGTTTATCCCATAATCACAGTGAAAAGGGGCATTAATAGCGGTCGTTTTATCCGCTTGACCAAACAATTTTCTGATCAACCTATTTTGCGTGTCATCATCATTCGGTGAAGTGCGGTTAAATTCAAACAAGATTTCTCGAGCCTGTTGGCGCATACGTTTTAATTCCGCTTTTTCAGGTAAATGCGCCAATCCGGCCATCATTTTTTCATATTCAGTCATTCTTTATGCTTTAATCAGTTGCTGCGTACGCACATCAAATACATCCATTCCTGCATTTAATCCTGCCTGAACCCCTAAATCCGCATCTTCAAACACAATACAATTTGCCGGATTCACACCTGTTAATTCCGCACATCGTAAGAATGTTTCCGGATGAGGTTTATGTTGTTTTACATCATCGGCACTGACAATCGCATCAAAATAATCCGCAATCGCAAGTTTCTCCATTAGCATATCAATTAAATGGCGATGAGAGCCGGAACCTAATGAAATCGGCTTTTTTTGATGAAAATGTCGAACAATCTCAAAAGTGGGAAGTAATTTTGATTCGGTAGGAATTAATTGATAAGAAAGTGCTCGTTTTGCCTCAATCACTTCATCAAGGTAGCGTTGCGGCATACCGGCTTTTTCCATAATCGCCGAAGCAATAGTTCGCACTGTCGCCCCGCCCAGTTGATACATAATTTGGCTGTCAAACTCATAGCCGAATTGTTCTCCCACCCTTCCCCAAGCACGGGCATGTACCGGCATCGTATCAATCAATGTGCCATCCATATCAAAAATCAACCCCTCATAGCGATTGAAAACGGTATTGTCTATCATCTTTGTTAATTCCTTATGAATTTTATGATTTGTTACCAATTTGTGATCTATGCACTGTTTTCTTTACATAAAGTGCGGTAGATTATGGGAGATAATTTTAGAGGAACAGGAACCAAAATGCGACTGCTTAATCAACTTGAACGCTGGAAATTACGTAAACAGATTAATCAGCCGATTATTGATGTGATATTTCAGTTGCGTGATCGTCTAGAGCATTATTGGAAAGCAGATGTCAATTCTAAGTTGGTCGATATGTTATTGTTCCATGTCGCTTGTAGCCTTGGGCGCATTGAACGTGGAGGCTGCGCGTCTCCCCTCTACCAAGAGATGTTTAAAGAAATCCAAAGTGCGGTCATTTTTCCGCAAGTTTTAAGAATTCACAAAGATTTGCTCTCTTTTATGCCTTTTGACATTCCCCATGCGGAACAAACCTATTTTTTAGCAAATCTTTATTCGTTATTGTTAGAGCAAAAACAAATTTACGAGATGCGGTCAATCACGCCCTCAGGTTAATTAAACACCAGCCCCAATTCCAACTCTTTCAAACTATGACTTTCTTGACGAAGTTCATTCCAAATCAGTGGATTTCGTTCAAGATAGCCTTGTTCAAATTCTAATATCCAATCCGTAGAAATACGACTGGTCTTAAGCATAATTTTTTGGGTTTTCTCTGTGGCTTGGCGAGATTTATTCAACATCACCGCAAGACGTAATAAACGAATTAATGCCAGTACATCTTGTTCATCATAACGGGCAAATTGCGTTAAATCGGTGATTTTTAATGTGCCGATGTGTAAGCGCACAAGCAATGCGAGCAAACGTTGTTGCTCCCGATCAAATCCCGGCAGTTCCATATTTTGTAGAATATATGCCGAATGTTTTTGCATACCTTTATGGTTAATCACAATCCCCACTTCATGTAGGTGTGCAGCCCAAAGCAATACACTTTTCATTTCCTCTGCCTGTGCCGGTTTAATCCATTGGGTATATTGATGTGCCAGTAGATTTGCACTGCCTGCGGTGCGATGAGCCTGCTCAGTATCAATATCAAATTGTTCTGTTAGTCCCCATGCTGTACGTGCTCGGATATCTGCGACTTGGAAATTTCTCTCAAGACTGTAAATCATTCCTTCACGCAACGCACCATCGGAATAACGCATCTGCCCAATGTGAAACACATCAAACACAGCACTTAAAATCGCCAATCCCGGGACAAAAACATCCACTCGCTCCGGATTCAATCCCATCATATTTAATTCATCAAAATGCTGCGCCCGCAATGTTTGCTCAATTAAATCCTCTAAACGGGCTTTAGTAATAATGCCATTCGGATCTAAAGTAGCCACAATTACTTGATGCACGGTTTTAATCGTACCGGAAGAACCCAATACGGATTGCCAGCCAAGATTGCGATATTCCCAACCTAGATCTTCTATTTTATTGACCGCACTTTGATAGGCTTTTTCAAAATTTTCTTGAGAAATTTTGCCATCCTTGAAATATTTTGATGCAAAACTCACACACCCCATATGGCGACTCTCTGCAACAATCGGTGTGAAATCATCGCCTACAATCATTTCAGTAGAGCCACCACCAATATCCACTACCAATTTTCTGCCTTTCTCCGGCTGCGTATGACACACCCCGGCATAGATAGTTTTTGCCTCAGTTTGCCCACTAATAATATTAATCGGATAAGGGAAAACTGCTGCCGCTTGGCGTAAAAATTCGTCATTATTGACCGCTCTTCGCAAAGTATAGGTGCCGACAACATTCACATTTTCCGGCGTAAATCCCTGCAAACGCTCAGCAAATAATGCCAAACAATTTACACCTCGACTAATAGCTTCTTGGCTTAATACGGCATTTTCGTCCAATCCTTCCGCCAATTTCACTTTTTGTTTTAAACGTGATAACACCTGAATAGAGCCATTCATAATTCTGGCCACAATCATATGGAAACTATTTGAACCAAGATCAATCGCCGCAATTTCACGGGTATTCGTTCGAGGATAAGACAAAATCTCTTGTTCGGCTTGCCATTCGTTATTCATAAAATCATTCCTAAAATTCAAATTGATAAAGTAAATCAAATACTTGGTTTGTACTAGAGACCGATTGGAAATAAAGTTGTGGGAGTAATCGATAGCGTAAAGTCACCTCCGCTAAGCCATCAAATAGACCGACCCCATATTTTACCTGCAAGCGTTTACCAATATTACCGCTTACTTGCACTTTTGAGCTATCACCCACTCCAGCCGTGCCAAGATTTAAATCTTGAATACCAAAGGCTTCGCCAATGCCACCTACAAGTTTACTGCTTTTTGCCAATCCCATGCCAAGTAATGCCGCCCCCACCGAGCCGCCTGATCCGGCTTGCCCACTGTCTTCTAAAGAACGCCCTGTGAGTAAATAAGAAAGCGCCTGATCTTGCGGTTTCGTTGGATTAGAAAAAACCGTTACTTCCGGATTGGTTGCCACGCCTACCACTTTTACCCCAGCCGTAATCTTGCTGTCTTCCATAGCATCCGGATTACGAATAGCTTCAATATTCAACATTGGCTGTGAAGCCAAGCCGGCAAAATGAATTTGTCCTTTACGGATGATTAAATCCTGTCCAAAAGAGGCGTAACGCCCATTTTTTAAATCAATTTGACCATATAAACCCAAGCGCCCTTTTTCTTGTTTAACAGCAAGTAATCCATCCAAATTAGATTTAAAACCGTAAGCATCGAAATGGACATCATTGCCGATATTAATCTTTAAATCAGAACGAATTTCCATACCGGATTGGGTAGTGGAGGCAAACTCTCGATTAATCAACACTTCTTTACTTTTACGCGGGCCATTTAAAATCACTTCATCTTCACTTACCGGCTCGGCATTCTCCGGTAAAGCATCCACCTTAATCCGTGCCCATGGAATATCCACATTTCCCGATAATTCCAATAACTTTGGCGTAGCCTTTGCTAACACGTTAGTAGAAAGGCGAAGTTTTCCTATTGAGGGGAGATCAAGTTTAAAGTTTTCGGTTTCGGCTCTCACCTCCGTACTCCACACCGATAAATTTGTCCAATTTGCACGACCATTCATTCTTAAACTGCCTGCGGGTGTTTGTATATTGCCTTGTAAAGTGGAATGAGTGCCATCAAAACGAAGTGCCATTTCACCATTTGTCACTTCAAAAGGGAGCATTTTTAGTTTGGTTTTCAGGTGACGAAGATCGAAATGCCCGTTTAGCAACGGTTTTTCAAGATTTCCTCCTAGTGTGAGTGTCGAAACAATTTCACCATTGATGTTTTCTCCATGACTGAATAACTGATTTAATAAGGCTAAATTTAATCGTTCAATACGGAATGTTCCGCCAAGATGACGGGCGCCACTTAAATCATTCAATTTCAAATCCGTGTGGATACGGCCTTGATTTTGCACACTGATATCCGATTTTAATGTCAGATTGTTATTTTGAATATCTGTATTTAATGTCAACTTTGGAATAGCAAGTTTAAATGTGCGGTAATCTAATTTTTGCGTCACCAAAAGGTTATCACCGTTCAGTGATACATTTAGCATGAACGGTTTATCGCTAAACCAAGCCACTTTTCCTTCACTACGCAACTGTCCCTTCAACATATCTTGCTCAGTCAATTTATTTACTAAATTCAAATTAAGACGTTTGACGCTAAATGGAATTTCCCCTTTTTCTCCCACTCTAAAGTCCTGAGGGAAACACAAATCCACATCGCTATTTACCCAACAATGTGTGCTAATTGAAGCTTGTGTTAAGTTATTATCATAGGTGACAGAAATAGATTGATTTGGTTTTATCTCACCAATCGGCGTATCAATTTTTACTTGGCTCAACGTGCCCTTCCATTGCTGTGAAGTGCGGTCAAAATTCCCAGAGATTTGTAAATTTGCTGCCGCTGGTTTACCTTGAGAAGCGAAAACTAATTTGTGATTTTTTTCATCACCTGTCAGCGTTAAATTGACGGAATGTATTGCTACCGTATCGCCATAACGAATATTTCCGCCTTTTACGCTTAGCTCTCCTTTCAATAGGGGAGCACTCAAAAGATTGCCTTTAATCGTTGCACCGGCAATATTTAGAGTCTGCCAATGGAGATTTTGTGTATTGAGATCAACTATCACATGAGGTTCGCTCAATTTACCTTTTATTGTGGCTTTTCCTACTACCGAACCTGCCACATCAGCATATAACCCCCATAAATTTGGTGCATGAATATCTAATGTGAGATCCGATTGCTCACTCAATTCACCCTTGGCATGAAGCCGATTCTCTCCGTAATTCAGCAAGAGCACCGGAATATTCACCAATACCTTATCACTTAAGAGCAAATTACCTTTCAAACTTAGTGGACGATTGGAAAGCTTACCGCTTAAATCTAATGTTGGGATATCCACATGCCAACCGGCACTCCCCGCCGCACCCGATACGGCCAATTTACCAGACAGCACCGCCGGCATCTCAGGAACATAAGGGCGAATATTCATGTTGCTTAAATCCGCTTTTGCCTCCCATTTCACACCATATTTCCAGCTTGCCGATCCCGTTAATATTGCCGAACCGTCTAACGTCTTGAGATTAAACTCATTAATCTTCGCTTCATATAATTTCCCCCCCGCATCAAGTGATAAATGTGTGTGAGGAATATGCGTCATCCCCTCCACATCACCCACTAATTTTGCTTGATAATCAAGCAAATCACCGCTTAAGGTTAATGCCACATCGTTAATTTTGAGCGGCATTAAATTTTCGGCAAAACTATATTGCCCCTTAGAGACCTTTAAGGTGAGATTTAATGGCATTTTATCTTCTGCTAATTTCACCTCACCATCTAGCTGTGCATCCAGCCCCCCCTTTGTTGTGAGAGAAAGTGCGGTTGTTTTTTTCAGCGATCCTGAAAGAGAAAATTGTACATCTGTTTTAGAAAGGATATCTTTTCCTTCGGATTGAATCGCATTAAGTGCAGAAGTTAAGCTCAAATCAACCGGAAAATCACCATTAAGTTGTAATGAACCTTGTGAATCTAAATTACCTAATGAACTTTCTAAGGCTAATTTTTTAAGTTTAACCTCATATCCTGTGACATCGGCTTGTAACATCAAATGAGACAGACCAATACGTTGTAATTCTTCAGATTGTTCGTTTTGTAAGAGATATTGCCAATCCTTCGCAACAAGGCTTGGAATATGAATATCAAAGGGCAAATTCACTTCATTTAAATTGCCTAAAAATGCAGGAGTAAGATTTTGTTCAATGGCATCCCAATCCACCGGTTGATGATTTTTCGGTTCAGCCGGCTTTTTTGTTGGGTTGGGTTGAACATGTTTAACATTAAGCTTATTAAGTTCAGTCTGTGCTAATATCAAGCCCGATTCATTATTTAAACTGACCGCGCTTTGAAAATGCTCAAGGTCAATATGAGTTTGATCAAGCTGGAATCTGAGTTTATCCACAGTGACATTTTTCACATCAAGACTGATTGGTAAACTCAGTTTTTTCATCGGAGAAGATTCCATCTGTTTTTGTTCTGATGGCGCTAATTTAGTAGTATCTAGAAAAATCTCGGGAGATTTAATATCCACATCTTCCACACAAATTTTACGAGAAAGTAAACAGCCAAAATCCAGCTGTAAGCGAGCTTGAGCAATTTTAGTATCAACGCCTGCCGTTTGATAACCTATATTTTGCAAAATTAGCCCCTGTTGTAACCCTCCTTCAATATGTCCAATAGAAAGATCATCAAGCAGGTTATCCACCACCCGAATTAGTCCTCGTTGCCCGGCATCAAAAGAAAGCATTCCGACAAGAGCAACAACAGGTACAAAAATGACCGCACTTCCTATACAAATGGCTTTACGGAAACCGCTTTTTTTCTTCTCGGGTATGGATTGAGGTGGTGTATCTTCCGTTTTTATTTCTTGTTTCGACATAATTTTCACCTAAATTTCTGTACCTAAGCCAATGTAGAATTGAATGTTACTACTCTTATCTTTATCTCGTATTGGGGTCGCAATATCAAATTTAATCGCCCCCACAGGTGATGCCCAACGGACACCGAGACCCGCACCATAGCGTAATTCTTCATGAGTAAAACGATTTGCTGCAAACCCAGCATCCACGAAAGTTGCCCCCCACCAAGAAGGATAAACTTGATATTGATATTCAAAAGATCCTGTTAGCAAACGAGAACCACCCACAAGTTTGTTATTATGATCTCTAGGTGAAATTTTTTTATAACCGTAACCACGTACGCTACGATCACCCCCAGCAAAAAAACGTAATGTCGGTGGGATTTTATTAATATCTTTAGTGTTTAAATAACCTATTTCGGCACGAGTGATAATACGGTGATTTTCCGCATAAGTGCGAATCCACCCCGTTGAAGCTTGCACTTTAAAAAAACTTGCATCAGACAGTAACCCTTTATAAGCCACATCTACGGTGATTTTTTGTGAATCCCCCCAAGTCGGAAACATTCCACCACGCAAGCGGGTTCGATTAAAACCACCTGTTGGATAAACCAAAAGGGTTTTATCATCAACATCCGCTTGGGTAAATTTATCATAACGCGCCCTCACACCGGCAAAATATTGCCAACCTTCGGCATTATTCCAGTAACGTAGCCCAGCTAATGTCATGGAGGTGGTTTTAGTGTCATTTTTATCCTCATTTTCTAAACCGGCAGAAAATTCGTAATAATAATTCAAGGGATTTTTTAAGAGTGGGACTTTATATATCGCTTCAAGGGTTTGCTTTGGTGAAGATACATAAAGATTGTTACGAAAACTGTGTCCACGATCATTAATCCAGGGTTTTGTCCAACCAATTTGTAAATGAGGACCGGTATCTGTAGCAAATCCAACCCCTAATTCCATCGCATTTTTTTTACGGGGATACATTAAGACATCTAAATTTACGACTTTATTTTCTTCATCGACTTGAGGCTGTAATAACACGGAGCTAAACCAATTCGTCGAAGAAAAATCATTGCTCAGCTCAGAAAGTTGATTTAGTAAATAAGGATCGCCCGATTTAATCTTTAACATATTTTGCAAATAATCTTCACGAATTTGCGTACTATTGAATTTTATTTCGCCATAATGGTAACGCACGCCACTATCAAATAGCATTCGCCACCAAGCCTGATGGGTTTCCGGGCTAATCTCTAAACGGGAAACCGCAAATTTCCCCTCTAAATAACCACGAGCGAGAGCAAGGCTGGAAAGGCTACTTTTATAATCATCATATTTTTGATGTTCAACTAACTCGCCCTCTTTTGGTAAATTTTTACGCAAATCATCAAACGCCTCATCTTGCGTAGCCTCCCCTTCAATTTGGACATCCGTACCTGCAATTCGCGTAGGTTCCCCCGGTTTGACATAGGCAATAAGTAGATCCCGTCCTTTTTTTTGCTTTTTTAATTCAAAAGTGACTGAAGAATCATAATAACCAAATACACGCAAACCTTTATCTACGGCATCAGTAACAAGTTGCTTATAACGATCTGAGCCATCCATTTCTTCTTTATTGATCAGCTCAACATTAAGTTCTGTGTTGCGAATAGCACGCTCCCCCTTGATCCCCCGAATTTCAATATCTACGGTTTGCTCAGCAAACACAGAAAATGCCGAGAAAGAAAATAAAAGTGCGGTTAATTTGAGAGGATATTTTTTCATTTTTGTTAGCTAAACATTATTAAAAATTGATGATTAAGCCATGCTAGTTTACCTAATAAACCCAAAGGCTTTGAATATTTTTTAAAACTTTTTAATTAATTGAAAACCAGAGTATAAAAATGCGGTTGAAATCAACCGCACTTTTTTCTGTTAATGATTGGAAAATTTTACTTCCTGCACAATACGCTTTGCGGTGGCAATAGGCAACTGCCCAATAAATGTGATTTCTTTATCACCAATCACTTCACTATATAACGTATATTCGCCCTGTTTCCATGTTTGATCTTGATGAGGCTGTGGGCTTTCCGCCTTAGTGACATATAAAGTGAAGGTGAACAAGCCATCACTGAATAAAGTACTATCAATAATTTCACCATCAAACAAATCTTGGCTATAGCGAATACTTTCAAATCCATGTGGTAACCAACCCGCTTTCCAGCTAAGTGTGGCGACAGTATTTTGTGCTTCATTGAGTAATGGTGGCGTTGAAACCTTATTTAAATAATCTGTTAATCCTTTTAGACGATCATCAATATAAAGTGTCACAACTCGAAATTGATCCAACAATTTACCATCACGATCAAGCATATCACTGCGAAGCAATAAACCGTTTTCTTCATCGACAAAAACGACATATTGATAGCGAAAATCATCTTTTGGCACAATCCGAATGGTATCGACAAAGCGACCGGCTACCCGGTTTTTTCCTAACACAATAAAGTCATAGTTTTCCGCTAATTTATCAAAATTACTGCGAATCACCGACGGTAATGCATCAACAATACTGCCACTATTGAGCGTGAAAGCTCGAGACCCTAACTGGAAATAGCTGACCAAATTATCACGCTGAATAATTTCCTGTTGTTCTCCGTCAAGCGTAACTAATTGTGCGTAAGTTTTATTATCACGTTTGATATGACGATAACGAAAAGAATCCATATTTGCCGGGGAAGTTTGCACAAAAGCAATTTCATAATTGAGATGATTCGCCGCTTGTGCCATTCTTTCCAAAGTTTGCTTTGCAGAAACCTCCTCCGCTATAGCAGAAAAACTGAAAAGAAAAGTCAACAAAAGAGCGCCCAAGTTTAACGATATTTTTTTCATAACCTAATGATTCATAAAAAAATTCACCACATCAAAGCGATTGGTGGTGAATTATCTCGGTTTATTAAATAATTATTTTGCCTGATTGCTACCAACATTCAAAGCATCGGCATGCATACGGCGTTGTAATTCATAGTTTTGCAACATTGCACCAATACGGCGATTTTTTTGTTCCATCTGATCAGCCTTGGCAACATCTTTGGTCGGTGCATTATAGCTGACTTCTTGAACCGAATTATTAAAAGGCAAGGTTTGTAAAACCGGCGTTTCCGGTGCATTATTTACATCATTTTTGGCATTAAATGATTGTACGCCAAATACCGCCACCAAACATACACTCGCCGCCACGGCAATTTGAGCAACAGGCGCAAAGAAAGACTTGAATTTACGCATAAACGGTAAGTTTTTCACATCCTCAACTGTTGGCTGAGAAGTGGTGATTTCTACCCTTTCAATTTCTTCATGTTCAATTAAATCAGCCATTTTTGCAGTAAAATCCGTGCCTAAAATAACCGCACTTTCTTTCCGAATTACTGCTCGTGCCATATGATAAGTAGCCCAAGACCGGCTCAATGATTTATCACAACATAACTTTTCCGTAAATGAGGCATCAACTTGCTCGCCATCCATATAGGCTGAAAGTAACTCTTTTTGCATTTTAAACTCCAACTTTTTAACGTTGCATAAGCGGTTGTATCTTGTTTTCGATAATTTCACGTGCACGGAAAATTCGAGAACGCACAGTGCCTACGGGACAATCCATAATTTGTGCGATATCTTCATAACTTAAGCCTTCTAATTCACGAAGTGTAATCGCTGTTTTTAAATCCTCCGGCATACCGTTAATCGTATCAAACACAATTTTTTCCAGTTCACCGGATAACATTTCATTTTCTGGGGTATCCACCTCACGGAGATGAGTTCCCACATCATAGCTTTCAGCATCTTCTGCTAAAATATCTTCGCTTGGTGGACGACGCCCCTGCGCCGTTAAATAATTTTTCGCCGTATTCACGGCAATTCGATATAGCCAAGTGTAGAACGCACTATCACCACGAAAAGATTCTATGGAACGATAGGCTTTTATAAAGGATTCTTGTACAACATCGGGAATGTCATTACGCGAAACATAGCGGGTAAGTAACCCCGCAACTTTATTTTGATAACGCGAAACCAATAAGTTAAAGGCTTTCTTATCGCCTTGCTGTACCCTTTCTACCAAAGCTTGATCTGTTAGCTGTTCAGCCATATTTCTCCTAATGCTATGTCTAACACGCCTTAATATCCAAGACAGCAAGCTCTCACTGTTTTATCTGACATAGGGGGGGTTAAAAAGTTCAAAGGTTAAAAATAAATTTAAGTAGTGGGCATTTTTTGTATGATTTGAATATATTCCACTATATTTTGAATTTCAATATCTTCAGATTTACCTCGGTTAAAAAACCAAGAGAAAAGTTGCAAATCCGTGCAGGCAAGTAAGCGAATAAACACATCTTTTTGGTTATCTGAGAGCTGCTCAAAATGCTGTTTGTAAAATGGCATAATGATGTTATCCAGTTCCAACATACCACGCCGGCAATCCCATTCAATGCGAAGTTTGTTATATTTTTCCATATTGCCCTCTGTCTATAAAAGTGCGGTCAATTTTTTCAAAGATTTTTGGTTTATTTGTAGGGACACACAGTGTGCCCCCACGTTTTTCATTTTGTATATTTATTACATAGTGCTAAAAATACCCAAAAAGCCAACCGCACTTTAGTTGGATTATTCCGTTGCTTTCGGTTTAATCACCGCATAAATCACGCCGGTTACCAAAGCCCCTGCTGCAATAGCGGCTAAATAGCGCATTGGTTCGGAAACGAATGGAATAACAAATAATCCGCCGTGTGGCGCCTGTAATGTGATATCCGAAGCCATGGAAATTGCCCCTGCTGTTGCACCACCAATAACGGAGCTAATAATCACTCGAATCGGATCCGCCGCCACAAAAGGCAATGCCCCTTCTGAAATAAAACATAACCCTAGCACAAAAGAAGCTTTACCTGCGTCCCGTTGGTTGGCGGTAAATTTATTGCGGGCAATCCAAGTGGCAATCGCCATACCGATTGGTGGCACCATACCTGCCGCCATCGCCGCTGCCATTGGTGTGTAAATTTGCGAAGCGATCATTCCTACTGAGAAGGTATAAGCCGCTTTATTGACAGGTCCGCCCATATCAATACACATCATTGCACCGATTAGAGTCCCCAATACAATGGCATTCACTTCACCCATCGATTTTAACCATTCGCTTAAAGCACTCATCACTTGTGAAACCGGCGGATTGATCACATAGATCATCGCCAATCCCACAATTAATGAGCCTAAAAGCGGTAATATTAAAATCGGTTTTAGGGAGGTTAAACTTGCCGGTAATTTAATCGCAACGTTCAACCCTTTTACTACATAACCGGCAAGGAAACCGGCAACAATTCCCCCTAAAATCCCGGCTCCGGCCGTTGTAGCAAGCATACCACCAATCAACCCCACAGCAAGCCCCGGTCTATCAGCAATAGAAAATGCCACATAACCGGCAAATACGGCGATCATTAGATGGAAAGCTGCGCCACCGCCAATATCCATCAAGGCTTTTGGAATACCATGGAAAATAGTTTCATCTTTAAAGGCTTCAATACCAAACATAAAAGAAATAGCAATTAATAAGCCACCAGCAACAACCAAAGGCAGCATATGGGATACGCCTGTCATCAAGTGCTTATATATACCTTTTTTCTCACCAGTTTCATCAGCACTCGTATTTTCTGTATTCCCTCCCTCAAATACTTTGGCTTCTTTAAAGGCCTTGTCGAACTCTTGTGCTGTTTTCTTCAAAGCTAGCCCCGTAGAAGTACGATACATCGGTTTGCCTTTAAATTTGTCCAACGGCACATCAATATCTGCTGCCACAAAAACAAGATCAGCCGTCGCCACTTCTTCAGGGGTAATTTCATTACCTGCACCCACCTGACCTCGGGTTTCTACTTTTACATTCCAACCCTGTTTTTTCGCATAAGTTTCTATCGCCTCTGCGGACATAAAAGTATGGGCAACGCCTGTTGGACAAGCAGTAACAGCCACGATATTTTTCACGCCAGAAATGCCGGCAAAATTGACCGCACTTTCAGGTGCAACATAATCAACACCGTTTGCTAAAGCATTCGCCAAAGTCACTTCCGGTGAATTCATCGCAATATCAACGCCCACCATAAACACTTTTTTACCCATTAATACGGGATTATTTGGTAATTGTGAACCGAATACGAGGGCTAAATCAGCCTCTATGATATTTTCTACCAGTGAAACATTTGCTTTCTGTGCAGCCGCACGAAATACTTCACGTAATAAATAGAATTTTGCTCTGCCTATATCGGGTGATTGGGTTAAAAATAACTTCATTTTATTATCCTTCAATCTCTGTAATCTTCACTTGGTTTAAAATTGGGTCAAGTCGTGCAGGATCGCTTACTCCCACATTACTTTGCGAAACGGCAAACGCAGAAACCGCACTGGCAAAGGCTAAGGTTTCTGATTTTGATAAACCTTTTTCAATGCCATAAATTAACCCTGCCACCATAGAATCACCCGCCCCCACGGTGCTGACAATATTCTCACATTTTGGCGGCTGTGCTTTTATCACACCTTCATTATTAATCCATAATGAGCCTTCAGCCCCCATGGAAATGATCACATTTTCAATTCCTTGTGCTTTTAACTGCTGTGCAGCATTGATAATCTCTTCTTCTGTATTAAGCCGATGACCAATCCAACTTTCTAATTCACGATGATTAGGTTTTACCAACCAAGGATGCGCCTTCAAACCGGCATTCAGCGCCGCATTGCTTGTATCTAACACCACTTTTACGCCTTCCTGATGCAATTGATTTAACCATTCAGCAAATAATTCCGGTGTAACACCACGAGGTAAACTACCACACACAGCGACAATATCGTAATCCAAACAATAGGCTAAAGAATCCGCTGCAAATTGCTGCCAGGCCTGTGGATTAATGTCATAACCAAGAAAATTTAAATCCGTAACATCTGCTTCGGTTTCGGTGATTTTGACATTAATACGGGTTTTTCCGGCAACGCGATGAAATTTATCTTGCAAACCCTGTTTATTAAACATTTGTTCAAAATCACCGGCATTGTCTTCACCAAGAAATCCACCGACTGCGACATCAACGTCTAAATCCTTCAGCACTTTTGCCACATTAATGCCTTTACCGGCAGGGAAAAGCCCTAGGGTTTCAACGGTATTGACTTCACCTAATTCTATACGTGATAAACGACCGACTAAATCATAGGCAGTGTTTAAGGTTATAGTTGCAACCTTTGCCATCATTCTTCCCCTTTCCCTTTCCCTTCGCCAAGACCTGATTCAATGGCAAGACGAATACCTTCAATAGCTTCTTTTGCTTGCTCACCCGTTGCCACGAAACGTAAACGGGAACCTTTCACCACCCCTAACGCTACAATTTTCATCAGGCTTTTCGCACTCACTAATTGGGAATCACGATCAAGATTTTGTACGGCGACTGAAGCATTGTATTTTTTCACTTCATTGACTAATACGGCACTTGGGCGGGCATGTAAGCCGTGTTCGTTATTAATCACAAATACCGCTTCAATAGCATCGGAAGGTAACCCACTATCTTCCGCTACCGCCGGTGCATGACTTTGTTCACCCATCACTTCAATCGTATCCGGTTCTGCCGGCGAAACTGAAGAAACATTTTCGCCTAAGCCCTCGGCAATCGCCTGACCAAGAGATTCAATCGCTTGTTTGGCATCATCACCTTCCGCCACAAAACGCAGACGATGTCCTTGTATCACACCCAATGCCACGATTTTCATCAGGCTTTTCGCACTCACCACCTCACTACCACGAGTTATATTTTGTACGGTGATTTTTGCCGCAAATTTTTTCACTTCATTGACTAACACTGCACTTGGACGAGCGTGTAAACCGTGTTCATTACGAATCGTAAAAGTTCCTACCACAGTATTTGAAACCTGTGCAGTCTGAATTTTCTCCGAAACAGAAACATCACCGCCAGAAAGAGCGGTCAAAATCTCAGTAGAATTTCCATTTAATAGCGCTGTTTGCACATTTTCTTCAAGCAAACGGGCTAATACCGGAGCAATCGCATCACTCACAGCAGAAATGGTGATGACACCTTTTACCGGCTTGCCATTATGATTAAAAATAGTTTTTGCTCGGCTAAATACTAATGAATTTTTTAGATTACCCGAAACCGAATCAGTGACCCATAATCCTTTACCCAATGGTAATGCCGCATTACCAATCACTTCAGAAACAAAGCGATGTTCTACCGCACTTTGTGTTTGTAATTGACCGGCATTCATTGCTACCAAAGTCAGTAAACTTTGGGTATCAACATCTAAATGAATATTTTCTTTAGGAAGACAAAAATCTTCTGTCGTTTCGCCTATTAAAATGGCTCGAAACTGTGCCACATCCGTTATTTTCGCTAATTTTGCTGCGGTATCCTCATCACCAAGCACATGGGTTAATTGACGTAATAACGCCAAATGTTCATCAGAACGTGCGGCAATCCCAATTACTACATAGGCAATATTGCCTTCCCCCCATTCAATCCCTTGGGGAAATTGAAACACTTGCACACCGGTTTTTTTCACCATTTCACGGGTTTCCAAGGTTCCATGAGGAATGGCAATACCATTACCGAGAAACGTGGAGGTTTGCTGCTCACGCGCCAACATTCCCTGTAAATAGCCTGGTTCTACATTGCCCGCAGTTTCCAATGCTTGAGCAGCCATTTCAATGGCTTGTAGCTTAGTTTCTACGCGAATATTTAAATGAATGTTGCTTTCCGAAAGTTCTAACATTCTTACTCCTTAGTCTAAGATTTAGAAAAAGAAAAACTGTTGATAAAACAATTTTTATCAACAGTTTAATTTATTATTGAGATGTACAAATTTTTAACAGTTCATCGCTGCCTTTTGCGATGTATTCATCATTTTCATCTCGAGCTTTACCTTTCTTCAAATCACGCATAGCGTCATAAATCCCTTGGGTGATACTTGGTGAATCTAATTTGCTCCAACAAGTTTGACTTAAACGGTTGAAATTGTTTTGTAGAGCTTCTGCATGTAGCACGCCACTGTAATAAGCATATACATCGGAATCATGCCCACCGGTATAAAGGTTGTCTTGGATTTGTTTAATCGGCACTAAAATACGACCTAAATACCAATCATTAGCACCACTGGCAAAATTATCGACATAGAAGTTTTCATTCACACGGCCTTTATAAGTCGCCACCGTTGCTTCATACGCCGCCGCATAAGATTTCTGATCAATCTTGTCTTTATCTAAATTAATCACTTTTTTATCACTATCCATAAACGGGATATAGGATGTGACGGAAGAACAGGCTGTCAAAATAATGGAAAACAGCAATACTGAGATTTTTTTTAACATAGTCATTCCTATTTAATTAGGGTCTGAGATAAATCGCCGCCATTATACTGACTGAGAGGGATTACGCAAGAAAGCTGAGATTTATTCACTTTCTTTAACAAAAGACACTAAAATTTGGTCAATTTTAAAGTTCTCTGTATCAATCACTTCAAATTTATATTTGCCATAAATGACAAAATCGGTCTTTTTAGGAATTTTACGTAACATATACATCATAAAGCCGCTGATTGTTTCGTAATTTTCTTCATCGGGAAATGATTCTATATCCAATACACGCATAACATCTTCAAGAGGCGTTGCACCGTCAATCAACCAAGAATTTTCATCCCGGCTAACGATTTGTTCTTCTTCACTGGAAACCAATTCTCCCATCACAATACTCATTACATCATTGAGTGTGACAATCCCCACGACTAACGCATATTCATTAACGATAATAGCAAAATCCTCACCGGTAGATTTAAAAAGCTCCAGCACTTCATAAAGCGAAAGGGTATCCGGCACAAATAAAGATTTGCGTAATAACTTAGGATCCGTCAATGAGACATTCGCATTTTGCAGATACATTGTCAGTAAGGTGTGAGATTCGACATAGCCTAAAATTTTATCAAGCCCATTATCACAAATGACAATCTTAGAATGGGAGTCACGCGAGAGGGTATCCATGACTTCTTGACGGCTAAAAGTGCGGTCTAAATATACGATATTTTCACGTGTCGTCATCGTGGAGGTAACGGTACGTTCCTGCATATCAAAAATATTTTCAATAAGATAATGCTGTTGGGTCTTTAATACACCGGCTTCTGCACCGGCTTCAACAACGGCAACAATATCTTCCGGGGTCATATTATCATCACGTAGTGTTGACACACCAAAAAGTTTGAAAAGTAAATTTGATAATCCATCAAACACCCAAACGATTGGTTTTAATAGAAAAATAAGTACCTGCATAATGCCAACAGTCCGTAATGCAACGGCTTCAGGATTAATCAGTGCAAGCCGTTTCGGCATTAAATCCGCTAAAAGAATAAAAGAGCAAGTCACAAGCAGAAAAGCAATCCAAGATGAAGCGGAGTCAACCCAAGCTTCTTGAATATATCCACTCAAAAGGTGTTGTAAATGAATACTAAGGTTTGCTTCACCAATCATTCCTCCAAGCACCGCAACCATATTTAATCCAATTTGCACTACGGTGATAAATCGTCCGGGCTGTTCTTGCAATTTCAAGACTTGTGCGGCTTTCAGATTACCTTCATTTGCCATATTTTGTAATTTTATACGGCGGGCACCGGCAAGAGAAATTTCGGCGGATGAAACAATAGCACTAATAATAATTAATACGATTATGACTAAAATCGCTGCAAATAAACTCATAATTTTCTCGTAAACTTGATGGGGTTTAGTAGGGACACACTGCGTGTTTCCTCTAACATATTGAAATCATTTGATTTTATAACGGACACACGCAGTGTGTCCCTACATTAGTATTGAATAATACCGTTATTTTTGACCGTACTTTGAAAGAAATGAAATCTTAATTTTCGCTGTCAAACCAGCCGCGAACAAATTGAATGGAAAGGAATAATGTTACCAGTAAGAACGCATAAAACATCCAAGCTAAAATCGGATGGCTTGGGGTAACCTCACCACTGATTTCTTTCACGGAGACAGCATTACGGAATTCATCAAACATGGTGAGACGCCAACCATAATATTTGATTTGTACCAATTTATTTTCATTGCCCATAGCTTGTGCTTGAGCCTGTAAATTAGCAGAACCAAATTTAAAATAGAAAGGAAAACCCCAACGAGTATCTTCGTTGCGGTAAACCATAATTTTCCCCTCATCATTTTGTGTATTGATGTAATACACATCACGTGTTGGACCATCTGCCGGATTGGATTTGGTAATCGGCCCATCTTTATCAACACTTTTCACTTCCACACCCATTACTCGGGTGACATCATAGTGGGGGAAAACATAGTTCACCACGGAAAACATAAAACCGTGGAAAGCAAATAACACTAAAAATAGAAAATATTTGAAAAATTTACGCATCATGGTTTCTCTCTTGAATTTGGGCATTTATTGTACATTAATTTTAAATAAACGCTCGAAATTTTGTGTGGTGATCTGTGCAAATTCTTCCATAGACACACCTTTTAAGGTTGCTACATATTCACACACTTCCCGTGTATAAGCCGGTTGATTTTCCTTACCACGATAAGGCACCGGTGCAAGATAAGGCGAATCTGTTTCTACCAATAAACGATCGACCGGGACATAACGAATCGCTTCACGAATCGCTTCAGCATTTTTAAACGTAATAATGCCGGAACAAGAAATATAAAATCCTAAATCTAACGCTTTTTTGGCAAAATCTAAGGTTTCGGTAAAACAATGAATCACTCCACCGCACTTTTCTGCATGATGCTCACGCAACATAGAAATCGTATCATCTCCGGCTGAACGGGTATGAATAATCACCGGTTTATTGAGTTGATTTGCAATGTCAATTTGACTGGCAAATATCCCTTGCTGCTCCGTTTTATTATCTATGCTGTAATAATAATCCAATCCAATTTCACCAATAGCAATCACTTTTTTATCTTGTGCCAAACGCAATAAACGTGCTGCATCGTAAGGTTCTTCTTCAAAATCCAGCGGATGAACACCACACGCCAGTGAAATATTGTCAAATTGGCACAATGTCTCATAGGCTTTTTCAAAACGACTTAATGTCACACCAATCGCAAGTAGATGTTTCACATCACGTGCATAGGCTTTTTCTACCACATCAGCAATATTTTTGTGTAAATTTTCATAATCCAATGCATCTAAATGGCAGTGAGAATCAACAATAAACATCAATTTTTTCCTTTATATCTCAATTTTCAGCGGGAAATAACCTTCTATTATTACTTTTCAAACACATCCGTGACAAGTTTGGTTAATCCATCTAGCAACATTAATTCTACGTTTACACCATTAATGGAAAGGAGATCTGACCGCACTTTTTGCATAATTTGGATGGCTTGCAACAAACCAAGTGGTGTCTGTTCATCACTAAATTGTTGAACACCTCTCACTAAATCTGTCACTTGACGATGGCTATTAATGTCAAGTTTATATTTTAGGCTGTCGGCAAGAAACGCCAAAATCCAATCCAGTTGTCGAATATAGTGTTCTTTGTCAAATAGAGGGAGAAGTTCCAAAGGGGAGCGGCGGCGATAAAAACGCCAAAATTGGCGAAGAAAATCTTTCCGATGTTCAATCAACCCCTGTTGTAGTACCTCTAAGGCAAACAGTGGGCGACCTAAGCTCATTGAAAGTGCGGTAGAAATTTCTTGTATTTCTGCCTCACATTGCGTTTTCAGCCAATCCTGAGCCATTTGCTCTGAAGGAGCAGGCAAATTCCATACCTGACAACGGCTGTAAATTGTCGCTAACAAACTCGCAGAACTGTCCGCCTGCAACAAAAAATAAGTGTTTGGGCGAGGTTCTTCCAAAGTTTTAAGCAACGCATTAGCTGCCGCTTCCGTCAAGCGTTCTGCTTCTTTTATATATACGACTTTATTGCCATTTTGTTGGGCGTGCTGTGCGACAATCTCATTAATTTCACGCACTTGATCCACACCAATATCTTTCCCTTCTATCGGGTGTAATTCGTGGTAATCAGGGTGACTTTGAGCCTTCATCAAATGGCAAGCATGGCATTGCCCACAAGGTTCAGTATTTTGAGGAGCCAGACACATAATATAGTGAGAAAGCGTCTCAAAGAGGTATTCTACACCTAATCCCGAATCGGATTTTATTAGCACAGCATGATGTCCTAAACCTTCTGAGAAGGTTTGGGCTATTTTGGTGTAAGTCGGCACAAGCCAGGGGTAAAGTGCGGTCATTTTTCGTTATGTTTCCACCAATTTTTAACTGCACTTTCAATATCCGCACGCACTTGTTCAATGCTCTGTTCTGCGTTGATAGTAACGGCTTTTGGATTATCTTTCACCAATTCCAAATAACAGGCTCGGGTACGGTAGAAAAAATCAAGATTCATTTGTTCAATGCGATCCAGCTCCCCCCTCCCACGCGCACGTGCTAAACCAATAGTAGGATCAATATCTAAATAGAGGGTCAGATCCGGCTCAAAATCTCCTAGAATGGTCTCTTTCAAAGTTTTCATTAAATATGAATCAAGCTGACGCCCGCCACCTTGATAAGCTTGTGATGACATATCGTGGCGATCACCCACCACCCATTTGCCTTGAGCAAGTGCCGGCTTAATCACATTTTCGACTAATTGAATTCGAGCAGCATAGATCATTAATAATTCCGCTTTATCGGTTACCGGCTCTTCTTTTTCGTGTTTTATCAGCTGACGTAATTTTTCCGCCAAAGGCGTTCCCCCCGGTTCTCGGGTAAACACAACATCGTCAATTCCCAATTCATTTAATACATCCACAACTGATTGATGTGCGGTACTTTTTCCCGCCCCTTCTAATCCTTCAATGACTATAAATTTTCCGGTCATATTATTTTCCATTCTTTTGGCTACGATACCAGTGTAAATAGTCTTGTACCGCTTTATTATGTTCATTTAAATTACGTGTAAATTTATGTCCACCACTTCCATCAGCGACAAAATAGTAGAAATCCGTTTTTTCAGGATGTGCAACTGCCTGCAAAGCACTTTCACTCACCATCGCAATGGGGGTTGGAGGTAATCCATCAATAATATAGGTATTATATGGTGTAGGTGTCTCTAAATCTTTTTTACGAATATTTCCCTGATAATTATCTCCCATACCGTAAATTACAGTTGGATCTGTTTGTAATTTCATTTTTGCATTGAGACGATTAATAAACACAGAAGCCACTTTAGCCCGTTCAGCCGCAATACCTGTCTCCTTTTCTACAATAGAAGCCAACACTAACATCTCGTGAGGGTTTGCTAAGGGGAGATTCTCATCACGTTCATTCCATGCCTTATTCAAGGCTTTTTTCAAACGTTCCGCTGATCGTTGGAGCAATTCTAAATCAGTTGAGTTTGGTGTGTAATTATAGGTATCGGGATATAACCAACCATCAAGATTTTTGTATTCATCAATATTTTTTACGATATGAGGAATATTAAGTAAATTAAAAATTTCTTGATCACTTTTATCTTTTAAAGTTTTCATTAAGTGCGGTGCATTTTCGAGGTTTTTTCGCCACTCTTTGAAGGTTTTTCCCTCAATAAATTGTACGTTAAATTGTGCCTCTTTTCCCGAATTAAGGAGAATTAATAGCTCTTGTATGGTTTTAATTCCATTTAAAGAATAAACACCTGCTTTAATTTTGTTTAATTCCGGCTTGAATTTTAATAAATAAGGAAGAAGCTGAACATTCTCAATTAATTTTTCTTGTTCAAAAAGTGCGGTCAATTTTTTTCCTGTTGTGCCACGTTCAACAAACAAAAGCTGATCGGGTTGTGCCTTGATGGTTTCTTGTTGAAAAGCGGTGAGTTTTTGATAGCCAAAAAATCCGGCACTCATAAAAACCAAAAGAAAAATAAATAAGCTAATAAAAAATTTTTTCATAGAATTAAGACAATAAAGTAAAAACAACAAAAGGGGCAAAACGCCCCTCTCATATAAAATGCGAAATTATTGATTAAAATATTGAATATCTGCCGTTTTACGTAATGCTTTTACCCAATCTTTGGTGGCTTCTTGTAACTGGCTATTCACTATTTTCTCATATGCTTTTTGACGGTATGCATCTTCTGTACGATCGCCATCACGTATACCGGTTACTTCCAAAATATGCCAACCAAATTCCGATTTAAAAGGTGCTGAAATGCTACCTTGTTTAGTCGTTTTTACCGCTTTTGCGAAAGGCTCAACATAGGCTTCAGGGAAAGCATAACCTAAACTCCCACCATTAGCGCCTGATAAATAATCTTTAGAATATTTTAATGCAGCATCAGCGAAAGTCGTTTTACCGGAAAGAATATCCGCACGAATTTTATTAAGCTCTGCCTTTGCTTGCGCATCATTTAATAAAGGGTTGAGTTTTAAGAGGATATGGCGAACTTCATATTGTTTTCCGGTCACTTTTTGTTCTGTTCCATTAGCTCTTGCTTCGTCTAACATTTTTTGTCCAAGCGTATCCACTTCTTCCCGTGAGATTTGTACGCTGTTGCTAATCGCATGATTACGTACTCCCGACATTATCATTTGATTCGCAATTTGTTGGCGAAATGCGTTAAGGGAAATCCCCTGATAATCCAAGGCATCTAAGAACTGACCATAGGTTAAACCATTTTTAGCTGCAATATCTTCCACAATAAAATCAATCTCACGAGGATTAACCTTCACACCAGATTCTTTAATCGCTTTCTGAACCAAAATATCATCAATAACTTTATCTAATGCTGCTTGGTAATTACCTTTTTTACCCATTGCTGCACGCACCTGACTTTCTAATATAGGCGCACCATCCACCGTTGCAACAACACGTTCTTCAGCATTAACAAAGGAAAATGCAAATATACCCAATACAGTAATAAAAAGAGATTTTAGTCCTGATTTTTTCATCTTCATCGTTCTTTAAATAAGTCAACAACGCTCGTTAGAGTATCAATTTTAAACAAGGTTCACAATAGATTAGGATTATTTTGATAATAGTGCCACTTCATAGCATCCATCATATTTTTGAGTACGAACTTGCACTTTTTCTTCTCGGCTGGTCGGGACGTTTTTACCTACATAATCTGCCCGAATAGGCAACTCACGATGTCCACGATCAACAAAAATAACCAATTCAATTTTTGCAGCACGACCAAAATCAGTGAGTGCATCCATTGCCGCACGGATGGTTCTCCCTGTAAATAAAACATCATCAATTAAAATGACATCTTTATCTTTCACATTTAAATATTGTGATGCACCACTATACACCGGCATTGAATTTTCAGGCTCAATATGCTGTAAATCATCACGATAAAATGTGATATCTAACTCCATTGAAGGGAGATCCACATTAATCAAATCCATAATTTTACGTTTGATTAACGTCGCAATTTCAGCACCACGACGTTTAATGCCAACAATGACAATATTGTCTAGGCTAGGGTGTTTTTCAATAATTTCATGAGATATACGAGAAATCGTGCGATGAAACTGATTTTCATCAATAATGATCTTTTCCATAATTCATCCAAATTAACTGTGAAATAGTCGGTAAAATAGCACAAAAAGCAAGGAAATTTAATTACTTTTAAGAATGGTTGGTATAGAAAACAAAAAGTGCGGTTAAATTTAACCGCACTTTAGTAGATAACAATACTACTTTTCATTTTTTGACCCAATTATCCAAAATCCTAAATCTAGCAGTTTCATTTGTGGATAAGGTAATTTTCCATCTATGTTAGATGATGCTCTTACCTCTTCAAAAATTGCACGATTTTTTTCATAAAA
This sequence comes from Rodentibacter genomosp. 1, assembly GCF_001999285.1. Classification (GTDB taxonomy): domain Bacteria; phylum Pseudomonadota; class Gammaproteobacteria; order Enterobacterales; family Pasteurellaceae; genus Rodentibacter. The sequence goes on from NZ_MLHN01000004.1 coordinate 70,418, forward strand.
TTCAGCTAATTGATAAATTGATTTTTTGATTGACGTCAATTGATAAATATTCTTTGTGATATCGTTTTTTTGTATTCCATTTACAAAAAAACGATCATAGGAGGGTATGCAACCTAATGTACCAAGTAAAACTTTTGTAATAAGAACAATAGAAACTTCTTTTTCCTTTAATATCTCATTCTTTTCTTGATAAACAATTTCTCTAATATCACTATAGAGTATATTCAGGTGATAACTTAAATCGACTAAATTATTTTGCACAGTAACATCATTCAATAAAGTACGGCAATCAAGCCCTAGTAAACAATCATATTTAGGTTCCAAAATTTTTTAACGATCGGAATATGTACTTGATAATCATATTGTAATAAGAATGATGAACCTCGATACACTCCCCAACTAGCTAAATAAAAAGCAAGATGTAAACTTAGTTTATCAATTAATTCATCAGTTTTTTGCTTATTATCTCTTGCATGATAAAATTGTTGATAACAATATTCCCATGATAAATATTTCTTGTTTTTCCTTTTTGATAAAACTAATCAAAGGATTTAATAAGTTCTTGAACTAAAAAGTTCATATTTTATTTCCTTTTTTATAGTTATTGATTCTGTTTTTGTTTTTCTAAATATTCTTTTATTTTTTTCTTTTCTGAGCCATATTTTCTTTCTATCATATCCTTTAATTTAGTTTTGGCATTATCATCAACAGTACATACTTCTTTACCATACACACTCTCAATTGCCAGCGCTTTATTAAAAAGATTGGCTTCAGCTCCCCCAAGAACAAAAAGTTTTGGGATTTGACTTCTGTCTTCATGTAATTTCTGCATCATACTTAATATGCGATTTGAAGAGCCTACATACATGAATGCTAACATATAGTCTGTACAAGCACCATTTTCAATATCAACTCTAACTTTTTGCATTGGATCATTATACCTATCTTCCAATTCTTCCCAAGAAGTGTCTATCATTACACTCTTTCCTGTAATTGATGATATATCTTTAGAAAGTACTTTTTTAAATTCTTCAACATAAATATTAAGGCTTGAATTTGCAAAAGATGAAGAAATAAAAAATAGCCCACCCAATATTAATAAAAATTTTTTAAACATAAAATTATGTCCTTATACAAAAATAATTTTTTTACCAGAGGTATTTCATTAGATATGTCAATATCTAATGAACTCAGTGTACACTGAGTGAAAATTGATTATTTTTGAATGGTCACTTAAATATTGGGAGGATAAATATATCTACGAGAGAAATAAAAAAGTGCGGTTAAATTAACCGCACTTTTTATTATCTTTTTGATTTCACAAGTTTTTCTGTCAACTCGTAGGCTCGAAGTTTTGCCAATTCTTTGGAAAGTTTTGCCACCAGTAGCTCATGATCAACATCAGCAGCATGTGCCACAATATTTTCCTCAGCTTTGCGTTTTGCTTCTTGAATACGGCCAGCATCCAATTCACTACCACGAATTGCTACATCAGCCAAAACAGTAACGATTTTCGGTTGGACTTCTAAAAAGCCGCCTGACACGTAGATCACTTCTTCTTTATCATCTTCAAGAGTGAATTTCACAATTCCCGGCTTAATCGCCGTTAACAATGGTGTGTGGTTAGGTAAAATACCAAGTTCACCTTCCACGCCTGTTGCTTGGATTTGTTTCACTGCCCCTTCAAAAATTTTTCGTTCTGCACTGACTATTGTTAGGTTAAATGTCGCCATTTTTGTTCTCCTTCAAATGACTTGAAGTGATTACATATTTTTGGCTTTTTCTAGCACTTCTTCAATTGAACCCACCATATAGAACGCTTGTTCTGGAATATGGTCGTATTCACCCTCTAAGATACCTTTGAAACCACGAATGGTGTCTTTTAATGACACATATTTACCCGGTGAACCTGTAAAGACTTCTGCAACGAAGAACGGTTGTGATAAGAAACGTTCAATTTTACGAGCACGTGCTACCACAAGTTTATCTTCTTCAGATAGTTCATCCATACCAAGAATAGCAATAATATCTTTCAACTCTTTATAGCGCTGTAAGATACCTTGTACGCCACGTGCAACATCATAATGTTCTTGACCAACTACAAGCGGATCTAATTGACGTGATGTGGAATCTAATGGGTCAACCGCCGGATAAATACCTAAAGAGGCAATTTGGCGACTTAATACCACCGTTGAATCCAAGTGTGCGAAGGTCGTAGCCGGAGAAGGGTCGGTTAAGTCATCCGCAGGTACATAAACTGCTTGTACGGAAGTGATAGAACCTGTTTTAGTTGATGTAATACGTTCTTGCAATACACCCATCTCTTCTGCAAGGGTCGGCTGATAACCTACTGCTGACGGCATACGACCTAAAAGTGCCGAAACTTCAGTACCTGCAAGGGTATAACGATAAATATTATCCACGAAGAATAATACGTCACGACCTTCATCACGGAATTTTTCAGCCATAGTTAAGCCTGTTAATGCAACACGTAAACGGTTACCCGGTGGCTCATTCATTTGACCATAAACCAACGATACTTTATCTAATACGTTAGATTCTGTCATTTCGTGATAGAAATCGTTACCTTCACGAGTACGTTCACCTACACCGGCAAATACGGAATAACCGGAGTGTTCAATCGCAATATTACGGATTAATTCCATCATATTCACGGTTTTACCTACACCTGCACCACCGAAAAGCCCAACTTTCCCCCCTTTTGCAAAAGGACAAATTAAGTCGATAACTTTAATACCGGTCTCAAGTAATTCCGTACTATTTGATTGTTCTTCATAACTTGGCGCTGCACGGTGAATAGACCAATTTTCTTCCGCACCGATTTCACCACGCTCATCAATTGGTTCACCTAACACATTCATAATACGCCCTAGGGTTTTAGTCCCAACCGGTACTTGAATTGGATTTCCGGTATTTTCTACTTTTAAACCACGTTTCAAGCCGTCAGATGTACCCAATGCGATACAGCGAACAACACCGCCACCTAATTGTTGTTGAACTTCAAGGGTTAAACCGGATTCAACTTTTAATGCATCGTAAACTTTTGGTACTGCATCTTGTGGGAATTCAACGTCAATCACCGCACCGATGATTTGTACAATTTTTCCTGCTGACATTACCTTTCCTCTTTCCTTAAATCGCAGCCGCACCGGCGACGATTTCATTTAATTCATTTGTAATACTTGCTTGACGGGCTTTGTTATAAACTAATTGCAAGTCATTAATTAAATTTCCTGCGTTATCAGTTGCCGCTTTCATTGCTACCATACGGGCAGCTTGCTCGGAAGCAAGGTTATCCACCACAGATTGATATACTTGTGATTCCAAATAACGAGTAAGCAAACTATCTAATAAAACTTTTGGCTCCGGCTCGTAAAGGTAATCCCAAGTATTTTGTTTTTGTTCTAAATTATCGGTTTCTAACTCCGGCAATGGAACCAATTGCTGATAAACAGGTGATTGTGCCATCGTATTGATGAATTTATTGTAGGCGATATAAACAGCATCTACTTCACCATTTTTATAAACATCAAACATCCCGTTTGCTACACCAATTAAGTCTTCCATTGATGGATTGTCACCCAAACCAGAAAGTTGTCCACGCACAGATAATCCTAACGAACGGAAAAAGTTAATCCCTTTTGAACCAATTAAACCTAATTCTACGGAAACACCTTTATCCTTCCATTGCTTGATTTCTGTCATTACGGTTTTGAATAAATTAATATTCAACCCACCACACATTCCACGGTCTGTTGAGACAACTAAAATCCCAACCTTTTTCACTTCTCGTTGAACTAAAAATGGATGTTTATAACCGATATTGGCTTTAGATACGTGGCTGATAACATTTCGTATTGTTTCAGAATACGGGCGAGAAGCTGCCATACGATCTTGCGTTTTACGCATTTTCGAGGTAGCAACCATTTCCATTGCCTTAGTAATCTTCTGTGTACTTTGTACACTGGCAATTTTGGTTTTTATCTCTTTTGCACCTGCCATCTTCTTTCTCCGTTATATTACCAAGCACCGTTGGCTTTAAAACTATCCAAAATCGCTTTCAATGTGCCTTTTATCTCATCATTGTAATTACCGGTTTTGGTTAATTCTGCCATAAAGTCGCCATGGTTACGGTGAGCATAGTCTAAAAGAGCGGTCTCAAAACTTGCAATTTTTTGTAGTTCTACATCTTCCAAGTAACCAAACTCAACAGCAAAAAGCAACACAGATTGCTCCGCAACACTAAGTGGTGAATATTGCTTTTGTTTCAATAATTCTGTCACTTTTTCACCATGAGAAAGCTGTTTACGGGTTGCATCATCAAGGTCAGAGGCAAATTGTGCAAATGCAGCTAATTCACGATATTGTGCTAATGCGGTACGAATCCCACCGGCTAATTTTTTCACCACTTTAGTTTGTGCAGCACCCCCTACGCGAGATACCGAAATACCAGGGTTTACCGCAGGGCGAATACCAGAGTTAAATAAGTTAGATTCTAAGAAAATCTGACCATCGGTAATAGAAATAACGTTGGTTGGTACGAATGCAGACACGTCACCGGCTTGGGTTTCAATAATAGGAAGAGCAGTTAAAGAACCGGTTTTTCCTTTTACTTCACCATTGGTAAATTTTTCTACATATTCTTCATTAACACGTGCTGCACGCTCAAGTAAACGTGAATGTAAATAGAAAACATCTCCAGGGTAAGCTTCACGACCCGGCGGACGACGTAGTAATAATGAAATTTGACGATAGGCTACAGCTTGTTTTGACAAATCATCATAAACAATTAACGCGTCTTCACCACGATCACGGAAATATTCGCCCATCGCACAACCTGCATAAGGTGCAAGGTATTGTAATGCGGCAGATTCAGATGCTGATGCAGCAACCACAATAGTATTTGACAATGCACCATGTTCTTCTAGTTTACGCACAACGTTTGCGATAGTCGATGCTTTTTGACCAATTGCAACATAGATACATTTAATACCTGAATCACGTTGATTAATAATTGCATCAATAGCTAGAGCTGTTTTACCGGTTTGACGGTCTCCAATGATCAATTCACGCTGACCTCGACCAATCGGCACCATAGAGTCCACCGCCTTATAACCGGTTTGTACCGGTTGATCGACTGATTTACGTTCGATAACCCCCGGTGCAATCACTTCAACCGGTGAAAATCCATCGTTTTCGATCTCACCTTTACCATCAATCGGTTCACCAAGAGTATTAACAACACGACCTAATAAGCCACGACCTACCGGCACTTCTAAAATACGACCTGTACATTGAACTTCCATACCTTCAGCTAAATCAGCATAAGGTCCCATTACAACCGCACCAACCGAGTCACGCTCAAGGTTAAGTGCCATTGCGTAGCGATTCCCCGGTAATGCAATCATTTCCCCTTGCATTACATCGCTCAAACCGTGAATACGAATAATACCGTCACTTACGGAAACAATTGTCCCAGTATTGCGAGCTTCACTTACTACATCAAACTGAGCAATTCGTTTTTTAATCAATTCACTAATTTCTGTTGAATTTAGTTGCATCTTTTATTCCTCTTATCATTGCAACTCATTTGCGAGACGGTCGAGCTGTCCACGACTACTGCCATCAATCACAAAATCTTCCGTACGGATAATTACACCAGCAATAAGTGAATTATCCACGTTGCAATTTACTTTCACTTTGCGAGCTAATCTTTTTTCCATTGCCGCCACAATTTTTTCAATTTGAGTTGCATTCAATGGTTGTGCAGAAGTTACTTGTACCTCTGCTATGGCTTGATGTTCTTCCACATAATGGGTAAATTCGGAAAATACCGCAGGAATAGCACTCAAACGCTTATTTTCAGCCATTAACCGAATAAGATTTTGCCCATATTGATCTAGCTGTTCACCACAAATTGAAATCACCACATCTGCAACTTTTTGTGAAGAAAGTGAACTAACGAGAAATTCTTTCATTTGTTCATCTTCCACAAGAGCGGTCAAAAATTTCAACATTTCTGTCCATTTTTCTACCGCACTTCTATCATTCACGGATTGCTCTATGGCAAAATCAAATGCTGCTTTGGCATAAGGGCGAGCTATCGTAGTTAATTCTGACATAAGCTAAAGCCTCTTATAGTTCTGCAACTAATTTATCAATAATGTCATTGTTTGCCGCTTCATCAATTGTGCGACCCACAATTTTCTCGGCACCGGCAATTGCTAATGAAGCCACTTTAAGACGTAATTCCTCTTGAACACGTTTACGTTCAGCTTCCACTTCAGCATATCCTTGTTCAATAATTTTTGCTTTAAGTTCTTCTGCTTCAGTTTTCACTTCGTCAAGCACTTCATTACGTCGCTTGTTTGCAGCATCTAAAATTTCTTGAGCCTGAATTTTCGCTTTTGAAATTTCTTCTTCAGCAAGTAATTTAGTATCTGCTTGCTCTTTCTTCGCAGCTTCCGCAGACGCTAATGCATTGGCAATTTGGCTTTGACGTGTTTCAATTGCTTTAATAATTGGCGGCCATACAAATTTCATGCAGAACCACACGAATAGTGCAAATGAAATAAGTTGACCAATTAATGTTGCATTTAAATTCACAACGTCCTCCTTAAAATGCTTGTTTCACGTTGATAAGCAAATAAGGGATTATTGTAATAAACCGATAAATGGATTTGCAAAGATGAATAGTAAGGAAATACCAACCGCAATCATCGCAATCGCATCTAAAAGACCTGCTACGATAAACATTTTAGTTTGTAGGCTTGACGCAAGTTCAGGCTGACGCGCTGAAGATTCTAAGAATTTACCACCTAAGATAGCAAAACCAATTGCAGTACCTAATGCAGCAAATGCAAGAAGAATCGATGCTCCGATGATTGTAGCTGTAATTACAGTTTCCATAATGTTCTCCAATAGAAGTTAAGTTTTAGCCCTAGAGCCGGTTAATAAAAAAACGATTAATGATCTGCTTTATTGTAAGCAATGCTTAAATAAACGACCGTCAACATCATAAAAATAAACGCTTGTAAGGTAATAACCAAAATATGGAAAATTGCCCAAGCAAGGTGTAAAGGAATACCCAATGCAGCGATAGCCATATTAGCTGAATACATCACAGCAATAAGGATAAAGATCAATTCCCCTGCATACATATTACCAAATAGACGGAACGCAAGAGAAATAGGTTTAGCGAGTAAGGTGACTGTTTCCAAAATAAAGTTAACAGGAATAAATGCCCAATGATTAAATGGATGAAGGGTGTATTCTTTCACTAATCCCTTGAAACCTTTGGACTTAACGGTGTAGAAAAGAATTAAGAAGAAAACGCAGAGAGACATACCAAGCGTTGCACTAATATCAGCGGTTGGTACTGCGCGCAAATAATGGATACCAAATAGGCCGGCTAACTGTGGTAAGAAATCAACCGGAATTAAGTCAATCGCATTCATCACAAATACCCAGCAAAAAATAGTTAATGCTAGGGGAGCAATAACATCACGTGAACCATGGAAATTTTCCTTAACAATACCATTGATCCATTCCACCACAATTTCAACCATACATTGCATTTTTCCGGGTACTCCGGTTGTGGCTTTTTTTGCTACACGAGAAAAAATAAAAAGAAAAATGACTGCGGCTAAAATAGAAAAGAACAAAGTATCCACATGAACATGCCAAAACCCATCTCCTGTTTTTAGAAAAGATAGATGGTGACTAATATATTCCGATGTTGTTTGTCCAGACATAGCGAATCCTTTAGAACGATAGAAAAAAATCAAATTCGGCGAAATAAAAATGGAATCAAATTATTCAACATTAATGCCATAAAAAAACCACTAAAGAAAATCACAAAGTTTGTCACAAAAAACCACTTTAACGATGCAATGATCAATATGATAGTTAGCACAAACTTAATGGCTTCACCTCTATAAAGTGCGGTCAATTTTGCAGATAAATATTGTTTTCGATAAAACACGATATATACAAAAACGCTGAAAGGAAGCAATGCCGAAAGAAACCCTAATAAAAAATCAAGTGCATTTCTTGTTTGCCAAAAAGCAAAAAAACAAGCAAGTAGTAACATGATGGCTATTTCAATCTGAATAGCTTTTCGATACTGAATTTTCGCTTGTTGTACAATTCTCGACATTATTTTCAATAACCTTAAACCTTGGCAATTATACTCTTGAAAAAATCAGATTCAACTTAAAAACTACCAAAAAAACGTTAACTAAATCACAGTTTTGAAAAAAATTTACAAAAATGTAACGATTTACTGCAAAATGATTAAATGTCGTTCACCCACTAATTCCGGAACCTGTAATGGTATTATTTGTTGCACGGTATATTTATCATTCAATTCTTTAACTTCTTCGATGTGATAGATCCCTTTTAATGCATAAAAATATCCATTTTCTTTCGGAAGATGGTGACACCAATTTGTCATATCTTTAAGTGAAGCAAATGCCCGACTTAACACGCCATCAAATTTTTCATTGGGTTGATATTCTTCTACACGGCTTAATATTGGCGTCACATTTGTCAATTTTAGCTCACGCACAGCGTTTCGAATAAAATTAATACGTTTACCAAGGCTATCCAACAAAACAAATTGTTTATCCGGATTCGCAATTGCCAAGGGCAAACCGGGTAAACCAGGGCCTGTACCAACATCGATAAAAAATTCCCCCTGCAAATAAGAGCTGACTACAAGACTGTCTAAAATATGTTTTACCAACATTTCTTGTGGATCACGCACTGAGGTTAAATTATAAGCTTTGTTCCACTTGTTCAATAAATTGACGAAATCAATTAGTTGCTGTTTTTGTTGATCGTTTAGTTGAATATTTGCCTGCATAAGCAATCGATCTAGCTTTGTTTTCATTGATGATTACTTCTCTATGTAAGAATATGCCCCATTCTACTTGAAAGTGCGGTTGTTATTCTATGTCTTTTTTCGTTTTCTCTCCTTTACTATCCAATAGACTATTTCAAATATCTGCTTTCCTTTATTCCTGTACATTTTATTTAATTTATGAAGTTGACATTTAATACAATATTAACAATAATTATGATAATTATTATCATTAAATTAACTAAAAGGAACCTTAAATGAGAAACCTCAAATTACTTCCTCTCACTACTGCAATAATGGGTGCATTATACGTAGGCAATGCCTCAGCAGAAAATAATGATGTTGAAACACTTGATACGGTCGTTGTTACAACCAATCAAGGTTTGAAAGTGCAAAGCAATGTTGTTACGACTAAACTGAAAGATGAAAGCACTGAAACCGATTTGCGAGGATTACTCAAATACGAACCAGCCATTAGTTTAGGAGGGGGTAACGGTACCTCTCAATTCCTTTATATTCGTGGTATGGGACAAAATTCTATTGATGTCAAAATTGATAATGCCTACTCAGATAGCCAAATTCATTATCACCAAGGACGTCATATGCTTGATCCTGCCTTAGTGAAAATAGTCTCTGTACAAAAAGGTGCGGGAAGTGCTTCAGCAGGTATCGGGCAAACCAATGGTGCAATCGTTGCGAAAACTTTAGATGCACTAGATTTATTGAAAGAAAGCAATAAAAACATTGGAGCAAAAATAGGTGGAGGCATAAGTACTAACCATGCTCACAACTATAATGCTTCAGTATTTGGCAAGGGTGAAATTTTTGATGCGCTCATAGCTGGTAATCGTGTAAAAGAGAGTGATTATCGAGGCGGTAAAAATTATCAAAGCGGAGCAAATCCAAGTTCGAATCGTGTTCCTAATTCTGCACTTGATAAAATGAGTTATTTAGTAAAATTAGGTGCAACTATTGGTGATCAGCATTTCGTGTTAAGCCATTTAAATGAACAACACGAAGGTGAACGCACAGTGCGTGAAGAATTCCCTATTGATGAGTCAAATCCTCGTTTAAACGCAGCAAGACAAGCACCTACTAACCGTAAAATGTCTGTCACTAATACTAACTTAGAATGGACAGGTAAAAATTTAGGATTTGCACAAGAGGCAACAGCGAATGTTTATCGTTTAATTCATAGTCGTTGGTCTGCAGATGATAAAGGTAACGGCTATGCTGGCGGTAATCGAAATAGTGGTTCAACGAAAGCAAAAGTGGTGACTCATGGTGCAAATCTTAATTTTGATTCCTCACTTCATGAAAATATATTACTCAAATACGGTATCAATTATCGTCATCAAGAGGTGAAACCTCACGCTAAATTTAATCCTCAAGTTGTTAATCAGGAAAAAACAGACACAGGTATTTATATTGAAGCCATTACAACGCCTATTGACAAAATTATCTTAACAACAGGTTTACGCTACGATCATTTTAACTTTAAAGCGATGGATGGTAAGAAACGTCATGATGGTGCGTTCAATCCAAGTGTGGGAATAATTTATGAACCTATTGAACACTTAAGTTTAAGTGCAAGCCATAACTATGCCACCCGTAGCCCACGTATGCACGATGCGATTATGTCTCATGGTGGCGGCAGTATTGTTACAATTGGCGATAACACTAAAGCAGAGCAAGCCCGCAATACTGAGATTGGCTTTAATTATAATGACGGTACATTTAGTTTCGATGGGAGCTATTTCTGGCAACATATTAAAGATGCACTAGGTACAACTAACGGGCGTGATAATCATGGCAATGATGCGCAGGAGATAGTCAATGCAGGTAAAATTAAAAATCGTGGTTATGAGTTAAATGCGGGATACCATAATAATGGCTTTACCGCTCGTATCGGTGTTGCACACAGTAAACCTCGTTTCTATTCACAAACGAGATGGGGAACAAATCGTCAGGGACAACCTCAAGAAATCAGCCTATTAAGTGGTAATCCTGAATATGCTTCTGCAATTGGTAGAACTTGGACTGCTTCTTTAAGCTATCGCTTTGAACAACCAAATTTAGAAATTGGCGTACATCATCGCATTGTAGAAAAAGTCAAAGCATCCGATAACTACTTTATCACAGGCGGAACATTAAAAACCGGCTCAGATAAAGGCAAAGATGGCTATAATGTCACAGATATTACATTAAACTGGAAACCATTCAATAATGATCAAATGAATGTCAATTTTGCAATTGATAATATCGCTAACAAGCTTTATATCGCTCACGGTCAACGTGGGGATCTCCCTGCTCGTGGTCGTGAATATCGCTTAGATGTCAACTACACATTCTAGTTTCTATTGAGTGGATAATTCCACTTTTACAAACAAAAATGCCTTTACTTACTAAAAGTTAAAGGCATTTTTCTATCCCCAAATTAATTTTCACGAAAGGGCTATTTCGTCATAAAAATAAGCAAAAATTCAACCGCACTTTTTGATTTTACAGTTCCCCTCGCTTCAGCATTCCTTGTTTTTTCAAATTAACTAAGATAATTGAAATTGCCGCCGGGGTAATACCCGAAATCCGGCTTGCCTGCCCGATAGATACCGGACGATGTTGCTCCAATTTGGCACGGACTTCATTAGACAAACCCGATACTTTGGAATAATCAAATTGTGGTGGAATTGCCGTATTTTCATGACGTTTTTGTTTTTCGATTTCTTCTTCCTGATGTTCAATATAACCTTGATATTTTATGGCGATTTCCACTTGCTCCACCGCTTCTTTATCAGCCATTGCCGGTTGATAAGGGGTTAAGGTAGTTAAAATCTCGTAATTCATTTCAGGGCGGCGTAATAAATCTTCCCCATTGGCCTCACGCACAAGCGGACTGCTTAGCACTTTATTGGCTTCTTCTAAATATTCTGAGCGAGGATGTAACCAAATACTGCGCAAACGTTGACGTTCAAGCTCAATATTTTCCATTTTTTGATTAAAACGAGCCCAGCGAGCCTCATCAATTAAACCAAACTTATGGGCAATCGGTGTTAAACGAATATCTGCATTATCTTCACGCAGTAATAAGCGATATTCTGCACGAGAAGTAAATACCCGGTAAGGTTCTTTCGTTCCTAGCGTGCAGAGATCATCAACCAACACGCCAATATAGGCCTGATCACGACGTGGGAACCATGCCTCTTTCTCTTGTACATAAAGCCCTGCGTTGATCCCTGCAAGTAATCCTTGTGCGCCCGCCTCTTCATACCCGGTCGTTCCATTAATTTGACCGGCAAAAAACAATCCTGAGATTGCTTTAGTTTCTAAAGTAGGTTTTAGATCACGTGGATCAAAATAATCGTATTCAATGGCATAGCCCGGTTTGATAATTCTGGCATTTTCTAAGCCTTTCATGGAATTAACGATTTTCACTTGAACATCAAACGGAAGACTGGTTGATATGCCGTTTGGATAAACTTCATTACTGGTTAATCCTTCCGGTTCTAAATAGATTTGATGAGAATTACGATCCGCAAAGCGCATCACTTTATCTTCAATAGATGGGCAATAACGAGGTCCGATCCCCTCGATCACACCGGTGTACATTGGACTACGATCCAAATTATTACGAATGACTTCATGAGTTTGATCATTTGTATGGGTGATATAACAAGGAATTTGTTGTGGATGATCCGAAACAGATCCCATAAATGAAAACACCGGTAATACGGCGTCCCCATGCTGTTTGGTGAGTATATTAAAATTGATCGTACGGGCATCAATACGGGGTGGTGTGCCTGTTTTAAGACGATCGACACGTAAACCGAGATCACGCAAACGTTCTGCAAGAGTCATTGAAGCAGGATCACCTGCTCGTCCCCCTTCATAATTTTTCAAACCAATGTGGATCTTACCTGCTAAGAAAGTACCGGCAGTTAAAACGACTGATTTCGCGTGGAATTTTAATCCCATTTTAGTCATGACACCGCTAACGCGATCATTTTCGATCAAAATATCGGTCACTTCCTGCTGGAAAATGTCTAAATTAGATTGATTTTCTAATGCAATCCTGACAGCTTGTCGATATAACACACGATCTGCTTGCGCACGAGTTGCACGCACAGCAGGACCTTTACTACTGTTTAGCGTACGAAATTGGATCCCCGCTTTATCCGCGGCATGTGCCATTAATCCACCCATCGCATCAATTTCTTTCACTAAATGACCTTTTCCGATCCCACCAATAGCGGGATTACAAGACATTTGTCCTAAAGTATCGACGTTATGTGTTAATAAAAGGGTTTTTAATCCCATACGGGCAGGTGCTAATGCCGCTTCTGTTCCGGCATGACCACCGCCAATTACTATCACATCGTAAGTTTCAGTATAAAACATTGGTTTTCTCTATTTTATTCGGATCTTAAAATGCGTGCTATTCTACAAAAATTCGATTTTGCTTGAAAGCAAGAAATTTGATCCTAAATGATATGGATAAAAAGATCGAAAATGGTTCTTGTAGTAAATATAAGATCTCTATTTATAGATAAAGATCTTATTATTGTTACTATTAAGATCCTTTTAGATTGTGAATAAGATCTTTTTAGCTTTATAAATGAATAAGTTAGATCTCATTGAAATATGTTGATCAATGGTAAACATCATCAGTATTTATTGTGGATAATTTGCTTAGTTATCCACAGACAAGAAAAAATTAGATATTATTCAGTGATAAAATACAGCTTTTTGACAGGTTTTTCTCTAGTTATCCACAGATAATAAAACGATGATTTTAAGATCATCGTTATTTTCCTTAATACTTAGAGTGTTTGAATAAATTTAGGGAGCCATTCTTCGCTATAGTGTTCAGGATCATCAACATTTAGTACATCAATCTTCAAGGTTTCACAAAGTTTAACCGCACTTTTCTGCGTTAGAATTTTTTCAATATGATTTGTGGCATAACAAAAAGTATCATAATCTGAATTACCTAAACCAACGATGGCAAAACGCAAATATGAAAGATCGAGATCGGATTGCATTATTTGATCGAAAAGTGGGTGTAAATTATCAGGGATTTCACCTGCACCATGGGTAGAAGTGACGATCAACCACAGAGGCTCATTAATCACCTCATCATACTGTGCGCCGTGAAAAAGTGCGGTTGAAAATCCTTGTTTTCTTAAAAAATCTTCCAAATGTTCAGCGACATATTCTGCAGTACCAAGGGTGCTGCCCGAAAGAATACAAATTTTCATAGTTGATAGTACCCAAAGAAAAGGCTTAGAAAACTAAGCCTTTGATATGATTATACATTGTCAAATTTACCAAGTAATGAACGAATATGCTCTTGCCAGTTACGGTGCTCATTTTTTAATTGTTCATTTTCACTTTGTAATGCTTCTATAGTTTGCTGAGATTGACCGTTTTGTTCTTTTAATTCTTCTACTTCAAGTTGAAGTAATTGAATGGTTTCTACCGCTTGCTTAATCTTGTCTTCAAGCTGGTTTAAGATTTCTAATGACATAGTGATTTTCCTTTTAAAATAAAGTCCGAAACGGCTTTATTGTACCCACTTCACTTTTCTTTTTAAAGCTTTCAGTAAAAATTTATTATGCAAACGTTTGCATAGTGTTAGAATGACACGATTTTTTGCTTGGAATAAATTAAATGGAGATATAAAGAATGAATCGTGCGTTGGCTATTGAATTTTCTCGTGTGACGGAAGCGGCAGCACTGGCTGCATATACTTGGCTCGGACGTGGTGATAAAAATGCGGCTGATGAGGCCGCAGTGAAAGCAATGCGTTATATGCTGAACCTTATTCACATGGATGGTGAAATTGTTATTGGAGAAGGCGAAATTGATAAAGCCCCTATGCTTTATATCGGTGAAAAAGTCGGTTCCGGTAATGGGGAGCTTGTTTCTATTGCTGTTGATCCCATTGATGGTACACGTATGACGGCAATGGGACAATCCAATGCTATTTCTGTGTTGGCAGCTGGAGGAAAAAGAACTTTCTTAAAAGCACCGGATATGTATATGGAAAAAATTGTCGTAGGTCCGGAAGTCAAAGGAATGATTGATCTCAATTTACCTATTGAGCAAAATCTTCGTCGCACCGCTTCACGTTTAGGAAAATCCTTATCCGATCTAACAGTAATGGTGCTAGCTAAGCCTCGCCACGATGTTGTTATTCAACAAATGCATGATTTGGGCATTCGTGTTATGGCAATTCCGGATGGAGATGTTGCGGCTTCCGTTTTATGCTGTTTACCCGATGCTGAAGTGGATATGGTTTACGGCATTGGTGGGGCGCCTGAAGGTGTGGCCGCCGCTGCTGCAGTTCGAGCATTAGGCGGTGATATGCAAGCGCGTTTAATTCCTCGTCATGAAGTAAAAGGTGAGACCGAGGAAAATCAAAAAATTGCGGCTGAGGAAATTCAACGTTGCGAAGAGCTGGGCGTTAAAGTCAATGAAGTGCTGAAACTAGAAGATTTAGTTCGTGATGATAATCTTGTTTTTGCTGCTACCGGTATTACCCATGGTGAATTACTTAAAGGTATTTCCCGTCGAGGCAATCTTGCTACCACTGAAACCCTATTAATTAGAGGCAAATCACGTACTATTCGTAAAATTCAATCCACCCATTATTTGGATCGCAAAGATTTCGAAATTTATAATATTTTGAGAAGCTAGCGATAATAAAAGTGCGGTTAAAATTTAATGAGTTTTTTACATTATTCATAACTTTAAAAATAGGGACTGTCTGGATAACTAAAACAAATTTCCATTTAAGTCCCTATTGTTAGAACGCTGTTCACACTCCGTCAACTGTACTCAAATGAGCTTTGAGAATATCTCTAAACTTCTGTAAATGCTGTTTTGCTTGATGCTAAGGAAATTAAGCCCGGTAAGCCTCAACCCTATGAAAGTGATCAAACCACGCACTATTCGGTTATGGATAATGCCGGTAACGCTGTTGCCGTTACTTATACACTAAATCTGAATTTTGGTACCGGTATTGTTGCTGAAGGAACAGGTATTTTACTAAACAATGAAATGGATGATTTTTCTGCTAAACCCGGAGTGGCCAATGCATTCGACTTAATCGGCGGTGATGCAAATGCAATTGAAACGAAAAAACGTCCGCTTTCGTCAATGACACCGACTATCGTGCTAAAAGATAATAAACCTTGGCTAGTGACAGGTAGTCCGGGTGGGACTCGAATTATTACAACGGTTCTACAAAGTATTTCTAATACTATTGACCACAATATGAACCCTGCGGAAGCGATTGTTGCGCCAAGAATTCATCATCAATGGTTACCGGATGAATTACGCATTGAGGAAGGGATTAGTCCCGACACCTTCGCATTACTCACCGCTAAAGGGCATAAAATTAAGCTAAAAGCCCCAATGGGACGTGTGCAAATTATTCAAGCGCGCGACGGCGGCTTCTATGGTTATTCCGACCCTCGTAATCCTGATAGAAAAACATTAGGATTCTAATAAATATAAAAATCCCTGCTTGAGTATTTCAGGCAGGGATTTTTGTTATTTCAAAATCAATATCGGTTTGTTCCCATATTTTGCCACTCGTCGGGTATTATTACTTAAGCCTTTAGTGTGAGGCTTGCTACTGGCGAGCATGATGATTAAATCTACCGATTTTTCTTCCGCAATCCGATTAATTTCCTCATAAATTGTGCCGTGTGCGACGATGTGTTGCACTTTAGCATTTGCCGGAAAATGTTTGGCGGTAAAATAGTGTAACGCTTTATTCACTTCTGCAATCAGGGATTTATCAAAATTTTTTGGTAGGAAAGCGGAAATAAAGCTATCATCTACCGGCTCAACAATGGTAACGACACGAAATAGTGCATTGGGATTATGTTCAACCAAGCGTAATGCAGTCTCAACCACTTTTTCTGAACCTTTTGGATTGTTCAGATCAATGGCGAGCAGTAATTTGTTATACATAATTTATCCTTTTCATCAGTATGGCGGACATTCTTAATCTTAATCAAAATATATTCAAAAATGACCGCACTTTTCATTAAGATTTTGCTCTTCGCCGCTGATTCCAGCCGACAAAAGCGATAATTAACAATCCCGGAATAAACATCCATTCTTTGGCTAATGAAACAAGCGGTAAAGAAATATCAATGATGGTTTGATCCCAATTCAATCCTGCTTTTGCTGCCGGAGAATCCGTTTCCACCATATCAATCACGACTTTATCTATTTGTTTTCCGTCCACCTCAATTTTTTCCTGCGTATGCAATAGGGTTAAACCGAGATTTTGCAAACGTTGTTCACCCGTTTCTCCCTGCGGTACGGAAAGTTGCGAGTAAAATTCGATTTGTTTACCGTAAGGATTCATTCCCGATACCTTGAGCAACAGATTTTGCCCGGCCGGTGTTTTTTCCAGCTCTTGTACTAAATATGACGGCTCAATATGATGAGATGTTGGTGATACATATTCCATAAAAAAGCCCGGTCGGAAAATGACAAATGCACCCAAAATTAATAGTGCCGTTTCCCACCATTTGTTTTTCACAAAGAAATGATTCATCGTTGCTGCGGTAAATGCCAATATAGCCAATGTTGAAACCACCGCGACTAGGGTTCCTTTTACCCAACCAACATCCAGTAACAATAAATCCGTATTAAAAATAAACAAGAAAGGAAGAATTGCCGTACGCAGGCTATAAAAGAACGCGATCATTCCGGTTTTTATCGGATTTCCGCCCGAAACTGCGGCAGCGGCAAACGAGGCTAATCCCACAGGGGGTGTTACATCCGCCATAATGCCGAAATAGAACACGAATAAATGCACGGCGATGAGTGGCACAATCAACCCGTTTTGTTTGCCGACTTCAACGATAACCAATGCCATTAATGAGGAAACAACAATATAGTTAGCGGTTGTCGGTAATCCCATTCCCAAAATCAAACTGAATATGGCGACGAGAATCAGCATTAATAAAATATTGCCCATCGACAACACTTCAATAATCCCCGATAGCTGTACGCCGAATCCGGTTAAAGAAACAACGCCGACGATAATTCCGGCGGTTGCCGTTGCAATGCCGATACCAATCATATTTCTCGCCCCTGTTTCTAACCCGTCGATTAAGGTTTTTACACCTTCAATGAAAAGCGAGGAGTTAATCGGTTGCTTACGGAAATAATGTAGCAGCGGTTTTTGTGTGAGTAAAATCACCGCAAGCGCCATTGTTCCCCAGAATGCGGAAAGCCCCGGCGATAACATTTCCACCATTAAACACCAAATTAATACCACGACGGGAATGAGAAAATGCAGCCCAGCATTCACCGTCGGTTTGGCTGACGGCAGTGCGACCATCGGCGCATTAGGATCATCGACTTCCAAATCAGGAAATGTTGCCACTCGGTGGATAAGTAATAAATAAACCGCTGTAAGCAATGCGCAAACAATCAGGAAAGCATAATTCGGTGCAACGGTTTTAATCCACCCCAAACCAAAATGAACCACGCCGGTTAAGCCGATGACGACTAAAAGTGCGGTCAAAATTTTTAATAAAACGATCAAAATCGGATTAGGTGGATCGGTTCTTGGTAAACCTTGTAAATTCATTTTTAAGGCTTCCAAATGAACGATATAGACCAAGGCAATATATGAAATTAATGCCGGTAATGCCGCGTGGGTGATTAATTGGCTATATGGCATATTCACATATTCAATCATCAAAAAGGCGGCAGCACCCATAACCGGTGGCATAATCTGCCCATTTACGGAGGAGGCGACTTCAACCGCGCCTGCTTTTTCGGCGGAAAAGCCGACCCGTTTCATCATCGGAATAGTAAATGTTCCCGTCGTTACCACATTGGCAATAGATGAACCGGAAATTAATCCGGTTAAGCCTGAGGATACGACAGCTGCTTTCGCCGGGCCACCGCGTAAATGCCCTAAATAGGCAAAGGCGGTTTTGATAAAATAGTTGCCCGCACCAGCTTTATCCAGTAACGCACCGAATAAGACAAATAAAAACACATATTTCGTGGAAACGCCCAATGCCACGCCAAATACGCCCTCTGTGGTTACCCATTGCTGATTGACTATTTGAGAAAGTGAGCCTGAACGGTGGCTGATAATCCAATCTGTCGGTAAAAATTGTCCGAAATAGTTATACAGTAAAAAGACGGAAGCGATAATAACCAAAGGTAATCCTAAACTACGCCGACAAGCCTCCAGTAGCAAAATAATCCCTAAACAGCCGGCGATAATATCCGATGTATTGGGTGCGCCGAAACGGGTAACTAATCCCTCGTAAAAGAAAATATAATATGCCCCTAAAAATGCGCCTAAAACGGCAAACAACCAATCTTGATAAGGAACACGGTGTTTTGGAGAAGCGGCAAACGCCGGAAATGCCAAGTAAGCCAGAAATAGAGCAAAAGCTAAGTGAATGGAACGCGCTTTGGTATCATCAACTACCACATTCCATTCCCAACCCCAACTGCGGATCACTTCTTGCAACCAAAAGGGAAATGGCGAGGTGTAATAAAGCTGGAAGATTGACCACAAAATAGCCGTAACAATAATTAGATTTTTGGTTAAGCCTTTTGGATTTCGTCCTCCCGCATCATTAGATGCAACCATATCTTGCAGATCGTCATAATCCGATTTTTCAGATTTTACCGACATAAAACCTCCGAAAATAAATATTACCGATTAAAACAGGAAAGGCAGGATAACACCTGCCTAAATTTAATATGCTCGGCTATTTTAACCAGCCTTTTTCTTTGTAATAACGTACTGCGCCTTCATGTAATGGTGCGGATAGCGCATTTTTGATCATCTCTTCCTGTTTTAAATGAGCAAATGCCGGATGGAGACGTTTAAAGCGATCAAAATTGTCGAAAACGGCTTTAACAATGGCATAAACACTGTCCTCATCCACATCGGAGGAGGTGACTAAGGTCGCATACACCCCAAAGGTATCCACCGGATTATCTGTGCCTTTATACAAACCGCCCGGAATGGTTGCTTTCGCATAATACGGATTATCAGCAACCAATTTGTCAATTTCCGTACCGGTAATAGGCACTAAATGCGCATTGCACGAAGCCGCCGCTTCTTTTAACGCCCCATTCGGATGACCGACATTATAAGTAATTGCATCTAAATTGTTATCACACATTACCGACGCCATTTCTGCCGGTTTTAATTCTGACGCGACTTTAAATTCTTTATCCGTCCAACCTTTCGCGGCTAAAATCACATTCATTGTTGCCCGCGTACCAGAACCCGGATCGCCCACATTGACACGTTTTCCTTTTAAATCATCAAATTGTTGAATCCCCGAATCGTCGCGGGCCATTAGCGTAAAAGGTTCAGGGTGAATAGAAAAAACAGCACGTAATTTATCATTTTTCTTGCCTGCAAATGAACTTGTGCCGTTATAAGCGTGATATTGCCAATCGGATTGGGCGATCCCCATTTCCATTTGATTTGCCGCAATCGCATTCAAATTGGCAACAGACGCACCGGTAGAAGGGGCATTACACTTAATTTGGGTTTTTGCCGTATCGCGGTTTACTAATTGGCAAATGGATTGACCCACCACATAATAAACACCGGTTTGTCCACCGGTGCCGATGGTGACAAATTTTTCTGCGGCTTGAGCAGAGAATACGCCCATTGCTAATAATGCAGCAAGAGAAAGAGTGGAATATTTTTTCATTGTAAAGCCCTCTTATCGTGGATTGTAGAAAATTTAGTAAGATGTTGTGTTATTTTTATTCAATAACCCTGACAACATATACTTGTGCGCCAATATGCGCAATCGTTTTCTTTCAAAAATATGAGGTATTTCACATTTTTTTAACATGAAAAATACAATTTATCTCTAAAAGTTCATTTCTATTAGAGAAAAAAGTCATTGGTCATACTGTTACAGTCCACCTTACCGGTATTTTTATCTTATTTATAGAAATCACCACACCTGTTATTGAAACCTATGATCTATGCCCAAATCGGTTATTTAGTGATTCTTTTGCACGAAAGTTTAGCTGTGCAATTTGTTAGAGCCTTAGATGAAAAATTCTTGCTCCTGAGTTTAATAAATTAGCATAGCAAGGATTGTTATTTGAAAAATTGGAGAAATGAATAGTGAATCAAAAAGTTATTATGAGATTTTATAATAGTGGATATGAGATTAGATTGCGATAATAACAGCCTGTTCATTCTTGTTGGCCAGTCTGTGAAACCTGTCATACAGGTAAAGAGAGCTATTTTCATCCGTTTGAACAAACTTCAGAACCTGATTAGGTTTTATTCATTAAATTAGTATAACTGATAGCCAGTTACAAAGGGACTGACCCGCAAATTTCCTACATCGCTCAGCTGTATATGAAAGGCATAAAATGGAGTGTGCAAAAAGTCGGGGAAGAAGAAAGTAAACCGACTTGGCTGACACGGTTCAGGATCGCGAAGAAACCATTTGCGAAGCTATCGATCTAACCTATCACCTCACTGTTTTATTGGCAGATGTGATCGGTAAATTGAAAGAATATCATACGGGATAATTTTCACCTCAAGGAACTGCTTTTTAGAATAAGAGCCTTTTTGGTTATTATTCGCTAATTAGCCCATTTTTTGCTATAATCCCGCCCAATTTTCATTTACAAAATAGAGATTAATTATGTCAGAAACGACCACAACCGATAACTATGGTGCATCCAGCATTAAAGTATTAAAAGGGCTTGATGCCGTCCGTAAACGCCCAGGGATGTATATTGGTGATACCGATGATGGCACGGGATTACATCATATGGTATTTGAAGTGGTGGATAATGCGATTGATGAAGCATTGGCAGGTCATTGTTCTGACATTATTGTCACTATTCACGATGATAACTCTGTTTCTGTTCAAGATGATGGGCGTGGTATTCCGGTGGATATTCACCCTGAAGAAGGGGTTTCAGCAGCGGAAGTGATTATGACGGTGCTTCACGCAGGCGGTAAATTCGATGATAACTCTTATAAAGTATCAGGTGGTTTGCACGGCGTGGGGGTATCGGTCGTTAATGCGCTTTCTGACAAATTACAGCTTACTATTCGCCGTCAAGGTCATGTGCATGAACAGTTCTATCATTTAGGTGAACCGCAAGCGCCATTAGCCGTGATTGGTGATACTGATGTCAGTGGTACGACCGTGCGTTTCTGGCCAAGTCCAGATATTTTTGCCATCACAACCTTTGATTACAAAATTCTGGCAAAACGTTTACGTGAGCTTTCATTTTTGAATTCTGGCGTATCCATTCGTTTGGTCGATAAACGTGATGGTACGGAAGATCATTTCCACTACGAAGGTGGAATTCAAGCCTTTGTTGAATATTTAAACAAAAATAAAAACCCGATTCATCCAAAACCTTTTTACTTCACTGCAGAAAAAGACGGCATTGGTGTGGAAGTAGCGTTACAATGGAACGATGGCGTGAATGAAAACGTCTATTGTTTTACCAATAATATTCCACAACGTGATGGTGGTACTCATTTAGCCGGTTTCCGTGGCGCATTAACCCGTAGCCTGAACAGTTATATGGAAAATGAAGGTTTATTGAAAAAAGAAAAAGTTGCAACTTCAGGCGATGATGCTCGTGAAGGTTTAGTGGCGATTATTTCTGTGAAAGTGCCTGACCCAAAATTTTCTTCGCAAACGAAAGATAAATTAGTTTCTTCTGAAGTGAAGAGTGCAGTGGAATCGGCAATGAATGAGAAAATGCAGGAATATCTATTGGAAAATCCTGCCGATGCGAAAATCATTGTTAATCAAATTATTATGGCGGCAAGGGCTCGTGAAGCAGCACGTAAAGCCCGTGAGATGACACGCCGTAAAGGGGCATTGGATATTGCCGGGCTACCGGGTAAACTTGCGGACTGTCAAGAAAAAGACCCTGCGCTTTCAGAACTTTACCTAGTGGAGGGGGATTCCGCAGGGGGGTCGGCAAAAGTGGGACGAGATCGTAAAACCCAAGCTATTTTGCCGTTAAAGGGAAAGATTCTCAATGTTGAGAAAGCTCGTTTTGACAAAATGCTTTCTTCTCAAGAAGTGGGAACATTGATTACTGCATTGGGTTGTGGTATCGGGCGTGATGAATATAACCCGGATAAATTGCGTTACCACCATATCATTATTATGACTGATGCGGATGTGGATGGCTCACATATTCGCACCCTTTTACTCACCTTTTTCTATCGCCAAATGCCGGAGCTTATTGAGCGTGGTTATGTGTATATTGCCCAGCCACCCCTTTATAAAGTGAAAAAAGGCAAACAAGAGCGTTACATTAAAGATGCAGAGGAAATGGAGCAATATGAACTAACCCTTGCGCTTGATGGTGCAGCGTTGCATATCAGTGAAAACGCGCCGGCAATGAATAGCCTTGTTTTTGAAAAATTGGTGGCGGAATATAACAGCGTACAAAAATTAATTGTGCGTTTAAGTCGTCATTATCCAATGCCATTATTACAAGGATTAATTTATCAAGTTCCGCTTACTATTGAGATGATGCGTAACGAAAGTGCGGTTGAAAATTGGGGTAAATCTTTTATTCAACAACTGGAAGAAAAAGAAACCGAAGCTCATCAATATACGATGCGTACCCAATTTAATGCTGAACGTCAGATTTATGAAGCCATCATTACTGTGCGTAAACACGGCATAGATAGCGATTACTTCATTAACTTTGATTTCGTGAGCGGTAATGAATATGCGAAAATTATTTCACTTAATAATCAATTAAATGGTTTATTAGAGGACGGAGCCTATGTTGCACGTGGTGAAAAAGTACAGCCGGTACGCACCTTTGAACAAGCCGTAGAATGGTTAGTGAAAGAATCTCGTAAAGGTTTGGAAGTGCAACGCTACAAAGGACTAGGTGAAATGAACGCTGATCAGCTTTGGGAAACAACGATGGATCCAAATGCTCGCCGTATGCTGAAAGTATCTATTAAAGATGCTGTTGCAGCAGATCAACTTTTCACCACCTTAATGGGCGATGAAGTGGAGCCACGCCGTGAGTTCATTGAATTAAATGCATTAAGAGCAAATCTCGACATTTAATCAAAAAAACAGGAAAAAATGACCGCACTTTTATTCTTATAGGGTGCGGTTTTTTTGATAAAGATCACAAAATGAAAATTATTCTCAATTGAATCTGTTTTTATTTAATTTCATTCTTTATAATCATTCTCATTTAAATAATGATGAGAAAATGATGATGAGAAAACATAAGCTATTGTTTATTAGTATGTCTTTACTAAGCGCTAATTTATCAAATGCGGAAGAGATATTAGATGAAATTAGAGTTCAAGATGAACTGGTTTCAACCCGTCAAACCCAATCCTCAGTAATTCACAAAAATGCAGAAACTATTCAAAAAGAGTTGATTCGCGATACTCGAGATTTAGTTCGTTATACCTCCGATGTTGGTATTAGTGATAACGGTCGTTTTTTGAAAGGTTTTTCTATTCGAGGTGTTGAAGGGAACCGAGTTGGCATAAGCATTGATGGTATTAATTTACCGGATAGCGAAGAAAATTCTTTATATGCCCGTTATGGCAACTTTAATAGTTCACGTTTATCTATTGATTCCGAATTAGTTCGTGAGATTGACATCGTTAGAGGCGCAGATGCATTTAACTCAGGAAGCGGTGCGTTAGGTGGCGTTGTGGCTTATCGTACACTTGAAGCAATTGATATAGTTAAGCCCGGCAAAAAATTTGGTGCGCTATTACGTGGTGGCTATGCTGGAAAAAATAGTGAATGGGTTCGTACCTTTGGCATAGGTTATGTTGGTGATAAGTTTGATGCATTACTTATGTATTCCCAACGTACGGGTCATGAAATGAAAAGTAATGGTGATGGGGATTTATATTACCACAGTGAAAGTCAGCACCCCGATCCGTCAACACATCGTTTTCATAGTTATTTAGCGAAATTAGGTTATCAGATTAATGATCATCATCGGATTGCTTTTGCGATAAATGGTCAAAAAGGAAACCGTTATACGGATGAACGTAGTTATACGCTTTATGGCGGCGCTTGGCGCGAAGCGGATGATCAAAATAAACGCTACAATATTAATTTGAATTATACCTATGCTCCCGAATCAAATTGGTTGGCTTTTGCGAAACTGGATTTGGATTATCAAAAAACGGATCTTGCAACAGTTAATTATAAAGGTGGTTCTAACTGGTTAACGAAAGAAAAAGAACTTGATGAAATTTTTGACAGAAGAATGAAAACCGAGTTTAAACGTGCAAATCTAGAATTTGAAAGTCTGGCGTTTAATTTATTGGGAGAGCATACGCTCACGTTAAAAAGTTATATCAGTGAACGTGAATTTAAAAATATTAACCACGATAGAATCGGCATTGGGAAAAATTATGAAAGCGATGATTGGTACACGATTCAACGTCCGGTTAAAACAACAATGTATGGCGTTTCTTTAAAAGATCACATTGTATGGAATCCTATTTTTTCTTCTGATTTAGGTATTCGTTATGATTATGCCAAATTAAAACCTAAAGCGCTTAATGCACAATGTTCTAAAGCTTGTTTGGAAGGCGGAGAACTGAACTCAAGTAGTTTTGCGAATTGGAGCGGTTTTATTGGATTAAATGCTCAGGTTACGGAAATATGGAAACTAGGTTATCAGCTCTCCACCGGTTATCGTATTCCAACGGCATCGGAAATGTATTTCACTTTTCAAAATGCTTATGGTTCTTGGCGGGCAAATCCGGATTTAAAATCAGAACGTAGCGTTAGCCATACCATTTTCGCCCAATCCCGTAGTGATGTAGGGTTATTTGATGTCAGTGTTTATCGGTCCCTCTATCACAATTTCTTATTTGAACAAGAAAGTGTTATCACCTCTTATTCCTATGGGAAAAAATTTCAGAGTTTGGAACAACAAATGGTTAATGTTGATCGCGCGCGAGTGAGTGGCATTGAAATAAAAACCCACTTAAATTTAGATCAAGTTGCTTCATTTATTCCAAAAGGATTTAAATTTTATGGTTCATTAGGTTATAGCAAAGGTAAACTTTCAAACGGAACCGATTTACTCTCTATCCAACCAATAAAAACCGTATTTGGGTTAGATTATGAAGATCCGAACGGGAAATGGGGAATCTTTAGCCGTTTCACTTATTTAGGCGGTAAAAAAGCAAAAGATGCAAAAACGATTCAAAATAATCGATATTGTGTTCGAGAAGAATTTGATTATTGGTTCGGCACTTCTATCTGCAAAGAGCATGATTTTAAACAAGAAATTGTGACTTACAAATATCTCAATAAATCCGCTTTTATTACCGATTTATTCGGTTATTACAACCCAACGGATAGCATTACGTTAAGTGCGGGTGTTTATAACCTATTTGATAAAAAATACCACGCTTGGGATGCGTTACGGGGAATTAATGCGCATAGCACGACAAATGCCGTTGACCGTAACGGTTATGGGCTTCAACGTTTCTACGCACCGGGCAGAAACTTTGCCGCTTCCGTTGAGATTCGTTTCTAGTATTTTTTAAATCGTTATACCGAAAGTACGCATTTTATTAGGCGTACTTATTTTCGTTTTAGGAGTAATCGTTATGATGATAGATAAACGCCTGATTAATACCGTGGCGGAGAGCAAAAAATGGATTGCCGTTACCGTCCTTTGGAACTGGCTTGCTTTGGTTGGAGGGATTGTTACGGCGGTAGTATTTTCATATATCCTACAGGCCTCATTTTTAGGCGATCTTCGCATACCAAGTGCGGTTGGTTTAGGTGCAATTTTGCTGGCTGCACTTGCTCTGCGAGTATTTGCCGGTAAAAAATCCGTACAAGCATCTTATTTTGCCAGCACAAGGGTAAAACATGAATTACGCAGTTTGATTTATCGTAAACTGGCGGGAATGCCGCTGAATCAAGTCAATCAACAATCTACTTCGAGTATTATTCAGGTTGCCTCAGAAGGTGTGGAGCAATTAGAAATCTATTTTGGGCGTTATTTACCCCAGTTATTTTATAGCTTGCTTGCCCCCCTCACCTTATTCTTTTTCTTGGTCTTTTTTAATGCACCGACTGCGTTAATTTTGTTGGTATGCGTACCGCTTATCCCAATGTCTATTATTGCTGTGAATAAAATCGCTAAAAAACTCTTGGCAAAATATTGGGCGATCTATGTCGGGCTGGGAAGTAGTTTTTTAGATAATTTACAGGGTTTGATTACACTAAAAATCTATCAAGATGACGGCTATAAAGCCAAACAAATGGATGCGGAAGCAGAACAATTTCGCACTATTACAATGAAAGTGCTAACTATGCAGCTCAATTCCGTTTCATTAATGGATTTGCTTGCCTATGGCGGTGCAGCGGTGGGAATTTTAACCGCACTTTTGCAATATCAGGAAACGCAAATCAGTATTTTTGGTGTAATTTTGTTTATTTTGCTCGCCTCTGAATTTTTTATTCCTTTGCGCTTATTGGGTTCTTTTTTCCACGTGGCAATGAATGGCAAAGCCGCCTCTGATAAAATTTTTACCTTACTTGATACACCGGTCGAAGCACAACAAAGTGCGGTTAGTTTTACGGAAAAAAATAATATGCAAGTAGAAATACAAGATTTACATTTTGCCTATTCCCCTGAAAAAACGGCTATTCAGGGCTTGGATTTAATGATTCATCCAAATCGACTTACTATGTTTGTAGGGAAAAGCGGTTGCGGAAAATCCACATTGGTTTCTTTGTTGATGGGTTTTCACAAGCCGCAACAAGGGGCAATTTTGTTTAATGGACAAAATGCCTTTGAAATTGACCGCACTTCTTTCTATGAAAATGTTTCATTGGTGAGTCATAGCAGCTACCTGTTTAAAGGTACATTGCGTGAAAATATGCTAATGGCAAAAAACAGTGCTACTGATGAGCAAATTTATCAATGTTTGGAACAGGTCAATTTAGCTGATTTTGTGCGTGAAAATGGCGGTTTGGCGATGCCTTTATTAAGTCGGGGGGCAAATTTATCAGGAGGACAAATTCAGCGTTTAGCCTTGGCTCGGGCATTGCTACATAATGCGATGCTTTACATTTTTGATGAGGCTACCAGCAATATTGATGTAGAAAGTGAAGAAGTGATTTTGAAATTTATCCAACAATTTAAACAACACAAAACCATTGTGATGATTTCCCACCGCCTTGCTAATGCCGTAAATGCGGATTGCATTTATGTATTGGATAAAGGCAGATTGATTGAACAAGGCACACATACCTCGTTAATGGCAGAAAATGGGGTTTATGCGGAAATGTTCCAACAACAAAAATCTTTAGAGCAAATTAGAGAGGTGGCAAATGCGTAAGAATGGATTTTTAGTGATGTGGCAGTTACTCCGGTTAGTAAAACCCCTCGCACATATTATGCTATTTACTATCACAATGGGGATACTTGGTTTTTTAAGTGCAATTTTTATTATGGTTCTGGGGGCGATGGGATTGACGCATTTGCTCGGTTTTGACGGGCATTTAAATTTAACCCAAATTTTGACCGCACTTATTGCCCTTGCTGTTGCCCGTGGGATTTTGCGTTACTTAGAACAAATGTCTGGTCATTATATTGCCTTTAAATTGTTGGCATTATTGCGTGATAAAGTCTTTTCCGCCTTGCGCCGTCTGGCATTTGTGAAATTGCAGGATAAACAAGCCGGGCAACTTGTCTCACTGGTAACCAATGATATTGAATTACTTGAAGTATTTTATGCTCACACCATTGCGCCGATTATGATCGCCTTTTTTACCTCAGCGATCTTAGTTGCGGTATTTGCCCATCTTTCCCTGTGGTTTGCCTTAGTCGCATTCGTGGGATATTTTTGTATTGGCGTGGTTTTACCGATCATCACCACCCGATTAGCCCGTGAAGACGGCAGACAATATCGCGAACTGGTAGGTGAAATGAATGATTTTTTCCTCGACAGTATTCGTGGTATGAAAGAAATTCAGCTTTTCGGTTATGAGCAGAATCGTTTAGAGGAAATCCAACAGCGTAGCCAAGCCATTGATAAGGTTTTTCGTAAAATTAAAGATCAAGAAAGCAAAGTGCGGGTTTATACGGAAATTGCGGTTTCCGTATTCAATATCATTATTTTATTTGTCGGTTTGATTTTATTCAGCTTGAATAAACTGGATTTTGCCGGTTTTTTAATCGGAGTAATTTTATTGATGTCGAGTTACGGCCCGGTTATTGCCTTGAGTAATCTTTCCAGTAATTTATTACAAACGTTGGCATCCGGTGAGCGGGTATTAAGTTTGTTGGCGGAACAGCCTGCATTAAAAGAGGTAGAAAGTGCGGTCAATTTAGAGAGTGTTTCTGAAATTGGTGTAGCAAACCTGAATTTTGCTTATGGTAACGAACAAATTCTGACAGACATTAATTTGCAGTTACACAAGGGACAAATTTTAGGTATTCATGGCAGAAGCGGTAGCGGAAAAAGCACGTTATTGAAGCTTTTAATGCGTTTTTACGATCCGCAACAAGGAAAAATTTGCATAAACGGTACAATGCTTGCTGATATTAATACGGCGAGCCTGCGTGACAATATGGCGTATATTACTCAACAAACCTATATTTTTAATGACACGATTGAAGAAAATATTCGCCTTGCACACCGTTCTGCGACGCAAGAACAAATTATTGAAGCCGCTAAGCAGGCATCAATTCACGATTTCATTATGAGTTTACCGGAAGGTTATCAAACCAAAATGACGGAGTTAGGCGGTAATCTTTCTGATGGAGAAAAACAACGCATTGGTATTGCCCGTGCTTTTTTACACAATGCCCCAATCATTTTACTGGACGAGCCAACGAGTAATTTGGATAGTTTAAACGAAGCAATTATTTTACAATCGTTGCGCAACGTTAAGGCGGATAAACTGATTATTCTTGTCAGCCATCGCCAATCTACGGTGGCAATTTGCGATCAGGTTATTCGAATAGAAAGCGGACGGATGTCGTAAAAAAGTGCGGTTGAAAATGACCGCACTTTTTTATTGCTAAATTAACCTCTAAAGTGAGGCAGATAATTAAACATCGCTAAAAAATGGGTGATGGCAACAAATACACCAAATAAAGCGGTGAAAATAATTAATCCGTTTCCCCCGACAACGTGAAATCCTGCCGTATGGTGGCGTTTTCTTGATTTGTAAACCAAAAGTGCCGGAATAATGCAAGTCCAAATCGTTGCTACCGCACCGGCATAACCAATGGCTTTCAAGAAGCCCAATGGAAATAGGATCGACATAATGAGGGGTGGAAAGAAGGTCGCAATCCAAGATTTTGTACGTCCGCTTTTGCTGTCATCAAATTTAAAGAAATCGGCAAGATAATCAAATACGCCTAATCCTACGCCAATAAAGGAAGATAAAATGGCAGCGATGGAAAACGCATTAATCATTTGTTTAACCGTATTTGATTCAATAACATTACCGAGGGTATTCAGTAATACATCTAAATTTCCGCCACTCTCCAGAATAGGCGCAAACTGATCCCGAGGAAGATTGCCAAAAATCACAAAAACCCAAATGAGATAAAGTGTCAGGGCAATTCCCGTTCCTCCTAAAATGGCATATTTTGCTTTCCGTTCTTCGCCATAATATGCGCGCATACTACAAACAGAGTGATGATAACCAAAGGAAGTTAAAGCAACCGGAAACATCCCAATCGCATATTTTGCATAATCGCCCTCTTTTCCGCCAATATCAAAAAGATTGTCAAAAGAAATATTGATGGCTAACCCAGAGATACTAATAACAAAAGTGAGCCCCATAAATACAATAAGCAATACGGAAATGCGATCTACAATACGGGTGGAATGCCAAACAAAATACGAAAAGATTAATACGAATACAGTCGAACAAATAGCTAATCCGAAAGAACCTAAGTTAATCCATGGTTTAATTAAGTTTTCTATGATGCCGCCGGAGGCGGTGGTATAAGCATAAAGTAAGATCCCTCCTACGAAATAGATGGCAAGATTATTAATCGCATTAATGGTGGAACCCAACATATCTTTCGTGACGGTACTAAATGACGCTCTTAAATCATAGGTGGAGTAGGCTTCAAGTAATAACCAGCCTGATAATGTCATGAGTATCATCGTTAAACAAATTGCGACAGCAGACCATATTGTCCATGCGCCTGCACCCGAGGTCGGTAATCCAAGCATTCCGGCACCCACACAAACGCTGGCAATAATACAGGAACCACCGAAAATGGAAGGTTGTTTTTTCATATTGAATCCTTATCAATAACAATGTATTGAAATAAGTCTTAGAGAAAAAATGCAGCTCAAAATGAACTGCATTTTCTAGGAGAATTTTTTATGATTCCACTTCTTTCAATCGTGCGGTGAAATGACGTAAAACTTTCGGCTCATAAGTAAAGGTTAATCCTTTAATATTTGCCGCGTTTTCTTTCACTTTTTGGAAGGCTTCAATAATGAAATCCATGTGGGTTTGGGTGTAGGTCGCACGCGGAATCGTAAGGCGTAATAACTCGGCAGGACAAGGTAATTGTTCACCTGTTTTTGGGTCACGCCCTAATAAAAATGAACCAATTTCGACTGCTCTTATACCGGCAACTTTATAAAGTTCACAAGAAAGGGCTTGAGCAGGGAATTGTTCCGGCGGAATATGTGGTAATAATTTACCGGCATCCACGAAAGCGGCATGTCCGCCGGGTTGTTGGCAGGCTACACCAATGTGTTCAAGCCCTGCAACCAAATATTCAATTTGTGCGATGCGATAAGCTAACCATTCTTGACGCATTCCGTCACGTAAACCGATTGCCAAACGTTCCATTGCTCCGCCTTCTAAACCGCCGTAAGTCGGGAAACCTTCTTGTGCAACGCAAAGGGTGCGACATTCATGATAAACGTCTTCCATCGATTGATCTTTAAAGGCTAAAATTCCCCCCATTGGCACCATGGCATCTTTTTTGGCAGACATTGCCAAGCAATCGGCATAACGATAGCTTTCGTAAGTAATTTGTTCGATTGTCCAATCTTTATAAGCTTCTTCACGTTGCTGAATAAAATAGGCATTTTCAGCGAAGCGGGCGGAATCCATAATTACCGGAATATCGTATTTCCGTGCAATTTCATACATACCTTTTAAGTTAGCGATGGAAATAGGTTGTCCCCCGGCGGAGTTACAAGTGATGGTACAAACGATATAAGGCACATTATTCGCACCGACTTCTTGAATACCTTGTTCCAATTTTTCTAAATCAAAATTACCTTTGAACGGATATTTTACTGAAGTATCAAAGGCTTCTTTGATATAAACGTTACGCACCGTTGCCCCATTTATTTGGCTATGACCTTGTGTGGTATCGAAGAAATAATTGGAAAACACCACCATTTTGCGGCGATCTAAGCCTTTTTCACGCTCACGTTTGGCAATTAATACGGGAATATAAATTTGTTCCGCCCCACGACCTTGGTGGGTCGGAATGGTGTATTCATAGCCAAAAATTTCTTTCACGGCATTTGCCAAGGCATAATAACTACGGCTGCCACTGTAAGCTTCATCACCACGCAACATGGCAGCCTGCATATCTTGTGTCACCGCACCGGTACCACTATCGGTTAAAAGATCAATGAAAACATCTTTACTATCTAATAAAAACGGGTTCATTCCGGATTTTAAAATTGCCTCTTCACGATATTCTCGGGTGGTTCTTTTCACCGGCTCAATAACACGAATGCGGAAAGGTTCGGGTAAATGTTTAAAATTTTCCATAGCAAAATCCTCAAAAATTAATTTGATTAATGTAAGTAAAAGTTATTTTCTAAAATGAAAATAGAACGGAAGTAAATAGAAAGAAAGGAGGGTGGACTATGGAAAGTAAAAAGATAATCTTGGATCGATCAGTACCCAAGTTTGGTTCGGTGAAAGCAAGTTAAGCATATTAAAATCCTTTGTAAGAAAATAGAAACTTAATACTACTAACGACTTACTTCTGACTGCGAAGTTAGATCAGAATAATACAAAAATAAAATCTGTCATCTGTTATTTTCTTAATTTGTGAAGCTTGTCACATAATATTTGTAATGAAAAATTTTAAATAATTTTGCTTTGATCATTTATCTTTTTTATAGATTTTCGTAATTTTAGAGTGGGGCTTAAGGTTAGTGTTTGGTAAGGCTCATTCGGGTTTTTTATCCGTTGCAGTAATAATTCTACGGCGAGTTTGCCTAATTCGGCTTTGGGTTGACTGATAGTGGAAAGAGGAGGGAAAAGATATTGAGAAAGTTCAATATCATCATAACCAATGACGGAAATGTCCTGTGGAATGTTTAAACCTTGTTGCTGAATGATGTAGTATGCTCCCATAGCAATGGTATCGCTACAACAAAACACTGCAGTTGGGCGTTTGGTGGTAGCGAGTAATTTTTGCATTCCAATACTTCCCCCTTCAAAATCAAAATGGCTTTCAATGATCCAATCATTATTCAATGGGATTTGAGCTTCCGACAAGGCTTTTTTGTACCCTTCTAAGCGGTTTTTCGCCACTGATTTTTTAAGATTGCCTGTAATAATGCCAATGTCTTTATGTCCGGCTTCAATTAATGTTTTTGTTGCCAAATAGCCACCAAGTATTGAGTTTTCAAGGATTTTATCGGCATTAAGCTCTTTGAACCACCAATCCATAATCACTAAAGGTACAGAAATCGTTAGTTCCGTATCTGCATTAAAACGGCTGTCGCCACACATCAATAATAAGCCGTCCACCTGTTTATGAAGTAGTGTCCGTAAATTTTGCTGTAATCGTCCGGCATCACCACCGGTGGTGGCAATAATGAGATTGTATTGATGTTGTTGGCAATATTGCTCTACGCCTGCCATGACTTCGGCAAAGAAAGGATTATTGGTTGCAGTAACAAGTAACCCGATGGTTTTGGTTTCGCGTACTTTCAGGCTACGCGCTACGGCAGATGGGGTGTAATTCAGTTCCGCTACCACGCTCATCACTTTTTCCCGAATTTCATCACTGACAAATCGAGAACCGTTAATAACATGAGAAACCGTCGAAGTCGAAACCTTTGCCAATCGGGCAATATCTTTCATCGTTGCCATAAAAACACCCGTATTTTTAACCGCACTTTTAGTTTTTCGTGAGAAATTCTAAGGTTTCTTGACGGCTTGGAATAGAGGGTTGTGCGCCTTTGCGTGTTACGCTAATCGCCGCCGCGGCTTGTCCGAAACGAATCGCTTCATCAAGGGATTGCCCTTCCAATAAAGCGGTAATGAAACCACCGTTGAAGGTATCGCCCGCCGCAGTGGTATCCACCGCTTGCACGGAAAAACCTTTGATAATGCGATGTTCTCCCTCTCTGCTGATAAATACGCCTTTTTCGCCTAGAGTAATCATCACACAGCTTATCCCTTTTTGATGAAAAACTTCCGCAGATTTGACCGCACTTTGTTCATCCGTTACGCGTACGCCAGTCAAGATTTCCGCCTCAGTTTCATTTGGCGTGATAATGTCGATTAAGCCCAATAAGTGATCGGATAACGGTTGGGCAGGTGCAGGGTTTAACACCACTTGTACGTTATGTTTTTTCGCGATTTGTGCGGCAAGTTCTACACCGGAAATCGGGGTTTCCAATTGCATCAGTAAACAATCTGATTGGGCAATCCGTTCTTCAGCGTTACATACGATTTGTTCGTCTAAAAACGCATTTGCACCAGGGGCTAACACAATGCTGTTTTCGCCGGTTTGAGCCACTTGAATAAACGCCATTCCGGTCATTTCTTGCGAAACCGTGTTGATATGGGCAGTATCAATGCCGTCCTGCGTAAAAGCATTTTTCATTGATGTACCTATACCATCATCCCCAATGCAACCAATAAAGGCGACATTTGCTCCTAATCGTGCTGCGGCAACCGCCTGATTTGCCCCTTTTCCACCATAGGCGATGTGATAATTTTTTCCGGTGAGGGTTTCCCCCGGTTTGGCGAAATAAGGCACGGATATGACATGATCGGCATTTATACTGCCAAGAACGGTAAGTTTTTTATTCATGTTGAAACCCTTATTGATTGTTGTAAATTTACTGCCACAAAGGTTTGTGGCAGTTATTGTATGTGATGACGTAATTATTCACTAATTACTTTTAAATCTACTGGAATTTTAGCGTCCACTTTTTCGCCTTTTAAGATTTTATCGGCGGTGATTATACCCAATGATCCAATCAAATCCGGTTGTTGTGCAATAGTGGCGGCGAGTTTACCGCTTTTTACTGCTTTTATGCCATCATCTGTGCCATCAAAACCCACAATAAGCACTTTTTTATTGGAGGCATTTACTGCTCGCAATGCACCTAATGCCATTTCATCATTTTGGGCGAAAATCGCTTGTACCTCTGCTTTGCTGGCGAGGAGATTTTCTGTTACGTTTAACCCTTTGGTTCGATCAAAATCAGCAGGTTGGCTGGCAAGAACATTGAATTTATGGGTTTCAATGGCTTGTTTGAAACCTTCCCCACGTTCACGTGCTGCAGATGTACCGGCAATGCCTTCAAGTTGAATCACTTTTGCACCATTACCTAGTTTTTGGGCAATAAAATCCCCTGCCATTTTACCGCCGGCGACATTATCTGAAGCGATATGGCTCATGACATTTCCTTTTGTAGCACCACGATCTAAAGTGATAACCGGAATGTTATTACGGTTTGCAATCGCAACTGCATTCCCCACTGCTTCAGAATCGGTCGGGTTGATTAACAGCACTTTTGCACCACGGACAGTTAAATCTTCCACATTAGCCAATTCTTTTGCCGGGTCATTTTGTGAATCAAGCACCACAAGTTTGTAACCTAATTCATCGGCTTTTTGTTGTGCGCCGTCTTTTAATGTGACGAAGAACGGATTATCCAAGGTAGAGACCGCTAAGGCAATGGTGTCCTGTGCGTAAGCTGTGCCGGAAACGGCTAAACCTAATAATACGGCGGAACTAAGTGTGGTTAATTTTTTCATAATTTCTCCTTAAAGTAAGTTACAGTTTTTTGTACCAAGATAGTTATCGGCTAAAACGGCAACCAGAATAACCAACGCTTTTGCTATCATTTGATAGTAAGATGAAATATCTAATAAATTCAGGGCATTATTTAAAAATCCGATAATTAATGCACCAATGAGCGTTCCCATTACACGACCTTTGCCGCCCATTAAGCTGGTTCCGCCTACAACGACCGCCGCAATCGCATCAAGTTCATAGGATACGCCGGCGGTAGGTTGTGCGGAAGATAAACGGGAAGTAACAATTAAACCGGCAAGGGCGGATAAAAAACCGCTCACAGCGAAAACAAACACTTTGATTTTATTAACATTAATACCGGAAAGTTGGGTGGCGGATTCGTTACCGCCAAGGGCATAAATATAGCGTCCGATCGGGGTGTGTTTCAAAATATACCAAGCCACCGCGAACACCACCGCCATAATCCAAATCGGCACCGGAATTCCCAACAGATAACCCGTACCAAGGGTAGCAAATACATCGGCGCAGTCAGAGAATCCCGTTGTGATCGGGCGACCCTCCGTATAAACCATGGTTACGCCGCGTAATAACGTCATCGTAACAAGAGTGGCAATAAAAGCTTGCACTTTCCCTTTGGCGACAATCATCCCACTGATGCCGCCAAGCATTGTGCCGAGTAACAAGGTTGCTGGAATGACCAGTAAAATCGGTAGTTCAAGGCTGACCATTGAAGCGGCAATGGCGCCGGTGAGTGCCAAAACCGATCCCACAGAAAGATCAATCCCGGCAATTAAAATCACGAACGTCATTCCCACGGCGATGATGGCATTCACAGAGGTTTGACGCAAAATATTCAGAATATTATCTACACTGAAAAAATTCGGATTAATCATCGACACAATGGCAATGAGAATAATCAGTGCAATAAAAGAACGTTGTTCAGTCAAAAATTTTCCAAATTGGAAACGGGAAGTTTGGGTTGTCATCATGTTTACCTTAAAAATTTATCCGTAAAATCGACCGCACTTTTGAAACCGACTTTAAGTCTATTTGCCAATGGCGGCGGCGAGTAATTTTTCTTGTGTTGCCTCAGAACGAGAAAATTCTGCACTGATTTTGCCTTCTCGCATAACCAAAATGCGGTCGCTCATACCAAGCACTTCCGGCATATCGGATGAAATCATCAAAATGCTCAAGCCGTCTTTTTTAAATTCGTTGATCAGCTGATAAATTTCTTTTCGTGCGCCCACATCTACACCGCGTGTCGGTTCGTCTAAAATCAATACGTTTGGGCGGGTCATTAAACCGCGTGCAATCGCCACTTTTTGCTGATTGCCGCCAGAAAGCAGCCCTACTTGTTGTTCACGACTTGGGGTTTTAATGTTAAACATCTCAATAAAATCGTCCACTGCCATGCTTTCCGCTCGGTGGTGAATTGAACCTTTTTGAGAAAAATGCTCAAGTGCTGTAAGCGACATATTTTCTTTTACAGACATCCCTAAAATCAGTCCGTCACCTTTGCGATCTTCAGAAATATAGACAATGCCGTTGTTCAAGCCGTCTTGTGGCGTGCGATTTTCAATCTCTTGATTTTTTAACCGCACTTTTCCGGCAGTTTTTGTTAAAGCACCGTAAAGTAATTTGCCAAGTTCTGTTCTGCCCGCCCCCATTAATCCGGATACGCCCACAATTTCGCCGGCATAAAGTTTAAAAGAAATGTCATCAATACCACTGCCACTGATATGTTCGACATTCAATACACAGTCGCCTTTTTCTTGTGGCAGGTGCGGATATTGTTCGTCAAGGCGGCGACCCACCATCATTTCAATCAACTCATCTTCAGTCAGATCTGCTACTGCCTGTTCACCGATGAATTGCCCATCACGTAAAACAGTAACGTCGTCGCAAATTTGGAAAATTTCTTTTAAACGGTGGGAAATATAAACAATGCCGTGTTTTTCCGCTTTAAGCTCATCAATGACCTTGAATAAAGCCTCCGTTTCCGTATCGGTTAAGGCATCCGTCGGTTCATCCATAATGATAACCTTAGATTCAAAACTTAACGCTTTGGCGATTTCCACCATTTGCTGTTCGCCGATAGAAAGTTCGGAACATAATTTTTTGCTACTATGGGTTACACCCAAACGTGCTAACAGTTTGTCTGCTTCGGCGTGCATTTTTTGCCAATTAATCGCCCCCCAGCCTGTTTTAAATTCACGTCCAAGGAAAATATTTTCTGCAATACTGAGATTGCCTACTAAATTAAGTTCTTGATGAATAATGCTAATACCGGCTTCTTGAGACGCTTTTGGCCCGTTGAACGATACTTCGTTACCAAGATATTCAATCGTCCCAGTATCTTTGGAATAAATACCGGTTAGC
The DNA here is from genome assembly GCF_001999285.1 of Rodentibacter genomosp. 1. Classification (GTDB taxonomy): domain Bacteria; phylum Pseudomonadota; class Gammaproteobacteria; order Enterobacterales; family Pasteurellaceae; genus Rodentibacter. The sequence goes on from NZ_MLHN01000004.1 coordinate 108,756, forward strand.
ACTTTCATTAAGGTGGATTTTCCCGCACCGTTTTCGCCCATCAATGCCATTACGCGGCCGGCATACACTGACAGACAAGCGTTATTCAAGGCTTTCACACCGGGAAAGGATTTATTTACACCGCTGATTTTGAGTAGGGTTTCCATCATTTTACCTTCGTTAAAACGGCACGCCGGAATATAAAATCACATTGGCATAAGGCGAACATTCGCCGCTGCGTACAATCGCTTTGCTATGTTGAGAATATTGCTTAAAGGTTTCGTGTGGCACAAATTCCACCTGAATTTGATTGCCTTGAGCGGTTTCAAGTTGTTGGAGTTTCGCTAAAAGTGCGGTCAATATTTCAGGATTTTTTTGTTTGATTTCCTCGGCGATCAAAGCACGTTCCACAAACATTTCATTTATGACAACATCAAAGGTTTGTAAAAAACTTGGCACACCGGCGGTAAGGGCTAAATCTATACGTTCCACATTTAACGGAATCGGGAGTCCGGCATCACAAATAGTTATGCTGTCGGTATGACCTAAAGTCGCAATGCTATGAGAAAGTGGTGCATTTAATAACATTGTTTTTTTCATTGGAAAATCCTTTTTAGGTTTATCGAAACGTTTCGATGATTGGATAATAGAAGATGTGAGTAAAAAAAACAATGAGCAAATTTTAAATTTGAGACAGCGATCACAGAATTTTTATGCCATAATCACACCAACTTAAAATAAGTTGTTATGAATATTTGTTGAATAAATATGCAATATTAATTAATATATATTCAGATTAAATCAAGCAAACATAGGGGGATAATAATGAAGAAGCAACTTTTACTTGGTATTTTTATCGGTGCAGTGAGTGTTATTACTCATGCAGAGGAATTAACCTTCGGCACAGAGCCCAGTTATCCACCTTTTGAAATGACAACAGAAAAAGGTGAACTGGTGGGATTTGATATTGATGTTGCACAGGCAATTTGTAAAGAAATTCAAGCCACTTGTCATTTTAAAACCTTGCCGTTCGAGGCATTAATTCCTAGTTTGAAAGCAAAACGCTTTGATGCGGCGATATCAGCGATTGATATTACGCCTGCCCGAGAAAAACAGGTTTTATTCAGTGAGCCTTATTATGATAGTTCCGCAAGCTATATTGCATTGAAAGGCAAAGGAAATTTGGCGACGGTGAAAAATATTGGCGTGCAAAATGGTTCGACTTTCCAGCAATATACCGTTGCCGAAACCCCTCAATATTCACCGAAATCTTATGTGAATTTGCAAGATGCAATTTTGGATTTGCAAAATGGGCGGATTGATATTGTGTTGAGTGATACGGCATTGTTGGCAGATATAATGAAGAAAGAGCCAAATATTGAATTTGTCGGAGAAAAAGTGACAAATGAAAAATATTTTGGTCGTGGTGTTGGGATTGCTTTACACAAATCCAATAAAGCCTTACAAGAACGTTTGAACCAAGGTTTGAAAACCATTAAAGAAAATGGCGAATATCAAAAAATTTATGATAAGTGGATGACAAAATAATCAATAAAACTGATAAAAAATTGACCGCACTTTGAGTATTCAAGTGCGGTTTTTTTATTAAAAAAACCTGAAATTTTTTTAAAACTCAGTATAATGATAATTGTTATCAATAATAAAAAGGTTGTTTTATGAAAAAAGTAAATAAAAAAACGAAAATTGCAACATTGGTCACACTTTGCTGTGCCTATCCAACGGTATTTGCACAAGAGCAGGCTGTTGAAAAACTGGATGAAATCGTTGTGGCAGATACAGAGATCAGCGATGCATTAGTCAATACTCATCTTTATCGCCAACAAATTTTCTTAAAACAATCTCGTGATGTTAAGGATTTGTTTAAGGATAAAATGGATGTGAATGTAAGCCAATTACAAGGTACACGTTCCGGTGGGGAAGGTGTGAATATTCGTGGTTTACAGGCTAATCGTGTAACCAGTACGGTTGATGGGATTCCGCTTCCGGAAGCACAGGAAAGCAAGCACTTTATCTCTTATGGTGTGGAATTTGGTCGTACTGATTATATTGATGTAAGTGGGTTGCGTAGTGCAGATGTACAATATGCCGGTTCAGCAAATAGCCTTTCCGGTCAAGTTAATTTTGCAACGCTTGAACCATTTGATTTATTAAAAGGTAAAAATATAGGTGGTTTTGTCGGAACCGGTTATAACAGCGTGGATAATTCCGTTTATGGTTCTATTGGTGGAGCGGTAAAAGTGGGTGATTATCAGGGGATGGTGATGACAACCTATCGAAATGGCGATGAAACCAAAAATAAAGGGAATAATGGCGGAACGGGAATTGATCGTACAGAGCCAAATCCTGCGGATATTCACAATAACTATGTACTGACCAAGCATTATTATCAACTCAATGAACAAAATCGCTTAGGTTTGACGTTTGAACACCAAGGTAAGAAAACCAAAACCAATTTATTAACCCTTACGGATACCAATATTGATGCAAGAACCGGTGTACAAACACAAGGTAATGCAGTAGATCGCATAAAACGTAGCCGTTTTTCTATTAGCCACGATTATAATAATGAACATGGTTGGCTACAAAATGCGAAAACCCAAATTTACTATCAAGATGCCTCAACTGAAAATGAGCGTTATCGCTTAGGTGAGAGAAATTACCGCCAAGAACAGTCAGAAGTGAAACATAAAAGCTATGGGATCACGAGCAATTTAATGACTTATATTGACGGCAATATTCCACAAGTGCTGCGTTATGGATTTAGTTATCACCATACCAAAGGATCGAATTATCTGCATTATGAACGCCCGGCTTATGGCAATTCCAGACAGGCTTATTTTGATGGAAAACCGACTTCGGATACCAAACAGGATAAATTTAGTGCCTATATCGAAGATGAAATTGCCTTCGGTAAATTGGTGGTGACACCGCAAGTGGGTTTTATTCACTACCGCGTGAAGCCCACTTCTAATGATAGCGTCATTGCTGAATTTAGACCGGAGAAACGTTCTGAAACAAAATTTGCCCCGAAATTAAGTATTGAATATCGTGCCATTCCGGAATTTACCCCTTATATGCAATATTCTCGTGGGGTGAGAACACCATCGACACAACAATTAACCTCATATTTCTTCGAAAGTGTGAGTTATTTTATTCCAAGACTGGGCCCTCAAACTGCAAATGTCGCCGTGGTGGGGAATCCGAATTTAAGCTCAGAAACAGCGGATAATTTTGAAATTGGATTTAAAGGTGAAAGTAGTGCCTTACAATATTTAGTGACCGGTTATTACAACCGTTACCACAACTTTATTGATTGGGTTGCGAAACCAACAGCCGGTTATACCAGCTTTATCCAATACGATAATTTGGATAAAGCCAAAGTTTACGGGATAACAGCGGATGCTAAATGGAATTTCTATGAGGATTTCTATACTACGGCGGGGATTTCCTATTCACGTGGTAAAGCAACCAATAATGGCGTAACCACCCCAATTAACAGCATTCAACCACTCAAAACCAAACTAGGATTGGGTTACGAAGGTGAAAAATTTGGTGCAAATATCCAATGGACTTATAGTCGTGGTAAATCAGACAAAGATATTGAGCAATCTTCTGCTTATCTCTATAACCCAACCGGAGGTTACTCGCTATTTGATTTAGGGATTTATTGGAAACCGACCGGAAATCTCACTTTTACGGCTAATGTCAATAACTTATTCGACAAAAAATATTGGAATTGGAACGATATTTCCTATCTTGCTTTATTGAGTAAAGCGACACAGGATCAAGGTCGCCCGGCAGCCAGTATCCCACTTGCAATAACTTCGGCAAATGCTGATCGCTACAGCGGACCGGGACGTAACTTTAACGTAGGTATTCGTTACGAATTCTAAATAAAAAATGACCGCACTTTGAGTATGAAAGTGCGGTTTTTTTATGTGTTTTTAATAGCTTGATTGAGTTAAAAAATAAAATATCGGTTTATTATATTTATAATGAACAGATTATTTATCTTCAACGACCCAAACTTGCCCATTTTTAAGAAGTAAATAGACGCGTTGATTATCAGCTCGTGTTTTTTCAATGGGGGCCGGCAATTGGGTTTCTAAGGGGCGCAGTTTGCCTTGTTTATCCATAATACTCACCTGCTTATAGCCATAATGGGGAATCACAGCAAATTGCTCAGTTTTAGCGGTTAAATCAGTTTCATACTTGCCGTATTGATGGTTGCTGAACCCTTGACCGATAATTTTTTCTTGCAAGATTTTCCCTTCTTGTTGATATTCAACCAGTTTTCCAACCAAGTGGGGCATTTGTACTGCATAAAGGGTTTCACCAAAGTGAAAAGGAGACTGCCAACGGTGTGAAGGGAGTGGCTGGCTTTCTGCTAGTAAGGTTAAGGCATCATTTTCTATGCCGATTATGGCTGCTTTTGCTCCCATTCCGCCACCGGAAATCGTGGTTACTAACAGATTTTTGCCATTTTGATAAAGTGAAGCGAGCTGATTGGCTTCAAAGACAAACCCTTCTTTTAAATTAAGCATTGTGGCTAATGGCGTTAATGAATGGCGTTCAAGATAGAGTAAATCCGTGGCTTCCCATTGATCCCCCAATGCGGCATGTTGATAGCGTTCGCTATCAGGCGAAGCCAATACGGCGATATGCCCTTGTTTTTCATCTTTAGCGGTGAGATTTATTTGTATAGGGTGGGCATCGGGTAAAACTGCTTGGTTGGATGTAGCGGTAATCACTGCTTGATCCCCTTGAGTTTCAATGCGTGCAAGTTTATGAATATTCCCCTCTTTGACTACACCAATGGTGGCAAAGGCCAGACCGATCATACCGGCATTTTCCGCCATTGGGATTTGAGAGGAATAAATTCTATCTTTTGTCCATAATAAAAAATTCCCTTTGTTATCGCTGAGGGCAATGCGCCCATAGTCGGCTTTTGGTGCAATGTCTGACGAAGCATTATTCAATAATAACTGAGAATCAGTTTGTTGCGTTTTCCATAGCTCGCCTTTTTGTGTAATGACAACAAGCTCGCCATCCTCTGTTGCCTCAATTTGGCGAATATCATGGATTGAGTTGGTAGGGGCATAAGGAGTGAGGGTGATCTCGGCATATGCGATATCGGAGAATAAAATGGATATTAAAAGAGGGATAAGGTGATTTTTTTTCATATTTTGACGTTTGTTCAAATTAAGTGAGGGGGAAAGATTGTACAAAATGATTGTGGTGATGACAAAGCCTATATCAGGTGATATTTATGATGAATTCTAAGGGAGAATAGACTGCTCTTTGTGTAAAGTGCGGATATTAAGCACTATACAAAAAAGCCCACGATAACGTGGGCTTGGGTATGTAAACTATTCTTTTATTGACCGATAGAGATCAAATTTATAAGACACGAAGCCATACAATGTCCAACCGATAAAGGTAGCAATGGAACCATATAACATTGCTTGCTCACCCGCCGCGTAAAGGGCATATATGCTGTATATCGAACCGATAAATGCAACAAATACGGTGGTTTTATATTTTCGCGCTGGCACATTTTCCACTTTTAGCAGAACAGCTAATGCAGCCATGGAAAGCAAGTACGGAATGACATTGGTGACCACAGCTAAATCAACCAATACATTAAATTGTTTATTTAATGATGGGCTGATGGTTAATAAAGATAATAGGGTTTGAATTGCTGTAATGGTTACCATACCGATAATCGGTGCGTCTTTGCTTGTGACTTTTTTGAAGAATGCCGGGAAATAGCCTTCTTCTGCGGAAGATTTAAATACTTGTGCAATGGTGAATTGCCAGCCTAATAAAGAACCGAAACAAGACATCACCATTAAGCCCATAATGACTTTACCGACGGTTTCATTAAACATGTGGGCAAATGCCAATCCGAATGGTGCGGTAGATTGTGCTAAATCCATATTTGGTACGATACCGGCAATCACATTGGTTGAGACAATATAAATTACCGCCGCTCCCAGTGTTCCTCCCAATACGGCAATAGGCACGTTTTTCTCCGGATTTTCAACGGCATCAGCATTGGCACAAGCGGATTCTAATCCTAAGAATGCCCATAAGGTCATAGAAATGGAGACGCCAATTGCTTCAAAAGTTGGCACATTGTGAGGGTTCCAAGAGTTAATATAGAGTGAACCATCGAACCAATACCAACCGATGATACAAAGACCAACAACTGGAATGATGACGCCCCAAATGGTGAATGAACTAATATTTCCTGTAATTCTTGCACCGCCGAAGTTAAGGACAGTGGCAAGCCATAATGTAAAAATTGTCCACAGTGCAATGGAGAGCGGTGAAAGGGTTGTGCCTAACAGTTCGGAACCATAGCCTACGGCAGAAATTGCAATTGCTGTATTGGCGATAACTAAAGAGACACCGTAGGTGTAATTTGCCATGAAGTTACCCGCTTTACCGAAAGAATACTCGGCATAGCCACCCATACCGCCGGATTTTTTACTGAACATTCCACATTGTGCAAATGCGTAAGCAAGAGCGGTTGAACCGACAGCGGTAACTAACCAAGATACGATAGAAATAGTGCCAATTTCTGCCAGTTTTGTTGGTAGCATAATAATACCGGAGCCCATCATGTTTACCATAGTGAGAATAGTAAGTTGCACCACGCCAATTTTATTACTTTTTGTACTCATAATTTATTCCTCAAGTGCGGTCAATATTCTCATTGAAAAATGACCGCACTTTTTTAGCGATTAATGTTCATTTAATACATAACCATACGCACGAGTCCGTCCGTCAGGATCTTTTTGTAGATAGACCCCTTGGATTTCCGGTGCGAAGCCCGGCAAGGTATTAATGCCTTCTTCTAGCGCTAAGAAATATTGTTGAGCGGTTGTACTCCATCTTTCTCCCGGTACGACGCATAAGACACCTGGAGGGTAAGGAAGCGCCCCTTCTGCTGCAATTCTGCCTACAATGTCGGTGAGTGAAATTAATTCCACATTGTTGCGAATTAACTCAATATTGGCATCGTGAGGATTCATCGCATATTCAGGCAAGGTAGCTTTACGGAATAAGTCTTTTTGTAATTGTTTTACATTGCGGCTGACATAGAGATCATGCATTTCTTGGCATAATTGACGAATGGTATAACCTCTGTATCGTTCCTCATTATTTTTGTAAACGGTTGGTAATACGTCTTGTAATAACGAATCTTGTTTGATATGTTTTTCAAACAATGCGATTTGGGCGACTAAGGTTTGCATTTTTGTTAAGGTTTCAGCAGGCGTTAACAAAAATAGGATGGAGTTCAAATCGCATTTTTCAGGAATGATACCGTTTTCACGTAAGTAGTTTGCTAGGATTGTGGCTGGAATACCGAAAGATTCATATTCACCGCTTTCTAAGCTAATGCCCGGTGTGGTGAGCAAGAATTTGCAAGGATCAACGAAGTATTGTTCATCTTCATAACCTTCAAATTTATGCCATGTGTCGGTTGGATGGAATTTGAAGAATTCAAGATTTGTCGCGATTTCTTCAGTATCGTAATCCTGCCATTTTTTGCCTTTTATCGTCGTTGGAATAAATGGACGAATCAGTTCACAATGATTTAAGACTAATTTACGTGCTTCGATCCCTACTTTTACACAATCATGCCATAGACGGCGACCGGCTGCGCTACCTTGAATTTTGGCATTCACATCCAATGTTGCGAATAATGGGTAGAACGGGCTGGTGGAGGCGTGCAACATAAAGGCGTTATTAAAACGTTTGTGATTAACATAACGATTTTGACCTTTAATATGTTTGTCTTTTTTGTGAATTTGGGAGGCTTGTGAGAAACCTGCTTGTTGTTTATGAACGGATTGTGTCACGATAATGCCGGGATCGTTTTCATTAAGTTCTAACAAGAGAGGAGAACAATCTTTCATCATTGGAATGAATTGTTCGTAACCGACCCAAGCGGAGTCAAATAAAATATAGTCGCAAAGATGACCAATTTTATCTACCACTTGACGTGCGTTATAGATCGTGCCGTCATAAGTACCTAATTGAATAACGGCTAAACGGAACGGACGTTGTTTATCCGCACTTTCTGGCGCGACTTCTTTAATTAAGCCTCTTAAGTAGCTTTCCTCAAAGCAGTGACTATCAATACCACCGATAAACCCGAACGGATTACGTGCAGTTTCAAGATAAATAGGGGTTGCTCCCGCTTGAACCAATGCGCCGTGATGGTTGGATTTATGGTTGTTTCGGTCAAATAAAACAAGATCACCCGGTGTCAGAATGGCATTTAATGCCACTTTATTGGCAGAAGATGTGCCGTTTAATACGAAGTAAGTTTTATCGGCATTAAATACTTGTGCCGCATATTTCTGTGCATCACAGGCTGCCCCTTCGTGAATAAGCAAATCGCCTAGTTTTACATCGGCATTACAAATGTCCGAACGGAAAATGTTTTCTCCGTAGAAATCATAAAGGAAACGACCTGCCGGATGTTTACGATAATATTGACCGCCTTGATGTCCCGGACAGTCAAAGGCTATATTCCCCATTTCCACATACTCACTGAGCATTTTGAAGAATGGCGGAAGCATTTTTTCTTCATAAAGTTTAGCGGCAGTTTCAATTTGACGACTATAAAGCTGAATATCATAACCATTGAGATCTTGGATATGGTAAACAGAGTCATAAAATTCGGGTGAAAGTGGTTGCTCGGCTGTTTGTACAACAAAAACAGGAATATTAAATTCGGTTTCTTTGATGGAATCAATAAATTGATCTACATCAGAGGAACTTAATACGATAGCAGCAACATCAGTAAAATCAGTAAAATCAGTTTGTTTGATTTCCACCATATCTCTTTCGGTGAAGAAATATTGGGTAACAGCCGGACTATATGCTATTTTTAATTTAGGCATAATTAACTCCTTATTTATATTTTTGAGATAAAAAGGTCTCTTACATTATAAAAATAATGCATTCTTTGTTTTTTTAAACAATAAGATAGCTGTCACTAATTTAATAATATTAGTGATTGGTTCTTATTAATTTAAAATAGGAAGATCAGCTTTAATTAAGAGATAATGACTGTTGGTGAGTCATATTTTTTTAAAGCTAAAATCTCTCTGAATAGTGAAGACACGACTAGAGAGCGAAATGGGATGGTTTATTTTGAGAGGCAAAAACAGAATAGGAAAAACAAGAGCGATGCGATGGCATCATAATGTGTCTTGTACGGCGGATATGCGCCATTAAAGAACGCCCTTTTATTGGATTAAGACTTAAAAGGCGTAGAATTCTTGTATGTATGTATGTATGTATGTATGTATGTATGTATGTGCTTGCATAGAATCCTCCTCATATCTATACAATTCAACAGACCTATCTTGATTGTTATTCTGCCCCTTCCTAAAAGTAGAATCAATAATAAATATTTAAAAATGTGATCATTGTCAAAATAAATATTATTTTTAATTTTTTTATAACATTTATTTAACCATGGTTTTATTTATTCTAATGTTTAATATAAATAAAATTTTATGTTTATTTTAACTTGCTATAAGTATAATGATGATATTTATTAATTATAATAGGATGAAATGAATGTGAAAAATATACTTCTTCTGAGCAGTTCAAAATACAAGGAAACGGGGTACTTAGAACACGCACTGCCTTGGTTACAGCAATTTTTATCGGATTATCGTGGTAAAAAAATCGCATTTGTTCCTTATGCGGGAGTACGCCGTACTTTCGATGAATATGAGAAAATCGTGCAAGAGGCATTATCAGATGTGGAGATGGAAATTGTTTCCGTTCATCACGGTAAACCATATCGAGATATTATTGAACGGGCAGATGTAATAGCCATTGGTGGCGGTAATACATTTTGTTTATTGAAACAGCTTTATGAACATCATTTGATTGAAGCCATTCATGAAAAAGTAAAGAGCGGAACGCCGTATTTTGGTTGGAGCGCAGGGGCGAATGTAGCAGGACGTTCGATTATGACCACCAACGATATGCCCATCACTTATCCCCCTTCTTTTTCTGCATTGCAATTATTTCCTCATCAAATTAATCCTCACTTTATTTCTGGCAAAATGCAAGGTCACAACGGTGAAAGTCGCGAAGATCGGTTGGCTGAATTTTTACTCGTCAATCCAACCGCACTTGTCTATGCGTTACCGGAAGGATCGGCATTGCATATTCGAGGAGAACAGGCAACAGTGCTGGGTGAAAATCCTATTTTACGTTTCAGTAAAGGTATGCAATGTGAAACCTTTGCTGTGAATCACCGCTTTTCTTATTAACTTATAAAGGAACACTATTATGGAAATGTTTAAATCTTTGGTGGCAATTGTGGGTATTTTTGCCACCATTTATTTTTTGATTAAAAAGGCGGAAACAAGAACAGTATTAATCGGTATTGGTTTATTGATGTCAGTTGTTACGCTAAACCCAATGGGCGCACTTGATGCCTTTGCAAAGAGTATGACATCCGGCGGGTTGATTATGGCGATCTGTTCCAGTATGGGCTTTGCCTATGTGATGAAATACACCCAATGCGATACGCATTTGGTACATTTGCTGACGAAACCCTTAAGCGGACTAAAATTTTTCTTAATTCCTATTGCCACCATTATTACTTTCTTTATTAATATCGCGATTCCTTCTGCTGCCGGTTGTGCGGCGGCGGTGGGGGCAACATTAATCCCTGTGTTAAAAAGTGCGGGTGTTCGTCCTGCTACTGCGGGTGCGGCTATTCTAGCCGGAACCTTTGGTTCGATGATGAGTCCGGGCTCTTCCCACTCTGCCATGATTAGCGAAATGTCCGGTTTAACCATCACCCAAGTGAACCTTTCCCACGCCCCCTACAATATGATTGCGGGTGCGATTGGCGCGATTGTATTGACGATTTTAGCCCTTGTTTTTAAAGATTATGGCGAAGAACATCGCCAAGCCTATCTTGCCGAGCAAAAAGAAAGCGAAACCAACAAGGTACAAGGGGTCAATGTTCTGTATTCTATTGCGCCATTATTGCCATTAATTATTTTGGTAATCGGTGGCACATCTTTACAACAAATTCCGGGGCTTGAATGGACAAAAATGGGCGTACCGCAAGCCATGCTGATCGGTGCGATTTACGGCATTATCGTTACCCGTATTTCACCGGTTAAAATCACGGAAGAATTTTTTAACGGAATGGGAAATTCTTACGCCAACGTACTCGGCATTATTATTGCCGCAAGCGTATTTGTCGCAGGATTAAAATCAACCGGTGCCGTCGATGCGGCGATCGCCTTCTTAAAAGAATCCAACGAATTTGTCCGTTGGGGGGCGACTATCGGGCCGTTTTTAATGGGATTAATCACCGGTTCCGGCGATGCCGCTGCCATTGCCTTTAATAGTGCCGTTACGCCACATGCGGTAGAGTTGGGCTATACCCATGTCAATCTTGGTATGGCTGCTGCGATTGCCTGTGCATTAGGTCGTACCGCTTCACCGATTGCCGGAGTCACCATTGTTTGTGCCGGTCTTGCTATGGTAAGTCCGGTTGAAATGGTGAAACGGACTGCGCCGGGAATGGTGCTTGCCGTCTTATTCTTGGCATTATTTATGTTATAACCCCTCAAATTTCACCGCACAAAATACAAAGTGCGGTGTTTTTTCATTAAGTTTTTTAAGGAGAAAAAATGAACTTAGATTTATCCCAACTCACTCATTGGCGTCGTGAATTTCATCGCTTTCCTGAAACCGGTTGGAGCGAATTTTGGACAACGGCACGTATTGCGGATTATTTAGAAAGTCTTGGTTGTTTTGAAATTTTAATGGGCGAGCAAATAATTAACCCTGATTTTGTTCGCGGACGAAAACAAGCGGTGGTGGATCGTGGTTTGGTGAAAGCAAAAGCCTATGGTATGAATGAAAAATGGCTCGACAAAATGAGTGGCTATACCGGCTGTGTCGCGGTGTTTGATTCCGGTAAACCGGGTAAAACCGTGGCGTTACGTTTTGATATTGACTGTGTGAATGTCAAAGAAACGAACGATCCGAATCATATCCCGAATAGAGAGGGTTTTGCTTCGGTTAATGATGGCTTTATGCACGCTTGCGGTCACGATGCACATATTACCATCGGTTTGGGAACGGCATTGTGGATCAGCCAAAATCGTGAAAAACTCACAGGTAAAGTAAAAATTGTTTTTCAACCTGCAGAGGAAGGCGTGCGAGGTGCGGCGGCTATTGCAGCCAGTGGGGTGATTGATGATGCGGATTATTTTGCGAGTTCCCACATCAGTTTTTGTGCAAATTCCGGCACGGTAGTTTCCAATCCAAGAAACTTTCTCTCAACAAGCAAAATTGATATTCGCTACCACGGCAAACCGGCACATGCCGGCGCAGCACCTCATTTAGGACATAATGCGTTACTTGCCGCAGCGCATGCTGTTACACAATTACATGGTATTGCCCGCCACGGTGAAGGAATGACACGTATTAATGTGGGTGTATTAAAAGCGGGGGAAGGCCGTAATGTGATCCCAACAGAGGCTGAATTACAACTTGAAGTCCGTGGCGAAAATAAAAAGATCAATGAATATATGGTTGAGCAAGTGATGCAAATTGCCAAAGGGATTGCTATCGGTTTCAATGTAGATTATGAAACAGAAATTGTAGGCGAAGCAGTGGATATGAACAATGATGCAGAACTGGTGCAGTTAGTGGAAGAAATTGCCTTACAGCAACCTCAAATCCACAGTATTAATGCCGATTATGCTTTTAATGCCAGTGAAGATGCTACGGTGTTAGGCAGACGCGTGCAAGATCACGGTGGAAAAGCCATTTATTTTATCCTTGGCGCTGATCGCACGGCAGGTCATCATGAAGCCGAATTTGATTTTGATGAAAATCAATTGATTACAGGCGTGAATATTTATAGCGGATTATTACAACGTCTATTGGGGGACTCCCCTATTTTCTAAGGCGGTTTATACCGCCTTTCTTAAGGTTATTGGTAGGGACACACTGCGTGTGTCCGTTATAAAAATCAAATTATTTTAATTTTTTAAAATTCGGACACACGTAGTGTGTCCCTACAATTTGTTAAATTTTCTGTTTTGTACATTTGTCACATAATGTGGAAATTTTTCCCAAAATCGACCGCACTTTCTTTCAAAAACAGGGTGTTTTTCTTAGAATAGCATTAATTTTTATCCCTCAGGTAAGGACATTTTTATGATTAATAGACGACATTTTATTCAAATCGGTGCAAGCAGTATCCTTGCATTAAGTGCAAGCCGTTTCACGCTGGCAAAAGGCAAGCCTGATATTGATTTACGCATTGTGGCAACCACCGATATTCACAGTTTTTTAACGGATTTTGATTACTACAAAGATGCACCAACGGATAAATTCGGCTTTACCCGTGCGGCGAGTTTAATTCGTCAGGCTAAAGCCGAAGTAAAAAATGCGGTATTAGTGGATAACGGTGATTTAATTCAAGGAAACCCAATTGCAGACTACCAAGCCGCACAGGGTTATAAGGAAGGCAAACCGAATCCGGCAATCGCCTGTTTGAATGCTATGCATTATGACGTAGGTACGGTTGGCAACCACGAATTTAACTACGGCTTAGATTATCTGGCGGATTCAATGAAACAGGCGACATTCCCGATAGTTAATGCCAATGTGGTAAAGGCAGGCAGTGATGAACCTTATTTCACACCTTATGTGATCCAAGAAAAATCAGTAGTGGATAATCAAGGTAAAACTCATAAATTGAAAATCGGTTATATCGGCTTTGTACCGCCACAAATTATGGTTTGGGATAAGGCAAATTTACATGGCAAGGTGGAGGCTCGTGATATTGTCAAAACCGCACAAAAATATGTGCCTGAAATGAAGAAAAAAGGGGCGGATATTGTGATTGCCTTGGCGCACACAGGTCCATCGGACGAACCTTATAAAGAAGGGGCGGAAAACTCCGCATTCTACTTAGCGGATGTGCCGTACATTGATGCAGTTATTTTTGGTCATTCACACCGCCTATTCCCGAACAAAGAGTTCGCCAAATCTCCGAATGCGGATATTGAGAAAGGCACGGTAAAAGGTGTGCCGGAAAGTATGGCAGGATACTGGGCGAATAATATCAGTGTGGTAGATTTAGGCTTAACCGAGCATCAAGGGAAATGGATTGTGACGGAAGGACAGGCAGTCCTTCGCCCTATTTTTGATGCGGAAAACAAAAAAGCCCTTGCAGAAAATGATCCGGAATTGACCGCACTTTTACAACCGATTCACGAAGCGACCCGCAAATTTGTGTCGCAGCCGATTGGTAAAGCCACCGACAATATGTACAGCTACTTAGCCTTAGTGCAAGATGATCCGACCATTCAAATTGTGAACCAAGCCCAAAAAGCCTATGTAGAAAAAGTCGCACCAAGTGTGGCGGCAATGGCAGGCTTGCTGATTTTAAGTGCGGGGGCGCCGTTTAAAGCGGGTGGGCGTAAAAACGATCCTACTGGCTACACGGAAGTGAATAAAGGTGAATTGACATTCCGCAATGCAGCGGATCTTTACCTTTACCCAAATACTCTTGTGGTAGTGAAAGTAACGGGTGAACAGCTCAAAGAATGGCTTGAATGTAGCGCAGGAATGTTCAATCAAATCGATCCAACCAGCGATAAACCGCAATCACTGATTAACTGGGAAGGTTTCCGTACCTATAATTTTGATGTGATTGATGGCGTGAATTACGAATACGACATCACCAAACCGGCACGTTATGATGGCGAATGTAAACTTATTAATCCTGAGTCGCACCGTGTGGTGAACCTCACTTATCAAGGTAAGCCGGTTGATCCAAAAGCAGAATTTTTAATCGCTACCAATAATTATCGGGCTTACAGTAATAAATTCCCCGGCACGGGCGATCAACATATTGTCTATGCCTCACCGGATGAAAATCGCCAAATTCTTGCGGATTACATCAAAGCAACCAGTGAGAAAGACGGTGCAGTCAATCCAAGTGCGGACAAAAACTGGCGTTTTGTTCCTATCACAGGCAATGATAAATTAGACGTTCGTTTTGAAACTTCACCGACAGAACAAGCGGCACAATTTGTCAAAGAGAAATCACAATATCCGACAAAACTGGTAGGCACTGACGAAGTGGGCTTTGCGGTGTATCAGATTGATTTGTCTAAATGATAAAAATAAGGTGGGTTATTTTCCCACCTTTTTAATTGGAATGTTATAAGTGCGGTCAATTTCCTTTCTGTTTTCAAATTCCCGCAAACCATCTATACCATTTTCCTTTCACTTTGTTGGGATAGTTTGTTTTTAAGAACTGATAAAAACGGGTGAAATTGTCATTAAAAATCGTATCTTTCGGGATAAATTGATAATGGCGTTGCCCGTTTGGAGTATGAATACGCATAAACCAATATTTTCGGTTATTGACTGTCACACTCATTTTTTCCAAAGCGATTAAATCATCGAATTGATAATGATAAATTAATTGGTTCGCGCGGAAGATAAAAATACCCTTGGAATTAAAATAATAACGCTCTGGGCTAAATACTTTCCCACTGCTAAATGGAATAAGTTCTTCACCTTCAAATTCCCTGTTATTTCTTGTCTGCAAAAAGCGAATGAGAGGAATGATTGTAAACGTTGAAAAGAGGGAAAGAGCAAGAAGTATGATTAAAATATCCATAGATAAATATTGGTTGTTTTCAATATGATTGAATTGTACCAAATGTGATTTACTTAAAAAGAGGAAAAAATAACCGCACTTTAAAGTGCGGTTAAAATTTAGTTATTTTCTTTTGGCAGGCGAAGGAGGGCAAAAAAGAAGCCACCCCAAATCACGCCAAGAGCAATGATCATCATAATAATTGCGCTGGAACTCATTTTATTCTCCTTTTGATTCTTCTATTGTGAGTTTGGTTTCACTTTTCCATTTTAAGCGGGAAAGAATAAACGACACCACGAGTAAGCTCACAGCCATCCCCCAACCGAAGATATTGACAAACCAGCTTGGATAGCCTTCGTAGCCTTCAGAGAAAACTTTTGCCCCTTCACTAAATAACATAAAGGCGAGGATACCGGTGGTAAGTACAATACATAGGCGCCAGAAAAAGCCCACTTTGAAAGAGGAGGTTTCGTTTAAATGATCGCCTAATAAGCCCAGTTTCTCGTTTGCTACAATAGCAACCAGAGAAACAAACGCCACGGCAACAATACCAAAATAGTTGACGAATTTATCAAACACATCAAGCATTGGTAAGCCGGTTGTGGTACCGAATAAAATTACGGAAACGAACATCATCGGAATACCGACAATAAAGGTCACTTTTACACGGCGAATACGAAGTTTGTCCTGAATAGCGGAGATGATAACTTCAATCACCGAAATAAAGGACGTTAATGCCGCAAAAGTCAGTGAACCGAAGAACAACACGCCAAGCACTTCACCGAACGGTGCTTTGTTGATAATGGTTGGAAACGCAAAGAATGCTAAACCAATACCGCCTTTTGCCACTTCGCTGACTTCTTGTCCTTGTGCGGTAGCGATGAAACCTAATGCGGCAAAAACCCCGATACCGGCTAACACTTCAAAGCTACTGTTTGCAAATCCCACGACTAAACCGCTGCCGGTGAGATCGGATTCTTTTTTCAAGTAAGAGGCGTAAGTCACCATAATCCCGAAACAGATTGAAAGAGAGAAGAAAATTTGACCATACGCTGCGATCCATACACTTGGGTTGGAAAGTTTCGACCAATCCGGTGTGAACAGAGCATTTAACCCTTTTTCCGCACCCGGTAAAAAGAGAGAATAGATCACCAAGGCAACAAACATCACGACAAGAACAGGCATTAAAATAGATGAGGATTTTGCAATCCCTTTTTGAATCCCCATGGAAAGCACACCTAATGCAATTACCCATACGGCAATTAATGGACCGGTTACCATACCAACAAATTCAAAACTGACCCCGTTAGTAATATCGCCCATTTTTAAGAATTCACCGATAAAGAAATCAATGGGTTTATCACCCCATGCACCATTGATGGAAAAGTAGGTATAGCTCGCTGCCCAACCTAATACTACGGCGTAATATAGCCCAATAATCACGTTCACCATCACTTGCCACCAACCAAACACTTCAAAGTGTGGGCTGAAACGGCGATAGGACAAAGGCGCACCACCACGATGACGATGTCCAATGGCATAGTCTAAGAATAAAAGTGGAATTCCTGCGGTTAATAGTGCGATAAGGTAGGGAATAATAAATGCACCACCGCCATTTTCATAGGTGGTATAAGGAAAACGCCAAATATTGCCTAAGCCCACTGCGGAGCCTATTGCAGCAAGAATGAACGCTTTGCGACCCGAGAAAGTTTCACGCTTTTGAGTTGATTGCGTCATAAAATAGTTCCTTGTAAAAATGAAAAAGAATTCAAATATAATGAAATCTTCTATCTAGTCAATAAAATTGATAAAAGAGCGGTTATTTTTCTGGAATCTTTTAATAAAAAATCAGTCTATAATGTGATTTTTCTAACAAAAAGGAACAATTTATGAATTTTAATCAAATTTTAAATCAAGTCGTCAATATCGCTAAAAACTCAGCGAGTCATTTACAAACCGGTAATCCGACATTGGATAACATCACCAAAGTAGGCGGTGGTGCTGCAATTACAGGGATTTTATCCATGATTTTAGGGCGTTCCGGCGGGGCGAGTTTAGCCAAGTTGGGCTCTTTAGCGGTGTTGGGGAATCTGGCTTATCAGGCATATCAAAACTACCAAAAATCCCAACAGGCGCAACCTGTGATGTCCGCCAATGAATTTGACGTATTAGATTCGACTTCTCAGCAAGAGGCGAGTGCGTTGATTTTACGTACTATGATTGCGGCGGCTGCGGCAGACGGTGAAATTACAGAAGATGAAAAACAAACCATTGCGAATGAAATTGGCGATAATGCAGAATTAGCGCAATGGGTTGAGCAGGAAATGCAAAATCCGATTAGTGTGAATGAAATTGCCCGCCAAGTGGGGAATGACACGGCATTGGCGGCAAATGTGTATCTTGCTGCACGTTTAGTGAGCAAAGATTTATCCCGTAAAGAAATAATTTTCCTTGCTAATCTTGCAGAAGCGCTGGGTTTAGATGATGCCTTAGTCGAACAACTCGAAAAACAAGCAGGATTTTAAGTTTTAGAAGAGTGGCTCATAACGAGAGAATAAGCAAAACGGAACTATCACCTGATGAGTTCCGTTTTTGAGTAGTGCAATCTAGTAATGTTTCACTTCATCTGATTGTCTAATTTTTTTAATAATGGGGGCGGCTTCATCACTTATGAGAAAATCAAAAGTTGTTTGGGGGACAAGTTGTTTGACTTGATGCCAACTCTCGTCTTTAATCGCTTGGCGAACCTCTGAGGCACTAATCGCAGTGCCATTTTTTTCTTTACGTTCTACCACAACACATTCTATACCATATTCCGGTAGTTTCTGCTGCATGACTTGGTTGTAGAGATTTGTTACGTGGCTAAAGGGTTCATTACCCATGTAACGGCGTTGAATTCCCAATGCTTGAGCAATCCGTGCAAAAATCTGTAAATCAATTTCTATATTGCTTTTGATTACCGCATCATCATTTTTTTGGAAATAGCTTGGGAAAGTGGCTTGACTGATAATGTAGGAGCCGCTGTCGTGCAGGATTACATTGGGCAAATGTGCGATACCCGCTTGAATCAATTTTTTACGTACTTCATAAGGAAATAGGCTACTGTCTTCACTCACCATAAAAAGATGAACAAGATCATTTTCAGTCGCCGCTTTTTCCACTAAGTATTGATGTCCAAGGGTAAAAGGGTTGCAATTCATCACCAATGCGGAAATCTTTTTATTGTCAGAAACAGGTGAGATTTCGACCGCACTTTTCAGTCGTTCCACATAATTTTCAAAGCCTTTGCGTTTGTTTTCCATAAACACAATTTGCTCGGGGATTTGCACGATTTCCCAAAAGCCGAGATCGTGGAAAAATTTTGCGGATTCACATTTTGTGTAGAGAAATAAATGGGAATGTCCTCGTTCCATTTGAATATTAATCAAATGTGTGATGATTTGGTTTATTAATCCTTCACCTTGATGATTTTTAGCCACCGCTAAGCAACGCAAGGTATTACCAAAACACGCCCCCGTTGCAATGATCTTAAAATCTTCATCAAACATCGCACAAAGGTAATCTAAATTTGGATCACGCTGAATACCTTCTTGCGCAAGTAAATGGTCAATTTGCGTAAGGCTGTGTTGATCTGAAAAAGCAATTTTTCCAATGGAATAATTATTCATACGCTTACACATTCAACCAAAAAGTCACCGGCCCATCATTTGTCAGGGTAACTTGCATATCGGCAGCAAAACGACCATTTTCTACTTGAATTTTTTCTGCACATCTTTGTGAAAAGTAGTCATAAAGTTCCTTTGCCAAGGCGGGGGCTGTGCCTTTGGAAAAACTTGGGCGTAAGCCTTTTTGCGTATCGGCAGCTAAGGTGAATTGAGAAACGACTAATAACGCGCCGCCTGCTTGTTGCACATTCAAATTCATTTTGTCATTTTCATCACTAAAAATGCGGTAATTCAATACCTTTTCCGCCAGTTTATCGGCTTTTATACGATCATCATCTTGCTCTACGCCAAGTAGCACCAAAAGCCCTTTGCCTATTTGTCCGACTGTTTCTCCGCTCACATCGACACGAGCCTGTGTCACACGTTGTATTAATGCAATCATTGTTATTCCTTAATTTGTTTGATTTTCAACCGCACTTTTTTGTCTGATTTCTTCCAATACGGCGGCGAGCTGCGCACCAAGTAACACAACTGTCCAGCTTAATTGAATCCACAGCAACATAATTGGTAGGGTTGCCATCGCACCATAAATTAATTGATAAGAAGGAAAGGTAACGATATACCAAGCAAAGGCTTGTTTTCCCAAAGTAAAAAATATCGCAGCAATTAATGCCCCTGCGGCAGAATGTTTGATACTGACTTTCTTATTTGGCACCACCATATAAAGTACAGTGAAAATAAACCAAGTAGAAAGAAAAGGCACAAAACTGAGGAGTTTTAAACCAAATGAGAGGTGTTCTGAAGCCTCAAACATTGCTTTCACATAAGTGCTGGCGGCAATACTGGTGCCAATAAGCAATGGCCCAAGGGTTAAAATCAGCCAATAAATGGCAAAAGAGGTAAAAATTGGGCGGGTACTGGTATCTTGCCAAATGCTATTTAGCGTGCGATCAATGGAGTTAATCAACATTAATGCCACCGCAATTAAACTCACGATCCCTACCGCACTCATCTGCTTAGAATTATTGACAAATTCATCAATATATTGCCCGACAACATCACCGGCAGAAGGTGCAAAATTGGTGAAAATAAATTCTTTTAATGCATCGGTGACCTCGTTAAATACAGGGAATGCCGAAAAAATAGAAAAAATCACCATAATTAGCGGCACAATCGCTAACATCGTGCTATAAGTGAGCGAGCCGGCAGCCTGCGTCAATTTATTTTCATTAAAACGTAACCAAAATTGTTTCAAAAAATCTGTCATAGCCATGCTCCACAACAATGTTTAAATTTTTTACCGGAATTGCAAACGCAAGGTTGTTTCATTGTCGGTAAAGGGACTGTGGGATCAACAAAATACCAACGTCCGTCAATTTTGACAAAAATGGACCGCTCTTGGTGGGATTGTTCCCCTTCTTCGCTTTGAAAAAGCGCATTAAATTCCACCGCACTTTGGATTTTCGTTAATGTTTCCGTTTTTAGAATGTGCAGGCCAAGCCATTGTGTGTTGTCCGCCCAAGCTTGTAATGCTTGAACATTTAACTGAGATTGTTGACTAGGCACCGTGGTTTCCACAATATAGGGAATGTTTTTCAGTACATAGGCGGAATAGCGAGAACGCATTAGTTGTTCTGCAGTTTCCGGTAAGGCTTGCTGATGATGAAATATACCACAACAATCAGCATAATTTTTTGTGGATTGACAAGGGCAAAGTGCGGTTGTTTTAGCGGTCATTTTTGTATGCCTTGATTTTACCTAATTGCGAGTTCAACGAACGTTTAAACGCCACGGCTAATTCTTCAATGGCTAACGCTTGTTCTAATTCTTCCGTTGTTGGTTTGCCTGATAACAAACGATTTAAGTGGCGAATGGTGAATTGCGGGTAAGGTCTGCTTTGTAATATTAATTCATCACCTTGTGCAATTTCCCCTTCTTCGAGCACCCGTACATACCACCCGCTCCAACCTGAAAGATAAACGGTTTTTTGGGTTTCGGAATTGTTGGTGTTTTTCGATAAACGTTCACAGGGTTTACGGGGTTGGGAGACTTCCAAAAGGGTTGAGCCGATTTTAAAACGATCACCCACACAAACAGAATCTTCATCAAATCCTGATACCACAAAGTTTTCACCGTATGTTGCGGTTCCGCTATAAGAGAAACACTCACCTAATAATTCATTTAAAGCGGAAAATGACGTATCAGACATAAAAAAGAGCGCTTTATCCACCCCGCCATGGTGCTTTTTTAATCCCACATCGTTGCCATATGCGCCAAGTTTGTGGATTTTAACGGATTGTACCGGTTGTTTGCGAATTGCACTTTCATAGGTTGAACCGTCCGCAAAAGTGAGGGATTTAACCTCACCTATTTTGATCACCAAAATTTCCGCTTTTGACATTTTCTTTCCCTTTTTATAAAAATACACAAAATTATACCGTAAAATCACTTAAATTTTGACCGCACTTTGTTTTTTCCTTATCATCTCGTTCAATCAATACACAATAAAAAGGAACATTTATGCAATATGATCTCGCCCGAACAGAACTGGGAAAAACACTGGGTATTACCGCCAAAATGGCAAACCGGCACGGATTAATTGCCGGTGCGACCGGTACGGGAAAAACCGTCACCCTACGTAAAATTGCGGAGGCATTTAGTGATGATGGTGTGCCGGTTTTTTTAGTGGATGTGAAAGGCGATCTTTCAGGCTTGGTTAATCACGGACAATTTAGCGGTAAAATCGCCGAGCGTATTGAACAGTTTAATTTAGGCGGTGAACACTATTTGAACGGCTATCCGGTTTCTTTTTGGGATGTGTTTGGTGAAACAGGCATTCCGCTACGCACCACCATTTCTGAGATGGGACCTTTATTGCTTTCCCGTCTGTTAAACCTCAATGCTACACAAGAAGGTTTGTTAAATCTGGTTTTCCGTGTAGCAGATGATAAAGGCTTATTGCTTATTGATTTAAAAGATCTCCGTGCGATGCTGAAATACGTAGCAGAAAATGCCAAAATCTTCCAAGTGGAATATGGCAATGTCTCCGCAGCAAGTGTAGGGGCGATTCAGCGTGCATTGCTCACCCTTGAAAATGAAGGGGCGACAAATTTATTTGGTGAACCGGCACTGAATCTTGAAGACTGGCTACAAACCCGTGATGGGCGCGGTGTGATCAATGTACTTAATTCGGAAAAACTGATTAATTCGCCAAGAATGTATAGTGCTTTCTTGTTGTGGTTGATGTCTGAATTGTTTGAGCAATTACCGGAAGTAGGCGATCCCGATAAACCTAAATTTGTGATGTTTTTTGATGAGGCACACTTGTTATTTGATGGTGCACCAAGTGTGTTGGTGGAAAAAGTAGAGCAGGTGGTTCGCTTAATTCGCTCTAAAGGTGTGGGGATTTATTTTGTTACGCAAAACCCGTTAGATTTGCCGGATACGGTACTTGGTCAGCTAGGTAACCGTGTACAACACGCCTTACGTGCCTTTACACCAAGGGATCAAAAAGCCGTCAAATCTGCCGCTGAAACCTTCCGCGCTAATCCAACGGTAAATGTAGTAGAAAGTATTTCTACTCTTGGCGTGGGGCAAGCGTTAGTGTCATTCTTAGATGAAAAAGGAATGCCAACCCC
This sequence comes from Rodentibacter genomosp. 1, assembly GCF_001999285.1. Classification (GTDB taxonomy): domain Bacteria; phylum Pseudomonadota; class Gammaproteobacteria; order Enterobacterales; family Pasteurellaceae; genus Rodentibacter. Next base: position 131,756 of record NZ_MLHN01000004.1, read on the forward strand.
TGTTGAAATTGCTTATATTTACCCACCGAAAAGCCAACTTTCTCCACTTTCTGCCGAAGATCGTACTGCGTGGGTGAAAGATGATGAGCTTTATCCGTTCTATAAAGATTATGTAGATAACGAGTCTGCCTTTGAAATATTAAATGCACAGGCTGACCTTGCTGCTGTTCAACAAAAACAAGCGGAACAAGCACAAGAGGAAGAAGAAAACGGTATTTTAGGCAGCCTCAGCCGTATGATTTTTGGCACGAAAAAACGAGGGGAAAAACTTAGCCCAGCAGAACAGATTGTCAATAGCGTGGCGAAATCTGTCGGGCGCAATATTCGTAATCAAGTCACTAAACAAATTATGCGTGGTATTTTAGGCGCATTGAAAAAATAATAAACCAAAGTGCGGTCATTTTTACCGCCAAATTTAAACAAGGAGACAATTATGTCAGATGTATTTCATTTAAACCTTACCAAGGCTCAATTAAAAGGCGCAACCATTGCTATTGTTCCCGGTGATCCGGCACGTAGCGAACGTATTGCTAAGCACCTTGATAACCCTGAGTTTCTTACCAGCACCCGAGAGTTTACTTCTTGGCTTGGCTATATCAACGGTCAGCCGGTGGTGGTTTGTTCTACGGGGATTGGTGGTCCGTCCGTTTCCATTTGTGTGGAAGAATTAGCCCAACTTGGCGTGCGTACGTTTATTCGTATTGGTACGACGGGAGCGATTCAACCCCATATTAATGTTGGCGATATTCTTGTTACTACCGGTGCAGTACGTTTAGATGGGGCAAGCAAACATTTTGCACCGCTTGAATATCCTGCGGTGGCAGATTTTGCTTGTACCACTGCATTGGTTAATGCGGCAAAAGAGAAAGGCGCTGAACCTTTTGTTGGCATTACTGCCTCCTCAGATACCTTCTATCCGGGACAAGAACGTTACGATACCTACAGTGGGAAAGTTTACCGTGATTACCAAGGCTTATTGAAACAATGGCAAGATCTCAATGTGATGAATTTTGAGATGGAATCCGCCACCTTGTTTACTATGTGTAGTGCCTTAGGTTTGCGTGCCGGTATGGTTTCAGGGGTGATCGTAAATCGCACACAACAAGAAATTCCAAATGAATCCACCATAAAAGCCAGCGAAGAAAAAGCAATTTCCGTAGTGGTGGAAGGCGTGAGAAAATTATTAGTCTAATATGATATAAAGGCGTTTTTGGAAATTCAAAAACGCCTTTATTTTTAACCGCACTTTTAACTGTTCGCTCTCGCAAAGGCTGCCGCCTCATCAATCAATTCATCGCTTGGGCGTTGGTGGGTATAGAGTTCAAATTGTTCCACCGCCTGTAAAACGATCACTTCTGCACCTGAAATAGTTTGTTTTCCTTGGCTTTCCGCATATTGAATGAATGGTGTTTCTGCAGGGATTGCCACCACATCAAAGGCAACATTTGCCGCATCAATCATTGCTTTAGGAAAGGCGAGATCAGACTCCTCTTTTCCCCCTTTCATCCCTATTGGGGTGACATTGACTAAAATATCCGCTTGCTGATTTTCTAAGTGATTGATGTATTCGTAACCATAAAGTGCGCTCAAATATTTGCCGGTTTTTTCATTTCTGGCATACACTTTTAAATCCCCAAAACCGCTATTTTTAAAGGCTGCGACAACGGCTTTTGCCATTCCACCACTACCATGTACAATCACCCGTGCATTTTTATCTAATTGATATTTCTCAATTAATTTCACAATTGCAATGTAATCGGTGTTATAGGCACGTAGAACGCCGTTGTCATTCACAATGGTATTCACCGATTCAATAGCCTGTGCAGAGGGGTGAATTTCATCGACAAACGGCATACAGCTTTCTTTAAACGGCATAGACACGGCACAACCGCGAATCCCTAAGGCTCGCACACCTTTCACGGCGTGTTCAATATCTTGTGTGGTAAAGGCTTTATAAATAAAGTTAAGCCCAAGTTTTTCATATAAATAATTATGAAATTTCGTGCCAAAATTGCCCTGCCTGCCGGAAAGAGACATACAAAGTTGGGTGTCTTTGTTGAGCATTTTATTTTCCCATTTAATTTTCATAAAACTATCTTTAACGTTCGGTAAAGCTCTCCGAAAAGGTGGATTGTAAAGGGCTTAATAAATAACTAATGACAGAACGTCTACCTGTTTTAATTTCAGCGTTAACCATCATACCGGCCGTTAAATTAACCCGATGATTTTCTATAATTAAATAATCTTTGTCTAGCTCAATAATCGCAGCAAAAGCAAGCCCAACTTTTTCAGTTTCAATAGCATCAAAACTCAGTGATTTTACTTTACCTGTTAAGTAACCATAGCGTGTATAAGGAAATGTTTCTACTTTTACTGTCACTTCCTGCCCTTGACGAATAAATCCAATGTCCTGATTACCAATTATAGCCTTTACTTCCAATTTATCGTGCTTTGGCACAACGACCATCAACGGTTGAGCGGTAGTAACAACCCCACCAATGGTATGCACTACTAATTGTTGAATTGAACCTGTAACAGGTGCTTTAATCTGTGTTGTTTTTTGACGCTCAATATATTTTTCTTTTTCAAAAACAAGCTGCTTAATTTGTTCATTCGCCTGTCTTAGAGAATCTTGAGTATCTCTAATAAAGGTATTTGTTAAAAGGTTTTGTTCATCTTTTGCCTGTTGAATTTCCGCATTAATTTCATTTAGTTTGCTTTCTAAGGTTAAAATTTCATTTTTGATGTCAATATATTTTGTTTCTTGTTCTAAATATTGATGTTTAGAAACAGCGTTTAATTTGAGTAATTTAGCTAAATCATTGGTTTTTTCTTTTTCTAATCTTTGTAAAGATTGGTATTTCTTGATTTGCATTTTTATGGTGGAAAATTCTGCACGTTTCTGTTCTAACAGTGCCGCCGCTTTTTTCTGTTGAAGAAGGTAAGTATTAAATTGAGCCAAGATTAATTGCTGAGATTGTTGCTGTTCTACAGAAGAGATTGATTCATCATCAATTTGTAAAGAAGGAGGAACATTAGAATAAATAGAATCTAATAATGCATGGGCTCGAGTTTTAGCTAATTTAGCACTATTTAGTGCTTGATTTGCTTTTTGTAATTCTTCTTTAGCCCCTAATGAAGTCAGTTCAAGCAACAATTCTCCTTTTTCAACCATTTGTCCATCATTGACATAGATGTTCTCGACAATTGCATTTTCAATTGGTTGAATGATTTTACTATTTCCACTGTAAGCTATTTTTCCAGTAGCAGTGGAGACGATATCCACCTTACCGAAAATTGCCCAACCACAGGTGATTAAAATAAACAACATAATCAAATGACTTGACCTTCGAGGTAATACAGAAACCGGTTTTTCTATTAATTCTAGATGCGCCGGCAGAAAATCATATTCATTTTCTTCACGAATAGGTGTATCCAAACTCTTACGAATTTTCCAAACTTCACGAAAATGGTGAATATAATGATGTAGAAAGCTTAATATTGCTTGAAAATAGGTTTTCATAATTTAATGCCCTAATTGCAAGTGGTATAGATAATGGTATAAACCTTGGGGATTATTAAGTAATTCTTCATGTGAACCAAATTCTATTTGTTTACCTTTTTCTAATACGAGAATTTTATCTGCAATTTGGACGGTAGAGAGACGGTGGGCAATGATGATAACAGTTCTATTTCGGCAAATTTGTCGCATGTTTGTCATAATGACTCGTTCGGATTCATAATCCAAAGCACTCGTTGCTTCATCAAAAATTAAGATTTTAGGGTTTGTAATCAAAGCTCGGGCAATCGCAATTCGCTGTCTCTGACCACCCGATAATCCTGTCCCTTGTTCGCCAACAATGGTGTCATAGCCATTATCCAATTCACAGATAAAGTTATGAGCACCAGCAAGTTTTGCCGCATAGATGACTTTTTCAATATTTATTCCAGGAACACTAATCGCAATGTTATCTCTAATACTCCGATTTAATAAAATATTTTCTTGTAACACGACGCCAATTTGTTTACGTAACCAATTAGGATCAAGTAAAGTTAAATCTTGCTCGTCAATTTTAATTTTTCCTCCTGTTGGCACATATAAGCGTTGAATTAATTTAGCAATAGTGCTTTTCCCTGAACCTGATCGACCTACAATACCGATGATTTGACCTTCGCTAATAGAAAAAGACAAATCATCAATTATTGTATTACCTTGCAATTGATAACGAAATGATACTTGCTCAAAAAGAATATTCCCTTTGATTTTGGATAGAGAAAGATTATTTTTCGATATTTCAGTTGGCGTATTTAAAATATCACCTAAACGCTCTACCGAAATTCCCACTTGTTGAAAATCTTGCCATAATTGTGCAAGACGGATAACAGGCATTGCCACTTGTCCTGCCAGCATATTAAACGCAATAAGTTGTCCTATGCTTAAATCGCCGCTTATCACAAAATGAGCACCTAGCCATAAATTAATGACCATCACCATTTTTTGAATAAATTGAACACCTTGCTGCCCGATGACTGCAATTTTAGTAACCTTAAATCCGGCTTGAACATAGGCTGCCAATTGTTTGTCCCAACGATCAATCATTTGTGGTGAAACTGACATTGATTTAATCATATTAATTGCAGTAACGGATTCCACTAAAAATGCTTGATTATCGGCATTGCGGGCAAATTTTGTATCAAGTTGTTTACGTAAAATAGGTGTAATAAAAATAGACCAAATAATATAACAAGGTAAAGAAAGTAAAACGACCAAAGTGAGCCATTTACTGTAGAACCACATAACCGAAAAGAATAAAAAAGAAAAGCATAAATCTAAAACGGAGGTTAGTGCTTGCCCGGTAAGAAAATAACGAATTTGTTCTAACTCACGTATTCTTGCTATGGTATCGCCGACTCTACGTGTTTCAAAATAAGCCAAAGGCAGTTTTAATAAATGCCGAAATAATCTTGCGCCAAGTTCCACATCAATCCGGCTGGTCGTATGGGAAAAAATATAAGTCCGTAAACCGCCTAAAATAATTTCAAAAAACACGGTAATAACAAGAGCAAAAGTTACAACATTTAAAGTATTAAAGCCTTGATGAACCAATACCTTATCCATCACAACTTGAAAAAAGAGCGGCGTAATTAGAGCAAGAAATTGCAAAACAAGCGAAATACCGATAACTTCTAATAAAATTCGGCGATATTTCACTACGGCAGGAATAAACCAAGTAAAATCAAATTTAGCAAGTTGTCCGAGAACAGAGGCTCTAGAGGTAATCGCAATAATTTCACCAGGATAACGCTGTTTAAATTCTTGTTCGGATAATATTGTTGGTTCAGGTAAGGTTAAATCTTGAATTAAGTAACGATGATGTTGTTCGTCTATGCGAGCAAGAATAAAGTGTTTTCCCTCGGTTTTATCCCATACAAAAACCGGTAAATGACAATAGGGTAAACGAGAAATTGGCTTAGAAAGTAACCGCACTTTTAACCCTAAAGATTTTGCTGCCAATAACCAACCTGTTTGGGTTAAACCTTTCCCTTCAATATCAAATTGATATTTAATGTTTTCTTCCGTTGCTGCAATATCATGATATTGAGCTAAGAGAATTAATCCCCTCAATGCAGGATCAAAAATTTGATTATCTTCCATTATTATTTCCCATTTTTTCTTTTATTTTTCATTAGTAATCTGATTTTATCTTTTTTATCATAGGTAACTTTATATTGGTATTTAAGGAAATTAATAGGGTGCAGAAATAAAATAATAAGAAACATCATTAATAAAGTTGAACAGCCATAAAAAACATAAGGTAAAAATATTAATGTTGCGAAAGAATCCCTAAAAAATGCTGTTTTTATTGCCACTTCATCTAAAGGAGCATAATCAATATAAATAAAGAATATACACATAAAAATAGAAAGTGATAAAGCTAAAACCCCAGCAATCTTTATTAAAATTATTTTAATAATATTTTTTTCTATAGTAATTTTTAAATCATTGAGCTCCTTTTCTGATAAGTAACTAAATTTAATTTTTTTTGCAAGAAAAAAAGCTGATACTATAGGTAAAATCATTAATAAATTTGATAAGATATGAGATTGAAATGGGTAAATTTGAGAATAAATTCCTCTATCTTTGATTAAAAATCTATCTAAAAATTTTTCAAAATTTGTTTCAGGTATATCATTAAAAAAAACAACTACAAATATAAATAGTAGTAATGCACTAACCAGGTTATATTTTATCATCTTTTCATCAATATTTACCCTAGGGTATTTTTTGTCTTCCATATTATTTCTCACTTTTTCTTTTATTTTTCATTAGTAATCTAATCTTATCTTTTCTGTCATAGATGTAAGGGAGCTTATATTGATACTTAAAAAAGTTTATAGGATGAAAAATAATAGTGAAGAAAATACTCATTACTGACATTGAACACATATAAAATAAATATGGAAGAAATATAACCATTACAAATGAATCCCTAAAAAATGTTGTTCTTATTTCTACCTCATTTAATGGGGCATAATCTATATAAATTGGAAATGAACAAATAAAGATAACGGCTAATATAAAAAATAGCCATGCAACTTTCATAAAGAATTTTTTCAGACCATTTCTCTCAATAACTCCTCCTAGATTAATTATTTCTTTTTCTGAGAGATAATTAAACTTAATAGTTAGGGATAAAGCCGAAATTGGCGTTAGCCACATAATTAAATTTGATATAATCTGAGAAGGAAATGGATAAATTTGAGAATAAATCCCTCGCTCTTTAATTAATAATTCATATAGAAATATTTCGAAGTCTGTTTCCGGTGAATTATTAAAAAAAACAATGACGAACAACAAGATAAATAACGTTGAAAGCAAGTTGTAATTTAAAACCTTATCATTAAATTCTATTCTAGGATATTTTTTATCTATCATAGTTCCCCCCAAATTTTATTGGTTAATTTATTAAGATTTTCTAAATTATCTGCTGCTCTTAAATTACCATTATTTACATTAATAGCAAATAAAGACATGTTATTAACTAATTGATTGATATCAACAGAAGCGTCATTTCCTATTTGTAAGGTCTCTAACCTATTGAGAAAAGATTCTCGTTTTCTACCAAAACTACGTCTATGGATTGTTACTTTATTAAAATCTTTTATTAAAATACTCTCATTACTTTGTGGAAAAGAAAGGCGTAAATCCAAGTTTTCTTTAGTAAATAGAATATCTTTCCCATAAAAAGATTCATCAAGATAAATTTTATCATTACCATTCTCATCATAAATTACATCGTTACCAATAGAGCCGGAAAAATAATAAACATCATCACTACCTTTTCCTTCAAGATGGTTATTTTCACTGTTTCCTTGTAGAAAATCTTTACCTTCTCCACCTATAGTGGGCTTTCCAGAAGAAGAGTTAAGTTTATTATCATAGTATTCGTACTTAATATTATCTTTTATATGTTTATTTTTATTTGATATAATCTTCCTTATATCTCTAAAATTTAAGACCCTTCCATTAGGAAAAATTATTTCAATGTGAGGTTCAAAATGATTTCTAGAAACAAATTCATTTTTAGGTCTATAACTTCTATTTATTGAGAGCGATGATTTAGTATCAATAAAAGAAAGTGTAAGTTTATTATTTAGTATATCTAGTGTAAAATAGGTTTTTTCAAATTCAATTCCCTTTCCAAGTATAATTTTATCATTTCCTTTATTATCTATAATGGTGTCATTTCCATCATCAAAATTGAATTGATAAATATCATCACCCTCTCCTCCTTCTAGATAATCATCTCCTTTTCCTCCTTCTAATATATCATTTCCTTTTCCTCCAAATAGCTTATCATTACCTAATTCTCCAAATAGGGTATCATTTCCATTATATCCTTTAAGAATATTATTCCCACTATTTCCTCTCAGAATATTATCAAGATTATTTCCAGTAATAGCCGAATTTTTATTCCCAGATAATTGGGCGTTTTTGATACTTCCCGGTAAATTTATATCGCCACTTGCTGATAAATAATGATCTTTAGTCAGAGAAAAAAGTTCTCCGTCTTTGTTAAATAGGCTTTTATCTGTAAGTAATTCAGATATATTAAATTTATCAGAAAAGTAACCTGTGGCTGTGGATAATAGAATAGAGGCGATTTTAAATGCTCTAGATGCAGGAGATAGATTAAAAATTATAACCACTAATTTGGAAATAATTTTCGCAGCTTGGAAACCAACTAATCCCTCTAATGCATCTCTTGTAAATTTTTCTAGTTTTGACCAATCACCGCCTATATAGGCTTTTTTCAGAGCCTCTGTAAATTCGGCTGTTACTAGGGTTTTACCTATTATCCCTAACTTTGTTGCAAAAGCATTTTTGATTTCTGTTGCCGTTTTTAATGCTTCTGCTTCAGAAAGTCTGCCTGCTTTTTGTAAGGCTTCTCTATATTTGTTTTCATCCTCTATGAGACCTTTAAGGGTACTTTCTGAAATACTCATCGTATCTTTAATTTTTCCAAGGACATCTGAATTTTGGTTATTTGAAGGCGGATTTTTTACTTTTTTTGAGAGTTCCTCAACCACCCGAAAACTGCCTTTTAAGCTATCCAGATTTCCATTGTTGGAATTTAATAACTCTTGAACAGTCATCGTTTTTACTGCACCACTCGGGTTATCATTTTTTAGAAATACTTCATCTGTAACATCAAATCCAATAAAAATACGACGTTCACCTGTTTTGCTATCATAGCCTCCGGCAATAATCCCATCATTATCCCGACTATCAAAAATAATTGTTCTTCCGTCTATTACTTCAGCTAAGAGATATTTCTTTCCTTTAACTGAATAAGCAATATACGTGCGATTTCCTTTAGATAAAGTCCAAAACTGGAATGTATCACTCGTTGATAACGTGAGGTTCTTGAATTTTATTCTTCTCGGACTACGGTTATTGCTATATCTGTCAGAATCACTCCCATCAGAACCTCTTCTGATATCAGAATCCCATCCAGTATAGCTATTACTATCCGCCGTGACTGTAATTTCATCTAAATAGTCCATATCTTTATCTGAATTAGATCTACTCATATTTTTCTCCTTACTATAAGAATTTTTTCAATATTTGAGCACTATCTCCCATAACATGGATTTGATAGCTTCTATTTAGATAGATGATTAGAGTTAATCATTTATCATGAAATTTATTAACACGACAATTTACAGACATATTTTGTATTCCTGATTTCCTTTGTTACAAAAAATTAGCAATAATTGCCTTATTGCTTTACTTACTCTACAACAATCTAAAACCAGCGGAGTACCCACAAAATAAGAAACGAAGAGTTTTTATATAAAAACAAAAAGAATGGAAATCTAAGATCAGGAGCTAACTATAAATCTATAGCTAATTAAATCAATCAAATTTTAATAAGATTGTGATTTTCATCACAATAAATTTACATCCATGTAACTTCTAATCCCTTTCATTTAAATATTCAAATTCATCCCATCATCAATAAAATATTGGTTCATTTCAAATGCCGGTTTAGCGGCTTTGTCTTTGCCGATAATTCGTGCAGGTACACCGGCGGCGGTGGCGTATTCGGGAACGGGTTGAAGTACGACGGAATTTGCACCGATTTTGGCGTATTTGCCTACTTCAATATTACCGAGTATTTTTGCTCCGGCACCAATCATCACGCCTTCTCTCACTTTCGGGTGGCGATCACCGGATTCTTTACCCGTTCCGCCTAAGGTAACGCCTTGTAGAATGGATACATCATTTTCAATAACGGATGTTTCTCCTACCACGATACCTGTAGCGTGGTCGAACATAATGCCATGACCGATTTTGGCAGCGGGGTGGATATCCACATCAAAAGCCACAGAAATTTGATTTTGTAAATAGAGGGCGAGCGCTTTTCGATCTTGTTGCCATAAATAATGGGTAATTCGATAGCTTTGAATGGCGTGAAATCCTTTCAAGTAAAGCAATGGGGTGGACCATAATTCCACGGCAGGATCTCGTTGGCGCACTGCTTTAATATCACAAGCGGCATAATCAATAATCGCTGGTTCGGCTAAATAGGCTTCTTCAATGATTTCACGCAAAGAGATTGCCGGCATAATCGGGTTAGCTAATTTATTGGCGAGCAAATAACTTAACGCATTGCCCAAATTTTGATGTTTTAATATCGTGGAATGAAAAAAGCTCGCAAGCATAGGCTCGTGCTCTGCCAATGTTTTCGCCTCTTGACGAATATGTTGCCATACTTCTAATGTCATTTTTCCTCCTTATTCGCCTTTTCGTTCACGCCCAAGTAAACTACGAACCACATCTTGTGCATTTTTACCACAAAAGAGAATTTGGTAAATTTGTTCTGTAATGGGCATTTCCACACCTTGACGTTGAGCGAGCAAATACGCCTCTTTTGTGTTGTAAAAACCTTCCACGACCTGTCCGATATTGTCCATTGCCGTTTGTGCATTCAATCCTTCGCCTAGCATAAGCCCAAAACGGCGATTGCGTGATTGATTATCGGTGCAGGTTAAAACGAGATCACCTAAACCGGACATCCCCATAAAAGTATTGGGATTTGCCCCTAACGAAACGCCCAATCGGCTGATTTCTGCAATACCTCGGGTAATTAATGCGGTTCGTGCGTTAGCGCCAAACCCCATACCATCGGAGATGCCTGCACCAATGGCAATCACATTTTTAATCGCCCCGCCAAGCTGCACGCCGATCATATCGGAGTTCACATACACTCGAAAATGCTTGCTGCAATGAATGCGGGCTTGAAATTCAAGGGCAAATTGTTTGTTATTGGAAGCAAGGGTGATCGCTGTGGGGAGGCCTTGTGCCAGTTCTTTGGCAAAGGTGGGGCCGGAAAGCACGGCAAGGGGATAATTTGTTCCCAGTTGTTCTTCCACTACGGTTTGTAAAAGCCGCCCGGTGTTTCGTTCCAGCCCTTTGGTTGCCCAAATAAGACGATGATGAGGCTGTAAGTGCGGTCGGATGTTAGCGAGAATTTCGTTAAAGGCATGACTTGGTACAACGATTAAAATATCTTGTGACCGATGGAGTGATTGTGCCAAATCATCTTCTAAATGTAATTCTTCAGGAAATACAATATCGGGCAAGAAACGCCGATTTTGACGTTCAAGTCGCATTTGCTCAATATGCGTAGGACTATGCCCCCAAAGATAAGTTGGCGATCCGTTACGTGAGAACGATATTGCCAATGCGGTGCCATAGGAGCCGGCGCCAAGTACGGTAATAGGTGATTGAGGTTGCATATTTTCCCCAAAAAATAAAGGGCAAGCCTAAACTTACCCTTTTTTATCAAGAATTAATGTTGCGTTTCTTTCGTTTCTTCAGCTTGGGCATTTCCTGCTTCTTGCTGACGGTTCATATATTCAATGAACAAGGCATCAAAGTTCACCGGAGAAAGATTTAATGCCGGGAATGTGCCACGGTTCACTAGGCTTGAAACGAGTTCACGGGCATAAGGGAACAACATATTCGGACATTGTGAGGTTAGGCAATGCGCCATTTGCATATCATCTAAACCGCTAATAGTAAACACACCGGCTTGTTTTACTTCACAAAGAAAAGCAAGGTCGCCGGAGTCTTCCATGGTGGTTTCAACGGTGATATTTAAGGTAACTTCATATAAATCATCACCTAATTGCACGGTTTCTGTACTTAAATCAAAACCTAATTTGGGTTTCCATTCTTGATGAAAAATATGAGGAAGATTAGGCGCTTCAAAAGAAACATCTTTGACGTAAATACGTTGAATTTGTAATACCGCTTGTGATTCTTCTGCAGCTACTTCAGGTTGTTGGTTTTGTTCTGACATAATGTTGTTCCTTATTTGTGTTTTTTAACAATAGGTAAATTCGCACCCATCCAAGCGGAAATCCCTTCTTTTAAAATATAAACGCGAGCAAAACCTTGTTTTGTCAGTAGTGCCGCAGATGCCGGTGCCGATATGCCGTTGACATCCACCAAAACTAGTGGTTTTTCTTTGTGTTGTTCAATTTTACCGAGGTTGGCATTTTTGATATCGCTTGGGAGTAAATTGATGCTATTAATGATATGACCGCGTTGGAATTCATCTAAGGTACGAAGATCGACTACCACCGCATCTTCATTATTGATTAAACGAATCACCTCAGGATGAGGGATCACTTTGAATTTTTCTGTTGCTGATTTGAAAAAGGTGTAAATTACCGCAGCGAAAATGGCAAACCAAGAAACGGTTAATAAGGTGTGTTTTTGTGCAAATTGAATTGCATCAGGCAGAAATTCTTGCATTGTTGTCTCAATATTAATGTTAGTTAAATTTAGGCTGAAATAGGGCTTAAGTATAACCGTACTTTAGTTTTCTTTCAAAAAAATTCTAAAAAGAGTAGTGCGTTGTCTAAAGGTTATTCAGTTATAAATTGTTTTTGTGATCGTGATCATCATTTTCTCTTTTTTCGATTCCCTCTTAATTAATTTAATTGGAAGATAGCGGGAAATTTACAACCCTATGGAGTTTTCTATGAAATTAAACAAACTGGCATTTTCTCTATTACTCGGTTTTAGTGTTTCTGCCGTAAATGCTGCCACGTTGCCGAATATTACGATTTTTGCGACAGGCGGCACGATTGCCGGTAGTGGGCAAAGTGCGGTTAATTCTGCCTATAAAGCCGGACAGCTTAATATTGATACATTAATTGATGCGGTACCGGAAATGAAAAATATCGCCAATATCAAAGGTGAACAAATTGTGAAAATCGGTTCGCAAGATATGAATGATGAGGTCTGGTTAAAACTTGCTAAAGCGATTAATGCACAATGCAAAGATACCGATGGTTTTGTGATTACACATGGTACCGATACCATGGAAGAAACCGCCTATTTCTTAGATCTCACAGTAAAATGTGAAAAACCTGTTGTCCTTGTGGGGGCAATGCGTCCTGCCACAGAAAAGAGTGCAGACGGTCCATTAAATTTATATAACGCCGTTGTTGTTGCGACAGATAAAAAATCTGCCGGTCGTGGTGTGTTGGTGGCAATGAATAACGAAGTGCTTGGGGCCCGTGATGTGACGAAAACCAGTACAACCGCCGTGCAAACATTCCATTCACCGAATTTTGGTGCATTAGGCTATATTCATAACAGTAAAGTCGATTATGAACGTTCACCGGAAAGCAAACATACGGTAAACACACCATTTAGTGTGGAAAAATTAGATCGTTTACCTAAAGTAGGGATTGTTTATGCCTATTCTAATGCACCAATTGAGCCGTTAAATGCATTGCTGGATGCGGGCTACCAAGGTATTGTGACGGCTGGGGTTGGGAATGGTAATTTAAATGCTGCTTATTTGGAACGCCTAGAAAAAGCCGCAAAAGATGGGGTGTCTGTTGTGCGTTCTTCTCGAGTGCCGACAGGTTATACCACGCGTGATGCAGAGGTGGATGATTCTCAATATGGTTTTGTGGCTTCCGGTACCTTAAATCCACAAAAAGCAAGGGTATTATTACAACTTGCGTTAACGCAAACCAATGATCCAAAAGTGATTCAACAATATTTTGAAGATTTTTAATAGGGGAAAAAAGAGCGGTCAAAATAACCGCTCTTTTTACATAAAGGGGCTGAGTTTTATTGATCTAAATTATAGAACCCATACCTATTTACTGCTATATTAGCGGGCGTTTTTATAACAGAGAAATCATTTTTTATTAACTTAGGGGGCAGTATGTCTGCAATGTTCTTATTACAATTTGCTATCGTGCTATTGTGTATCCTTGTGGGTGCACGTGTGGGTGGCATAGGTTTAGGTGTATTTGGTGGTTTAGGTCTTGCTATTCTTTCCTTTGGTTTTGGCTTGAAACCCGCAGGTTTACCAATTGATGTGATGTTTATGATCATGGCGGTGGTGGCTGCCGCAGCGGCAATGCAAGCGGCCGGTGGTTTGGATTATATGATCAAAATCGCAACAAAAATTTTACGTCGTAATCCAAAACACATTACTTTCATCGCACCGGCTGTAACTTGGTTATTCACCTTCTTAGCCGGTACCGGTCACGTGGCTTATTCAGTATTACCGGTTATCGCAGAAGTAAGTCGTCAAAACGGTATTCGCCCTGAGCGTCCGCTTTCAATGGCCGTCATCGCCTCACAATTTGCTATTGTTGCAAGCCCAATTGCCGCAGCCGTTGTTGCCGTGGTGGCTTATCTTGAACCACAGGGGATTCATCTTGGCGATGTGTTAATGGTAACAGTTCCGGCAACCCTTTTAGGTATCTTCCTTGCTTGTATTTTTGTAAACAAAATGGGGAAAGAACTTAAAGATGATCCTGAATATCAACGTCGTTTAAAAGATCCAAAATATGCTGATGCTTTTAATGCAACGACAGATGCTAAAGAATTAGAAATTAGCAAAACGGCAAAAATTTCTGTTTCTCTCTTCTTATTCGGCGCATTACTTGTGGTGTTAATGGGGGCGATACCTTCTTTACGTCCAGTGTTTGACGGAAAACCAATGGGAATGGCGCACACCATTGAAATTATTATGTTATCAATCGGTGCGTTAATCGTCTTAACCTGTAAACCGGATAGCACGGAAATCACCAAAGGTTCGGTTTTCCATGCCGGTATGCGTGCAGTTATTGCGATTTTTGGTATTGCTTGGTTGGGCGATACCTTAATGCAGGCACATATGACAGAAGTGAAAGATATGGTGAAAGGTTTAGTGGAAACCGCACCTTGGACATTTGCCTTAGCATTATTTGTGCTTTCTGTCTTAGTTAATAGCCAAGGTGCTACGGTGGCAACCTTATTCCCACTTGGTATTGCCCTTGGTATTCCTGCTCCGGTATTAATCGGGGTATTTGTGGCAGTAAACGGTTATTTCTTCGTGCCAAACTACGGTCCGATCATTGCCTCTATTGACTTTGATACCACCGGTACAACCAAAATCGGTAAATATATTTTTAACCATAGCTTTATGTTACCGGGCTTATTAAGTATGGTATTTAGCTTAGTGATTGGTTTATTACTGGCTAATGTTCTTCTCTAACCAGCTATATTAGCGAACAAAAACGGTGCGTGTTGCACCGTTTTTTATCTTCGCGAACTTATCTATAAAACCTCACTCTAAGTAAACATATTTGTTTTTTATAAGGAACATTGATGAAACTTGCTAAAATTCTTTTTATTGCACTTGCAGCTTATATTCCCCATGCTTGGTCTGCTGCGGATTACAATATCAAATACAGCTCTAACTATTTAATGCCGGCTTATGTACATTTTAAAGCGGATGGCACGCAATATTCAGTGAATGCCAAAATTAATATCCCACTGTACAATATCGTATTCAACTCACGTGGCACACAAACCTCCAATCAATTTAACATGGTAAATTATCAAGATAGCCGTAATGGAAAAGTTTACTCGATTTCTAAAATTTCCCCGACAACGATCGAATATGGCAAAATGAAAGACGGCTTAAAAACTGATCCGTTAAAATTACCGACTTTCGACTTATTCACTATGGCTTTCCAATTAAGTTACTACGATAAACTACCAAACAGTTTCCAAATTACTAATGGGAAAAAACTCTATCCGATGGAAAATGTGGAGGTGAAGAAAAGTGAAAAACAAGTTGAATACAATAAACAGAAAGTGAGCGAAATCACTTACACCTTTAAAACCGGCAATAAAGATATTATGGTGAAAAAATTTGTGGGTGAACGGTTCCCCCGTTACATCAAATACTCACGGGACGGCGATGATTATGAATTGGAATTTAGTGAGTTCGTGAAGTAAAAATGAGTATTATGTAGCAAATTCACAAAATAGAAATTTCAATGACATGTAGGGACACACTGCGTGTGTCCGTTATAAAATCAAATTATTTCAATAGGTTAAAATCCGGACACACGTAGTGTGTCCCTACAAGCTAACAAAAAAATAACCGCACTTTGGGGGATAAAGTGCGGTATTTTTTTACCTTGTTTTTAGCGCAAGAAATAACGATAAGATTTACTTTCGGTTACGTCTTCATAAACATAATTGAGTTTTTCCAACGTATCCTCAAACTCGGCTTGTGCCGTTTCACCCAATTGAAAACCGGCGAGAATATTGCCGTAGTCTGCACCATGAGCACGATAATGGAAAAGGGAGATATTCCAACGATTTTGTAGGGTTTCTAAGAATTTTAGTAACGCCCCTTTTTGTTCCGGAAATTCAAAGGAATATAGACGTTCGCTCGGGTTAGCGGCTCGTCCTCCCATTAAATAACGCACGTGGGTTTTCGCAATATCGTCATCAGACATATCTTCCACATCAAAACCATTTTGTGTGAGATCAGTGATGATGTCCGATTTCTCCGCTTCATTCAAGGTACGCACGCCAACAAAAATACAAGCCCGTTTATCATCGGCATAGCGATAACTAAATTCTGTCACCGCCCGATTTCCCAACACTTGAACGAATTTTAAGAAACTTCCCGGTTGTTCCGGCATCGTGACGGCAAGTAAGGCTTCACGATTTTCACCAATTTCGCAACGCTCGGACACATAACGTAGCGTGTGGAAATTTAGGTTCGCACCGGATAAAATTGCCGCCATATTTTTATTTTCGATACGATGTTTTTTCACATATTTTTTCAACCCTGCTAAGCCCAATGCACCGGAGGGTTCGGAGACAGCACGCACATTTTCAAATAAATCTTTCATTGCGGCGCATACTTCATCACTATCGACAAGAACCATATCATCAAGATATTGACGACATAATCGGAAAGTTTCATCACCAATACGTTTCACTGCCACACCGTCTGCAAATAATCCCACATGGGCGAGATCGGTGGGTTCGCCTTTTTCGAGGGCGGCATTCAAGCAGGCTGAATCTTTGGATTCCACACCGATTACTTTAATATCCGGCATAAATTGTTTGAGTAGAATCGCCACACCAGCCGCCAAACCGCCGCCGCCCACTTGTACGAAGACATAATCCAAATCCGCCACCTGCTGTAACATTTCCATCGCAAGTGTACCCTGTCCGGCGATCACGAGCGGATGATCAAAAGGCGGAATAAAAGTCATATTTTTTTCTTTGGAAAGGGCAATTGCCTTGGCTTTCGCCTCATCAAAATTCGCGCCATGCAATAACACTTCGCCACCGAAACCACGCACCGCATCTACTTTAATGCTTGGCGTATTTTGTGGCATTACGATCAATGCTTTTAAGCCAAGTTCTTTGGCGGATAAGGCGACACCTTGTGCGTGGTTACCTGCTGAAGCCGCGATCACACCTGCGGCTTTTTGTTCTGGTGAAAGACTTGAGATCATCGCATAAGCACCACGCAATTTAAAGCTGTTTACCGGTTGGCGATCTTCCCGTTTAATCCAAATATTATTGTGAAGACGTTCGGACAATTTGCCCATTTTTTGTAACGGTGTGACCGTTGCCGCTTCATAGACGCGTGAGCCAAGTTTGACGATCGCATTGATATAATCGCTTTGGCTCGGTTGTGGGTTAGTAAGTAGGTTTTTCATAATACTGTTTGTTGGATAGATTTTTGCCTATCATTAATATAAATGTCAGATGATTATTGATGGGTTAATCCCCATCTAACGAAAGTGCGGTCAATATTGCTAATGTTTTTAAAAGTCATGGGAAAATAACCGCACTTTGTAGGGTGTGTGAACCTAAGTTCACGCATAAAGGAGGGAGGTGGATGTCATCAATCCACCCACCCTACGATTTTATTTTAACAGGGTTTTATCCCGCACTGCGCCTTTATCCGCAGAGGTAGCGAAATGCCCGAACACTTTCAGAGCGAAAGAGACCTCACGCTGGCGATTAACAGGAACCCAACCTTTTTCGTCTTGTTCCGCACGGCGGGCAGCAAGTTCTTCATCACTAATTTGAAGATTAATAGCACGATTTGGAATATCAATATTGATAATATCGCCATCACGCACCAAACCAATTGCACCGCCTGATGCGGCTTCCGGTGAGGCATGCCCGATCGAAAGTCCTGATGTGCCGCCGGAAAAACGCCCGTCAGTTAATAGGGCGCATTTTTTACCCAAGCCCATGGATTTTAAATAGCTGGTCGGATACAACATTTCTTGCATACCCGGCCCGCCTTTTGGCCCTTCATAGCGAATCACCACCACGTTGCCTTCTTTCACTTTTCCACCCAAAATCCCTGCAACGGCATCTTCTTGGCTTTCAAATACAATGGCTGAACCACTAAATGTCCAAATGGATTCATCCACCCCTGCGGTTTTCACAATACAACCGTCTTCGGCAAGATTACCGAATAACACAGCTAATCCCCCTTCTTGGGAAATCGCATTTTCTTTATTGCGGATACAGCCGTTTACACGATCATTATCTACGCTATCCCAGCGGCAATCTTGCGAAAAAGCCTCTGTTGTACGAATACCGGCAGGTCCTGCACGGAAGAATTTGTGCAATGCTTCATCTTGGTTACGAATAATATCGTATTGATCAAGCTGTTCGCCCATGCTCATTCCCAAGACTGTCTGGGTATTTTTATGGATCAATCCTGCCCGATCGAGTTCACCCAATAAGCCCATAATGCCCCCTGCACGGTGTACGTCTTCCATATGGTATTTATTGGTATTCGGTGCAATTTTGCTTAGGCAAGGCACCACACGGGAGAGGCGATCAATATCCGCCATTTTAAAATCCACACCGGCTTCTTGTGCAGCGGCTAATAAGTGTAAAACCGTATTACTTGATCCGCCCATGGCGATATCTAAACTCATGGCATTTTCAAAGGCTTCAAATGTCCCGATTGAACGTGGTAACACACTTTCATCATCTTGTTCGTAATAGCGTTTGCATAATTCCACAATTTGGCGACCGGCTTTTAAAAATAGTTCCTTACGATCGGCATGGGTAGCCAGCATTGAACCATTACCCGGCAAACTTAAGCCAAGGGCTTCCGTTAAGCAATTCATCGAATTGGCGGTAAACATACCGGAGCAAGAACCGCAAGTCGGACAGGCGCTGCGTTCAATAACATCAATCCGCTCATCAGACACTTTCGGATCCGCCGCCTCAATCATCGCATCCACTAAATCTAACCGAATAAGTTGATCGGAAAGTTTGGTTTTACCCGCTTCCATCGGACCACCGGAAACAAAAATGGTCGGAATGTTTAAGCGCATTGCCGCCATTAACATTCCCGGTGTAATTTTGTCACAGTTGGAAATACACACCATGGCGTCAGCACAGTGAGCATTCACCATATACTCCACAGAATCCGCAATCAAATCACGGGAAGGCAAAGAATACAACATCCCGCCATGCCCCATGGCGATGCCGTCATCCACCGCAATCGTATTAAATTCTTTTGCGACACCGCCCGCTTTTTCAATTTCTTTTGCAACAAGTTGCCCCAAATCTTTTAAATGCACGTGCCCTGGTACAAACTGGGTGAATGAATTCACCACCGCAATAATAGGTTTTCCGAAATCGTTTTCTTTCATTCCCGTCGCACGCCACAAGGCTCGTGCACCCGCCATATTACGACCTTGTGTACTGGTCGCTGAACGTAGTTTTGGCATTGATAATCTCTCCAAGTAAATTTTTTAAAGTTCGTTTAAATTCTTCGTATGAGCTAGGATTGGGACAATCCACGCACGTATTCATTTATTTAATCTCCATCACATCCGGCAACTTCACCAATTGATTCACCAATAAATTCAAAGTGCGGTCGGATTTTACAGTGATTTTTAACCGCACTTTATCCTCAATTAATTCCATTTGCATTGTGGTAACGGTAAAACCACGATGGCGTATCACACGTAAAATGCGTTCCAATACTTCAGGGCGATGGCGGGCGTTCAATTCAATTTGATAGTTGTTCATCTTACATTTCCTCCACCATATCCGCATTACAGGCACCCGGCGGCACTAAAGGCCACACGCAATCATCAGGCGGAATGCACACTTGTAATAAATAAGCGGTGTCGCTTTCAAGCAATCTTGTGAGTGCAGCATCCACTTCATCCGCCCGTTCAATACGTTCGGCAGGAATATTGAATGCTTTGGCAAGCATCACAAAATCAGGGTTGTCTTCTAAAATCGTTTCACTACGGCGTCTTTTCCAAAATAAATCTTGCCATTGGCGCACCATGCCTAAACGTTGGTTATCCAACAGTAAAATTTTCACCGCTAAATTGCCACGTTTGATACTGCCTAACTCTTGAATATTCATCATTAAAGAACCATCACCGGTGACTAAAATCACCTCATCTTGCGGACGGGCTTTTTTCGCCCCTACCGCTGCCGGCAAACCAAACCCCATCGTGCCGAAACCGGCGGAAGTGAGGTAATTTTCCGGTGCAAAATGTTGCATATGTTGCGCCGACCACATTTGGTGCTGCCCGACGTCGGTACAAACAACCGCATTTTGCGGTTTACGCTTGGATAGGGTGTTAAGTAACGCCCAAGGATCAATCGGGCGATCACCCGCATTATCCATATAAGTAAAATCTAATTTTGCTTTGAGTTCTCGAACATACTCACGCCAAGGTTCAATATCAAGCGGTTGTTTTAGTGCATTCAAAGCCTGAATTAAATCACCTTGTAAAGCCACATCCGCATGGCGCAGTTTATCAATTTCAGCTGCATCAATATCGCAATGAATTACTTTGGCATGCGGAGCGAAAGTATCAAGTTTTCCCGTCACCCGATCATCAAAACGGGCGCCGCAAACGAGCAACAAATCGCAATCTTGCACGGCAAAATTGGCTGCCTTTGTACCGTGCATACCGATCATTCCCATGTAAATGTCATTTTCAGGATGAATCGTGCCCAATCCTTTCAAAGTGGAAACTGACGGCATATTGGTTTGTGCTAAAAAATCACGCAATGCCGGCACGGCTTTTGCCATACCTACGCCGCCCCCCACATAAAGTACCGGTTTTTTTGCAGCGGCTAAGAGCGCTTTCGCTTGCGCAAGATTCTCATTGGAAAGTGCGGTCGGTTTTGCGGGAGTTTTGACATAAGCCTTGATATGCTCGGGCACTTCACCCACTTGAATATCGCGTGGCACATCAATTAATACCGGGCCGGGCCGACCACTCTGTGCAATTTCAAAAGCTTGTGCGAAAACATCCACTAATTCGTCCGCACTTTGCACAATAAAACTGTGTTTCGTACAAGCAAGCGAAAGCCCGAGTACATCTGCTTCTTGGAAAGCATCAGTGCCGATTAAGGGCGAGGCCACTTGACCGGTAATAGCCACCACAGGAATGGAATCCATCATGGCATCGCCAAGTCCGGTTACTAAGTTCGTTGCCCCGGGGCCGGAAGTGGCAATACATACGCCCACTTTCCCCGTAGAACGTGCATAACCAATGGCAGCCATTGCTGCGCCTTGTTCATTACGACAAAGAAGATGATCGAGTCCTGCATCATAAAGAGCATCATAGGTGGGCATAATTGCGCCACCGGGATAACCGAAAAGGGTGGTGACATGGTGTGCTTTCAAACACGCCATAATGAGTTGTGCGCCTGTCATCGTGTTTGCATCCTATGTTTATTGTTGTTTTTTTGATAAGGTTTTCATTGTAGCGAAATTTTGTCGCATTGGTAGGGTCAAAAAGTGAAAAAAACAAAAAAAGCGCAGCAAATTACTTTTGGCTAACCGGTTTTATCGGGGAGGGTAGTAAATGTATCCTTGGATAATCTTTTTGATTGAGTCAAATTTTTCATACACTTTTCCAAAGTACGCAACAAAATAGAGTGATTTTCAACCGCACTTATTATTTTCTTAATTTGATTAATTCAACGGCATGATCTGCACTTTTCGTTAAAATGAGATTGGCTCGTTCTCGGGTTGGAAGGATATTTTCTCGTAAGTTTAAGCCATTAATATTTTCCCAAATTTGAGTTGCAGTGGTAATTGCCTCTTGCTCTGAAAGGGCAGCATAGTGTTTAAAGTAAGAATTGGGATCTTTAAATGCACTTTGGCGAAATTTTAAGAAACGTTTGATATACCATTCTTTTAATAGATGTTCTTCTGCATCGACATAGATCGAAAAATCTACAAAATCAGAGACGAAGGTCTGAGTGCTTTTATTTCCTCCAGTTTGTAGTACATTTAATCCTTCTAAAATTAATACATCAGGTTGATTTACGATATTGAACTGATTGGGAATAATGTCGTAAGTTAAGTGGGAATAAATCGGTGCTTTGACATTTTTATTACCGGATTTCACTTCGGCGAGAAAGCGAATTAATTTTGCTGTGTCATAAGAGATAGGAAAACCTTTTTTTTGCAAAAGGTTATCTTGTTTAAGTTTTTCAAGAGGATAGAGGAAACCGTCGGTGGTGATAAGATCGACTTTTCTTTCGTTTGGCCAGTGGGAAAGGAGAGATTGTAAAATCCGTGCTGAGGTGCTTTTCCCTACCGCAACGCTGCCGGCAATGCCAATAATATAAGGAACTTTAGGATTCTGTCCGCCAAGAAAGCGGTTTAACACGGTTTGTCGACGAAGGTTTTCCTCAATGTAATAATTGATTAAACGGGTAAGTGGTAAATAAATAGTGCTGACTTCTTCAAGGGAAAGTTCTTCATTAAAACCAAGCAAAGGTTTGAGATCTTGTTCGGTTAATTTTAGGGGAACTGATTTTCGTAAGTTTGCCCATTGTGTTCGATCAAAGTACAGAAATGGGGTCAGTTGGTTAGAAATTTCCACGATTTATAATATATGAAGGTACTGAAGAATACCCAAAAATATACCTTATAATGTGTTGTTGTGCATTGTTTTTCTTAAAATTGATGAAAATTACGGCAAAAACAATCGATTTTGCTTGCAAATTAGACGAACAAATAAAAAAACAAATTTTTTTAGAAAAAAGACTTGTCAGGCAGGCTTTTTTCCATATAATACGCCTCACTTGCTTACGACACGCCGACTTAGCTCAGTAGGTAGAGCAACTGACTTGTAATCAGTAGGTCATCAGTTCGATTCCGATAGTCGGCACCATTCTTTCGTAAACAAGCATTCATTTAGCGTGGAGGGGTTCCCGAGCGGCCAAAGGGGGCAGACTGTAAATCTGTTGGCTCAGCCTTCGAAGGTTCGAATCCTTCTCCCTCCACCATCTTTTAGATGAATTCTGATGGGACAGATGAATTTAGGACTTGCGGGCATCGTATAATGGCTATTACCTTAGCCTTCCAAGCTAATGATGCGGGTTCGATTCCCGCTGCCCGCTCCAAACGCTGATATAGCTCAGTTGGTAGAGCGCACCCTTGGTAAGGGTGAGGTCGGCGGTTCAAATCCGCCTATCAGCACCAGCCAGCCTTAAAATTCTCTTCCTTCAATTAAAATAGTAAACAATTTTATTGGTTAATGTGGTTTATTTACCCATCGATAACCGTGTCTATTTAGAGGGACTCTTTAAATGTCTAAAGAAAAATTT
>NZ_MLHN01000040.1 GCF_001999285.1 Rodentibacter genomosp. 1
TTCCTCTGTTCCCAAGCGTTAGCTTTTTCAAACGTATGGTGAAAGTTTACCGTTTTTTCGATATTGTGTACCAAATGAAAAAAGTAGAAATTTCAACGATATGTAGGGACACACTGCGTGTGTCCGATATAAATCCAATATTTCCATATGTTATAAACATATACATACAAATGAACCCAAAATTAACTTTGTGTAATTGTTATGTAATATTGGATTTTTTCCATGAAAAAAGAGGCTTCCGCCTCTTTTTATTATGGGAGTTCAATTCCTAGCAGTTTTAGCTGTTCATTGATTTCTTTTTCCAATTGTTTTATTTCTTGCTCATCTTGATTGAGTTGTTTTAGCACCTCGTTAATATCTATTTCTTCCTCCTCCTCGAACGTATCGACATAACGAGGGATATTGAGGTTGTAGTCGTTCTCAATAATTTCCTCGATTGAGGCTACATAGGCATATTTTTCAACATTTTTACGGGCTTGGTAAGTCTCAATAATTTTCTGAACCTGTTCATCCGTTAAACGGTTTTGATTTTTACCTTTTTCAAAATTTTGGCTTGCATCAATAAACAAAATATCCTTATTTTTACGGTTCTTTTTAAACACCAAAATCGTAGTGGGAATACTTGTTCCATAGAATAAATTCGCCGGCAATCCAATCACCGCATCTAAATAGTTTCCTTGTGCATTAGTGGTATTATCACCAATCAATGCTTTACGAATTTTCCCCTCTGCCGCACCACGGAACAGCACACCGTGCGGTAGGACAATTGCCATGGTGCCTTGCTCGCCTAAGTGGTATAAGCTATGCAAAATAAAGGCAAAGTCTGCTTTTGAGGCTGGCGCTAATACGCCAAAAGGTTGGAAACGGGCATCTTTTAATTTGCGTTCGTGATTATCCCAGTTGGCAGAATAAGGTGGATTTGCCACCACTGCATCAAAACGGCATAACGGCTGATCAATCCCTTGAGCATCAATTCCATCTGGCCAATCGCTTTCCAAGGTGTCGGCATTGGAGAGCGTCATATTTTTATAAGAGACACCGTGCATCATCAAATTCATACGCGCAAGGTTATAAGTGGTAGTGTTCAATTCTTGCCCGTAATATTTAATCGGTTTTGATTTTGGCAATTCGTTCCCTACGGTCAATAGTAACGAACCTGACCCCATTGTTGGGTCGTAAACCAAGAAATTATCTTGGTTATCTGCCACATCAAGGGTGACTAATTTAGCCAAAATTTTTGAAACTTGGTGAGGCGTATAAAATTCACCGCCTTTTTTACCTGCATTGGCGGCAAATTGTCCGATCAAATATTCATAAATTTCACCGAGAATATCACGACCATTGTCGTCTTTATATTCAATCTCATCCACTAATTTCACAATATTGCCTAAAGATTTTGCGCGTTCATTAGTAGAATTTCCTAAGCGGGAATCTCCTAAATTCAGATCATTAAAGACACCACGAAAATCAAGCACCGCCTCTTCATTTAAATTAGCGTTTTGGTTGAAGTTATCAAATAAGGTTTGGTAATCACTTGGCATCACCTCGGCATTATGGATTTTCTGCATTAATGAATCCCAAGTATCTTCAGGATTTATGGCATAGCCGAGGCTGGCCGAAATATCTTCTAGATAATCTTGTAATTCTTCACCCGTGGCTTGCGTTACATAAGCCTCATTGACACTTTGCCCCGGTGAAATCTCTAAAATATGATTATCGACCAAATATTGTTCTTGATGTTTTGATAAATAACGATAAAACATAAAGGCAAGAATATAATTTTTATATTCTGAAGCATCCATTGTGCCACGTAGCTCATTTGCCATTGCCCAAAGTTTACTGGTGATAGTTTGTACATTGCTCATTTTTGATTCCTCTATTAAAAATTCTGTTTATTTTAACCGCACTTATTCTGCTTGTTCGTAATAATAAGATTGTTCAATCCCTTTCAAGAAAATTTCACGATCATCAATGCGATCCGTTAAAGCGTTTCGTAATAAAAAACGAATTTCCAAATCATTAATTGGACTTCGTTCCATGGCTTGTAAATACAATTTTTTATCCACTTTCTGCCAATCTACGACTTTTTTTAAATTTTTCTTAAAAATTAAATCCAACCAAATACGGGTAGAACGCCCATTCCCTTCTAAAAATGGATGGATAATATTCATTTCAATATATTTTTCAATAATTTGCTCGAAGGTTGATTCAGGCATTTTTTCTACCGCACTTAATGCCGGTTTTAAATAGAGTGCATTGGCAAAGCGAAAATGTCCTTTGGAAATATTTAATTCACGAATTTCGCCGGCAAAATCATAAAGCCCTTGAAATAAATAGCGGTGAATGTCTTGCAAGCCTTTCGTTGTCCCAACTTCGACGTGATGAATATCGCCGGAATCATAAAGTCGATAGGCATTTTCTTTGCTTAAACGGTCAATTTCTTTGGTATATTCAATGGAATTAGTCATCATTTTCCCTTATTAAACAAACATTTGTTGTAACAGTGATTTTTTCAATTTTTTCACATTTTCTAGCTTACGCTGATGAATGGTGATGTAGCGATCAAGTGCGGTGAAAAATGTGCCGATTTTTTGTTGTTCTTCTACAAAACTAGAAGTATTAATTTTAATTTCTAAAAAATCTTTCTTACTCATTACCCTATTTCTACCTGCACCACCAGGAGAAATAAGTTCTAACTGAGTTCTAAATTCTTTTTTTGAAACCAAATATTTCAGAAAGTGAATGTCTGATTTATCATTAGCTCTATATGTAGGGAAGCGGTGAGATACCACCAAACCATCATCTTCTTTGGTTGCAATTGCTATTGCATGCTCCCAAGCAAAAGTAATATTTACTATTAAGTCATCTTCTTTTACAACGTACACATTTTCCATTGCAACCTTATCAGGATCATCAACGAATTGATGGAATGTTCCCTTTGCATGAGATCTAACAGATATTCTTATATATGGTTTAGTTGGCTTTGGAATTTCTCTTACTATTGGATTGATCACCTCCCCCAACTTCCTCTGTTCCCAAGCGTAAGTAAATTCGGGAAAACGAATCTCCGGAAATTTTTGATCATTTTTCGGAAACATTTTTTGTAGGAGCGATTTTTTCAATTTTTTCACGTTTTCTAACTTACGCTGATGAATGGTGATGTA
>NZ_MLHN01000041.1 GCF_001999285.1 Rodentibacter genomosp. 1
TATACGCCGCATTCACCGATGCACCGCCGCCCGAACCATAGGCTATCGAACCGCTTGCTCCCGCACTCACTTGTTTCGAGTCGTATTTTTCTATGTCTTGACGGCTGGTCAGCGTCAAGTTTTGAAGGTCTGCCTCCCAACGTTTCGTATTGATATTTGCCGCTTCAAGGCTTAAGCCTCCTTCTTCGCTATTCGTGATGAGTTTATCGGCATTTAGGCGGCTGTTTTGCCAACGTTCGCTATCCGAGTTCGATTTGCCTTTCGCTGCATTCACCGACCCTTCCAATCCAAAGCCGTAGCTGTTGCCGTTCATCCCCACAAAGACACCCACACTTCCTCCGACCGATTGGTTTTTCGTGCGTTGGTGCTCTTCGTCTTTCACCCCTTTAACCTCAATACCACGTTTACCCGAAAGAACCATCACTTTCGCATTCCCATCCACCCCTTCAAACGTCAGTTTTTCATCTCGGGCTTTCACACTTAATATGCCTGTGCTCAATGTTGATTTTTGATGGCTGATACTTTGGCTTTCACTACTTTGGGTTTGTTTTTGGTTGCCGTAGCTAACACTGATTTTCACACTTGGATTAGAGGTCGTACCCGTCTCTTGCATTTCCCCTGACCCTAACGCAGCCAAGGTTTCCGTCACTTTACCCACATTTTGGGCAGCCATCGCCATCTCTTCCGCCGCTTTCATCGCATAAAGGGCCTTCAGTTTCGGGTTACTGACTTCCTCACTACGTTTTACACTCTGATAAGCCGCTTGGGCCATATCCGTCACCGGTGTGCTGACCGCCAACGTTAACCCCGATTGTTGATATTCATGACGCTCACTGGTGTTGATGATGTCTTTCCCTGCTTCCACTTTCACTTTCACTTTCGCACCCTCAATATCAATGCGGTTTGTCCGTGGCGTAATTTTTAATATATTTTATTCATATCCTATTTTTCACTTAATAGTTTTTAAAAACCCATCCAACCAAATAGCAGCCAGTGTTCTCAAAAAGGAGATAGGGTAATATCCTAGTCACTGTTTAAAAAGACCTAGAATATTTATCTGATTAAAATCAAATTTATATTACCAATATAAAGCTGCCACAAGAATAAGTATAATGGAAACTTTTATAGCTCTAATAAAATTATTTTTTCATTATTATCTTTCCCTTATAGTGTCATATCCCTTATTAAATATATTTACACCTACCTCTCTTAATAACCCACTACCTCCCTTTTCATCAATAACCGAACCAACTACATTTCCCCCAGTTGTTTTAAGCACATCATATTTTCCACTATTAACCCAATCAACCGTAACCGCTAAACCTACTGAATAAAGAAAATCTATTACTGATACTCTTAAATTCTCAGTCGTTAATAGTTTAACATCTATATCTCAGTTAGTATTTCTTAAAGCCTTACTTACATAAAAACCAATCAATACCCAAAAAAATGAAATAGGGTAAAATTTTAATAACGTTTTTAATAAAAATAAAACTTTAACTTTGTTAAAATCAAATTTATATGCTGAATACAGAGCAGACATAAAAGAACCTTTAACGATTTTAAAAAACTCATTTAGATTCATTACCTTCCTCATATTCATGGTCAAATATTTCTCATATCCATTTATAATTAATCCCTTAACCCATATCTACTTATCCTTCATCATCTTATTAAGATAAAAGCAAAACATAATAGCAAAAAAAATAAAAGGAAATAAATCCAATACCTTAAAGATATTAATTTTACTTAAATCAAAATTAAATTTTGATAAAGAGTATAAAAGCCCCCCACCCATAACAACTAAAGAAAGTTTAAGTATTAAGCAAAATTCATTTTTATTCATTACTATCTCCTGAATTCAATTTTTCATAAATTTTTTCAAAAGAATTCACTCCAATTTCTCTTAAAACAGGGGATAATAACTTACCACCAAACTTTTCTTCAATTATAGCCCCAACTACAGAGCCACCAACAACTTTATTAACATCATAAACTCCATTATCTTTATTTCTATCCGAAATAATGCTCATACCAATACTCGGGATTATCGGCATTCCTGCAGTTGCAGCAGCTAAAGCGCCTGAATAAGCGACATTTACACCTGAATTTTTTAGATTCTCAACCGTTAGTGCTTTTCCGGTTGCATAATCATATGCCTCAAACCCAGCCTTAACACTTGCTGAGGTTGCAGCACCTTTTAATACCGTTCCCACAGGTTGTTCACCCATTGATTTTATTGAGTTACGCACATAGTTTCTTGCGCCATTAACGCCTATATCAATTAAATCAACATAACCATACTGAGCTTGTAAATAAGCCTTATCCGAAGCATTCTTCACAACGGCTATTCCTTCTTTCACATCTTTCGATAATTCTCTCGCCACATGTCCTGTTTCTGATGCTATTTTTGCCCCTTCCGCAACAACTTGATTCCCAACCTTCGCCGTTGCGCCCAGTAGTGGCTTAGCTCCTGCATACAAGTTAGGCAAATCGTAAGACAAATTAGCTAACTCAGGTGTCAATCCTGTCATTTGACTAAGTAACTGACCACCCATCGTATACTGAGGCTTGCCCGTCACCATCGCTTTTGCTCCCGTATAAGCATGATCTGCTCCATAGGCAACAACAGGTACACCTGCGGCACAGCCAATACCGGTTTTTCTTACCTTTCTTACTATCAATTATCTTTTCTTCCGTTTCTAAATATACCTCACACGATATAGTCAATATCATGGAAAAAAGAAAAAAGGGAAAATGTACTTTGTAGCAAACGAAATTACCGGAGGATATCCTCTAAAATACATCGCTATAAACAGTAAAAAATTCATAATAATTGAGGAAAAAAAGCTTTAAAAAAACAATCACTACTTTTCTCACTACTATTTATCCTCATTATTGAGTAAAATGAATAAATCTAACAGATAAAATATAAATACTCTAACAAGATCATTTATATTTATTTCTATATCCCTTATACGATCCTTTTTTTAAATTATATCCCTTTCCTCTTAAATGTTTTAAATTTTTTCCACTAATTTTTTTATCTTTACCATAAATCTCTGAAGAATAGTAAGAAATCAAGATAGCAGAAAAACATAAAAAGCCTCCCCATATTATAAGATTATAGAAAAAATGATTTAAACCAGGATCAATCACCTCTCGAATAATAAGAGTAAAATATATAAAATAAAAAGATAGAATCGATGCTATGATTATTCTAAGAACCTTACTCACTCTCATTTTTTGTCCTTGTTTAATTCTTCTGAAGTATTATTAATATTCTCTAATACTTTATTTGTACTTGAAGATAGAAGCCTTTTAATTCTTTCATCTTTTATAAACATTCCAAAATTTTTAGAAAGCCAAACTGATGTTCCAGAATCCCTTACTGCATCTCCTACAGATTTCCCTTCAATCAATCCTTTCGTAACATCCAAACCAAATCCCACTCCATCATTGGCCTTAAATGTGGCCGCTGAATAGGTCGAATCAACAAGAACTTTTCCTCCGCTCTGTAAAAGATTATTACTATTAATTTCCTTTTTCCCTGTCGCATAAGGAATACTCTCAGCTACTGTATTTATTGTCGCCTCTATACCAAAGACTACTTTATAAGGTTTAGGTATTGCGCTATAGCCACTCACAATATCTTTACCTATTTCTCTAGCCACATATCCTGTTTCTGATGCCATTTTTGCTCCTTCTGCTACAACCTGATTCCCAACCCTCGCCATAGCACCCAATAGTGGCTTAGCTCCTGCATACAAGTTAGGCAAATCGTAAGCCAAATTAGCTAACTCGGGGGTCAATCCTGTCATTTGACTAAGTAACTGACCACCCATCGTATACTGAGGCTTACCCGTCACCATCGCTTTTGCTCCCGTATATGCATGATCTGCTCCATAGGCAACAACAGGTATACCTGCGGCACAGCCAATACCGGTTTCACAAAGCCCTGTTCCAAATGCAACCGCACTTACCCCTCCTATTGCCTGAACACCTCCTCCTGCTCGTGTTGTCACACCATATTTGGAGTCAATTCTTGTAGCTTGATCAAGTGCTTTATAACTCTCGTTATAGACAAAGAGTTTATTCTTGATTCCTGCTCCCCAAGGATCGAACAATGTTTCGGTTTGACTTTTTAATAATGCTCTTTCTTGTGCGTATTCCGCTGTATTACCCAACAATTCTAACGCTCTCGCTTTTTCATAAATCTCTGCATAATCAGGCGAGTCTGAGGGTATCTGTGCAGGACAATGCACCAATGCACAAGCCGCAATTTCTAAGCGGCGTTCTTTTTCTTCATCGCCATTAGCCAGAATTTTGATGCGTTCCTTTTCATTTTGATGCAACTGCCGATTAAAGCTCTCCGCATTGTAAGAAGCCAATGCGCCTTGCTTCACCGCATCACTTGAGCCACCTGTCACCGCTCCCGCCATTGCACCTATCATCAGCGCCGTTGCCTGTTGTGCCGCCTCTCTTAATTTCTCCTTTTGTTGTGGCTCGAGATTCAGCGCTTTAGTCTGTTCTTTCAGATAATCTGTCACATAGCTGTTCAACCACTCTGAAGATGCACCCGCCACTGCACCTGTCGCTACATTTCCATCACCCATTTTCGCTGCCAATGCCCCTGCAACCGCATGCATCAGGATTTTTTCCTGACTGCCATCTTCAAAATCAAACGCTTTTGCCACATCGCCCGTGATTTTTGAGAACAACTCCCCGGCTACTTTTGCCGCTTCTTGCCGCTCTCTGATTTCCTCTAAATCAAAGGCTTTTACTTTTTGATTCGCATTTGCCGTGTCTCTCAAAAGGGCGGTCAGATTTTCCGGGGTTTCGGTTTCAATATGAATGTTTTCACTGATGGCTGATTTCGTCAGGCTATGCTCACTTTCCTGTTTATTCCCTAACAAACTTGCCACCGCTCCCATCGCATTTTTGGCATTCTGTCCCATATCCGTTGAGATTCCGGCACTGACACTTTTCACCTCCACTTCACTGTGATTCTCAATATCACTATAGCTGAGCGATTGCGTTTTAAAATGATTTTTTGATGCCTCTGCACGGCTTTCCATCACCGCACCGTTGATATGTGTGTTTTCCTCAACCTTTACATTCAGCCCACTTAATAATTTTATAAAACAAAAAAGTGCGGTTGATTTTTAAATAGTTTTAAAACTTTCTAAAAATCAACCGCACTTTAGTTTTATTTACGTTTCAATAACGCCTTCACAAAATCAGGCTTATCTTCATCTTTTACAAATTCATAAAAGGTGTAAATCACTTCTTCCGGTGTGTATTCTTTTTCCCTTGCATCGCAGATAGTTTTCAGCCAGTAAAGCATTTCAACCGAGCGTCCTTGAATATATAACATCTGTAAATGTTTCTCGAGAAACCCTTTTCCTGCTTTATCTAATTCGTCCACTGAATATTTACCTTCTGAAAAATGCAAACAGTAGGCATAAGCAAGATTATAACCGGTTAACCTAGTCGAAAATTTGAATAATTTTCCTTTTGTAACAAACTCATAATGCTTAATGGCTTTATCATATTCTTTCGCCTGAATGTAACGTAAAAGATCTATTGCAAACTCCTCTTTTTCTTCTTTTCCCAACGGGACTGAATAATCAAGATTAAGATTCCATTGTTCTTGCCAATACACAGCATTTTTCCAAAGTGAAACATTATTCTTTCCAGTATTTATCCAGTATGCAAAAGCAATTGAACTTGTTAATAGACATTGATGGAAGTTTACTTCACCAGCAGATTCTTTATTTGAAATTCCTTCATTTAACCAATCTATGATTCTCGGTAAAAACTGAGAATAGAGTGATTCAAAACCCACACTATAACCATATATCACAGAATCAAGATCATTTACTCCTGCATTGCCTACAAGTGTCAAAGATTTTTTATCTTCATCTGTACGCTGTATATAAAAGAAACCAAATCCATTTTCACTTTTGGTTTCTCTTACTTTTAAAATTTTGTCTTTAATGCCCACCATCTTTCTCTCCTAACATTTTGTCTTATTGCAATATTTTTGAATAACAGAGTTTTTAACTTTTCCACTTCCAACAGTATAAGTAGAAAAATTACCTTCGTCTAAATTCTTTAATGCTTGTTTCTTGATCTGAGGGCTTAAATTATTAGCTCCCTCTATTTGTTCGCGAGCCTCCTTAATAGCTTTCAGTCTAGAACTTTCTCTCTCAAAAGTCGGAGAATTTTCCCCTTTAATTGAATTACTACGATATTTACTATCCCACAACTCAACCTCCCCTGTCTTCGTATTCACCGAAATAATATCACTACCGTGTTTTCCCGAACTGTCACCCCATTTAATCACTTGGGTATTTGGGCGTTCTGCCACAGCATTAGCAAGTCTAATTTCATGAATATAGCCGTTGATATGAGAGTTTTTATTTGCAGTCGAAACATCTGTTCTACCCTTAGAAATTTGTTGTGGCTTATACTCATAACCAGCTACAGGCTCCGGTAAATTTGGATTTAAACGTTCTCCATTAAAAACTAATTTTGCCGGTGTGTTAGATAAGGTTTGTTTTGTTCCTCCTTCAAACGACACAAACTTATTATTGTTAAAGAAAATCGGATTACCTTTTCCATCATCACCTACATAATGATAAGCTCCTCCCTTCGGTCCTTTAATTTCACTTAATGAGATATATTCATAACCTTCCGGTAACGGCTTACTTAACTCTTCAAGTCCAATCTTCGGTTTAATTACACTGCCTGTTTGTAAATCAGGTAATCCTAAAATTGTCCTTTCTGCAGCTTCACTTATAGCTTTACTCGCTACTTTAACACTGGAACTCGCCGCTTTTCCTACTCCAACCAGCTCAAGCAAAGCTGAACCGCCTCTCACTGCTGCAATCGTATCTATCTCATTGACCATATTTTTACCGTAAAGGTAATTAACATCCTTAAGGTTGTAATTTCTCCCCAAAATATCTTCACCCGATTGTTTAACCGCTCCGGATAAATCTTTCAACATTCCCCAACCAGCTGATATACACATATTCTCTTTTAAGCAATTCGCCAGACCAAAATTAATTGGCGACAATACTTTTTTAGGATTATCAAACGTATACAATGCACCATTTACTGTGGTTTCTACACCATCAGAAAGCGATTTTGCATAAAGGTCATATTGCACTTTAGGTTGTAGCGTTTTCGTAATAACACCGTTATTTGCTTTATCAAATTTCG
Source organism: Rodentibacter genomosp. 1 (assembly GCF_001999285.1). Lineage (GTDB taxonomy): Bacteria > Pseudomonadota > Gammaproteobacteria > Enterobacterales > Pasteurellaceae > Rodentibacter. The sequence goes on from NZ_MLHN01000041.1 coordinate 7,231, forward strand.
CTAACGCTTCTGAGTATTTGCCTGCTGAATAATACTCGTCCTTATTAGCTGTAAACATAGTTTGGCGTATTCCATTCTCATTAATGAAAGTACCGCGATTATCATAAGGAGGGACATCACCTTGTGATGTCGCACTATTTAGGAAAGATTTCGCTTGGCTATCCGTATTCCCTATTTTCTTTAACCACGCAAAATCAACTTCCTGTGCGGCTTGTGTGATGAGTCGCTCCTTCGCTTCCTGTTCCGTCACTTGATAACCTAAACGTTCACTTTCTTCTTTCGCAAACCGTTTGGCGTTATCTTCTATCCATTGAATCTCATCAGGATGCAACTGCCGATTAAAGCTCTCCGCATTGTAAGAAGCCAAGGCGCCTTGCTTCACCGTTTCACTTGAGCCGCCTGTCACTGCCCCCGCCACCGCACCTATCATTAAGGCCGTTGCCTGTTGTGCCGCTTGTCTTAATTTCTCTTTTTGTTGTGGCTCAAGGTTCAGTCCTTGGGTTTGCGCTTTCAAGTAATCTGCGACATAACTGTTCAGCCATTCCGAACTAGCGCCTGCCGCCGCACCCGTGGCAATATTTCCATCTCCCATTTTCGCCGCCAAAGCACCCGCAATCCCATGCATCAGGATTTTTTCCTGACTGCCATCTTCAAAATCAAACGCTTTTGCCACATCGCCCGTGATTTTTGAGAACAACTCCCCGGCTACTTTTGCCGCTTCTTGCCGCTCTCTGATTTCCTCTAAATCAAAGGCTTTTACTTTTTGATTCGCATTTGCCGTGTCTCTCAAAAGGGCGGTCAGATTTTCCGGGGTTTCGGTTTCAATATGAATGTTTTCACTGATGGCTGATTTCGTCAGGCTATGCTCACTTTCCTGTTTATTCCCTAACAAACTTGCCACCGCTCCCATCGCATTTTTGGCATTCTGTCCCATATCCGTTGAGATTCCGGCACTGACACTTTTCACCTCCACTTCACTGTGATTCTCAATATCACTATAGCTGAGCGATTGCGTTTTAAAATGATTTTTTGATGCCTCTGCACGGCTTTCCATCACCGTGCCGTTGAGATGTGTGTTTTCCTCAACCTTTACATTCATTCCACCTTGCCCGACATAAAAGCCCGTTTGTTCTACCACTTGTGGCATAATTCACTTTTGCTTTATTTTGAGCATAGTGGGCTGAGGCACTTGAGCCGGAGCCATAAATCGCTACACTAAAACCTGCCCCCGCTTGCTCTTGTTTGGAATCATAGCGGTTGCTGTCTTGGCGGCTTTCAAGAGTTAGATTCCCTTGAATCCTTCCATCAAGACGCCCTGTATTGAATATGGCACCTTTAAAGTTAGCATCCTGACCGGTATTGATGAGCGTTTCTTCAGCATTTAAATAACTATTACGCTGCGTAATACTGTCGCTGTTTTCATGTCCTTTTCCTACCTGTGTCGAGCCTTCTATGCCAAAGCCGTAACTGCTGCCACTCGCACCGAGGAATACACCCAAACTCCAACCGCTATTCTTATTTTCACTACGGTTACGAGAAGTATCTTGCACCGATTCCACATTCAGGTTTTTTGCCGCATTAAATTCGGCTCGCTTCGCATTAATGCTTGAGCCCAAAATATCAACATCACCTTGATGACCGGTTATCGACACCGTTCCACCACTAAAGTATGAAGTTAATCTTAACTCTGAAAAATTCTCATAGGATGCCTCATCTCTCGTTTTGAAGATGCAGCAAATAACACACTGGATTATTTCCATATTCATCTATTATTTTTTGACGATTACATTCGCTTCACTCTATTTACATAAAATCCTTTAATAGATCCTATCCATTAAGTCATAAGAAACATTTCCTGTTTCTAAAAACTCTAAAAAAACTTTCTTAATAAATTCAAAATCTGTTGTTATTGCATCTGGTGGATATAATTCCCCATCAGATAGAAATTCTACTAACTTCCATTCTCCGTTAAAGTTAGCTTTTCCCCGAATAATCATTTCTCCATTAGCTCCTACATATTCAAGTAAAGTAAATAAATACTTTTCTCCATCATATTGAACTGATAATTCAGAAGGACCAAGCTCAGGCTCTGGATCCACACATAATCTTGCTGACCCAGTACAACATCTTAAAAACTCTAAATTTTTTAGAATATCTTCTTTTGTTGGATTATGTGTCGAAATTAAATTATTGTATTTTTTATTTAAACCTTTTCCTTTATATAAAGTACATGAAAAAATCATCTTCATTTTATTCCTTCCTTAACTTAATTGATGGCATACCTACTTTCCAATCGTAAATAACAGGAATACCATCTTGATTGACTGCATAAACAGTTACCGACTTCAATCCAGCTTTCTCGGCCGCTAAGGCAATATCTTGACGGCAGTAGGTACAAACATCCTTACCTTGAACTTGAATGACCATGTCTTTGCCCTTTGTACCACCTCTCTCATAAGCTTGTTGGATTGCACCGACTTCTGCATGAGAATTTTCCATATTTGAGTTTGGATAAGGTTTTCCATTTGGTAATAGCGGTTAAAGAAAGTTTAGGAAATTTATTTTTAGGGTTACACTACCTAGTTACCACAAAGAGAATTAAGCCACTTAAAATAATATTCTTTTTGTAATTCGACTGAACTAGTTAAATCATGTTCCTCATAATCAAATAAACTAACCACATTATCAAACGTTGCTTGTTCTCCTAACTCCATTTCATATGCTTTTAATCCCATTCCCATTTGAATAAACATTCTAGATGGATATACATTAATCTTATATCCTTTACAGAATAAAATTATGTTAGGATAGCAAAATTTAAATTCAGATAAACATTCAAAGAAATTATCTTTAGTTATAACAACTAAATGTTCAAGATGAACTATAAGCTTACATTTATGATCAAATTGTTCTTCAAGAGTAACATTTAAATTTTTGATAGATTTATTATCTATAGATGCTTTTATAAATAAGTCTTTCTTATAAAATTCTTCCATTCTTACAACCTTTACTATCGATTTAAAATACTGTGATTACCTAACTTACCATTTTTATCAACAGGAGTAACACCTAAAATATTTTTAGGATTTATGCCGTATGGTATAGCTATTTCTTGCTCACTTGGGTAAGGGCTTGTAGAGCCTAATGTCCTATTCACATCAATACCTCCATTGGGCTTAATTGCATATACATATCCATTTCTAGAACCAAAGTTTGTTGCAAAATTAATAGCAACTCCTTGAGATATAGAAGTACTAACAAAATTACTTGGAGGAGAAGTATTATCTCTAGCATGTAATAAGAGATCTGTACTATTCCCCCTAGGAAAGAATCCTAGATTAAAGATCTCTTTAGGAGTTCTAGAATCTCCTCTATACGTAAATGAATAGTCACTATCCCCCACATTCTTACGCTGATAATTATCCATACCTGTCTTAGGATAATTTTTATCTTTGCTTGAAAAAGAAAGCTTCGGTAGCTTGTCTTTTAAGGCTATTCCTCCAAGCCCGACAGCCTCTGCCGCACCTAAAGCCAAGGTTCCATAGTGCAAACTTTGTGGTAATTCCGCTCTTGTTTTGGCGTTTTCTTGCTCCACAAAATCACTCATCTTCGCTTTCAGCTCATCACTTAAACCATTAAAGTATGAAGTTAATCTGAGTCCTGAAACATTCTCATAGGCTGCTTCATCACCCGTATTCATCAGTTGCATATGCGGTAAATAACACACCGGATTATTTCCGCATTCTTCAAGCATTTCTCGGCGATTACGTTCGCTTAACTTGGCATATTTTTCAAAAATCGGTTTCGTGTCTTTACCTTCTTTTTCTGCTTTCGCCAGTTCTTTGACTAGGCTATCCACTTCGCCGTTATAGAGATAATTATTCTCCACCGCCCTTTTCGCCGTCTCCGCCCCTGCCGTAGCAGTGAGGAATGAGCCGCCCTGTTGCTCTGTCGTACCGTTCGCTTTAGCGGTAAGTGCGCCTGCCAAGCCGCCCGCTAATTGGCTTAAAGTGCTGATGTTTTCTTTCTCACTTGCCGTTAGTTCCTTCGGCGATTTTTCGTAAAGTTTTTGAGCAATAATCTCTGCTGTGACTTCACCCGTCACGCCCGCTACTGCACCGGTCAACGGGTCTTTGCCTGTGACTTGGAACTCTACTGCTGAAAGTAAAGCATGGGCTATCAGGTTGGTCGCCTTGTCTTTTGCCGTATCGCCTTCTGTCATTTCGTGGATTTTTTGGTTGAGATAAGGCGAGGCAAGTGCCACTATTGCACCATTGCTGTCGTTTTGTGCCGCGGCTTGAAGCGCTGCCGTCACCGCTCGAATCGCCATCCCTTTTTCACTGCCTATGCCGTAAGTGCGGTCGATATTCTCTTGGATTTGGTTGATGTCTTTTCCAAGTTGTTGGGCTTGAGAACTGTCTTTTCCGTATTTCTCTTCCGCTTTAAATTTCTCAAGGCTGAGTTTGTTTATTTTCTCCCGCTCTTCATAGGTAGCAATTTGAATGGCGTTGTTTGAGATTTCACCTATCACTTTCGCCATTTCTTGCTGCTCTTGCACCTTCTTCAAGTCTTGTTTATTGACTTGTTCGTTGGCATTTTGGGTGTCTCTTGAAAGTGCGGTCAGATTTTCCGGTGTTTGCGTTTCAATGCGGATATTTTCACTGATTGCCGATT
>NZ_MLHN01000042.1 GCF_001999285.1 Rodentibacter genomosp. 1
AATGTCTAAAGAAAAATTTGAACGTACAAAACCGCACGTAAACGTGGGTACAATCGGCCACGTTGACCACGGTAAAACAACTTTAACAGCTGCAATCACCACAGTATTAGCAAAACACTACGGTGGTTCAGCTCGTGCATTTGACCAAATTGATAACGCACCGGAAGAAAAAGCGCGTGGTATTACCATCAATACTTCACACGTAGAATACGATACCCCAACCCGTCACTACGCACACGTTGACTGTCCGGGACACGCCGACTATGTTAAAAACATGATTACCGGTGCGGCACAAATGGATGGTGCTATTCTTGTTGTAGCAGCAACTGACGGTCCTATGCCACAAACTCGTGAGCACATCTTATTAGGTCGCCAAGTAGGTGTACCTTACATCATCGTATTCTTAAACAAATGCGATATGGTGGATGATGAAGAGTTATTAGAATTAGTTGAAATGGAAGTTCGTGAACTTCTTTCTCAATATGACTTCCCGGGTGATGATACCCCAATCGTACGTGGTTCAGCATTAAAAGCGTTAGAAGGCGATGCTGCATGGGAAGAGAAAATTCTTGAGTTAGCTAACCACTTAGATACTTATATCCCAGAACCTGAGCGTGCGATTGACCAACCATTCCTTCTTCCAATTGAAGACGTATTCTCAATCTCCGGTCGTGGTACAGTAGTAACCGGTCGTGTAGAGCGTGGTATTATCCGTACCGGTGATGAAGTTGAAATCGTAGGTATCAAAGATACCGCGAAAACAACTGTAACCGGTGTTGAGATGTTCCGTAAATTACTTGACGAAGGTCGTGCAGGTGAAAACATCGGTGCATTATTACGTGGTACTAAACGTGAAGAAATCGAACGTGGTCAAGTATTAGCGAAACCGGGTTCAATCACACCACACACTGATTTTGAATCAGAAGTTTACGTGTTATCAAAAGATGAAGGTGGTCGTCATACCCCATTCTTCAAAGGTTACCGTCCACAGTTCTATTTCCGTACAACTGACGTAACCGGTACTATCGAATTACCGGAAGGCGTGGAAATGGTAATGCCTGGTGATAACATCAAAATGACTGTATCTTTAATCCACCCAATTGCGATGGACCAAGGTTTACGTTTTGCTATCCGTGAGGGTGGTCGTACCGTTGGTGCGGGTGTTGTTGC
>NZ_MLHN01000043.1 GCF_001999285.1 Rodentibacter genomosp. 1
TTATCCTTGACTTCTTTGCTGGCTCCGGCACAACCGCCCATGCCGTAATGCAACTCAACGCTGAAGATGGAGGCAATCGCCAATTTATTTTGGTGCAACTTCCTGAGAAAACGGACGAAAAGTCCGAAGCCTTTAAAGCCGGTTATAAAACTATTTTCGACATCACCAAAGCCAGAATTGAGAAAAGTGCGGTTAAAATTCGACAAGATTTTCCTGATACGCAATGTGATCTCGGTTTCAAAATTTTTAAAGCAATAAATACATAATAAGCAAAGGAAACACCCAAATGACTAAAAAAGACGAGGTGAAATCCACGTCTAAGTGCGTGGGGAGATTAACCGACAAACAACAGCGATTTGTTGAGGAGTACCTGGTTGATTTAAATGCAACACAGGCGGCGATTAGAGCAGGGTATAAAGCTGAAAATGCTCGACAAATTGGATCTGAAAACTTGTCAAAACCTGACATTCAAGAAGCGATTCAGATTGCAAAAGACAAACGTTCAGAACGAGTTCAAATCTCACAAGATGATGTCTTACGTGATTTGTTAGAGGTTCGAGATATATGCATGGGGCGTAAATCTGTTGTGCTCACCGACGTAGTCAAAAATGCACAGGAAGGTACGGTCAATGCGATTGATAATCCTGTCTTTGTATTTGAGCCTACAAGTGCAAATAAAGCCCTTGAATTACTCGGTAAACACTTAGGTATGTTTAAAGATCGGGTTGATTTAACCTCAGGTGATAATCCGTTGCCGGTGAAAATTAATGTGAGTTTTGGTGATGAGTGAGCTTAATCTTACATTCTCCCCTAAATTTAAACCGCTATTTCAGTCGATATGGCGGTTTATTATTTTCTATGGTGGTCGAGGAAGTGGAAAAAGTTTCAACATTGCCCGAGCCTTAATCTTAAAGGCGTATGAAAACCCTATTCGTGTTTTATGTTGTCGTGAAATTCAAAAATCCATCTCTGATTCTGTTATTCAGATGCTAGCAGATCAAATTGAAATGTTAGGCTTACAAGCTTTTTTTGATGTGCAGAAAACACAAATCATCGGTAAAAATGGTTCACGTTTTACTTTCGCCGGGCTAAAAACCAATATTACTTCTATCAAATCGATGACGGGGATTGATTTAGTCTGGGTGGAAGAAGGAGAAAATGTTTCAAAAGAAAGTTGGGATGTATTGATTCCGACTATTCGTGAAGACGGTTCACAGATCATCGTCAGTTTCAACCCTAAGAATATTCTTGATGACACTTATCAGCGTTTTGTAATTAATCAGCCGGAACGTTGTTGTTCTGTATTGGTTAATTGGCAGGATAATCCGTATTTTCCAAAAGAATTAATGGAAGATATGGAGCAAATGAAAGAGCGTGATTATGAACTTTATCGGCACGTTTATGAAGGCGAACCCGTTGCAGACAGCGATTTGGCGATTATCAAGCCGTTATGGATTGAAA
>NZ_MLHN01000044.1 GCF_001999285.1 Rodentibacter genomosp. 1
TTAAATCTTTCTCTAGGAGTGCGTTAAGTCATTCTGCTTGGCTTACTTTTATGTATCCGCGCCTTTATATTGCCCGTGATTTACTTAAAGAAGACGGCGTGATTTTTATTTCCATTGATGATAACGAAGTGGCGCAGTTGAAATTATTGTGTGATGAAGTGTTTGGAGAGGGGAATTTTGTTTCTGAGTTTATCTGGGATAAGAAAAATTCGGCAAAAGGTGTACCTCCTCGAAATATGGTTGTGGATATTCATGAATATGTGCTTTGTTATTCAAGAAATACAGATGCTAAGTTAATCGGGGAATTAAGAACAAAAGATGGTTTTGCTAATCCGGATAATGATATTAGAGGAGAGTGGAGACTTTCTAATATAAAAAGTACATTAGAGAGAGTGCAAGATAAATTTTCTATAACAGATCCTAATACAGGGAGAAAATTTGAAAATTATTGGGCATTTTCTAAAAATTCATTAGAAAAGATGATTAAAGAAGGGCGAATTATTTTTCCAAAAAATGATGATGGATTGCCAAAACAAAAAGAATTTTTCAATGAGTTTGATAATCCATATATACCAATAAAATCTCATTTAGGATGGTTTGATCCTCAATCAAAAACAGAAAAAAATGTTGAAAAATTAATGGGGCAGAAAGTATTTCTTTATCGTAAGCCTTTAGAATTAATGAAAAAGTTGGTAATTCAATCTGTTAAAAACAATGAAATTATCCTAGATTTCTTCTCAGGTTCTGGCACAACCGCCCATGCCGTAATGCAACTCAACGCTGAAGATGGAGGCAATCGCCAATTTATTTTGGTGCAACTTCCTGAGAAAACTGACGAAAAATCTGAGGCCTTTAAAGCTGGTTATAAAACTATTTTCGACATCACCAAAGCTAGAATTGAAAAAAGTGCGGTCAAAATTCGACAAGATTTTCCTGATACGCAATGTGATCTCGGTTTCAAAATTTTTAAAGCAATAAATACATAATAAGCAAAGGAAACACCCAAATGACTAAAAAAGACGAGGTGAAATCCACGTCTAAGGGCGTGGGGAAATTAACCGACAAACAACAGCGATTTGTTGAGGAGTACCTGGTTGATTTAAATGCAACACAGGCGGCGATTAGAGCAGGGTATAAAGCTGAAAATGCTCGACAAATTGGATCTGAAAACTTGTCAAAACCTGACATTCAAGAAGCTATTCAGATTGCAAAAGACAAACGTTCAGAACGAGTTCAAATCTCACAAGATGATGTTTTACGTGGTTTGCTTGAAGTAATTGCGATGTCTACGGGAAAACAATCGGTGACAGAGACCGTGGTTACAAAATCAGAAAATGGTGAAGCAATTGGGACAGATGTGGTGAAATCTTGTTTTGAACCACATGCCGCAAACAAAGCCCTTGAGTTACTTGGTAAACATTTGGGAATGTTTACTCAAAAAGTCGATATTACTTCTTCTGACGGTTCTATGGCATTAGGTTCATTAAGGGATTTATTTTCAGATGACACAAAAGCTTATTAGTAAGTTTTTGCCATTCATTGAACAGCATCGTTATAAAGTCGCTTACGGCGGACGTGGAAGCGGTAAATCTTGGACGATTGCTCGACTATTAATTGAGATTGCTCGCCGTTCAAACAGTCGTTTCTTATGTGCAAGGGAATTACAAAACTCAATCAGCGATTCTGTGATTCAACTGCTTTCCGACACAATTGAGCGTTACGGCTATCAGGTCGAATTTGATGTTCAGAAAAACAAAATCTATAACTTGCGAACCGGTTCTGTTTTCCTGTTTTACGGTATCAAAAACAACCCGACTAAAATCAAATCCCTTGAGGGGATTGATATTTGTTGGGTGGAAGAGGCGGAAAATGTTTCAAAAGACAGTTGGGAGATATTAATCCCGACTATTCGTAAAGAAAATTCGGAAATTTGGGTGTCATTTAACCCAAAGAATATTCTTGATGATACCTATCAGCGGTTTGTCGTTTCACCGCCGACAGATATTGTCTTGCTCAAAGTTAATTATGTGGATAATCCCTTTTTCCCAGAAACCTTACGGTTAGAAATGGAAGATTGTAAGGAAAAGGATTACGAGCTTTATCGGCATATTTGGGAAGGCGAACCTGTTGCCGACAGTGATTTGGCGATTATTAAGCCGTTATGGATTGAAA
>NZ_MLHN01000045.1 GCF_001999285.1 Rodentibacter genomosp. 1
CCCCAATGGAATATGAAGCGCAAAGCTAAACCTGAGACTAATATTCTTAAATTTGGTGATGGATATGAACAACGCCGTGCAAATGGGATTAACAACGACTTGCGTACTTATGATGTCGTGTTCAAAGGTATTAACGGATACATCAATCAAATTGATTCCTTTCTGACAGAGCATAATGGCTACAAAGCCTTTATATGGACACCGCCACATTCAGGTAAACAAAGCAAATTCCGTTGCGAAGAATGGGATATGGATATTTCAGAGGGATTTTCCGTCTTAACAGCTACTTTCCAAGAGGTTGTCGCCTAATTTAGGGGAATAATATGACAGATTTTGCCACACTCGCCATTAAATTGACCTCTGATGGCGCAGGAAAAGTGCGGTCAGATTTACGAGGGGTTCAAACCCAAGCGGGGCAAACAGAAAAATCTGTTGAAAGCCTCAATAAAATGATGAATAACCTGAAAAGGTTGTTGGCAGTGGGACTAGGCATACAGGGGATTGGCTCATTGCTCCAAATGGCGGACACAATGAAATCCCTCAATGCGCAGGTGCGATTTGTCACCGGCTCAATTGAAGAATACAACGCTGTAAATAAACAGCTATTTGATATTGCTCAAAAAACTCGGGCAAGCCTTGAAGCCACAACCACGCTTTATACCCGTTCTGCCAGAGCATTAAAGGATTATGGTTACAGCCAACAGCGCATTTTAACCTTTACTGAAACACTCAATAAAGCGATGGCAGTAGGCGGTGTGGGCGCACAAGAGCAAGCCAGTGCTTTATTCCAACTTTCCCAAGCCTTAGGTTCCGGGCGATTACAGGGTGATGAATTTAGAACGATTGCAGAAAGTGCGCCAATTATCCTTGATGTGGTTGCTCAATATATGGGCAAAACCCGAGCAGAGGTTAAAGAATTAGCTTCAGAGGGGAAAATTACTTCTCGATTATTATTTGAAGCCATTACCGGCGCAAGTAAACGTATTTCAGCACAATTTGAAGAGATGCCGTTAACGTTCGGGCAGGCAATGCAACAAATGCAAAACGCCACTTTAAAATTTGTGGATGATTTTAGTAATAGCACCGGCGTTTTTACTACCCTTGCCGAAACGATTTCTTTTCTCGCCCAAAACTTTGACTATTTGGCTTTAGCGATTGGTGCAGTCGCCTTAGGGAATTTGGCGAAATACACTCAGGGAATGCTTGTTTCGGCTGTTACCACACAAAAACAGGCAATGGCAAATTTGCGGGTGGCGCAAACGGCTCAAACCAAAGCAACGGCAGAATTAGCGGTTGCCCGTGCTGAAATGCAAGCATTATCAGCAACATTAAAATTAGCACAATCAGAGCAAACAAGAAGCGTTATTCGCAACCAAATGGTAGCACAATCGCAAAGAATTATCGCTTTAACCAATGCTGAAACCGTAGCAACGCAGAAATTAGCTGCCTCAAAACAAGCTGTTTCGATTAGCAGTCGTGTATTAGGTGGTGCAATGGGATTATTAGGCGGCCCTGCCGGTGTGATTACTATTGCCGCCGGTGCATTATTTTATTTTGTACAAAAAGCCCAAGAAGCTCGTGCCAGTGCCCTTGACTTAGAGGCTGCGAATAACCGTCTTGCCGTTTCATATGATGATTTAACGGCTGCTGCAATTGGAAATAAAATTACCGAACATGCCGAACAAATAAAAAAACAACGGGATCAAGTACGCTTGCTAGCACAAGAAGCCCAAAATGCCCAAGCAAGATTTGATCACAATAGTTGGCTTGCTCCAACGCTAGAAGGGCTACAAAAAATCAAAGATGATGCCAAAGTAGCAAGGGAAATCTTAGATCGTGATATTGCCCACCAAATGGTACAGTTTGAAGCGTTATCTAAAGCAATGATTAAACAAGGGGCAAGTTATGGCGAAATTGAACAACGTCTAAAAAACTATGGCGCAACTGCGGATGTATTAAATACGGTACTAAAAAATACAACCGGATATTTCAATGATAACGAATTGGCTCTACAAGGATTGCAAGCTAAATACGATGCCTTAGGAATGAAAGTTAATGCGGCAGATATTGATTTTAAAAAACTCAATATGTCCGCCACTGAACTCAACAACCTTCTCCCCACATCCTCACAGTTGGTGAGTAATTTAAGCGGTGTATTTTCATCACTTACCAGCAGTATCGGTAAGGCTATCGGTAACGTGGCATTATTCAAAGCGGCAATGTCCGGATTGCCCGGTGATACCCCGGTAATCGGCGAGAAAGTGCAGAACTTGATCAAGCAAAATGATCTGAGTAAGAAAATTTTACAAACCAAAGACCCAAAGAAAAAGGCAGCATATCAAGCAGATCTTGCCTTACTCCACCAAAAGGATTTAACGGAGGCCGAAAAAAAGGCATTATGGGAAAGTGAGAGAGATAAAAATCTCCTCCAAAATATGCAGGGCGGCGGTAAGCATAAAGGTTCCGGTAGCAAAACCGATCGCTTTGGTGATATGTATAATGACTACACTTCGCAAATCGCCCAATTAAAAGCAGAATCCGCCAGTATTGCCCAATACGGTGGTGTAAGTATTTATAAAGAATATGATCAGTTAATGGAAAAACTCAAAACTGACCGTGAAACCTTTAAAAATATGACCACCGTTCAAATTGAGCAATTGAAAAAACTTGCCCAAGAATCCGATAAAGCCAATATGGCAAAACAAGTTTCACAGTATGCGTTTAATAAGAAAGACGAATTTGAACAAATTCAGTTTGAAGCAAACTTATTAAGCAAAACGGCGGAAGAACAGGAGCGGCTTAATTATTACCGAAAAATCGATCAGGAAATTAAGCAGCTTTCTATCGGAATGAGTGACGAATACGTTCAAAAATTACTTGCCGAAGGTGAAGCGGCTAAGAAAAATTATGAGGAAATTCAAAAACTCAAAAAAGAGAAGCAAAAAGATCCGATTGCAGGCTTGCGTGACGGATTTGCTAAATTCGGTAAAGATGCGGAAGATGTGATGGGAAATGTGTCGTCTATTACACTTAACACCCTCAACGGAATGTCTGATGCGCTGACCAACTTTGTCTTAACCGGAAAAATGGATTTTCGTAGCTTTGCACAATCAGTCATCAAAGATATAACCTTAATGATCATCAAAATGATG
>NZ_MLHN01000046.1 GCF_001999285.1 Rodentibacter genomosp. 1
CAGAAAGGAAAATAATATGTGCCGTCTATGTACGCAGGTCGGCGATTCGGAGAAAAGAAAATGTCGATCAGAAAAAATAAATTCGGCGTATGGCAAATCGATTTTACCACGCCAAACGGCGAGCGAATTCGATGCAGTAGTCAAACGACTGAAAAAAAATTAGCCCAACAGCTCCACGATAAGATGAAACACGAGGCTTGGCAGGTTGAAAAGCTTGATAAGAAACCTGAAAAAACCGTAGAACAAGCCTTGATCTTAATGCTCAAAGAAGCTGAACATAAAAAGGATGTGGCAACCAAAATACGCCACGCACAATATTGGCGTGATGTACTCGGGCATAAGCTCATCAGTTCTTTAACAAGTGATGATATTCAGACATATTTGCCAACTCACGTAACCCGCACCGGGAAAAAACTCTCTCCCGCCACTCAAAACCGTTACCGCTCATCAATTATGCGTGCACTCAATCTCGCCAAACAAGCAGGCTGGATCGACAGCGTCCCTTATATTCAAAAAAATAATGAGGCCAAAAAGCGGGTTCGGTGGCTAACGAAAGATGAGGCTAATCATCTATTAAAAAATCTTAACTTAGATTGGATGCGTGATATATGCAAATTTGCTTTACTCACCGGTGCAAGAATGAGTGAAATTCTCACACTTACGTGGAATAAAATTGATTTTGAGCGACAGGTTGCCATCGTTACAGGCGATATTGCTAAATCAGGGCGGGCAAGATCACTTCCGTTGGGTCAAGAAGCAGTAAATTTCTTACAGCAACGCATATTCAAACGCTGTTCAGATTACGTCTTCCATAGTGGACAAGGTTTGAAACTCAAAGATATTTCCAGAAATGACTTTAGACGGGCTTTAGAACGATCCAATATTAAGGATTTCCGATTCCACGATCTCAGGCATACTTGGGCCAGTTGGCATGTTCAGCAAGGAACGCCCCTTATGGTGCTGAAAGAATTGGGCGGTTGGGAAACGATTGAGATGGTTCAAAAATACGCGCATTTGAATGCCGGTCATTTATTGGATTATGCCAACCACGTCAAACTTACGTCAAACTCGCTCTTGGCTTGTTCAAATCAAGTGGCAAAAAATGACGAACAGGAGGATATTTTAGGCAAGAAAAAAGCCGTAAGCTATTGATTTGAAACGCATAACTTACAGCTCTTAGAAATTCGATACTTGGTGGGTCGTGAAGGATTCGAACCTTCGACCAACGGATTAAAAGTCCG
>NZ_MLHN01000047.1 GCF_001999285.1 Rodentibacter genomosp. 1
CTTGAATTTGAATATTCCCCTTCAGTGAACCCAAGGTGCTACGGGCATCCGATTGCGTCCAACCTTCGCTTTCTAAATGATGTTTTTCCGATTTAGAACCAAAGGTGATACCGCCACCACCGGTGAACACTCCCGAGGTTTTCTTCGTTTCTTTATGAATACGTGTGTGGATTTTTCAAATCCACGCACCCTACCTTGCTAAAAATCTAATTTAATAAAAGGAAATGTATTTTTAAACCTTTCTAAAACCTGAATATTTTCATTTAAAGCTTTTAAGGCTTTATTCTTGCTAATAGGCATATCAAAAAAAGAACCAAATCTTTTAATTGCTATTCCATAAATGGCATCTTCCTCTTTATTATTTAGCCCTGAGTACGGACTAAACCCAATAAGAGCGGGAAGTTTATATAAGTAGTCATCAAAATCAATTAAGTCATACATATACATAGGTATTTCATCAACAGAGTTATTCTTAATAATAAATAAAATCCATTCATTAAATTCACTTTTAGTGATTGCGTTTGCAAACAAGCTAGTTTTAACAAAGCCAAGATCCTCACAAGATTCTTTAGTTATTCTAAATTTATTTCCCATTTTTCATTCCCTCTCCTCCAATATGTCCTGTTCCTTTATGAATATCTGTATCAATTAATTGCATCCTACCCGTATCTTGATGATGATGCCATGTCAACCCTGGAATCTTACTATTTCCCTGATAAATTGCCTCTAATTGGGATGAAGTAAACTGATTTTTATCTACATGCCCTCTCTCTATTGCATCAGCCAAATCTTTTGTTGCCATTTTCATTTGCTCTGTATAAGAAGCATTCTTAAAACGAGAAATATCAATCCTTGTATCATAGGCTGTAAATTGATCAAAAATTGGAAAACCCTTATTGTCAAACGGAACACCAGTCTTAGGATGTCTTTGTCCTGCAAGTTTTACATTTTTAGCATTACTTGGCGGAACCGTTGTTGACGTAACAACCCCTTTTCCATACTGCTTCTCAAAACTTGCTCTTACTTGTTTTGAATCATAAATTCCTTTTAAGGATTGTTCGACTAGTGAATTTGCCGTATCTAGGTGCTGTTTAGCTGCTGCCGTATTGCCAAGCTTTTCTGCCTTTCTCGCATTCTGATAAGCGATTTTAGCTTCTTTTAGTGGCTTAGTAACAATGTCTGCACCGGGAATAATACCTACGGTCGCCAGTAAATAATCTACACTATCCTCGGCATCCGCAAATGATTTCGCATCGCCTAATACAGGAGTAAAGTCAGCCGCAAACCCTAAAGCATCTTTAAATACTTCAAATTGTTCCTCTTTCAGCTTTTGATACGCTTCCGGATCTTCCTCTCTTAATTTCTCCTCTTTTTTCCATTGTGTATAAGATTGCCAGAACGTGTTATTCTCCACCGCCCTCTTCGCTGTTTCCGCACCCGCGGTTGCCGTGATGAAAACGCCGCCCTGTTGCTCACTCGTGCCATTGGCTTTTGCGGTGAATGCCCCCGCCAAGCCGCCCGCCAGTTGGCTTAAGGTGCTGATGTTTTCCTTCTCACTTGCCGTTAGTTCCTTCGGTGATTTTTCGTAAAGTTTTTGAGCAATAATCTCTGCTGTGACTTCACCCGTTACACCCGCAATTGCCCCCGTTAATGGGTCTTTGCCTGTGACTTGGAACTCTACTGCTGAAAGTAAAGCATGTGCTATCAGGTTGGTTGCTTTATCTTTTGTCGTATCGCCGTCTGTCATTTCGTGGATTTTTTGGTTGAGATAAGGCGAGGCAAGTGCCACTATTGCACCATTGCTGTCGTTTTGTGCCGCGGCTTGAAGCGCTGCCGTCACCGCTCGGATTGCCATGCCTTTTTCACTGCCTATGCCGTAAGTGCGGTCGATATTCTCTTGGATTTGGTTGATGTCTTTTCCAAGTTGTTGGGCTTGAGGACTGTCTTTTCCGTATTTCTCTTCCGCTTTAAATTTCTCAAGGCTGAGTTTGTTTATTTTCTCCCGCTCTTCATAGGTAGCAATTTGAATGGCGTTGTTTGAGATTTCACCTATCACTTTCGCCATTTCTTGTCGCTCTTGCACCTTCTTCAAGTCTTGTTTATTGACTTGTTCGTTGGCATTTTGGGTGTCTCTTGAAAGTGCGGTCAGATTTTCCGGTGTTTTGGTTTCAATATGAATGTTGGCACTGATGGCCGATTTGGTTGTACTTCGCTCACTTTCATGGCGGTTGCCCAAAAGACTCAATGCACTACTTATCGCTTGCATTGGGTTTATTCCGCCACTGCCCGCACTCACACTCGCACTTTCCGTTTTGATTTCACTTATGTTTTCGATGTCTGTGTGACTAATTGAACCCGTTTTAAAGCGATTTTTATTGGCTTGTGCTTGGCTTTCAATGATAGCGCCATTGAGTTGGGTGTGGTTGTGGATTGTGGCGTTCATCCCCTCTTCACCCACTTGTATGCCTGTCTGCTCCCTCACTTGGGCATAATCTACTTTCGCTTTGCTATACGCCGCATTCACCGATGCACCACCACCCGAACCATAGGCTATCGAACCGCTTGCTCCCGCACTCACTTGTTTCGAGTCGTATTTTTCCGTATCTTGACGGCTGGTAAGTGTCAAGTTTTGAAGGTCTGCTTCCCAACGCTTCGCTTTTACATTGGTAGTCTCAAGGGTTAAGCTGCCTACTTCACTGTTTGTGATGAGTTTATCCTATGGGCATATTTAATGAGTGTAAGATTTAGTTAATTCAATACTTAACCTGCGGGACATAGTATGTATGAAATATCATCTCATATACGAAAATATCAATATGTGTGTGAATGATAGATCATCCACACACGTTATATTTGCTATTCTTCGATTTCTCTATTATTCAGAACTAAATCCAAATCATAAAGAAAATCTTGTTTTTCCTCTTCTTCTAATTCTAAAAGCAGTTTATTTAATTCATATTTAGATAGTATTTTATATATATCATTTAATACTAGATTATGACTATAAGGGTTACGTCCTGACCTTAATATTATATATATCATTAAATTTTCTATTGGCTTTTCAAATGAATTTTCATAAGTATCTAATGCCCCCCCCATTCACTTTCACTATTTCCCCATTGATAAACCTTTCCATTCTCGAATTTTCTTTGACACCATAAATATGCATCTTCAAAAAACCATTGTTTTAATTCTTCATAAGATACTCTATTCATTATTCTTTTACTCCTATTGGCTTAATTTGCTTTCCGTTATTATCAAATATATTGACTTTAACATTGGATAGCGCTTATTAAATTGCTCTGCCACCCCTAAACAGCTTGGACAGGCTGGACGTTCAGCCAGCGTAGGGTGTGTGAACCAACGGTTCACGCACGAAGATCCACAATAGTGCGCGTGGATTTTTCAAATCCACACACCCTACCTTGCTAGATTTACTTAATTATTTTTCTTATTTCACTAAGAATATCTAAATACGTCATTTCAAATTGTTCATCGGTTAAATTAATTAAATCTAATGCTAAATATCTTACTTCTTTTCTCCAGTTTATAGATGAATTCATCATATTGAGTGATTGTTTCGATATATCTTGTAAAGATCTTTCTTGATCAATCATCTCAATAATTTTAGAAAAGAAATCGTCTTCTGTATATCTCATCGCTTATTCATACCCTCTAATTCTTTTTTCGTTGGTGGATAATGTAAACTATCAATGACTTGCCCATTAATAGATTTTGGGTGAACCCTATTTACATTTCCACTATGATCATAACTTTCCATCCACTGTTTTACAGAACCTGTAAAAGGATTATATTCCGTAACAAATGAATTTCCACGTGTTGGTCCTGGAGTTTTTGCTAATCTTTCAGCTTCATAATAGCGGATTCTCCCATCAGCTAAATGCCGGATTCTCACTGAGAATTTTTGAGCATTTTCTAATGCTGAAAGTTTTTTATTCAATGCTACTTGAGCATTAATTGAATAACTATCTAATCGAATATTAGCGGTAGCATCTTCATAATTAACAGTCTTACCAATAATAGGTAAGTGTTTAGTCGAATCAACTCCGTCAGGTACTTTTATAGAAAAATTATTTACATTTTTAGCTATGTTAACCCCAGCATAAGCACCTAATACTTTCCCTGCAGTTTCTCCTATAATAGCCCAACGCGGATTAATCCCTGTTGCCTCTTTAAAATCACGGTGTGCTTTTTCTTTTGCATTGCTTAGTACATCGTATCTCCCTGAGAAATCAGCTACTTTTCCATAATCTTCCGAATAAAGATCTGAATATTTTGTATAACTCGGATAACCGTATGTCGGGGTATATTTTGCTCCCGAATAGCTAAACTTATCTCGCTCGAGCTTTTGTCTTTCAACTTGACATCCACTAGATAATGCCGCCCCCTCACAAGCTGAAATGAGTGCGATATCACTTTCGATATCTTTACGTTGAATTGAATGTAACTCTTGCTGTTCGGCATTGGTTATCGTGCCCTCTTTTAATTTAGCCTCTAAGTAACGTTTACGTTCTGCTTCTTGATGTGAGAGATAATTATTCTCCACCGCCCGTTTCGCTGTGTCCGCCCCTGCCGTTGCTGTGAGGAAGTTTCCTCCCTGTTGCTCTGTCGTACTGTTCGCTTTGGCGGTAAGTGCGCCTGCCAAGCCGCCCGCTAGTTGGCTTAAGGTGCTGATGTTTTCCTTCTCACTTGCCGTTAGTTCCTTCGGTGATTTTTCGTAAAGTTTTTGAGCAATAATCTCTGCTGTGGCTTCACCCGTTACTCCCGCTATCGCTCCCGTTAATGGGTCTTTGCCTGTAACTTGGAACTCCACAGCAGAAAGCAAGGCGTGGGCTATCAGGTTGGTCGCCTTGTCTTTTGCCGTATCGCCGTCTGTCATTTCGTGGATTTTCTGGTTGAGATAAGGCGAGGCAAGTGCCACTATCGCTCCATTGGTGTCGTTTTGTGCGACGGCTTGAAGCGCTGCCGTCACCGCTCGGATTGCCATGCCTTTTTCACTGCCTATGC
>NZ_MLHN01000048.1 GCF_001999285.1 Rodentibacter genomosp. 1
ATGAATTTGGTGGTGAAAAAATCAGAGAATAATTAATAAAACCGCTCTTATGAGCGGTTTTATTTTGGAGAAAGGAAATGAAAGAGTTAATTGAAAAAATCGAACAATGGGCGGAAGAGAGAAATTTGATTGAAGGCTCTACACCACAAAAGCAAATGCTAAAACTGATGGAAGAATTTGGCGAGCTATGCAGTGGCGTGGTGAAGAATAAGCCGGAAGTGATTAAGGATAGTATTGGGGATTGTTTTGTTGTGCTGGTCATATTAAATGCTCAATACCGCAGGAAGTCGGTTAATCCAGAGAATGATTTTAACCAAAATATGCTAATACCGAATTATCTTTACAAATCAAAGCATATTGATGACGCAATGATGATTGCGATTAGTCATTTTTCAGCATGTTACAAAGGAGGCTGGCTACCTATGGATTGGGACATCCACAATTCTGTTGAGGCATTACAGAATATAGCTAATCTTAATTATATAGATATTCGAGAGTGTGTTCAGCACGCCTACAACCAAATCAAAGACAGGAAAGGCAAAATGATTGATGGGGTGTTTGTTAAAGAGGAGGATTTGCAAAATGACTAAAGAAAACAACGGTTGGATTAGTGTTGAGGATAGATTGCCTGAATTAGATGACGACGGAACATCAGAATCACTGCTTTTATATGGAAGTGAAGTTTTCAGCAGCCATAAATTTAGATTTGTTGGTTATTTCAATGGAGAGGAATTTCTCACATCAGACAGTGTAGAAATGAAAGTTACTCACTGGCATTTATTGCCGGGCTATCCAAAAGACGAGGATTAAATTATGTTAAGCGAAAAAGAAATTGAGGCACTAAAGAATGGTGCTTATGGTATTACACGTGAAGGGTATAAAGCTAAATATTTAGGCGTACGTGAAGGCGAAGATGAGGTTTTTCATACTTGGGTTATTTACAATGAAAATGGGAGTATCAAGGAAGCCATTGATGCTTATGACACATTTGTGTCTTATTATAGAAATGGCGAAGACCGAGATGATATTATTGGCTTATGGCAAGACAAACCAGAACCATTTGATTTAGAAAAGGTGTTAAATGGAGAACCTTTTAAAGTTTCACACGAAAAACGATTTGCAGCTAAAAAAGTAGAAAATAGCTTAATTTATTATTCAATTAATGAGGACGGGGAATTGGATAGAATTTTTAGAGATGATATCCCTTTTTTACAAGAAAATGCATTCATGTGGAAAGAATCTGAACCAGTAAAATCAAATGCGGATGCTTTACCAAAACCAATCCGTGAATTTG
>NZ_MLHN01000049.1 GCF_001999285.1 Rodentibacter genomosp. 1
GCATAGGCAGTGAAAAAGGGATGGCGATTCGTGCGGTGACGGCGGCACTTCAAGCCGCGGCACAAAACGACACCAATGGAGCGATAGTGGCACTTGCCTCGCCTTATCTCAATAATAAAATCCACGAAATGACGAAAGGCGACATGGCAAAAGATAAAGCAACCAACCTGATAGCCCATGCGTTACTTTCTGCTGTAGAGTTTCAAGTGACGGGCAAAGACCCGTTGACGGGGGCAATTGCAGGTGTAACGGGTGAAGCCACAGCAGAGATTATTGCTCAAAAACTTTACGAAAAATCGCCGAAGGAATTAACGGCAAGTGAGAAGGAAAACATCAGCACCTTAAGCCAACTGGCGGGCGGTTTGGCAGGTGCACTTACCGCCAAAGCGAACGGTACGACAGAGCAACAGGGTGGCGTTTTCATCACGGCAGCCGCGGGTGCGGAAACAGCGAAGAGGGCGGTGGAGAATAATTTCTTTGATGTTGACCCTCATCAAGAACGCTTGGATGATATCAAACTCTTTGCGAAATTATATTTCAACGGCGATGAAGAAAAAGCTGAAGCCTATTATGACGCAATGCAACAAGGCAAAGCGAAAGGATTTAAAGACAATGTGGTTGAAACGGCGGACGCCATCTTAAATCTTGATGAAACCGTAAAATCACTTGCTTATGCCGTCACCCATCCAAACGAAGTCATCGATAAAGTTTATGTATCAATGGATGAATGGAATCAACAATATGAATATGCGGTAAAACACGACCCTGCATTAGCAGGCGAAATGCAAGGCTATATTGTGGGTAACTTTGGTTCAACACCGGTTGGTGGATTAGTTGTTGGTGCAGCTGGGGCGAAATTGTTGCAGAAGTCGGCGGGATTGGTGAAAAAAGTAGGTGCAAATGCGGCTGGTTTTGCTACACATCAAGTGCATAGGGTTGTCAATTATACAACATTGAATAAGGTTATTAATGAAGTTGATTCCGTAGCAGTATCTACCGATAAAGGATTTATCAATGCAACTAAAGTTTGTGCTGCAAGTTGTGAAGTAAAAGCAACAAGTAAGGTAGAACAAAATTTGATTGATGATATTGTAAAAAATGGTGATATCAACGGAAATAAAACAGAAACGCTCATTCATGATTTAGCAAAACGTTCAGGCTATGAGCCCTTGAGGGGAGGAAAATATGGCTCAAACAATGGGTTTGATCATGTTTTATTGGGTAAAGATGGCTCTGTAATTATTATTGACAGTAAACAAATCAAAAATAATGGTGCGATTCAAGTCAGTTCTAAAGGAGCAGGGAATACAAATCAGCTATCCAAAGAATGGATTAACGTTGTTGCAGAAATTCTGCCTGAACATGATCCAGTAAAGATTGCGATAAGAAATGCTGATAGAAATGGTAAATCAATCAAAACAATCATAGCAGGAGTGGATAAAACAAATAATAAGGTTATATTGTTACCTGTTAAGGTTCCTGATAAAAATTGAGAAGGATATTAAAATGGAAAAATATAAAACGTTTTTAGGAAGCGAGATAGCTAAAACGTATGAAGATGCTAAAAATTTCACTTTTGAAAGGGTGAAGGCATATACAGAATTTGATAATAAAGAGCTAAACATAGAGCTGAATTGTATAAATGGATACTTAGGTAATGTATTTAGTTTGATTGGTTATTTATGTGATTACCATAGTGCATTAGCGTCTAAGTCTCTGTTAGAAAATAATCTCGGTGGATTTAAAGAAAATGCTTTTATTGGTGGTTTCTTAAGAATTCTCTCTAAGTACGATTTTCAGTGGGCATATAATGGTTATAACACAAGGTTCTTTGCCTTAAGTTTACTTTCGGATAATCAAAAGTTGCTTGATTATTTAGTGACACACCGTGACGAAATTATAGACGTCTCTGTTCCTTATAATAGCTCTGATACAAGAGCCTTTTTTAATGCAAATACCTTATTAGCCTTAAGCGGTGATTGGGTATTACTGAAAGAGAGAGCTTTAACGTTTTTAAATGATGAAAAGAAAGCACGCTGTGATTTAAAACGTATTCCCGACCATGAGTTTTATGTTGCGTTGGCAAATAAAGATATAAAAGGGATGCAAGAGGCGTTATCGACATTATTGGAAATTAAATTTGCAAAACGTGCTGCAAGAGAGACACTTTTGCATTTTGATTTTTATTTGCAGCCACAAGTCTTAATGTATGCAAAAATTGCAGCCATACATGGTTTTGATTTAGGTATTGATAGTCCTATAGCGCCAAAAGAATTGATTGATATAAATCCACTAGCGGAATATGAAATACCTTATGACTTTATGAAACAATTTAATTTTGATGCTCCTCATCAGGTTTGGGTAAATTATGTGAATCAGAGAATGGAGGAAGCCAAACAGAAAAAAGTTGAGAGTAAAAAAGGATTTTGGGCTTCATTGTTTGGTCGACATCAATAACGTCATGTCAAATTCAACTAAATTTACCTTAGGAATTGCCGGAGTAGGAAGTGTTGGAGGTCAGTTGCTCGCTAACGGGTGAGGTAGATTCAAGAACATTAGCTATTGATGTAGTGACAGCATATGCACTTAAAGGACGAGGTTTTATTGCTACGATTGGAGGTAATGCGGCCTCTGGAGCATTTAATGGTTATGTTACAGATCAGTCAATGGTTCAAGGTGCTATCGGTAGTGGTATTGGTGCGGGGATTGGATATGGAATGGGGAAAGTAATAGAGATCCCACTAAGTAAAAAATATCCGGATTTAACATGGGCGAAATATAATCCTCAGCCTTTGAATGATAAGATTCCTTATGTTTATGGCTATAAGAAAAATATTGTTCCTAACGTTTTGGGCTCAATGTCCGGAGAGTTTGGTAATAGAACTTTTCAAAGTTACAACTCAAAGCAAGAAAGAGGTAAATAATGAAAAAGATTATTTATATTCTTCTTTTTTCTGCTGTTTTTGGGGTTATATTTATGTTTGTAATGTTTTTATCTGCAAATATTTTTTATAACATTAATAATGGTATTTGTTTTTATCATGTTGATTTTTTTCTTTTTTTAAAGATATGACTATTAGGGAGTTTATTTTTTTAATTTTCATATCTCTTATGTATTTTATAATAATATATCTCCGTTATAAGGATTATTAGCAAGCATAGCGTGTGTGAAGCATTGTTTTACGCGCGCTATTCCATGAATTTTAGTGTGTGAGCTGTTTGTTTACGAGCTCTACTTTTTATCAATATAAACTTATCACAAATAGTGAAGCAGGAGGCTTAACACTTGAAGCGGCAAACATCAAAGCGAAGCGTTGGGAAGTAGATACTTGAGCAGAGGCGATTATCATCAGACAGCGGAAAGTGCGGTCAAAAATAAAGATGCTTCCGACAGAGTGAAAACGGCACAAGCGTTAGAGCAAGCGGTTATGCGAATGCCTCAAGCGGTAAGGTGAACAAGCAACCAAGTGATGGAACAATCGGGCTTATTTGCCGAAGAGGGCGGTTATCATATTAATGCCGATAATATTCATCTGAAAGGTGCGGCGATTGCCTCCACCAATGCAACTAACAGCGAACTGAAAACGAATAAACTGACTTTTGAAGATATTCAAAATGAAAGTCATTAAGACTGAAACAATAGGTTCTCTAGTTGGTAGTGGATATGGGGTCGCATCTGAAACTGTATCAAGTAGATATTTGAATTTACACCCTCTTCCGAAAGTATTCTTAAATGCAATAGGGGGAGGTGTTGTTAGTGATAAAGCAAAAGGTATATACCAACATATAAACAAGGACGAAGAATAATGAAATTTATTTTTGGGATTATTCTTAATATTATTATCTTTTCCTTGCTTTATTTTTTTTTTTTTTTTTTT
>NZ_MLHN01000005.1 GCF_001999285.1 Rodentibacter genomosp. 1
AATTGTGTTAAATCCCAATCAAGTGGCTTGGTTAAACGATAGATAATCGCATTTTTAAACCAAAACATAGTTAATTCTCCCTATTTTGTTTTACTACCGGCAACTCAACAAACGCATTGAGCGGTTGTGGTGTCGGTTGGTATTGATTGCGGCGTACTTCTATCCAATCCAACAACTCTTTAAATTCATCATAATATCGGGCTTGTTTGGTCGCCTGTTTAATAATGAATTCCCGTTGTTCGCTATCTAAGAGTAGCCAGTATTTTTTTACCTGCTCGATGGCTCGCAGTCTATTCGGTTTTCTGTGATTAAAATTGTCGTGGATGTACTTTCCAAACAATTCAGCGAAAAAGGAATAGGGTAGGCTGATATGTATTTCGTTCACGTTTTCTTTCTCCTAAACATAAGCACCGGTTAGTTCTTCCATAATTTTAATGAGGTTGGATTTTTCGCCCTGTAATGCCCGCAACTCACGCATTGCTTCAAGAGCTACAAAGGTTAGCTCGCCACATTCGTGACGAAAAAATTCTTTCAAGGTAATATCCGGCATAAATTCCGAAAGGTCTAAATCATCAAGATCGATATCGACTTCAACTTCGGTATCTACTCTTACAGTTTGTGTAATTATTCGACCCATATTTTCCCTCTGTTGGATTTTGTATAATAAAAAGCCCACGGTTAAGTGGGCGGTGGTTATTTCATTGCATCACGCAGTGCATTTAACGCATTATCAAGTTCAGTGGATACGTCTAATAACTCATTGAGTTTACGCTCAAACTTGCCCTTCGCTTGGAAAGCATTCAGTACGAGCGGGCGTAATGTTTTTTTGATAACATCACCGTTGGCTATTTCTTGCTTTTTCGCTTCCGATAATTTCTTAAGTTCTTCTGCCATTGCGAGTAATTCTTCCGGTGATTTATCTGTTAAATTAATTTCTTGAGCCATTTTTTTCTCCTGTTTATGCTTTTCTCTTAATACTTTTATCTTTCTTGCAAGGTATGCATTTATTTGAATTTTTACATGCCATAATTTAGGTGGATAATTTCTCGTTGACTCTTCAACAATAATTAAACCAATTGCTGACAATTCCTCAATGATCTTAACCACCTCATTCTGAGGAATATTAATTTTTGAAATTTTTTCAAATTCAATGAATTTACCTTTTGTATTTCTTTGTGTGGATAGGTGTTCACAGAAACCTTGAGATATTCGCTTTAGTCGATCACAAAGATTAACCGTTTCCCATATCGCTCCCATTACTTTGTCTTTACTTAATTCTTTTTCCCTTCCCATGTGAATTAATCCTAAATCTTTATTTGTTACCGCCTTTTCTTTATGGATTTGCTTTGCTAACTTGTCATAAGCAATGGCTGCTTCAAGTGCAGTGTCGAACCGAGCAGTTTTGTAATAGACTTTTTGTCCATTTTCCCTCATAACAATTTGGGCCATAAATCGAGGTCTCATTGTATCGTTACAAGTTCTTACCCCTCGAAATCCTGTAGATCCAAGTTTTGCAATGTAACTTGTTCTTTCATCCTCAGTCATAACTTACTCCAAGCAAACGTATGAAAAAATTCTAGGAGTTACTC
Organism: Rodentibacter genomosp. 1; assembly: GCF_001999285.1. Lineage (GTDB taxonomy): Bacteria > Pseudomonadota > Gammaproteobacteria > Enterobacterales > Pasteurellaceae > Rodentibacter. The sequence continues at coordinate 1,590 of NZ_MLHN01000005.1, forward strand.
CGATAAAAAAGCCACTATTCAGTGGCTTGTGATTTACTTTGCTCTTTGGTATTCACCAATTCGTTTAATTTTTCTGCTTGACTACCGGTGTTCATATCGAACCAATCAGCAGCGATGCTCATTCCATCTTTTAGACTCGTATAAACTTTTCTAAGTTGGATAATCTGGGCCGGACGAATTGAATCAAATCGACATTGACAACGTGTTTCAATCATTTTTTGAGTGACACCAAATTCACTAAATTTTTCTAACATTTTCTTTAATGCCTCTGGGCTAGTATCTGCATTAGCTTGTAAGGTGAGAGAGCATTGGTGAACAGCCGCTTCTGCCACATCGCCCGGTATCACGCCAAGGATACAAGCCCGTAATCTTCTTGCGCCATTGTTGGCGACAAGTTCATAAATATCTCGCGGATCGGTGAGTACCGTTTTCCCTTTTTTAGTGTAGCGGATATGTGGCACTTGAAAAACTTTGACTTGCCTTGTGTTAGTTTGTAAATCCCACGCAAAGGCTTCAACGGTACTTTCGCCATTTTCTTGACTGAGTTCTCTAATACCATACTGAATATTTCCCCATTCTTGGGCAAGTGTTTCTGCTAATCGAATTGATGGCCCTTCAACGTTTTGTCCGCCTCTTGGATAAGAATAAACGGCTGTTTCAGCTAACGTTTGTCTTGTGCAAGATCTTAAAATACGATCCATCGCCTCTACCGGATCACGAGGAAACCTTTTCGCAATGACCATCATCGCTTGGACCTCTTGGCTTTCGCGGGCGGATTGCGTAGCGACAAGCGCATTTTGTGGTGTGGTTTTATCTTGATTTGGGGCAAAAATATTTACTGCATTTGTCATTTTAATTCTCCTAAGATTGGTAAGCCCAGTGAGGTAGACTTAAGGTTTCAATTTGTGGACTAAAGGCGTGCCATTGATTGGTTTCTAAAGCATTCTTATAGGTTTCGAGATTGGCTTTAAAGCGGTTTTCCCCCTCTATTTTTGCTATATCATCAAGGGTATAAACACCAATGGCATAGGGTGGTTCTTTTTCGATCGCGATAAACACAAAACCTTTCGGCGGTTCACCAAAAGCGTGAAAATAACCATTTGAATAATAAGCATCCTGAACGTGATAACGAAAATTAGCGATAGATTTAGCAAATCCGGTCGGACTTGCATCAGTTGTCGTTTTTAAATCAACAATAATACCGCTATTATTTAAGAAATCCGGACGACAACGGCATTCAACGCCGATACTATCACGCCAAAAAATAGAAATTTCAGGTTTCCCTTGTGCTAATAGTTTATCTGCCATTGGATGATTAAGCAGACTTTCTTTCATTTTCTCAATATGCTGATAATCAGTGTAAGAAAGTACGGTCAAATTTTCGCTTTCTACTTTCTCTTTGAATACTTTTCCTTCTTTTGTTCTCAAGTTCAGTTCTTCCGGCATTACACAATAAAGCTGTGTGAATTTATCAGGCAGTAAAACGAGATCGTGAAAAGCTGACCCAAATATCATTGCCGGTGTGCTTTTTTTCTCACGATAAAAATAATGAGCCGGACTTTTATCAATTAAATCTAGACCTGATTTACTGATTGCCGAATGCGCGTGATATTCAGCATTTGACATATTTTCAAGAACTGTGGCTGTCATTTTTCACCTCACTTAATCAGGATCATACTCATTCATTCGTTTTTCGAGACGTTGCTTGGCAACGTAGGCAATGGCTCGATCTCGTTGTTCAATCAGCTTATCAAATGCACCTGAACCGTAGGCTAAATCGTGCAATTCAAGCTCCTCATTGTTATCAATATGGTATTGATTAATCGCATAGATAACGTTTTCATCTTCATCTTCCGCCTCAGCTTTGACGGCTTTTATTTCCTCTTCGAGGGCGATTTCATAGCCTGCCATCGCATCAATACGCCTCTGATATTGCGCATCAAGCATTGCGTAATATTCATCAGATGTTGGGCTCATTTTGCTTGCTCCTTAGGGTTTAAAAGTGCGGTCAATTTCTGCTTGTTTTTGTGCGGTGTAGTGGAGGAGTTCCCGTTCCGCTTGGGGTGTGAGATTAGGCGGTAGGCAAATTCCATTTTCATATACGCCGCCTTTAAGTTCGCAACGAGTTTCAAGGCTAATTTGTTCGCTAACTTCGTTATTGTGCCAGTCGGTTGGGTTGCCCCACGCTTGAGAGGCACTAAAAATGGCAATCACTACGATTGCGGTGGCGAGTAAAACAAGTGCGCCTTTGCCAAGAAAGGCGAGAAATTCAAAGATTGATTTGTGCATAATGGTGTCCTTTTTAGGTGGATCGTTAAGAAATACGGTGCGAGAGCGCATTGCGGTTTGGTTTCGTTGGCTACATTTTCTTTGGTTTTGGCGTTTCTTTCGTTTCTTCATTTTTTGTTTCCTTTAGTCATATTTATTGCCACAAAATGGACAGTAATCATTAATCATTTTTGTTTTACGTTTTACTTCACGCACATTCCCATTTTTTGATGTTACTTTTTCAACATATGTGACTTCTACCACGGTTCTTTCTCCAAGAACTTCAAAATTTCTAGTTGGAAATGCTGTGTTAAGAGATACACCACCAACCAATTCAATGCCTTGCTTTCTCAAATGTTTGGCGAGTTTTAATTTGTAATCATTGATACATTCACACATAATTCATCCTTTGCTGAATTTCAGGTACAAAAAAGCCCTCATACGAGGGCAAACGGAGTGAGACAAGGTCTCTATGTCATGAAAAACCGCTCTCGGTGCAGATTCAAGAAGACTGGGCGAATTGCTTCGCACAGGGTTTGAGAGCAGTTTTTGATGTGCAGTCTCTTTCCCTCGACTGCGTGGGGATAATTTCACCTGCTATTATCAAGGTCGCACAATCTGCCCGTTGTCATTCCGTTTAGATTGTTTGAGGTCCTATGTCAAAATTGGGCATTTGCCTAGCCAAATGTTTTCCCTGTTTTGAATTTTTCATTAGCCTGACTAAGCTAACTAAGCGATATGATTACTAGGCGGGCATATCGCACCCGATACTCAATATAGGCTTGTTTCACCTCAAGCCCATAGATTGTGCCTTTTTTACAGAAAGGCTAACTGGGTTTATGAGCTTTTCCTTGCAAATATCGGCTTAAAGCACGCAGTATCTCCGATTTCAAGTAGTGCAAGTACCTGAATCTGCTTTAGTTTATAGCTTACCTTAGCTTTTTATCTATAAACCATAGAGGCGTTATCGTATCTCTATCAAATGCTAAGGGTTACGGCTGATTTTGATGTTCAGCAACATTTGCCTTTCTTTATGCTTGTAAGACTCAAGTTATTTTTTCTTTTTGCATTCGGCTACACGCATTCTTAATTTTATAAATGTATCAAATGAGGGTTTTAGTTCATCAGCTAAAGAGTTATATTCCAATCTATGTCGCCATAACATTTCTGTTCTAGTGATCATCTCTAAGTTTTCTAGAGTGCAGTTGGAAGTATCCCCATCTTTGAACCAAATAACGTAACCTTTTGGTATTTCTCCATGATATTTTCGCCATATATAAAGATGCTTTGCTTCATAACTCTTAATTCCTGTTTTTACCAACCATATTTTCCTAAAGGCGCATAATCGTTCAGTTCCGATAGGTACAAAATTATCGCCTTTTTGAAATCTGCCGTTTCGACCTGATTTCCAAGCACGCTTAGTACAGAGTATTTGAAGTGCCCTTGAATTGTAAGATTTACCAAATTTAACTGACATTTGTTTTGCCAATTCACATCTAGGCAGTTGTCGATTTTCTTTGATAAAATCAAGTTCGGCTTTTGTATAGCGGTTAGCGTGTTGTAAACTTGGTATGCCAAGTCGCTTTTTCAATTTTCGAAAAACAGTTCTATGTTTTGTTAGTCCGAATTTTTGTTTAAATAATTTGATTAAATCGGAAGGTTTTTTATCCCAATGCAAGCGAATAAATTCAATATGCTCTTCGGTAAATTTGAAACGATCAGTCATTTTGCTGAGCCTTTGAAATTCTTAAGAAATCAGGTGCTACCGTTTCTATTCCTCTATTTTCAAATAGAGCCATTGCTTTTATAGCAGTGTTTGTGTTCTGAATAATATTAGAGGCTACGCCTGATACCGCATTTGCTCGGGCAATTTCTCGTTTCAGTTCATCATCGCTTAAATCATCATCTAGTAACTTTTCAAGCTGTTCAAAAAGGTAATTGTTTAAATCTGTTATCTTATTTTTCATATAAACTCTCCTAAACCCTCACCAACTCCCGACAACCTATTTGTCGGCGTTCTTTGGCTCGGACTTGACCTGATTTGATTTTGCCCTTTGTGCAGTGATAATTTGCGACATCAATCAGCTTTTTGTCTCTGCCGGCAAGGCTAATCGCTTTTTCAACTCGGCTACCTTTAGGTTTTGCCATTAATGCACTTTGTTTTAATGCAATACGCTTGGCCCGCTTAAAGTTTTTTGCCGGATTTGTTTTTGTGATACTCATCGGTTCTCTCCTCCCTTATTTCAAACCGCATACAATGTGATAAATCCAATACTTTGTCATTTCGGTGTAACGTTGTTACCCTCAAATCAATTTCTTGATAGTTAAGAGAGTTTACGGTTTGAAATAAGTCTTGTTTTACTGCCGTTCAGCGTGGGGGTTATAACAAGCTAACCCAATTCCACTTAACCAATCTGTGTCGCTACCGTAGATTGCAGACTAAGTATGACAATCTCTTAATCTCTTACGGTTTTGATTTTTAAAGAGCATAAATTGAGATGAAATAAACTTACCTTTGCAGTAATCTAGTGATTAACCTTGCAAACCAAGATTGAGGATTTGAAGCAACCGGGATAGTGGCAAAAATCTCTCCGTCATAGTTTGCTTGGGACATTGCTTTTACTCTTGCTATGGCTTCTTCTTTGTTTTGAGCACCTATAGTTAATGCCCAACTTCTATCGTTGAAACTGTAGCTAAAGGCAAATTTTCGTATTTTTTCAGTCATAAGGATTTCCTATGTGGTTTGAAGTTTACTTAGATAATGAAAACAAATGGCGTTGGCGGTTGTGTCAAAATTCAACTTGGGGTGTTGATATTATTGCAACCAGTCATCAAGGACATTTAGCTCGGCAAAACTGCGAAAATGAAATTTACAGGGTTCGCCAAGTAAATGGGTTTACGCCAGTTCGTTATGTTTAATCCAAAGCTCCGCAAGGGGCTTTTATTTCATCTCAATTTTTAAAGAGCAATCCACCGTCTCTGCTTTCTCTCGACTTTCGCCTGCTCGGGTGGAAAGGTTTAGAACCTTTATTCAAGCCCTCCGTAAAGGGCTTGGTAAAAATTCTTAAGCAATCAAAACTTCACTGTAATAATTAACCTGATGAAAATCTTGTTCTACAATGCTGTTATCGTAGTTTTTACTGTTTAACGCTTCTCTGATTCGGTTAATAAGGAAAACTACTTTTGTTTCTTCTTTTAGTTTTTGTTTTGCTTGTAGGGTTTGTGCTCCTGCCATTTTTTCGAGGTAGTCCTCATATTCCGCTTTTGATTTTTTATCAAGTTTTAGTGTTAGGCAGATTTTCATTGAATTTTTAATTCTTGCCGACACTTTCCAGCTTTTTGGCAATACTTTTTCAACTTCCCATAAAAGTGCTTTTTTCATTTCTTGATTGATGTAAGCCATTTTGTTTTTCCTTTGGGGTGTTTGTTTTGATGTGGTAATGATACATAATGTATTTATTTAAATCAATCCAAAATGGATATAAAAATGATACATTTTGTTTGATTGCTTGTTTTTTAAACAAAAGCCCTTTAATAAGGGCTTTTGTATATGATTTTAGAAAAGCTCTTTAATTAAGGATTTGATTTCAGGATCTTGAATACATTGGAAATGTTCTAGTAACAACGTTTCGGCAATACGAAGAACGCTTCTTGTTTGATCAGGTTCAATAGAAATAGACAGAGAACTTCCTAGCAATTCTAAAGCAGGAGAGACCTGTTTGATAAATTGCTCTTGTTCTTTCACCAATTTGACAAGCATAGCATAAGCCCACAAATCAGTGTCTTTAATGCTATGGGCGGTTAGGTTTAAATTTTTTTGCTGTTTTGACATAGTTGTATTCCTTTTCACTAAAACAAGTGCCGTGAGTATCAGCGACATTGTGTGATCCGTAGCACTTTTAGTATCGGCTATGTCTGATAAAAAAATAACAAATTCAGGTTCGTTCTTCCTTGATTTATATCAAGATTTGATATGTTATCAATCGTTTATTTGTTGGCTTGCCTTTCTGATTTGAGGTTTTACAATAACGACCTTACATCTCATTAGGCTGAAGAAAAGGATATCACCGTGAATAATGAATTTAACCGAACTTATCAGGCATTAGCGAACGATCTCATCAATGATATTTTCTATGCTCAGGGCGTATCAAATCGGGGAAGGGTAGGACTTATTCGTCAATATACTGAAATTTTGCTACGGGCGATGATGAAATTGCCGGAATCGGAAAGGTTGACTTTAGGCGATAAGAAAAGCACCCGATTTTTAGAAGAATATCGTACTGTTTCTCATCATTATTCGGTGGTTCGTGCCATTGAATATATTCGGGATTTAGGCAACTCCGCTACGCATACTCTTTACACCGGCACAATTTCAGAAAAAGAAGTGCAACGTGCTATTTTTTGTTTAGGGAAAATCTATGCCGGTTTTTTCATTGATTATTTTCAACGTGTCCGTTTCGGGTGTAATCCTGCCGTAATGGCATTGTTTCAACTTTTGCCTCCAAGGTTTCGATTATTGGTGGTGATTGCGCTACATCGGAAATCGCCCCGAGATTTTCAAGTCACTGAGAAAATGATTATCTTGCTCTTTAAAGTAAGAGGGATTGAAAGAATGAAACTGTGGGTTGAGCGAAATAAAATCAAACTTGAGCAGATTGCTCATTACAGCGAATGTGATGAACAACAGGTTCGGGAAATAATAAAAAAAGACTATACCGCTTATGATGTGGCATTGAGCAGAATGAAACTCAATATTCACCCGTCACCTTATGAGAGTTTTGAGCAATCTGCAATGCGTTATCGGGATTATGTGGCGGAAATGAGCAGTTATCAAAATAACGAGGTGTGGGAATTAAAAGGGATAATGGATTTTGTGTATTTGGGAATTAAGTAAAAAGTGCGGTCAAGACCGACCGCATTTTTACTTCACAATTTTTAGATGAGAGGCTTTTTTCTTTTGATTTTCCATTGCACTTAATTCTCCCCAACATTTTTCGGCATACTTAAGTTGGGTTTTTAGTTCAGCCTGTGAAATCGTTCTAGACAGCTCATAATCTGCACCTTTGCGAAGTTTTTTCATTCTTTTTGCTTTTTGTTCCACGATTTTGGCGCTAGTTAATTTATTATCTGGATTAACTGCCGCAATCAGATCATCGTGGCTGCTTGTTGAATTTGAAGAAGGCAAGATATAACCATATAGCAGGCAGATTTCCTTAATTCGATGATAAACTGCATAATAAAGTATTCTGATACTTTCCCTATGAGCCAGTTCCCCCTCTTGTTGTGCGAGAGCTTTCCCACGTTGCAGTAAGTCTTGAGAGGTAATCATTAAGCCCCCTGATACATAAGAGTAAAATATGGCAGATGAATATCATGTTTCTCTTCAAAGTTAATGAAATCTTGCATTAATTCATCATCAAATTGCCAAATTTTCTCTAATGGAGAAACTTTGTCGTGAATAGCATAAACAAATTCCTTTTCTTTGCCATCAAAGGTATGCTCAATAGCAATATTTTTAGGGTAATTTTTCATTTTCAAACAATGTAATTGATGAATTAAAGTTTGAATATGTACTAAATCGCCTTTAGGAAGTTGAGTATAGCCATTAATCAAATTCTGATTGCCCGTAATGCTAGCATTAATTTCAACGTTTTTCCCAAGCTCTTTATTGCAGTATACTTGTGATTTTATTTTATCCAAAACAGATTGCGCTTCATCAATGCAGATTAATTGCAGAAATGAATCCAAAATGGGAAATAAGAACACTAGATCCGAGTTAAGTTCTGCAGCCTTGCGAAATTGTGAAATAGCTTGAGGAACTTGAAAGTTATTTAATAGCTCTATAGCATAATTATAATTAATTTGTGGATCATTTGGGCTAATTTCTAAGGCTTTTTCAAAATATGAAATCATTATCTCGGTTTCACCTAGCAAAGAATGAGTGCAACCCATTATAGCATAGGCGTAATCCCGGTGTTTTGTTTTTAATAATTTTTCACATTTTTGTCGTAAAAGTGATACTTCTACCTCCGACACCGGCAGATTTTGCTTACGGACGGTCTGAAGCTGCATTATTTTCTTAAAACATTCATTAATTGCCAGTTTTGGTAATTTAATCATTTGTGTCTCGGCTTTTTTTCATTTCAACGGTTCTCTGCGGCTTAACAATAGCAGAGATATATTCCATCGTGTCTATTTCGCTTGGGTTAAAATCTGTGTCTTGATTCATTGTATTAGGGTCTGCATACCGCCACTCATCTCCCCTACCTGTCAGCAACACGCGAATCATATACTTATTATTTTTAAGTTTGATTAATACTTCATCATAGTTTTGTAATTTAGCGGAGGGATCAACCACAATATACTCCCCACTCACAATGCGGGGTTCAAGTTTTGAGCCAAGCACTTGATAGGCATAAGTGTTTGGGCTATTGGAATAAAACGTAAAATAACGCTCGTCCAACGCTTCAAATTCACCACTTGTCTCTGATTTAAACGTTAAAGTACCTTTGATTTTGATTCTAGGGGAGACATTGTTGTGAGTGCTTTCGTAATCGCATACAACATTTCCACTATTACTATTGAAAGTTACCTCAATCATCTCTAAAGCGTGAAAAATTTTCATTATCGTTGAAAGGTCGCCCTTTCTTCGATTATTGAGCCAATTGCCCACAGCACCTTGAGTTACCCCTAGGCGATCTGCCAAATCTTGTTGTGAGAGATTTAGTAATTTTCTTCTTGCCTCAACAAGTTCATTCCACTTCATTATTATCTTTCCACTATCTCACAATCTTATCCTGCCCCACAATGCCGGTAATCGGGTGAATATCAACCTCACATTTTTTAAAAGCACAAAGTAATGTTCTGTCATTTATGTCCGCAAAAATATGTGGGTCTTCTGCATTAACTGCCAAAGTGTTAATATTCTTTATCAAGTATTCTCCTGTTGCCTTAACAATCAGAACAACATCATCGCCGACACTCGGTTGTTTTAACATTGGTTCAACCACAATAATTTCATCTCTGCGAATACGAGGTATGAGTGCTGTTCCTTTAATTTTCAGTGCATAGGGTCTTGGGTCAGAACTACGAAAATCAACATATAATCGCTTTTCTTCGGCAACGAATTGGGTCTGTTCTGTTGCGTTTCCCATTTCTTTGAATCCAAAGTCAAGAGAACCAATTAATGCCACCCCCTCAATTTGGGAAACCTCGTGAACCTCTTGTAAGGAAACTAACCCATCACTGTGTAAAGTAACAGAATCAATGCCTAGTAGATAAAACATTCTAGCTATATCTTCTAGGTTAGGTTTTCTTGTACCATTTAGCCAATGACCTAAGGCAGGTGAAGAAATACCAACCCTTTCTGCAAATACTGGGCGAGGGATATTAATTTCTTTAATTCTTCGCCGAACAATTTCATTCCATTTTTCTCTCATACTGTCAATTCTACTCTATCAAACAATAAAACTCTCTTGCACTCCTTGGTTTCAATCTATACAATATGTATCACTGATACAAATTGGATTATTATTGTGAATAAAATTAAAGATTATCGTTATAAAGCAAAGTTATCTCAAAATGAGCTTGCTCAAGCCGTTGGATTAACAACAGGAGCTATCGGCTTATACGAACGAGGCCTACGAGAGCCAAGCCTAAAAACGATCAAGAAACTTGCTCAGGCTCTGAAGTGTAAGCCGACAGATTTATTCCCTGTTCTGAAAGGGTAATTTACCCGATTTCCCCCAAATGAAAACCATAAAAAACCACAGGAAATTATGGCAATGAAGAAAATGATTATTGAGATGATCGAGAAAGTGCCGGGCGGTAAAAGTGCGGTCGCAGGCTTTCTCGGTTTGAATGAGGCGCAGTTAAACAACCGCTTGTATCAAACCAAAGGGCAACGCTTTACCAATGAGGAATTGTTGGCAATTCAGCAAGAGTACGGCTTAACGGATTTCACCGATGAGATTTGTCGCTTATCGGGTGGTCGGTTTGTGCCAAACGTTGAGTGCGAGGCTTTAGACAATACGGAAATTTCAACCCTGCAATTTCACGAGTTATCCGCACGTGGCGTGTTGTACACCGTATTAGAACTGGCTTTGCAAGACGGGGAGATTACGTCCGATGAAGAAGACAAAATCCGCCGTCTTCTCGGCAAACATTTAACAGCGACACAGCTTTCGATTGAGAGTGTGATTTTACTAAACAGACGGCAATAAAAAACCACGGCGGCAACCGTGGCTAATTAGGAATATATAAACGTGAAAAATACTAATCTAAACGAGAAATCAAGTCAATCCCAAAATGCACAAATTTTAGCATTTATGCAAAACGGTGGAAAAATCACTTCACTTGAGGCGTTAAAGCTATTTGGTTGTATGCGTTTGTCTGCACGTATTTTGGATTTGCGCAATAACGGCTATCACATTTACTCAAGAACCATTAGAGACCCTAAAAGCGGTAAGCGATTCAGCCAGTATTTTATGGAGGCACGCAATGGAACGATTTAGTCAACCAATCCGAATTGATGTGCTTTTAGCCCTTTACTGGCTGAGAGTGTTATCAGTGAAATTAACCGAGTTAGACAAGGAGATTTTTGATGAAAGCCTCTGAATCATTACGTTTAATCGGGCAGCCTATCGCTTATTACAAAGGGTTGACTAGTATTTTAGGCGGTGTAACGGCAACGGTGCTGTTTTCTCAACTCTATTACTGGAGCGATAAAACCGATAATCCGTTAGGCGTGTATAAAACCCTTGATGAACTGATGGACGAAACGGGATTAACCGAGCGTGAATTACGCTCTGCGCGTGAGAAATTACGTTCGCTTGGTGTTGTTGTGGAAACCAATAAACGATTAGAGCACCGCCTGTATTTTCGAATTGATTTTGATGTATTTGATGATTTGGTTGAGTCATTTCGGGAGCAGTCAAATTGTCATTTCG
>NZ_MLHN01000050.1 GCF_001999285.1 Rodentibacter genomosp. 1
TTGTCCCCGTGATTGTTCCCGCAGTCACTCGTCCTAAATTCGCACTAATCGCCGCCAAATTCGAGACATTCAGTAATTCAGCAGTCAATGACCTTGTGGCGATATGGTTAGCATTAAGGGATTTTGTCGCAACGTGTCTTGCGCCAATCACCCCCGCTGCAATTTCATTCGCGGTGACTGAATCTGCAGCGAGTTGTTCCGTCGTGACAGTTTTCGTGACAATCGATCCACCGTGAATTGCCGTTACACCGGCATTTTGCCAAGGGCTTGGTTCTCGGGTGTGTTCGGTACATTCTTCAAGCATTGGGCGGGCTACATAAAAGTCTGCGTAAGTTTGATTTTTCGCATAATGATTAACCCATATTACTAATAAAATTTTACCTGTATCCGGTGCTTTAAATTTCACAAAGAGGCGTTTTGCATTTTGTCCCAATCCTTTCGCAAATTCTCCCGTAGGTGCCACAATAAAATCACTCGGTCTATTGTGAACATCACCTTGACCGGCAATCGCCGTCATTGCTATCGCACCTTGATATTCCCCTTCATCATGATGATATTTTTCAACAATTAATTGTCTGGCACAATGAAAGCCCCCCACATAGACACTAGCGATATACCATTTATTTGCTACTACATTGACAAATTGGCGGCATACATCAACCCAAGATCTTCTTTCAGCCAAGGTATTAAATTGTGCTTGTGTTCCGCTTATCTTAATTAATCGCCAAGCTTCATTGACTTCGCCTTTAGGATGATAGTCATTTTGATGATAGGTTCTTTCAATTGCGGTTGTATTTGGACAACCATTCCAATCGCCACCTTTGGCATTTGCATCACGCCAACCATAGCCTTGATTCGCAAAAATCGGGTTATACAAGAGATTGCCACCCAACCCAATTGCCAATTTATCTGCCGTCAATTCCCCTGCGGCAACGTGATTCGCGCGTACTGCGCCGGCTTGTAAAGCCGCTGCACTGATGGAATCAGCCGCCATTTTTCGGGCGGTAATGCCGCCATCGGCAATCAGTTCGCCATTGAGTACCGTTTTTCCGTTTTCGACACGCAACATCGGTTTTGGCGAACCATCTTGGGCATTTTTCACCACTTGAAAACGATCAGCCATCACAATAACCG
>NZ_MLHN01000051.1 GCF_001999285.1 Rodentibacter genomosp. 1
CAAATTCACGGATTGGTTTCGGTAAATCATCCGCATTTGGTTTTACTGGTTCAGGTTCTTTCCACATTCCGATAATATCAAATTGTGTATCTGCTGCTCGACTATGACTCCCATCTAATTCCCACGAACAAGGTGAACTATGGTCAAAATACCCGATAAGCGTGTCATCAATTTGTTTAAGAATGTAACCTTTAAGACCGTTTCTTAATAATATAGGCTTACCCTCCAATGCATATTTAACATTAAATGGTATAAGTTTGTCTTCCCAAAGCCCAATAATATCATTATCATCTTCTGGGTGTGCATCATTATAATAGGTTGAAAATGTATTATAATCTTCCATAAAATAATCTGGTTTGTTTGGATTTGTTTTTGAGAACAATAACCATGTATAACTACCATCATGAGCTTTTTCTGCAAATAGTGCTTTACGTCCACTTCTTGTCATACCGTAAGCACCACTTTTTAGTGCTTCAACTTCTTTATTACTTAACATTTTTTAATCTCCTATTTTAGGCATATTTATATTGTACACGTTGTGTAATACCACATTTAGTGCATTGTTGAATATATGTGATACCCTCGTAATCCTTTCCAAGTCTTAGATCACATTTATCAATTATTTTCCATTGGTGATTACAAGGAATTTTTTGTGTATGACCGCATTTTGTACAAGTACATGTTTTAAAATCTGAATTAGAAAAATATTGATGACCTGTAATCCAACAACCAATAATACTTAACATTTTGTAACCTCTATATATTTATTACAATTAGTTAACTTTCTAGTATTAATAATTTTCAAGCCTCTGCATTTACAATAGAAATGTTTTAATTTATGTAACATACTATTGTCTGTTTGATGTATTTTAGTTAATCCATACTTAGTTTCATAAATTAGTAAATATTTATGTGTCTGTTCTACACTTATCATTTTACATCCCTCTTTCAGTTACATCTATGGTTAGCATTACGGCTTCTATAACATCAGGGTGTAATACAGTTCTCACTTTTTCTTTGTCAAATGTGGACTGTATATAGACCGTTCTGATAAAATTGAGAACAGCTACGTCAAAATCATTGTTTACATCAATCATAAATATGTGCAGGGTTAATTATTTGGCGGTTCGAGAAGTGGTTGCCAGTGGGTTACTTTATAGCAAGATCCACTATTGCTATAAAAACCGTTACCATCCATGTGATGAGAAATAAAAAATATGGTTTTCATCATCGGGATCTTCTTTCCCATAGCAGAGGACATCATCACTATCGTAAAATGAGTCTTCTTTTGTTTTTTGTGGCAATCTATCCTCAACACTAATCCAACCGTTGTTTTCTTTATTCATTTTGTAAATCCTCAAATAAAAAGACCGCACTTTGTTGTGAGGTCGTGATTGATTATTCTCTGCACTTTTCACCACCAAATTCAT
>NZ_MLHN01000006.1 GCF_001999285.1 Rodentibacter genomosp. 1
AATTGTGTTAAATCCCAATTAAGGGATTTTGTTAATCGATAGATAATGACATTTTTAAACCAAAACATAATTTATTCCTCATAAAAAACGCCCTTAATTAAGAGCGTGCTTGTTTAACTACCGGCAACTCAACAAACGCATTGAGCGGCTGCGATACCACACTTTGATTCGGTGGATTGATTGCCCAAGTGATGAAATCTGTCAATAAACGGTGATAATCTTGGTTTGGCTGCGAATAATCCGCTTCAGATTGGAACTGGCAGATAAAATATTCGCGGCTTTCGCTGTCGAATAAAAGCCAGTTTATTTGAAGTAGATTAATTAGTTCCGTTAGCTTGGCGATTTCCGCCCGTTGAAAGACGATAGATATCCACACTGTGAACATATTTACCGCCGTGCTGTAAGGGAGTGCTGGGGTAATTTTTACTTCATTTGGCATGATTTTTCCTCACTCAAAATCCGACTTTTCGCCACTTCGATCAACAATTGATATTCTCGTTTTGTTTTCTCATCGTGTACCTCTGCGGATTTTGCTAAAAATTCATCGACTGATCCGGTAAAGCAGCCACGTGTCACAATTAATCCATCTTTGCCGTTAAACACCGTAAGCGTGCCGTTCTCTGACCCAACATTACTCGCCCAGAAAATCATTTTTCGCTCGGATATAATGGCGCAAGATCTAACCCAAGCATTACCGTACACCTCAGCATAACCGGACACCCGAGCATTACCGTACACCCAAGCATTACCGTACACCTCAGCATTACCGTACACCTCAGCATCACCGGACACCCAAGCATTACCGGACACCCGAGCATCACCGAACACCCAAGCATTACCGGACTGATCTAAATTCTTTTCTGCTTCAATATAGCCACCCAGTTCACCGGCAACCACCTCACCAAAAGAGATTAAGGCTTTAATGCGGTAGAGGGTTCTTCCAAAATAATCTTTGGTATCGTCTTTTAATAGTTCGTATTTTTTGGTCATTTTGTTTACCTATAAAAAAGCCCACAGTTAAGTGGGCGGTGGTTATTTCATTGCATCACGCAGTGCATTTAACGCATTATCAAGTTCAGTGGATACGTCTAATAACTCATTGAGTTTACGCTCAAACTTGCCCTTCGTTTGGAAAGCATTCAGTACGAGTGGGCGTAATGTTTTTCTGATAACATCACCGTTGGCTATTTCTTGCTTTTTCGCTTCCGATAATTTCTTAAGTTCTTCTGCCATTGCGAGTAATTCTTCCGGTGATTTGTTTTCAAGAGAGGTTTGTTTTTGTAATGTCATTGATGTGTCCTTTTTAATTGTCATTTCGGATTCCTTGATTAATTGTTGATTAGGTGGATAACTGGCTGAATAGACCCGATTTTTATCTACGCTATTTTTATTTTGTTCATCAATAATGATGAAGCGTTCTTGTTTTAACCGCATTAATATTTTGGTGCGATCCTTTTTCGATAGGCTATTAAGCTTTGGTTCTTGCCTCATTGCCTCGGCAAAAGTTAATCCACGCTCTCTTGAAAGGCTGACTTGAACAAAGAATAATCTTCCAAAGTAGATTAAATGTTTCGGTAAGGATTGATTAATTTGAGATTTTATTTTCTCAATGTCATCAGGTATCCATATTTCACGATCATTTTCTGATAAAAGCCCTAATTTATCGTTAGTGACGGCGTTTTCTCCCCATAACGACATCGCTTTTTTGTCACGAGCAATAGCAGCATCAACGGGATTATCAAACAAGCCAAGATTAAAGTTTTGTCCCATATGCTGAATATGAGCTTTCCATTTTTGCTCAGGGTTGTACCAAGTTACCCCAATAAAACCTGATTTGCTGTTTTTAGCAATATTGAGAAAATATGCTGTTTGCCTTTCTGTTAGTGGAAAAGTTTTCATAATAAAATCTCCGGAATGGAATTAGCTCACTTTCAACGCATTAAGCGTTTTAATAAATTGGGGGATATGTTCGTCAAAGGCTTTCATCAATTTCGGATCACGCTGTGCAGTGTAGATATAAATAGGTTGCTTTTGATATTCCGGGCAATAGCTGACAAAATCCCAAGTGTCATAACCCGTTACCCATAGGGCAACTTGTACTTGAATGAGGTACTCATTCGGCACACCGCCTTCAAGTAGATATTTGATATGGGTTTTCATCTTCGGGCATTTGATTTCCAAACCTTTTCGTAAACTCGGAATCAGTCCATCAGGACTTATCATCATATCTTTGTCTGCATTGCGATAAACCCCACCAACTTGTACCACTTCACAATCGGTTTCAAACTCATAAGCCATTCTCGCTTGCGGTTCAAGTTGATTGCCACGCTGCATATCAAGGGATTTATAGCTGTCTTCACCTAGGCCTTCGACACTTTCGGCAACCAGTTCGGCTAAATAACCTGTCCAGCTACTTGATTTTTTTCCGGTTGGGGTGACAATGTTACTAATGCCTGTGGCGGTGGGAATGCCTAACCTTGCGGTTAGCCATTCCTCCGTGCCTTGTTCACAATTCAGTGTGATTAAATCATCTATCATAACCGGATTTCCTCGCCTAAATTATCATCTTGAATTTGCTGTTGATTTAATTTATGACGTAGTTTATTAAGTGCGTGTTCTGCACGGTTTTGGGGGATTTTCTCAAGATTTGATACTCCACAGGCGGCAAGTACGCCATTGACATCAGATCGTGTGATTTCAATGAGGTTTTTCATTTCTTCAAGCTGTTCGGGTGTGATTAATTCGATTACTTGAGCTTCAATCACTGTCGGTTGTGGTGTCACATTAATCGGTTCTTTAGTTTCTGCAATTCGCTCTGCCTCATCTTGGTCGTAAATACCGGTAAAACCAAAGGCTAAACGTGCGCATTGAATCATCGCTTTATGGCGCAACATACGTTTAGGGTGGGATTTCCACGCCGGGCTGTTTGCTTTAAAACACTCTTGCAGAAACTCAGTAACGACAATGGGTTTACTGCGATCTTTGCGATAGATAGTGCAAGTGCAAAATGAATAGTCTTCGGAAAAACTAAATTCCATTCCGTCATATTGCGGTTCTCGGTTGATAATACGAATCCAACCGTCCACGCCGACAATCGGTGTTAATCCGCCATTGCCTCCGGGGAACGCATAGATTTCTTTTGTCCAAGGGTTAAGTTGATATTGGTTGGCAATAACCAATAAAGCAACCATTTGAGCGTCATTTACATTAGCGCCGGCAAAGGCGGAGGCTTTAAGCGTTTCGGTTAAACCGGAACCGTCTCCCATATCAAAGCGTTCTGCGAGTTTGTGGGTAAGGGTTTGGAGTGCTGTTGTCATTTTCTTTTCCTCATTTAGCTTGATTTAGTCTCACTGCATCGCCGAAACGTGTTTTTAATTCACGAGCAATACTAACGGCGTTCGCTTGAGTGGTGTTATTTAAACGAATGCTGATAATAAAATCAGAAAGTGCGGTGGTATTTTCAGAGGAATTTTCGACCGCACTTTGTGGCAGTGGGGCAGTTTGTTGATTCATTTCCTCTGCAACAGCTTTCGCTTCTGCTTGCACCTTTTCCGCTTCGGCTTTTGCTTTGGCTTCTTGTTCCGCCTTTGCTTTTAATTCCGTTTCACGCTGTTGTTCTGCCTCAATGCGCTGCTGCACAATTAAGGTTAAATCCTCTGTGCCGGTAATCAATTCGAGCCAGTCTTTAAACAGATAATCATAGCTTGCAGGAATCAGTTTAAGTCTGCCTGATAAGCGAGCGGCTTCTTCTGCAATTTCGGCTTTAACCGCCTGTGTTTCGGCATTGACCGCACTTGTGAGGGTGTTTAATGTACTTCGTCTTTTGGTGGCGTCCTCAAGGCGTTTTGTAATGACACTTTTCGGTATAATCTTTTCTAACGCCAGTGATACGCTGCTCTCAAAACCACTGCGAACACTTTGGACTTCTTCAAAGGCTGCCATCACAATATTTTCTTTGATTTCTGCCTCTTTATTTTTCACCAATTTTTCACGACTTAACCGTTCATCTTTAAAGCGGTCGGCGATTTGTTCTGCCGTAGCGATAAGATTCGCAATATCGCCGTTTTGAGTTTGTTTAATTGCCGTGCGGATTTTGGTTTCAATTTCCTTGAGCGCTTTCACTTCCTCTTTTGCCTTAGCAAAATCGTCATCGGTTTCAAAGGTATTGGTTAGCGTAGCAAGATATTGTTCGGCTTGTTTTTCAAAATCGACAATATTGGTCGAAAGCACTTTGCTTTCTGTCGATAAGATGAGTTCAAACATCGTTATTCTCCGTATTTTTTAAAGGGTGTGTTAAGTTTGGATGGATTATTGTGGCGCTTCCCACACCACCTCACCGTTGTAGTCATCCTCATTTCTCCAATCGTAAATATCCGGTTCGGGTTTGCCTTGAGGTTCGTCAAATTGGTCGCCATAATCGTGGTCGCTGTCGCATTGATGTGGTGGGTAAATTCGTTTCATTTTTGAATCCTCAAAGTGCGGTCAATTTCTGCTTGTTTTTGTGCGGTGTAGTGGAGGAGTTCCTGCTCCGCCTGTGGGGTTAAATTTGGTTGCCAGTCTCCATTTTCTTCACGCCACAATTTTCGGGCTTCGGCTCGGGCTTGTTGGCTAATTTGCTCGCTGACTTCATTATTGTGCCAGTCGGTTGGGTTGCCCCACGCTTGAGAGCCACTAAAAATGGCTATCACTACGATTGCGGTGGCGAGTAAAACAAGTGTGCCTTTGCCAAGAAAGGCGAGAAATTCAAAGATTGATTTGTGCATAATGGTGTCCTTTTTCGGTGGATCGTTGAGAAATACGGTGCGAGAGCGCATTGCCGTTTGGTTTCGTTGGCTACATTTTCTTTGGTTTTGGCGTTTCTTTCGTTTCTTCATTTTTTGTTTCCTTTTTAGTCGATTTGCTGAATTTGGGGTGCAGAAAACCGCCACTCGATTTTCACGGGGAAAAGTGCGGTCGGTTTGGGGTGGGTTTTTATCGGGTTATTTGCGAATACAGCATATCCGTTGCTTTTTGAATATCCTGTGTAATGTTGTTGCGGAAGATGAACAGATAGCCGTCATCGCCAACAATATCAGAGAAGAAGAACTCAATTTGTCGTCTTTGTTCTTCACCTCGTTTCGTACAGATTGCACGTTGGAATTGCTCGTATTGGCGGGCGTAGTTTAAGATTTTAATCATCGTCTGTTGAAATTCTCGATCTACCGTTGGTTCAGGCAAAGCAAGTTGTTTCGGTTCATTCCGGTGCATTGCTAAAAATGCCCGTAGTACGACCAAATGGAATTTAGGGCTAATCCAAGTTGCGTAGGCTAAGACTAATTCCTCACAGGCGTATGTACTTGGATTTTTACCACCTCGAACAGTTTTTACTGGCAAAGTACAGATCTGTACTTTGTCATTCTCAATTTCTGAAATAAGATCTTTGGTTTGATCTAAACGTAAAAATAAAACTGGTTTATGTTTTTCGTCTCCACCACTTGCTTTGTGAAGATCAGTTAAAGAGTAAAGTCCATCAAGACTACGAATTGAGGTTTTAAGAATTGATAAGTTTGTCATAATGACATCTCCGCTTAGATTTTCTGAAATAATCCACTTCTGACAGTGGAGTCGAGAGGTTCAGAACCCTCCTAAGCGGTTAAGGGTGGACGTATTCCCCGAAGGTATTGTATTAGTCGCCCTCTCGACATAGTCGAGATTTCGGCATAAAAAAAGACCGCACTTTGGCGATCTGCTTACTACCGCCGCTTAAGAAAAGGTTCTGACACCTTAGGGCGGATAGTAGTATAAAGTGTTAGGGTTGTCAAATAAAAAATATATTTAAAACTACAAAAAATACTTGCAATTAAATATAGTTTTAACTACAATAGTCATATCTAAGGCAAGGTGCTTTAGAACAAGAAACCGCCCTTGTAGTGAGCGGTCTTAAAAAGGAGCTAGGATTATGTTCTGGAAAATCGCAATCCTAGTTATCTTGTTGGTAGTAAGTTCAAACGCTTACTAGTTAATGGATAACCCTGCGGGGGGACTGGTACTCCCCCCAACGGCTCCTAATATAACAACTTAGATTTTAAAAATCAACAGGAAGCTGATATGGCAATGACAAAAAAAGAAATTCAAGACCGTTCTGATAAAAAACGAGGAGTACGTATGGTTGGTTTTAAGTTGAAAGAAGAAACGATCCAATATTTAAATCTATTAAGTGAACGAACGGGTAAATCTAAAACTGCACTCATCGAGGAGATGATTTTAAGTTATCAGGGCTGATCGGGGTTCAACTTACCGCTTCAGACGGCGGAGCTTATTCAGATGTATTGTATATCGCTCTCTCGCCCCGATCTTAGATCTTCACTTCTCAGATATGAGAAGTGTGAATTTTAGGCATAAAAAAACCGCTATGCTGTCGGGTGCGGAAAACCGCTGAAGAAGTAAGTGCGGTTATCTTAATCCGAGATTTTGCGGTTGTCAAATAAAAAATCCCACGCTGTAAAGTGGGATTGTGAAAATTTGCTACTACTTTCTAACTAAATTTTTATATCCTCGTGGAGACGCTTTCTAAAGATACACCGTGTTCCACCTTGGACTCTGAAATTATTACTACATTCATATTTTTCTTCTATAAAGTGACCAATGCTTTTACACCAGAAATCTTGAGTTTCATCTAATATTTCTATATAAAATTCATTGTATTCTTGATAAATTTTCTCTATTAGCTTTCCAGCTACTAATAAACCATATCCTTTTTTTCTATATTGAGGAAAAATAAATAGCTTGTATAGCTCGCAACTTGCCTTATCCTCCCAAGGATCTTGCATTTCAATAAGTTGGTAAAAGCCAATTAAACTGTTTTCCTCATTTAGAATAGCATACCTAATATAATTGTTATTTAGTGTTCCATTATCAAAGTTTTTCCACTTGTATTTTTGAAGCTGTTCTTGACATTTTTTATAATTGGAATCATTGTCTTTCATTATTATAAATGTAACTTTCATATAATCATTCCTTGGTTAAAAGGTTTTACTTTAAAAAAATCAATTAGTTAATACAAATAATCAGTATGAAAATTGTCAAGTCATTGACATAGATTTTGTTACATTATGTCATAAACTTTCTTTTCAAGGAATACTGTAAAAAAGCCTACCTGTTACAGTGGGCAAACGGAGTGAGACAAGGTCTCTATGTCATTAAAAACCGCTCTCTGACGGAGTGATTCAAGAAGATTGGGCGAATTGCTTCGTACAGGGTTTGAGAGCGGTTTTTGATGTGCAGTCTCTTTCCCTCGACTGCGTGGGGATAATTTCACCTGCTATTATCAAGGTCGCACAATCTGCCCGTTGTCATTCCGTTTAGATTGTTTGAGGTCCTATGTCAAAATTGGGCATTTGCCTAGCCAAATGT
>NZ_MLHN01000007.1 GCF_001999285.1 Rodentibacter genomosp. 1
CCGGAGCCGGAAGAGCCTGCTAAACCAGAGCCTGAAGAGCCTACTCAACCAGAACAGGAAGAGCCTACTCAACCAGAACAGGAAGAGCCAGTTCAACCAGAACCTGAAGAGCCGGTTCAACCAGAGCCGGAAAATCCTGTTCAATCAGAGCCGGAAAATCCTGTTCAATCAGAGCCAGAGGAACCTGTTCAACCAGAACCTGAAAAACCTGTTCAACCAGAGCCTGAAAATCCTGTTCAACCAGAGCCTGAAAATCCTGTTCGACCAGAACCTGAAAAACCTGCTCAACCAGAACCGGAAGAGCCAGCTCAGCCAGAGCCAGAAGAGCCGGCTCAACCAGAACCGGAAGAACTTGCTCAACCAGAACCGGAAGAACCTGCTCAACCAGAACCGGAAGAACCAGTTCAACCGGAGCCGGAAGAGCCTGTTCAACCAGAGCCAGAGGAACCAGCTCAGCCAGAGCCGGAAGAGCCTGTTCAACCAGAACCTGAACCTGCTCAGCCAGAGCCAGAGGAACCAGCTCAGCCAGAGCCAGAGGAACCAGCTCAACCAGAACCGGAAGAGCCGGCTCAACCAGAGCTGAAACAGCCTAATATCACCTTAAATAATGTAACGGAAGATAATGTTATCAATCAGGCAGAGCGCGAATCGGTGATTAATTTGTCCGGTACAACGGAAAATGTACCGGATGATACGTTGATTCGTATTCAAATTGGCGCAGAAACAGTAACCGCTAAGGTGACAAGTAATGCTTTTAGTAAGGATATTGACGGTTCTATCTTAGCTGACAATACCAAAATCACCGCAAGTGTTGAGGTGAGAGATACAATAGGCAATGTAGTTTCTGCTCAGGTGGAAAAAGATTATATTGTGGATGTGGAACCACCAAAATTAGATGTTACGATTGATCCGATCAATCAGGGTAAGATTCTAAACTTGGACAATGCAGAAAGTGGCTTAGTGTTAAGCGGAACAATCAGTTTTGAAGAGAATGTCATCGTTGAAAAGGTTGAGGTACGTTTTGGTCAGCGTAACGAATCTGCTGTGATAACAGGGAATAAATGGACCCTAAATGCCTTTGGTGGTGATCTTATTGACTCGGAAGATAAACAGGTTAGTGTTGAGGCGTTCGCTCGAAATTTGATTGGTAATACCGCTTCTGCTAGCAAATCTCAAGATTATTCGGTTGATATTACCCCACCAACAGTGACACTCAGCCTAAATGATTTGACTGATGATAATATTATCAATATTCAAGAAAGCAAAGAAAAGATTACTCTTTCCGGTAGTGCAAAGGGTGAGTTTAATGTCAATGATGTTGTGACATTAAGTGTAGGCGAACAGGTGATTGGTTCGACTCAGCTATCTGCACAAGGTGAGTTTAGTCTTGAGGTTGATGCAAGTAAACTCGTTGCTGATCGTGAAGTTAAAGCAACCCTAACAACTCAGGATGAAGCAGGAAATTCTGCTAGTGTCACAACAACTAAAGCCTATGATGTAGATTTGCATATTTCTCAGCCGGTGATTGTCCTTGATCCTATTGCCAATGATGACTTCTTAAATGTAACAGAAGCCAAAGAGAAGGTGCTTATAAAAGGAAGTATGACAGATGCGATAGATGGTACCGTAGTGAATATTGTCATTGGTTCATATCAAACTACAGCCGTCGTGACAAATGGGCGTTTCAGTGCTGAGGTAGAGAGTCAAACATTAATCGAAAATCGTACCGTCTCTGCTAACGTTTCTGTAACCGATCAGGCAGGAAATTCGGCTGAAGGTTCAGTGAGCCGAAATTATGATGTTGATCCAAATCTAAGTGCAAGCATTGATATTACGCATATTGGTAATGCATTCAATACAGAATTGGCTCAAACCAGCCGTATTAGTGGAACTGTTGAATTCGATGGTCTTTATGCTTTAGGGCAAAATGCAAGAATGATTCGGGCCGTGAATATTGTAATCGGTGATAAGACTTATACGACGGGATTTGACGGTAAGAACAAGTCATTCTATATCGATATCCCAAATTCAGAATTGGCGGCGTTAAATGGTCAAACGGTAAGTACTAATTTCTTGAACCGAAAAACACAAGCAGAATTGCCTTATACCATGATTTCAGATAACGATCCTATTAATTTATTTGAAGTGGTTTACGATTTAACAAAAAATGACGATGGTAGCTATACGATGACGCCTAAGGGGGAATTCTATGGCGGAGTCAGACCTGAAATTAAGGTAAAAAATGTTGTATTCGATAGGGAAGTGCTTGAAGATAAAACAGTTGGTAAGCAGGCTGAAACAACAGAAATTCGTGGTAAGGTAGATGGCAGTGCAAAAGCCGGTGATACTGTAAATATTAAAATCGGTAATGATGTGCTTGAAGCGACAGTGCAAGCCGATAATACTTTCTCAGTAAATGTTGAAAATGAAAAACTCCTTGGCAATAACCGAGTTGTTGCGACACTGAAAACACAGGATATTGCAGGTAAACAAATTGAGGTAACAGATAGCGAAAGCTATATTACCCCAAGTGCGGTCAATTCTGAGTTTGTTTCTCAACACCAAGATCTCGCAAAATCAGCGCGTAAAATCGATCATACAAAAGAGGAATATAATTTCCCTTATTTTATTGATGGTATTCTGTCATCTACTAATAATTTAGGATTTAATCGTTCCTATCCTGTAGGTGGCACGAAAGAGCCTCTTACTATTCGTTATTATTTTATGACAGCTGACGAAGCTAAAAGCCTGCCTCTTGAGGGAGAAAATTATATTTCAAGTTATGAATCGGATTATACAGATGTAGAAAAAGAGACTATCCGCTTCTCTTATCGACAAATTGAGCAATATACTAATATAAAATTTGTTGAAGTTGATAGTGCCGACAAAGCCGATTCAAGGATTTATAAAGCGGCTATGAAAAGTTTAAATGGCGGTTTGGTAGGTGGAATAGCTAACAGCGGTGGACATCTTGCACTAAATAGTGCGCCATTAGAGGAAAATCAAAATAATCCTAGACTTAAAGCTGATATCTATTATACGAATACTCACGAAATTGGTCATAATCTTCAATTAGAGCATTCTGCTGGTCGAAATGGTTTTAATTATGAAGATACGGCAGAATTTACCGTGGAATCATACAAAACCGTGGCTGAAGGCATACAAGGCGCCATTGTCTCTCGTTATAGCTTCCCACGCATATTTGATTTAGCGGCATTACATTATCGTTATGGCGTAAATCCTGAAGCCCGTAAAGGTAATGATGTTTATGGTTTCAAAGATTACAATGCGTTAGAAAGTGATGGGGCATTGTATATTTGGGATGGGGCTGGAGTGGATACCTTTGATGCGTCTAATGAGAAAATGGGGGTTAATGTGAATTTAACACCGGGTTCATGGATTTATCGTGGTGATAAGTTAAATGCATTTTTGGTGGCTGAAGGAAAAGAAAGTATTAGTAAGCATCAGTATTTTGGATTGGACGAAAATACAACAATAAATGGTCAATTTGTTCATGATCTACCTTTCAAAGAGGGGGTATCATTAGAGTTTCTTGAAACTTGGCTAACAGGATTATCATTACAAGGCGTGCCTAAAGAGACGATTGATGCAATAAGAAAGCAAATATTTTTGACTGAGAAAGAGTTCATGCAATATACCAAAGATCAAGCATTTATTGGATTTGGTACCCAAATTGAGAACTTGGTTGGATCCGATTATGACGATGTGCTAACAGGTAACAATGCGGATAATAATATCCAAGGTGGTAAAGGCAATGATAGGATCCATGGAGGAGCCGGTAACGATTTCTTAGATGGTGGTTTGGGTGACGACACGCTGTATGGTGGCACAGGTGATGATACTTATGTTGTCGCTCAAGCGGGTGATCAGGTCATTGAATTAGCAAATGAAGGAACGGATACGGTATTCAGCCATATTGATTACGTCCTACCGGACAATGTGGAAAACCTCACCTTACTTGGTACAACCGCAACCAGTGCCTCAGGTAATAGCTTGGATAATGTGATGACCGCCAATAATATTGGTAACACTCTCAATGGTGGGGCAGGTAATGATCGCTTAATCGGTGGCTTAGGTGCCGATACCCTTACTGGTGGTGAGGGAAGTGATACTTTCGTTTTCCAAACCGCACTCAATGGCAATGTGGATACTATCACTGATTTTGGTGCAGGTGACAAAATTGCACTTTCTAGTGTTATTTTCACTGCTTTGAAAACAGGTAGTATCAGCGATCATATCAAATATGATTCAGAGAGCGGTAAACTCTTCTATGATGAAGATGGTAGTGGTATCAAAGATGCGGTACATTTTGCCACGCTGAATAAAGGGTTGAACATTGAACAAACTCAATTTGAGATTGTATAGTTCAGTGTAAATAGAAATGAGGCTTTGTTAGCCTCATTTTATTGACAGCGTTGTGGGGAAGCGTTTTAGTCACTTTAGTGTCTTTCTCCAAAGTTTAAACTTATTATTTAAGGACTGAATCCGATAGGTTGTTGGATTCAGTCCTTTCTTTTGGTTTTCATCTCGTGCTTTTGCACTATGGTGAATCTTTGAATTGTTCGTTGATCTAGTGTACTTTGTTATCCTCTCCCTACCAATTTATGCTGTTTTACGGTATTCTATGTCGCATTTTATAGGGTAAAAATGCCGCTAAAAGTGCGGTCAAAATTTAAGGTGATTTTATGCAAGAACAATATCGTCCCGATATGATCGAGCCAAAAGTTCAACAATACTGGGCAGAAAATAAAGTCTTTAAAGCGATTAAAGATGTAAATAAAGAAAAATATTATTGTCTTTCTATGTTCCCGTATCCATCCGGTCGTTTGCATATGGGGCATGTGCGTAACTATACGATTGGTGATGTGATTTCACGTTATCAACGTATGAACGGCAAAAATGTATTGCAACCGATTGGTTGGGATGCTTTTGGTTTGCCGGCGGAAGGGGCGGCAATTAAAAATAAGACGGCGCCGGCAAAATGGACATATGAAAATATTGAATATATGAAAAACCAGCTCAAAATGTTGGGCTTTGGTTATGATTGGGATCGTGAAATCGCAACCTGTAAATCGGAATATTACAAATGGGAACAATGGTTTTTCACTGAGCTTTATAAAAAAGGTTTAGTGTATAAAAAAACCTCAACCGTAAACTGGTGTCCGAATGATGAAACCGTACTTGCCAACGAACAAGTCCATGAAGGTTGCTGTTGGCGTTGTGATACGCCTGTGGAACAAAAAGAAATCCCTCAATGGTTTATTAAAATCACGGATTATGCCGAGCAATTATTAGGCGGTCTGGATAATCTTCCGCAATGGCCGGATATGGTGAAAACCATGCAACGCAACTGGATCGGACGTTCCGAAGGGGTAGAAATTACCTTTAATGTAAAAGATAGCGATGAGAAGGTGGCTGTTTACACCACTCGTCCTGATACTTTTTACGGCGTAACTTACATGGCCGTGGCGGCAGCTCATCCGCTGGCGACACAGGCGGCAGAAAATAATCCTGAATTAGCAAAATTTATCCAAGAAATCAGAAATGTTAAAGTTGCAGAAGCAGAGCTTGCAACGATGGAGAAAAAAGGAATGGCAACGGGCTTGTTTGCTATTCACCCCATCACAGGAAAAGAAATACCAATTTGGGTAGCAAATTTTGTATTAATGCATTATGGCACGGGAGCCGTCATGGCGGTACCTGCACATGACCCACGTGATTATGACTTTGCCAGCAAGTATGATTTACCGATTTTACCGGTGATTGAACCCTTTGATGGCAGCAAGTGGGATTATAGCCAATCCGTGTTTGCTGAGCACGGTATATTGATTAACTCTGAGGAATTTAATGGCTTAGCGTTTGATGCTGCATTTAACGGCATTGCCGATAAATTGGAAGCAATGGGCGTGGCAAAACGCCAAGTGAACTACCGCTTGCGTGATTGGGGGGTATCCCGCCAACGTTATTGGGGCGCACCAATCCCAATGCTGACTCTTGAAAATGGTGATGTGGTGCCTGCACCGTTGGAAGATTTACCGATTATTCTACCTGAAAATGTCGTGATGGATGGGGTGAAAAGCCCGATTAAAGCCGATCCAAACTGGGCAAAAACCACCTTTAATGGTGCACCGGCGTTAAAAGAAACGGATACCTTTGATACCTTTATGGAGTCTTCTTGGTATTATGCCCGTTACACCTCGCCAACCTTTGCAGAAGCCATGTTAGATAAAGAGGAAGCGAATTACTGGTTACCGGTGGATCAATATATAGGCGGTATCGAGCACGCTACCATGCACTTGTTATACTTCCGTTTCTTCCACAAACTTTTGCGTGATGCCGGGTTTGTCACCTGCGATGAACCGGCAACCAAATTATTATGTCAAGGTATGGTGCTTGCCGATGCCTTCTATTACACCAGCCCGACTAACGAACGTATCTGGGTCAGCCCAACGCAAGTTACCCTTGAACGTGATGAGAAAGGTCGTATTATTAAAGCAACAGATCCGGAGGGGCGTGAACTGGTGCATTCAGGTATGACCAAAATGTCGAAATCGAAAAACAATGGTATCGACCCGCAAGAGATGGTAGAAAAATACGGTGCGGATACGGTTCGCTTGTTTATGATGTTTGCTTCCCCGGCAGAGATGACACTTGAATGGCAAGAATCCGGTGTGGAAGGGGCGAAACGTTTCTTGGGTCGTGTGTGGAACTTGGTGTATCAATACCAACAAAACCCAGCAAAAACGGCATTAAATGTGACCGCACTTTCAGCGGATCAAAAAGCCCTTCGTCGTGAAGTGCATAAAACCATTGCCAAAGTAAGTGACGATATTGGCCGCCGCCAAACTTTCAATACTGCGATTGCAGCAATTATGGAGTTGATGAACAAACTCACCAAAGCGTCATTGGATAACGAGCAAGATCGTGCGGTCATGGCGGAAGCATTGAGTGCGGTAGTGCGTATGCTTTATCCAATCACACCGCACATTTGCTTTGAGTTATGGCATGCCTTAGGCAATGAAAAGAGTATCGACACCGCAGAATGGGTGAAAGCTGATGAAGCAGCGATGGTGGAAGATGAAAAGCTCATTGTTGTTCAAGTAAATGGTAAAGTACGTGGCAAGGTGACGGTATCAGTCAATGCAACTGAGCAGGAAATTAAGGCGATTGCTAAAGCAGATGAAAATGTTGCTAAATTCCTTGATGGTATGGAAATTGTCAAAGAAATTTATGTGCCACTTAAAATGGTGAGTTTTGCGGTAAAACCTATGTAAAATGAAATAAAAGGCTCGCTTGACGAGCCTTTATTTTAAGATTAGTGGAGATTATGCAAGATATGTTGAAATATCAAGGTAAAGTAGAACTTTGGGGATCAAAAGCAGCAACACGTTTGGCTTTTAATCGTGGACTTATTCAAAATGGAGAAGTATGGTTAGAGATGGTTGAAAGCCGTAATTAACTGTTCACACTTATGATAAAAATATTCTAAAAAAATATCCTGAAGTTGAACAAGCCATTATTTATGGTTCAAGAGCGAAAGGGGCTTATCGTGAGAGAGCAGATATTGCTCTCTGTCTTAAAGGGAAAAATTTAACTCATTCAATACTTAGGAAAATTTGGTTGGATTTAGATGATTCAAATTCACCTTATTTATTTGATCCCTTCATTTATCACGAGTTATCCAATCTGAATTTAGTTGAACATATTGATCGGGTAGGAAAGGTGTTTTATCAGTGTATGTGATAAAGATATCTTTTGATGGTAAAGGGTTTGTGCTAGAGTAGTGAACAATTTTTGTCGTTTTACATAACAGGAAATTTTAATATGTTGAAGAAATCTGTTGTACTTTTTGTATTCTTTTTAACTGCCTGTGGCTTGCATTTACAAAATGGTGCATTAATTCCACAAGAATTACATACTCTCACTTTTGAGAGTGCTGATCCTTATAGTGAAATGTCAATGGCCATGCGTCGCCAACTCTTGGCAAATGATATCCATCTTGTCAATGCGACACAGGGCGTATCGGTATTACGCCTCAATAAGCAAACGATGAGTGATGAAGTTTCTTCGATTTTCAAAGGGGGACGTGAGGCGGAAAAAATCCTTATGTTAGAGGTGGAGGCTAGTGTCCGTTTAGCCAATGGCAAAACCTATCCAATCAGTGCGAAAGTCAACCGCACTTTCTTTGATAACTCTCGTGCAGCCTTGGCTAAGGCCGGGGAACGTGATGTGATTTGGAATGATATGCGTGAACAAGCCGCTCGCCAACTCATCACTAAAATGGTGGCATTACAAAACCAATTAAAAGATCAGTAATGAATCGTATTTTTCCTGAACAATTGCCTCATCATCTTGCTCAAGGGTTAGCCAAGGTTTATTGCTTGGTTGGGCAAGATCCGCTACTGCTTACTGAAAGTGAGGAGAGTATTTATCAAACTGCTGTTCAGCAAGGTTTTGATGAAAAAAATGGGGTACAAATTGACAGCCAAACAGATTGGGCGACATTGATTGAATCCTGCCAATCAATGGGGTTATTTTTCACTAAGCAACTCCTCATTCTTAATTTACCGGAAAATTTGACCGCACTTTTACAAAAAAATCTGCAAGAATTAATAAGTGTATTAAATGAAGATGTACTCTTGGTTCTGACGATATCAAAGCTTGCCAAAACTTTAGAAAAACAAGAATGGTTTTTGACATTGAATCAATATGAGCCGAAAGCAATACTGGTAAACTGCCAAACACCAACGGTTGATAATTTACCTCGTTGGGTAAAAAATAGGACTCAAGCGATGGGATTAATGGCTGATAACGAAGCCATTCAACAACTTTGTTACAGCTATGAAAATAATCTGCTTGCTCTTAAACAAGCCTTACAGCTCTTAGATTTACTTCACCCTGATCATAAATTGACTTATAACCGTGTGATTGCCGTTGTGGAGCAATCTTCAGTATTTACGCCCTTTCAATGGATTGATGCACTACTTGCCGGTAAAGTGAATAGGGCTAAACGCATTTTGGCTGGATTACAGGCAGAAGAGATACAACCGATCATTTTATTGCGCACTTTACAGAGAGAATTACTTGTTTTACTTGAACTCACAAGACCTCAGCACCCTATTCGTATCACTGAGGCGTTACCGTTCCAAGAAGTGAAATCAGAATTTGATCGTCTCAAAGTTTGGCAAAATCGCCGACCGCTCTTTTTAAGTGCGATACAACGATTTACCTATCAAAAACTTTATGAAATTATTCAAGAGTTA
The DNA here is from genome assembly GCF_001999285.1 of Rodentibacter genomosp. 1. Taxonomy (GTDB): domain Bacteria; phylum Pseudomonadota; class Gammaproteobacteria; order Enterobacterales; family Pasteurellaceae; genus Rodentibacter. The sequence goes on from NZ_MLHN01000007.1 coordinate 9,285, forward strand.
GCCCATATTGAACGGTTGGCTAAACAAGAATTTAGCGCTGATATATGGGCTAAATTAGCAGATTTATCGGTGAAAGTTTGCCTCTAATTAATCTGTTTCTGCAATCAATCGTTGGATTAATTTAGCATTTGCCGGTGGGAATAAACCCGCATCTAATGCTTTTTGTTCAATCCAAAAACCTTCTTGTCCTTCACGACCAAAGGGTTCGCCAATCCATTCTTCGACGAGATAAAAGAAAAATGAAATGATCTTTGTGGGATATTCAAATTGAAAGCGCTCATAAAGCTCGGCATTTAACACGACAATACCAATTTCTTCTTCCAATTCACGTTTTAAGGCTTGCTCCGGTGTTTCATTGGCATCGACTTTTCCCCCAGGAAACTCAAGAGATTGAGCAAAATCCTGCCCTTCTAAACGTTGAGTCAAATAGAGTTGTCCAAATTCATTACGAATGATACCGGCTGAGACTTGTATGATAGATTTTTCCATTTGTTTGATCCAAGATGAAAAAAGTGCGGTCAAAAACAACCGCACTTTTAGACCATTAATTGTATTTAGCACGGCTACCGTGACAATGCTTGTATTTTTTACCCGAACCACAAGGGCAAGGCTCATTTCGACCTACACGACGATCAGAGTAATCCTCTTCTGTCTGTATAGGTTGCCCGTTTTCGTCCAGTGGTTGATGGGTTTGGCTTTCACGTTCCGCTATTTCTTGACGGAGACGCTCTGCTTCTTCTATTTCTTCTTGAGTTCTTACCCGAACACGGGTTAGGGTAGTGATGACGTGGTGTTTTAAGGAATCTAACATTTCCGTAAACATACGGAATGACTCCTTTTTATACTCCTGTTTCGGATCTTTTTGTGCATAGCCGCGTAAGTGAATGCCTTGACGAAGATAATCCATCGCCGCTAAATGCTCTTTCCAAAGCTCGTCTAACGTTTGTAGCATCACCCCTTTTTCAAAATGACGAAGACTTTCTTCGCCCACTAAGGCTTCTTTTTCCTTATATTCTTTTTCGGCGATTTCTATAATTCGTTCACGTAGGTTTTCTTCGTGAAGATTACTATCTTCTTCTAACCAATGTTCAATAGGTAATGCCATACCAAATTCTTGTGCTAAACGTTCTTCAAGCCCTTTAACATCCCATTGTTCTTCTAACGATTGTGGGGGGATATATTGGTCGATGACATTGTTGAACACATCGTGACGAATTGCGTTGATCGTGTCTGAAATATCATCATTATCCAACAAATAATTGCGTTGCTCATAAATGGCATGGCGTTGATCATTGGCAACATCGTCATACTCAAGGAGGTTTTTACGGCCATCAAAGTGGAAGGCTTCCACTTTCGCCTGTGCAGAGGCTATCACTTTTGCCAGCATTTTGGATTCCATCGCTTCACCCGGCACAGTGAAAGCTTTACGCATTAAGTTGAGTTTACCTTCATTAAGGTAAATTCGCATTAAACCGTCTTCCAAAGAAAGGTAGAAACGGGAAGAGCCCGGGTCGCCTTGACGACCGGAACGACCACGTAACTGGTTGTCGATACGGCGTGATTCATGACGCTCCGTACCGATAATATGCAATCCACCGGCTTTCATGACGATATCGTGATTTTTCTCCCACTCTGTTTTTAATACGTCAAGTTGTTCTTGGGTCGGATTATCTAATTTGGCTGCCTGTGCTTTCCAGTTACCACCAAGAATAATATCCGTACCACGTCCTGCCATATTGGTCGCAATGGTAACAGCCCCTGGATAACCGGCCTCGGCTACAATTTCTGCTTCTTGCTGGTGGAATTTCGCATTTAATACATTGTGTTTAATCCCTGCTTTATCCAATGCTTTCGATAATTCCTCCGATTTTTCAACAGAAATTGTTCCTACTAAAACCGGTTGTTGGTGTGCGACACAATCTTTAATGTCTTCAATAATGGCATTAAATTTGTATTCTTCATTTTCAAACATCAAGTCTGTGCGATCATCACGAATCATCGGGCGATTTGTCGGGATCACCACGGTTTCTAAACCATAAATTTGTTGGAATTCAAAGGCTTCGGTATCAGCCGTTCCAGTCATACCGGCAAGTTTTTCATACAAACGGAAATAGTTTTGGTAAGAAATGGAGGCAACCGTTTGGTTCTCACTCTTAATTTCTACTCCTTCTTTAGCTTCAATGGCTTGGTGTAAACCGTCAGACCAACGACGACCTGCCATAGTCCTCCCTGTGTGTTCATCGACAATCACAATTTCGCCATCTTTCACGATATAATCTACATCACGTTCAAATAAGGTATGTGCACGTAAGGCAGCCATAATATGATGCAATAATACGATACGGCCAGGTGAATAAAGGGAATCACCTTCCGGCATTAAGCCTTGATCAATGAGCCAATTTTCTACTTTTTCCTGACCACGTTCGGTTAAGTGAGCTTGTTTTGATTTCAGATCTAAGGTGAAATCACCTTCACCTTGATATTCTTCCGTATCTTCTTTTTCTTGTTTAATTAAATTTGGAATAAGTTTGTTTACGGCGATATAAAGCTCGGAGCTATCTTCAGCTTGACCGGAAATAATTAATGGCGTACGGGCTTCATCAATTAAAATGGAATCCACTTCATCCACTAATGCATAGCCCAATGAGCGTTGAAAACGTTCTTCTTTTGAATGGGCTAAATTATCACGTAAATAGTCAAAGCCGAGTTCACTGTTGGTAGCGTAAGTAATATCTGCTGCATAGGCCGCTCGTTTTGCTTCAGGCGGTAAACCTGGGATATTGATACCTACGCTCATTCCTAAAAATTCAAATAATGGGCGGTTGGTCTCTGCATCACGACGTGCGAGATAGTCGTTCACAGTCACAACATGTACCCCTTTTCCTTCAAGAGCAATTAAATAGCAAGGGAGGGTTGCGGTTAAGGTTTTTCCTTCACCGGTACGCATTTCTGCAATACAGCGGTTGGTCAGCACCATCCCCCCAATAAGCTGAACATCAAAGTGACGCATACCCAATACACGTTTGCTTGCCTCACGTACCGTAGCAAAGGCTTCAGGTAGAATATTTTGTAAGGTTTCTCCTGCGCTTAGACGCTGGCGAAACTCATCGGTTTTGGCTCGGAGCTGATCATCACTTAATGCTTCAAATTCGGGCTCTAATTGATTAATTTTGACAACTTGTTTTTTTAGCTTGCGTAAAATACGGTCGTTACGGCTACCAAAAATTTTCGTTAAAATGCTCATAATTTCTCTTTTAAAATCATTAGTTAAAGTTAATGAGTGAGTGAAATATTGATCACTCATCGTAATATTTATGTGAATCTTCTCATTTCACTTTCTTTAAAGGTGGTTAAAAAATTAAATGAGCAAAGGGCCGGCACGAATGGGCGCTTGAACGTTGAATACCGCCATCACAAAGTGCGGTCGAATTTCAGTCCATTTTTTTTCTGAATAGGAAATTGGGAAAGGCTGAACGGAAGATCGCTGTACATGGCATGCGATCTTTGTCGTTTCCAATACTTGTTGTACAGAAACACTCGAAGAATAATTTTCTGTGGTTTTATTTTCTAAACTTTGCGCATTGGGCAAAGCAAAAATCGCAATTACACTTAAAAGTAACCGCGACCAAAAATAAGGGGGGCTTTTGCCTGAAATCATCATCTCATTGTTTCTTATAAAAATTGCGTGTATTGTAGCGGAAATCTAAATCTATGTCATTTATTGGGGTTATTTCATGGAAAACAAGGCAGATCGTTATCAAAAAGCGGTCAATATTGTGGATGTTATTGAGCAATCTTCTTTTTCTCAAATGATGAGAAAAGGATTAGCAATTCACGAATTAAATCAAAAACTTAAACTTACTTTTCCACAGGAATTTCAGGGTTTATTCCGGATTGGCCGGATTAATGGCGATAGCCTTTTTATTGAGGTGGCGAATGCGATTGTGCGACAAGGGATCTTATTTCGTCAGACAGAACTCCTCAAACTTATCCAAATTGACTATCCGCAAGTGAAACGGTTAGAGATAAAGATTAACCCTGAATTTAAGAAAGTCACCCTTTAAAAATAGCAATCAACTCTTTCACTTTGACTCGTTTTTCCGAATTCTGGCTAATAGAACGCTGAACTTTCATTGCTTTAAATTTTGCACCCTTATAGAGTTCACGCGTGAATTTTGTATCGTGATTGGAAATCAACACGGGAATTTGCTTCTCTTTTTGTATTTTTTTCGCAATCTCTGCTAAGGTGCGTTGGTGCTCCAAACCAAAGTCATTTCCGGCATAACCGGTGAAATTGGTATGTTGATGCAGTGGCGCATAAGGGGGATCACAATAAATCACTGAGGTATTGTCAGCCAGTTCAAAGGTTTCTTGAAAATCACCACAAAAAAAGACCGCACTTTGAGCCTTATGAGCGAAATAGCGTAACTCATTTTCTGGAAAATAGTGGGTTTTATAGGCGCCAAAAGGGACATTAAATTCATTCTTGCTGTTATAGCGACATAAACCGTTAAACCCAAAGCGGTTAAGATAGAGGAAAATGATAGAACGTTCAAAAGGATCGTTAGATTCATTAAATTGACGACGTTTAGCATAGTAATATTCTGGGGTGTTGGCATTTGGTGCATAGAAAATGGGTTTACAGGCTTTGATATAGCCTTCAACATCAGCTTTGATAATATTGAATAAGTTAATCAAATCAGGGTTGATATCCGCCAAAATATAGCGTTCAAAATTTGTATTCAAAAATACTGCACCGGCACCAACAAAGGGTTCAACTAAACATTGTTTTTTCTTTGGAAAAGCATTGTTTATTTCATCCGTTAAACGAAATTTACCACCGGCCCATTTTAAAAATGGGCGGTGTTTGATATTTGGCTTAATTTGTTTTTTCGGACGTGGCATTTTAGTCCGTTTGTGTGCAACGTCGAATAGCGTTTAACACGAGGGTATGATCAGTGTTTGTTGCGACATAGGCTTGACCAAGCGATTTAAGCAACACAAGACGAAGTTTACCGGCAAGCACTTTTTTATCACGCATCATATGTGGTAAGTAATCTTCCGGTTGCATCGTATCGGGTGATACTGTAGGTAAATTGGCACGGGCAAGGAGTTTTTCTAGGCGAGAGACATCTGCTAAAGAAAGATGACCTAATTCTTCAGAGAGTACTGCTGCCACCATCATTCCTGTAGAAACTGCTTCACCATGTAACCAATTGCCATAACCTAAATGGGTTTCAATAGCATGACCAAATGTATGACCGAGATTGAGTAAAGCACGATCGCCTTTTTCTGTTTCATCGCGAGCAACCACATCCGCTTTGATCCGGCAACAGCGAGCAACACAGTGTTGAAGTATATCTTGTTTCAGTGCGACGAGATCATCAACATGTTTTTCTAACCAAACAAAAAATTCATTATCAAGAATGGCACCGTATTTTATCACTTCGGCAAGGCCTGCATTCACTTCACGCTTTGGTAGTGTATTGAGTGTCAAGGTATCGATCAGTACCATGGAAGGTTGATAGAAAGCGCCAATCATATTTTTACCGAGCTCATGATTGACGGCAGTTTTTCCGCCAACAGAAGAATCCACTTGTGAAAGTAGCGTGGTTGGAATCTGAATTAAACGCACTCCCCGTTGATAGCTTGCCGCAGCAAAGCCGGCGACATCACCAATCACTCCACCGCCAAGGGCAATAATTGTTGTATCACGCCCGTGATTTGCTTTTAAAAGCGCAGTAAAGATTAGGTTTAATGACTCAAGGGTTTTATATTTTTCACCATCGGGAATGAGAACATACTCGGTAACAGCCCCTCGCTTTTGAAGTGCTGTCATGACGCTTTCCAAGTAAAATTGTGCGACAGTAGGATTCGTCACAATCATTACCCTATCCCCTTGCTTTACCGGGTAATTTTGTTCATTTTGGAGTAAACCACTACCAATCAAAATCGGGTAACGACGTTCTTGCAACTCTACATTGACGCACAACATAATTTATCCCTTTTTTATATTAAAGCGAACTATTTAATCCATTCATATTGTCAATTAAATCAACAATTTGATTCACCATTACTTTGGTGTTTTGCTCATCGGTTGGAAGTGTGATGTCGGCAATTTCCTCATAAAGTGGATTGCGAATTTTTGCTAACTCTTCCAAGACTTGGCGAGGATCATCAACACCTTGTAAGAGCGGTCGTTTTTTATCACGTTGTGTACGTTGGAATTGTTTATCAACAGTCGTCTCTAAATAAATCACAATGCCACGAGCAGATAGATAATTACGGTTATCTTTAGACATCACTGCCCCGCCTCCGGTAGAGAGTACAATACCTTGCATCTGTGTTAATTCATTAATGACCCGTTCCTCACGCTTACGGAAACCTTCCTCTCCTTCTAAATCAAAAATCCAACTAATATCTGCACCGGTACGTTCTTCAATAACGGCATCGGAGTCTAAAAAGTCCATGTTTAATTGCTGTGCTAATTGGCGTCCAATAGTGCTTTTACCTGCTCCCATTGGGCCCACTAAAAAAATATTACGTTTTTCAGCCATTGTTTTTTTCTAACGATAAATTTACTTAAAATTGATCTTTTAAAAAGAGAAAGCAAAACCACAAAAGGTTGCGAAAAGATCACCCAAAAATCTTTGGGATTATCGCAATAAATCACCCTAATTTTCAACCTTTAAAGGGAATTTATTTTGGAAAACCTTAAAGAGCGGTTAGAAAATGTATTTTTATTTGCCTATCAGATTAACAGATTGAGCTTTTATTCTTGCAAATGTATAGTAGGCATAGTTTTTATGAGGGATTTTATGACGACACTTTTTTATTCTTTTTTATCGCTTAACCCGGTATTACAGGCATTGATCGCTGGCTTATTTACGTGGTTTTGCACGATTTTTGGCTCTGCCTTTGTGTTCTTTTTTAAACAGGTTAATCAGAAACTGCTTGATAGTATGATGGGATTTGCTGCCGGCGTGATGATTGCTGCTTCTTTTTGGTCGTTACTAGAGCCATCTTTTGAATTTAGTAAACAAAACCAAAGTGAATGGTATTGGCTTCCGACGCTCGTTGGATTTTTGATAGGGGGATTATTTTTACGTGGAGTGGATTACCTTGTTCCTCATTTGCATTTAAGTAAACCGATTGAAGAGGCGGAAGGTATGCAGCCCCGCCGTAGATTATCCAAATCCATGTTACTTTTCTTGGCAATTACTATTCATAACATTCCTGAGGGGCTTGCGATTGGTGTGGCATTTGGTGCTGTGGCAACGCTTAGTGAAAATGCAGATACCCTTCCTTTGACATTAAGTGCTATTGGACTTGCGATTGGTATGGGGTTACAAAATGTGCCGGAAGGCTCTGCGTTGTCTATGCCACTTCGGGCTGAAGGACATAGCAGAATGAAAGCCTTTACTTACGGTGCTTTCTCCGCCATTGTTGAGCCTGTTGGTGCCGTGATTGGTGCATTATTTGTGATATCCATGACATCAATTCTTCCTTATGCTCTCGCCTTTGCGGCAGGGGCGATGATCTTCGTTGTGGTTGAAGAGCTTATTCCCGAATCGCAAAGTAACGGTAATACCGATATTGCGACACTCAGCTTAATGTTGGGTTTTTCGTTGATGATGATTTTAGATGTGGCATTAGGGTAGCAATTAGAAAAAATGTGCGGTTAAAATCGTTTTGAATTTTAACCGCACTTTGGTTGCTATTCTATCTCTTCTGCTTTTTCAACCGTACCTTTAATGGTTAGGCTGATTTCTGTGGAAATGAGATGCTCAAGGATGGAGGATAATGCATTCAAATAAGGAAGATTGCCCTGACCTTGCTCATCAAAATAGCCCTCCTCTTTTAAATTCGCAATAAATGCAGAGAATACCGCTTTATCAAAGAATTCCGGTGCATTAATACCATGTAGGACTGACAGGCGTTGTGCGACTAACTGACTTTCTTTTTCTAAGGTTGCACGGGAGATTTGTGGGTCTTTCTGTAAGAGAGTCGTTGTGATGTAGTAACGTTGTAAAATTTCACGCACTCCGGCAGACCAAAGTTGTAAAATTCGGACTTTTGAACGGTCGATAGAAAGGAGATTTTCACGGTTATGGATTACCCCTTGACGTGTAAATTCCGTAATAATTTTGCTTACCTGTTGTTTTAATTCTTCCTGATTGAAATGTAGGAAAAGTTCGCCTTTTAAGAATGGGTAGATTTTACTGACGGCATCTAATAAGAGATCTTTCTGAATTGCCTCATAATGGAGCACAATACTCGCAACCAAAGAGGGTAAAACAAAGGCGTGTTGAATGTTATTACGATAGTAAGTCATTAATACCGCTGAGGTGCGTTCAAGACGAACAATTTCACCAAAGTTATCTTTTTCAATTAATACACCGACACGATCAAGACTTAATACGTGTTCTAACATCGCTTTAGGTGAATCTGTTGGAATGACCATATCTTCGGAATAAGGTGCATTTTGCAACATTTGTTGGTAGCTATCCAATTGCTCAAGCAATTGTTCACGGGCAAGGGCGCGCTGACGGGAGGAGAGTAGCGTTGTTCCCACTAAATTCATTGCATTGACAGCCGCTGCTTTATTGATATTAATCATCACTTGTCGGGAAACCATATCTACAGCTTGATTAAACCAATGAGGTTTGTCTTCGTGGTTATTTTCTTTCCAATTAGGAAAATGTTGATTGAGATAATTGGATAGCGTAATCGGCTCACCAAAATTCACGAAACCTTGTCCTAAATTACGTAATTTTTTAATCACACGAATCACCAAGCCTGCATTTTCTTTTTCTTTTGCCGCACCGCGTAATTCTTTTGCATAAGTGTCCACTTCCAACACGTGTTCATAGCCCACATAAACAGGAACGACTGAAATGGGACGGCTTTGATTATGTTGAAGGGCTTGCAAGGTCATTGACATCATTCCCGTTTTAGGGGCGAGTAAACGACCGGTACGGGAACGCCCACCTTCAATAAAATATTCTACCGAATAGCCTCGATGGAATAATTCTGCTAAATATTCTCGGAAGATAGAGGAATAAAGTCGATTACCTTTGAAAGTACGGCGAATAAAGAACGCCCCCCAACTACGGAAAAGACGGCCTACCGGCCAGAAATTAAGGTTAATTCCCGCCGCAATGTGGGGAGGGACTAAGCCTTGATGATAAAGTACATAAGAAAGCAATAAATAGTCAATGTGGCTTCGGTGGCAAGGGACATAGACAATCTCATGGCCTTCAAGGGCAAGCTTACGAACACGATCAGCATTTTGTACATCAATGCCGGAATATAACTTATTCCATAGCCAACGTAAAAAACGATCTGCTGCTCTAAGACTAGAATGGCTCACATCTGCTGCGATCTCATCTAAAATTTTGTAGGCTTCTTTTTCTGCTTTTTCACGGCTAATATTTTTACTTTTGGCCTCATCTTCAATTGCCGCTTGAATAGCAGTGGATTGTAGAAGTTTATTAAACATCGCTTTACGATTCGGCAAACGTGGACCCGTAGCTGAAATACGCTGACGGGCAAAGTGCATTTTGGCAACACGTGCTAATTTTTGTGCCATTTTCTCATCAGAACCATATTCGTTCACCATATAGCGTAATGAAACTGCTTGAGAAAAACGCACAAAGGTATCACGTCCAAACCAAATCGCCGCAAAGGTTTTTTGTACACCATTCAATAATCGTAAGTTGGGTAAAGCTGCTTTATCTTCATGTCCCGGTGAGCGCCCCCAAAGAACGGAAACCGGTACGATTTGTACATCTAAATCTTCAAAGGTGCGGTGTAATTCTAAATAGTTGTTAAATACCTGAGTAGTTTCGTCTTTTGCACCTTTTGATTTAAAAAAACGACGTCCCTCATCTAAATACACATAGCGGGGCAAACTGACTCCATGCACATCATTTTTCTGAGCGGGATCCGGTAAACCTACATTCAAACAATTTCGACGGAAAATCACAAAATCGGTTTGAGAGGTATAGGGTAAAACATAGACGATAGGTTGGGAAAGATTAAGTTGAAGTTCTTCAGCTGGATTGGCTGGGATAGGATTATTTTTTACTAAGAACGATAAGGGAAATTCTAACAGTTTACGATAGGCATTCACGATACTCGACATAATCAGGTTCTCTTTTGTTATCAATTATCGACTCAATAATATCATATTAGACCAGTTATAATCCCTTAAAATTTTGGTATGAAATATAAATAACGGTTGCAACCGCCTTTCTTCTGTATATAATGACATAATCTCTGTATATAACAACAGGAGTGGCTATGAAACCATTAACCAATAGACAACAGGAAGTATTGGATTTATTAAAACGGCATTTAGAAACAACGGGGATGCCGCCAACACGAGCCGAAATTTCGCGTGAATTGGGTTTTAAATCCCCTAATGCGGCGGAAGAACATCTGAAAGCATTAGCTCGGAAAGGGGCGATTGAGATTATCTCAGGCGCATCACGAGGTATCCGTATTTTAGATGATGGTACAAGTGATGAGCAGGAAGGACTGCCGTTGATTGGCCGTGTTGCGGCAGGTGAGCCGATTCTTGCAGAACAGCATATTGAAGGTACTTATCGTGTGGATGCCACAATGTTTAAACCACAAGCAGATTTTTTGCTTAAAGTCTATGGGCAATCGATGAAAGATATCGGCATTCTGGATGGTGACTTGCTCGCTGTCCACAGTACAAAAGATGTGAGAAATGGGCAGGTAATTGTTGCACGTATTGAAGATGAGGTTACAGTGAAACGTTATGAGCGTAAAGGTTCCATAATTTATCTTCACGCAGAAAACGAAGAATTTCAGCCTATTGTTGTAAACTTGGAAGAACAGCCTTACTTTGAAATTGAAGGTATTGCTGTGGGGATTATTCGTAATAATGCTTGGATGTAAGTATTCATCAAAGCTAAAAGTGCGGTCAAATTGATCGCATTTTTTATGCTTCTTTCTCGTTTTTGCTCATTTGCTATTCCCTTTGTTGGTTACTATAATGCGAAGCCATCACTTTAAAGAATTTAAGGATAGCAATGCAGTTTTCCAAAATGCACGGTTTGGGCAATGATTTTGTCGTTGTCGATGCGATTACACAAAATGTTTATTTGGCTCCGGAAACCGTTAAACGCCTTTCAGATCGCCACCGCGGAATTGGCTTTGATCAACTTTTGATTGTTGAACCGCCTTACGATCCTGATTTAGATTTCCATTATCGTATTTTTAATTCAGATGGCACTGAAGTTTCACAATGTGGTAATGGTGCTCGTTGTTTTGCACGTTTTGTGACACTTAAAGGTTTAACCAATAAGAAAAATATTGCTGTTAGCACCCAAAAAGGAAAAATGATTTTAACGGTGCAAGACGATGGGCAAGTTCGTGTAAACATGGGGGTACCCATTTGGGAGCCTGCAAAAATTCCTTTTATCGCGAATAAATTTGAAAAAAATTATATCTTGCGTACAGACATTCAAACCGTTTTATGCGGTGCGGTCTCTATGGGAAATCCTCATTGTGTTGTGCAAGTAGAAGATATTTACAGTGCAAATGTTGAACAACTCGGGCCTTTACTTGAAAATCACGAACGTTTTCCTGAACGTGTTAACGTTGGGTTTATGCAAATAATAAACCGTAACCATATAAAATTACGTGTGTATGAACGTGGGGCCGGAGAAACCCAAGCCTGTGGTAGTGGAGCATGTGCCGCTGCAGCTGTGGGAATCATGCAAGGTCTGCTTGATAACAAAGTACAAGTTGATTTACCGGGGGGAAGTTTGATGATTGAATGGCAAGGAGCAGGACAGCCACTTTATATGACGGGTGATGCTACTCATATTTATGATGGATATATTCAAATTTAAAGCAAAAAGTGCGGTCAATTTTAACCGCACTTTTGAGCTATTACGGTAGTATGTCGAAAATGCTCAAATCTGTTTTTTGGTTATTTTGTAGGGACATATTGCGTGTGAACCTTTCTCGAAAATCCGCCGCAGTTTGGCAAGTTCTAATCTTTTCAAACACCACATTTGCCTCCTCATATTCCTTATTCAAATAACGCAACCATTGCTTAATGCGAGCAACATGGTAAAAGCCCGAATCGTGAGAATTCTCCATTTCGGCATATTTTTGTAACATTGTCTGAATTTCTGTCCATGGCATTTTTGGCAGATTTGATTTTAAGACATGACTTAAATTTGGTATGTTTAATGCGCCACGCCCTACCATAAGGTCATGACAACCTGTTTTTGCAATACAATTTTGTCCATCTTGCCAATTCCAAATTTCACCGTTCGCAATGACGGGGATAGAGAGAGATTGACGAATTTCACCAATTTTTTCCCAATTAATGCGATCAGCCTGATAGCCATCAGTCTTTGTTCGACCATGAACCGTGATTTCTGTCGCACCGCCTTGTTGTACTGCATCGGCAATTTCAATAGCTTGGGAAATATCGTCCCAACCTAAGCGCACTTTTACGCTCACGGGATAGGATATCGGAACCGCTTTTCGTAGAGCCTGTGTTGCACGATAAATTAATTCAGGCTGTTTGAGTAATGCGGCACCGCCGTGGCTTCCATTGACGGTTTTAGAAGGGCAACCGCAATTAAAATCAATGCCGTGTGAACCGAGATTAATGGCACGAATAGCATTTTCGGCTAAGTAATCAGGATGTTGTCCAAGTAACTGAACCCGTACCGGTGTACCTGAAGGTGTGAAACCTTGATTTTTGAGTTCAGGGCATAAGCGATAAAAGACTTTTTCAGGAAGACACTGATCTACAACACGGATAAATTCTGTAACACATAAATCGTAATCGTTGATTCCAGTCAGAAGTTGGCGTACAAAAGGATCGAGTACGCCTTGCATTGGGGCGAGAATGACACGCACGCTTTATTTCCAGCCCTTTGATTTACAAATCAAATCATAAGCGGCCTGGATTTGTTGTGCTTTTTCTTTCGCCATTTCCATCATCTCAGGCGGTAATCCCTTCGCCACGAGTTTATCTGGGTGATGTTCATTCATTAAACGGCGATATGCCCGTTTGACCGTATTTCGATCATCGGATTCGTTCACACCCAGCACTTTATAGGCATCATTCAACGTTGGTCCGGAAGATTGTTGATAGGCGTTACGATTTTGTTGATATTCATAGTTGCCACGTTGTTGATATGCACCTTGTTGATAAAACCCTCCTTGAGTAAAAGCTCGAGCGGCCATTTCCATCGCAATCATTTGTTCAAATTGCATACGGGAAAGTCCAAGTTCTTCTGCAATGACATAAAGCACTTCTTTTTCGCCTTCATGTAATTGTGCGTCAGAGAATGCGGCTTGCACCTGTACATGTAAGAACATCCGCAATAAATCTGCACGTTGTCCACAACCAATACGAAATTCACGAATAACTTGGCGAATAGGGAAATCGGTTTCTTTGCCTCGGCGAAATGCATCTTGAGCAAGACGGCGACCTTGATCATCCAATTTCATTTGTGCCATTAATTGATTGGCAAGTTGAATGTCTTCTTCGGTCACACGACCTTTCGATTTACTCAAATGTCCCAGTACGGCAAAGGTTGTCTGCATAAAAAGTGCTTGGCGTGTTGTTTTTCGATTGAAAAAGCTTGAATTAACAGCCCCCAGTTCATAGAGCTTTTTATCAGCGATGGAGCCTAAAATAAGTCCTGCTATGGCACCAAAAAATCCGCCGATTTTCCAGCCGATGAACACCCCTAAAATTTTTCCAATAAAATTCATTCTGTCCTCTAAAAAGTGCGGTTGTTTTTGCGTATTTCCTAAAATAGCGACAAAGATCGATTTATCAAGTTTTATACGCCAAATTCTGCACGATAAGCACGCATTGTTGGCAAGTGATCACGATATTTTGGATCTTGTTCAATAAATTGCATTAAATCGTCTAAATCAATGATTGATAATACTCGACATTGGTAATCCCGTTCTACCTCTTGAATGGCTGAAAGTTCTCCTTTGCCTCGTTCTTTACGATTTAGGGCGATTAATACGGCTGCCAATTCGGCATTATTTGCCTGAATAAGTTGCATGGATTCACGAATAGCCGTTCCCGCGGTGATCACGTCATCCACTAATAAAATTTTTCCTTGTAGCGGACTGCCGATTAAATTACCGCCCTCTCCATGATCTTTAGTTTCTTTACGATTAAAACAGACGGCTTTATCAATACCGTAGCGATTAAACAATGCGACAGAAACTGTTGTACCAATGGGAATCCCTTTGTAAGCCGGGCCAAAAATAACATCAAAATCAACCGCACTTGCTTGAATTGCAGCGGCATAAAACTCACCCAATCGGGCTAAATCCGCCCCACTATTGAAGAGACCCGCATTAAAAAAATATGGACTTTTACGCCCTGATTTCAACGTAAACTCGCCGAATTTCAGTACCTGACGGCTGAGGGCAAATTCAATAAAATCACGTTTATATTGTTCCATTTTCTATCCTTATAAGCCTAGGGCTTCACGTTGTGCGGCAAAGATTTGATGGCAACCTTGTTTGGCTAATTCAAGTAAAGTGAGTAATTCCTCATGGCTGAACGGCTCGCCTTCTGCCGTACCTTGTACCTCAATCATACGGCCGTCTTCCATCATCACGACATTCATATCCGTTTCTGCCGCTGAATCCTCTACATATTCTAAATCACAAACGGCTTCTCCCTCGACAATCCCAACGGAAATCGCCGAAACTAACCCTTTAATTGGATTCGTTTTTAAAGTTCCGTTTTTGATTAATCCATTAATTGCGTCATACAATGCAACCGCCGCGCCGGTAATTGCGGCAGTACGAGTGCCACCATCTGCTTGAATGACATCGCAATCTAGGGTAATGGCTCTCTCACCCAGTGCATTTAAATTCACCATTGCACGTAAAGAACGGGCGATTAAGCGTTGGATTTCCATTGTACGTCCACCTTGTTTACCCTTTGTGGCTTCACGTTGCATGCGGCTATGCGTAGAGCGTGGCAACATACCATATTCAGCGGTTACCCAACCTTGGTTTTGACCTTTTAGAAAACGTGGTACGGTCTCTTCCACCGTGGCAGTACAAAGCACTTTTGTATCCCCAAACTCAACTAAAACGGAACCTTCCGCATGTTTAGTATAATGGCGGGTAATTTTAATTGGGCGAGGCTGATAATTCTCTCGATTATTCGGGCGCATTGAATATTCCTTTAATCTGTTAATAAAAAAGCGCACTATTCTAGCACGCTTTTGTTTTTCCTTATGGATTAGATCCCTCAAAATGACGAATTTTATTAAAGCTTTCTTTTAAATCCGAAGCAAAATTGATTTTTTGTATTTCCGGGGCGCTGTTTGACTTCACTAACATTCTCAAAGGTTGGAATTGCATATTGCATAAGTAAAGCTGCTGATGGGGGAGCATATGTTGTACGAAACGCGTGAGTGCATGAATCCCCCCTGTATCCAATACGGTCACCGCATCACACTGTAGCACAATATGTTTGATTTCGTGATCAGTATGAACAGTTTTATCGTGTAACTCCGCAAACAATTTGTCTGCTGCGGCAAAAAATAGAGGGCCACTGATACGATAAACCAAAACATCATTGAAATCCTCCGGTGAATTTTGCTCAATGGCTTTGGTCATTTCAGCAATCGTGCGAATAAATAATAGGCTCGCTAAGAGTACACCAACGGTGATGGCGATGACCATATCAAATAGCACAGTCAAAATTAAACAGGTAAATAATACGGTAAGCTCGTTTTTACTCGAACGACGGGCAAGGCTAATTATTTCATGTATGCTTGCCATATTCCAGGCCACGACTAAAAGTAGTGCCGCCATAGAGGATAGGGGTAAATAAGAAAGAGCTGGTGCAAAAAATAATAACGCAAATAATACTAAAAGGGCATGCACAACACTGGCAATAGGTGAGACCGCACCAGATTTAACGTTGGCGGTGGAACGAGCGATAGCTGCTGTTGCTGTAATGCCGCCAAAGAATGGCGAAAAGAGGTTTCCTAACCCCTGAGCTAATAACTCATTGTTTGAATGATGTTTGGTGTCTGTCATATTGTCTAGAACCACAGCACAGAGTAATGATTCAATTGCCCCTAATACAGCCATAGAGAAGGCCGCGGGCAGCAAGGTCTGTAGGCGATCAAAATTCCATTGGATCAATTCACCTTGAGCATTTGGCACATTCCACGGTAGGGAAAAATCGGGTAATACATTGGGAATTCCTTGTCCTATAGAGCCGTCCGGTAGCGTATATTGGAATGCAGAGCCAATGGTCTCGATATAAAAACCGAAATGCTGTAAGAGTAATGCCAGTATAGTTCCGATTATCACGGCTGGTAAATGACCAGGTATCGCAACACGTAGTTTATGCCATTGTGTTAATACTAATAATGTTGTGGCACCCACAATTGTATCTGACCAACTAATGGTTGGAAGTGCGGTAAAAATAGCATGAGTTTTCTCCAAATAATGAGCGGGCATTTGTTCAATCTTTAACCCTAGAAAATCTTTAATTTGTAGCGTCCCTATGGTAATACCTATCCCACAGGTAAAGCCCAGAGTAACGGGTAGAGGAATGTATTCAATTAGTCGACCGAGGCGGAATAGCGCCATTAAGATTAAAATTACACCGGAAAGTAAGGTTGCCATCAGCAAACCACTCAAGCCGAACTGCTGGGTCACTGGATATAAAATAACGACAAAAGCGGCTGTGGGGCCGGAAACATTGAAACGTGAACCACCGCTTAGAGCGATGATAATACCTGCAATAATTGCGGTATAAAGCCCATGTTGTGGTGCGACACCACTCGCAATCGCTAATGCCATAGAAAGAGGAATGGCAATGACTCCGACCGTTAATCCTGCAATGATATCTCGAAATAGTGATTTTTTCGTATAACCGAGTCGAAATGAATCTTTCAGTGCACTGAAAGGTTTTACGGCTAAAAACACATTTTTAGAAAACAATGATTTGAGGTGCATAAAAAAACAACAAGAGATGAATAAAATATCGCTATTTTAACGAAAATTTAAGAAGATTTTTATATTCTGGCTCAAAAAACTTGACTAAATTTCTGCAAATCTTTATAGTTTGCGCACCTCAACACGGTGAGATGTCCGAGTGGTTGAAGGAGCACGCCTGGAAAGCGTGTATGTGGGAAACTGCATCGGGGGTTCGAATCCCCCTCTCACCGCCATGTAGCTTGTCAAATAACGTCTTTTCTGTCAAAAAACAACGTAAAAACAACACTTTAACAACTTTCTATTTGTTGTTTTCGTTCGCTATTGTTTGTTATTGTTCGCAGCTTTAACCCCCAGAATAACCCCCACTAAATTTTAGGGCTTTTTACTGGGGGTTAAAATGCGGTAGTTTTTCATTTTATTGAGAGTTACCACAATGGCAAAACTTGTAAAACCTTTAACAAATACTACCATTCAAGCGCTTAAACCTAGCACAAAAGAGTATTCAAAATCTGATGGGCGAAATTTAAATATTCGTATTTTTCCAAATGGTGAAAAGATATTTTATTTTGTGTACAAATGGGCAAATAAGAAAAAAATTAGTTTGGGGGCTTATCCCACGCTTTCCCTTACTTTAGCCCGTCAATTGGCTGAAGAATGCCGAACGTTGCTATTACAAAATATAGATCCTTTGGAATATCGAAAAAAACAGCAATTAGAAACCGAAGAAAAGAAAATCACCTTTGCAGAAATGGCGATTAAATGGCGTGATAAGCGCTTGAAATTGGGGAAACTCAAGGCTCAAACCGTTAATGAGGCTTTTCGCCGCGTGGAGTTGAATTTATTCCCTAAAATTGGAGATTTGCCGATTGATGAGGCAAATTATGAAACTTTTGCGCTGGCGCTTTCACCGCTGAAAAATTCCAATACACTTTATAAAATCAATATTGCGATTAATCAGATTTTTAGAATGGCAGAGGATGAAAATTTAATCGTGAAAAATCCCTTTAGAAAGATTCACGATGAATTTACTTATGTGGAGACTAAGAATCATCCAACCATAACCCCTGAAGAATTTCCGCACTTATTCAAGGTTTTGCAGAATTCAGATGTTAAAAAACCGACCGCACTTTTAATCGAGTGGCAGTTATTGAGCATTTTGAGAAGTTCCGAGGCGGTGACGATAGAATGGGCTGATATTGACTGGGAGGCGAAAGCCTTACATATTCCGGCAGAGCGAAGAAAGGCGGCAAACGTGCGCATAGTGTTCCGCTTTCCTCTCAAGCCTTGAATGTGTTAGAGCAAATGCGCCGTTATACGGGCAACCGTAAATATGTATTTTGTAGTCGCGTTGCGCCTTATAATCGCCCTATGAATAGCGGTGCGGCTAATGTGGCATTAAAACGAATGGGATTTAAAGATTTGTTAGTCGCTCACGGCTTGCGCAGCATTGCCAGCACTTATTTACATGAATTAGATCGCTTTTCGTCTGAATCAATCGAATTATGCCTTTCGCATGAAAATAGGGGCAAAGTTCGCAAGGCGTATGATAAATCGAAAAAGTGGAAATCAAGACAGGCCATTATGCAATGTTGGGGCGATGAAAGACTAGATAATCTGTAGAAGCTCAACCCCAATCTGACAGCCACGTTTAAAATTACAGTATCTGTCAGATTAATTTGAGATTAAATCCTTTTCTACCCAAATGCGGTTTTCCATCAAACAATGTTTCCATCGATGTTTTTCTGCAGCACATTTTCCCTGATGGGTTTGATGTTGGTTATAATACACTAACTATTCATCTAAATCACTTGCAATGTACTCAAATCCGTATAGATTTTCTTGTGAAAGGAAGCTTGGTAAAATTCCTGCAAAATCGTCTTATGAAAGAGTTCACAAATTGTTAGTTTGTAGATGTTTCACTTTGTTAGTGTGTTCTATAATCGGCAATAATGTTGCTGACTGTGCATTCTAGGGCAATGGTATAAACCTTATCATTTCGTTTGAGAAACCCAAATACAGTGGCTTTACCCGTAGTTCCACGATCAAGTTTACCTTTACGATCACCACAGGAGTTATTTTCATCTGCTTTAATTTCACCTTCAAATGTTTCTAAGTAAAGTCTGTTTTGATAGATGAGGAGACGTCAACAATGAAAGTAGTATGCTGCAGTCGCTTTGTTTACATTTACCAACTCTGCTGTTGGTTCCACCGTCACTCAGGCAACAAACAGCTCAATGAGTTTATATTGTTTGCTCTGACTTAGACGACTTTTTCTCATTAGGATATTGCATCC
This sequence comes from Rodentibacter genomosp. 1, assembly GCF_001999285.1. Classification (GTDB taxonomy): domain Bacteria; phylum Pseudomonadota; class Gammaproteobacteria; order Enterobacterales; family Pasteurellaceae; genus Rodentibacter. Next base: position 28,582 of record NZ_MLHN01000007.1, read on the forward strand.
TAAATAGAAAATTTGTCAGTTATCTAGGATAGTCCCAAGTTTTAAATGACAAAAGGTTTACTTGCTGATATATATCCTTCAAACAAAAAAACCCGGCTTTAAGTCGGGTTTTTTGTTTGAACGTATGAAGAAACTATTCAGCTACAACAATTACATTTAATGATGCGAATACTTCACCGTGAAGTTGGAAACGAACATCATGTTCACCAAGAGTACGAATTGGACCGTTTGGTAAACGAACTTCACTTTTACTGATTTCAACACCAGCTGCAACCACAGCTTCAGCAACATCACGTGTAGTAATTGCACCGAATAAACGACCTTCATCACCTGCTTTAGAGGTGATAGTCACAGATCCAAGCGCTTCTAAACGTTCTGCACGCTCAACCGCTGCGGCTAATGCTTTAGCTGCTTTTTCTTCTAATTCGGCACGACGTGCTTCAAAATGTTCAATGTTAGCTTTTGTTGCCATAACCGCTTTACCTTGCGGAATTAAGAAGTTACGGGCAAAACCTGATTTAACATCTACTTGGTCACCTACATTACCTAGGTGAGCAATTTTATCTAAAAGAATAACTTGCATTTGACCTTCTCCTTCTTAGTGATGATGTGCATCAGAGTAAGGTAATAACGCTAAATAACGCGCGCGTTTAATTGCACGAGCTAATTGACGTTGGTACTTCGCACGAGTACCTGTAATACGGCTTGGTACAATTTTGCCGCTTTCAGAAATGTAGTTCTTTAATGTAGCGATATCTTTGTAATCGATTTCTACAACATTTTCCGCTGTAAAACGGCAGAACTTACGACGACGGAAATAACGTGCCATTTGGCTGTCTCCTAATCTATAAATTCGATTTGCTCGGCATGTAACACTAATTGACTAAAACCTCTTGAAGTTTTATGTGAGGTAATGAAACCTACAATCAATAGTTGACTGCCGACCGTAATGCTTTGAGTTTTTTCTACTAATTGATTACCACTAATTTGAATGGGCATTTTTAACCAAGCTTGGCGTGATAAACCACTTTCGAACTGCTCGGAACGATGTTCCAACCAAAACCGGCAATGTTCAATGCCATTAGGGCTTTTATATCGCTTTGGTAATTGACAAACTGTGCCGATTAATGAAAAGCGATTATCAATTTTTGAATTACTCTTCAGCATCCTCAAAATCGTTGTTTTCAACTTCAGTTAAAACTTTACGATCATCTTTAGCTTTAACCATTGGGGACGCTTCTGTTACGGCGTGCTTAGTGTGAATAACAAGACTGCGTAATACAGCATCGTTATAACGGAAAGTCGTTTCTAGCTCGTCGATGACTTGTTGAGGCGCTTCTACATTCATAAGCACATAATGTGCTTTGTGTAATTTATTAATTGGGTACGCTAATTGACGACGACCCCAATCTTCTAGGCGATGAACTTGACCACCGGCTTCTTTAACAGAACCTGTGTAACGTTCAATCATACCTGGTACTTGCTCGCTTTGGTCCGGATGAACCATAAACACGATTTCGTAGTGACGCATGACTGCTCCTTACGGGTTAATCAGCCTTTGACGTAGATTAGTCACCAATCTGCAAAGGCAAGGAACGAAAAATTGAATGTGACTAAGGGTTGCGGATTATATCGAAATTTTTGTTTTTTGCAACCGATTTGCAGTTTTTTAGGCAAGAAAAAACCGATAATTTATATCGGTTTTCTTTTTCCATTAATTCCATTAAAACTAACGACTACGGAAAATAATACGTCCTTTACTTAAATCGTAAGGCGTCATTTCCACCGTCACTTTATCACCGGTTAAAATACGAATGTAGTTTTTACGCATTTTGCCGGAAATGTGAGCCGTCACGACATGACCGTTTTCTAACTCTACACGAAACATGGTATTCGGTAATGTTTCTAAAATTGTACCTTGCATTTCAATGCAATCTTCTTTTGCCATTGTATCCTCTAAAAAATAACTGATTTTTTTGACCGCACTTTCAGCGGTAATTTAAGAAAAACGGGCGGATTATAGCCGTTTTTGCGTTGAGGTGAAAGGTGAAAATCAAGTTGTGCTGAAAAAATAACCTTTTTGTGTAGAGAAGGATTCAATAGTTCAATGATTTACAAACCCAAATCACGTTCTATAATAACCGCACTTTAATAGAAGATAGAATATTATGAGCTCAAAAAAACACTTAGGGCATACCGCCCGCAAACGTTTCGGACAAAATTTTTTGCACGATAACAATGTCATTCAGAATATTGTGGCGGCGATTCATCCGCAAAAGGATCAATTTTTACTGGAGATAGGACCGGGACTTGGTGCACTAACCGAACCGGTTGCCGAACAAGTCGATCATTTAACTGTGGTGGAACTGGATCGTGATCTGGCCGAACGTTTACGCCATCACCCATTTCTACATCACAAAATTACCGTCATTGAAAATGATGCGATGCAATTTGATTTTGGCGAGCTTTATCGTCAAGAGAATTTGGTGGAAAAAGGACAAAAGTTACGTGTATTTGGAAACCTACCCTATAACATTTCTACGCCATTGATGTTTCACTTATTTCAGTATCATAACATCATTCAAGATATGCACTTTATGCTACAAAAAGAAGTGGTGAAACGTCTGTGTGCCGCACCAAATAGCAAAGCTTATGGACGATTAACCATTATGGCACAGTATTTTTGTCAAGTTATGCCCGTTTTAGATGTTCCGCCAAGTGCTTTCAAGCCTGCGCCAAAGGTAGATTCTGCAGTAGTGCGTCTTATTCCCCATGTAAACTTGCCATATCCAGTGAAGGATTTGTATTGTCTCAATCGTGTTTGTTCACAAGCCTTTAACCAGCGTCGTAAAACATTACGCAATGCACTTTCTACACTATTTTCTCCTGAAAATTTGACCGCACTTGATATTGATTTAAATGCTCGTGCGGAAAATCTCTCTATTGCCGATTATGCCCGCTTGGCGAATTGGTTAGCGGCTAATCCTCCTGCTGATGTAAACAAAAAAGATGAAATGGTTGAGTTTGAGTAATAGGATATGTAGTAAAAAAGAAAGGATTTATATCCTTTAGAAATGAAGTTGTGGGAATTAAAGTGTGGCGAAAAATGACCGCACTTTTTTATTTTTAACTTGCTAAAAAATGAAAAATCTCTAAAATGAACGCTCGTTCATTCCTGGGGTAAATGTTTCCCCTTTTTTATTTTCAAACCTAAGACTTTTTTATGCGGCACTCTAAAACAGATCTTGCCGAGCAAATTTTTATGGCGGTGGATTGCCTGATGGCAAAAGAGGGTTTAAATCAACTTTCGATGCATAAATTGGCAAAAGAAGCCAAGGTCGCAGCAGGAACGATTTATCTTTACTTTAAAAATAAAGATGAGTTGTTAGAACAATTTGCTAGGCGTGTGTTTGCTATGTTTATGGCAGCACTGGAGAAGGATTTCGATGAATCGGAATCTTTTTTTCAACAATATCGACGGATGTGGTGGAATATTTGGCAGTTTTTGCAAGAAAATCCGACGGTTTTATCAAACTTAAATCAGTATCAGTCTTTACCTAATTTTGCTGAACTTTGTCGGGAAATGGATAATAGTCGTTGGGATCATTTTTGTTTGCAAGCCAAGGCTGCAAATGAATTAGCGGATTTACCCGATGAGGTTCTTTTCCAGCTCAGTTTAAAAACGGCAATGACAATGGCATCGGATATTAAGTTTTTAAATGTGGGACTTACCCATGAAATTTTAGAATCTGTGGTTGAACGCTCTTGGCGGGCAATTCAGAAATAAGAGTAATTTTTTGTATTACGGAGCTTTAAACAACATGAGTCAAACTCAAATAACTCGACCAAAACGCTCGCATGTTTTCTTTATGAAAATTATTTTAGTAGTGTTTGTCTTAATTTTTGCCGGTGTTATCGGTTTTAATGTGTTACGTGGCATTATGATTGGTAAGGCAATTGCTAATATGCCGGAGTCTTCAAGTCCTGTTACTGCATTGGAAGTAAAGGCAAGCGAGTGGACTCCGGTGATTAATACCACAGGGCTTGTGCGTCCAAATCAAGGGGCGATGCTGAGCGCTCAAAACGCGGGAGCTGTCTCTAAAGTATTTGTTCAGAATGGGCAAATAGTTAAGAAAGGTGATTTGTTGGTTGAGCTTGATAGCTCTGTTGAACGTGCGAGCCTTCAAGCGGCACAGGCACAACTTCCGGCATTGCGCCAAACTTATCAACGCTATGCAAATTTATTGGCAAGCAGCTCGGTTTCCCGTCAAGAGGTGGATAATGCAAAATCTGCGTATGATGCGCAAGTGGCGAATATCGAATCCTTAAAAGCAACCATTGAACGTCGTCAGATTGTGGCTCCTTTTGATGGTAAAGCTGGTATTGTAAAGGTGAATGTTGGTCAATATGTGAATGTGGGTACCGAAATTGTTCGTGTAGAAGACACTAGCTCTATGAAAATTGATTTTGCGATTTCACAAAATGAGCTAGATAAATTGCATCTTGGACAACGTGTTACCGCAACAACAGATGCTCGCCAAGGGGAAACCTTTTCTGCGCGTATTACGGCGATTGAACCGGCAATTAATTCATCAACCGGTTTAGTGGATATTCAGGCGACTTTCGATCCGGAAGACGGGCGTAAATTGCTTTCCGGTATGTTCTCACGTTTACGTATTGCGCTACCGACAGAGATAAATCAGATCGTCGTGCCACAAGTGGCGGTGAGCTATAACATGTACGGTGAAATTTCTTATTTGTTAGAGCCGTTATCCGAAGAAGATAAAGCGAAATTTGCCGATAATCCAAAATTAGATTCACTCTATCGCGCAAAACAAATCACGGTATTTACCAAAGATCGCCAAGGGATTTATTCCCAATTACAAGGTGATGAAGTGAAAGTGGGTGATAAAATTATTACCGGTGGTCAGCAAGGTATTGGTAATGGCAGCCTTGTTGAGTGGATTAAGAAAGATATCGTTGGTGGAACCGAACCTGCGAAGAAAACCAATCTCTAATAGGCTAGGAAATACGAATGAAATTTACTGATATATTTATTCGTCGCCCTGTTTTAGCGGTTTCGATTAGCTTGCTTATCATTATTTTAGGTTTGCAGGCGATTTCGAAATTGGCAGTGCGTGAATATCCTAAAATGACAACCACGGTGATTACCGTGACTACGGCTTATCCGGGGGCAGATGCGAGCTTGATTCAGGCGTTCGTGACTTCCAAATTGGAAGAATCCATTGCTCAGGCGGATAATATTGATTATATGTCCTCATCTAGTGCGCCAAGCTCTTCAACAATTACTGTGAAGATGAAATTAAATACGGATCCCGCAGGGGCGTTGGCGGATGTTTTGGCAAAAGTGAATGCAGTGCGTTCAGAATTACCAAGTGGCATTGAGGATCCTACGGTGGCGTCCTCATCCGGAGGAACGGGGATTATGTATATTAGTTTCCGTTCTAACAAGTTGGATTCCAGTCAAGTGACGGACTATATCAACCGTGTAGTAAAACCTCAGTTCTTTACGATTGAAGGGGTAGCGGAAGTACAAATCTTCGGTGCGGCAGAATATGCGATGCGTATTTGGTTAGATCCGCAAAAAATGGCTGCTCAAAATCTTTCAGCTTCACAAGTGATGTCCGCACTTTCTGCTAATAACATTCAAACGGCAGCGGGAAGTGATAACGGTTATTACGTCAGCTATCGCAATAAGGTCGAAACCACCACGAAATCCGTGGAACAGTTAGGTAATTTGATTGTTGCCTCTAACGGTGATGATTTAGTGCGTTTGCGTGATATTGCGACGGTTGAATTAAATAAAGAAAGCGATAATTCTCGTGCAACTGCAAATGGTGGAGAATCCGTTGTATTAGGTATTAATCCGACTTCTTCTGCGAATCCATTGACCGTGGCTGAAAAAATCCGACCGCTTTATGCAAGCATTAAGAAGCAGCTGCCGGACAGTATGGAATCGGATATTCTCTATGATCGCACAATCGCCATTAATAGCTCTATTAATGAGGTGATAAAAACGATTGTTGAGGCTACGGTGATCGTATTAGTGGTGATCCTAATGTTTATCGGCTCACTGCGTGCCATTATTATTCCGGTATTAACGATTCCGATTTCATTGATCGGGGTGCTAATGATGTTACAAAGTTTAGATTTCTCTATTAACTTGATGACATTATTGGCATTGATTCTCGCCATCGGTTTGGTGGTGGACGATGCGATTGTGGTATTGGAGAACGTTGACCGCCATATTAAAGAAGGGGAAACCCCGTTCCGAGCAGCAATTATTGGTACTCGTGAAATTGCGTTACCGGTGATTTCAATGACCATTTCCTTGATTGCGGTTTACTCGCCGATGGCGCTCATGGGGGGGATTACCGGGACATTATTTAAAGAGTTTGCCCTCACCCTTGCCGGTTCGGTATTTATTTCCGGTATCGTGGCATTAACCCTTTCTCCAATGATGACGAGCAAATTGCTGAAATCCAATGCTGAGCCGACTTGGATGGAACGTAGAGTTGAACATACACTGTCTAAAATGAACAATGTGTACAACTATATGTTGGATATTGTGATGCAAAATCGTAAATCCATGGTGGCGTTTGCTGTGGCGATTTTTGCCACATTACCATTCCTCTTTAACTCGCTTTCAAGTGAATTAACACCAAATGAAGATAAAGGGGCATTTATTGCCATTGGTTCTGCGCCTTCTAATGTGAATGTGGATTATATCCAAGATGCTATGACACCTTATATGAAGACGGTTATGGATACACCGGAGGTATGGTTTGGGATGAGTATTGCGGGTGCACCAAGTTCGAACCAATCACTCAATATTGTGACATTAAAGGATTGGAAAGAACGCTCACGTAAACAACCGGAAGTCATGAACGAATTGAATGCAAAAGCAAAAGCTATTCCGGAAGTGTCGGTATCTGCCTTTAATTTCCCTGAGATTGACACGGGGGAACAAGGACCTCCTGTTGCTATCGTGTTAAAAACGGCACAAGATTATAATGCGTTGGCAAATACGGCTGAGAAATTTTTAGCCGCAATGCGGGCATCGGGTAAGTTTGTTTATACCAATCTTGATTTGAAATACGATACCGCACAAATGACGATTTCGGTAGATAAAGAAAAAGCAGGAACCTATGGCATTACGATGCAGCAAATTAGTAACACATTAGGAAGTTTCCTTTCTGCTGCAACTATTACCCGTGTGGATATTGATGGACGGGCTTATAAAGTGATTTCACAAGTAAAACGTGATGATCGCTTATCACCGGAAAGTTTCAAAAATTACTATCTCACGGCAAGTAATGGGGAATCCGTACCATTAAGTAGTTTGATTAGTATGGAATTGGAGACACAGCCGACTTCTTTACCTCGTTTTAGCCAGTTAAATTCTGCTACGATTCAAGCGGTACCAATGCCGGGGACATCCACGGGTGATGCGGTGGCATGGCTACAACAGCATGCCGATACGACTTTACCACAGGGCTATACTTACGATTTCCGTTCGGAATCCCGTCAGTTAATCCAAGAGGGTAATGCGTTGGCGGTCACTTTTGCATTGGCTGTGGTGATCATCTTCTTAGTGTTGGCGATTCAGTTTGAATCTATCCGAGATCCAATGGTCATTATGATTTCTGTACCCTTGGCGGTAAGTGGGGCGTTATTGACGTTGAATTTCTTATCTTTCTTTGGTACAGCAGGCACAACATTGAATATTTACTCACAAGTAGGCTTAATTACCTTGGTGGGCTTGATTACAAAACACGGTATTTTGATGTGTGAAGTGGCAAAAGAAGAGCAATTATTGCACGGCAAAAATCGCATTGAGGCGATTACCGCCGCCGCTAAAGTACGTTTGCGCCCGATTTTGATGACTACCGGTGCGATGGTAGCGGGTCTGATTCCATTGCTTTATGCCACCGGTGCTGGTGCGGTATCACGCTTTAGTATTGGTATCGTTATCGTTGCCGGTTTATCTATTGGTACAATCTTTACCTTGTTTGTCCTTCCGGTGGTTTATAGTTATGTGGCAACGGAACATAAACCATTACCGGTATTTGAAGAAAATGAAAGCAAAGCAGCGCATTAATAAAATACCTTAAAATTCAACCGCACTTTTGGAAACGAAAGTGCGGTTTTGTTTTTTTGTTCTCTTGTAGGGACACACTGTGTGTCCGTTATAAAAATTAAATTATTTCAATAGGTTAAAATGCGGACACACGCAGTGTGTCCCTAGGTTCTGTTAACATTTCTATTTTTGTGTGTTTGCTACATAATACCGAACGTTTTTTATTTTTTTGAGGCTTCGTAAAGTTTCATCGCCTCAGGGAGTAAACGGCGTAAGTTTTCTTGACGGTCTTCATCTGTTGGATGAGTCGATGCCAAGGCATCTAATGCCCCTTTTGAACCACCGGAAGCTTTTTTCATTTTATCCCATAACCCAGGGGCAAATTGCGGATTAAAGCCTGATTTTGCCATAAGCAATAAACCCACTTCATCTGCTTCGGTTTCAGCACTACGTGAATAAGGTTTATCTAATGCAAAATCTTTCGTTAGGCTAATCGCGATTCCACTTAAATCTGATCCCACAACAGTGGAAAGGGCAATATGCCCAATTTGAGCGGCAATGCCTGTGGCCATTCCAAAGTTCGCTTTCGCTTTACCGTGTTCTTTCAGGGCATGCGCCATTTCATGTCCCATGACGGTCGCAATTTCATCATCATTGAGTTTTAATGAATCCACTAATCCCGTATAAAACGCCATTTTTCCACCCGGCATTGCCCACGCATTTAATTCTTTAGACTTAATAACCGTGATTTGCCAGTTAAAGGGTTGACCGGTTTGATTTTCTTTATTGGCGTAAGGTACCATTTTGTTGAAAATTTGGTGAATCCGTTTTGCTGTTTGAGAAGTGGTATCCACTGCACCTTGAGTGCGAATTTTCCCCATTTCTTGTGCATAACTGGAGGCCGCTTGCTGATTGATTGAGGCTGAATCTGCGCAGGCATTGAGCACAAAAGCCGTGACAGAAGCAAAGGCAAAAGATTTGATGTATTTTTTCATTTGAGATTCCTATTGAGAGTACAAGGGGTAGAGATAGTGGGATTATAAGGAAAGCTCACTTAAATTGTCTAATAAAAAACAATTGAGTTTTGAAATTGTACTACTATAATAGTGCAAAACTCACTTCAAGGAATCATTTATGAAACAACAAAAATCCCCTTCGTTATTGGGCGGTGCGATGATTATTGCCGGCACCGCAATTGGTGCCGGTATGTTGGCGAATCCTACATCAACTGCGGGCGTATGGTTTATCGGTTCGATTCTTGCACTGGTTTATACATGGTTTTGTATGACGACATCCGGCTTAATGATTTTAGAAGCCAATTTGCATTATCCCACCGGCTCAAGTTTCGACACTATCGTCAAAGACTTACTTGGCAAAGGTTGGAATGCGATTAATGGTTTGTCCGTTGCATTTGTACTTTATATTTTAACTTACGCCTATATCACCTCAGGTGGTGGCATTACGCAAAATTTATTAAATCAACTGTTGAGTTCCCCTGAAAGTGCGGTTGAAATTGGACGTACTTTCGGTTCATTAATCTTCTGTATCGTCTTAGGGGCATTTGTATGGCTTTCAACCAAAGCAGTCGATCGTTTTACCACGATATTAATTGGTGGAATGGTGATAGCCTTTTTTCTTTCCACAGCAGGTTTGTTGGGGTCAGTAAAAATGGAAGTTTTGTTGAATACTATTGCACAAGGTGAGCAACAATATTTACCTTATTTATTGACCGCACTTCCTGTGTGTTTAGTTTCCTTTGGTTTCCACGGCAATGTCCCAAGTTTGGTCAAATATTACCACCGTGATGGCAATCGTGTGATGAAAGCTATTTTTACCGGTACCGGCTTGGCGCTCATTATCTATATCTTGTGGCAGCTTGCGATTCAAGGCAATTTACCCCGTGCGGAATTTGCGCCGGTGATTGAAAAAGGCGGGGATGTTTCAGCATTGCTAGAAGCACTACGTAAATATATTGAAACAGATTATATTGCGGTCATTTTGAATTTCTTTGCTTATATGGCAATTGCCAGTTCTTTCCTTGGCGTGACGTTGGGATTATTCGACTATATTGCGGATTTATTTAAATTTGATGATAGCCTAATGGGCAGAACAAAAACGACGTTGGTGACATTTTTACCGCCTCTACTTTTAAGCCTTCAGTTTCCTTATGGTTTTGTCGTTGCTATTGGTTATGCAGGTTTAGCGGCAACCATTTGGGCGGCCATCGTGCCGGCATTGCTTGCGAAGGCGAGCCGTCAAAAATTCCCGAATGCCGATTATAAAGTTTATGGCGGTAATTTTATGATTGGTTTTGTTATCCTCTTTGGCATATTGAACATTGTGGCACAAGTCGGAGCTAATTTAGGTTGGTTTGCGAGTTTTATGGGATAATGCTATCCCCATCTCATTCCAAGGGGCGTATGTATGTCATACGCCCTTTTAAATTTTATGACAGGAATCATATGAAAAATAAAACCAGCGTTTACGATACGGAGAACTTCTTTAAGCTTTATCAAAAACTTCGTGCTAACCCGATTAGTCTGAATGAAATTGTGGAAAAACCGACAATGCTTTCCCTTTTGCCTGAGCTTCAAGGTAAAAAGTTACTTGATCTTGGTTGTGGTACAGGTGGGCATTTACAGCTTTATCTGGAACAGGGGGCTCGTGCTGTTGTGGGCGTGGATTTATCCGCCAATATGTTAAAACAAGCGCAAATAGAGCTAGAAAAGTGCGGTCAATTTCACGGGCGTTTTTCCTTACATCAGTTAGCGATGGAAAACCTCGCAGATTTACCTGATGAAAATTTTGATGTTATCAGTAGTTCTTTTGCTTTTCATTATGTGCAGGATTTTCCGGCGTTATTGGCGGCAATTCATGCAAAATTAAAACCAAAAGGTACATTAGTATTTTCACAAGAGCACCCCATCACAACTTGCCATAAAGTGGGAGAACGCTGGGAAAAAGATGAAAATAAACAACAGGTAGCCTATCGCTTAAATTATTACCGTGATGAAGGAGAGCGTGATCGAAACTGGTTTAAGCAACCTTTTAAAACCTATCACCGTACCATGGCAACCATTATCAATCATTTAATTGAAGCCGGTTTCCAAATTGAACAAATGGCTGAACCTATGCTTGCCGAACAACCGGAATGGCATTCGGAATTTAGAGATTTAGAGCATCGTCCCGTGCTGTTATTTGTAAAAGCGAAAAAGAAAGAGGAAAAACTATGACAATCCCAATTCGTCATCTTGATGTGTTATTAGCATCAATGAAACCTGAACTCAATGAGGGCGCTTACTATTTTGCAACATTAAAACCGGAGCAAAATTTGCCCTCTTCCGCCCTGATTGCGACTATTCGCGAGAAAGAAGGTTTGTCAGTCGTGGTGACGGAAAAAACGGCGAAAGATTATCACCTTGATGTGCAATTTAAGGCCGCTTGGATTACGCTGACGGTCCATTCCGATTTAGCGGCTGTTGGTCTGACCGCCACCTTTGCTAAAGCCTTAGGCGAGGCGGAAATCAGTTGTAATGTGGTGGCAGGTAATTTCCATGATCATATTTTTGTCCCCTATGAACAGGCTGCACTGGCTATGGAAACCTTGCATACATTACAGCGAATATCTTCGGAAAATTGTCAAAAATAAACTGGAATTTCAGTGCGCTTTATGATATAAAACGCACCGCTCTTTTGCTGTTAAAAAAAGAGTAAATTTAAATAACACACACATATCGCTAAGGCTTCATCGGGGTGCCAAACGGTCGATGAGCTGATATGTGGAGGCTCAACCCCAATAAAAAGGAAAATATTATGGCACAAGTTTCAATGCGCGATATGATCAACGCGGGCGTACACTTCGGACACCAAACTCGTTACTGGAATCCACAAATGAAACCTTTCATTTTTGGTGCTCGTAACGGTGTTCACATCATCAATCTTGAAAAAACTTTACCTTTATTTAACGAAGCATTGGCTGAATTAACGCGTATTGCAAGCAATAACGGTAAAATTTTATTCGTTGGTACAAAACGTGCGGCATCAGAAGCAGTTCAAGCAGCAGCATTAGACTGTCAACAATATTATGTTAATCACCGTTGGTTAGGTGGTATGTTGACTAACTGGAAAACCGTTCGTCAATCAATTAAACGTTTAAAAGATTTAGAAACTCAATCTCAAGACGGTACTTTCGACAAATTAACCAAAAAAGAAGCGTTAATGCGTACCCGTGAGATGGAGAAACTTGAATTAAGCCTTGGCGGTATTAAAGATATGGCTGGTTTACCGGATGCATTGTTCGTTATCGGCGCAGATCATGAACATATTGCTGTAAAAGAAGCGAATAATCTTGGTATCCCTGTATTTGCTATCGTTGATACAAACTCTACTCCGGCCGGTGTAGATTTTGTTATTCCTGGTAATGATGATGCGACTCGTGCAATTCAACTTTATGTTACTGCAGCAGCAGCAGCGGTAAAAGAAGGTCGTGGTAACGAGACTGCAGTAGCAGAAGAATTAGCGGCGGCGGATGCTGAATAATTCAGGGTATTAAAATAAGGCGTAGCCCTTATTAATCAAAACGATTAATTGGCACAGGGGCGAAAATTGCCCCTGTATTTTTATCTAAAAAATGTGGTGAAAAATAACCGCACTTTCAGACAGAGGATTGGAAAAATGGCTGAAATTACAGCAGCATTAGTTAAAGAACTTCGTGAACGTACCGGTGCAGGTATGATGGAATGTAAAAAAGCATTAGTTGAAGCTAACGGTGATATTGAGTTAGCAATTGACAATATGCGTAAATCCGGTCAAGCAAAAGCAGCGAAAAAAGCAGGTCGTGTCGCCGCTGAAGGTGTTATCATTGCACGTGTTCAAGCCGGTTTCGGTGTATTGGTTGAAATGAACTGCGAAACAGACTTCGTGGCAAAAGATGCCGGTTTCTTAGGTTTAGCGAATGAAGTAGCTGACTACGCAGCCGCGAATAAAGGTACCACTATTGAGCAACTACAAGCACAATTTGAAGAAAAACGTGCGGCATTAGTGGCAAAAATTGGTGAGAATATGACAATTCGTCGTGTTGCTTACCTTGAGGGTGACGTGATTGCACAATACTTACATGGTGCGAAAATTGGTGTATTAGTGGCAGGTGAAGGTTCAGCTGAAGAATTGAAAAAAGTAGCAATGCATGTTGCCGCATCTAAACCTGAATTTGTAAACCCGGAAGATGTATCTGCCGAAGTAGTTGAGCACGAGCGTCAAATTCAAATTGATATCGCAATCAATTCAGGTAAACCAAAAGAAATCGCAGAAAAAATGGTTGAAGGTCGTATGAAGAAATTCACCGGAGAGGTTTCTTTAACGGGTCAAGCATTTGTTATGGATCCTTCAGTTTCAGTAGGTGATTACTTAAAATCTGTCAATACCAAAGTGACTAATTTCATTCGTTTAGAAGTAGGCGAAGGTATTGAAAAAGTAGAAGAAGATTTTGCAGCAGAAGTAGCGAAAATCACTGGTGGTAACGCTTAATTTTTCTGTTTTTGAATATAAAGCCGATAGTTATTATCGGCTTTTTTGTTATTTATACTGTCGAGGGCGAATATCAATCGCCGGATCTGTATCTTTACGGTACTTTTCATCAATACGTTTTTGTAAGCCTGAGTCATCTTTATCATCTTCACTGGAAAATAAATTTTCTTCATCAGTGAGTTTTGAGTTTTTAATTCCCATCCAATTTGCGATGCCTTCTAAAAAATTTAGTCCCGATTTAAACACTTTGTATTCTTTGCGTTCAATGTCATCAGAGGAAATTTTAAAGAGGGGAACATCGTGGTGCTGACGACTAAAACAGTTTTGATTAAACAATATATTGTGTTTTTCATCTTGTTGGTGGCATAGTCCATGATCGGAGAGATAGATCATTGAGAAAGTACGGTGATTTTGGTGTTCATTTTCTTGAAGCTGTTCATAAACTTGTTTTAGAAAATCATCAGTTTTTTTGATGGAAGAAATATAGCAGTTTAAGTAGGTATGGTTAGGTTCAATATTTTCATCTTTAAATATTTTCGGATAGTCTTCCACACGATCGCAGGCAAGTGGGTGAGATCCGTAAATATGTAATACAATGAAACGTTTACCTTGTATTGGATCTGCTAATACTTGAGATAATTTGGGCAATAAATCAAAATCACTGTAGTTAGTTGAATTAAAGCTCCCCCCTTTTTTGAGAAAAAATGTTTCATCAGCTTTTGAGGCGAGAGAGGAAACGGGGGTATCGAACTCCCCTAATAACCCTTGATTTGATAGCCAATAAGTTTTGATACCGGCTGATTTGACCAAATCAACTAAACTTAATTCATAGTTTGGTTCCCATTTTTCTTTGTTTGGTAGAGTGAGCATTAAACGTAAAGAGGAAACAGTGTTGGTACCGGCAGACCGGAAGCCATCAATTAGAGTGCCTTTGGCACTAGACATAAATGGCGTATTGTTAATAGGGTATCCGTAAGCATGGTGATAGTCTTTGCGTGCACTTTCTCCAAGCACTATCACATAATCATCATAGCGAGAATGTTCTAGTGTTGATTCCCCCCATTTAGCTGACAGTGACATTTGTTTTAATTTCTTCATTTCGTCATAAACATTTAATGTGGCGCTGAGGGTTTCTTTTATTGGCTCTGACAGCGGGAGATGATATGTAAAGAGTAAAGTAGTTAATACGATAAAGGTTTTATTTCGATAAAATTTGATGTTAAATTTGACCGCACTTTTGTATTGTATCAACACTAAAATAGGAATGCTGAGGGCGATAAAGTAGCTACTAAGGGGAATTTGTAATAGAAATTCTTTGGTTTCCAAGAGATCCGTGGAGAAAACAGAAGCGATATATTGGTAGCTCGGCGCACCAAAATTTAGTCCTGTTGGCGTGTAAAGTGCATGAATAAAAGCAAGAGGTAACATAATAAAGTAAAATGCTTTTTTGCTGCAGCTTAATAATAAAATAGTCACACTCGTGAGAAAGATGATTCCAATACTTGGTTTGGGAAACATTCCGGAACCGATCAACATCAAATAGCCTGCGAGAGTGGCACAGGAAAAAACAAAAAGTGCGGTTAAAATTGGTTGTATTTTTTGTACGTTCATATTTTCTTTATTAAGCATAGTAATGCTGCTTATTATCCATCTTTCAATCAGAATTTCCATCTTTAACTTCTTCACTCTTGTTTCGTTATTCTATAAAATAAGTCAATTTTTTTAAGCCAAAAAGGAAAAGACAATGAGCCAACCAATTTACAAACGTATTTTATTGAAATTAAGCGGTGAAGCATTACAGGGTGATGAAGGATTTGGTATTGATCCTTCCATTCTTGATCGTATGGCGTTGGAGATCAAAGAATTAGTCGAAATGGGCGTAGAAGTTGGTGTGGTATTAGGCGGTGGAAACTTGTTTCGTGGTGCGAAACTAGCCAAAGCCGGTATGAATCGTGTCGTGGGCGATCATATGGGAATGCTTGCTACCGTGATGAATGGATTAGCGATGCGTGATGCGTTACATCGTGCAGATGTGAATGCGAAGTTGATGTCGGCTTTCCAATTAAACGGTATTTGCGATACTTATAATTGGTCTGAGGCGATTAAGATGTTGAGAGAAAAACGTGTGGTGATTTTCTCGGCAGGAACAGGTAGCCCATTTTTCACGACTGATTCAGCAGCTTGTTTACGTGGTATTGAAATTGAGGCTGATGTCGTGTTAAAAGCAACAAAAGTGGATGGGGTATATGATTGTGATCCTGCGAAAAATCCGGAAGCGAAGTTGTATCACAATCTTTCTTATGCGGAAGTAATTGATAAAGAATTGCAGGTAATGGATTTGGCGGCATTTACACTAGCACGGGATCACGGTATGCCGATTCGTGTGTTTAATATGTGTAAATCGGGTGCATTACGTAATGTCGTGCTAGGAACTGAGGAAGGTACAACAATTTGTTAATCAGATTGTAATATAAAAAACGGTAGATTAAGTTCTACCGTTTTTTATTTGTGCCTATCCGGCTATAGCCCAAATTCCTTGTAAAAGATCGAATAGTAAATTATTGATAAAGAGTAGGATAAATACGATCACCATCGGTGAAAAATCAATCATGCCGATTGTCGGTAGAATTTTTCTTATGGGGCGGAGTAACGGTTCTGTCAACTGATAAAGTGCATAAAAAATAGGGTTGTTGCCTTGGTTAAACCAACTTGAGATTGCACTAATGAAGAGGACATAGAAGATGGCTACACCTATTGCTTTGAAGATACTTAATATACCTAAAATTAACATCACATCCACGGCTAAACCAAAGTAGAGCACGGATTTTAGTGCTCCAAGAAGAAAAATGACGAAAAGAGCCGAGGTATCAATATTTTTGATCGTTGGGGTAAGTTTTCGGACCGGTTTAAGTACCGGTTCTGTTGCTTTGACTGCAAATTGAGAAAGGGGGTTATAGTAATCCACTCGAGCAAATTGCAACCATGTTCGTAAAATTAATACAAGGGCATAAAAATTGATAATTGAACCAATAAATAATGCAGTTTGGGATAATTCCATTATAGCCATCCTTTTCGTCTGAAATAAATGTAAGGGGTGAGTGCGGCGGCAATCATTAAGCCGATAGCCATTGGGTAGCCATATTTGAAATGCAACTCCGGCATAAATTCAAAGTTCATTCCATAAGTGGATGCAACTAGCGTTGCCGGTAGGAACATAACGGATACGACCGAGAAAAATTTCATAATTTTGTTCTGCTCAATATTGATATAACCCATTGCTGCTTGCATGAGAAAATTCACTTTTTGGAACAGTGATTCGTTGTGCGGTTGTAGAGATTCAATGTCTCGTAGGATTTCTCGGGCCTGTTCCAGCTGGTTTGAAGGCAAACGGGTTTTGCGTACCAAAAAACCGAGTGCACGTTGAGTATCCATCAAACACAAACGGACTTTAGAGCTGGTATCTTCTTGTTCGGTTAGGGTGTTTAGGGCTTCATCAAAAGCCTCGTCCTGTTTGCCGTTTAAAATAACACGACTTAGCGCTTCTAAATCGGCATAAACATTTTCAATCACATCCGCAAGTTGTTCGATTTTAGTTTCAAAGAGATCAAGTAGTACTTCATACGAATTACATTCTAACAAACGCTGGTTGCGAGAACGCATACGATATAAACGGAATGCGGGAAGTTCCCTATCACGTAAGGTAAATAAACGCCCGTCACGGATTGTAAATGCGACGCTGGCTAAATCTGCATAGTCGTTTTCATCTTCACAATAAAAGAATGAGTGGAGATGTAAGCCATCTTCATCTTCAAAAAAACGTGCGGATGCTTCGATGTTTTCTAATTCAAGGAAAGAGGCAAGGCTCTGCCCTAGGCTTTCTTGAAGCATTTCACGCTCTTCGCCCGTTGGTTCAAGTAAATCAAGCCAAATTGCGTTACTGAGATTGGCTTGATCTTCATCAATGCGAACTAAACGGGAATCATTGATAGCAAAAGCGTTGATCATTTCATACTCCTTTTAGGATTATGAACAGCTAACCGTGAACATACAAGAATGTCAAACGAATAAAGTGCGGTTAAAAATTTCGGTATTTTCGTTTGGTTTAAAGATGCCGAAAGTGGTAGACCTACCGACGAACTCTCGCCGATAGTCATATTGACATGAGGCGGGAGACTAAAGTGATATTCGGTATCGACTATGACTGTCCAAAGTGTGTGTCCTTCTCGTTAAAAAATCGGGCGAATGTTACGCTTGAAAGAGGTATTCGTCAAGTTTTTATCGGTCAAAATGGGGCATCATGCCCCAATTAACAATTAGCGGGTATATTGGTTAATTGCTGAAGCAATTTCTTGATCTTGATAAATATTATTGACAATATCATTGAAAGTCTCACCTAGCACCTTTTGGATCTCATCATTATTTGCGTTGAAGACACCGGATTGAGAACGTGTCGCATTAAAGGCTTTATTATAGCTTCCAGTCGCACCTTGAACATAAACGGTCACTTGAATTTTTCCGGTGAGGTTATAGCGTAAATTACCTTGTTCAACATGAGTGAAAAATTCTTTGATTTCAACGGTTACACCGGCATTAGCATTATTTGATTGCCCAATGCGAAACCCCTTACTGACTAAGTTTTGTTGCATGACTTGTTGGAATAATTGCGTCACGCTGGGTGAAGCGTTGAGCTTTATTAACTCTCCATTTTTTGTGTAACGAGAAATATCTTGCTGTGCACGAGCATCCTTTGTTGTGACATATACAACAGCGGATTGATTAATATTCAAAGATGCGTTTGGGGCTGACGGCGTAAAGGTGAGTGTATTGGATTGGGCTTGGCAGCCGGCAAGGAAAAGTGTCGTTGCTGCAAGACTAATAACGGATAATGTTTTGATTTTATTTGTTAGTTTCATAATTTCCTCAATTAATTGAATTGAACTGTGTTATTCTTGCAAACTTAATGACTGATGTATAGCTTTTCCACAAAATTTTATTGGAGTATTCGGGATGTCAAAACAACAAGAATTGCTAGCAAAAATTCACGCTGAATTTCAACCGCACTTTGCAACGGTAGAAAATGAAAGTCATATGCATAGCTCCGGTCGTGGTGCGGATTCTCATTTCAAACTCGTCATTGTGAGTGATGTATTTGATAGTATGCGCAAAGTACAGCGTCATCAAAAAGTCTATCAATTATTTGCCGATGATTTACAAAATGGGATTCACGCATTGGCTCTACATCTTTACACGAAAGAGGAATGGAAGAGTCTTGGCGAAGTATTTCCAACATCACCAAATTGTAGGGGCAGTGGATTATAAGTTTATTCTTTTTATATGTTGTAACCATTTATATGTATATTGGAAAAAGTTCACAAATTTTTCACAAAAAGTAGGCCTTAAGGTGGAATGAAAAACGGATTTTCGCTAGAATGGGGTGTTTAAATTTTATATTTTCAAATTTAGGCTGAGTAGTGATTTTATTTACTTGCCTAAAAATTAAACAAATTTGAGTTTTTTTAATTATGTGTCAGTTATGAATGCTTTGGTTTTTTAGCATTTTCTGTCACGCTCAAACACGAGATTGCATTTAATTTTAGTTATTTGCAATCGTATTTTTAACCTTGAAAAGTAGTGCAAACAGTATGATTACAATTAAAAAAGGCTTGGTTCTTCCTATTGCAGGAAAACCGGCACAAGTAATCCACAGCGGTAATGTTGTGAATCAAGTTGCGATTCTTGGTGAGGAGTATGTGGGGATGCGTCCTTCTATGAAGGTACGCGAAGGTGATGTTGTCAAGAAAGGTCAAGTACTCTTTGAAGACAAAAAAAATCCCGGTGTGGTTTTTACAGCCCCAGCAAGCGGTACTATCACTGCGATTAATCGTGGCGAAAAACGTGTATTACAGTCTGTGGTAATTCGTGTGGAAGGTGATGAACAAATCACTTTTGCGAAGTACAATGCGGATGAGCTTAATACCCTTTCTTCTGAACAAGTAAAACAAAACCTTGTGGAGTCAGGTTTATGGACGGCATTACGTACGCGTCCTTTTAGCAAAGTTCCTACACTTGAAAGCGAACCTTCTTCTATCTTTGTGAATGCAATGGATACTAATCCATTGGCGGCGAACCCTGAAGTCGTGTTAAAAGAGCATGGGCAAGATTTTATCCATGGTTTAACTGTATTAAGCCGTTTATTCCCAAGCAAACCATTACATCTATGTAAAGCCGGCGATACCAATATTCCGACTGTGGATTTATCAAATCTTCAGATTCATGATTTTGGTGGCGTTCATCCGGCGGGTTTAGTGGGCACTCACATTCACTTTATCGATCCTGTTGGTATACATAAAACCGTGTGGCACATCAATTATCAAGATGTGATTGCCGTTGGTAAATTATTCACAACCGGTGAACTTTATATTGATCGTGTTATTTCTCTTGCCGGTCCGCAAGTAAAAGCCCCTCGTTTAATTCGTACGGTGATTGGTGCAAATCTTTCTCAATTAACTGAGAATGAGCTAAGTGCGGGTGAAAACCGAGTTATTTCCGGTTCTGTACTTTGTGGTAATACGGCGAAAGGTGTACATGACTACCTAGGTCGTTATGCATTACAAGTTTCTGTGATTGCTGAAGGGAACAATAAAGAATTCTTTGGTTGGATTACTCCGCAACCAAATAAATATTCGATTACCCGTACCGTGTTGGGTCATTTTGGTAAGAAACTATTCAATTTCACTACCGCTGAAAATGGTGGTGAGCGTGCGATGGTGCCAATCGGTAACTATGAGCGTGTGATGCCGTTGGATATTTTACCAACCTTATTGCTACGCGATTTAATTGCTGGTGATACCGATAGTGCTCAAGCATTAGGTTGTTTAGAGTTGGATGAGGAAGATTTAGCGCTTTGTTCATTCGTTTGTCCGGGCAAATATGAATATGGCTCAATCTTGCGCCAAGCTTTAGAAAAGATTGAGAAGGAAGGTTAGAAATGGGTTTAAAAAATCTTTTAGAAAAAATGGAACCCGCGTTTTTACCTGGTGGTAAATACAGCAAGCTTTATCCGATCTTTGAATCGATTTATACCTTGCTTTATACACCGGGTACCGTGACGCACAAAAACACACACGTGCGTGATGCGTTAGATTCAAAACGTATGATGATCACCGTGTTCCTCGCATTATTTCCAGCGATTTTCTATGGTATGTACAATGTGGGTAACCAAGCGATTCCCGCATTAAATCAATTAGGCAATTTAGAACAATTAATTGCAAATGATTGGCACTATGCACTGGCTAACGGTTTAGGGTTAGATCTAACATTAAACGCAGGTTGGGGCAGTAAAATGGCCTTGGGTGCAATTTTCTTTTTGCCAATTTACTTAGTGGTATTCACAGTTTGTACTATTTGGGAATTATTATTCTCAGTAGTTCGTGGCCACGAAGTCAATGAAGGGATGTTTGTATCTACAATTCTTTTCGCCTTAATTGTTCCGCCAACTTTACCATTATGGCAAGCCGCACTGGGTATCAGTTTTGGTATCGTTGTAGCAAAAGAAATCTTTGGTGGTGTAGGGCGTAACTTTATGAACCCGGCTCTTGCAGGTCGTGCCTTCTTATTCTTTGCCTATCCGGCACAAATTTCCGGTGATACGGTATGGACTGCGGCAGATGGTTTCTCAGGTGCAACTGCACTTTCACAATGGTCACAAGCAGGTCAAGGTGCGTTACAGCATACTGTAACCGGTCAGCCAATCTCTTGGATGGATGCATTTATTGGTAACATCCCGGGCTCAATGGGCGAAGTTTCAACCTTAGCGATCTTAGTGGGCGGTGCAATTATCGTCTTCACCCGTATTGCCTCATGGCGTATTATCGCAGGGGTGATGATTGGTATGATTGCAACTTCAACATTATTTAACCTAATTGGTTCTGAAACGAATCAGATGTTCTCAATGCCTTGGCACTGGCACCTTGTTTTAGGTGGTTTTGCATTGGGTATGGTGTTTATGGCAACAGATCCTGTTTCAGCTTCATTCACCAATACCGGTAAATGGTGGTATGGTGCGTTGATCGGTGTCATGGCAGTATTAATTCGTACGGTAAACCCGGCTTATCCGGAAGGAATGATGTTAGCAATTCTGTTTGCAAACTTGTTTGCGCCAATTTTTGACTACATCGTTGTTCAAGCAAATATCAAACGTCGGAGAGCAAGAACAAATGGCTAAGTTTAATAAAGACAGTGTAGGCGGCACGATTTTTGTTGTGTTGCTACTAAGTTTAGTTTGCTCCATTATTGTTGCGGGTTCCGCAGTGATGTTAAAACCGGCACAAGAAGAGCAGAAATTACTTGATAAACAAAAAAATATCCTAAATGTTGCAGGCCTTTTACAGGAAAAAACAAATGTAAAAGAAACCTATGCAAAATTTATTGAACCACGTTTTGTTGATTTAGCAACAGGTGATTATGTTCAAGAGTCTGATGATTCTCAAGAAGCGATTCCTGCCGAACAAGATAAGGCGAGAATCCGCACTCGTGGGAAAACGGCAGAAATTTATCTTGTGAAAGATGAACAAGGTCAAACTCAGCAAGTGATTTTACCTGTTTATGGTACAGGGTTATGGTCTGTCATGTATGGATTAGTCTCTGTTCAACCGGATGGCAATACAATTAATGGGATCACTTATTATCAGCATGGTGAAACGCCGGGGTTAGGTGGTGAGATTGAAAACCCAAATTGGGCAGGTTTGTTTAAAGGTAAAAAATTGTTCAATGAACAACACCAACCGGCTGTTCGCATCGTGAAAGGTCAAGCACCAAAAGATGAGCATAGTATTGATGGCTTGTCTGGCGCAACCTTAACAGGTAATGGCGTTCAAGGTACCTTTGACTACTGGTTCAGTGAAAATGGCTTTAGTAAATATCTTGAAAAACTTCATGCAGGAGCGAACTAATGTCTGGAAAAACAAATTTAAAAGATCTGTTGTTAGCTCCTATTGCTAAAAACAACCCGATTGCGTTGCAAATCCTTGGGATCTGTTCTGCGTTAGCGGTAACAACAAAATTAGAAACCGCATTTGTTATGGCTATTGCGGTAACTTTAGTCACGGGGTTATCAAACTTCTTTGTTTCCTTAATCCGTCACTATATTCCTAACAGTATTCGTATTATTGTACAACTTGCGATTATTGCTTCATTAGTAATTGTTGTTGACCAAATATTAAAAGCTTATGCTTATGGCTTATCTAAGCAGCTTTCAGTATTCGTTGGTTTGATTATTACGAACTGTATCGTGATGGGACGTGCAGAAGCCTACGCAATGAAATCGCCACCGCTTGAAAGTTTTGTCGATGGTATCGGTAACGGTTTAGGTTATGGCGCAATGTTAATCATTGTTGCCTTCTTCCGTGAACTTATCGGCTCAGGTAAATTATTCGGCATAACGATTCTTGAAACTGTTCAAAATGGTGGTTGGTACCAAGCAAATGGTTTATTCCTACTAGCGCCAAGTGCATTCTTTATCATTGGATTTGTTATCTGGGGATTAAGAACTTGGAAACCGGAGCAACAGGAGAAATAATCAATGGAACATTATATTAGCCTATTTGTGAAGGCCGTCTTCATTGAAAATATGGCACTTTCCTTCTTCTTAGGGATGTGTACATTCTTGGCGGTATCAAAAAAGGTATCTACAGCTTTTGGTTTAGGGATTGCAGTAACTTTCGTATTAGGTGTTGCTGTACCGGTTAACCAGTTGATTTACGCGAACATATTAAAAGAAAATGCATTAATTGAAGGTGTGGATCTCTCATTCTTAAACTTCATCACCTTTATCGGCGTGATTGCAGGTCTAGTGCAAATTCTTGAGATGGTATTAGATAAATTTATGCCGTCTCTCTATAACGCACTGGGGATTTTCTTGCCTCTTATCGCAGTAAACTGTGCGATTTTCGGTGGCGTATCCTTTATGGTTCAACGTGATTACAATTTTCCTGAGTCTATCGTATATGGTTTCGGTTCCGGTTTAGGTTGGATGCTTGCTATTGTTGCACTTGCTGGCTTAACGGAAAAAATGAAATATGCAGATATTCCGGGTGGTTTGAAAGGCTTAGGTATTACTTTCATCACGGTTGGTTTAATGGCGTTGGGCTTTATGTCCTTCTCCGGTATTCAATTATAAGGAGTGTAATCAATGAGTGATTCAGTAATTCTTGCACTCGGTATTGCTGCATTTACGGTTATCGTATTGGTATTAGTGGCAATCATCTTATTTGCGAAATCAAAACTCGTGGACTCCGGGGACATTACAATCGGTATTAATGATGATCCTGAAAAGGCAATCACATTACCTGCCGGTGGAAAATTATTAGGCGCATTAGCAAGTAAAGGAATCTTTGTCTCTTCTGCTTGCGGTGGCGGTGGCTCTTGTGGTCAGTGTATTGTGAAAGTGAAAAGCGGTGGTGGTGAAATTCTTCCTACCGAACTTTCTCACATTAACAAACGTGAAGCTAAAGAGGGTTATCGTTTGGCTTGCCAAGTGAATGTGAAAGGCAATATGGAAGTTGAACTTCCGGAAGAAATCTTCGGTGTGAAAAAATGGGAATGTACCGTTATTTCCAACGATAACAAAGCGACTTTCATTAAAGAGCTTAAATTAGCGATTCCTGAAGGTGAAGAAGTACCTTTCCGTGCAGGAGGCTATATCCAAATTGAAGCGGAACCTCACACAGTTCACTATAAAGATTTTGATATTCCTGAGGAATACCACGAAGACTGGGATAAATACGATTTATGGCGTTATGTGTCTAAAGTGGACGAGCATATCATTCGTGCATACTCAATGGCTTCCTATCCGGAAGAAAAAGGCATTATTATGCTTAATGTGCGTATTGCAACGCCTCCACCGCGTCAACCTGACGCACCTCCGGGTCAAATGTCTTCCTACATTTGGTCATTAAAAGCAGGTGATAAAGTGACAATTTCCGGGCCGTTTGGTGAATTCTTTGCCAAAGAAACCGATGCGGAAATGGTCTTCATCGGTGGTGGTGCAGGTATGGCGCCAATGCGTTCGCATATTTTCGACCAGTTAAAACGTTTACATTCTAAACGTAAAATCTCATTCTGGTATGGTGCGCGTTCTAAGCGTGAAATCTTCTATCAAGAAGACTTTGACCAATTACAAGCCGAAAATGATAACTTTGTATGGCATGTCGCACTTTCAGATGCGTTGCCTGAAGATAACTGGACGGGTTACACCGGCTTTATTCACAACGTGCTTTATGAGAACTATCTGAAAAATCAT
Source organism: Rodentibacter genomosp. 1 (assembly GCF_001999285.1). Lineage (GTDB taxonomy): Bacteria > Pseudomonadota > Gammaproteobacteria > Enterobacterales > Pasteurellaceae > Rodentibacter. The sequence continues at coordinate 53,508 of NZ_MLHN01000007.1, forward strand.
GAAGCACCGGAAGATTGTGAATACTATATGTGTGGACCTCCGGTAATGAACGCTGCCGTAATCAAAATGTTAAAAGATTTAGGCGTTGAAGACGAAAACATCTTATTAGATGACTTCGGTGGCTGATTTTAATTAGCTAAAACTCCATGAAAATTGACCGCACTTTGTAATGAAGTGCGGTCAAAATTTAAAGCGTTTTTTAGGGGCGTATGGCATACGCCCCTGTTGTTATTTAGATTACAGGCAAGCTGATTGAAAAGTCAGTTTTCCTATACTCATCTCATTAGGAAAAATAAATGAAGAAAATATTGAGCGGACTTCTTGTTGTTGCTTTCGCTTGTTCGCTTGCAGCTTGTAAGAAAGACGCTGAAGTGATTACATTAAGTGGTAAAACTATGGGGACAACCTATCATATTAAATATATTGATGATGGCTCTGTAAGTGAAAATTCACAAAAGACCCATGAGCAAATTGAGCACATTCTAAAAGATGTTAATGCGAAAATGTCCACTTATATTAAGGGTTCGGAATTAAGCCGTTTTAACCAAAATACACAGGTCAATACGCCAGTCGAAATTTCATCGGATTTTGCAAAAGTGTTGGCTGAAGCGGTTCGATTACACCAAGTTACGGAGGGGGCACTTGATGTAACGGTTGGGCCTGTCGTGAATTTATGGGGATTTGGTCCTGAAAAACGTCCGGAACGCCAACCGACACTGGAACAACTTGCAGAGCGTCAAGCTTGGGTCGGGATTGATAAAATTACGCTTGATATGAGCGGCAATATCCCAACATTAAGTAAGTCTGTTCCGCAAGTCTATATTGACCTTTCTTCCATTGCGAAAGGTTTTGGCGTGGATCAAGTTGCAGAGAAGTTAGAACAAGTTAACGTGCAAAACTATATGGTGGAAATTGGTGGTGAAATTCGAGCGAAAGGGAAAAATGCAGAAGGGAAACCTTGGCAAATCGCCATTGAAAAGCCTAATATGACGGGAGAAAGAGCGGTCGAAAATGTGATTGGTTTAAATAATATGGCAATGGCAACCTCTGGCGATTATCGTATTTATTTTGAAGAAAACGGTCAGCGCTTTGCGCATGAAATTGATCCGAAAACCGGCTACCCGATTCAACATCATCTTGCTTCTATCACGGTGTTGGCGCCAACATCTATGACTGCTGATGGGTTATCAACAGGCTTATTCGTACTAGGTGAAGACAAGGCATTAGAAGTGGCGGAGAAAAATGATCTTGCGATCTATTTAATCATCAAAACAGAAAAGGGTTTTGAGACGAAAATGTCATCAGCATTTAAAAAACTTATGGAAACAAAGGAGTAGCTATGCAAACGTTATTTTTTACCCTCATCGCATTTGTTGCGATTATTCTACTGATGTCCATTGGCTTTATTATCAAAAAACAAAGTTTAAAAGGCAGCTGTGGCGGTTTATCCACCTTGGGTATAGCTAAAGCCTGCGATTGTGATAAACCTTGCGACACACTTCAATCAAAACTTGATGAGGGCGATGAGCAAGCCAAGGCAGAGTATGAACAAAAATTCGCGAAGAAAAACGATGATTCGCAATTTTATGAGGTGAAATAAATTTTTATAAATTTCTACCGCACTTTATGTAGGATAATTTAAATAAAAATTTTATTTCATCACTTTTTAACAATAACCAATGTGCTTCGCCTTAACCGAAGTTACGGGAGAATTTATGTTAATTTCAAAAACTTACAATCAATATTTCCCTCAACTCACATCAGAACAACTTGCCGAAAATGCTACAAAAAAAGTGATTTGCGGTATGTCCGGTGGGGTAGATTCATCCGTTTCCGCTTTTATTCTTCAGCAACAAGGCTACCAAGTGGAAGGCTTGTTTATGAAAAACTGGGAAGAAGATGACGATACGGATTATTGCACTGCCGCAGCTGATTTGGCCGATGCGCAAGCCGTGTGCGACAAGCTCGGCATTAAACTGCATAAAATCAATTTTGCCGCAGAATATTGGGATAATGTATTTGAGCATTTTTTAACAGAATACAAAGCAGGACGAACGCCAAATCCTGATATTTTGTGCAATAAAGAAATTAAATTTAAAGCCTTTTTAGAATATGCCGCAGAAGATCTTGGTGCGGATTATATCGCCACAGGGCATTATGTTCGCCGCACCAATGATGATAAGCAGGCAAGATTATTACGTGGCTTGGATTCAAATAAAGATCAAAGTTACTTTTTATATACCTTGAGCCACCAACAAGTAGGACAAAGCCTTTTCCCCGTAGGTGAAATTGAAAAACCGATTGTGCGTGCCATTGCAGAAGATTTAGGTTTAATTACCGCTAAAAAGAAAGATTCAACGGGCATTTGTTTTATTGGTGAGCGTAAATTCAAAGATTTCTTGGCGCGTTATTTACCGGCACAGCCTGGGGATATTCGTACGGTGGATGGCGAGGTGATTGGTCGCCACGATGGCTTGATGTACCACACTCTCGGTCAGCGTAAAGGCTTAGGCATTGGCGGTTTGAAAAATGCCGGAGAAGAAGCTTGGTATGTGGTGGATAAAGATGTGGAAAATAATGAATTGATTGTCGCTCAAGGGCATGATCATCCTCGTTTATTTTCTAACGGGTTAATTGCAAAGCAGTTGCATTGGGTGGATCGCCAACCGATTCGCGAATCGTTACGCTGCACAGTGAAAACCCGTTATCGTCAAACAGATATTCCTTGTGTGATAGAACCTATTGATGATGAAACTATCCGCGTTATTTTTGATGAGCCACAAGCGGCCGTGACACCGGGGCAATCAGCGGTATTTTATTTAGATGAGGTTTGTTTAGGCGGTGGCATTATTGAGGAGAGAATATAGTTTTTTTATTTTAAGTGAAGTGAAAAATCTTGCTATTATCTAGAAAAGGCACAAAACAGTCATTTTAATGAAATGTAGGGACACACTGCGTGTGTCCGTTATAAAATCAAATTATTTCAATATTTTATAAGCGGACGTCCCTACAAAATAAAATTTGTTCAGCAGCTACATAATGTCGGAAAATATCGGTGTTTTTCACCGCACTTTTAATCGTCAATATCTACTAATTTGAAACAATCATCATTTTTTGATAGAATTCCCCCAATTTTAGAAACAATCTCTCAATTCCTACTGAGTGTTTCTGTCCAAATCGCACTTCTATGTGCTGTCATTGTAGTGATTCCATTACACACTTTTTGCCTAGTGGCATGTTTTAAATAAATCGAATTTTTAATTTATAAACTTTATTTTAAGGGGAAAGGTTTGTCTTTATCTCAATTTTTGGAAAAGCGAACGTCATTTAATCCTTTTGTGATTGGATTGACGCTATTTTTTGTTTTGTTATTGGTGGTGATGATTTTAATTGCACCGGAGCAGACTCAAACATTATTAAATCAAGTGAAAGCCGGCATTTTTACCAATTTTAGCTGGTTCTATATATTAGCATTTTCAATTTTTTTAGGCTTTTTACTGATTTTGTCTGTGAGTAGTTTAGGAAATATTAAACTTGGAAGTGATGAGGAAGAGCCTGAATTTAGTTTTCTCTCTTGGCTTGCGATGTTATTTGCAGCCGGTATGGGGGTGGGATTAATGTTCTTTGGCGTTGCCGAACCGCTAACCCATTATCTTTCGGAAATTACAAGCGGAGTGGCAGAACATCGACAGCAAGAGGCATTGTTACATACCTTATTCCACTGGGGCATTCATGCTTGGGCGGTATATGGCACGATTGCATTAGCCTTAGCTTATTTCGGTTTCCGTTATAAATTGCCATTAGCGTTACGCTCGTGTTTTTATCCCTTATTGAAAGATCGCATCAACGGAAAAATGGGGGATGTCATTGATATTATGGCATTACTTGCCACCTTATTCGGTATTATCACCACCCTAGGTTTTGGGGCATCTCAGTTGGGCGCTGGATTACACCAAATGGGATGGGTGAGCGAAAATTCTTTTACGTTACAGATTATTGTGATTGCCGTGGTAATGAGCCTTGCGGTTTTTTCTGCTATTTCAGGTGTAGGGAAAGGGGTAAAAATACTGAGTAAATTAAATTTATCACTGGCATTTTTGTTACTCATTTTTGTATTGGTTACAGGACCAACATTGTATTTGCTGTCGGCATTTAGCGACAACATTGGTACTTATCTCCGCAATTTGGTACAACTTAGTTTCAAAACCTATGTGTACGAGCAAGAACATACGGCTTGGTTCAGTGGCTGGACGGTGCTTTACTGGGCGTGGTGGTGTTCATGGGCGCCTTTCGTGGGGTTATTTATCGCCCGAATTTCCAAGGGACGAACGATTCGTGAATTTATTTTTGGTGTATTGGTGATTCCAAGTATATTCGGCATCCTCTGGTTTACCGTATTTGGTAACACTGCCATTTGGTTAAATGATGGTGAGGCAGCCGGTGCACTAGGGCAAATGATTTCATCACCGGAAACTTTACTGTTTAAGTTTCTTGATTATTTACCATTACCGACTATTAGCGGGTTGGTGAGTTTGCTCGTGATTTCGTTATTTTTTATCACCTCAGCAGATTCGGGGATTTATGTTTTAAACAATATTGCTTCTCGTGATAAAAGTCTTATATCGCCGAACTGGCAAACCGTGATGTGGGGAATATTGATGTCTGTGGTCGCAATCGTATTAATGCAATCAGGGGGGTTAGCAAATTTGCAGACGATGACATTAATGGTGGCATTACCCTTTGCTGTATTAATGTTAGTCATGTGTTTTAGCTTGTGGAAAGGGTTAAATGCAGATAAAAAATATTTTTCGACTAAGGTGAACCCAACGAGTATTTTCTGGACAGGTGAAAAATGGAAAGAACGTTTGGAGCAAATGATGAGCCAAACACAGGAAAAAGATATTCTACGTTTCTTGAAATATACGGCTTTACCGGCTATGCGTGAATTACGCCAAGAACTGATCGGAAAATATAATTTAACGGTGCAAGTCAATACCTTGTTTGACCAAGATGAGCCTGCTGTGGAATTAGTCATTCAAAAAGAATCAATGCTTGATTTTATGTATGGCATTAAATCGGTGGGACGCGAAGTCTCTGAACAATTAATCAATGATGAAAATCTTCCGCATATTCAGCACAGCACGACTTACGAACCTTATACCTATTTTTTTGATGGGCGTATCGGTTACGATGTGCAATATATGGATCAAAACGAGTTGATCGCAGATATGTTGAAACAATATGAGCGCTATTTAAGCCTACTTGATGATGTAGGGCAGGAGTTAATGGCTCACGAGAGAACAGAATTAGCAGAATAATTTTTCCCTCGTCAGTGCGGTCAAAAACATCGTTTTTTTAGGTATTATGTTGGTAAATGGACAAAGCAGGAATCTCAATAAATTAAGAGAACAATGCTTATTTCTTCCACAATAGATTGAAATAATTTTATAGTAGGTACATATCCCACCAATAAAGCTAAAATAATCTTGAATACTGCGACATAATGCTGGTTCTTGACCGCACTTTTATACATTGTTTAGGGCTAAATATTTTCCTTATGGTACAAAATAATGTGGCACAAAATGGCTATCGTTGCCAGTCACCGCTGTGAAATCCTCACGTAATCCCATACCGCAAGCCACATCACCGATAACCCACGAACCGATAACAGGATACATACCGTCAAAATTCGGTAGTTCAAATTTTTGTTGGTAAATATAGCCTGAAGTGTCGTAGAACGCTGAATGTTCGCTCCCCTTGGCGGCAAATTCCACACCATTACTTTTTTCATAATAGAATAGGTTCGCACCTTCCCGACCAAGCAATGGTTTTTTCACCCAAATTGCGTTTTGGTCGGTAATATCAAATTTGTTGAAATACGCTGGCAGTAAATTCGGGTGATTTGGATAACGTTGCCATAATTTTGCGAGCAGAGCTTTATTGCTTAATAACATTTTCCAAGCAGGTTCAATAAAATGGGTATTGGCTGTCGGGATATGTTGGGCAAATTCGGCACCGCTTAACCATTCCAAAGGATAGAGTTTGAACAGCATATCAATGGGCGTATCGTTTAAATCAACAAACTCTTTACTTTCCTTGTTATAACCAATGTCTTCCACCGCAAGTTGATGGATATTCCAGCCAGCGTTGTAAGCGACATCTGAGAGGTAATCTAAATTGCCCCAATCTTCCCGTCCCGCCTCTTGAATCGCGCTAAAATAGAAATCACTTTTTCCACTCTGTTGTTTGAGAAAGCTGAAATGTTTAAGTAATTCTTCGTGGATCCAATTAAATTGGTCACGGTGTTGTAACCCTTCAATTTGCTCCAGCCACTGCCATTGCACGACTGCGGCCTCTAATAAAGACGTTGGTGTATCGGCGTTGTATTCAAACATTTTTAAATTTTTGCCATCATAGCCAAAATCAAAACGTCCGTATAAATAGGGCGCTTGTTTGCGCCACGAGTCTTCAATCAACTGTTTTTGCAAATCAGTGAAACGATAATGGGCGTAATCACCCTGTCTGATTTCATTAGCGACAAAATCTAAACACATTGCGTGCAATTCATTTGTTGTATCTTCAATCCGATCAATTTCCGCTAAGGTAAACTCATAAGCAACATTATCCGACCAATAATGAGAACCGTCACTGGAAGGTAAATTGTAATAATCAAACCCGACATCAAGCAGTTGTTGCACCATATCGGGGCGGGTTGGGAAGCCGGTTACGCGTTTCATTTTAGCCTCCGCTACTACGGTTTGAATTGCTTGGGCTGCTAAAACCACCTCGTGAAATCGGTTTGCTGTTCATACTTCCTGCATTGCCTTTTACGAGCATTGGTTTACCCACAGAACGGTTGGTTTGAGGCTGGATGACTTGTCCGTTTGGGGTGGAGACAGCACGATTACTTGGATGATAGCTGGGACCTAAAAAGCTACTAATCGCACGGGCTGCCATATATCCCATCACACCTCCTGCAATTGCTGCACCTAAGGAAGGATCGCTACTTTCAGCATTGGCAGTCGGTTCCCCGTTTGCATTGTTGGATTCAGATGCTGCCGGATTGTTTTGGTTAGCGTTTTGCCATTCACCATTGACGGCATTAGCATTTTCACTGTTATTACGTAAGCCTAAACCGGAGAGAGAAGCGTTGTTTTGTTGTGCTTGAGCACTCACATTAGTTGGTGCTGTTTGTGCATTTTCTGTATTTTTGTCTGCTTCGCATAACTCGATTTTTTTCCAATCAGCGAGGCAGTCCTCAAGGGAATGGTACACATCCCTTTGTACTTCTTCTTCCGAGCAGCCACCAAGTAATGCGACAATAGAAAGGGTAACGAGAATTTGGTTTTTCTTTTTCATAGCCATAATAGTTCAGTTAAGTTGTTGATTTCTAACGTTGGTAAAAGAGAGGCTTGTGGAAAATCCATAAGATGTTTATCTGATAAATTAATCCACACCGCTTGGCAACCTGCTTGAATCGCCCCTTGAACATCAGTCGTTAAGTTATCGCCCACATGCAAAATTTCTTGTGGCAAAACATTAAAATAGCGTGCTGTTTGTTGAAACAAATCTTTGTGAGGTTTTGCCCTGCCATGTTCGCCACCACGTAAAATAAGGTCAAATTGTGATAATCCGATACGTAAAGGATCCACATTGCCATTGGTGATAGCGCAGAGTTTGTGGCCTGTTTTTAACTGATTTAATACATTTAGCGAATCTTGGGGAACATCAATTTGGTGACGCCAATGTAAAAATTCATTCATTGAGCGTACTAAAGTGCGGTCAATTTCAACCGCACTTTTTCCCTGAGCCTTTAAAAATTGGTGTAATGCTTCTTTTCTCCACGCTGTGACATCTTCGCTTAAGAGTGGATTTTCTTGTGCAATACGTTCTTTCCAATCCAACCACTCTGTTTCAAACGTTGGACATTGAGTTAGGTCTTGCGTGAATTGCACAAAACGTGAGACAGCAGTACGAATCACATCATGGTTGTCATAGAGTGTGTCGTCTAAATCAAAGCTAATGACTTTGAAAGGCTGAAGGCTGCGATAAAATTTCATTTATTTGATGGTTTTCACGCCAAGCCATTGCTCGGCTTTATCGTTAGTGAGTTCTTCTCGTGTCCACATACTCATTAAATTCGGTTGTGGATATTTGTTGCTGTTATAACCGACCAAGCGGGCAAAATCAAATACTGCGTGTGGATAACCATTAATTAAGAGTAGGGCTAAATAACCGCTTTCATCCCAACAAATTTCCAATTTGCGGGCTTCATGATGATTTGAGGTGGAATCCACATTATAAACGTGCAACACATCTACAATTGGTTGAGCGTTTTGACGCATATCCAACGCATAAAAATAGCCTGTTTCGCCGTCATCTTCAAACATCACGGCAAAGTGATCATACCGGGTTGAATGAGTGCCGACTTGTTTGGGTTGTCCGAGGAAGAGTTGATCCTCAAGGGTGAGATGTAACATAATTTTTCCTAATCAAATAGCGTTGTCCACGACTTACTATGGCGTGCTTGAAAACAAAGTGCAATCTGCGCAGCTGTGTTTTTGGCTTCGTCTAAGGGTGGCAGTTCATCTAACGCAAAATAATCGGATTGCAAGGTTTCGGTGTTTGATTGAAATTCACCACTTAATTGCTCACACATCACAAAGGTTTTTAATACACGATAGGCAAAAGGTGGAAAATTGTGTTTATGTTGATCGTGAATGGCAATAATGAAAGTGGGTTTTACCTCAAGACCAGCTTCTTCTTTTACTTCTTTTATTGTATTGCTATGAATGGTTTCTAACACATCACACCAACCGCCGGGTAGCGACCAAAGTCCATCATTTTCTTGCACCAGCAAAATTTTATCGTTTTTGAAAATTACCGCGCGAGTATCCACTTTGGGCGTTTGATAGCCTTCTTCACTGCAGAAAAGATGTTTCACGGTTTCTGTTGGGAGTGCCGTTTTATAGCTTAGCATTTCCGCAGAGAGAGCACGTAAGCGTTCATAACGTTCAATATCGTAGATATTTTTACAATAAGTAAGTCCGTTTTGTGCAATGCTTTGGATTTCAATCGCCCAAGTGAGCCAAGGCTCGGTTAGCAGTGAATGAGTGGGTATAGTCATAAAAAACACCTTAAAAAAACACCGCACTTTTTCCTAAAAGTGCGGTGCGATTTCAGTTTAAATCAACCAAAAATTAGGCTTGACCTTTCACCGCTTTTAAACCCGGGAATGCAGCCGGTGTACCTGCACGTTCTAAGGCTTCTTCGATACGGATTAATTGGTTGTATTTGGCAATACGATCAGAACGGCTCATCGAACCTGTTTTGATTTGACCTGCTGCCGTACCTACCGCTAAATCTGCGATAGTCGCATCTTCGGTTTCACCGGAACGGTGAGAGATCACTGCTGTATAGCCTGCATCTTTCGCCATTTTGATGGCGGCAAGAGTTTCTGTTAAAGAACCAATTTGGTTAAATTTGATTAAGATTGAGTTTGCGATACCTTTTTCGATACCTTCTTTTAAGATTTTGGTGTTGGTTACGAATAAGTCATCACCGACTAATTGCACTTTGTCACCTAATACTTTAGTTTGGTACGCAAAACCGTTCCAGTCAGATTCATCTTGACCATCTTCAATAGAAACAATTGGATATTGTTTGCAAAGTTCTTCAAGATAATGAGTAAATTCTTCAGAAGTGAATGAACGACCTTCGCCTTTCATTTCATATTTACCGGTTTCTTTGTTATAGAACTCAGAAGAAGCACAGTCCATCGCTAAGGTCACATCTTTACCTAATACATAACCTGCTTTTTCTACCGCTTCTTTGATACAAGCCAATGCATCTGCGTTCGAGGCAAGATTTGGGGCGAAACCGCCTTCATCGCCAACTGCAGTGCTCATCCCTTTTGCTTTTAATACTTTAGCAAGATTGTGGAACACTTCTGCACCGATGCGAAGTGCTTCACGTAATGTTTTTGCACCAACCGGTTGAATCATAAATTCTTGAATATCAACATTGTTGTCAGCATGTTCACCACCGTTGATAATGTTCATCATTGGTAATGGCATAGAATAGACGCCCGGCGTGCCATTGAGTTCTGCAATGTAAGCGTATAATGGTAAGCCTTTAGATGCCGCCGCTGCTTTAGCGTTTGCTAATGAAACCGCTAAGATGGCGTTTGCACCGAAGTTAGATTTATTTTCTGTACCATCTAAGTCGATCATGATTTGGTCGATCTCAGCTTGGTTTAAGGCTTCTTTACCTACTAATGCGTCAGCGATAGGGCCATTTACCGCCGCAACCGCTTTTAATACACCTTTGCCTAGGAAACGTGATTTGTCACCATCGCGTAATTCTAATGCTTCACGGGAACCGGTTGAAGCACCAGATGGCGCTGCTGCTAAACCAACAAAACCGCCTTCTAAATGAACTTCTGCTTCAACAGTAGGGTTACCGCGTGAGTCGATGATTTCACGACCAATCACTTTAACAATTTTTGCCATTTTTGTTTTCCTCTTTAAGTTAATAAAAATGTGTATTAGGTGAACCTAAATCGCGCGTTATGATAAAGCTATTTTGTTTTTTTGTCTTGCAAAAAATGCACTTGCTTTGATCTTTGTCTAATTTTTGAGGGGGAGAAAAATGAAAGTGCGGTTAAAATTTTCATAGAATTCTGACCGCACTTTATTATATCAAGTTAGAGTTTTTCTACTAACTCAATAGCCGCACCGATATAGGTTGCAGGGGTAAGTTGTTGTAAACGGGCTTTTTCTTCCGACGGAATCTCAAGTTTTTCTACAAATTCCCGCATAGCTTGTTCATCTACACGTTTACCACGAGTGAGCTCTTTGAGTTTTTCATAAGGCTTTTCAATACCGTAACGGCGCATAACGGTTTGAATCGGCTCAGCCAGCACTTCCCAGTTTTGGTTGAGTTCATCACGTAAATGCGGCTCATTAACTTCTAATTTGCTAATACCTTTACGGGTTGCCGCATAGGCGATCAAACAGTAACCCACGCCCACGCCAAGATTACGTAAGACGGTGGAGTCCGTTAAATCCCGTTGCCAACGGGAAACTGGTAGTTTTTGTCCTAGATGGGTCATTACGGCATTAGCAAGACCAAGATTGCCTTCTGAGTTCTCAAAATCAATCGGGTTCACTTTATGCGGCATCGTGGAAGAACCGATTTCACCAGCAACGGTGCGTTGTTTGAAATGATTTAATGCAATGTAGCCCCAGAGGTCTCGATCGAAATCAATGATGATGGTGTTGAAACGCACGATGGTATCAAAATATTCGGCGATGTAATCATGAGGTTCAATTTGTGTTGTATAGGGGTTCCAGTTCAAACCGAGCGAGGTAACAAATTCTTCGCTGAATTTATGCCAATCAAGATCCGGATAAGCGGATAAGTGGGCGTTGTAGTTGCCCACCGCACCATTAATTTTGCCAAGAATCTCATTCTGTTGCAGTTGTTTGAATTGGCGGCGTAAACGATAGACTACATTGGCCATTTCTTTTCCGACAGTTGTTGGGGAGGCCGGCTGTCCATGTGTGCGTGAAAGTAAGGGGATGGTTTTATATTCGTTTGCTAGACGGGTGATTTCATCAATCAGTTTTTGCCATTCCGGTAAAATCACGGTATCACGTGCTGTTTTTAGCATTAATGCATGGGAGAGATTATTAATATCTTCAGAAGTGCAGGCAAAGTGAATAAATTCTGACACTTTTGCTAATTCCGGTAGCGCTTCACTTTTTTCTTTTAAGAAATATTCCACCGCTTTTACATCATGATTGGTGGTACGTTCAATTTCTTTGATGCGTTCCGCATCTTTTAGACTAAATTCGCTGACAATTTTATCAAGGTAATCGTTTGCTTCTTGAGATAAATGAGATACTTCCGGAATGGCGGTGGTTGCGGCTAATTTTTGTAACCAGCGAACTTCGACAGTTACACGGAATTTCAGTAAACCGAATTCACTAAAAATATCTCGAAGTGCGGTCGCTTTGTCTTGGTAACGTCCATCAATTGGGGAAATCGCAGTCAGTGCGGAAAGTTGCATAAAATAACTCCGGTGTATTAAGGAATGTTGATTATTAAGAATAAATTGTTAAATAAATTTCTTCTGCTGTCTTGATAACTTTTCCTCGGGAGAAGAAAAGTTGCCACTTATTGCCGCCCATTTGTCGCCACAATATGACAGAACGAAGCCCGGCAAGCAAACAAGCACGAACTTTATCTTGAATAAATGGTTGCTGTAGATAGTTAGCCTCTCCGTTTATATGAATTTTTTTCCCCAAAGGGCTGATGATGTCAACATAAGTGCTTGCCATAATTGACAGCATTCTTTCGCTTAGTAATCCGTGGTATGTCAATTGTTCCGGTAAGCGTTGAATGCGTTGGGCAAGTTGCGATTTGGCTTCAAGATTTTTACTGAGTCGTTTTTCTAAGTACAACAGGCCACCCCAACAACTGACAATATTTTGATCATCAAGTGTGGAAAATTGTTCAATAAGTGTTTCTAAACCCAGTTCTAAATGGTACAGCTGCCCGCCAAAAACATCGAGCGCATTTTCCGGCTGAGTTTGTAAGAGAGAGCGAATCGTTGTTTGAAAAGCATCTTGATCTTCAATTTTACCTTTCGTTGCCAATTGATTGACCAACGCAGCAGATTGAAATACGCCGGCAAATGCCAACACAATGTCATGATAATTTTTCATAAAAGAAACGTAATAGACGCAATAAACAGGCTGAAATTGCGTGCAATATAGCATTTTTGCCATAGGTTTTGAACTCTCTCATTAAAAAACGCTATATCTTTTGATATGATACCGCCAATTTGTTTGCAAGATAAAAAGGATAAAGTATGACAAAACCAATCGTATTTAGCGGTGTACAGCCTTCCGGTGAGCTGACTATCGGAAACTATTTAGGCGCATTGCGTAATTGGGTGAAAATGCAAGAGGATTATGAATGTATTTTCTGCGTGGTGGATTTACACGCAATAACGGTTCGTCAAGATCCGGCGGCATTGCGTAAAGCGACCCTTGATGTGGTGGCACTTTATTTGGCTTGCGGTATCGATCCTAATAAAGCGACAATTTTTGTTCAATCCCATGTGCCGGAACATACCCAATTAAGTTGGGTGCTCAATTGTTATACTTATTTTGGTGAAATGAGCCGTATGACTCAGTTTAAAGATAAATCGGCACGTTATGCAGAAAATATTAATGTGGGGTTGTTTGATTATCCGGTGTTGATGGCTGCGGATATTTTACTTTATCAAGCCAAAAGTGTGCCGGTGGGGGATGATCAAAAACAGCATTTGGAAATTACCCGTGATATCGCAAACCGTTTTAATGCACTTTATGGTGATATTTTCACCATTCCTGAAATTTTTATTGGCAAAGCAGGTGCCCGTATTATGTCATTACAGGATCCGGAAAAGAAAATGTCAAAATCTGATGATAATCGAAACAATGTCGTCACACTTTTAGAAGATCCAAAATCTGTGGCGAAGAAAATTAAACGTGCGGTGACGGATTCTGATGAACCGCCAATGGTTCGTTATGATGTGAAAAACAAGGCCGGCGTATCGAATTTATTGGATATTCTTTCTGCCGTAACAGATAAATCCATTGCCGAACTGGAACAAGAATTTGAAGGAAAAATGTACGGTCATTTAAAAACGGCGGTGGCTGATGAAGTATCAAATTTACTTGCAGGGTTACAAGCTCTTTTCCAAGAATACCGCAATAATGAAGCCTTGCTTGATGACGTTCTTCGCCAAGGGGCGGAAAAAGCACGTGTTAAAGCACAAGAAACCTTAACAAAAGTCTATGAAGCGGTAGGCTTTGTGGCGGCAAAATAGAGATAAAAAGGAAAGAAAGATGGCAATTCAAACAGAAAAACCCATTGAATGTGTGGGCTGTAATACTTTCGATATGAAATCATTATTTGATAATCGAGATTGTACCCAAGAGATCAACTATATCTATGACACCCAAGAACAGGCGCAAACCGCACTTGATTTCTTCACTGAGAAAGCCCGTGAGGTTGAAAGTGAACCTTGTGAAATTCAGTCGGAAATTACTAAAGTCGATGACGGCTATTTATTAAAGGCAAAATTTGCTTTTTGTTGTCAGGCGGAATTGGTGATCTTCCAAATGAAGGCTGCATAACGCAACGAAAAGTGCGATTGAAATTCTCTGAATTTACGCAACATTATGAAGTAGGGACACACTGCGTGTGTCCGTTATAAAATAAAATTATTTCAATATGTTACAAGTGGACACACGCAGTGTGTCCCTACGAACCTTAAACCACCTTTTCCAAGCGCAATAGAATACGAAGTTTCTCTCGGTTTATCCAATTTGCCGAGCAAAGCACATAGCATTAATCGGTGAACTAAGCAAAGCCATTTAGGTTTATCGTGAACGGGCAGATTTTAACCCCGTGCGGATTGAACTTGCTATTGTCCTGTTTATGGATAAACAAAACACCGCTGCTATGGCGCAGTTATTCCGACAATATATTCTACAACCGTCAAAACCTGAATTTGATTTTTGAGAAATCCTTTTAAATTCTATTGTAAATTGAGGACGCTGTGCCAGCCTCCCCACAATCTCTATTTAGAAAGAAAAATCTTGATTAATAACCAAATTGCCGCAGCATCATCTACTAGGCCCAAAGGGCCGAGTACGGCTTCCGGTAGAATATCAATCGGGCTAAACAGATAAATCAAAATTACCACGATTTTGAGTAATTTTGTTTTATTCATTTGAGAAAACATAGCTTAACCTTCAAGCTTATCGGCGTGATGGATCATCACAAAACGCTCCCAAAGCTGTTCTTCCGTTTCTTGATGATCGGGGTCAGGTTTAATACAATTCGTAATCGGGCAAACTTTTTGACAGGTCGGTGTGTCATAATGCCCAACACATTCAGTACAAAGTACAGGATCGATCACATAAATTTCATCACCGACAGAAATGGCTTCATTGGGACATTCCGGTAAGCACATATCGCAATTCGTGCATTTTTGAGTGATGAGTAATGCCATAATGATCCTTACAATGAGTGAAATAGAAAGTGGCGGATTATAGCCGACAAACACAAAATTGACAAAAAGCAAACGTATTTTATGAAAAAGCAAACGTATTTTATGAAAAAGCAAACGTATTTTATGAAAAAGCAAATTTCCACAATTTCCATTATCGCTCTTGCGGCATTCAGTCTCTGGCAATACTTTAACGAAGGGAAAATGCCTCCCAAACCGTCTCAATCTTCAACACCGGTATCTTCTCCTCAAACGAGTAAAAGTGCGGTCAAAAAGCAGGATATTTTTGTTGATTATGATGTGGTGATGCGTGATGATCCCATTGGACAAAATGCTACTGCACCGGTGGATTATTATATGTTAGTGCTTTCTTGGTCACCGGCTTTTTGTGCTTCTCAGCGTGAAAAATATGGCAACGAATTACCTTCGCCAGTGAAATATCAATGTGAAAATAACCGCACTTTTGGCTGGGTGGTACATGGTTTGTGGCCACAAAATGCCAAGGCAAGCTCTGTGGCGGATCATCCCCGTTTCTGTCAAGGAGATTTACCGCCATTATCGAAATCACTCCTTGAACCTTATTTAAGTTTATCACCGGGTGCAAAACTATTACAG
The DNA here is from genome assembly GCF_001999285.1 of Rodentibacter genomosp. 1. Lineage (GTDB taxonomy): Bacteria > Pseudomonadota > Gammaproteobacteria > Enterobacterales > Pasteurellaceae > Rodentibacter. The sequence goes on from NZ_MLHN01000007.1 coordinate 69,193, forward strand.
GGCGAGTGGGAAAAACATGGTAGCTGTGCATTCAGCTCAGCAGAGCAGTATTTCGCCAAGGAATGGGCGTTGTTTAGTGCGTTACGTTTACCGAAAGAAAAGTTAGAAAAGAGGGAATTATTCCGTTGGATGAAACAAAATAATCCATCACTTAAAAATGCCTATCTTGGCGCAAGTAGGAATGAATTGTTCATTTGTTATGATAAACAATGGCAGGTGATCGATTGCCCGAAGTAATTGGGATTTCTTTGATCTAAATCGTTACAACATTCTGAGAACTCGGTATAATGTGCAAGTTTCAATTTTAACTTTAACCAACAAAGAGGATAGATTATGTCAGTAATCAAAATGACCGACTTAGATTTAGCGGGCAAACGTGTGTTTATCCGTGCAGATCTTAATGTACCGGTAAAAGACGGCAAAGTGACTTCCGATGCACGTATTCGTGCAACCATCCCAACTTTGAAGTTAGCCCTTGAAAAAGGGGCGAAAGTGATGGTGACGTCTCACTTAGGTCGTCCGACTGAAGGGGAATTTAAACCTGAAGATTCTTTACAACCGGTTGTTGATTATTTGAACGAACATCTTGATGTTCCTGTGCGTTTAGTGCGTGATTACCTTGATGGTGTGGATGTAAAAGAAGGCGAAATCGTTGTTTTAGAAAACGTTCGTGTAAACAAAGGTGAAAAGAAAAATGATCCTGAATTAGGGAAAAAATATGCTGCACTTTGTGACGTATTCGTGATGGATGCATTCGGTACCGCACACCGTGCACAAGCTTCAACTTATGGTGTTGCTGAATTTGCGCCGGTTGCTTGTGCCGGTCCATTGCTTGCCGCTGAGTTAGATGCCTTAGGTAAAGCGTTAAAAGAACCTGCTCGTCCAATGGTGGCAATTGTAGGCGGTTCTAAAGTTTCCACAAAATTAGAAGTGTTAAACTCTCTTTCAAAAATTGCTGATCAAATTATCGTGGGTGGCGGTATTGCAAATACGTTCATCGCTGCGGCCGGTCACAATGTAGGTAAATCTTTGTATGAAGAAGATTTAATTCCTGTGGCAAAAGAATTAGCCGCCAGTACGGATATTCCCGTTCCGGTTGATGTGCGTGTAGGAACAGAATTTTCTGAAACAGCACCAGCAACCGAAAAAGCCGTGACTGAAGTAAAAGACGATGAATCCATTTTTGATATTGGTGATAAATCTGCAGAGCAATTGGCTGAAATCATCAAAAATGCGAAAACCGTTTTATGGAATGGGCCAGTAGGCGTGTTTGAATTCCCTAATTTCCGTAAAGGGACTGAAGTGATTTCTCACGCTATTGCCAATAGTGATGCATTCTCTATTGCCGGTGGTGGTGATACCCTTGCCGCGATCGATTTATTTGGCATTGCAGATAAAATTTCTTACATTTCAACCGGTGGCGGTGCATTCTTAGAATTTGTCGAAGGTAAAGTATTGCCTGCGGTGGAAATTCTTGAAAAACGTGCGAACGGTTAATTAACCGAATATGATGATGGTGTGTGTTAAATGACATACACCATATAAAAGTTCTTAACATTTAAAGAAGGAAACAACAAGATGGGTTTATTAGATATTGTAAAACCGGGTGTATTGACCGGTGAAGATGTGCAGAAAGTGTTTGCTTATGCAAAAGAGAATAATTTTGCTATTCCGGCAGTAAACTGTGTAGGTTCGGATTCCGTGAATGCGGTATTAGAAACGGCGGCACGCGTAAAAGCCCCTGTGATTGTTCAATTTTCTAACGGTGGTGCGTCTTTCTATGCGGGTAAAGGTATTAAACCTGCATCAGGTACGCGTGCCGATGTATTAGGTGCGATTGCCGGTGCGAAACATGTTCATACTCTCGCAAAAGAATACGGTGTGCCGGTTATTCTTCACACTGACCACGCTGCGAAGAAATTACTTCCATGGATTGATGGTTTGTTAGAAGCAGGTGAAAAACACTTTGCTGAAACCGGTCGTCCATTATTTTCTTCTCATATGATTGATTTATCTGAAGAGCCAATGGAAGAAAATATGGCAATTTGCCGTGAATATCTTGCTCGTATGGATAAAATCGGGATGACTCTTGAAATTGAAATCGGTATCACCGGTGGTGAAGAAGACGGCGTAGATAATTCAGATGTGGAAGAGTCTAAACTCTATACCCAACCTGAAGACGTATTATACGTTTATGACCAATTAAATCCGGTCAGCCCGAACTTTACTGTTGCAGCGGCATTCGGTAATGTACATGGTGTTTATAAACCGGGTAACGTGAAATTAAAACCGTCTATTCTAGGGGCATCACAAGAATTTGTGGCAAAAGAACGTAATCTTCCGGCTAAACCAATTAACTTTGTATTCCATGGTGGATCAGGTTCTTCTCGTGAAGAAATCCGTGAAGCAATTGGTTACGGTGCAATCAAAATGAACATTGATACTGATACGCAATGGGCAGCTTGGGATGGTATCTTAAACTTCTACAAAGCAAATGAAGCTTATTTACAAGGTCAATTAGGTAACCCTGAAGGACCGGACGTACCAAACAAAAAATACTATGATCCACGTGTTTGGTTACGCAAAATGGAAGAATCCATGTCTAAACGCCTAGAACAGTCTTTCGAAGACTTAAACTGTGTTGATGTTTTATAATCCACAAAAATAGCATAAAATACAACCGCACTTTTTAGTGCGGTTTTTTTATATTTGAGTGATGATTTATGCAAATTTCAAAACAGAATTTTCTCCCCTTTTTAGCTAACTTTGGTATTAGTGCTTTCTTTTTATCCGTATTGACTTTTAAAGGTGGGCATAATTTTGCCCCATTCTTTTTAATGGCTTTAGGGATTGGTTACGGTATTTATGGGCTAATTAAAAAGTTTAAATGGAATTTATCTCAAGAGGATAAATGGCTGATTTATAGTTATATTTTTTATTTTTCTGTCTTTGTCCTTTCCTTTTTGGTGAATGACGAAAAGGGAAGAGTGCTAGATAATCCAAGCCGTGCAATTTTACTAATTCCGACTTTAGTTTTATTGTTAAGAATACCATTAAAGTTATGTGCATTGATTTATGCCATCCCGTTAGGCTCGGTGATTGTCGGGCTTGTCGCTCTTTATGATAAATTTATTTTGCATAGTCCTATGGCGTATTCCCCCCGTACAATGCAAATTCAAGGCGGTGATATTGCCATGTCGTTAGGCTTGTTTAGTCTTGTGATTGGGCTTTATTACTGGCAAAAATCTCAGAAAAAAATCACCGCACTTTGTATTCTTGCCTCATTTTTCGGTATCTTAGGTAGTATTCTTTCGACCGCCCGTGGGGGCTGGGTCGCATTGCCGATTATGCTGATTGTGATGCTATGGATTTACCGTCATTCACTTTCAAAAAAATTCTTCCTTGGGGTGATTAGCTTGTTTGTTATCGCCCTTATTGGGATCAGTCAAATGCCAAATAGCCGAATGATGGAGCGTTTTTCTTTAATTCATACTGATATTGCTAGCTATGAGAAAAACAATGCCAATACATCGCTTGGGCTACGTTTTGACATGTGGAAAAGTGCGGTTCTAATGATAAAGGAAAAATCAATTTTCGGATGGGGAGAGAAAGGCTCGATAGAAAAGCGTAAGCAAGATGTTCAAGGGAATGTGGTAACCGGAAATATTGGGCAATTCGATCATGCTCATAATCAGTATCTTGATGATTTTTCTAAACGGGGTGTGATTGGATTTATTGCTTTGCTAGGGGTTTTACTGGTGCCGTTGTATCAATTTAAACGCAATTTAAATAGTGCCTCTTTTGATGTTAAATTAGTGGCGACTTTAGGCACAGTACATATTCTTTCAATTATGATTTACTGTTTAAGCCAAGGTTTTTTAACACATAATTCCGGTAATATTTTCTATCTTTTATTAACCGTTGTGTTTTATGCGATGTTAAGGCAAGCAGAAAAAACACAAAATTTGGAGTAATAATGATGAAAAAAATGTTGCTTATTCGTAATGATAAACTCGGTGATTTTATGCAGGCATGGCCGGCTTTCGCTATGCTGAAAGCGTCGAATCCTTCACTAAAATTGACCGCACTTGTGCCGAGTTATACCGCTCCGCTTGCACAAATTTGTCCTTATTTGGATGATGTGATTATTGATAGTAAAAAAGACGACAAAGCAGATTTTAACCGCCTTATTCATGAGATTAAAATAAGAAACTTTGATGCGATGATCAGTTTTTTTTCCAATACGCATAATGCTAAATTAGCTTGGAAAAGCGGGATTAAATATCGCCTCGCTCCAGCAACAAAAGTGATTCAATTTCTTTATAATCATCGTCTCACACAACGCCGTTCCCGTTCAGAAAAATCAGAGGCGGAATATAATCAGGACTTAGTACGGGCATTTTTAAAAAAATATAATATGCCGATTATTGAGCCAAAACCACCCTATCTTGTATTAGATAAAAGTGCGGTTGGAAATCAGCGTATTTTTTTACAAGAAACCTTGGGGCTTTCAGCGAAGAAGAAATGGATTTTTGTGCATAGCGGTTCAGGAGGCTCGGCAACGAATCTATCGCTTGCTCAATATGCCGAACTCATTCAAGGACTACTCGCGGTGCTTGATTGTCAAATAGTGTTGACCGCCGGCCCTGGTGAAAGTGAGAAAGCTCATGAAGTGGCACAATTAGTGAGCGATTCACGCGTGGTTATTTATGATAAAAATAAAGGGTTGGTTGATTTTGCCCATTCTTTAGCTTGTGCCGATTTATTTATTGCCGGTTCGACAGGGCCGTTGCATTTAAGCAGTGCCTTTAATCTTCCAACGGTAGGGTTTTATCCTAATAGCCGTTCCTCTCAACCAAGGCGTTGGAAACCGATTAACGATTCGGATAAACACCTCGCATTTTGTCCTCCTGCCGGTAAAGAAACACAAATGAATTTAGGCTTAATTTCAATCCCACTGGCATTAACGAAGATCATTCCTTTCATTCAACGAGTGTGGCAGGTGGGAAATTAAACGAAGATAGCCCTGTACAATCCAACCAATTCCGGTGGCGAATATGAGTGTGCCAATCCCTACGGTGCCACCGAGGATAAAGCCTAATAGACAAATAGATACTTCAAGGGTTGTACGAACAATACCCACGTTTAGCTGAAAACGTTGGCATAATCCCACCATTAAGCCGTCCCGAGGTCCTGCCCCCAAATGACAGCTGAGGTAAAACGCCGTGCCTAATCCATATAACAAGATCCCAGCAAGACCAAAGGCGAGCCGTCCTGAAAGTGCGGTCGGTGGTGGTAAAATTTTTGTGGTCAGCCCTAGAAAGAAAGCGATTACAATCATATTTAAAATCGTGCCTAACCCAAAACGCAGCTTTAACGGCAGCCAGGCAAACATCACAATGCAACTGATAAAAAATGATGACCAACCTATGCTGATTTGAGTTTGTAACGCTACCCCTTGAGAAAGTACCGTCCAAGGCGTTGATCCTAACCCTGAAAGTACAATTAATCCATCGCCTATCCCTAAAGTAGCTAAGGATAAGATTAAAACCGATAAGGTTGAGAAATTTGCAGACCACAAGGAACTTGCCGCCCAACGAGGATAGGGAAGAACTCGGGATTTTTTCATAAATTACCTAGAGGGAGAAAAGATTACTATGCTACTGGAAATAGATTAAAACGAAAATATTTTAATGCCATATTATATAACAGAATTGATTTTCCTTATTCTTGATAATGTGATCTAAGTCACATTCTTAAAATTGCCTTACTAGAAGGGCTGAACTACAATACCTCATCTTTTCTATTCAGGTAAATATTATGCTTGCTTCACTTCAAGATATCCTCGATACTGTTAAAGCCAATAACCTTACTTATCACCAAAAATTAATGATGCTGGGCAATATTGCCGAGCGTCTGTTTGATCCAAGAGCACTACTTGGTTACACCGATGAAGAATGGGGCTTTTTGCAGAATCAAATGATTTGTGATTTATGCGAAGGTTACGCCATTTATCGTCCACGCTATATTTTGCCGGATTACAATGTGTATATTCAAAAAGGTTGTGAGTTTTTAGAATTACCGCCACCAAAAGATCTTGATGAAGTGCTTGATGGCTTGCTTATTCTTTACTCTCATGTGCCTTCCATTACGACCTATCCGGTTTATGTGGGTCGGCTAGATGTATTGCTTGATCCCTTCATTACGGATGAAGAAAAAGACTACATCAAAATCAAACGCTTCTTGAATCATATTGATAAAACTGTGCCGGATTCTTTTTGTCATGCCAATATTGGTCCCTATGATACCAAAGCTGGTCGCCTGATTTTACGGGCAGTGATTGAGCTTGAAGCGCCTACGCCAAATATGACAATCCGCTATGATAAAACAAAAACAAACCGTGAATTTGCAGAGCTTGCGGCAAAAGCCTGTCTGTTAGTTTCTAAACCTTCTTTTGCCAACGATGCTTACTATATTGCTGATTTAGGCGAAGAATATGGCGTGGCAAGTTGTTACAATGCACTGCCTGAATGTGGCGGAGCTTATACATTAACGCGTTTACGCCTTGGCACTATCGCCCGGGCTTGCAAAAGTGTGGATGAAATGGTGAATGAATTATTACCACGTGTTGCGAAATGCGCTCTTTCTACAATGGATAAACGCCATAAATTTGTGGTAGAAGAAAGCCACTTTTTTAACAGTTCGTTTTTAGAAAAAGAGGGTTTCATTAAACGTACCAATTTTACCGGTATGTTCGCGATTGTCGGATTAGCGGATGCGGCTAACCATTTGTTGCAGTGTGAAGATTTAAATGAAACCTTTGGGAAAAGTAAACGGGGAGATGAAATTGCCACTGCCATTATGGATAAACTGAAGGAAATCACTGAGGAGCATGAAGGTGTGTATGCCGAGCGTACCGGCAACCGCTATTTATTACATGCGCAAGTAGGGGCAAGTAACCATGAGGAAGATAAACGCAACGCACCGGCACATCGTATTCGTGTAGGTGAAGAGCCAACATTACTTGCTCATCTAAAACAATCCGCCCCATTCCACAAGTATTTCCCATCAGGTACAGGAGATTTATTTGCTTTCGACCAAACCTACGTAGATCATTGCGATGCGGTGGTGGATATTATTGATGGCGCTTTTTCTTTAGGCTATCGCTATATTACAACCTATTTAAAAAATACGGATTTAATTCGTGTAACAGGCTATTTAGTGAAGAAAAGCGAAGTGGAAAAATACCGTAAGGGCGAAGTTGCATTACGTGATACCACTTGGTATGGGTCAGGTACGGATGAATGTGCTCAGGTATTTGATCGCCAATTACGTGATGAACAAGATGTGAAGGCTTAGCGTAAAAATAAATGAAAAGAGCGGTTAATTTTTGACTATTTTTCAGTACTATGTAGAAATGCACAAAGCAGGAAATTTCAACGACATGTAGGGACACACTGCGTGTGTCCGTTATAAAATCAGGTTATTTCAATATGTTATAAGCGGACACACACTGAGTATGTCCCTACAAGCTCCCCCAGATTTGTGCAACTGCTGCATAATACAGACATTGAGTATTCCTTGGGGCTTGTGCGTTTTATTCTATTCTTTCAATTTTAATATTAAATAGGGCAAACATCATTGCCAGCAGAGGAACGGTATAATTAAAAACAGCATAAGGTGCATATTCAAATGCGCTGACTTGGAGCATAGAGTAAGCATAGACGCCACAAGTATTCCAAGGTACAAGTACAGATGTCACCGTGCCGCCGTCTTCTAAAGCACGAGAGAGGTTTTTAGAATGTAATTTCCGCTCTTTATAGGCGGTCACATACATTCTGCCGGGTAGTAGAATAGAAATATATTGCTCAGAAGTTGTACAATTTGTCACCACTGAAGAAAAAATCGTCGCAATAATTAACATACTGGCATTGCGGGCAAAATGCAAAATCGTTGAAACGACTGATCTCAGCATTCCTGTTTGTTCAGCAATTCCGCCAAAGCTCATTGCGACAATCGTGAGTGAAATGGTGTACATCATTGACTCAATTCCACCGCGATTAAACAGTGTATCAATAATTTCATGCCCGCTTTGAATTTTAAACCCATCGTGCAAAGTTTTAACAGCCGTTCCTACATCACTACCTTGTATAATAACGTGGCAGAGTGTACCAAGCAGTATGCCAATCGTTAATGCCGGAATAGCAGGAATTTTTTTCATCACTAACAATACAACGATCACCGGTACAAGTAATAACCAAGGACTAACAACAAAATTTTGGGTAATATTTTCCATAACATTCTGTATATGGGAAAGATTGGTATGCGAAGTATCAAATTGCATCCCTATATACAAATAGAAACTTAACGCAATAAGATAAGCCGGCAATGTTGTAGTTAGCATATGTTTAATATGCTCAAATAAATCAGTACCTGTAATCCCAGAGGCAAGATTAGTAGTATCGGAAAGTGGCGACATTTTATCACCAAAATAAGCGCCTGAAATCACTGCTCCCGCAACCATTGGGGTAGGAATCCCAATACTTAAACCAATACCAATTGCAGCGACACCGATTGTTCCCATTGTTGACCAAGAACTTCCTATAGAAAGTGTAACGATCCCACAAATAATACAAATCGTGAACAAAAATAATGAGGGCGAAATCAGTTTTAAACCATAATAAATCATGGTTGCAACAATGCCACCACCTAACCAAGCACCGATAGTCAATCCGATCATTATGATGATCACGATGGCGGGGAGAGCCATTTTAATCCCCCGGTAAATCCCCTGTTCAATAGTATCCCAACGATAACCAAATTTCATGGCGACTAATGTAGCTGTAATCGCACCAATAATTAAAGGAACATGTGGCGAAGCCTCAAATTTAATAATAGAAACTGCCATTGCAACCACCATCACAATAACCGGCAGTAATGCATACAGGAAAGGGATATTGATTTGTTGGTTTGATGCTTGAAATTTTGTATTTGACATACAGACCTCCTCCTGAGAAGTACAATTCAAGTAGAAGAATTGTACTTTTTCATAAAAACATAATTGTGTTTAATACATCATTACAGGTTTCCTTATTATCTAACTGACATTTTAGAATGATTAAAGGTTTACATAATCTGTAAGATAACTAAATAAGTCTTTTGGATCTTTCAAATCCGGAGTAAGAGACAATGGATGCGATAAACCCAGTTTTATCACTGTATCATTCATATATCGAATAGCTGAAAAATCTTCAATAGCAAATCCAACAGAATCAAATAAAGTGATCTCCCCCTCTAACTGTCGGGCTGATTCTCCTTTTTGGAAGACTTCAAATAATGGCGTCACAGGAAAATCGGCCGGCATATTTTGTAATTCTCCCTCAATTCGAGTTTGAGGTTCAAATTCAACAAACACACGAGCATTTTTCACTACATCCACATGTAATTCCGTTTTATTGATATTGTCCCCTCCTACGGCATTAATATGCATGCCTGCTTCAATCATTTCCGGCGTGATAATGTTCGCTTTTGAATATTCAGCAGTGACAGTCGTAATAATATCTGCGTTCTTGACTGCCTCCGCCACAGTATCAAAAATCTCAATTTTTAATGAGGTATTCGCTAAATTTCCGGCGAGTTTTTCACTGGCTTTTCGATCAATATCAAATAAGGCTAATTCTTCAATACCAAGCAAATGATGAAAGGCGAGCGCCTGAAACTCACTTTGACAGCCATTGCCAATAATAGCCATTCGTTTACTATTTGGACGGGCAAGATATTGAGCCGCAAGCACTGACGTTGCTGCAGTACGCAAAGCGGTAGTCAGGGTAAATTCACTAATCACATCAGGTTGTCCCGTATCATTACTGATCAAAGCACCAAAGGCTAAAATCGTAGAAAGCCCTTCATTAGGGTTTTTAGGGTGACAATTTACATATTTAAAACTGTACTGCTGTTGATTCGCGATAGGCATTAATTCTAATACCCCATCTGAAACGTGATGGGAAATTCGAGACGTTTTATCAAAAGCGTCCCAGTTGAGGTAATCCTCTAAAATATAGTCCCTCATTCCTTCCAGCGTTTCCTTAATACCTTGACGCTTAATAATATTAGCAATGTCTTGTGGGCTAATGATAATGGTTGGCAAACTTCCTGAAATAGTAGATGGGTATGACATAACTTTTCTCCTTTTGGTTAATAAAATATTAATGAATTGTTATGACAACCCTAGTGTGCAAGATTTTTCTATTAATTAAAATAGTGAAATATGCTAATGTTTTAGCAAAATTTAATCATTTTGTTAGGGAGAACTTGCATTATGTCAATTTTGGACGAAACCAATCAAAAATTATTGAGTCTATTACGGGAAAATGCGAGATACTCCATTGCCTTTTTAGCAAAAAAATTAAACGTTTCTCGGGCAACCGTAGTGAACCGTATCGCACGACTTGAAAAAGAAGGTATTATTTTGGGTTATAGGGTTGAGCTTCACTCCACCGTAGAATCTAACGGCATTAAAGCTTGGACAACCGTGATAGTCGATGGTGGTGCAACGTCAGAGGTTGTTCAAACCCTTCGAGGTGAGCCTTGTATCAATGCCATTTATGATACTAACGGACGTTGGGATATTCTTATTGAACTTATCGCTCCGTCATTGGAAGAACTGGGACAAGCATTAGAACGAATTCGCTCAATTAAAGCGATTAGTTCTTCTGAAACCTATATCCATTTGAAACGTTACGTTTAACGAAAAAAATCGGCACCAAGGTGCCGATAATTCATGAAGTGCGGTCAAAATTTTGTTTATTTTGCCTGAAATTATTTTTTGAAACCGGATTCCACTTCGCGCATATCCGGCAATTGGTGTGCGATCCCTTTATGGCAATCAATACAAGTTTTCCCTTCTGTTTTGATTTTTTCATGCATTTTGGCAGCAACAGGACGTTGTTCGCTAAAATTCATTCTCTCCACATTATGGCAATTACGACACTCTTGGGAATCATTGGCTTTCATTCTTGCCCACTCTCTTTCCGCCATTTCCAAACGATGCTCGTTAAATTTCTCTAACGTATCGACTTTTCCGGTATAGTGCGCATACACTTCTTTCGCCGCAATGATTTTTCGTTTCATTTTTGGCCCAAACTCGTGTGGTACATGGCAATCCGGACAGCTTGCCCCTACACCGGTGCGGGTTTGATAATGCACGCTGTGGAGATATTCAGGGTAGGCATCATTCATATGGCAACTTGCGCAGAATTGTTCGGTATTCGTTTTCTCTAAACCATAATTGAACCCTACCCAAGATAAAATGCCGCCAATGAAAGCCAAGCTAATGATGGTTCCCACCGCAAGACGGCTCGGTTTACGAAACCAATGCCAAAAACGTACAATGAAGTTTGTTTTTTTCTCTGACATAATCCTTCCTTCTTAGTTACCGTAGCCTTTCATCGGTTTGAAATCATTTGGTACGATAGGATCGACATTTGATTGAGAAACGTGGCACTGTAAGCAAAAATAACGGCGTGGCGATGAGCTGGAACCAATGTTTCCGTCACGATCCATAAAGTGTGTTGGACTGATTCGGGTTGCCCCACTTAAACGTGAGTTTTCCGGACTATGGCAGTTTAAACACTGGTTCACATTTTTTGTCACTTGATAATTGGCAACACTATGAGGAACCATAGGTGGCTGGTTTACATAATTGAGCGCAGGCAGTTCGCTATGGCGTGGAGAATTGTGAAATTCCGGTGCAATATTTTCCGGTGATTGAGTTAAATCTTTCCCTACCGGTTGAACCTCTGTTGCCATCAATGAACCGGCAAAAAGTGCGGTCATTAATCCGATTAAAATTTTAGATACCTGTTTGGTCATATTAATCACTCCCCTGAATGATCGAATCGAGTCGAAAATTTAAATACTTTTTCAGCGCAAACATCAATACAGCGTCCACAGCTGATACAATCTTTGGAAAGCACGAGTAGGCTTTCGTCTTTTTTTCCGTGTAAAGGTGAACGTAACACTTGGGGTTCGGGGCAGACATTGTAGCAGTCCATGCAATGATCACATTTCGTGCGCTCAATCACTTTAACTCGGATGAGACTTTTTGCACCGATTAAACCATACATTGCCCCAATTGGGCATAAATGGCCACACCAACCATGTTCGACAATCAACAAATCAAAAAGAAAAATAACTATAATTAACCAAGTTGTCGCGCCAAATCCAAAGACAAAAGCACGTCCTAATGCCGCAACGGGATTAATCCATTCCCACAATAGCATTCCGCTTGTCGCACTGCCGACTAAAATCATCGCCAAAATACCGTAGCGTAACCCTCGTGAAAGCTTTGCCGTTTGGCGAATACCGAGTTTACGGCGTAACCATGCTGCGGTATCCGTCACGACATTTAGCGGACAAACCCAACCACAGAAAACTTTACCCCCCAAAACGGCGTAGCAAAGTACAATAATTGCCGCACCGATTAACGTCAGCACATCGGGTAAATGCCCTGTTGCAAGGCTTTCGGCAGTAATTAAGGGATCACTTAAAGGAATCGTATCAAACAGCAGGCTACCACTGTAATTACCTTTTAAGATCCACACGCCGAAATAAGGGCCGCTTAAAAACATCGCCAGAATGCTGAATTGGCTTAAACGTCGCCAAAATAAAAAGCGGTTGACATACCACCATCCCCATTTTTGGCGAGTCTCTCTGCCGGCATGTTTAGGTACATTCGCCATTATTTTACCCCTCCCAAAATGGGAGCTAACACAGGCTCAAGCGGCTCGGACGTTGCCATATTTTCAGGCATTCTCGTTGGTACAGAAATTATTGCTTCCGGCGAAAGAGAATGACCGGCTTTCGCCTTTTCTTCCCAACCTAAACGGTAGTGTTTCCCCAACATGCCTTTTGCCAGTTCCATTGGTAAAACCTTAATCGCCGCTTCTTCCAACACACAGGCTTGTTCACATTTTCCACAACCGGTGCAGGCATCGGAATGCACTGTCGGAATGAATAAAGCATGTTTATCCGAACGGGGATTATGTTGTTTTTCCAATGTAATTGCTTTGTCGATTAATGGGCAAACCCGATAGCACACATCACAACGCAACCCTTGCCAGTTGAGGCAGGTTTCGTGGTCTAATAGCACGGATAATCCCATACGGGATTCGTTAATATCCGTTGCATTGCGGTCTAACGCACCACTTGGGCAAACATGTGCACAGGGAATATCAGGGCACATTTCGCACGGTTTATCCCGAGCAATAAAATAGGGTGTCCCTGCTTCTACCGGCGACAATAGCGATGCCAAATGCAACATATCGTAAGGGCAAGCCTGCACGCATTGACCACAGCGAATACAGGCGGCTGAAAAGGCTTTCGCATCCTGTAATGCAAAAGGAGGACGCAGTGGTACGCCTTCTCGTGCCAAACTTTGGTTTTGTTGTAACCCCAATAAAATCCCCACGCCGACAAGCCCTCCCGTGGTTCGGGCGGTTTCCTTTAAGAATCGTCTGCGTTCAGGATTAAGTTTGGGTGTCTTCATTTTCTTTTTAATTATTAACCGCACTTTTCTCACTCATATTGTGCAATGCTTTGCATTCCCATAAATGAGAGAAAGGCAAGATAAAGTGCGGTTGATTTTGACATCATTTTTATGCTGCCTTTTCCACTTTTACCGCACATTTTTTGAAGTCGGTTTCTTTTGAAATAGGATCAGTAGCGTCAAGCGTAAGCACATTGGCAAGCTGACCTGCATCAAAGAAAGTAGTGAAAACTAACCCTCGTGGCGGCTTATTACGTCCCCGAGTATCTAAGTGTGAAATCATTTCACCACGACGAGATGAAATCTTAATTTTATCACCATGACGTAGTCCTCTCGCTTCGGCATCAAGCGGATGCATCCACACTAAGTTATTTGGAAATGCACGATGTAATTCCGGTACACGACGAGTCATAGAGCCGGTATGCCAATGTTCAAGCACACGACCGGTTGATAACCATAAATCGTATTCTTGATCCGGTGATTCTGCCGGCGGCTCATAAGGCACGGCAAGGATAATCGCTTTTTTATCCGGATAGCCGTAAAACGCTACGCCTTCCCCTTCTTTGACATAAGGATCGTAACCTTCACGATAACGCCATAAGGTTTCTTTGCCATCCACTACCGGCCAACGTAATCCACGGGCTTTATGGTACATCTCAAACGGTGCTAAATCATGACCGTGACCTCGACCAAATTCGGCGTATTCTTCAAATAATCCTTTGTGTACGTAGTAACCAAAATGCGCTGATTCGTCGTTTAATTGCCCTTCGGCGAGCTCACTTAGCGGGAATTTATCCACTTGCCCGTTTTTGAATAGCACTTCATATAATGTTTTTCCGCGGTATTCCGGCATTTGTGCAAGCAATTCTTCTGTCCACATTTCATCTGTTGTGAAGTATTTGGCAAATTCCATTAATTGCCACAAGTCGGATTTCGCTTCTCCCGGCGCTTTCACTTGTTGACGCCAGAATTGGGTGCGGCGCTCTGCATTACCGTATGCCCCCTCTTTTTCCACCCACATTGCTGTTGGAAGGATTAAATCGGCGGATAAAGCGGAAACCGTTGGATAAGGATCGGATACAACGACGAAGTTGCCTTCTTTACGCCAACCGGGCAAACGATCCGTATTGATATTTGGCCCTGCTTGCATATTGTTGTTACACATTTGCCATAATACGTTCATTTTACCATCGTGCATTGCACGATCTTGGGCGATAGTATCCAAACCGACTTTTTCGGAAATTGTCCCTTTTGGTAGTTTCCAAATACGTTCTGCCGTTTCACGATGTTTAGGATTGGTTACGACTAAATCGGCAGGCAAACGGTGTGGGAAAGAACCCACTTCACGTGCCGTACCGCAGGCGGAAGGTTGGCCGGTTAAAGAGAACGGACCACAGCCCGGAATAGAAATTTTACCGGTTAGCAAATGAATGTTATAGACTAGATGGTTTGCCCAAACACCACGGGTGTGTTGGTTAAAGCCCATGGTCCAGAAAGAGACCACTTTTTTATTTGGATCGGCATAAAGTTTTGCCAGATTCTCAAGTTGGGTTTTATCCACACCGGACATTTCTGCCACTTTTTCAAGGGTATATTCCGATACCAATTGTTTTAATTCTTCAAATGAAGAATCGTGCATTTTACCTGCGGTTTTACGGTTGGTGTCTTTCTCTAACGGATTTTCAGGACGTAAACCGTAACCGATATTGGTTTCACCACGTTTAAATTTAGTGTGTTTATTAACAAAATCCCAATTAATTGCATTATTTTGAATGAGATAGTTAATGATGTAGTTCATAATGGCTAAATCGGTTTGCGGTGTAAATACCAAACCGTGATCGGCAAGCTCAAAACTACGATGTTCAAAAGTGGAGAGTACGGCAACTTTCACATCAGGATTCGAAATGCGGCGATCTGTAATACGAGACCACAAAATCGGGTGCATTTCCGCCATATTGGAACCCCAAAGTACAAACGCATCGGCACGTTCAATATCATCATAGCAACCCATTGGTTCATCCATACCGAAAGTACGCATAAACGCAACTGCCGCAGATGCCATACAGTGACGGGCATTCGGATCGACGTTATTAGAACGGAAGCCGGCTTTCCAAAGTTTGTTTTTGGCATAGCCTTCCCAAATGGTCGATTGACCGGAACTGAACATTCCCACGGCATTTTGACCATTTTTCTTAAAGGCTTCTTTGAATTTTTCAGCCATGGTTTTAAAGGCAATATCCCAAGAAACAGGGGTAAAATCCCCATTCTTGTCGTATTTTCCGTTGGTCATCCGCAACATCGGTTGTGTTAAACGATCTTTACCATACATAATTTTTGGTAAGAAGTAACCTTTAATACAGTTTAAACCACGGTTAACTTCTGCATCCGGATCACCTTGGGAAGCAACAACCCGCCCATCTTTAGTTCCTACTAACACAGCACAGCCTGTTCCACAAAAACGGCATACGGCTTTATCCCACTTAATTTCAGGTTCAGCCGCAATCACATTCTTGACCGGAATAGTTAATCCCGCTGCGGTTGCCGCAGCTATCGCCGCATTGGCTTTCATAAAGTCTCGACGACTTAAACTCATTGTATTCACCCCTCGTAACAGATTGAATTTATCAATTTATTCATTTTGCTCATCTTGCTCGTGATAAACTAACGACACATTAATCACACCATCAATATCCTTCACACTTTCTATTTTATCCAGTAGAAGATGCGGATCGTGCGACTGCATCACCACGACAAGTTTTCCCATTTTTTCATCAAAAACAGGGATTTCCGTATGTTCAATCATGGAAAGTGCGGTCTGAATCGCCGCTAATTTTTCAGGATTTCCTTGCACAATCAGCCCAACAACGTGCCAATCCTGCTCATTTTCCAACGTTAAATTCATTTTATTCATTTTTTACAATTTTAATTGCACGCACAGGGCAGCTTTGCAAACAAGCACCACAGCCATTACAAATCTCTGCATCAAACAAAGGTTGTGCAACACGACCTATCTGTAAACGAAACCGAATGGCATTCATTGAGCAATTATCTTGGCATGAGCGACATTCAATACGATTATGTGTTAAGCAATTCTCATTAATCATGATTTTGTGTCCCCAAGGCCTATCCTCCAATGAACGAAAAATAGGTTGCTCACAAGCCTCAACACATTTTTGACAAAAAGTGCATTCGCCATTTTCAAACCTAACCTCAGGAAAACCGTCATCATCTTTTACTAGAATATGCGTTTCACAAACGGCAAAACAGTCCCCACAACCTGTACATTGTTGAGTAAATTCAGCATTATTTATCGACCATGGCGGACGTATCACTCCAGAGCAATCCTTATTTTTCTGAGACTGTGTTAAAAATCTACCTCGTAAAAATTGTCTGCGTGGTAAGTTTTCAACAACCATTTTACTCGCCTTATATGAATGATTTATGCCTAAACTCAGGTAGTGAATTATGTGGTTTACCACAAGAAGATAGAAACTACCTAAAAGAGGTAAATAAATAAAAAAGTGAACTTTTATTGTGATAGATCAAGAAAATGCGCGAATATGGCCGAATTTATGACATCATTTTCTCAGCGAAAAGAAAAGTTTCGTGTTTTAGGGTGATTGAAACACTTACCGAACTTGAATTAACAATATATCCTATTGATAACTAACAAAATAGATATTCACAACATTATCGCAGGGTACTATTTTTATCCTGCACCATCATACCCTATCAAAAAGGCTTAGAATGTAGTATTTACAACTGCAACCGTTGAATATTTTCTTGCTCTGCCGGATCAATCCCTAGTGCAAGTAAATCACACCATTTACGCGCTTTTTCACGTGCCAAAGTTAAGGAGAAATAAGGATAAGCCCCAAAAGATTTTTTTACGCATTTTCTGTTTATGGGGTGCGAATAAATAAAGGTTATCCCTATCCGCAAATAATTGTTCTTTATCTGTCGGTTTGATTGATTGAATGTATGAATCCGTAAATTTTTTTAGAAAATTTCTAGCCATCGTTTAAGCCCTAATGAACAAAAGACAACCGCTTTTGTTCCCTCGCTTTCATTCCTTTATCAAGAGGGAACAGAAAAGGGAACAAGAAAAGCGAACAATGACAAACAATAACGGACGAAAACAACAAAAGAAAAATTTTTAATATACTGTTTTTACTATGTTTTTTGACAAAAAAGACGTTATTTGAGGGGTTAAATGGTCCCCCCTACCGGACTTGAACCAGTGACCAAGCGATTATGAGTCGCCTGCTCTAACCGACTGAGCTAAGGGGGGAAAGTGCGGTGATTATAGAGAAATAATCTGTTGAAGTCTATAAGGAAAGGGATGGTCGCTGAAAAAACAACCACCCTTATACTCAATTATTGAAGCACTGAAATATCCGCTACTTGTAAGAATAAGCTTTGTAAGGTGTTCAGGATCGCCAAACGGTTGTGGCGTAATGCAGGATCTTCTGCGTTCACCATCACATTGTCAAAGAAATTGTCCACTGGTGTACGCAAGTTGGCAAGTTTATCCAACACATTCGTATATTTACCTTGAGCGATTAACGGCTGCACTTCGGTTTTCAATGCCAATACGGCTTCAGCTAAGTTTTTTTCCGCCGGCTCAACACAAGCATTTAAATTAATCTCACCGATAGTAATATCCGCTTTGGCAAGAATATTTGCCACACGTTTATTTGCCGCAGCTAAGGCTTCTGCAGAATCTAAAGTGCGGAAATGAGATACTGCACGCACACGAGCATCAAAATCTGCAGGGCGGGTTGGGCGACGAGCCAATACAGCTTGAATCACATCCACTGCAATGCCCTCATCTTGATACCATGCACGGAAACGCCCAAGCATAAAGTCCACGACATCAGCAACCACATTTTTATTGATGAGTTTATCGCCGAAAAGTGCGGTGGCTTTTTGCACAAGATCTTCCAAATCAAGAGGGAGATTTCTCTCTACGATAATACGTAGCGCCCCCAATGCAGCACGACGTAAAGCAAAAGGGTCCGCACTGCCTTTTGGTGCTTGTCCGATACCGAAAATCCCTGTGAGGGTGTCGAATTTATCCGCTAAAGCGACCGCACTTGCTACCAAGGATTTCGGCAACTCATCGCCAGCAAAACGTGGCATATATTGTTCGTTTAACGCTACTGCCACTTCTTCATCTTCCCCATCGTGGCGGGCATAGTGCATTCCCATCACACCTTGAGTATCGGTAAACTCAAACACCATATTGGTCATCAAATCACATTTTGACAGCAAACCTGCTCGCTTCGCTTTGGTTTCATCTGCCCCGATTTGTTTGGCAATTTCGCCTGCAAGCTGTTCAATACGGGCAGTTTTATCACGCAATGTACCGAGTTGTTGTTGAAACAATACGGTTTCCAAACGTGGTAAGCGATCCACCAATCTTTGTTTTAAATCGGTTTTAAAGAAGAATTCCGCATCCGTTAAACGTGGGCGAACCACTTTTTCGTTTCCTTCAATGATTGCGCTTGGATCTTCAGGATTGATGTTGGATACAAAAATAAAGTGCGGTAATAATTTGCCCTCTTTATCATAAATTGGGAAATATTTTTGGTCGCCTTTCATGGTATAAACCAAAGCTTCCGCCGGCACCGCAAGGAAACGCTCTTCAAATTTTGCCGTTAATACATTCGGGTATTCAACTAATGACGTCACTTCATCAAGCAAATCTTCTTCAATATCAGCTACGCCACCAAGTGCGGTCGCTTTTTCTTGAGATTTTGCCAAAATTTCCGCTTTCCGCTCGTTGAAATCGGCAATCACCGAACCTTTTTCACGCAATAATTGTGGATATTGATCGGCATGTTGAATTTCAAACTCACGCTCTCCTAAAAAACGATGACCACGAATAGTACGACCGCTTGCCACACCTAAAATTTCACCTTCGATGAGTTCATCGCCAAGCAACATGGTAACAGTATGAACCGGGCGAATAAATTGTACGGTTTTATCTGCCCAACGCATTGGTTTTGGAATAGGCAATTTTGCTAAAGCGTTCGCCACAATCTCACCAAGCAAATTTTTAGTCGGCTGCCCCTCAATTTTTGCCCGATGAACCAGCCATTCACCTTTATCTGTCGCAAGGCGTTCCGCTTGATCCACCGTAATCCCACAACCACGCGCCCAGCCTTCAGCTGCTTTGGTCGGTTTGCCTTCGGCATCAAATGCTGCGGATACCGCAGGCCCACGTTTTTCAATTTCTTTGCTCGGCTGCTGTGTGGCAAGCGCCAACACTTTCACCGCCAAGCGGCGTGGTGCCGCAAACCATCCGATTTTATCAAATTCTAAGCCAGCTTGATTTAATTCTGCCTGTACGTTATCCGCAAAGGCAGTGGCTAATGTTTTCAGAGCTTTTGGCGGCAGCTCTTCCGTGCCGATTTCTACTAGGAAGTTTTGGGTTGTCATTGTTTTATCTCTTATCTAAAAATTCCGTGGGTTAAAATTACTATTTTTTGTTTTCACTTCTGCCAATCTCCCCTCTCCCTCTTTCGTGAAGAAGAATGAGGGAGATTTGCCCTCATTTCCAAAAACGAATGAATCTGTTCAATTACCGCCTCAATTTCATGCATTAGTCATATCATTACTAAAATCACATCACTGTAAAACTCGGCATCTCGTAATGTATCTTTTCCTTGATAATCAAGCTCATAATCACCGATTTTCTCTTCCAACACTATTGGTGGCGTACCATATTCTTTTTTCTTAGTGAACCCATTTTCTTATAATGTTCTTCGCTACGTGATACACATTTCTGTTTATCATAAGAAAAATACTCTCCTGAAGAAACTAAGCAACCATACATATCCCGCTTTTCAACAATTTGTGTTGTTTGAGGTGTTTGGCTACAAGCACTTAAAACACAGACAAAAACAACCGCACTTAGGGTTTTCTTCATCATTTCTCTGTTTTATCCTTTAAACTATCCTGCAAGACCTGTTGGAAACGCTCATAGTCGCATAAGCCTTCATCATCAGGTGAACAATCTGCCAAGGTAAGTCGTGTACGATTAGGCGGTGTAGATAAACTTAACGGCGTAAGATTAATTAACTGCTCTGTGGTTTGGTAAACATATTCTAAGCGGAACTGACGTTTACCACTTGAGTGATATCTCCACACTTCAAACATCAATTTTCCGCCGATAGGGATATTTTCCAAAGAGTTTTCCAATTCATAAGGCTCCACACCAAGAGCTGCAAGTAAAGCGACGATATTGGAATCATGCCCCACTAAAAGACTGATTTTATTTTCGCTATTTAACTGTTGCTGAATAAATTGCAACAGTGGGTAAGCAACATTCTGAGCCAGTTCCCGATTATTTTTAAATAGGGTTCGATAATATTCATTTTTGATTTCATTAATCGCCTGCCATTTTTGCGCACTATCAATGTTGCCATTTGCGATCTCGTTTGGCGACTTACCTACATAATGAGCAAGCAATAAACTACTCACGATTTTTTTTGCCGTGCTGATAGAACCTGTGATTCGTACAGATTTCCCCTCTTGAATACTATATTCGCCTTGCTTCCCGCCTAAATCACAATCGCCTTTTTGCAAACAGTTCGGTGAATGTTTATAGTCAATTAATTCGCTTAATAAGGCATAGTTTGGTGCAAGTTTTTGCTGTAAGGCAACTAAATCAATATTCTTTTTAGCGAACTCAATCAATGTGATATCAGGATTTCGTGCCTGTGCGTGAAAAACAGGATCTTTGCCCCGACCAATCTCACCCTGATGTTGCAGTGGTACATAGCAACCGGCAAAAGCTCCTGCAATAAGAGCCTGCCCGGTGGCAATTGTTCGCTGAACACTATTGGCGTAAGCAAAAATCCCTTCGCCACTGGCGCAACGTTCTGCGGTAAGCAAGCCATTTTGTTTCAGCCATTGTCCCAAATATTGACCAAAATAAGTTTCCAGAATCGTCCCTTTCGCTGTGAGATAACCTGAAGGGACATCCCATTTTGCCCACGAATAAGGTGAATATTTTGCCATTTCCTCTGGGTCTTTTTCGACCGGAGAACGTAATCCGTGGCGGCTGAAAATCAACACTTTATCCAACGTATAAGCATTTAATGATAAATCATTCTGTTCACTCGCCCCCGCCTCATTAATACAGATCAAAAGGCAACAAAGTGCGGTTAAATTTCGAGAAATTTTTGTAAGAAATTGTTTCATCATCAACATGACACCTTATTTAAAACATTATTCAGATTGTGCTGCCAGTGCTGTTGGATTTGGCGTTGGTTCTGCAATTTTGGTTAAACGGTTACGATCCGTATGATGGAAAGGTTCATCATAGTTTGGAATAATCATCACCGTATCTTGCTCATAAGACCAGGTGCCATCATCGTTGATTTTCACCTTAATGGTATAGCTTTCAGTAGTGAAATTTTGCTCGATAAACGGATTGGAAATAATGCCGTTGGTGAGCGAACCCCGCACTGCTTTCACGGTAAATTCTTTTGCATCCGCCGGTGCATTGCCCGTTGCCATGAGCGTTTGCCCACGTGGAATACTTAAGGTAAAGAGAATATTTCCTGTTGCCGGTTCCCATAACCAATACCCCACTTGATCATGAAAGGTTTCCACTTCATTGGGCTGAACAATGCGGGTGTGATAGCGTAAACCATAAAAAAGTTGAGGGCCGTTCGTTTGGGCATCAATGGGTTGTAATTCAATACGTTCGATATAGGGATCTTTCTCCGCACCTTCTGCTTTTGGATTGATATCCAATCCACGTTTGCCTTCCCAAATCCCCGCCATACCGGTTAAAGGTCCAAGATTAGCTAAGGTGTTGACATCCGGCTCGGCTTCCGTGTAAATGTCTTTTGGATATTGGTAATCGGTCATTCTTATCTCCTACTACATAAATATTTAAAGTGCGGTCATTTTTCGGGTTATTTTTTACAACCAGGGAAACCTAAAGCCTCACGGCTAGCATAATAGGCTTCCGCCACCCCTTTGGTTAAAGCTCGAATACGTAAAATATAACGTTGGCGTTCAGTCACCGAAATCGCTTTGCGGGCATCAAGCAAGTTAAAACTGTGTGCCGCTTTTAAAATACGTTCATAAGCTGGCAACGGTAATGGTTTTTCTAGTGCTAATAATTCTTGTGCTTCTTTTTCATATTGGTCGAAACAGTAGAATAAGAAATCCGTGTTGGCATATTCAAAATTGTAAGTCGATTGTTCCACTTCATTTTGGTGGAATACATCGCCATAGGTGGTTTTGCCAAGCGGGCCGTCTGACCACACGAGATCGTACACGCTATCCACACCTTGAATATACATGGCTAAACGTTCTAAACCATAGGTGACTTCACCTGTTACCGGTTTACATTCCAAACCGCCCACTTGTTGGAAATAAGTGAATTGAGTCACTTCCATTCCGTTCAACCACACTTCCCAACCCAAGCCCCAAGCCCCAAGAGTCGGGTTTTCCCAGTTATCTTCCACGAAGCGAATATCGTTTTTGGTGGGATCGAAACCAAGCATTTCTAGCGAGCCTAAATACAATTCTTGAATATTATCCGGTGAAGGTTTAATCACCACTTGGAATTGATAATAATGTTGTAAGCGATTTGGGTTCTCTCCGTAACGACCATCAGTCGGGCGACGAGAAGGTTGAACATAAGCAAATGCCATCGGCTCCGGACCTAACGCACGCAATGCTGTCATCGGGTGGGACGTGCCTGCCCCCACTTCCATATCAAAGGGCTGAACAATAGTACAACCTTGCTTTGCCCAATAATCTTGCAGGGCGAGGATCATACCTTGGAATGTTTTTACATTGAATTGACTGCTCATAATCTTGAATATTAAATGTGATGAAAAAATGGCGCCATTATACTTGAAAGCAAAGGGCGGATAAAGGCGAAAAGTGCGGTGAGAAACCAATGAGTTTTTATGAATGAAATTAACACTTGATATGAAAAATCTCGATTAGGAAAGAAAAAGGAGTTATGCCAAAATACCTCTTTATTTAACCCAAGGAACCTATTGATGAAAAAGAATCTCATAACCGTCTCGCTTTTGCTCGGCACTTCTGCATTTTCTTATGCAGAATCCGGCACAGAACTTCCTACCATAAATGTTTATTCCGCCTATGCAACACCGATCAATCAAGATCAAACCGCTTCATCCGTCACGGTCTTAACCGAAAAAGATTTTGCATCACGTAATGCCACTTATGTGAGTGATGTGTTAAAAACCGTGCCGGGCGTGGCTATGGGGATAAGTGGTGGGCGTGGGGCTTCAACCAGCTTATTCTTACGAGGAGCTAATTCTAAACATACCGCTGTGATTATTGATGGTATTCGTGTAAATCCTGCTGATACTAACTTTGACTTTGGAGGATTATCTCTTAGTAATATTGACCAAATTGAAGTGTTGCGTGGTGAGCAATCTGCTCTTTGGGGAAGTGATGCAATGGGGGGAGTGGTTTATATCACAACGAAAAGTGGTCTGTATAAAGACAAACTATTTAATATTGATTTTGACGTAGGTACAGGTTCACACCGTACACGTGATGGTTCTGTGACGATTTCTGGTCAAAAAGATGGTTTTTATTATGCCCTTCATGGTGATAGCCATCGTACTCGAGGTATTTCGGCTCGTAGCGAACATATATTTAATTATACTAGCATTTCAGGGCAAACGACCAGCAATGTACCAACAAGTGAAAAAGATGGTTTCCATCGTGATAACACCTCTTTACGTTTAGGTTTTGATAATGGTACGAAAGGGATAGATTTCCTTGTATCACACTCTTCTCAAACGCTCCATTTCGATAATAGTGCTATAAATGAAAGAGTATTTGATGACAACACTCGCATTCGGGAAACCCGTTATAAGTTAAGTGGTTATGTAGGTAATGCAGATGACTTATTTGTTCATAAAGCATTAATAAGCCACGTGAAAACAGATAATGACACTACTCAATACAGTTCGTGGAGTTCTTCTGTGGGTAAAACAGAATATGAGAGCGAGAAATTAAATACAAATTATCAATTAGATATTAACTTTGACCCTGATGGTGAAATTAAACAAGCGGTTAGCTTACTAGCTGACTATCAAAATACAAAATATATCGCCTCAACATACAATTTTAATGAAAAAAAACTAACAGAAAAAAGTATTGCAACCGAATATCGTTTATTTACTGAATCGGATCATAGTCTTTCTCTAAGTAGTCGTTATACTGATAACAGCTTATTTGAAAACGCATTTACCGCCCGTATTGCTGGGGCATACCGTTTATCACCAAACTTTAAAGCACATGCAAGTTTTGGTAAAGCAATTCATAACCCAACAATGTCAGAGTACTATGGTTGGGGGGGAACTTGGCTAGCAAATCCAAACTTGAAAGCAGAGAAAAGCCTAGGCGGTGAACTAGGTTTATTAATAGAAAGTGAAGACAAACACCATAGTCTGGATACGACATATTTTGCTCGTAACGTAGATAATTTCTTAAGCGATGAAAATTCAGTCTTAGGTGACTATAGCCATCCCAACCGTGCAATAAACCGTGATGGCAAAACTAAAATTAACGGTATAGAAATTGCTTACAATAGTAAATTTACTGATAACCTTTCTAGTTATGCAAATTACACTTACACCTACATTAAATCAGAAAACGATCAATATGGTTTAAATTATGTTCGCCGTCCTAAACATGTAGCTAACCTCGGTTTATCCTACCAAATCACTAAAAAGTTTGGTTCTGATGCGAATATCTCTTATGTAGGCAAACGCCTTGATTCCGGTGACTTCAAGATGCCTTCATACACATTGGTCAATTTAGGTGTGAATTATCAAGTTATTCCGAACTTAAATATTTATGCACACTTAAACAATGTATTCGACAAAAAATACGAAAATATTCTTGGATACAGTCAGGACGGTCGTAATATCTACGTTGGTTTAAAAGGTTCGTTCTAAACCAAAAGTGCGGTCACAAAAAACAACGTTTTTTGAACGTTGGCTTTGCCAACGACCCCGAAAGGAGTACACAAACGAGTAAGCGAGTTTGTGAATAATTTTGACCGCACTTTAGAACCACTCCAGCATTATGTAGCAAATGCACAAAAACAGAAATTTTAACAGAATGTAGGGACACACTGCGTGTGTCCGTAACATATTGAAATGATTTGATTTTATAACGGACACAAGCAGTGTATCCCTAGAAGAGAACCAAAAATAACTTTCTGTAACTGCGACATAATATTGAATCACGCCATAAAAAAACGGTATCCCAATTGAGATACCGTTTTTTCTTTAATTCACTTCTTTTATCCGCAATTCTTTCGGTACTTCAAAGAACATATTTTCTTCTAGCCCTTGGAGCTCTTCTAATTCATTAGCCCCTAATTCTTTTAAGCGGGCAATGATGGATTGCACTAATTCTTCCGGTGCTGAAGCGCCTGCGGTAATCCCGATCGTCTTTACTTTATCAAACCAGTCTGCTTGAATATCGGCAGGATCATCAAGGAGCTGAGATTGCACGCCCATACGGGAAGCTAATTCTGCCAAGCGATTAGAATTCGAGGAATTTTTCGACCCCACCACTAAAACAAGATCCGACAACTTTGCCAACTCACGCACGGCTTCTTGGCGGTTTGTGGTCGCATAACAAATATCATTTTTATGCGGTCCTTGGATTGACGGATATTTTTCTTTTAATGCTGAAATCGTTTCCGCTGTGTCATCTAAAGAGAGTGTTGTTTGGGTCATAAATGTCAATTCATCATTTTCCTGCACAGGTAAACGGGCAATATCTTCCACACTTTCAATGAGATAAATCCCACCTTTATCATTGCTATATTGCCCCATTGTTCCTTCGACTTCAGGATGCCCTTTATGCCCGATAAGAATGGCTTTTGTTCCTTTACGGCTAGCACGTGCAACCTGCATATGCACTTTCGTCACTAACGGGCAAGTGGCGTCAAACACTTTTAATTGGCGATCTTTGGCTTCTTGACGGACGGCTTGAGAAACACCGTGAGCTGAGAAAATGACAATGGCACCGTCCGGCACTTCACTCAATTCCTCCACAAAGATAGCGCCACGTTCTCGTAACCCATTCACCACAAAACGGTTATGCACCACTTCGTGACGTACATAAATCGGCGCACCGTGAATTTCAAGGGCGAGTTCGACAATGCTGATGGCTCGGTCAACACCGGCACAAAATCCACGTGGATTAGCTAAAATTATCTTCATTTTTGACCGCTCTTTTCTGTTTGTTTATCTTGTAGGTTTTTCTTTTCGCTCTTAAATGCATCCAACATAAGCAAGCCTGCACCAATACAAATGGCTACATCCGCAATATTAAACACCGGATAATGATAAATATCCCAATAAAAATCGAGGAAATCGACCACAAAACCGTGATAGGTACGATCCACCATATTTGCCAACGCACCGCCAATAATCAGCGCATAAGCCGCATTTTGTAATTTTTGAGTTGCCGTATTTTTCTTTAGAAAATACATCAGCATCAGGGAAATACCGATAGCCAATACAATGAAAAAGTATTTTTGCCAACCACCGTGATCCGCTAAAAAGCTAAACGCTGCACCGTAGTTACGCACATAAGTGAGATTAAATATCGGCAAAATATTCACGCTCTCGTAGAGGGCAAATTTTTGAACTACAAAATATTTTGTCAATAGATCAAAGACAAAGGCCACCGCACTTAACCAAAGAAAGGAGAGACCGGATTTTGTTTTAACCATAAAAAATTCCTAAATAAATCAATATTATGTCGCAGTTACACAAACCTAACCGGGGTGCATTTGTAGGGGCACACTACCTGTGTCCGCTTAATAATCTATTGAGATAATTTGATTTTATAACGGACACACTCAGTGTGTCCCTACATTTGAAATTTCCTGCTTTGTGCGTTTGCCACATAATACCGAAATAAATGCAAAGTGCGGTCAAAATCAACCGCACTTTGAATATGAAAATTTACACTATGCAAAATGGCGAATTTCACCACTACCTGCCACATTTTCCACACAGCGTGGACATAATGCAGGGTGTGCCGGATTTATGCCGATTTTATCGGAATAATGCCAGCAACGCGGACATTTTTCCCCACTTGAACGCACCACTCTCACTACAATGCCTTCAAGTTCGCCTTCCACCACTTCAGCCGGTTTATCAGCAAGTGGTTTGACTGTCGCTTTTGAGGTAATTAACACAAAACGTAATTCATCGCCAAGTTGTTCAAGTAAAGTATGGTATTCATCATTGACATAAAGGGTCACTTCTGCTTCTAATCCACCGCCAATCACTTTTTCATTACGGGCAATTTCCAACACACGATTCACTTCGGAACGCACTGCGATAAGTTTTTGCCAATAGGCATCGTCTAATTTTTCGTTTTCACCTAATCCGAATAAGCCTGTGTAAAATTCCTCTGTGAAGACAAATTCCGCACGTTCATCCTCGGTTTTTGGTAGATATTGCCAAATTTCGTCTGCGGTGAAAGATAAAATAGGCGCCATCCAACGAACCAAGGCTTCTGAAATATGCCACAATGCAGTTTGACAGCTACGACGGGCGAGGCTATCCGCTTTGGTGGTATATTGGCGATCCTTGATGATATCCAAATAGAACGATCCCATTTCCACGGAACAGAAACGCATTAAGCGTTGCACCACGGCATGGAATTGATAATTATCGTAAGCCTCTTTAATTTCGTTTTGTGCTTCAAGCGCACAAGCCACCGCCCAGCGGTCAAGGCTAATCATCTCTTCCGCTTTCACTAAATCACGTTTTGGATCAAAACCATTTAGGTTCGCTAACAAGAAACGTGCCGTGTTACGAATACGGCGATAACTGTCGGCCGCTCGTTTTAAAATTTCATCGGATACGGCTATTTCACCGGTGTAATCCGTTGATGCCACCCATAAACGTAAAATATCACCACCGAATTTATCCATCACTTCTTGTGGTGTCACCGTGTTGCCGATAGATTTTGACATTTTTCTGCCTTGACCATCCACCGTGAATCCGTGGGTGAGTACCTGTTTATAAGGGGCTTTATTATCTGTTGCAGTGGAAAGCATTAAGGATGACATAAACCAGCCACGGTGTTGATCAGAGCCTTCCAAATACATATCAATCCCTTGACCGCTAAATTCAGGACGATTCGCCACCACGGAAGAATAGGTTGACCCGGAATCAAACCACACGTCTAACGTATCCGGTACTTTGCGATAATGTTCGGCATCTACACCAAGGATTTCTTTTTCGTCCAGATCCCACCATGCTTGAATGCCTGATTTCTCGACTCGTTTTGCCACTTCTTCCAATAATTCTAGGGTACGAGGGTGTAATTCTTCCGTTTCTTTATGCACGAACATGGTCATCGGCACGCCCCAAGTACGCTGACGGGAAATACACCAGTCAGGACGATTTTCCACCATTTTTTCGATTCGGGCTTGACCCCAATCAGGAATCCAGCGTACGCCTTTAATTTCGCCCAAAGCTTTAGCACGCAGCCCTTGGGTTTCCATACCAATAAACCATTGTGGTGTGGCACGGAAGATAATCGGAGTTTTATGACGCCAACAGTGCGGATAACTATGCGTAATTTTTTCTACTTTCAACAAATTACCCGTTTCTTGCAATTTTTCCACCACAAGCGGGTTGGCTTCAAATACAGCTTTGCCAGCAAAAAATGGCGTGGTAGAAATAAATTTGCCGTCATTTGCCACCAAACATGCCATTGGCAAATTATATTTTTGCCCCACCATAAAATCGTCTAAACCGTGATCCGGAGCGGTATGAACCAACCCTGTACCGCCATCGGTGGTAACGTGATCGCCTAAAATCATCGGCACGGTAAAATCATAGAACGGATGATGGAAACGACTTAACTCTAGTTCCACACCTTTCGCCGTCCCTAAAATTTCCACGTTTTCAATGCCAACCGCTTTCGCTACGGATTCCACAAGTTCTGTCGCTAAAATGACACGTTCGTCACCAAATTGAACAAGCTGATATTCCAATTCGGGATTAATTGCAATCGCACGGTTAGACGGAATTGTCCAAGGTGTGGTTGTCCAAATTACCGCGGAAAGTTTGCCGCTGCCTTTACCTTGCACGTTAAATTTGGCTTCAATTTCAACCGCACTTTCTGCCGGAAAACGAACATAGATAGACGGTGAAACTTTATCTTCGTATTCTACTTCCGCTTCGGCTAAAGAAGAGGCGCAATCCAAACACCAATGTACCGGTTTTGAACCTTTGTATAAATGCCCGTTTGCAATCACTTTTCCAAGGGTACGAATAATATTGGCTTCCGTCTCAAAATTCATGGTTAAGTACGGATTATCCCAATCGCCCAATACACCTAAACGGATAAAATCTTTTTTCTGCCCTTCCACCTGCTCTGCTGCGTATTCACGGCATTTTGCACGAAATTCCGCCGCTGAGATTTTTTCGTTTGGTTTACCCACCAAACCTTCTACTTTTAATTCGATCGGTAAACCGTGACAGTCCCAACCCGGAATATAAGGGGAATCAAAACCCAATGCGGTTTTAGATTTAATAATGATATCTTTTAAAATTTTGTTTACCGCATGACCGATATGAATGTTACCGTTTGCGTAAGGAGGGCCATCGTGCAGAATAAAGGACTTTTTACCTTTTGAGGCTTCACGAATTTTTTGGTAAAGATTTTTCTCGTACCAATTTTTCAACATCACAGGCTCGCGCTTGGCTAAATCACCACGCATTGGAAAACCTGTTTCCGGTAAATTAAGCGTGTTTTTGTAATCGACTGTCATTTTATTTTCCAATTTTTACTTTTTAAAATTCTTGCTAAAAAACGCTTTTGCGGTTTCAACATCCCGTTCAATCTGTGCTTTTAAAACATCAAAAGAAGGAAATTTCATTTCCTCTCTGATTTTATGGCAGAACTCAACTTCAACCTGTTCACCATAAATTGTCTTAGCAAAATCAAATAAATGCACTTCTAATAATTGCATTACACCGTTAATTGTTGGACGTTTTCCCATATTGGCAACACCGTTAAAAATCTCGCCGGATTTTAACCGCACTTTTACCGCATACACCCCTTTAATCGGATTCACTTGGCGGTGCAAGCGGATATTGGCGGTGGGAAATCCCAATGTTCTGCCTAATTTATTGCCGTGAATGACACGACCAAAAATACGATAAGGCTTGCCTAACAAACTTTCTGCAAGGGATAATTCATCTTTTGCTAAGGCTTCCCGAATGGTAGTACTGCTAATGCGTTGTTCATCCAAACAGAAACTATGATTATCTTCCACGGTAAAACCGAAACGCTCACCCGCTTGTTTTAACATCGCAAAATTGCCTTGACGGTTTGCACCGAATTGGAAATCATCGCCAATGCTTAAAAATTTTACGTGGAGCTGATTCACTAATGTTTGTTCGATAAACTGTTGCGCTGATTGTTCGGCAAAAGTGCGGTCAAATTTCGCGACAATCACCACATCTACTTTGGCTTGCCGTAAATAATAAAGCTTATCACGCAAGCGCATTAAACGTGCCGGTGCATTATCCCCCATAAAATATTCTCGGGGCTGCGGTTCAAATAGTAATACCGCCATAGGTAAATTTAATTCGTCCGCTTTTTGGCGAAGGTGGCGTAATACCGCCTGATGCCCTAAATGCACGCCGTCAAAGTTGCCGATTGTGAGCGCACAACCTTGTAAAACTCGGCTTGCATGATGTAGCCCACGAATTAATTGCATGACCTTACCCAAGAAAATTTCAGAATTTCGGCATTATAGCGGTAAGTTAGTTTTTTGTCAGCAAATGGTGCGGACGAATGCCTAACAAAACCAACATTCCACCATAAACTATCGCAGCCAGTGCAATGAGCCAAGCCAACCAATGAACCCGTTGCATAAAACTCATCACAGCCCATTCATTAATCACAGGCGTGTAATACCACACCAATGCCCCCATCACACAGGCAGCCAATAAAACTTTCACGAAAAAGACCGCACTTTGGCGTGAAAAACGGTACACATCGGACTTCGCCAAACCACGATAAAGTAAGTAAGCATTCAGTGTCGCGGACATGGCAGAAGCCATCGCTAATCCCACATAACTAAAGGGAATCGCCAATACATTAAATCCCATATTACTCAGCATCGCAATAATGCCGATTTTCACCGGCGTTTTGGTGTCTTGACGAGCGTAGTAGCCATTGGCAAGAATTTTAATCAGCATAAAACTCAACAAGCCGGCATTAAACGCCCACAAAGAATAGGAGGCAGAATGCACGTCGTTAAAGGTAAAACTTCCCCGCATAAAAAGAGTGAGTAGCATGGGTTGCGCCAGTACAGCAATGCCCACCGCAGCAGGTACGCCAAGTAATAAAATCATCCGCACGCCCCAATCCATAGTGCTGCGAAAATCTACCGCGCTTTGTTCGGAATTATCTTCCCGATTAACATGATGACGAGCGAGGGTAGGTAAAATCACCGTAGAAATGGCAATGCCGAACAAACCGAGAGGAAACTCCAACAAACGATCGGAATAATAAAGCCAGCTGATCGAGCCGGTCATTAAAAAACTGGCGATGACGGTATCCAGTAATAAATTGATCTGACTGACGGATACGCCAAACAATGCCGGAATCATCAATTTACGAATTTTTACCACGCCTTCATCATGCCATGCCCACTTCGGTTTTACCAAAAGTCCGGCTTTTTTCATAAAAGGAATTTGGAATAAAAATTGGAATAACCCGCCGAGAAAAATACCGATGGCTAATGCTAGATCGGGATTATTCATTTGTGGCGCGAGGAAAAGTGCGGTCGCAATCATGGCAATATTTAGTAACACCGGCGAAAAAGACATCACACCAAACTTGCCCAGCGTATTCAATACCGCTCCGGAAAGGGCAACAAAAGTGACAAACCACAAATAAGGAAAGGTAATTTTCAATAGCAAAGAGGCTTGTTCAAACTTATGCGCATCAGGGCCATCATTAAGCCAATCGGTGAACCAACCCATACCAAATAATGCGGCAACAATAGGCGAACCCACCATCGCTAACAAAGTCACAATACTCACCAAACCGCCTAATGTACCGGATACTTTACCGATAAATTCACGGGTTTTATCTATATCGCCTGTCTTACGATATTCTGCCAACACAGGAACGAAGGCTTGGGAAAATGCCCCTTCGGCAAATAAACGACGGAGAAAATTCGGAATACGATTGGCAAATAAAAAAACATCCGCCGCCGCTCCCGCCCCAATCAAATGGGCGATGACAACATCACGCACCAAACCTAATACGCGCGATAATAGCGTCATACAGCTGACAATCACGCCCGATTTTAAAAGTCGTTTACTCAAAACATTGTTCTCTTGGCTAAAAATTTTGCCTAATTGTATAGAAATTTTGTTTTTACGCTATATTCCACGCAAAAAAACTGATAAAATCCGCCCCACATCGTTTGTGTGAGCCCCTATTGAAAGCGCTTGTAAAAATAACGATGCTTACTTTCGGTTGTGTCTCACCGAAATCAACACAAATTTTCCATTGACAAACGTATAAAAAATCGTCATATTGACGCCCTTTATTTTGTCACACTAATTAACAGAAATTTTAGGAGTTTGACCTTGGCTAATATCAAGTCAGCAAAAAAACGTGCGGTACAATCTGAAAAACGCCGCCAACACAACGCAAGCCAACGCTCTATGATGCGTACTTACATCAAAAAAGTTTATGCTCAAGTAGCAGCAGGTGAGAAAGCAGCAGCTGAAGCAGCATTCGTTGAAATGCAAAAAGTTGTTGACCGTATGGCTTCAAAAGGCTTAATCCACGCTAACAAAGCAGCGAACCACAAATCTAAATTAGCTGCGCAAATCAAAAAATTAGCGTAATGAAAACAGCATAAAAAAAGACCGCACTTTTAGGTGCGGTTTTTTATTGCTCAAAATAGAAAAAAAGTGCGGTGAAAATTTTTTACACTTTCTTAACTTTCCCCTTATCCTTAAATCATTTTATTTGCTGTTTGAGCCTCCAGCTCCCAATGCTTCGCCTTTCTTTATTCTCCCATTTCAGGCATAATTCCGATAATAAAAACTTATCGGAAGGTTTGGATAATGTCATTTAGTAAAGAAGAAAAATTAAAAATGTCTGAATCGGATATTCGCTCAAAATTTATCACGCCTGAAATTCGTAATGCAGGTTTGGATGATCATCAAATTCGAGAGAAATTTTCGTTTAAAACGGATAAAATATTTACAGATGAATAAATAAACTAATAAAGTTATAAAAAATTAGAGTATCTTGATAATGAAAAAAATAAGTGAGAAAAGCATAGATAATAAATGTCAAATATTTACTCCTAAAAATTATGTAAAAGAGCTTTTAGATTCTATTGGTTACCGTAAGAATATAACAAATAAAACAATTTTAGAAAACTCTTGTGGAAATGGAAATATTCTTATTGAAATAGTTAAAAGGTACATTCATGAAGCGTGTGAGTTAAAATATTCTAAAGAGAAAATAAAAATTGGATTAGAAAAAAATATTTATGGATTTGAAATTGATGAAAAGCAATTTAAAAAATGCATTTTTAATTTAAATCATATTGTCAAGAAAAATAACATAGAAAAGATTGAATGGAAAATTTATAACGAAGACTATTTAAAAAGTGAAATAAATATAAAATTTGATTTTATAGTAGGGAACCCACCATATATAAATTATAGAGATTTACCATCAGAAGAAAGAATTTTTATTAAAGAAACGTATGAAACATGCAAAAATGGGAAATTTGATTACTGTTATGCATTTATTGAACGCAGTATAAATCTTTTATCAAATGAAGGAAAAATGTCATATCTAATACCTAGTAGTATATTTAAAACAGTTTTTGGTAAAAAACTTAGAATATTTATGAATCAGTATCTTGTTCAAATAAAAGACTATACAAAGGAAAAAATATTTGATAATGCATTAGTGAAATCAGCAATCATAGTTATTGATAAAAGTTGTAATACTAGACAAGTTTGTTATTTAGATATAAATAGCGATTATAAAATTTATATTCCAAAAACAAGAATGAAAGAAAAGTGGATTTTTTCTGATGAATTTAACATAGGTGGAAATAGAAGATTTGGCGACTATTTTCAGGTATCACACGTAGTAGCAACTTTATTCAACAAAGCATATGTTATTAGTAAAGAAATCTATGATGATATAGAAGGCTATTATAAAGTAGGAGGTATTAAAATTGAAAAAGAAATTGTTATGTCTACATCCTCACCTAGAACTTGGCGATACGATAAAATGGAAAAAATTATTTTTCCATATAAATATATTAATAATCAGTTAATAAAGTTTGAAGAAGATGAATTAAAAAAATTATATCCAGGTGCTTTTGCTTATTTAAGTCAATTTAAAGAAGATTTAATAAGGAGAAAATCCGATAAAAATTCCAAGTGGTTTGAATATGGAAGAACTCAAGCACTTTCAAAAATTAGATGTGAAAAATTGCTTATATCAACAATTATCACAGATAAAGTCCATGTATATAAACTCACTGAAGAATATATTCCATATGCAGGTATGTATATTTCCATAAGGAAAGGAAATCAGAAATATGATTTAGATTTTGCAAAAAAAATTCTTGAAAGTGAGAATTTTATGAATTATATAAATAAAATAGGAATAAATATTAGTGGAAGTTCGTTAAGAATTACATCAAAAGATATTGAAGGATTTAACTTTTAGTGGAGAAAATATGGAAAACCTTAAATATATTATTGAAGATAGTACAATTGCAGAACTTTTAGGTGTACAAAACTTTTCTACCGATGAGGCTGCTATATTAGAATTAGTGAAAAATGCATATGATGCGAATGCTTTAAATTTGACTATGGAATTTATGGGTACAATGTTAAAGATAACTGACGATGGAGATGGAATGGATTCAGAGGATATAAAGAAACATTGGATGCATATAGGAAAGAGCAGTAAAGGATATAGTTTTGTTGATATAAATAAAAATGTGAGAGTCCAAGCGGGTTCAAAAGGTGTAGGTAGATTTGCATTATCAAGGTTAGGTAAGAATGTACGATTACACAGTAAGAAGATTGAAAAAGATGGTGTTATTTGGGAAACAGATTGGAATAAATCAACATTATATTTAGACCATAATATAAAAAATAAAGGTACTTGTATTTTAATAAACAATCTTAGAGAAAAATGGAGTACTAATAGGATAAAAAAATTAAACAAGTACCTTGAAAGAACATATCATGATACAGCCATGAAGATTAGAATTAAATCTAATGAATACGATGAATTTATAGGTTTGCATTTTCCAGAACCAGAACCTGGTAAAAACTGTAGATCAAATATTAAGTTAGAATACGATAAAGGAATTTTATCTATATTAGTATTTTCTGATGAATTTACTAATGAAGCCGAAAAATATTGCCCTAAAATAGATTTAAATAAACATATTTCTAAAGTAAACATTATTGATGAACTTGAAGGAAATGATATTATTGACTTATCAGGCTATGATTTAATTAATAAATTAAATGAACTTGGCAGATTTTCTGCTAATTTATTTTTTAATCTAAATGCGACAAACTATGATAAAGAAAAGTTTTTATATAAATATCTAAATACAATTGAAAATATTGAAAGTGGAGTAATTTTATATAGAAATGCTTTTAGTATCTCTTCATTTGAAGGTGAAAAAGATTGGTTAGGATTAGGAAAAAGATCGAGAAAATCACCGGCAGCAGCATCTCACCCCACTGGTTCCTGGAGAGTCAGAGAAAATCAAATATCAGGGTATGTATTAATTGATAAAAAAATAAATTATATGTTACAAGATCTTATGAACAGACAAGGATTGGATGAAAATATATATTATAAGTTATTTGTCCAAATTATATTAATTGGATTGAAAGAGTTTGAAAGATATAGACAAGATATAGTTAGAGCGATAAATATAAAAAATAAAAAAGAAGAAGAAATATCTACTAATAAAATATCAGATAAAATTGTAAATAATCCTAAAAAATTAGATAAGCTAGACGATCGTGATAAAAAACAACTCATTGATGAGCTTAAATCATTCAGACAAGATAGTAAGAAATTTGAAAGAGAGAAATCGGATGTAGAAGCAAGATATAAATATGATGTAAGGATCTTAAATGTGCTTGCTACGATTGGACTAAAAGCATCATCTATTGCTCATGAAATGAAGACCGATAGAAACGTGATGTATAGCAATTGTTCATATATTATTGATGCATTGAAAGAATACGGACTTTGGGAGAAACTTAACCATCCAGAAAACACAAATAAACATCATAAAAACATTCCTTCATTATTAAAAAGAATGGATGACGTAGGGAAAAAAATTATATCTTTCATGGATACAATGTTAATTGAAATAGAAAAGAAACAATTTAAAACAACCTTACTAAATATTAAAGAGGTTGTTACAAATATAAAAAATGTTTGGGAAAAAGACTATGGAACAATTAAAATAAATATAGACTCCGAGGAAAATACCATATACAATATATCAGAGGATCTGGTTAGAGTTATATTAGATAACTTAATTTTAAACAGTATACAGCAAAATGAAACTAATTTTGAATTAAAATTATCAATTAAAATAATTAAACATAATGAATTTATTCTTATAATTTATTCAGATAATGGAATTGGACTAGATCACAAATATGTAGTTAATCCTTTTAAGATATTAGAGGTACATGAAACAACACGCAATAATGGGCATGGTCTTGGGATGTGGATTGTCAATAACACAATAACTATGACAGGAGGGGAAATAAAAAAAATAGAAGGAAGTAATGGGTTTAAAATTGAGTTTACTTTAGGGGATAAAAGCTAATGGAAAAAATAAAAATTGTTTATATTGATGATGTTCCAGATGCAGCATTATCAAGTTATTTAGACAAATATAAAATTGAAGGCTATCAGATTGAGTCAATAGATATAGAATTTGATCCTAAAAATGGATATGAGAGTCTTATACAAAATAATGACGTCTTATCTGCAAATATAATTTTTATTGACTCTAGACTATTTGAGAATAGAGATCCAACTCAAAGAAAATTTACTGGAGAAGAATTTAAACTAATATTTAAGAAAATATTTCCCTTTATAGAAGTTATTGTAATAACTCAGAATACTATCCAAGATGGATACCAAACTATTGCGAAATATAACTCAAAAAATCAAAAAGACGCTAATGAATATTATAGTTCGATTATTCCTTATAAAATAAAAGAAGCGATAAAAAAC
This sequence comes from Rodentibacter genomosp. 1, assembly GCF_001999285.1. Lineage (GTDB taxonomy): Bacteria > Pseudomonadota > Gammaproteobacteria > Enterobacterales > Pasteurellaceae > Rodentibacter. The sequence continues at coordinate 107,102 of NZ_MLHN01000007.1, forward strand.
ATTAATGAGTCACGAAAAATAATGGATATTATTAGGAACAATCGCTCATGGGATAATTACTTTTTTGTTGAAAAGCTTACTAATTCATTAAACGGAATTGTCTCATATGATGAACTTAAAAAAGAGGATATTGATAATATTGTAAGTTTATTTAAAGAGATTAAAGGTAGTATAGATGACTGATTACAGAAACACAGAATATTGTCCCAATTTAAATAATATTCTGGTATCGAAGCAAAGTGTAAAGAGTTTAATTTTAAATGATCATCCTAGGGCAAAAGACATGCATACTTACATAAGTAATAATAGTTATAACTATAAAAATGTATTTTTAGAAGCCTACAATCACAAATGCTCATATTGTGGAGTGTCAATTGAACTATTACCCAAACGTTACTTTGAAATAGATCACTTCTTATATAAAAAATCTCCTAAATTTAAGACAAAGGCAAACGCTGGAAATATAGATAACCTTGTACTGGCTTGTCATGACTGTAACCATAATAAACTTGATTTTGATGTTGAAAGTAATAATTGTGTTAATTTACATCCAGACTTGAGCTCCATAAAAGATACATTTACTAGAGACGATAAGTATTATATAAGAGTATCCCCCAAATTTCTAGGAAATATACACATAGAGGAATTTTATAGAAAGTTAAAACTTGATTCTGAAGTTCATAGATTAGACTATTTATTAATGAATCTTATAGGTTTCCAAAAAAAGTATAAAAGCAATACAAATTTATATACAAAACTTGGAGAAGTAATTCAAATTTTAAGAGTAACAAGAAATACATTCTGATGACTAAAGTCTAGAAGATAAAACCTAATCTAGTTGTTTACTCTTAAGGTTCAATTAACGTCAGATTGGTTTTTTCTTCTACAGCTAATCTTCCACACAATTTTACCTTATCTTATATCCAATAAAAATGGCAGCAAATCGCTATTTTTGCAGCCATGTTGATTATGGTAGTTCTGAGTTTGTTGGATTTTCACTACTACTCGCCTTTCTCCGCTTCCCAATATTTTTCGTATCCTTGTGCCGCAATTTCACTTTTTTCTTCGCCGCCTCTTTTTTCTTTTCTTCCCGTTTTGTTTTGATACGGGCCTTTTGTTTTTTACTCACCGATTTAATTTCACCGTCTTTCGGTGGTTTGGTGCGGGGTTCCAAGCCTTCCAAAACACGGGCTTTTAATATTTCTTCCGTATAACGCTTAATTTTGCCGAGTAATTTATAATCGTGGGCTTCCACAAAAGATACCGCAGTGCCTTTTTTGCCTGCTCGAGCGGTGCGCCCAATACGGTGTAGATAAGTATCCGCACTATATGGCAAATCAAAATTCATCACATGGCTGACATCATCAATATCAATACCTCGAGCCGCTACATCCGTTGCCACTAATACTGTCACCACACCCAATTTTAATTTATCAATGGCATTATTACGTTGGGTTTGAGCCATTTCACCTTCCAAGTAAGCGGAACGAATACCCCGTTTACGCAAGGTTTCGGAAAGTTCTCGGGCATTTTCACGGCGACGCACAAAAATAATGCCTCGGCTTACTTTTTCTGTTTCAATAAAACGAGCCAATAATTTCACTTTGTGTTCATAACTATCGGCGTGGTAATACCACTGATTGATTTTTTTCCGTTCACGGCGGCTTGGTTCGGCATCTACTTGCACGGGATCATTAAGCAGACGTTCGGCAAAATCCACCAATAATTCCCCCTCTAAGGTTGCTGAAAATAATAAGGTTTGTTTACGCCAACGGGTTTCCGCCGCAATTTTTTCCGCATCTTGTCCAAAGCCCATTTGCAACATTCTGTCTGCTTCATCAAAAATTAAGATTTCCACCGAACGACAATCAAAATTCTCTTCTTGAATATATTGCAATAAACGCCCTGGGGTCGCCACCACCAAATCTTGATTGGTATTGAAAACTTCACCATGGTTTTGATAGGCCACACCGCCGGTGATGGTAGCGATGTTTAAATGGGTAAATTGTGCTAATTCTTCCGCCTGTTGTGCCACCTGCATCGCCAGCTCACGGGTTGGGGTTAATACAAGAATACGTGGCGGGCCGGGTTTACGACGTGGATAATCAAGCAGATGTTGCAATGCCGGTAAGAGAAATGCTGCCGTTTTTCCTGTTCCCGTTGGGGCAGAACCTAACACATCACGGGCTTCCATTGCTGCCGGAATCGCATTCAATTGAATCGCTGTTGGACGTGAATACCCTTTTTTTTCAAGCGCTTGAAGAAGTTCAGGGGAAAGATCGAATTGTTCAAATTGGGGAAAATTCATTATTGTATGGTTATTTGTTAAAATTGGCGCAAATTATACCTGAAAAGCCTCGAAATGACTAAAAATAAACAGGAAAGTGCGGTCAATTTAAGAAATATTTATGAGTAGTTTCACCTTTAAACAATTTCACATTAATCAGCAACATTGCGCAATGAAAGTAGGTACGGACGGTATTTTACTGGGGGCGTGGGCTGACACAAATCATTGTAAAAATATACTGGATATGGGAAGCGGAACAGGCTTGCTGGCATTAATGCTTGCACAACGCAGTACGTCAGATTGCCAAATTCATGCCGTTGAATTAGATCCTGCCGCCGCACAACAAGCACAAGAAAATATTACGCTTTCACCTTGGAAATCACGTATAAATTTGGTTCAGGGAGATGTGCAACATTTTTTATCCGACACAAAAGAAACCTTTGATCTCATTGTCGCCAATCCTCCCTATTTTGAACAAGGCGTGGAATGTAAAAACGAAGAACGAGAGTTAGCCCGTTATACTACACAAAGTCATTTAGATTGGCTAACCTGGGCGGCTAAACGCTTATCTGAAAAGGGAAAAATCAGTTTTGTGTTACCCTATGAAGCAGCAAAAACCCTCGAAAAACTGACCGCTCTTTGTTGTGTCAAACAAACGGAAGTCATCACAAAAATCGGAAAATCGCCACAAAGAATGTTAATCACCTTTTCCAAACAATCACAAAAATTAGTGCATGAGCAAATCGTGATTTACGATGAAAAAAACCGTTATACCAAGGAATTTACCGAATTAACGAAGGATTTTTATTTGAAATTTTAATAATAAAGGCAGCCTTAAATTCCCAAGGTTGCCTTTATTCTCTCTAAAGTGCGGTTGTTTTTTTTCCTTATTTTGACAATTTCGTCCAGTTGTAATAACCGTAAAGGGAGTTCAGTAAATACGCACTGTACATTAAATACATCGCCGGTGTTTCCGCCCATAAAATAATAGAAAGAATATTAAGGACAATCCACAACAGCCATTGTTCACGATAACGCAAAATCATCAGCAACTGGGCTGCCACCACGATAATGGTCGTTAAGCCGTCTAACCCAGTTGAACTTCCGCCCGCCGTCTGCAAGGCTTGAACAAATAAAAGCGTACCAATACCAATAAAAAGTGCGAGGGCAATCCAACCTTGTGGAGAGAGTGCCTTTGCCACCACGCTTTCGCCGCCATTGTCATTTTGCATATTATTTTTCCACATGAAATAGCCGATAAACTGTGCCGGCAAATAGACATAAAGTACGGTGTTCATTTCCCCTAAGAAATTTTGCCCCCATGCCACATAGAAATAGGTATAAGCAAAAATCAAGCCGAAGAAATAGTTACTGATTTTCCCTTTACTCACCAATACCACACATAAAATGCCTGAAATACCGGAAATCATTGCCAGCCATGAATCGGGTGCTTGCACATACGCCCAAATTTGCGCCATGATAAATACCACCAGCCAGACCACTTCAAAAGGCTTCCAACCGGATAAAAACTCCCGTTTAAGACGTTCAGACCAATCCATTTTTTACTCCATAATAATGAAAAAAACCGCGCCATTTTTGCACCGCACTTTGGCAAAGTAAAGCATAGAATCAGAACAATCGCCACGATTGTGATAGAGATCACAGTTTTCATTGCTTTCCCTTTGAATCGGGCTACAATAGCCGCCCGAATTTTAATGAATGAAAAATAGAGAATTGTATGACACCTTTTGCCCTTGGTCAGCGTTGGTTAAGCGGAAGTGAAAATAACCTTGGATTAGGCACTGTTACTGCTTTTGATATGCGTACTGTGACGTTGCATTTTCCTGCCTCTGACGAAACGCGTATTTATTCTATCGCTCAAGCCCCTCTCACCCGCATTCAATTTAACAAAGGTGAAACCTTAAATCATAAAGACGGTTGGCAAGGCAAGATTGTGGATATTCAAAGCATGAACGGCTTGAATTTTTATTTGGTAGAAAATCCGCAAGGTGAACAAGTGATCGTTCAAGAAAGTGATATTTCACCGCTTATTTCCTTTAGTTCGGCGAAAGATCGCCTCTTTTCCGCACAGTTAGATCGTAGCCATCATTTTGCGTTGCGTTATCGTACCCTCAAGCACCAACAAGCCCAATTTCAATCGCCATTACGTGGTTTACGCGGTATTCGTGCCGGTTTAATTCCCCATCAATTGCATATTGCCGCTGAAGTGGGCAACCGAGTGAATCCCCGAGTATTGCTTGCCGATGAAGTAGGATTAGGTAAAACTATTGAAGCCGGTATGATTTTACAAAATCAACTGTTTGCCGAAAAAGTTCAACGTGTATTAGTGCTTGTGCCGGAAACGTTACAACATCAATGGCTGGTTGAGATGTTGCGCCGATTTAATTTGCATTTTTCACTGTTTGATGAAGAACGCTGTGAGGATTTTACTATCAGTGGTGAAAATCCTTTTAGCTCGGAATCGCTGATTATTTGTGCCTTAGATTGGTTAGTGAATTCACCAAAACGTGCCGAACAAGCCCTTGATGCAGGTTTTGATTGCCTTATTGTGGATGAAGCCCATCATTTAGCTTGGTCAGAGGATTCCCCTAGCCGTGCATATTTATATGTAGAACAACTTACGAAGGTCATTCCTTCTGTATTATTACTCACCGCCACACCGGAACAATTAGGGCAAGCAAGCCATTTTGCCCGATTACGATTACTCGATCCCGAACGCTTTTTTGATTATGCGACTTTTCAAAAAGAGCAACAAAATTACCAACCGGTGGCGCAAGCAGTGCAATCTTTACTGGAAGATAAACCACTAAGTGCGGTCGAAAAAAATCAGATTTCTCAATTGCTGGGAGAACAAAATACCGCTCAACTTTTTCAAGACATTAATAATTCTAATGAAGAAGCACAATCAGCACGCCAAACCTTAATCCAAAATTTGATTGATCGCCATGGCACAAGCCGAGTGTTATTCCGCAATACACGCCAAGGGGTGAAAGGTTTTCCTCGGCGTATTTATCACCCGATCACGTTAACCGTTGAAAATATCGCTCAAGTGGAAGAGGTGAAAACACAATGGTTGTTGGATTTTGTAAAAACACAACGTGATAAAAAAATCTTTGTGATTTGCCAATATGCGCAAACAGCCATTCACCTTGAACAGCATTTACGGGAGAAAGAAGGGATTCGAGCCACGGTTTTCCACGAAAACATGTCAATTATTGAACGTGACCGTGCTGCTGCTTATTTTTCTGATGTAGAACACGGCGCACAGGTGTTACTCAGTTCCAGCATTGGCTCAGAGGGGCGCAATTTCCAGTTTGCGGATACGTTAGTCTTATTTGATTTGCCACAAAATCCTGATTTACTTGAACAATGTATCGGGCGTCTAGATCGCATCGGTCAGCAAAATGATGTGCAAATTTATGTGCCTTGTGTGGAAAAATCCGCCGATGATGTATTGGCTCGCTGGTATCACGAAGGATTGAATGCCTTTGAACAAACCACACCGATGGGAATGGCATTATTTGAACAGTTTGCAGAATCGCTACAAAAAGTGCGGTCAAATTCAACCGCACTTTCAGAGCTAGATAACCTCATTGCAGATACCAAACAAGCACGCGAAAAACTCAAAATCGCCTTGGAACAAGGACGTGATCGCCTATTAGAATTAAACTCCAATGGTGGCGAACAGGCAAAACAGTTAGCCCATGCTATCGCTGCACAAGATAATGAGGTAGAACTCGTCAATTTTGCCCTAAACTTGTTTGATATTATTGGGGTAGAACAAGAGGATCTTGGTGAAAACAGCATTGTACTTACCCCTACCGGCACAATGCTTGTACCGGATTTTCCGGGCTTAAAAGAAGAAGGCGTGACAGTCACCTTTGATCGCAATCTTGCCCTTGCCCGTGAAGAATTGGAATTTTTAACCTGGGATCACCCAATGATTCGCCAAGGAATTGATCTCATCGCCTCCGGCGATATTGGGAAAGCGGCAATGGCATTGCTGATTAACAAGCAATTACCTGCCGGCACATTATTATTAGAATTAATTTATGTAGTAGAATCACAATCGCCGAAAGGATTGCAGCTCAATCGTTTCCTACCACCTACGCCGATCCGCTTGCTAATTGATAACAAGGGCAATAATATTGCAGAACAGGTTGAATTTGAGAACCTTCACACCAAATTGAAACCTCTTGGTAAAGTAGTGGCTAACAAAATGATCAAAATGGCACGCCCGACTTTAGAACAGTTACTTGTTCAGGGCGAAAAGCAAATCCAGCCCCTTGCTCAATCTTATGTTACCCAAGCACAACAATTAGCAAATCAAAGGTTGAGTGAAGAAATCAACCGATTACAAGCCTTACAAAAGGTGAATAAAAATATCCGCCAAAGTGAAATTGAGATTTTAGTGGCACAACGTGATGAAGCTTTAGAAACATTGGCAAAAGCAACCTGGCGATTGGATAGCCTTCGGGTTATCGTCACCAATAAGGAATAATGATGGCACTGATTGAATATCATCCCCCAATGGAGCCTTATTTAGACATTGTTTATCAAGATAACTATATTTGCGTGGTGAATAAACCGAGCGGGCTGCTTTCCGTACCGGGCAATCAACCGCAATATTACGATAGTGCGATGAGTCGGGTGAAAGAAAAATTTGGTTTCTGCGAACCGGCACACCGTCTTGATATGGCAACCAGCGGCATTATTTTGTTTGCTTTAAGCAAAGCGGCGGATAAAGAACTCAAACGCCAATTCCGCGAGCGAGAACCGAAAAAACATTATCAGGCCTTAGTGTGGGGGCATCTTGCACAAGACAATGGCGAGGTTAATTTGCCAATGATTTGTGATTGGGAAAATCGTCCACGCCAACGTTTAGATTTTGTCCTTGGCAAAAGAGCGGTCACAAAATTTGAGGTTTTGGCACGTTTACCCAATAACAGCACTCGGGTAAAACTGACGCCGATTACCGGGCGATCCCACCAATTACGCCTGCATATGCTGGCATTAGGCCACCCGATTTTAGGGGATAAATTCTACGCCCATCCACAAGCCAAGAGTATGTCGTCACGCCTCTGCCTTCATGCAGAAAGTCTAAGCATCACTCACCCCATCACCGGTGAACCCATGACTTTTTGTGCAAAAGTCGATTTTTAACGAAAAACAGCCTCCCCAAAAATATGGGGAGGATAGCGATTATCTAATCTTCTTTTCCTAAAATCTGATTGACCTCGCTTTTATATAATACCGCTTTCGCCCCGAAAACGGCTTGAATCCCGCCGCCGACTTCCAACACATCAATCGCGCCAAGGGATTTTAATCGTGCTTTATCCACTAATTTCACATCTTTAACCGATACCCGTAAACGGGTAATGCAGGCGTCCACATTTTCAATATTTTCCGACCCACCAAGACCCGTAATAATATAGTGGGCATTTTCGGTGAGAGATGTCGTTTGTAATTCCGCACTTTCTTCCGTGTCTTCCGCTCTTCCCGGCGTCATCACATTGAATCGGCTAATCAAGAGACGGAACGAGAAATAATAGAGTAACGCCCAAGGAATTCCCACTAAAACCACACGAATCCAATGCGTATTCCCATCGCCTTGTAAAATACCAAAGAGCAAGAAATCAATAAATCCACCGGAGAACGTATTTCCAATAGAAATATTAAGTAAATCGGCAATATAAAAAGAAACACCATCTAAAAATGCATGGAAGACATAAAGCCAAGGTGCAACGAATAAGAACATAAATTCGATAGGTTCGGTAATACCGGTGATAAATGAGGTTAACGCCGCACCTAAAAATAATCCGCCAACTTTGGCTCTTCGGGCTTTCGGCACGCAATGATACATTGCTAAACAAGCAGCCGGTAAACCAAACATCATGGTATCAAAACGACCGGCAAAGAAACGCGTACCTTCGGTGAATAAACCTTGATGGTTAGGATCGGCTAATTGAGCAAAGAAGATTTTTTGTGCCCCAATGATGGTTTCTCCATTTACGATTTCCGTCCCGCCTAATTCGGTGTACCAAAATAGCGGATAGATCATATGGTGTAATCCCACTGCGCCACTTAACCGCATAAGAAAACCGTAGAAAAATGTTCCGATCTCCCCCATTGAAGCAATGCTTTTGCCTGCGGATGCCAGCCAGCTCTGAAACGTCGGCCAAATTAAAAAGAAAACTGCACCGATAAAAATTGCCGAAAATGCTGTGACGATTGGCACAAATCGAGAACCACCAAAAAAGCCCAAGATTTGCGGTAATTGGATATTATGGTAACGATTATGTAGTTTTACCGTTACCAAGCCCATGACTAATGATCCGATCACACCGGTATCTATACTTTTCACCTCAGGAGAAAAAAGAGGAATTAAGGCATAAATCGTCCCGGTCATAATTAAATAACCGACTACTGCTGCAAGTGCAGCCACACCTTTATCCCGTTTTGCCAACCCAATACCTAAACCGATACAGAGAAACAATGCCAAATTCGCAAAGACGACCGAACCTGCAGAAGACATAATTTGGAAAATACCTTGCAGCAGCGAATTATCCAGTACGGGGTAGGCTTGTAGTGTGGCTTTATTGGATAATGCACCGCCAATACCCAGTAACAGACCGGCGGCAGGCAAAATAGCAATAGGCAGCATAAAGGCTTTGCCAATTTGTTGGAGTTGTTTAAACATAGCTTCCTCACGTTGATTAATTTGCGATGCCCGTTATTGAAACCAATACTTCAAACTAAATCACAAATAGACACTATTTTTTCTTATCCGAAGAAGATAAATCAAGTAGTTACAGTCTATGACTAAATCCCTTTATGCTCAATAAGCAAACATTGATTTTGTGATAACGTTAACATTTTTTATCGCAATTTTATTTGCTAATTTTCCCCTAATTTTCTTTCTTTAGAATACACGCCATCGGAAAGCAAATGGGTTACTAATCGTAGCCCTCAAACTTCAAATTAAGGAGAAGATATGAAAAAATCAAATAAAACCGTTTTAGCACTTTTATTATCTGGAGCAATGACATTGGGTGCAGCAAATATGGCACAAGCAATGTCCCCAGAAGCACAAGAAGCCTTAGCAAAAACGCAGATTACAGCAAGCCAAGCCTTAAATACAGCACAAAATAAAATCGGTGCTGACGCAAAAGTGAAAGAGGTGGAATTCCACTACACCAAATACGGTAAAGATTATTTTGAGGTGGATTTATTCGCCAATAATCAGTACCACAAAGTCGATGTCGATGCAGCAAACGGTGAAATTTTAGGCACAACCAGTAAAACACCAAAAGAAGTGAGAGTACGTGCCGAGCAAAGTTCCCCTAAAATTTCCTTTGATCAGGCAATGAATGCCGCCATAGAAAAAGCGGGCGGTAAAGTGGCTGAAGCAAATTTAAAATTCAGAGATGGACAAGGGTTTTATAAAATTGAAACTATTGCTAACGGACAACGTTTTCACGTTATCATAAATGGCGAAAACGGGCAGATTATGGATATGCCAACGAAACACAAGGGTATGCATAAAGGCGAACACAAAGAAAAACAGGCTAAAGATAAGCATCATCGTAAAGAAGGAGGCAAAGGCGGTTTCCACGCCGAACGTCCGATGCAAACAAATTAATTGAAAACCGACCGCACTTTCTACAAAGTGCGGTTTTTCCTTTATCAAATTTTCAGTATGATGAATAAGTTCTGCGGACATTTTAGTTTGGTGAAAAGATTATGCGAATTTTATTAGTTGAAGACGATCGAATGATCGCTGATGCCGTTTCAGAGGGATTGAAAAACGCTTGTTATGCGGTGGATTGGGTCAATAATGGCAACACGGCAGAACAGGCATTGGCGACACAACCTTATGATTTAGTATTGTTGGATCTTGGCTTACCCGGACAAGATGGATTGCAGGTGTTACGCCATTTACGCCAAACCAAAAATCACACGCCTATTTTAATCGTCACGGCTCGCGATGATTTAGAAAGTCGTCTCGCAGGCTTAGATGGTGGCGCAGATGATTATATTATTAAACCTTTTGATCTTGCCGAATTACTCGCCCGCATTCGTGCGGTGCTACGCCGACAAGGTGGACAAAGTACCCCATTATTGACGAACGGTTCACTCACCCTAAACCCAACGAATTATCAAGTTTCCGTTGCCAATCAATCCGACCCCATTCTTCTAAGTAATAAAGAATTTGCGATTTTACAAGCCTTGATGAACCGACCTGGAATTATTCACTCTCGTGCAGAATTAGAAGATAAAATTTATGCTTGGGGAGATGAAGTGGAAAGTAACGCCATTGATTTTTTAATTCATAGCCTACGGAAAAAAATCGGGAAAGATCATATTAAAAATGTGCGTGGTGTAGGTTGGTTAGTCGCCAAAAATGAACATATTGGAAAATAAAAATGAGAAATTCCCTTCAATTTCGCCTCACATTGGCATTAACGATTTTATTCACTCTTGTCGCATTCAGTGCCGGAGGAATGGCGTTTTATAACACCTACCGAGAAACCAACAAACTCCAAGATGAAATGTTGGAACGGTTTTCAGGATCGGTCAATTTATCGGAAAATCCCACCTCACTTTTACCCCCTAAAATGCTTGACGGGCGGGTTCGGGTCTATTTTGATCACAACCGTCCTAGTGCCCCTCCAACGGATTTTCCTGAGCAAATGGCGGAGGGGTTTCACAATTTGAAAAAAGAGGGAAAAAAATATCGTCGTATGCTGGCTGAGAATATGCCGAAGGAAATGCGCCCTCATAAACATGAAAAAAACGCCGACCAATTCTACCGCACTTATGTACGCAATACGCCGGAAGGCAGAATTATCGTGATTCAAGATAACAGCTATCGCGAAACCTTGGCATTTCGCAATGCATGGACAAGTATATTGCCACTGCTCGTCTTATTTCCACTTGTTATTTTACTCACTATTGTCATTGTAAGATTCGCAATGAAGCCGGTACAACGCCTATCAAGAAAAGTAGAGCAACGGCACGAACAAAATTTACAACCCTTACCAACCGCTCATCTTCCCAGTGAGATTCGTGGATTTGTGGTGGAAATTAACCGATTATTATCACGTACTCATAGCTTTATTCAGCAGCAAAAACGTTTTATTGCCGATGCCTCACACGAATTGCGTAGCCCAATGACTGCCCTTTCTTTACAAATCGAACGACTTGCCAACCAAGATTTACCCACTGAGGCGAAAAACCAAATTAGTGCCGTAAAACAAGGTATTCAACGTAGTCGTCATTTATTAGAGCAATTACTTTCCCTTGCCCGTCTGCAAAATCAAGGAGAAAAGCCTTATCTCAAAATTGAGATCCAAACCATTTTCCGCCGAGTGATTGAAGATTTGCTTCCCCTCGTATTAGAAAACCAACAAGATTTAGGGGTAGAGGGAGAACAAAATGTCACATTTTATGGTAATGAAACGGATCTCTATTTACTCATCAAAACCCTGACCGACAACGCCATTCGCTATACCCCCAAGGGTAGCCAAATTGACCTTAGTGTAAAAACCACACATAATGGAATCACCATAAAAGTGGAAGACAATGGTAAAGGTATCCCAACAGCAGAACGGGAGCGTGTGCTTGATCCCTTCTACCGAATGCTTGGCACTGAGCAACAAGGTTCAGGACTTGGCTTAGCTATCGCCATGGAAATCGTTAACCATTATGGCGGCACATTGACACTAAAAGAGAGTGAGAAGTTTGAAACCGGATTATTAGTGGACGTGTGGTTGCCTAGAGGGAATTAACAAATGCCCTAGGGTAACTTGTTACCCTAGTAAGCATGATCACACTTTCCCTTATTTACCCGGCTGTTTTTGATAACTCACACTGAGTAAATCGAGAAAATTGACGACAGCTTGGCGCTGTTGGTGATCGAATTGTTGCCAATGATAATCGTAGCGGGCTTTAAGTTCATCATTAGTGAGTGTAGCTTTGCTGCAACAATCCAAGAAAAACCAGTTTAACGGCGTATCTAAAGCTTGGGCGATCAACATTAAATGGCTGATATTGATCTTGTTATCACCACGTTCATAACGAAGTAATTGTTGTTGTGAAATGCCGATATTTTCGGAAAGTTGATCGGCGGTAAGCCCGACTTCTTTGCGTCGCATTTGAATGCGTTTGCCAATCAAGTGATCGGCTTTAGAAGGGTTTAATTGAGCCATTATTGTCTCTTTTGCTTAAAATTTTCAGTTAATGAATTTTCAAGCAAATCTATGCTTAACTGAATTTCATCAATTAAAACTTATCAATATAAATTTTCATCTATTAAAAATAGGTTGTTTAAATTTTCAATAAAAGACTTTAAGGATTCAAATATGCGTATTTTAGTTTTAGACGAACCACGTGAAGGTGTCACCTCAGCAGATTATGCTCCACATTTGTTAAATGAAATCAAACATGGTTGGGCATTGATTAAATCTGACTTTATTCGTGAGATTTATATGCGACAAGATCGCCCGGGTGTAGCATTTTTCGTTGAAGCGGAAAGTGTAGAAAAAGCAAAAGAAGTGTGCACCGAATTTCCATTAGTGAAAGCAGGCTTAATCGACTTCAATTATATTCCATTAGGCAACTACCTTTTTGTAGAGCAACTTTTTGCAGAGGAACACAAAGGGTAATTTAACACTCAAACAGTGAGGAAAGTAAAATGACAAAACCGATTTTATGTGTAGTTACCAGCACCACAGAAAAAGGTAATACCGGTATTTCGACAGGTTTCTGGTTAAGCGAGTTAACCCATCCATTAAAAGTCATGGAAGAGGCAGGGTTCAAAACAGTGATCGCTTCAATCAAAGGTGGGCAAGCACCAATTGATAAAGATAGTCTGGATTTTACCGATCCGGTAAATCAATATTTCTGGAATGAAACGGATTTAGAAGCCCGTTTAGCCCACACGCCAAGCGTCTCAGAATTGAATGGTGAGGATTATTCAGCGATCTTCTTCGCCGGCGGTCACGGCACGATGTGGGATTATCGTGAAAACCAAGATGCACAACGCTTAATTCGTGAAGTGTATGAAAACAATGGGGTAGTTTCAGCCGTATGCCACGGCCCCGCTGCATTAGTGGATGCAAAATTAAGCAATGGCGAATACCTTGTGAAAGGTAAAAATGTGGCGGCATTCACAAACAAAGAAGAGGAGGAAGTAGGCGGTACGGCTATCGTTCCTTACTTACTTGAAAGTGCATTAATCGAACATGGGGCAATCCACCACGAAGCACCAAACTGGTTTGAAAACGTCTATGTAGATGGTCGTTTAGTCACCGGTCAAAATCCTGCTTCTGCACACAAAGTGGGCGTGGAAGTAGTTAAGGTGCTGAAGGGGTAAATATCTTATCCCCCCTCTTGTGGGAGAGAGGCAGACATAAAGTGCCTTCAGCACTTGGAGCTAAAGAAAGTGGAAGCGATATAAATTTCCCTCTCCGAAAATCCTTTGGATTTTCTCTCCCCCTCTCTCATTTACGGGAGGGGGAGAGTTAAAAAGACCAAATCTACAAAAACTTTACAAATATGAACAATCTCAATCGTCGTCAATTTCTCACACAAAGTGTGGTCGTTTTGGCAGGGGGATTTTTACCGCATATCAGCACCGCACAACCGATTGTCCAATCAAGTCAAAACAAGAAAAAAGGTCATAAAATGAAACTGATTTGTGTCGAAGAACATATTTTAGATCCCAATATCGCCAAAGCGACAATGCCACAAGTGCTTCAGCAAGCACCTTATCTTACTAATTGGGGAAAACGGGTGAAAGATGGCAATCATACCGATCACAGCCGTCCTCAAATCGAAAAAAATGACTTAATTACCCCAAAAGGTATGGAATTTGATGTCAAACGTCTAGCAGACATGGATGCTGCAAACATTGATATGCAGGTACTTTCTGTGGGTGGTTTTCCACAATTTGCTTCTCTTGAATTACACAAACAGGCGAATGATAAACTGGCAGCCGCCATCAAAAAACATCCTAACCGTTTTGCTGCTATGGCGACCTTACCTTGGATGGAACCAGAGCAAGCAGTGACAGAATTAGAACGTACGGTAAAAGAATTGGGTTTGCGTGGCGCCTTGTTGAATGGTCGCCCATCGGACGATTTTCTCGCCCCCCCACGTTATGAAAGGTTGTTGGTGAAATTCAATGAACTGAATGTGCCACTTTATCTTCACCCCGGTATTCCTGTGCCTACCGTACAACAAGCCTATTACAGCGGTTTTGATGATGAAGTGACCGCCCGCCTTTCTATGTTCGGTTGGGGTTGGCACAATGAAGCAGGGCTCCATTTATTGCGATTAATGTTATCCGGTGCATTTGATCGCTATCCGAATTTACAAGTGATTAGCGGACATTGGGGTGAAATGTTGCCATTCTATCTCCAACGTTTAGACGACAGCCTGCCACAAGCTGCTACCGGTTTAAAACGTAGCTTGACCGACACCTTCAAACAACAAGTTTTCGTTAGCCCTAGTGGTATGCTGACTCAACCGCACTTTCAGTTTATCTATAATTTAATCGGGGCGGAACGTATCTTATTCTCGGTAGATTATCCTTATCAGACTCTTAACGGTGTACGTAATTTCCTCGAAAACTTACCCATTTCAGAGGCTGAAAAAGAATTGATTGCCTATAAAAATGCAGAGAAATTGTTTAGGATCAAGACGTAACCGTTCAACTTGTCAGATAACCATGAGTAATAAATTACCCATGGATCATCATATAAGGAAAAAACAATGAAAAAACTACTCACAAACTCGCTTACTCATTTGTTCCCCCCTATTGGGGCAGTGAGTAAAACCACCATTCAAAAAACGTTGTTTTTTATGACCGCACTTTTAGGACTTACTATGGCTATCACCGCAAACGCCACCCCGATGATAAACATTTTTGAACTCGGCGTGAAAAAAGGGGCTGAAGTGCAATATCACGCCGTGGCTGAACACAATATCAGCACATCAATCCGCAATGAAAAAGGCACATTGGCAATGTATTCGGTGAAATCAAACACCGATCCCAATATAGCCTATATGGTGGAAATTTATGCGGATCAAAAGGCTTATGAAACCCACCGCACGTCACCTCAATATCAAGCATTTTTAACTGCATCACCTGAGATTTTAACGGATCACAAAAAGCGTATTGCCTTAGTTCCACAATTTTTAGGGGATAAAAAAGTGGTACAAACGCCCGAAATCCTCACAAATTATGTAGTGGTAGAAGTGAAACCTGAATATAACGAACAATTCAAGAAGATTATTATCGCAGAAATGGCACAATCGCTAAAAGTAGAAGAGGGGATGATTGCGACGTATGCCACCACAATGCAAGAAAATCCAAACAAATGGATTTTCTTTGAGATCTACGCCAACAGTGCTGCTTACCAACATCACAGAGAAACACCTCATTTTAAAGATTACCTAAAACAAACGGGTGAGATGCTGAAAGAAAAAAGTTATGTGGGAATTCATCCTGAGTTTTTGGCGAATCAAGGAAATTTTTATTTTAATCAACCTTAGCTTTAACAAAAAGGCTTTATTCCTGACAGAGGAAATAAAGCCTTTATTTTCGTTTTCTCATGATAAATCCCCCCTATTTCCTTGCATTATCCCCCTTACAGTGTCAAACTCTCTCCACTTTTTAAAACTGTAAAAAATAATGACAAAAAAACGAAAATACCAAGATCCCCATTACCAACAAGAATTAGCGAAGTATGGCAATCCTATCCCAAGTCGGGAGCTTATTTTAAATGTAATTCGTGAAAATAACGCCCCAATGAATCGGGAGGAAATTTTGACCGCACTTTCTATTCGTGATGAGGAAAAAATGGAGGCAATGCGCCGTCGTTTACGGGCAATGGAAAATGATGGGCAGCTTGTGTTCACCAAACGTAAACGCTATGCCTTACCGGAAAAACTCGATCTTGTAAAAGGTTTGGTGATTGGTCATCGAGAAGGCTACGGCTTCTTACAAGTCGAGGGTAAAAAAGAGGATTTATTTATTCCCAATCATCAGATGCAGCGGGTGATGCACGGTGATTTTGTATTGGCACAGCCGGCAAATTTGGATCACCGTGGACGTCGTGAAGTCCGCATTGTGCGTGTATTGGAAAGTCGCAAGAAACAGATTGTCGGGCGCTTTTTCTTGGAAAACGGCTTTGGGTATGTGGTACCTGACGACAGCCGTATCGGACGCGATATTCTTGTGCCAAACGAACACCGTAACGGTGCGCGGATGGGGCAAGTGGTTGTGGTGGAATTACAACAACGCTCTGCCGCTTTCAATCAGCCAATAGGGATTATCACGGAAATTTTGGGCGATAATATGGCGAAAGGGATGGAAGTCGAAATTGCGTTACGCAATCACGATATTCCCTATCAGTTCCCAAGTGCGGTAGAAAAATACATTAGAAAATTCACAGAGGATGTGCCGGAAGAAGCAAAAAAAGGTCGTGTGGATTTACGCCATTTACCGTTAGTTACTATTGATGGTGAAGACGCACGGGATTTTGATGATGCGGTATATTGCGAAAAACAAGGTAAAGGCTGGAAACTTTGGGTGGCGATTGCGGATGTGAGTTATTACGTACGTTTGCGTTCGGCACTCGATAACGAAGCCCATAATCGGGGGAACTCAGTCTATTTTCCAAATCGAGTCGTACCGATGCTGCCGGAAATTTTATCTAATGGCTTGTGTTCGCTTAATCCGCAAGTGGATCGCTTGTGTATGGTGTGTGAAATGCACATTTCCGCCAAAGGCAAACTCACCGATTATCGTTTTTATGAAGCGGTGATGAATTCCCACGCACGTTTGACCTACACCAAAGTGGCGAAAATTTTGGAAGGTGATAGGGAACTTCGTGAACGCTATCACGCACTCGCCCCTCATCTAGAAGAACTTTATCATCTTTATCAAGCATTGCTTTCTGCCCGTCATCAGCGTGGGGCGATTGATTTTGAAACCATTGAAAGCAAATTTATCTTTAATTCAATGGGACGTATTGAACGCATTGAACCGGTAATCCGCAACGATGCCCATAAAATCATCGAAGAATGTATGATTTTGGCCAATATCGCCGCCGCTAATTTTATGGAAAAACATAATGAACCGGCACTATATCGTATTCACGCAACACCAAGCGAAGAAAAACTCACTTCATTCCGAACCTTTCTCAGAGAGTTTGGTTTAAGCTTGGAAGGGGGGCTAAAACCGACCACGAAAGATTACGCAGAACTGTTAGAAAAAGTCAAAGAGCGACCGGATCACGAATTAATTCAAACCATGTTACTCCGTTCTTTAAGTCAAGCGGTATATAGTGCGGATAATATCGGGCATTTTGGTTTAGCATTGGAAGAATATGCCCATTTTACTTCACCTATTCGCCGTTATCCTGATTTAACGCTCCATCGGAGTATTAAATATCTGCTTGCTAAAGAACAAGGGGCGAAACGTAAAACCACCGACAGTGGCGGTTATCATTATTCTTTTGATGAGATGGATCAGCTTGGCGATCATTGCTCTATGACCGAACGTCGCGCCGATGAGGCTACCCGTGAAGTGGCGGATTGGCTGAAATCTGAATATATGCAAGATCACGTTGGCTGTGAATTTAATGGCGTTATTTCTTCTGTGACCGGTTTCGGACTGTTTGTACGTTTAAACGACTTATTCATTGATGGCTTAGTGCATATCTCAACCTTAGAAAATGATTATTATCAATTTGATGCTGCCAAACAACGCTTAATCGGTGAAAACAGCGGAATGCAATATCGTTTAGGCGATAAAGTGCGGATTCGTGTGGAAGCCGTCCACCTAGAACAGAAAATGATCGACTTCTCGCTGGTGGGGAGTGAACGCAAACCCCGTCGAGCAGGTAAAACGGCAAAAGAGAGAGCAAAGAAAGTCTTTAAAGAATTGCCGCCAAAAGCGACGAAAAAGCGTAAAAGTGCGGTTAAAAATAAAGAAGTTTCTCAAAAAAAGAAAAAACGTAAATAATGTCGTCCTAAAATCAAAAAATAGAGAAAAATTATGTCAGAACAGATCTATGGTATTCACGCCATCAATAGCATTCTAGCCCATACACCGGAGCGTTTAATTGAAGTATTTGTATTAAAAGGACGTGAAGATAAACGCTTACAACCTTTACTTAATGAACTCCACGCAATGGGTATCGCCGTGCAATTTGTTAATCGCCAAACCTTAGATAAAAAAGCAAATGGTGAAGTACATCAAGGGGTGATTGCACGCATACAAGCCGCAAAGGAACTCAATGAAAATGATCTTGATGTGATTCTTGCCGGTAAACAAAATCCACTTTTATTAGTACTTGATGGGGTAACTGATCCCCATAACCTTGGTGCCTGTTTGCGTACCGCCGATGCAGCAGGTGTCTCCGCTGTCATTGTGCCAAAAGATAAATCTGCACAACTCACCTCTGTGGCCCGCAAAGTGGCCTGTGGCGCAGCGGAAAGCGTGCCACTCATTCGAGTGACTAACCTTTCCCGTACCCTTCGTGATTTACAACAAAATCACAATATTTGGGTGGTAGGTACTGCCGGTGAAGCGACAGAAACCCTTTACCAAAGCAAATTGACCGGCGCACTGGCTCTCGTGATGGGGGCAGAAGGTGAAGGAATGCGTCGTTTAACCCGTGAACATTGCGATCAATTAATTAGTATCCCAATGGCAGGATCTGTCTCATCGCTGAATGTTTCAGTGGCGACCGGCGTATGTTTGTTTGAAATCGTACGCCAGCGTTTGGGGAAATAAGGAATAGAATATTAGACTTGAATCAGTGCCATGTTATATCCGTATAACAAAAGTGCGGTCAAAAACAACCGCACTTTTCGGTATTATGTAGTAAATGAATAAAAAGAAAATAGAGAGACCATATCGGATATTAAATAAAGAAAAAGTCGCTAGATTTGGCTTTCAAACCAGCTTTCGAGAATTAAACAGGCGGAAATGCCATCTACCTTACCCTTTTTCAACGCTCGAAAACCGCCACGTTCAAAAATTTCACGCCTTGCCTCTGTAGTTGTAAGACGCTCGTCTTGTAATGCCACTTTCACTCCAAATCGCCCATTTAAGCGGTTAGCAAATTTCTTTGCGCTCAAAGTGAGTTCTTGATCTGTTCCATCCATATTCAGTGGTAACCCTACTACAACGACCTCTGGTTTCCATTCTTGGAAACATTTAGCAATGGCGTCCCAATTCGGGATGCCATCTTGTGCTTTAAATGCCGGCAATGCCTGAGCCGTGCCCGTGATACTTTGCCCCACGGCACATCCGATACTCTTCATACCAAAATCAAAAGCGAGAGCGGTAATGGTCATTAACTGTGCCCTACTTGAGAAGTTGCAAAATTATGCCTATTAATCCCAAGCAATTGGCTTGCGGCAAGATAACGTTCTTCATAAGGCATATCAAATAGAATTGTATCGTTCGACGGAACCACAAGCCAAGCATTATCTGCAATTTCTTGTTCCAATTGTCCAACCGACCATCCGGCACAGCCCAGTGCGACAAGATATTTCTCCGGTGCTTGTAAAGAACCAAATGTATCCACAACATCTGCCGAAGTCGTCAGACAAAGATCATCGGTAATTTTGTAACTATGCTGGAAATCCACCGTTGTATTTTTATGCACAATAAAGCCTCGTTCGGTATGAACAGGTCCACCAGCCACCACCATTGCATCATCAAAAGTGCGGTCATTTTTCATCATAAAATTCAGTTTGCTATAAAGTTCGGCAATGCTGAGATCCGTGGGTTGGTTAATCACGACGCCCATAGAACCTTGATCATTATGTTCACAAACAAAAATAACGGTACGATGAAAATAATCCGCTAAATGTGGCATTGCAATTAAAAATTGTCCTTGTAAATCCATCATTCGCCTAAATCTCCAAAACAAATTTGTAGTGCGCTAATTGCCGCCAACGAAGCAGTTTCTGTGCGCAATACACGCTTTCCTAATAAAATTTCAGTAAAACCTTGCTGCTCCGTTTGGGTAATTTCTTGCGGTGATAATCCGCCTTCAGAACCAATCAATAAGCGAACCCCCTCCATTGGAATATTCGGCAACGTTTTAATTGAATATTGGGCGCGAGGGTGTAAATTCAACTTTAATGCCCCATCATTTTCCGCACACCAATCTTGTAATTTTATCAATGGGCGAATTTCCGGTATCACATTTCTGCCACATTGTTCACAGGCTGCAATCGCAATTTTTTGCCATTGTTGAATTTTTTTCTCCATACGATCACCGTCCAGTTTCACACCACAACGCTCCGACCAAAGTGGCGTAATGATATTCACGCCTAATTCAACGGATTTTTGTATGGTAAATTCCATACGCTCACCGCGAGAAATAACCTGACCTAAATGAATCTTGAGGTTGGATTCTTTATCCACAAATTCACGATCTAGAATTTCGACTCTCACCGATTTTTTACTCGCGTCAATAATACGAGCCGGATAAATATGGTTGCTACCGTCAAAAAGCTCAATGTGTTCGCCTTCTGTCATACGTAACACTCGCCCAACGTGATTTGCGGCGTCATCAGAAAGTTGACACTGAGTGAGATGTTCAAGAGATTCCGGGTGATAAATTCGAGGTATGCGCATAGTGTGATGAAAAAATAAAGTAAAAAGTGCGGTTGATTTTGACCGCACTTTTGGGGTTAATCAGAAAAATTGTGCGGTAAACGTTCTAAAATTGCGCTCCAATAGGTGGCTGAACGCAAATTATGTTTACGGATACAATCTACCACGGCCTCGGCATTCCCTGCTTGGCAAATTTGTTGCAATTCTACATAAAACTGCTTAGTCAGTTCACGGTGCGTTTCACAACTAAAAAAGAGTAAACCTATTTTTTGGTACACACCTTTTAAACTATTGAAAATTAAACGATAAAAGGGTTTATTTGCCAAGACGGTAAATTGACGAAAAACATAATAATCAAACTCTGTATAACTTTCCGCCGTATTCTCTAATGCCTTTAATTCATCAAACAGCATTGCAGATTGTTGAGGTGATTTTTTCACCGCTTCATAAATATAAAATTCTGACATTTTGCTACGAAGCGATAGCATATTATCAATAATCAAAGGCGCTGAGCTTTGATCGAGAGTAATCAAGGTTTCAATAATACTCGGACTCGCAGTATCCCAAATATGGTTTACTTTCGTAGGTTTACCATGTTGAATAGTCAGCCAACCGTCACGGGCTAAACGTTGCAACACCTCGCGTAATGTCGTGCGGGTTACCCCGATTTTCTCCGCAAGATCGCGTTCTGAAGGTAGATTAGTACCTGCAGGAAACACGTCCTCCCAAATACTTTTTACGATGTATTCTTCGGCAAGTGCCGCAGGGCTTTGTGCCTTTAAAAGTGTGTTGTCTGTATTCATAATAATTTAAATGTTAGAAAAGTCTAACAAGATCAAAAAAAGATGATTTTTCAAGCAAATCTTTATCTTCGGGTATTATCCTTTAAAGCACTCTATATTACAATGAGCACACTTTAAAGAACAGGAGTAATTTATGACTTACACACAGGCCTTAATGAAAAATTTTCTTGGTGCAAGCCCTGATTGGTATAAGCTCGCCATTATCATTTTTCTCATTGCCAACCCAATTATTTTCTTTTTTATCAGCCCTTTTATTGCAGGTTGGATTTTAGTTGCTGAGTTTATTTTCACGCTCGCAATGGCATTAAAATGCTATCCGCTACAACCGGGTGGGTTACTTGCTATTGAAGCCGTTATCATTGGTATGACGAATCCAACTCATGTAAAAGCTGAAATTATGGCAAATTTTGAAGTCATATTATTACTGATGTTTATGGTTGCCGGCATTTATTTTATGAAACAGCTTTTGTTGTTTGTGTTTACCCGATTGCTGATTGCTATTGAATCTAAAATTACCCTCTCTTTAGCATTTTGTATCAGCGCTGCATTTTTATCCGCCTTTTTAGATGCGCTAACCGTCGTTGCAGTGATTATTAGTGTCGCCATGGGTTTTTATGGTGTCTATCACAAAGTTGCCTCAGGCAATAAATTAAATGAGCTTATTGATATCACCAACGATGATAAATTAGGTGATAAACGAACCACATTAGAACAGTTTCGTGCATTTTTAAGAAGTTTAATGATGCATGCCGGTGTCGGTACAGCACTAGGCGGTGTGA
Organism: Rodentibacter genomosp. 1; assembly: GCF_001999285.1. GTDB lineage: Bacteria > Pseudomonadota > Gammaproteobacteria > Enterobacterales > Pasteurellaceae > Rodentibacter. The sequence goes on from NZ_MLHN01000007.1 coordinate 129,641, forward strand.
TGACGATGGTCGGCGAGCCACAAAATTTAATTATTGCAGAACAAGCAAATTGGAATTTTATTGAATTTTTCTTCCGTATGGCGCCCGTTACCCTACCTGTTTTAGCCTGTGGTTTGCTCACTTGCTACTTAGTAGAAAAGTTTAAATTATTTGGCTATGGCGCAAAACTTCCCCGTAAAGTCTGGGCAGTATTGGCACGTTTAGATCGTAACAATACGCAAAAAATGTCAAAACAAGACAAAATGAAGTTATTCATACAGGCAATCATCGCACTTTGGCTCGTGATTGGCTTAGCGTTCCATCTCGCCGCCGTAGGACTAATCGGTTTAACCGTGATCGTCCTCGCCACAGCATTTACCGGCATTACAAATGAGCATATCATTGGCAAGTCATTCCAAGAATCGCTCCCCTTCACCGCCTTGCTTGTGGTGTTCTTTACCGTGGTCGCCGTGATTATTGATCAAAAACTGTTCTCACCAATTATTCACTACGTTTTATCTGCCAGTGAAAGTGCACAGCTGATTTTATTCTATACATTTAACGGCTTGCTCTCCGCCATTTCTGATAACGTTTTCGTTGCAACGGTTTATATTAACGAAGTTAAAGCAGCACTCACTAACGGTGTGATTACACCACATCAATTTGAATTACTCGCTGTTGCCATCAACACCGGAACAAACTTGCCATCTGTCGCAACCCCAAACGGCCAAGCCGCTTTCTTGTTCTTATTAACCTCATCGCTTGCCCCATTAATTCGCCTCTCTTACGGCAGAATGGTTTACATGGCATTACCTTACACTATTGTGCTATCCTTAGTGGGCTTATTTGCGATTGAGTATATTTTACCGACTGCTACCGTTTGGTTGGCAAATTTAGGCCTAATTCAGCCAATTTAAGGAGAACACATGCTCGCATTTTTTAAAGGATTTTCAGAAAAACGCTCATCCTGGTTATTACTTGCATTTTCAAGTTTAGCCTTAGAATTGACCGCACTTTATTTTCAATACGGTATGGGATTACAGCCCTGCGTCCTTTGTGTGTATGAACGTTTAGCTATGAGTGGTTTATTCCTTGCGGGCATTATTGGTTTTCTTGCGCCTCGTTCACTGATCCTGCGCCTAATCGCCATCGCATTAGGTTTATTTAGTGCGATTAAAGGCTTGATGATCTCTATTCGTCACCTTGATCTCCAAATGAACCCTGCACCTTGGAAACAATGTGAATTTATCCCTAATTTCCCGGAAACCCTCCCATTCCACCAATGGTTACCAAGCATTTTCAACCCAACAGGCTCCTGCGATAACAGCCAATGGTCGCTATTCGGTATCACCATGGTGCAATGGTTAGTATTTATCTTTGCCGTATATGTGCTTGTTCTTGTGGTGATATTAATTGCTCAAGTGAAAAAAAGCAGAAAACAGAGAAGGTTATTCTGCTAAATTTGCATAGTAAAAGTGCGGTCAAAATTGACCGCACTTTTTTATGTCTCTAAACAACATTAATCCCTTTTCACATCACCCAATAAGGCGGCATATTTCACCATATTTGGGCTGGATTCTAAGGCGATTTTTAGTGCCATTGTTAGGGGAACGGAAAGTAGCATTCCCACCGTCCCTAGCAACCATCCCCAAAATAAGAGGGAAAGAAAAACGACTAAAGTGGAAAGCCCGAGGCGTTGCCCCATCATTTTAGGTTCAAGAATATTGCCGATGACCATATTGATCACAATCACACCAACTGTCACACCAAAACCGATACCGAAACCATTCAACAACAGAGCCTGTACGATAATAGGAATAGCGGCAATGATCGAACCGATATTCGGAATGTAATTTAATAAAAAACTTAATGTCGCCCACAAAATCGCATATTGTACACCGCATACTTCCAATAGAATAAACACAGCAATCCCCGTAAGCAGACTGGTGATACTTTTAATTCCAAGGTAGCCAATCACACCTTGCAAAATGCGGTTAATATGGCGTTCCTCCTTTTCTACATCATTCGGTGCAGCGCTTATTACCACCGCAACTTTGTGTTTCATTGTCGGGGCTTCAGAGAGCATAAAAATCACTACAAGCACTAAGACGAACACATTGCTCACCACACCGGAAAAATTGAGCAGGACACGACTCACAAAATTCATAATGATACTTGGGTCGAAATTTTCTTGAATGGTTTCCCGTGAAAAATAAACGGGCAAATTGAAACGTTGTGCCAATGCCATTAGATCATTCACTCGTTCGGAAAGCAAGACTTTATATTGAGGAATAGACTGGGTAAACTCCCGTACGCTGCTATTAATTAGTCCGACTAAAAAGAAGAAAATCAGGGAAATCAAGACAAAGAGTAATACTATCGCAAGCCAATGGGGAATACGGCGGTCAGTCATTGTTTTAACGATAGGTGAACAAATAATCGCAATAAAGAGTGCCAGCAAAAACGGCACAACAATTTCAGCGGCTAATTTGATGCCCGCTAAAATAATAATAACGGCGGCGATCCCCAGTAAAGTGCGGTGTAAATTTAGGTTATTTTCCACTAAATCGCTTCCTCATTTTCTTCACCCGTGCGAATGCGGATCACCCGTTCCACGTCATAAACAAAAATTTTTCCATCACCAATTTTACCGGTTTGGCAGGTTTCGATAATAGTTTCAAGGCACTGTTCCAACAAATCATCAGGCACCACAATTTCCATTTTTACTTTTGGTAAAAAATCCACCATATATTCTGCCCCACGATAAAGTTCCGTATGTCCTTTTTGGCGACCAAAACCACGCACCTCAGTCACAGTCATTCCGGTAATACCAATATCGGAAAGGTTTTCACGTACATCGTCCAGTTTAAATGGGCGAATCATTGCTTCAATTTTTTTCATTTTATTTCTCCAAATTTTCTCGTTTCGCCGATTTTGGGCGGAAACTCTCAATCACATCTGGGTGAGTATCAATATACAAACCATTAATGAGTTGTAAACAATAAGGTACTGCACTAAAAATACCGCTCACAAGCACGTTTCCCTCTTTATCTTTCACACCCTCTAAGGTTTCTTTAATCGCTTTAGGTTGACCCGGTAAATTTAAAATCAAACTTGCTTTACGAATCACGCCCACTTGGCGGGATAAAATTGCCGTAGGTACAAAGTGTAAACTCACTTGGCGCATTTGCTCTCCAAAACCGGGCATTTCACGATCGGCAACCGCTAAGGTTGCATCGGGGGTCACATCACGTTTTGCCGGCCCAGTTCCCCCTGTGGTTAAGACAAGATGACAACCTTGTTCATCGACTAATTCTTTGAGAGTTTGCTCAATAATGCCTTGTTCGTCAGGAATTAATCGGGTTTCCACATAGAAAGGATCGATTAATGCGTTCTCTAACCAAGCCTGTAATTCGGGAATACCTTGATCCTGATAGACGCCTGATGAAGCCCGATCAGATACGGAAACAAGGCCTATTTTTAAAAGTTCGGTCATATTTTTCCTTAAATTTTTGTACTAAATCTCAATGCTTAAAATGGAAATAAAAGTGGAATTAAAAATACACTCACTACCATCACAATCAATGTAAACGGCACACCAATTTTTAAAAAATCACTAAATTTATATCCACCTGGTCCCACGACCATCGTATTCACCGGTGAAGAAACCGGCGTCATAAATGCGGCAGATGCGGCAATTGCCACTACCATGGCAAAGGGGATAGGCGAGACTTGGAGTTGCTGCGCCAATGAAATGGCAATAGGGGCCACTAAAATCGCTGTTGCTGTATTGGAGATGAATAACCCGATCACGGCACAAAAAAGAAATAACATCATCAGCACTAAATGCATTCCCCAATCCCCCACCAACTGCAACATCGTCTCAACCGCCAGTTGAATCCCGCCGGTTTTTTGCAATGCGGTGGCAAAGGGCATCATACCAATAATCAAAATAAGACTTGGCCAATGAATAGAATCATAAGCACTTTTCGCATCAATGCAACGGAAATACCCCAACATTAAACAACCGATAAGTGCGGCAATCACATTGGGTACAAGACCGGACACCATTAACACCACCATCACCAATACGGAAAGCAAGGCTTGTGGTGCTTGGCTCTGTGCCGGTGCAACACGATCCATTTCTTTCGGATAAGTGAGCACAACAAAATCCTTGGTACGGTTACGCATTTGTTGAATCACTTTCCAATCACCAATAACAAGAATTAAGTCACCAAGCTTATAAGGTGTGCCGGAAAAGCTGTCGGAAATTAATTCACCATCCCGCTTAATCCCTACCACATTTAATCCATAACGAGAACGAAATGCCAGTTCTTGTGTGGTTTTATCAATCAATGCCGAGCCCGGTACTAAGGCTAATTCCGCCATTCCAATGGATTTTGCCTGTTCATCAAAAGATTGAGATTTAATCTCTGCCGGTTCTAAATTATGAGTTTGACAAAATTCTGTGAGGTTAAATTCTTGCTGACCAATATCAATCATCAAAATATCTTTTTCATGAATTTCTGAGGTGGCAAGGGGCATCATATAAGTTGGGCGGAAACGTTTCCAACGCTCAATCGCTAACACATTCACCCCATAGTTGGAGCGTAAATGTAATTCATCTAACTTTTTGCCGGCAAAAGGCGAACCGGTACGCACTACAAAACGTTTCGCACGCCCGCGTAAACCATACTCATCAATCAATTCTGCCATTGATCGTTGATTATTTTCTTGGTTATCCGTCGCAATGTTTCCCCCAAGCCAACGGCGGGTTAGCAACATATAGCCGATACCTAACAACAAAATGACAAGCCCAATCGGGGTGAAATCAAAAAATCTTAAACGCGTGCCGGTATCTTTGACTAATTCCGCATTCACCACCAAGTTAGGCGCAGTGGCAATAAGTGTCATCATACCGCTGATCAACCCTGCCACACTCAAGGGCATCATTAAACGTTTTGGGGAAAGATTCATTTGGCGACAAATCATCAATACTACGGGAATAAAAATCGCCACCACGCCGGTGGAACTCATAAACGCCCCTAAGCCCGCCACAGCAAGCATCAGCAATACCAAGACCTTGGTTTCACTATTTCCGGCAAGTTTTAAGATTCCTTCACTCACTTGATAGGCAACGCCGGTACGCACCAATCCTTCGCCAATAATAAACAACAATGCAATCAAAATAATATTCGGATCGCTAAAACCGGCAAAAATTTCGTTAGTGGTTAAAATACCGCTCAAATAAAACGCCAACATCACTAAAAGTGCCACGGCATCCATTCGCACTTTATTTCTCACGAATAAAATCACGGCAACGGCTAACAGTGTGAGCGTCCAGAAAAGCGGGCTAACCCAAAGCGCATTGGTGAATATGGTATTCATCTCCTACCTCTCATGTTTAGCGACTTTCTAATACTTTACGAACCGGAGCAAAACTACGGCGGTGCTGTGGCAATGCCCCTAATTCGGCTAATTTTTCTAGGTGTAACTTCGTTGGATAACCTTTATGTTGGGCAAAAGCATATTCAGGATATTGGCGATCCAAGGCTTCCATTTCTTGATCCCGAGCGACTTTTGCCAAAATAGAGGCAGCACTAATTTCCGCCACCAGACTATCGCCTTTCACGATGGCTTGGGCGGGAATATTGAGATCTTTAGGGATTTTATTACCATCGACCAGTACAAAGTGCGGTTGAATTTTTAAGGATTTTACCGCACGCGTCATAGCGATCAAGGACGCCTGCAAAATATTCAGTTTATCAATTTCTTCTGCTTCTGCACGCCCTAATGACCATGCGATCGCTTTTTGTTTAATTTCTTCTGCTAAGGCAAGGCGTTTTTTCTCAGTGAGTTTTTTTGAATCTGCTAATCCTTCAATGGGATTATTGGGATCTAAAATCACCGCTGCGGTTACGACTGCCCCCACTAAAGGCCCTCGCCCCACTTCATCGACACCGGCAATGAGTTCGTAACCTTGCGGATATTCAAACATTTTGGTCTTCCTCTAATAAATCAATCACGGCTTGGGCCGCCTGTTTATCCGCATCACATTGAATTTGTTGGTGTAAATCGGTGAAACGTTGAATTAAAATGTAGCGATTTTTAACCGCACTTTCTTCATCCGAGAAATAAACTGCCAGTTTTTCGGCAAGTAATGTGGGGTCACAATTTTCTTGAATCATTTCCGGCACGAGCATTTCATTGGCGAGTAAATTTGGTAGGGAAATATAGTCAGTCTTCACTAACCGTTTTGCCAGTGAATAGGTAAGAGGCTTCATTTTATAGCCTACCACCATGGGTGATTTACACAACATCGCCTCAAGTGCCGCCGTGCCGGAAGCCAATAATGTTGCTTGTGCAGCCATTAAGACTTGGCGTGCGTTGCCGTCAATCAGATGCATCGCTAAGTTCGGCGCGACTCGGGCTTTAATGGCTTCAAATTGTTGTCGGCGTTTCTCATTCACTAGGGGAACAAGAAACTGTAAATCAGGAAATTGATCCTTCAACAATAATGCCGTTTTCAAAAAAGGCTCAGCTAAAAATTCGACTTCCGCTCCCCGACTTCCTACCAGTATCGCTAAATAACGTTGCGTCGGATCAATATTGAGAAATTGGCAAGCCTCCGCCCGATTAGGTTTTAGGGGAATTGCATCCGCCATCGTGTGACCGATAAATCGGCAAGGCACATTGAATTTATCATAAAAGGCTTTTTCAAAAGGTAAAAATGCCAGTACTTGATTTGTCGCTTTCGCAATTTTGTGGATTCTATTCTGTCGCCACGCCCATACGGAAGGGCTGACATAATGAATAGTTTTGATGCCGTTGGCTTTGAGCTTCTGCTCAACATCTAAATTAAAATCCGGTGCATCAATACCAATATACACATCAGGCTTTTCACGTAACATGGTTTGAATTACATTTTTACGGATTCTTAGTAGGCGTGGCAGATGTTTAACAATTTCGGCTAAGCCCATAACGGAAAGTTCTTCCATATCCACCAAGGTTTCGCAACCTTCAGCCATCATTTTAGGGCCGGCAATACCGATAAAACGAGCAGTGGGATAGTGGGCTTTAAGCTGTCGAATTAATCCTGCACCGAGAATATCCCCTGAGATTTCTCCCGCCACAAGGGCGATCGTAAGCTTTTCTTTATTCATTGAATTTACCCTAAAAAATAACCGCACTTTTAAGATGAAAGTGCGGTTGATTTAACACTAATTTCTTGGAAATCTCCGTTTCTAAAGGCGGATAAAGGCTCGTGATTAACGAATAATACCGCGTGTTGAGCGTTTGAAAAAATCGGTGAAAAAACTAATTGCGGAATCTGTTTCAGCGATTTGTTCAATTTCCGGAATGATTTCTTCAAGGGTTTTGCCACTACGATAAATCATTTTATACACATTACGAATGGTGTGCATTGTCGGTTTATCAAACCCACGGCGTTTTAACCCTTCCAGATTTACCCCAAACGGACGAGCCCGATCACCTTGCGCCATTACATAAGGCGGCACATCTTGGCTAACCATTGAGCCCCCCCCTAACATGACATGCGCTCCAACAATCACAAATTGATGAATGGCGGACATTCCCCCCACAATCACAAAATCATCTAGCTCAACGTGACCGGCAAGGGTGGCATTATTGGCTAAGATACAATTATTTTTAATTTGGCAATCGTGCGCCACATGGACGTTAATCATCAGAAGATTATTATTACCGATACGGGTTACTCCCCCACCTTGGATGGTACCACGATGAATGGTCACATGTTCGCGAATTCTATTGGCATTACCCACAATAGTTTTCGTCGCTTCGCCTTTGTATTTTAAATCTTGGTTGACTTCGCCAATTGTTGCAAATTGATAAATTTCGTTATCCTCACCAATCACCGTATCACCACGAACAACCACATGTGATTTCAATACTGTTCTCGCCTTAATTTCGACAGAACCTTCAACAATACAGAAAGGACCAATGACCACATCCTCACCAATGATTGCCCCTTCTTCAACTAATGCTGTCGGGTGGATTTTTGCACTTGAGTGAATCATAGTTATTTCCTTAATTAGCGACGTGCGCACATTAATTTCGCTTCACAAGCGACTTCACCATTTACCGTTGCGATACCGGTGAAAGCGGTAATTCCACGGCGTTCTTTGATAACTTGAACATTTAATTCCATTTGATCACCGGGTAACACAGGACGTTTAAAGCGCGCTTCGTCAATCCCCGCAAAATAGAATAATTCTCCGCCTTTTAATTCGTGGGTTTTAAATGCCAGAATCCCCATGGCTTGCGCAAGCGCCTCCAAAATTAACACGCCCGGTAAAATAGGCTCACCTGGGAAATGTCCGGTAAAGCAAGGTTCATTAACACTGATATTTTTGATAGCTTTTAACCATTCACCTTCTTTGAAATCCAACACGCGATCCACTAATAAAAATGGGTAGCGGTGTGGTAATAAAGTCATAATTTCTTTTGCTTCAATTACTCTGCCTGACTGAATTTCTGACACGTTCAAAATCCCTTATAAAAAATGTAAGATGGGCGAAATTATACGGTATTTTAGTGATGATTACAAAAATCAATAGGGATAAAAAAAGCCGACACAAAGTCGGCTAAATAACAAGATTTTTAGAGTGTTTTAACCATTAGGCTAAAACCGAATAATACTAAAAAAAAAAAACAGTCCGTCAACTGTTTTTTTAATCTTTTTATGACATTATATTTTTTCATTGAGTTTTTTTTCGACTAATTTCAACCGTTTATTCATTCCATCAATCCCTAAAGTCAGTGTCGCTGTTTTACGCCACTCTTTATTGGTTTGTAATGGAATGCCGGAAGAATAAACCCCCGGTTCGGTAATTGGTCGCATGACCATTCCCATACCGGTAATCGTCACTTTGTCACAGATTTCCATATGGCCGTTAATCACACTCGCCCCACCAATTAAACAGTAACGTCCCACTGTCAGGCTACCCGCCATAATCACACCGCCTGCGACTGCCGTACCAGTGCCAATATGAACGTTGTGGGCAATTTGACAAAGATTATCAATAATGACGTTGTCCTCAATCACCGTGGCATCCAGTGCACCTCTATCAATGCAAGTGCAAGCACCAATTTCAACATTGTTACCAATGATGACTTGTCCCACTTGTGGAATTTTAATCCAACGACCACGATCATTGGCATAACCAAAACCATCGCTCCCAATCACAGCACCGGATTGAATTAAACAATTCTCGCCAATTAAAACATCATGATAGACCGAAACATTCGCCCAAAGCTGTGTACCCGAGCCAATTTTTGTGTGTTTTCCCACAAAACAATTCGCCCCAATCACCACGTTATCGCCTAGTACTACGCCTTCTTCAATGACAGCATTTGCGCCAATTGATACATTTTCACCTAAAGAAACATCATCAAAAATGACCGCACTTGGCGCAATGCCTTGTGCCGCTTTCGGTGTGGTATCCATATACTGAGCTAAAATCGCATAAGCCACATAAGTATCTTTGACAATCAGTAAATTACTTTCAGCGGCACAAAATTCCACATCTTCTTCAGACACGACGAGAATGCCAGCCTGAGAATCTTTTAATAGCGGACGAAATTTCGCATTAGAAATAAAAGTAAGTTGATGGGATTGAGCTTTATCGAGAGGGGCAATATTCGTTATAACGACATCGGCGTTACCGCGAACGGTAGCGCCGATTTGATTCGCCAATTCTTTTAAAGAATAGGATTTTTGCATAGTTAGAACCTATTATTTTTTCTCTTCCGCTTTAGCTGGTACTGCTTTTTCAGTTGCCGGAATCGATTTGAGCACTTCCTCAGTAATATCTTTGCCCTCTACTGCAAACACGACAGAGTTAGCATCAATCACATAGGTGTAACCTTTTGCTTTTGCTAAGTTGTTGGTTGCCACTTGGATACTTTCTAATAATTTTGCACGCGCTTCCGCTTGACGTTTATCACTTTCTTCTTGGAATGCCGCAACTTTTTTATCTTGTTCTTGCATCAACTTAGTCAATGCCGCTTCTTCATTCGCACCAAATTTATTGATTTCTTCTTCACGTTTTTGGATTTCAGTTTGGCGTAAACGTGGTGCATCTTTTTGTAATGCCGCAACTTTTGCTTCTACTTTTTTCCGTGACGCAGCAATTTTGTCGTCAATTTCTTTTTTACTTGCTGCAAGCTTATCCGCTGTCGGTTTTAATTCCGCATCTAATTTATCTGCGATAGCTTGGCGATCCGGGTGGTTTTGGAATAAATATCCTGCATTGATAAACGCAATATTTTCATCTGCAACGGCAAAACCTGATGCAAGCGCAATACCTACTGAAAGTGCGGTCACTTTTAAAACATTTTTCATTGAAATTTCCTTGTTAAACTAAATTGTTAATCGGGCTTGCATAGCACGCATTGTTTACTATGCAAGTGTTCGTTTTGACTAAGTAATAAGTAAAAAGTTCGATTAAAAAGAACCTCCAATACTAAATTGGAACTGTTCTACATCATCATTCTCATATTTTTTGATCGGTTTAGCGTAAGAGAATACCAATGGCCCGATTGGTGATTGCCATTGAAATCCGATACCTGCGGAAGCACGAATACGGCTTGGATCACTATAATCCGGCAAATTAGGGAACATCGCTTTATCCTGTGCCGTCCATTTGGTACTCCAAACGCTTGCTGCATCAACAAACAATGAGGTTCTTACCGAGTTTTGGCTCTTATCTGAAACAAATGGTGTCGGGAAAATTAATTCCGCACTTGCAGTTGCAATGGCATTACCTCCGATAATATCGGTGCTACCATTGGCATTATACCCTTCCTGACCATTCTGGTCTTTTACCCAATAAATCGCGTTCGGACCTACCGCACCATAAGCAAAGCCACGTAATGATCCAATCCCCCCTGCAGTATAGTTTTGGTAGAACGGTAAACGTTTACCGCCAAAACCATTTGCGTAGCCTAGTCCTGCTTTACCGGAAATAACCCAGTGATGCGCACGATCAAGAGGATAATAGCCTTGAATATCAGCATTTAATTTATAATATTTGTTATCAGAACCCGGAATCGTTACACGACCGCCAATACTTGCTTTTATCCCTTTAGTCGGAAAGTAACCACGGTTTAAACTGTTATAGTTCCAACCAAACGAAAAATCAAAATCGTGAGATTTTACTGAAAGAGAATCAGAACGTTCAGGATCTAAATTCATTGATTTTAAATATAAATCACGGTTATATTCCCGAGAAAAGTTGCTGATTTTATTGTAAGTGTAACCCAATCCGATATAGTATGAATTATTTTCATTCACCGGGAACCCAAGAGTTACATTGCCACCATAAGTCGTACGCTTATAATTTGATGCGGTATCACTATTGGAGTTATCGTAAGTTTCATAGAATACATTTCCGCCTAAACTTACCCCATCTTTTGTGAAATAAGGCTCGGTATAACCCAAATTAATTGTTGTTCCATAGTCATTACGAGATCCCCCCAAGCTCACTGCGGCACCGGTTCCTAAAAAGTTATCTTGTTTTACACTAGCTTGATAACTAATGCCACTTTCCGTTCCATAGCCCACGCCAAAGTTGATACTACCGGTGTTACGCTCCTTCACTTTGTAAACAACATTTACTTCATCATTTGTACCTTCAACCGGATCAATTCGACTTTCAACGGTTTCAAAGAACCCCGTTCTATCCAAACGAATTTTCCCTAACTCGACTAATTGGGCATTGTACCAAGAACCTTCCTGCTGACGCATTTCCTGACGTAGCGTGCTATCGGCTGAAACGGTGTTACCTTCAAATTGAACTTGACGAACAGATAAACGGCGACCAGCATCAACAACAAAAGTCAATGCAACAGTCTTATTTTCATCATCAAATGTTGGAGCGGCATTAACTGTTGCGCTACCGTAACCACGTTCACCTAATTTGGATCGAATCGCATTTTCAACATCAATCACATCTGCACGACTAAAGGTGTCGTTCAAATGTAAACTATTTAATAGCGGCTGTAACTCCTCCGCCATTCCCCCCAGATTCCCCACAATACGGGCGCTTCCTAAATCATATTTTTCACCTTCATTCACATCAATGGTCACTTCCGCTTTGGTTTGCTCATCATTTAACTGAACATCCGTATGGGTAATCTGTGCTTTGGCATAACCGTTGTTTTGATAGTATTCTTGAATAGATTGCAAATCTTTATCAAACTGTGTCGCATCAAATTTGTTTCCCCAAAGTTTCCACCACGCATCCGGTTGCAATTCCATTTGGTCTTGTAATGTGCTACTTAAAATGGCTTGGTTACCATTAAAGGTAATCGACTTTAATTTTGCCGTATCGTCTTCATCAATTTGAAGCGTAACTTCTGCACGGTTGTTTGGGAGTGTGTTCACAATCGCTTCAACTTTCGCATTATAACGCCCCACACTTTTATAGTGTTCTTTAACGCCTTTCACAAACTCATCAAGTTTAGCTCGATTCAAAATATCGCCTGATTTAAAACCGTTTACGTCTAGGTTTTGTTTCAAGGCTTCCGTTGGAATCAACGAGTTACCTTTAATCTGCACCTCTGAAATAATTGGCTTTGCAATGACACTCACTACAAGAGCATTACCATCTTGGTAAGCCTTTACATCATCAAAGCGACCACTGACAAACAAAGAACGAACGATATTCGCCACATCATTGTCAGTCACACGTTGTCCAGAACGAACAGGTAGGCTTGTAAGAATTTGTTGTTCCAACTCACCTTGAACCCCATCTACACGAATTTCTTTTGCCACAAAAGGGGCGGCAAAAATGCTTGTTGTCGTCCCGAATAATAAACTTGCGATTAGAAGTTTTTTCATCGACAGTACCCTATCTACTATGTCACTATAAAATCTATAAACGTAAGAAATCATTGAAAAGTGCAAAAGCCATCAAAGCGAATAGCAATGCTGCACCAATGCGATAACTTAAATTTTGTACCCTTTCGGAAACCGGTTTCCCTTTTATTCCTTCCGCTGCTAAGAAAACAAGATGTCCCCCATCTAAGACAGGCAACGGAAATAAATTCATAATACCTAAATTTACGCTGATTAACGCCATAAAGCTCAAGAAATAAACCACGCCAATACTTGATGAAGCACCGGCACCTTTTGCAATGGAAATAGGACCACTTAAATTATTCAAAGCAAGATCACCGGTAAACAACTTACCAATGACTTTAATGGTTAACCAAGATAATTGCACGGTTTTTTCTACACTTTTAGAGAGGGAATCAAGAATACCATATTTCAATTCCGTTCGATACTGCTCCCCCACATTTAAAAAAGTAGGACTAACCCCCACAAACCAACGGTTTTCTTTATTTTTTTCTGGTTGTATCGTTTTGTCAAAAACATTGCCATCACGTTCAATTTTCAAAGAAATGGGCTGCCCTTGTTCGACCAGTTTTACAAAATCTTGCCATAAAAGTGCGGTCAAATTTTCACTTAAAATTTTATCCCCCACCTTCAGCCCTGCTTTTTGAGCCGGAGAATTTTCCACGACCTTAGATAAGGTCATTTCTACTTTAGTACGGACAGGAACCATTCCTAATGATTCGAAAGCGCTTTCTTTTTCCGGCTCAAATGTCCAACCGGATAAATCTAATTGTTTGTCATAGGTCACATTGGAGCCGAAAGGTGAAAGGGTCATCTCTACTTGCGTATCCCCTAATTTTGTGGCTAACAGCATATTAATGGTTTCCCAATCATCCGCATTTTTTCCATCAATCGCCACTATTTGCGAATGAGGTTCAATATGTGCTTGTGCCGCAATAGAATTTGGCGTTATCTGTTCAATCACGGGTTTTATACTTGGGATTCCCACAGAATAAATGATCCAATATGCCACAATTGCAAAAAGAAAATTTGCTAATGGTCCGGCGGCAATAATAAATGCACGTTGTAATACAGACTTTTGATCAAAAGCTTGAGGTTTTAATAATGGGGAAACACTTTCCGCTCGGCTATCTAACATCTTCACGTAGCCACCTAAAGGAATCATTGACAAGGCAAATTCTGTACCTTGTTTATCTTTACGTTGCCAAATCACCTTACCGAAACCAATAGAAAAACGATGGACTTTTACACCGCACTTTCGTGCAGCCCAAAAATGCCCATATTCATGAACCGCCACCAATACGGAAATCGCAATAAGAAAAGAACCGAGAGACCACAAAAATGACATGAAGAGCCCTTACAATACAAAGAAATAGAAGTAAGTAAAGAAAGGAACAGCAGCCGTTAAACTATCAATACGATCTAAAACGCCACCATGCCCGGGAATAAGCTGACTACTATCTTTAATCCCAGCTTCTCGCTTGAACATACTTTCTGTTAAATCACCTAAAATTGAAATTGCGACTGTTGCAACAGAAAGTGAAATAAATCCCATCATTTCTCGGTTTCCAAGCAGGGTTTCACGAGATAAGTAAATAAATGCACACGCAAGAATTACAGCGGTGATTAATCCACCAACAACCCCCTCCCAAGTTTTTCCCGGTGAAACATTAGGCGCCAATTTATGTTTTCCAAAAGCTCGACCAGCAAAATAAGCGCCAGAGTCTGCAGCCCACACAAGTACAAAAACATAGAGTAACAAGAATAAACCTTGATAGGGAGCTTGCGTATAGTTTTCCAAGCGTAAACGTAATACCGCAGCAATAAAAGGAATTAATATCGAAAAAGCAAATAATAACTGAAGTGGCTTATTTTTCCCCCAGTATTTCGCCGATAGAGGATAGGTAACAACCAGCAATAATGCGAGCATCCACCACCCAATAGAATTAATCAACAAAAGAGGAAGATAGCTTTCAAAAACACGTCCTGCATTTAAATAATCTCCCTCGGTAAAAAGCCATAAAAAAATAAATGCCCCGAGAAATGCCGCAATGCATAAACGGGCGAGAGGTTGTTTAAAGCGGGAAAATTGTGTCCACTCCCACACGCCCAATGTTGCCACCAACCCCAAAGCCAACGCAAAATAAAAAGGGGTAAATAAAAACAAGGCACACAACACCAGCATAATAAGCACAATCGCCGATAATACACGTTCTTTAAGCATAATTTCTCCGCTTATTCTGTCCCACCAAAACGGCGGTGACGTTGTTGATAACTTGCAATGGCTTGATTAAAATCCTTTTCTCCAAAATCAGGCCATAAAACATCTAAAAAACATAACTCCGCATAAGCAATTTGCCAAAGTAAGAAATTGCTCACACGTTGTTCACCACTAGTGCGAATTAATAGATCGACTTGAGGTTGATTTTGTGTAGCCAAATGCAATTGAAAACATTGCTCGGTAATCTCTTCAGGATTTATTTCATTTTTTTTAACTTTATCAGCAATTTGTCTGGCGGCTTGAACAATATCCCAACAGCCACCATAGTTTGCTGCAATGTTCAAAGTCAATGCCGTATTTTTTTCCGTTAAATGCTCCGCTTTGACAATTTTCTCTTGTAATCTTTCACTAAAACGTGAAGTATCACCAATAATTTTGAGTCGAACATCATTTTTATGCAGCTTTTTTACTTCACGATCAAGGGCTTGTATAAAAAGCGTCATCAAGGCATTCACTTCCTGCGCGGGGCGATTCCAATTTTCACTGCTAAAAGCATAAAGCGTTAACACTTTAACACCAATTTGGCGGGCATAGCTTACCGCTCGACGAACCGCCGCCACGCCATGAGTATGTCCAAAAATACGCAATTTATTTTGTTGTTTTGCCCAACGTCCGTTGCCATCCATAATAATAGCAATATGCTCGGGGATATTATTCTTATCAAGTTCTATCATAAAAAATAAGATTATTTTTGACCGCTCTTTTAACGATGCGCAATTAATGATTCTGCAAGAGTGCGAGCTTCCGCATCCACCGCCAGCACATCATCAATGGATGAAATCGTTGTATGGGACATTTTTAAAACCGATTCTTGGTTAATTCGTGCAATATCGGTAAAAGAAATACGACCGTCTAAAAAAGCTTGAACTGCCATTTCATTTGCCGCATTCATTGTTGTTGTGGCATATTGCCCTTCAGCAAAAGCCTCCATTGCCAGTTTTAAATTCGGATAACGATGATAATCCGGTTCAATAAACGTCAGTTCTTTGATTTTAAAGAAGTCTAAAGGTTCAACGCCGGCGAAAGTACGATGAGGATATGCCATTGTTTGAGCAATTGGCGTACGCATATCCGGATTACCCATTTGAGCAATCACTGAACCATCCGCATAGCGTACCATAGAATGAATGATTGATTGAGGATGAATAACCACTTCCATTTCATCAGCGCAAGCGTTAAATAACCATCGAGCCTCAATATATTCCAAACCTTTATTCATCATCGTGGCTGAATCTACGGAAATTTTTTTCCCCATCGACCAATTAGGATGCGCCACCGCTTGCGCTGGTGTAATGCGATCAAAGTCCTGTAAAGGAGTATAACGAAAAGGCCCACCGGATCCTGTTAAGACTATTTTATTAATACCTAATTCATCTAATGGGCAGAAACCGATTTTTTGTTGGGCTTCGGGTGGCAGTGATTGGAAAATCGCATTATGCTCACTATCTACCGGTAACAAAATAGCGTTATTCTGTTTCACCGCTTCAATGAAAATCTGTCCGCAAGTGACTAACGCCTCTTTATTTGCCAACAATACCCGTTTGCTGGCCTTCACGGCAGAGAGCGTCGGCAACAAACCTGCAGCACCGACAATGGCTGCCATCACTTGATCCGCCTCAGGATGTGCCGCTAATTCACAAATGGCACGCTGTCCGGCTAACACCGTTGTTGTGATATTATGCTCAAGGAGTTTACTACGTAGGCTATTCGCTGCCTCAACATCATCAAGAGCGGCAAAGTGCGGTTGAAATTTCACACATTTTTCAAACATCGCCTCTACATTTTTCCCCCCAACAAGAGCGAAGGCACAATACCTTTCAGGATTATTCTCAATCACTGATAGGGTGCTTTGTCCAATCGATCCCGTTGCACCAAGAATCACGATATTCTGTTTTTTCATAAAATATTGACCGCACTTTGTGAATAAAATAATAGAACAAGGGCAGACACCATGGTCTGCCCCAATCATCGGTTCAGAAGACTAGAAATCCATCAATTCTTTTTCTTTATCTGCCAACACTTCATCAACTTTTTTGATGAATTGGTCAGTTAATTTTTGGATAATCTCTTCTGCCTTATGTTGATCGTTCTCACTAATCTCTTTATCTTTTAACAACGCTTTGATTTTGTCATTCGCATCACGACGCACATTGCGAATTGCGATTTTACCCTGCTCGCCTTCGCCTTTCACAATCTTAATTAGATCACGACGGCGTTCTTCCGTTAACGGTGGCAAGGGTACGCGAATCGTGGTACCAGCTGAAGAAGGATTTAAACCTAAATCGGAAGTCAAAATCGCTTTTTCTACCGCACTGATTAATGAACGATCGAATACAGTCACAGCTAAAGTACGTGCATCCTCTGCTACAACATTAGCTAATTGACGAAGTGGTGTCGCCGCACCATAGTATTCCACTTGAATCGAATCCAATAAACTTGGTTGCGCACGACCGGTACGAATTTTTGCGATATGTCCTTTTAATGCTTCAAGGCTCTTTTCCATACGCTGTTCAGCGTCTTGTTTAATCTCATTAATCATTGAATTATCCTTTTATACGTAGCCCAAAATAAAACGGGGTGATTTTACTGGATTTTTTACGGTTTTTGAATTGTTTTATGTTTTTTGAATTTAACGGTATTCAAAAAAGATTAGCCCTTTTGAAAGTACAAGCAACAAATAAGAAAAATGCCACCATAAACAGGGTGGCACGGCAATCAAATAATTCTTGAGAATTGCTGACGTTTTGCCATAGCACGAGAATAAGTATCAAAACATAAGCAAATATTCCGAATGAATAAACGACCTTTGGGCGAAACGATTAGCCCTTGTTCGCTTTGACTGATTAAAGCATCATCAATCAATGGCCTTAATAGCGCCAGATCTTCAGCAAAGTGTTCGGTAAATTTAATATTGTATTGTTTTTCAACAGATAAAAAATCTAATTTAAAATTACAAATAAGTTGTTTAATCACATCACGACGTAAGCAATCTTCTTTACTCAGCCTCAACCCTTTATGTAGTGCATGGCCTTTCTCTTCAACCAAAGCATAGTAAGTTTTAAGGTCTTTCTCATTTTGGGCATAACTATCGCCTAACAAGCTAATAGAAGATACGCCTAGTCCGAGAAGATCACAATCCTCTTGTGTTGTATAGCCTTGGAAATTACGATGCAACACGCCTTGTTCCTGAGCAATAGACAATTCATCGTAGGGTTTAGCAAAATGATCCATACCAATAAATTTATAGCCTGCTTGCCCTAAGGTTTCGATCGTTTTCTGTAAAATCGTCAGTTTAGTTTCCGGAGCTGGTAATTGTTCTTCTTTAATTTTGGCTTGTCCCGGAACACGACTCGGCAAATGTGCATAGTTAAAGATACTCAAACGATCAGGATTTAATGCAATCACTTTTTCTAATGTAAACATAAAGCTTTCTACCGTTTGCAATGGCAAACCGTAAATCAAATCAAGATTTGTGGATTGAAAGCCCAACGCTTCCGCACGTTTCAATAAAGATGCAATAAATGCCTCATCTTGTTCACGATTCACAATTTTTTGCACATCTTTATTAAAATCCTGAACCCCCATACTCATCCGATTAAAGCCAATTTCACGCAGGTGATCAAGCATAGAAAGCTCAATTTTGCGAGGATCAATCTCAATAGAAATTTCTGCATTCTCTGTAATCGTAAAATGAGATTTCAGCATTGCCATTAAACGTGCAGATTGGGCTTCGTTCAAATAAGTCGGCGTCCCTCCCCCCCAATGAATTTGGGTAACCTTTCTTCCTTTAAATAATTGAGCTCGGGAGAGAATTTCTTTTTCAAGATAATCAAGATAAATATCGGCTTTATGTTGATGGCGCGTAATCACCTTATTACAAGCACAAAAATAACAAAGCTGATGACAAAACGGAATATGCACATAAAGCGAAAGTGGGCGATTAGGATAACGTTCTGCTGCTTGAATAAAATCTTGGTTAGTGTAGTTTTCGTGAAATTCTAATGCCGTCGGATAAGAAGTATAGCGAGGCCCCGATTGATTATATTTCTGTATAAGTTCCTTATCCCAAATCATCTCTGACATTAAACGTCTCCTAATTTTTTTATATCATCAAGTAACTGATGTAGTTCTTCTACAATATCCTGCTCAAACTTGGCTTCTGCACTTTCCCGTTCAAGATCAAGACGTCTCCGTTCTTTTTTTTCAAGTGTTTTTCGTGCATCATGGGTGGGCATATCCCTCACAATATTGTAAAGTTCACTCATTGCAGGGTAAGGTTGAAGATTTTTTCCAAAAGGCATTAATAGCATCGTAAGACGAATAACCCCCTCAGAATGATTACATTCTTTCTGCTGCATCGCCTTGGCTATAATTTCAAGGCTCTCTTTTAAACGAGTGACTCTTTCCATTTTAGCTTTAGCCAACTCTTGTTGCTGGTGTTTTACCTGTTTTAACAAACGAAATGCATACCACGATAAAACAGCAATGATAGCGAATGCAAATAAACCTAAAATCATCGTCCAAATCATCTTTTACTTAAACCGATTAATATCCATTTGCTCAAAAGTGCGGTATAAATTCTCCTCACTTTCGTCCTCATCTTCAATGCCGAGTTCTTCCATCAATTCCGCAATGCGATCCAAACACTCATCCACAAATTGCTGATCCGCTTTGCTAATGGTTTTGCCTTCATCCAGAGCATCTAATAATTCGTTAAAAATCTCATTATTTTCAAGATTTTCCAACTCTTGCATTGGATCGAGCTTTTTCACCGGTTTCACTGCTGGAATAAGCTGACCTTTTTCCGGTTTATTCACAAATTCCACAATAAGAGGAATTTTCTTTTTGCTACCAATTTTTGGATCTTTAACTTGTTGTTGCGGTTTATTACTATTCTCTTCCGCAACACTATGACGTGAACCTGCGGCTAAGCCTTTATGCTTACGTTTTTTCTTGTCCTCACGTGCTTTGGCATCCAATTCATAGCGGGTTAATTTCTTTCCTGTACGTTTTGGCATGTCTGGTTTCTTGTCCGCTTTACGAACAGGCATCACATCAGTTATTCGGCGAGTTTTTTTCTTACGGGCCATTCAAATATCTATCCTTCTAATAAAATTTGCTGGATTGTATCACTTAGGAAAGTTTTTCTCATTAAGAAATGAGGTTTTATACCTATCTTTCAACCTATTCTAGCAATAGTGAGATAGTTTCCCTTATAAAAACAAAATCCCTTTTGAAGGTTAATTCAAAGGGGAAATAACTCACAAACATATTTCATTAAGCTATATTAGGGTGGCTACAATATTTTGTAGCAAAAGAATAAAAGTTCTTTTCTTTACCATTGATAGTAATCTTTTTGATTTCATCGACTAATTTTGGATCACCGCTATTTAATCGTTCATCAAAGTAAGGGATATTTAAAATATGTTTCGAAAAAGAATAGATATTAAATATATTGGTACTATAAAAATCATTTAACGTCGCAGATTTGAGCAAGATATCTGTGATATCATTATTTTTCGGAAATTGTTGAAATAATTTATTCAGGAATTTTTCTTGTAACACATAATTTTCCGATATTTCCCATTTTGCTAAATAAATATTCACTTCTTCAATCGTAGGATTTTTTAAATCAGTCATATTTAACACTCGTTGTCTATCAAAATAATTTTTATCAAAGGGTATTGCTTTTCTCTGCAAAAGAAAAGCAGGACTATTGTACAATAGTGCAACAATTACGATTTTAGGATAGGCTAAGGTTAAAAAGTGCGGTCAATTCTTAAAGGCTTTTTGAGAGAAAGGTACCCCAATCCATAAAAACACTGAAAATATTGACCGCTCTTTTTTATAGTTTGGATTATGCTTTTTTGAAAGGTGAGAAAATAGAATAGTTTACCAATTTCCTCAGTTGCGTTGCTTGTCCATAAATAAACAAGAACACCTAAAGCAAAATCAAGA
>NZ_MLHN01000008.1 GCF_001999285.1 Rodentibacter genomosp. 1
ATTTTAACTCAGTCTTATAAACAGCGATTTTAATCAATCTTAAAAACCTCATTGAAATCGACCGCACTTTAATCTCCAATAGACATTGAATATTCGGTGATTTCTTATCCCTTCACCTATGTTAGAATACGACACAATTTTTCCTGTGATTAAAATTTTATGAGACATTTAAAATCTCTTGCTCAACGCTATATTGACTGGCTTATCCGTCTTGGACGGGTTAAATTTTCCTTACTTGGTGTTTTTTTATTAGCTGTTTTTGCTCTTTCTTTGCAAGTATTATTGAGTCTATTTATTATTGGGGATATCTACTGGATTGATATTGCTCGTTCAATTATTTTTGGATTAATGTCAGCTCCTTTTGTCATTTATTTTTTTGCAGTATTGGTTGAACGCCTTGAAACTTCCCGTAGTCAGCTTTCTCGTAGTGTTACTGAGCTTAAAAAAGAAGTTTCGGAACGTAAACAAACAGAGAATAAACTTTCTATTGCACTTGATAATTTGGAAGAAATTCATCGGGATAAAAGTAACTTAATGGCGACAATAAGCCATGAATTACGAACACCTTTAAATGGCATTATTGGGCTAAGTCGGATTCTCTTGGACGGAGATTTAACGCCAGAACAACAAAGTTATCTCAAAACAATTAATGTGAGTGCTGTCAATTTAGGGCATATTTTTAGTGATATTATTGATTTAAATAAACTGGATACTAAACGATTAGAATTAAACCTGCAACCTACCAATCTCAATGATCTTTTGAATGATATTCAAAATTTCACTGTGTTAATGGCAGAACCTAAAAATCTCAAATTTTCTTTAGAAATCTCATCAAATTTACCTGATTTACTTTATTTAGATAGTGCAAGATTAAGCCAAATTCTTTGGAATTTGATTGCTAACGCGGTGAAATTTACAGAAAAAGGAGAAATTAGACTGCACGTTTCTGCTTCAGAAAATGATACATATCATTTTAGTGTTTCTGATACAGGGAGCGGTATTGCTCAATCTGAATGGGATAACATTTTTAAAATGTATTATCAGGTGAAAGAAAATAAGAACCGTTCTTCAGGGAGTGGAATTGGACTTGCCATATCAAAAAACCTTGCATTATTAATGAAAGGGGATTTATGGGTTGAAAGCCAAATCGGAAAGGGTTCAACATTTTACCTGAATATACAGGCTAAGGAAGCGCATTCGGTAGATAGTCATACCTTTTCTCAACCATTGAATTTATCCGTTTTATTGGTTGAAGATATTGAGTTGAATGTTATCGTAGCGAAAAATGTGCTAGAAAAATTAGGACATTATGTTGATGTTGCAATGAATGGGAAAGAGGCGATTCAATTATTTGAACGAAATTTCTATGACATTGTTTTGCTTGATATTAAGTTACCGGATATGTCCGGTTTTGATATTGCGACACACTTACGCCAAAAATATGAAGAAGGGATTTATGATTTTCTCCCACCGCTTGTCGCATTTACAGCAAATGTAATGCAAGACGAAAAAGAGTATCAAGCGAGAGGAATGGATGGAGTACTGCGTAAACCGCTTGCACTGAATGAATTACAACAATGTTTTTATCATTTTTTTGGTGAGGACAATACAATTCATGCTTCTAGTGAGGATAAAAAAACAGAATTTCATCAATCATTAAATATGGAGTTAATTGGGTTATTAGGTAAAACACAAGTAGAGCAGAATTTAAGATTATTTAAACAGATGATGCCTATTTATCTACAAGAATTGAATAGGGCATTCACGACTTGTTTATCTGATTCTTCTATACAAAAAGACTTTGTAGATATTGCACACAAAATTAAAGGCGCCGCAGGCTCTGTTGGCTTAGTCACATTACAGCAACTTGCGGAGAAAATGCAATGTAGTCAGGAAGCAAACTGGAAAGATAAAATTGAAACTTGGCTCAATGAACTCAATACCCACTGGCGGACGAATGTAAAAGAGTTGGAAGATTATTTAAAGCTATAGAAAACGACCGCACTTTGAATGGAAAGTGCGGTCAAAATTTATCATATTTTGTCAGCCTTAAAATTTCGCTAAAATGCCCCGAAATAATGATAAGGATTGCTTATGCTAAATCGCCAATGCCAAGTGCTTATTTCTGATATGTTACCTGATTCTTTACCGCCACAAGTGCTAATTGTAGGGGAGCAGGGCGTTCACTTTTCTAAAGTAACAAATTTACTTGGGCAAGAATTTGAACATATTTTATTTGATGCCAGACATGGTATTCACTTAGAAGCTCTGGCTATTGCAGTCGGCACGCTAAAAATGGGGGGGACGTTCTGTTTAGTGCTTTCGGCGTGGGAAGATTTAGAAAAACGCCCTGATTTTGATAGCCTTCGTTGGAATAGTGGCACTTCTGTAATTAGAACGGCAAATTTTATTCATCATTTTAAACAATGTGTGGAACACCACCATTTTCCTATTTTGAGACAAGAAAGTGCGGTTAGTTTTCCGTCCGTTTTTCATTGTGAAGAAAAGGGCAAATCAGCCACGGTCGAACAGCAACAGATCCTTGAGCAAATCTTGCAACGGAAATGTGATCTGTATTTTCTTACGGCAAAACGCGGACGTGGAAAATCCGCCTTATTAGGGCTGCTTGTTAATCACATTGATACCCCGATTTATCTCACCGCGCCTAACAAAAATGCGGTCAATTCCTTGTATGATTTTGCAAAAGAAAGCGTTGAATTTATTGCACCGGATGAATTAAGCCAACGACTGCGACAAAATGCCGCATTTGCTGAAAATGCTTGGCTTTTGGTTGATGAGGCGGCGATGATTCCGTTGTCTTTGCTACAACAGTTTTCCCAATATTTTCGCCACATTGTTTTTAGTACAACTATTCATAGTTATGAGGGAACAGGGCGCGGCTTTGAATTAAAATTCAAACAAAAAATGCACCGTACTTTTCAACAATTTGAACTTTATCAACCTCTACGTTGGCAAAAAAATGATGTTCTTGAAGATTTCATTGAAGATCTTCTATTGCTGGAGGTTGAAGATAAATTTGAGCAAATTGCGTATAACCCGCAGGAAGAGGTTCAGATTGATGAAATCGCACAATCTCAACTTATCCGAGCACCTGAATTTTTTTATGGCTTGATGACCTTGGCACATTATCGCACTTCACCTATTGATTTACGCCGTTTGTTTGATGGTACAGGCCAACGTTTTTATTTGGCAAAATATCAACGACAGCTTATTGGTGCTATTTGGGCATTGGAAGAGGGTGGAATGGAAGATGAAACTCTGATTGAACAAATCCGACAAGGAACACGCCGTCCCAAAGGAAATCTTGTGCCACAATCTTTGTGTTTTCACGGCAATTTTCCCCAGGCTTGTAGTTTGAAATCTTTACGAATTTCCCGTATTGCCGTACAACCTCATTGGCAACAAAAAGGGATCGGGCAAAGACTGATTAGCTCAATAGATAATGCCAAGGTTGATTTTCTTTCCGTGAGTTTTGGTTATACGGAAGAATTAGCACATTTCTGGCAAAAGTGCGGTTTTATTTTGGTTCATTTAGGGGAGCATCAAGAAGCCAGTAGTGGTTGTTATTCAGCTATTGCTGTGAAAGGAATATCGGAAGAAGGTATAGCCTTTGTAAAAATTGCGCAGCGACAATTTCAACGTAATGTAGCGTTATCAACTCATCCTTTAGTTGAAACAATGTTACAGGGGGAAATTGATTGGATGCTTAATGAAGAAGATTGGCAAAGTTTAAAAAACTTTGCCTATTTTAACCGCACTCTATTTTCTTCAATGCCCGCCATTCAGCGTTTGTTAAGGGCGCAAAATAAAATCAATTTTCCACAACTTTCAAGCTATTTAACGAAAAAACAATTACCCTTTGACAAGAAAAAAAGCGTAGAATGTTTTCGTTTAGAAATTAAACAATACTTAGAGGAACTTTTATGACAACAGAAAAAACAGAGAAACCAAAAGGCTGGTTTAAACGGACATTGGAAAAGTACGATCATTTTCTAAAAACCTACGATCTTGATTCCCCTAGCTGCTGTGGTGTCCCCAAAATGCGCGAAGATGAAAACGGAAATTTATGTAAAGAAGACTCACTCTTTAAAAATAAAAAATAACCTGTTTTTTTATACAGATTCCAGCTTGAATCCCCTTTTTTAATTCAGTAAACTATGCGTCAATTTTTATCATAAATTGACGCATTATTCATGAAAACCTCTTTTTTCCAACTCGATATTCCTTCCACTCCGAATGACCATAAAATTTTAGGTAATGTCTTGCAAGGCGCTGATGCCCTTGCGATTAGCGAGATTGCCGAACAACACCAACATTTAACTGTCGTAGTCACACCCGATACCAGAAGTGCGGTTCGTTTATCCGGTATTTTATCAGAATTAAGCGAGCAAGAAGTGAAACTATTTCCTGATTGGGAAACGCTACCTTATGATACTTTTTCACCTCATCAAGATATTATTTCTTCCCGTCTAAGCGCGCTTTTTCATCTCCAAAATGCAAAAAAAGGCATTTTTTTGTTGCCGATTGCGACCTTAATGCAGCGCCTTTGCCCGCCGCAGTATTTACAACATAATGTTTTATTGATTAAAAAAGGTGATCGCATTGTTATTGATAAAATGCGTTTACAACTGGAATCAGCCGGTTATCGTGCCGTAGAGCAAGTGCTGGAGCATGGGGAATATGCCGTGCGGGGGGCATTGCTTGATCTTTTTCCGATGGGAAGTGCGGTGCCTTTTCGATTAGATTTTTTTGATGATGAAATTGACTCTATCCGCACTTTTGATGTGGATACGCAACGTACGCTGGATGAAATTCAATCCATTAATCTTCTGCCGGCACAGGAATTTCCAACGGATGACAAAGGGATTGAATTTTTCCGCACACAATTTAGAGAAACCTTTGGCGAAATTCGTCGTGATCCTGAACATATTTATCAGCAAATCAGTAAAGGTACGTTAATTTCCGGTATTGAATATTGGCAGCCGTTGTTTTTTGCAGAAATGGCAACCTTATTTGACTATCTTCCCCCCCAAACCTTGTTTGTGGATATGGAGGCAAATCAAGCACAAGGGGAGCGTTTTTATCAAGATGCAAAACAGCGTTATGAACAACGCAAAGTGGATCCAATGCGTCCTTTATTGCCACCGGAACGTTTGTGGTTAAATATTGATGAAGTAAATCGCCAATTGAAAGACTACCCGCGTATTACACTGAAAAATGAAAAAGTGCGGTCATCAGTGCGTCAGAAAAATTTACCTCTCACTTCATTGCCGACTATCACGATTCAATCACAACAAAAAGAACCTCTCGGGCAACTTCGTCAATTTATTGAACATTTTAACGGCAATATATTGTTTTCCGTGGAAACGGAAGGACGTCGGGAAACCTTGCTAGATCTGCTTCAACCACTAAAAATTAAGCCGAAACAAATTCAATCTCTCTCTCAAGCAGGGCAAGAAAAATTCAGTTTGCTCGTCAGTGCTTTTGAGCAAGGCTTTATTATCGAGGAATCTGCCCCCTTAGCTATTATTGGTGAAGCGAATTTACTGGGCGAAAGGGTACAACAGCGTCAGCGTGATAAGCGTAAAACCATTAATCCTGATACGCTTGTGCGGAATTTGGCTGAACTTAAAATCGGGCAACCGGTGGTACATTTGGATCATGGGGTCGGGCGTTATGGAGGTTTGGTAACCCTTGATGCCGGTGGAATTCAAGCAGAATATTTACTCCTGAATTATGCTAATGAATCTAAACTTTATGTGCCGGTAACTTCATTACATTTGATTAGTCGATATGTGGGCGGTTCCGATGAAAGTGCGCCGTTACATAAATTGGGTAACGAGGCTTGGGCGAAATCACGTCAAAAAGCCGCAGAAAAAATTCGTGATGTGGCGGCGGATCTATTGGATGTTTATGCACAACGTGAAGCGAAAAAAGGCTTTGCCTTTAAATATGATCGTGAAGAATTTCAACAATTTGCGGCAACCTTTCCTTTTGAAGAAACTCATGATCAAGAAATGGCGATTAATGCCGTGATTTCCGATATGTGTCAGCCAAAAGCGATGGATCGTTTAGTTTGTGGCGATGTAGGCTTTGGTAAAACAGAAGTAGCGATGCGAGCAGCATTTTTGGCGGTGATGAATCATAAACAAGTGGCGGTTTTAGTGCCTACGACATTGCTTGCCCAACAACATTATGAAAACTTTAAAGATCGTTTTGCCAATTTACCGGTGAATGTAGAAGTGCTATCGCGTTTTAAAACAGCGAAAGAACAAAAACAAATTCTGCAAAATTTGGCAGAAGGTAAAGTGGATATTTTGATCGGCACCCATAAACTGATTCAATCAGATGTGAAATTTCACGATCTTGGTTTGCTGATTATTGACGAAGAGCACCGTTTTGGCGTGGGGCAAAAAGAAAAAATTAAACAATTACGTGCCAATATCGATATTCTCACCCTCACGGCAACCCCGATCCCACGCACCCTTAATATGGCAATGAATGGTATTCGTGATCTCTCCATTATTTCCACACCGCCGGCCCGCCGTTTAAGCATTAAAACCTTCGTGCGTCAAAAAGATGATTTGGTCGTACGCGAAGCCATCTTGCGTGAAATTCTGCGTGGCGGACAGGTCTATTATTTACATAATGATGTGGCGAGTATTGAAAATACGGCAGAAAAATTGGCCGCACTTGTGCCGGAAGCTCGGGTGATTGTGGGACATGGACAAATGCGGGAGCGTGAACTAGAACGGGTGATGAGCGATTTTTATCACCAACATTACAATGTTTTGGTTTGCTCTACCATTATTGAAACGGGCATTGATGTTCCAACTGCCAATACTATTATCATCGAACGGGCGGATCATTTTGGTCTGGCACAATTACACCAACTGCGTGGTCGGGTAGGGCGTTCTCATCATCAAGCCTATGCCTATTTGCTGACGCCACCACCGAAAATGATGACAAAAGATGCGCAACGTCGCCTTGAAGCTTTGGAAAGTTTAGATAATCTTGGCGCGGGCTTTATTCTTGCCACTCATGATTTAGAAATTCGTGGTGCAGGGGAATTGTTGGGGAATGAACAAAGCGGACAAATTGAAACCATCGGTTTTTCCCTTTATATGGAATTGCTTGATGCGGCGGTGAAAGCCTTAAAAGAAGGACGTGAGCCGTCTTTAGAAGAATTAACCCGACAGCACGCTGAAATTGAACTGAGAGTTGCGGCATTATTACCGGATGAATATTTAGGCGATGTGAATATGCGTTTATCCTTCTACAAACGTATTGCCGCCGCCGAGACAAAACAAGAATTAGATGAATTAAAAGTCGAATTGATCGACCGTTTTGGCTTGTTACCGGAAGCAACAAAAAATTTACTGCAAATTGCCGAACTGCGTTTATTGATCGAGCCTTTAAAAGTACTTCGTATTGATGCCGGCACACAAGGGGGCTTTATTGAATTTTCACCGACAACACAAGTCGCACCAGAAAAATTTATTCAGCTTATTCAAAAAGAACCGATTGTTTATCGTTTTGACGAACCATTAAAATTTAAGTTTATGAAGGATCTTTCTGATAATAAAGTGCGGTTGGAATTTGTGGTAAATTTAATCAAGTTTTTAGTTGAGTAAGATTTTTTAACTGTTGTATTACATTTAAGAACTTAGCATTACAAAAATGACGCACTATTTTTATCGTGCGTCATTTTTTACTTCAGTTTTTCTTTTTGAATAAAAAGCACTATTTATAATTGAATTTATTTGTCAGGATGGATTTGCTGAATATATGGATTATTTTGCAATAAATTCATACTGTGATCCAGATCTCAGTTTAATCATTAATAAATAAAGTATTATGCAGTCATCGGACGGTAAGCTCGTTAAATAAGCTGTTTCGAAGGTGGTAACATTCATTTATTGGTGCATTTATATTGAGGATCTCGCGGTGAATAAACGAAATTTCTTAAAAACATTGATAGCTGTTTCGGTATTGGTTACGACTGGCTCTATCTCTATTTCCGGCCAGGCTGCGGAGACTACTAAGTTAGGCTTTTTGGTTAAACAGCCGGAAGAACCTTGGTTCCAAACAGAATGGGCATTTGCGGATAAAGCCGCCAAAGATCTTGGTGATGTTCAAATTATAAAAATGGCAATTCCTGACGGCGAAAAAACATTGAATGCTATAGATAATTTAGCAGCAAGCGGTGCAAAAGGTTTTGTTATTTGTACACCTGATCCTAAATTGGGACCGGCCATTATGGCAAAGGCGCGTTCTTATGATCTGAAAGTAATTACTGTTGATGATCAATTTTTAAATGCCGCTGGGGAACCTATGAATAATGTGCCGATTATCATGATGGCTGCAACGGAAATTGGTGAACGTCAAGGTTTAGAATTGTATAAAGAAATGCAAAAACGTGGTTGGAATGTCAATGAGACAGCAGTATTAGCTATCACCGCAGACGAATTGGATACTGCACGTCGCCGTACGGATGGATCTATTTCCGCGTTAATCAAAGCAGGCTTCCCTGAAAAACAAATCTATAAATCACCAACCAAAAGTAATGATATTCCGGGAGCGCTAGATGCCGCTAATGCCATGTTAGTACAGCACCCCGAAGTGAAAAATTGGTTAATTGTCGGGATGAATGATAATACCGTGTTAGGGGGCATTCGGGCTACGGAAGGACAGGGCTTTAAAGCTGAAAATGTTGTCGGTATCGGTATCAATGGGACGGATGCCGTGAGTGAACTTTCAAAGCCTAAGATGACCGGTTTTATCGGATCATTACTGCCAAGCCCCGATGTACACGGCTATCGTAGCACGGAAATGCTTTATAAATGGGTTAAAGAAGGGGTTGAGCCGCCAAAATATACACCAATTGGTGATCCTGTATTATTGACCCGAGAAAACTTTAAATTGGAACTGGAGAAAAAAGGGCTTTAATTGAATGTAATTAAAATATCAGTAAGGAGGAAATATTTATGCAAATTCCTTATTTAGAATTTGACCAAATTAGCAAATCTTTTCCTGGTGTTAAAGCATTACAAAATGTTTCGTTTAAATGTTATGAAGGAAAAGTACATGCCCTCATGGGGGAAAATGGTGCCGGTAAATCTACCTTACTGAAAATTTTAAGTGGTAATTATTTGCCGACGGAAGGGAAAATGCATATCGGGGGGCGCTCTCTTACATTTCGCACTACAAAAGATGCTTTACTCGCCGGAGTTGCCATTATTTATCAAGAATTAAATATCGTACCGGACATGACGGTTGCAGAAAATCTTTGTTTAGGGCAGCTCCCCCATTCTTTTGGGCTGGTTAATCGGAAAGAATTAGTCATCCGTACGCAAAAATACTTGGATAAATTAGCTTTAAATATTTCCCCAAATACTCCTTTGAGAGAACTTTCCATTGGTCAATGGCAAATGATTGAAATTGCAAAAGCATTGAGCCGAGGAGCGAAAATTATTGCGTTTGATGAACCGACTAGCAGCTTGTCTGCACCTGAAATCGAAAAGTTGTTTGCAGTGATTGAAGAATTGAAAGCAGAAGGAAAAGTTATTCTGTATGTTTCTCACCGAATGGAAGAAATTTTCCGTATTAGTGATGAAATTACCGTATTGAAAGACGGTCAATTTGTTGAAACATTTTCGGATCTGTCAAAGATTAATAATGACACGTTGGTACGTAGTATGGTTGGGCGTAATTTGGGCGATATTTATCATTATCGTTCAAGAGAAATTGGAAAAACACGGTTAAAACTGACCACTCTTTCAAGTAAAAAGTTGCCGGGAAATTTTAATCTTGAAGTGAAGGTGGGAGAGATTCTCGGATTATTTGGATTGGTTGGTGCCGGTCGTTCGGAGTTATTTAAAATTATTTTTGGTGCGGATCCGATGACTCAAGGAAATATTGAGTTAGACGGAAAAAGTATCAATATAACCTGCCCCAAAGATGCTATTGAGCAAGGCATAGTACTATGCCCAGAGGATCGAAAAAAAGAAGGAATTATTCCTTTGGCGAGCGTGGCAGAAAACATTAATTTAAGCGCAAGACGCTCCCATAATTTCTTTAAATTCATCATTAATGAATTTTGGGAAAAACAAAATGCAGAGAAACAATGCCGACAAATGAATGTGAAAACGCCTTCCATTAATCAACTTATTATGAATTTATCCGGTGGAAATCAACAAAAAGTCATTTTAGGGCGATGGTTGTCCGAGGATATTAAAGTACTCCTATTGGATGAGCCGACACGAGGTATTGATGTGGGAGCAAAATCCGAAATCTATGATCTGATTTTTAAACTGGCTGATGAAAAGATAGCAATCATTGTGATTTCAAGTGATTTACCTGAGGTTATCGGTTTATCCGATCGCATTGTGGTAATGAGAAATCGACAAATTACAGGTGTTGTAGAACGTGAAGAGGCAACGGAAGAGCGTGTTTTGAAACTTGCTATGGTGGAAGCCGATAGCATTGAAACCGGAGCTAAGTAATATAAGGAGAATTTTTATGACTTCAGCAACTTCTCAAACTCACAATATGAGCAGTGTAAAAACCCACTAAAACTAAGAAATAAAAAGAAACAATGGATTGGCGGAATTTTGTTGTAATAAACGGAATTAACTTGACCTTGAACAAAAATAAAAATGGAATATAATGGGATTGAGCGAAATAAAAAAAAGGGAAAGAAAATGGCAAGAAAATCGTTTATTACAGCTTTGCCGAAAGAAATAGTGGAAGCGTTGCACGAGCGAATCAGAGCGGCGGAATATGGTGACCATATGGCAATGGTGGAGTGGGTAAAGCAGCAAGGCTATCATGCTTCTAAATCGGCAATGTGCCGCTATACGTTGGAATTAAAGGCAAGAGATGGGTATGAGGGCGGAGCGGGGTCATTTAAGTTACACACCCAAATGCACAGCAAAGACAGCAACCTTGAAATGCTTTATAAAGAACTGGGTGAACTCGAATATCGCCGGCAAGAAATTTTAAACAGAATTCGGGATTTAATGGGAAAATAACCAAACACAGGGGCAACACGCCCCTTTTTTATTGCCCGAAATCCGGCAAAAAGCAAAACTGCGAAAAAATCTCCAAAAACCACTACTTGAGCCATTAAAACCACGAAAACGCACGGCACGTTTAAACGCGTTTAAATTTTGTTTAAATGGCGTTTAGCTGTGTTTAAATTAATCCCACTGCACTGTGTGGGCGTACCAGCGCACTTGCCCGATAATCATTGTAGGGTCGATTTGATCTGCGGTGAGATGAATCGGATGGTAGTCAGGGTTGTCCGATAGCACATAAAGCCCTTTAGGTAAGTCAAACTGCAAGCGACGAATGGTTAACCTATTATTGATACGCACCACATAAAGCCCTTCTTTAAGCCGCCACACGTCTTCTAACGTTGCCAGCCCACGTTTCACCTTGTCGTGGAAGAATAGCGTTATCAAAGCCCTATCACCCTTGTAAATAGTGCGTTCCATTGCATTATCTGGCATTTTGAAGAACGTGCTGTGCGCAATGCTTATCGCCATTTTTTTTAACCAATCCGTGCGGAAGTGGAAGTATTTTCGCATCACGCCGCTTTCTGTTACGGAGAGATCCGGTATTTGTTCAAACTCATCGCCCTTTTGAGTAAAGCCATCTTGGCTTACATCAAAGCCCAACGCCGCTTGCACGCTTGGCGGCATATCGCCCACATAATACTCAAACACTTTTCCTTTGACGCCTGTAATGCGTCTTCTTTGCCAATTTTCTAATTTAGCCTTTTTGGTAATTCCTTGAACAGTGGTAGGTAATCCCCCCACTCCTGTTAGTTCTTTTAATTCAAACCATTCTTGGATCATATCCACCCCTTTAGTTTTAATCTTGGATTAAAACTAAATTGAAAGAAGTTTTTACACTCAACCTATTGAAAATAAAGGGAATTAAAAGAGGTTGCATAAAAGCTCGAAAAAATAGTTTTAATCTCTTGTTGACTTTAGTTTTAATCTTGTATTAAACTCTAGATTAAACCAAAGGCTAACGCTAAGGATTTACACCAGAGTTTAACCTAAAGCAAGTTTGATTTAAATGTAGGAGTTTAATTTATGGCTAAAAAAGATTGGAGCAGAAAGCGAATTGTGTATGAGCTGCACGAGCGAAATATCACATTGCATTCGCTTTCTGTGAAATCGGGACTTGCCCCCTCCACGCTAAAAAATGCATTGCGGGTAAGTTATCCGAAAGGGGAAAAGATCATCGCTGAAGCGATTGGCGTGCCTCCTCAAGAAATTTGGGCAACACGCTATGCGGAACGGGAGAGCCGCTTATGTGGGTAGAACTGAAAGATATATTGGGAGTCGGTGGATTACCCAAAACTGTTGGGGGAATAACTAAAAAAGCTAAATTAGAGAATTGGGAGCGGAGACGAAAAGAAAGTCCAGTTGGAAAAGTATTTGAATACCACCTCCACAGCCTTCCCCCCGAAACCCAAAAGCAATTAAGGCTTAACGCCGCTTTGGCGGCAATGCCACCGCCTACAACGGCACAACCGATGGATGACCCCGAGCTGATTTATCGGCTCACCAGTGCCACCGACAAGGCAAGGGAAAAGGCGAAAAACAAAGCAGAAGCCTGTATGCAACTGCAAGCCTTTTTAGACCAAGGGTTCAATTATCAAGAGGCAGAAGCGGGGGCGGCAACCGCAAAAAACGTGTCGCAAGGTTCTTTAAAAAATTGGTATTACAAAGTGAAAGGCTACCCCGTCCACCTGTGGCAAGCGATTTTAGTGTCAGGCTCGGGCAAATCCGCCAAGCCCGGTAAAAAAGCCCACATCACCGAAGAAGCGTGGGACACCTTCCTTGCTGATTATCTCCGCCCTGAAAAGCCCGATTTACGAGCCAGTTACCGCCGCATTGAGGCAATGGCGAAAGAATACGGCTGGCAGATGGCAAGTTTTAAAACCTTCCAACGTCGCTTAATCAAAGAAGTGCCATACGAGGTGCTACTGCTTCAGCGAGAGGGCAAAAATGCGGTGGCGAAATTAGTGCCAGCGTTGCAACGCACGGTAAAAGATATTCTCGCAGGCGAATGGATCAACGGCGACGGTTATCAACACAACGTCTTTGTGAAATGGCACACGGGCGAGATTATCCGCCCAAAAACGTGGTTCTGGCAAGATGTGCGAACCCGCAAAATTCTTGCTTATCGCACCGCACTTTCGGAAAACACCGACAGCATACGTCACGCCTTAATGGACGTGATATTCCGCTACGGCATACCGAAAACCATCACGCTGGACAACACCCGAGCCGCAGCCAATAAAGCGATGACAGGCGGCGTAGCAAACCGCTACCGCTTTAAAGAAAACGAACTCGACCCGAAAGGCATTATGCCGATTTTAGGCATCGAAGTGCATTTCACTAGCGGCTTTATGGCGAAGGACACGGGCAAGCCAAGCCGATTGAACGCGCCTTCGGGCGAGGCGGCATAGGCGAGAAAGTGGATAAACGCCCCGAACTGTCGGGCTTCTACACGGGCAAAAACGTGCTAGAAAAACCCGACAACTACAACGGCGGTAAGGCTGGCGTGGAATATGACATCTTTCTGCAAGCCCTTGCAGCAGGCGTGAAAGAGTACAACGAACAACTGGAACGAGACACCGAACTTTGCCGAGGCAAGTTCAGTTTTGAACAGATTTGGGAACGGGATTACCACCCCACCAATATACGCCAAGCTACGCCAGAGCAGCTGCTGTTGCTGTTCTTGCAAGCGGAAACGGTGAGCATTAAACGTAACGGGGCATTCACCCTGAAAGCGGCAGGCAAACTGTACGGCTTAACCAACATTTACTGGGAGGAAAGTTTAATCGGCATCACCGATAAAAAAGTGGTGGCACGGTTCGACCCCGACAACCTACACGGCAATGTGTATGTGTACGACTTAGAAGGACGATACCTTGCCGAAGCGATTTGCCGAGAAGCGAAAGGCTTTGGCGACACAATCGCTTCTCGCGAGCAAGGCAGATTGTACAAGAAAGTGGTGAAATCGGCACAACAACAAGCCGAAGCCTTGCAGTTGTTAGACCAACACGAACTGGCAGCCCTCGCACCAAAAGTGGAGGTGCCAGAACCGATTGAAAAACGAGTGAAAGAAGTGCTGATTGAAGAAGAAGTGATCCACCAAAACCTCCGAATGAAAGTTCACAAAAAAGTGGAAATAGAAGAGGCAGAAGTGGAAGAAATCAGCGAATTTGAACAGGCATTTATGAATGCCGTCGCAATGAAACGCAAGATTTAAACGTAATTTAAACGTTTAAACGCCAATTTAAACATTTAAACGCACATTTAAACGAGGTTTAAAAATGAACTTAGTCAATCAAATCAAACAACACTTAACCGACAGCCAAATCACTCAAGCCCAGCTTGCCCGCGAAGCAGGCGTAAATGCAGGTGCATTGTCGGCATACCTTAACGACAACTATAAAGGCAACATTGCAGATGTGGAAGCAAAACTAACTGCTTACCTTGAGAAAAAAGCGGTGCAAGCCCGTGAGTTTGTAGAGGCACCAGCCTTTATCGAAACAGCGACTTCTCGTCAAATTTTCAAAACGCTGGAATTTGCTCAAATCGCCAACTGTATGGCGACCGTTTACGGCATGAGCGGGGTCGGTAAAACCAAAGCAATCCAAGAATTTGCCAAAAACCACGCTAACGTGTGGCTGGTAACCGCAAGCCCAAGCCGTTCAAGTTTAAGCGAAATTTTGTATGAAATCGCCCTTGAGCTAGGCATCAGCGATGCCCCACGTAGAAAAGGCACACTCTCACGCCTGATTGCTCGCAAAATCAAAGGCACAGAAGGCTTGCTGATTGTGGACGAAGCCGACCACCTTCCTTATGAGGCACTCGAAGAACTCCGTATTATGCAAGAAGAAGCCGGCATTGGCTTAGTGTTGGTAGGCAACGACAAAGTTTACACCCGCATGAAAGGTGGTATTAGCCCAAGTCACGAATATGCAAGATTGTGGAGCCGTGTGGCAAAAAACACCAGCATCCAGAAAACCAAAAAGGCAGACACACAGGCAGTTGCCGCAGCGTGGGGGTTAGAAACCGACGAAGATGCTTTAAAAGTGATGCAAAGCATTACCGAAACAGGCGGCGGCTTACGCATTTTAACCCAAACCTTGCGATTGGCAGCAATGGTGGCAAAAGGCTCAGGCAAGCTGATTGATGCCGACTTAATCATCAAAGCACGCCAAGAATTATTAGGCAAAAACGAATAAGGAAAACGGTATGAAAAAAATCTACAACGAAATGGCAGGCGAAATGATGATCCCTAAAAACGCCATTATTCACACTCAGCTAGCAATGCTTGAAATCGCCACCCTTGAATGCGAAGCACTAGGGCTTGAGGTGGAAACAGTGGAATGGTTCGACAACAGTCGCCCTCGCTTAGTGGTAAAAGACTGTGCCACCTTACGCCACTTAATGAAACAAAACAAAGCATTTAATTACGGCTCAGAAGTCAAAAACGGCACCCGTTTTTACCTCAACCAAATGATGCTCAAAGGCGTGAAAATCATTTGGAAATCCGATTCCCTTAAACATTAACCACAGGAGAAACTATGAAAAAACCAACCCGCACCAAATCAGCTACGCTCACTATTCGCGCCCAAAGTCGTGAAGAAACGGAGTTACTGATTAAAGAATTAGGTGATGCCCAGCGTGAACTGCAACGACTAACCACCGAGCAGAATGATGAAATCGGTGCCATTACCGAGCGTTATTCGCCTGCAATTCAATCGGCAAAAGAAGCAGTAGATATGCGACATAAAGCCATTCAAGCGTGGTGCGAAAGCCACCGTGATGAGCTGACCAAAAACGGAAAGCAAAAAACAGGCTATTTCAACACAGGCGAAGTGCAATGGCGACAAAGTCCACCAAGTGTGCGAGTTACCAAAGCTGATGAAGTGATTAAAAAACTACGGGCATTAGGCTTGACGCAATTTATCCGCACCAAAGAAGAAATCAACAAAGATGCGATTTTGTTAGACCCAGCCACCGCTTCTGCTGTATCGGGTATTGCGATTAAAGCAGGCGTGGAAGAATTTAACGTAAAACCATTTGAGCAGGAGGCGAGATGAGAAAGCCAAAACAAAAGCTCTGCACGATGCCGAATATCTGCCTATTTATGCTGATGATAAGCAGTATATCAGGCATGACATTGGTCTGGTTTTTCCCTGTTATCGATCAAGCACTAATTTGGAACTCCATCGTGTTTTTATGCTGGGTGGTTTATTTCGAGGTTCGTGGCTTAAAAGATTGGGGCGAACACAATCTTGAGCAATTAGTGAAGATGGCTGAAGTTTCCGCAGCAGCAGCTTACAAAATTAATCAACATGGTGGCAAAGTGATAATGAATGGTAAGGAGATGTAATGAGTGCCCCCGTAATTTGCTTAATCGTTGCCAGCGTACTATCGCTTATCGTGCTGTATTTAGAGCAAGACTAAAGCCTATTTAAAAGCCCTTTAAATCTCCCCTAACCCCTCTTTACAAAAGAGGGGGACGGATTGAGGGGCTTTCAAAATATGTTTTAACCCACAGGAGAAAACCGATGAAAACCAAACGACCATACGCCAAAAGCGTGGAAAACTTCAACCGATACCGCTTTTATGCGGAAAAAGCGGCAAAAGAAGAACAAGCCGGCAATTACAAAGAAGCCGAAACCCATTGGGATTTAGCAATGCTTTCTGCCAGCCCCGAAAACAAAGAATGGGCAATCCGCCGTCGTGATTTCTGCCAATGTATGCATCAACGTCCGTTTTAGGAGGAACAATGACAACCCAAACCTTAAATTTAGATGATGTTATGCGTGAAGTCGCTGATGTGATTAGCAATTTTGAACTGGTGCAATCTTGCGTATTAGACGGTGATATTGAAACGGCAAAAACAATGTATGCCAGAACATTAGAACAGGCAAAAAAATTCGGTCGCCGTTTAGCTTATAGTGAAATCAAAATGGAATTCGGAGCTGTGTTTGATCCGAATTGTTAAAGCAGATTTACAGCCTATTTTAACCGCACTTTGAGTAGGCTGAATAATGTGTTTTAAACTAAATAATGGAGTAAAAATGCTAAAAGAAAGTGATTTAATTGTAGATCATTATTACATAGCCAAAAATCCCAAAAAGATAAATGGATTTATTCCCAAGAGATGTATTATCAAGCTAGATAATAGTGAAGGGTATGTTGTTTATGTTGAATTAAAAGCACTTAAGAATGGAGCGAAAGGGACGCTAAAAACTGTATCTATTCCATCATTTTTAAGATGGGCAGGAAAAGATATAACAGGTAAGGAGCAATAATGACTGACAAAGCCAAACTAATCCAGCTGCTCCATATTGGCAAACAGCAGCTTAATATGGACGAATTCAGCTACCGCGAAATGGTCAAACGGCTGACCAATAAAACCAGCTCGACCAAATGCACTATCGTAGAGTTGCACAAAATCTTACATGAGCTGCAACAAAAAGGGGCTAAAGTAAAATGGTTCGCAAAACGCAGCACAAAACCGACCGCTTACAGCCCAGCCACAGGCGAGGTCAAAGTCAAAAGTGAAATTGCCCACAAAATCCGTGCTGTGTGGATTCAAATGGGCAAGCACGGCTTCTTGCGAGATGGCAGCGAAAAAGCCTTAAACACCTATATGCGTAAAGTGATGAACCAAGGCAAAACGGTGCTGGCGCTAAATGTCGGGGCGTTAAAAGGCGAGGAAGCCAGCCGATTTCTGGAAATCTTGAAAAAATGGCACAAGCGTGTAATGCTCAAAACCCTTGCTGAAAAATACGGCTGTATTGTGAGCAAAGAAACCAGCTATGATAAACTTTGTTTAGTCTTTCAACGCTATCAGGGGGTGGTATGAAATTATGCCGTTGCCCCATTTGCCACAGCGATATTCACTTGGAGGGTTTAATCGAAGACGATGCAGGGCGTGAACTGCTTGGCAAAATTAGCCAACTTACCCACGGTTGTGCACAACCGATGGTTGGTTACTTAGGCTTATTTAAGCCAGCCAAAAGTAACCTCAACAACGCCCGTGCGTTAAAAATTGTCAGCGATGTATTAGAACTTTACCCTTGCTCGTTGTTACTGGCACAGGCATTATCCGAAACGGTGGCAAGCCTGCGTAAAAAACGCCAACAAGCCTTGCAAGCGGGGCAAAAAATCGAACCGCTTACCAATCATAACTACCTCAAATCGGTGTATGAAACGCAAAAGCCGCACTTTGCTGTCATTCGCACCGATAAAAATCGGTCGGAAGCGGTCAAAGCCCAACAAGCGGAAGAGAAGAAAACGCAAGATGCGATTTTATACGTTGAACGTTTTGTACAACTCGGACAGGAAGAATTTGTGAAAAGCAGCCCCGAATATCAAATCTGGCTGCAACACAAACAGCAAAAACAAGCCCTTTAAACTCTCTTTAAACTTTCCCCAAGGCGGTTCACGCCGCCTTTTTTCTTGCCTTAAATCTCCCTTTTCAAACTTTTTTATTTTTCGCTAAGCCTTGCTATATCAGGCTTTAAGCCACTTTTTACCTTACGTTAAGAAAAATTGTGCTAGTGGGAAATTTTAGTTTTTGTACAATAGTCACATTGATAAATTGAATTGGGTACGCTATGTCGCAAACATTACAACAAACAGGCTTATTTGATGATGAACACGCCAATATTGGAGCGTTGTTCGACCATTTAGACCAAATTCCAAGTGTAGAATTAGAAAATCGCTGGCCGTCACTATTGGTGGAAGTCATAGATGTAATGCAAGCGGAGCTATTACGCCAAAATTTTGCAGAAGATAAAGCAAAAACGACCGCTTCCAAGCTCGTGGGCGTAATGGCACACTATTTTGGTGGCAAATCGTTTTATCTACCGGCCGGTGATAAAATCAAAGAAGCCTTGCGAGATGGACAAATTTACCAAGAATTTAACGGCAAGAACGTGCCGGAGCTTGTGAAAAAATATCGTTTGTCAGAAAGCACAATTTATGCGATCTTACGCCAACAACGTATGCTGCAGAGAAAGCGGCATCAAATGGATTTTAATTTTAGTTAGGTTTGATAATCCGCAAACACCACCTAAATACTTTTCCTCCTAAACTCCAGTTATCAAGGCAATGATAACTGGAGTTTTTTATGTCTTTACCTATCTACAAAATCATCGTGCATTGCTCGGCAACACGCAATGGCAAATCCCTTAAACAAGCTGGCAAAACTGCTGCACAAGTCATTGATGGCTGGCACAAAAAACGTGGCTTTAAACGTCAGCCTGCGGCACAACGTGCATTTAATCCACACCTATCCTCTATTGGTTATCACTTTGTGATTGACGTGGACGGCTTGGTCGAAAGTGGTCGTCAAGTGGGGGAAATTGGCGCACACGTTAAAGGACACAACCAAAACTCGGTAGGCATTTGCTTGGTCGGTGGCATTACCGCAAGTGGCAAAAACCACGCTGAATATACCGAAGCACAATGGCAATCACTGCATAAACTCTTGCGTGATTTAGAAGCATTCAACCCGGAAGCCCTTACTTATGGTCACCGTGATTTATCGCCCGACCTCAATGGCGATGGCACGATCACCCCAAATGAATGGCTGAAAGATTGCCCGTGTTTTGATGTGTGGGCGTGGCTGGATTCGGGAGAAGTGGTGAATGTAGAACACCTTTATAAATAAGGAGTAACAAGCAGTGCGATTTACAGAACTTTTTACCAATGCCGATGGGCGACTTTCTACCACCGCAAGCATTCAGTTTTGGGGTTTTATTGCAGCCACCGGCGTGCTGCTTTATTCCGTCTATTTAGACAAGCCCTATGTGCCTGAAATGTTCAGCACCTTTTTATTTGCGTGTGTAGGCACTGCTGCCACTAAAGGCGTGGCAAATGCTTTATCACGCCAACGAGAAAACAGGAGAGAAAGCGAATGATGCATTTAATTTTAGTAGGTGTGGGCGTGGTGACATTATGGGGCGGTTACTTGCTTTTCCGCCTACGTCAAAGCCGTAAACAGGCACAAGCCTTACAAAAGCAAAACGAACAGCTACAAGCCCAAAAAGCCGTAGCCGAAACCAAAGTGAAAAATTACCAAGTTAAACAGAAAAATGAAGAAAATCTTATTAGCCGTAGCCGTACTAGCCTGCTTGAACGGTTGTACAACGACGGCGACCTCCGTGATTAACCCAAGCTGTGCGGGCTTTAGCTTAATCAAAGCCAGTCGCCAAGATACCACCGAAACGCTCAGGCAGGTTGCCGTGCATAATGCTACCTACCGTCAAATTTGTGAGGGACAAGAGTAATGGCTGATGAATTAGATCGCACAAATGAGCGGGAAGAAGCCTTTTTGCAACAATGTCTTGCTCCACACCTTGATACTAAGCTCAGTGATGATGAAGTTGAAGCGATTGCAGAAGCTGGCAGACAATGTAGCGAATGTGGCTTACCTATTCCCAGCGCACGATTGCGTGCCAATCCTTACGCCCACCGTTGTGTGAGTTGTCAGTAAGATTGGGAGGACGGACGATGATTAGCGAATTTTGGGAATTTGTGCGAGCCAATTTTGGCGTAATTTCGACCATTATCGCCATTATTGCAGGGGCGTTTTGGCTCAAACTCGACAGCAAATACGCCAAAAAGCACGATTTAAGCCAGCTTGCCGAAATTGCCCGCAGTCACGATAACCGCTTGGCAACGCTTGAAAGCAAGGTGGAAAACCTCCCCACAGCGGTGGACGTGGAACGCCTTAAAACCTTGGTGACCGATGTAAAAGGCGATACCAAAGCCACCAGTCGCCAAGTAGACGCAATGAGCCACCAAATGGGCTTGTTATTAGAAGCAAAATTAAAGGAATGATGAAAATGTCGTTAAAAGATTTAATTAAACAAGACCAGCGTTTAGTGATTTTACGCTCGCTTGTTGACACAGGCTACGATGCCAACGAATCTATTTTAGATGATTGTCTTGCCCTTTACGGGCATAAAATCAGCCGTGATTTGGTGCGTAACCACCTCAACTGGCTAGAAGAACAAGACCTCGTGAAAATTGAACGCCTGGGTAACGGCTTTATGATTGCCAAAATTACCCAGCGTGGACTTGATGTGGCAAATGGCGAAGCTGTGGTTGATGGCGTAAAAAAGCCCTCCCCTAAAATTTAAGCTGAGTTTAAAGCCAATTTAAAGGAGGTTTAAATGAGTGAAAAAAACACCCGAGGGCGTGCCAGCAAGGTCGATTTACTACCACCGAATATCAAAACCACTCTCACAATGATGTTGCGAGATAAACAATACTCGCAAGCTGAAATCCTTGAGGAAATTAACAACATCATTGCAGACAGTGGCTTAGATGAATCAATGCAGCTTTCTAAAACGGGGCTAAATCGTTTTGCATCAAAAATGGAACGGTTCGGCAAAAAAATCCGCGAAGCCCGTGAAGTGGCAGAAGTGTGGACAAAGCAACTAGGCGAAGCCCCGCAAAGTGATATTGGCAAATTGTTGATGGAAGCGGTAAAAACAATGGCATTTGATTTAACCTTAAATGCCGATGAAGCTATTGCCAATGATCCTAAATTTTTAAATCAACTGGCTTTAATCGCCAACCGCATTGAGCAAGCCCAAAGCGTGAGCTATGAACGTGAACGTAAAGTGCGAAAAGAAGTCGCATTACAAGCCGCCGAAACCGCAGAAAAAGCCGTCGCACAAGCAGGACTTTCTGCCGATACCGTCGCACAAATCAAGCAACAAATTCTAGGAATTGCCTAATGCAAGCCTTACCCGACTTAATCCCCTTTGACCCAAACGCCTTACTGCTTGGCTATCAAAAACGCTGGGTGGCAGATACCAGTCAGCTCAAAATTGCCGAAAAATCCCGACGCACCGGTTTAACGTGGGCAGAAGCGGCTGATGACGTGATGATAGCGAGCCTTGCCAAATCGGAGGGCGGTTCAGATGTGTTTTATATCGGCTCGAACAAAGAGATGGCACGAGAATTTATTGATGCTTGTGCGATGTGGGCAGCCCAATTTAACCGTGCAGCCGGGCAAATCCAAGAAGAACTCTTTGAAGACGAAGACAAAGACATTCTCACCTATGTGATCTACTTTGCTTCAGGCTTTAAAATCAAAGCCCTTTCCTCCAACCCGAAAAACTTGCGCGGTATGCAAGGGGTGGTGTGCATTGATGAAGCGGCATTCCACGAAAAATTAGCCGAAGTGCTAAAAGCTGCCTTGGCACTCACGATGTGGGGTGCGAAAGTGCGGTTGATTTCCACCCATAATGGTGTGGATAACCTCTTCAATCAACTGATTCAAGACAGCCGTGCAGGTCGAAAAAGCTATTCGGTGCATACCATCACCCTTGATGATGCCTGTGCAGAAGGCTTATATCAGCGTATTTGCCAAGTCAGCAAACAGCCTTGGACGCCTGAAAAAGAAGCGGCGTGGAAAGCTGGTCTGTTGCGTGAAACCGCCACTGAAGACGATGCACTGGAAGAATACTACTGCGTGCCAAAAGCCAGTTCTGGGGCGTATATCCCACGCCCAATGATTGAGCGTGCAGCGACAGAAGGCAAGGTCAAACTGCGTTTTGAGTGCGACACCAAATTTATGGAATGGACAGAAGACGAACGCACGGTCATCACCAGTGAATTTTGCCTTACTCAATTACTACCGCACTTGCAAGCCTTCAACCCTGACCGCCGACACGCCTTTGGGGTGGACTTTGCCCGCAGTGCCGACTTGAGTGTGTATGCCGTTTGTGCCGTGCAACCCGACACCGCCCGGCATTTTGAACTGACACTTGAAATCAAAAACTGTCCGTACAACCAGCAAAAGCAAATAATGCTGTTTATGTTAGCAAACCTGCCTCGTTTTATTGGAGCCGCATTCGATGCCACGGGGAATGGTGGCTATTTAGCAGAGGCGGCACTTATTCGCTATGGTAGCAGTATGATCGAAGCCGTGCAGTTAAATGATAA
Organism: Rodentibacter genomosp. 1; assembly: GCF_001999285.1. Lineage (GTDB taxonomy): Bacteria > Pseudomonadota > Gammaproteobacteria > Enterobacterales > Pasteurellaceae > Rodentibacter. The sequence goes on from NZ_MLHN01000008.1 coordinate 23,040, forward strand.
GTGGTATCGGGAATGGATGCCGAAATATAAAGCCTTGTATGAATCGGGCTATATTCAAATTCCGAAAGATGAAGAGATCATCTTAGACCACGGGCATATTCAGGTAATTAACGGCGTGCCGAAAATTGACAAATCACGCTCAAAAGACAAATCGGGCAAACGCCACGGCGATAGTGCGGTGGCGTATTGTATGGCGGTGCGTGCGAGTTATATGACAGGCGGTGAAATTGATTTCATTCCACTGCCTGACAAACATTCCGACCGCAACAATGATGAATTTGATGACTTAATGTCCAGCGATTGGGACTGGTAAGGACAAGCCAAATGCAAAGTAAAATTTTAGATATTCACGGCAACCCATTCCGCTTTGAAGCCGATATGCAAACCGAAAGCGAAAGCCGGTTAATGCCGCTGCAATACCATTACAGCGACCACCCGGCCAGTGGGCTAACCCCTGCCAAAGCTGCACGCATTCTGCGAGCAGCCGAGCAAGGCGATTTAGTCGCACAAGCAGAGCTTGCCGAAGATATGGAGGAAAAAGATACCCATATTTTATCAGAACTGGGCAAACGCCGTGGGGCAATTACCGCTGTGGATTGGCAAATTAAGCCCCCACGCAATGCCACACCTGAAGAACAACGTGATGCGGAAATGCTGCAAGAAATGCTGGAAGATGCCGTATGGTTAGACGATTGCATTTTTGATGCCACCGATGCCATTTTAAAAGGCTTATCTTGCCAAGAAATTGAGTGGGAACAAAATTTAGTCGGTGGCTTGAAGTTGATAAAAAACGTGCATTGGCGTGACCCGGCGTGGTTTATGACCCCCGCTTATCAACGTAACAGCCTTCGCCTGCGTGATGGCACGCTTGAGGGTGCAGAAATGCAACAGTTCGGCTGGGTGAAACACGTTGCACGAGCCAAAACAGGCTATTTAAGCCGTATTGGGTTAGTTCGCACTTTAGTCTGGCCGTTCATCTTTAAAAACTATTCCGTGCGTGATTTTGCCGAGTTTTTAGAAATCTACGGCTTACCACTGCGTTTGGGCAAATACCCCGAAGGGGCAACCGACAAGGAAAAACAAACCCTACTGCGTGCGGTAATGAGTATCGGACACAACGCTGGTGGGATTATTCCGCGTGGTATGGAACTCGAATTTGAAAAAGCGGCAGACGGCTCAGACAGCACCTTTATGGCAATGATTGAGTGGGCAGAAAAATCAGCCAGCAAAGCCATTTTAGGCGGCACGCTCACCAGCCAAGCAGATGGGGCAACAAGCACCAACGCCCTTGGCAATGTGCATAATGATGTGCGGTTAGAAATTCGCAATGCCGACCTAAAACGCCTTGCAGCCACACTCACCCGTGACTTGGTGTATCCGCTCTATGCCTTAAATTGCAAATCGTTCAACGACGCACGCCGAATTCCACGTTTTGAATTTGATGTGGCAGAAAGTGAGGATTTAAACGCCTTTGCTGACGGACTAAATAAATTGGTGGATATTGGCTTCCGTATTCCGAAACAGTGGGCGCACGATAAATTGCAAGTGCCAATCGCAGCGGAAAACGAGGAAGTGTTGGCAAAATCTTTCCAAAATCCGACCGCTTATATGCACGGCAAAACAGACGGTAAAATGGCAGTATTATCGGTGCAACCCGACCCCGAAGATCTACTGGATAACTTAGAACCCACAGCAGAAGATTATCAAGCCGTTATCGACCCACTATTAAAACCAGTGGTCGAAGCCTTGCAAAAAGGCGGTTATGAGTTCGCCCAAGAAAAACTGGCAACCCTTTATGCCGAAATGAACGATGAAGGGCTGGAAACCTTGCTCACCCGCGCCATTTTTGTCAGCGATTTATTAGGACGAGCCAATGCCAAACGATAACACGCAAGAAGAAAGCAATGCCATTGATATGGGCTATGTGCTACGCCTAGAGCCAAAACTAGCTGTCGATTACCTCAAATCGAAAGGCGTGAATATCACTTGGAACTGGCACGAGCAGTTAGAATCTGCCCACGCCCGAGCTTTTACCGTGGCAAAAGCCACCAAAGCGGAAGTGTTAGACACCATTCGCTGGGCAACTGAAAAAGCCATTAGCGAAGGCACGCCTGAACGGGTTTACATTAAAGAGCTTGAACCGATGCTCAAAGTCTTGGGCTGGTGGGGCAAAGCGGTGGACGAAAACGGCAACACGGTGCAACTCGGCAGCCCACGCCGTTTACGCACTATTTTACGCACTAATAAATCCACTGCTTACCACGCAGCACGCTACGTCCAGCAAATGAAAAATGTGGACGAACAACCCTACTGGCGTTATGTGGCAGTGAAAGATAGTCGCACTCGCACTAGCCACCTTGCCTTGCACGGTAAAATTTATCGTGCAGACGATCCGATTTGGCAGACGATGTATCCGCCCAATGATTGGGGCTGTCGTTGCCGAGTGGAAGCCTTAAGCGAATTTGCCGTAAAAAGCCGAGGTTTTACTATCTCCAGCAGTCAAGGCGAAATTGAAACCGAAGAAGCGGTGGCAGGCATTGACAAGGAAACAGGCGAAGAAATCCGCACCAAGGTCAGCAAAATCAAAACCGACCAAGGCGAAATGAAAGTTGGTGCAGGTTGGAATTACAATGTGGGGTCAGCTGCATTTGGCACGGATATTGCCGTACTGCGTAAATTGCAACAGGTCAAGAACCGAGAATTGAGACAGCAGACGATTCAGGCGATAAACAATAGCGAAGCACGGCATAAAGCCTTTGCGGATTGGGTTTTTGCCCATCTTGGCAAACGTGGGGCGAGTGAGCGGTATATTTCGGCGGGTATCATTTCTCCAGATATTGCAGAAAAAGTCACACAGTTTTCCGATGGTAAAAAGTATTCTGAACGTATTTTGGTAATGACAGAAAAAAACCTAGCTCACGCTAATAGTGATAAACACCATAAATCGGGCGTAGGTTTAACCGCAGAAGAATACGCTCAAATTTCTCGTATTATTGCAAACCCAAGCCTTGTCATATGGGATATGCAAACAGGTAATTTGATTTATTTTAATCAAGATAGAACAATTAAAGTTATGGTTGATGCACCAGGCAAACTGAAAAAAACGCGTGAAAAACTTGACGCGATTATCAATGCTTATAGACAAAAAGATTTCGCTGATATTAAAGCCGCTATTAAAGGTGGGAACTATAAAATCATTCTGGGAGAATTATAAAATAGGGTAGCCTATTTGCTACCCTATCTATCGTGTGGTGGGGGTCGAACGCCACAGTGATAGGAATTATTCCTATTGGTTTACCATTAACCGACACACTATCTTTGAATGAGAATATGCTTTTATTGTGACAAAGTCAAACAAAACAGGAGGAAATATGATTGAATTTGATGCGAGTAAATTTCGTGGAATGCACGTTGGCTTTTTAACCCCAGAACAAAAAGCTGAAATCTGTGATGATTTACGTTTTAATTTACGAAATACCACAGATCCAGCTTTTACTTTACGCTCTTATTTAGAAGCCTTGTATTTATTGGCTATTTACCCTGAGAGCGAAGCAGATAGTCCAGATGTGGAGTAAGCTGTTTTTCTCTGATTTGCTCAGACAGAGCGACAAGTAAATCAGCTAGATATTCTGCTTGTTTTGAGGGTTCTGAGAAAACAGGAAGAAGATTGGCGTTTTGGCTTAATTGTGCAACAAGCCAAAATGCTAATGTTTCCGAATTTTGTTTATTTATCATTTGGATTTCCTTTTAAATTACGGGCAACCTTACCCAAGGCTATTATATGCATTTAGATTACAAATTTGACACCCGCGAAATTCAGAACAAATTTAACCGCTTGGCAAAGGTAATGGACGGTCGGGATATTACCCACAAGGTGGCGGGCGTATTACGTCAAGAAGCGGAAAAAGCCTTTGACCAAGAAAAAACGCCCGAGGGCGAAAGCTGGGAGGTTTTAAACGAAGATTACAAAAAACGCCGAGACGCGGCAGGACACACGGGCAAAATGTTGCAGATTACGGGCGATTTGGTAACAAGCCTCAATATCGACTATGGCGACAGCTTTGCGGTGATCGGTGCATCTGAACCTTACGGGCAATACCACCAAATGGGCACAGAGAAAATGCCTGCCCGTCCATTCTTAGGGTTAGGCAAAGACGGTATCGACGAAATTAAAGCGATTTTAAATCGAGAGTTGTCGAAATTAACCCAAGAATAGGCTAAAATCGCAAATATCGCCACAGAGCCACGCTAAGGGCGTTTGAAAATCAATTTATATCATTTTACGTCTCAAAAAATTTAAACTCGCTTAAACGCATTTAAACGGCATTTAAACGCTATTCTGATTTAAAGCTTTCTTAAATTCTCCACCGCTGATCCTTCAGCGGTTTTTTATTAGTCTAGTCCACCGCAAACTCCCCTGTTTCTGCTTTCAGCCAAAATAGCCTTATGAAAGCAAAAAGAACCCCTTTAGCGGTACTCACCGCCCAACTCACCAGCCCCGACGGTTGGCAGCAACTGTTACCTAAAGGCGAATTTCGCTCACGGGACGGTTCGCCCAAAGACGTAGCGCACTGGTACATCGACGAAACCATAGCGCAAACGCTTATCGAAAAAGCCCGTGGGCTTAAGCAAGATTTGCTGGTTGATTACGATCACGAAACCATACTCAAAGCCAAAAACGGCATTGATGCAGGCAACGTGGTCGCCGCTGGCTGGTTTAACGCCGATGAAATCAAATGGTTTGATGATGACGAACGCCAAGGGCTTTACATTAAGCCACGCTGGACACCGAAAGCCTATCAACAAATCAAAGACGGGGAATTTGCTTATCTGAGTGCTGTGTTTCCTTACGATGACAACGGCACGCCTCTTGAACTCCGAATGGCAGCCCTAACCAATGACCCGGGTATTACTGGTATGCAACGGTTAGCCGTGCTTTCGGCAACCCTTAACCCACAGGAGAACGTCAAAATGCCTGAATCCTTACGCAAATTACTGGCAAAACTGGGTGTAGAAATCGCAGAAGGTGTAGAGCTAACCGAAGAGCAAGCCAACACCGCTTTAAATGCCCTTGAAACCTTACAAACCGACAAAACCAAAGCCGATGAGCAAGTGGCAACTTTAAGTGCAAAAAATACTGAAGTGGATCTTTCCCAATATGTGCCAAAAGCGACTTATGACGCGGTAATGAGCCAAGTGGCGGTGTTATCAGCAAAAACCGATGATGTAGAAATCGACAACCACATTTCCAAAGCCCGTAACGAAGGGCGTGCAGTGGAAGCCGAAGTGGAATACCTCAAACAATTTGGCAAACAACAAGGTGTGGCAGCTTTGTCTGCAATGTTGGAAAAACGCCCACAAATTGCCGTGCTATCAGCGCAACAAACCCAAACCACCAAGGTGGAAAAGCACGTTGAAAAAGGCACAGCGGTGTTAAGTGCTGCCGATAAAGAAGCAGCAAAATTATTGGGTATTTCTGAACAAGATTACGCAAAAGAACTGGAGGCGAAATAATGGCAAATGTCACCCCTGATCTCGTCAAAGCCCTGTTTGTCGGCTTTGGCAAAAACTTTAAAGACGGCTTGGCAAAAGCTCCAAGCCAATATACCGAAATCGCCACCTTGGTGAAATCGACCACGGCAAGCAACACCTATGCGTGGCTCGGTCAAATGCCAGGGCTAACCGAATGGATTGGTGAACGTACTTTAACTGCGATTCAAAGTCACGGTTATTCAATCACCAATAAAAAATGGGCAAATGGCGTAGAAATTCAACGCACCGACATCGAAGACGACAACGTGGGCGTATATAGTCCGCTCATTGAAGAACTCGGTCGTTCCGCAGGTGAAAAAGCCGATGAACTCGTGTTTGGCGCATTAACCGCAGGCTTTAAAACCGCTTGCTATGACGGACAATACTTCTTCGACACCGACCACCCTGTAGGCGCAAACGTGGACGGCACCAACCCGAAATCGGTCAGCAATATCACCGATGACGGCGCGGGAGTCACCGAAGCTGAAGCGTGGTACTTGTTAGACTGCTCACGCAGCTTAAAACCGATTATCTACCAAGAACGTAAAGCCCCAACACCGGCACAGATTACCGATGCCAACGATGAAAAAGTCTTTATGAAAGACGTGTTTACCTACGGTGTCGATTCTCGCTCGAACGTGGGCTACGGCTTCTGGCAAATGGCACACGCGGTGAAAGGTAAACTCACAGCTGAGAACCTCTGGAAAGCCATTGAAGCGATGCGTGCCGTGCGTGGTGATGGCGACAAACGCTTGGCAATTCGTCCAACCCACATTGTGGTGCCACCGTCATTAGAACAAGCGGCAACCAAATTACTTGAACGTGAATTGCGTGCCGAAGACGGTGTAGCAGTCGATAACGAGTTTAAACGTATGAACCTCAAATTGATTGTGGGCGATTACCTCTAAACTCACCTGTAAGCGGTCGATTTCGGCAAAACTTTTGCAAAATTGACCGCACTTTAAACCTGATTTAAAGAGGATTTAAATGCGATGGATAAAACATTTTGTGTTGTGGTGCAAAACCGCATTAAAGAAGGCTATCGCCGTGCTGGTTTCAGTTTCCACCTTGGGGACAATTCGCTTGCAACTGTGTCGGCAAGCCATCTCGCCCAGCTTAAAGCAGACCCACGCTTGGTGGTACAAATCACCGAAACAGGCAGTCAAGATAGTGGCGAAGGGTTATCAAAAGAGCCTGCGAGTGGTGACGAACAGAAACAACTTCGTACTGAGCCACCACCAGCCGATTTAAACAGCTTCACGGCGGAACAACTCAAAGCGCAACTGACAGAACAAGGCATTGCGTTTAAGAAAAGTGCCACTAAAGCGGAATTGATTGCGTTATTTGCTCCCGCCGATGGTGGAAAAAGCGAGGCATAACCATGGTGCTATATGCCAACCGCGAAAGCCTGATTAAGCGTTACACCCTCAAGGTGCTAGAGCAAATAGCTTGGCTACCCGAAGCACAAACGCTAGACGAAGCCAAGGTGCAAGAAGCCTTGGAAGATGCCAGCCAAACCATTGACAGCTATTTGGGCGGTCGTTATGCGTTGCCTCTCAAAACCGTGCCAGCCGTGTTAGAATGCCATTGTTGTTACATTGCCCGTTATTTCCTTGAGAAAAACCGTGCCACTGACCAAGCCCGTCAGGACTATGAAGACACGCTCCGCTTTTTAGAAAAAGTTGCCAGTGGTGCGATTTCGCTCGGTTTATCCGACGATGACGAAACGGTGGAAAGCGAAAACGGGGCGATGATGGAAAGTGCCGGCAGCGTATGGGGACGTAACAACTCAAAAGGGTTTATCTAATGAGTGTGATTGCTGAAACCAACGAGGAACTGCTTGCCAAAATCAACGCCCTGTGTGGTGATTATCTGCGGGAAGTCGATACTCACCCGGGGCAATGGGACGATAGCTCGGTGCGTCGTTTAGTGCGTAATCCGCCAGCGGTGTATGTGGCGTGGCTCGGGCAACAGCCCAACAATAACCCTCACACCGTCACCGCCCGTTGGGGCGTGTTTGTGGTGGCTGAGGTACTCAACGGGCAACGGCGCAATGCGGTGGGCATTTACCAAATCGTGGAAACCCTCACCGCAGGGCTACATAAACAACGCATTGCACCCAGCGGAATGTTTGAACTGCAAACGGTGCAAAACCTCTGGTCGGATACCCAAAGCGGAATGGGGGTTGCGGTTTATGGTATGTACTTCAACGCTGTGCAACCTCTGCCGGATATGACAAGCGATGACACCTTGTGTGATTTCAAGATTTACGATCACACCTTCAACCAAGACAAAGATGAACACACGATTGACGGCAAAACCCGTTTAACGGTCGAGCTGCCCACCCAATCGGATTAAACAGGGGGCAAAATGCCAACATTTAAAATTAAGCCCAAAGCAGGGTTGCTGATTCGAGACCCAGAGACCTTTGAGCTGTTAAGCGAAAGCGGTGAAGAGAAGCCAAAAATCAGCTACTGGCTCAATCATCTTAAAAATGGCGACGTGGAACTGGTGAATGATACCACCACAAAAGCCAAAAATAGCAACAAGGAGCAAGCCTAATGTCGATTTCCTTCAATGATATTCCGTCCGCCTTGCGTGTGCCGCTCACTTATATTGAGTTTGACAATACCAAAGCCGTCAGCGGTACACCCACTGCCTTGCACAAAGTGTTGATGTTAGGCACAAAACTTGCCACAGGCACTGCCAAAGCTGGCGAAGCCGTACGTGTGTCTGCTTATGCACAGGCGAAAAGCTTATTTGGTCGTGGCTCACAGCTTGCCGAAATGGTGAAAACCTTTAAAGCCCACAATAGCGAGCTGGATTTATGGGTACTCCCTCTTGATGAATCCTCAAGTGGGGCAAAAGCCGCAGGCTCGGTCAAAATCACCGGCACAGCCACCCAATCAGGCACATTTAGCCTAATGATTGCAGGTAACAATTACAAAACTGCGGTAATCAGTGGTGATACTGCCGAAACCATTGCGGGAAAATTGCAAAAATTGGTTGAAGCCGACCAAGATGTGCCCGTGGTGCCAACCTTATCGGGCAGTACCATTACTCTCACTTGTCGCTTTAAAGGCGACTCAGGAAACGATGTGGATCTTCGCTGCAACTACTACTCGGGCGAATCCTTCCCGGAAGGGATTTCGGCAACCATTACCGAAATGAACGGCGGTTCGGTCAATCCTGATATGTCTGTGGCGATGACAGGCTTTGGTGCGGAATGGTGGAACTACATTATCAACCCATTCACCGATACGGAAAGCCTGAACCTGTTGCGCACGGAATTAGTGAAACGTTGGGGGCCATTAAAACAGATTGATGGTATCTGCTTTATGGCAAAACGTGGCACACACGCAGAACTCACGACCTTTGCAGAACAGCGCAACGATTACTTATTCAGCGTAATGGCAACCCATAAAGTACCGCAACCCGCCTACCTTTGGGCAGCGGCTTATGCCGCGGTGGTGGCAGGTTCTTTATCCATCGACCCTGCTCGCCCTGTGCAAACCTTGGTGATGGATTTATTACCGCCTGCAATGAGTGACCGTTGGGATTTATCCGAGCGTAACACCTTACTTTATAGCGGCGTGAGTACTTATACCGTAAACGCAGGCAGCCAACCGCAAGTGGAAGCAGCGATTACGATGTATCGTAAGAACGCTTTTGGCGATAACGACGAAAGCTATCTCTATGTGGAAACCATTGCTACCTTGAGTTATTTACGCTATGCCATTCGCACTCGAATTTCGCAAAAATTCCCACGCCATAAATTGGCAAACGATGGCACCCGCGTAAGCCCTGGGCAAGCGATTGTGACCCCGAAGGTGATCCGTAATGAATTGCTGGCACTTTTCACCGAATTAGAGTTCACTGGCTTGGTGGAAAACTTCGATGAATTCAACCGCACTTTATTAGTGGAACGAGATAGCAATAACCCGTGCCGCGTGAATGTGTTATCCAACGAAAACTTGGTAAACCAATTCCGCATTTATGCACACGCCATTCAGTTTATTTTGTAAGGAGTGAGAGATGGCAACACAATTTCAAGGGACGGCTATTATCCGTGTAAACGGGAAAGAATATCCGTCTGACAATGATGGCACGCTCACCCCAGGCGGCAAAGAGCGTGAAACGGTAAAAGGCTCCCGTGTGTATGGCTATTCTGAAAAGCCGACCGAAGCAATGGTAGAAGTGACAGTGTTTAACTGTGCCGAAACCGATGTAATGGCGCTACAAAACGTGACCAACGCCACGGTGGAGTTTGAAACCGATATTGGGCAGGTGTACTTGTTACCGGGCGCCTGGACTGTGGAAGCCGGCACCTTGAGTGCCGACGGTAAAATCAAGCTAAAAATGGCTGCTATTGAATGTAAACGTGTGTAGGGGAAACAAGATGAAAGTAATGCTACAAACAGGCTTAATGTTTGGCGAAGAAGCGCAGTTAGAAGTCACGATGCGTGAACCCACCACCGGTGATTTACTTGATGCCGAAATGGCGGCAGAACGTTTAGTGATGACCCCCGAAGGCGAGGCGGTACTAGCCAAATCCCCTGCGTTATTCGGTTATGAACTGCTCCGCCGTCAAATTGCTTCAGTGGGCAAAATTAACGGCCCGATTTCGATGCGCCAATTGCGTTCGCTCACGACCGAAGATTTAAACCGCATCAGCCTTTATGCGCAAAGCTGGGAGGCAGCCAAAGCAGAACAGGTGGTCTCGCGGGGGCGATTGGATACGGCAGATCAGGAAACTGGAAAAGACCTGTCTGCTGTTAGCTAAGCATTATCAGTGCAACCCTGCGTGGTTGCTTTCTCAACCTATCTTTAACTTACCACGCTATATTGGCTACATAGGAGGCAATGATGGCAAATAACTCTACCTCGTTTTTTGTCAATCTAGCGGGCAACGTCTCACAACAAGCGGCACGATTTGGCAATTCAATTGCCAATATGGCAAACAAAAATGTGAGCAGCCTTAACAAGGTCAGTCGTGCTATTTCTGCCGTATCCAAGGGCTTTAATGGACTTGGGAACATCACTATCCCCATCGTGGGTGTCGGTGTAGCTGCCGGCACGGCGATGGTGGGTAAATCTATGCTCCGCACCGCTGCCGATTTCGAGATGGCAAAAATCCGAATGAAGCAGACCTTTGGTGAGCAAGGCGAAGCCGCTGATGCGTGGCTGAAAAAATTCGCTACCGATACCCCGATGGCATTTGCCGACACCCAAGATGCAATGATGCGCTTAAAAACCGCAGGTATTGACCCGATGGGCGGTGCATTGCAAGCCTTAGTGGACTATAACGCCAAAGTGGGGGGCGATAAAGCCAACCTTGATGGCTATATTTCTGCAATCAGTAAAGGTTTCATCAAAGGCAAGCTTTCAATGGAGGAGATCAACCCTTTACTAGAACGTAACGTCAAAGTATTTGAAATCCTTGCCAAGGAAACGGGCGGCAAATACACCGCCGACCAAATGCAGAGAATGTTACAGGAAGGCAAACTCGGGCGTAAATCTATCCACGCCTTGTTGCGTGGTATGGGGCGAGATGCCGCAGGTGCAGCCAAAGAGCAGATGAAAACCTGGGACGGTTTGGTATCTAACCTTGAAGATACTTGGACATCGATGCAGGCACGCTTTATGGAACACGGAGCATTTGATGCCTTGAAAAGGGAGTTAGGCGACTTTGTTGAGTGGTTAAACGAGAAAATTGATGATGGCACGCTTGATGAATTTGCGAAAACCGTCAGCGATACGCTGATTGAAGCCCTAAAAGACCTCAAGGAAATGGCAAAAGACGTGAAGCCTATTTTGGAGCGTATCGGCTCGGTAATGAGCTGGATCTCTGAAAAAGCAGGCGGTTATGGCAATCTTGCTAAATTTATGGGGGCATTATATGTCGGCAACAAATTCTGGCGTAGCGAAAAAGTACGAACCGTTGCAGGCTGGAGCTGGTCGGCAGGTAAATGGGGTGCCAATAAGCTATTCCGCCGAAAAAAGGCGGTGCAGGTGGCTTGGCTGATGGTGTGGCGGGTGCGTTGGGGGCAACTGCAGGCGTTACCCCTGTTTATGTGACCAATTTCCCGATGGGTTTTGGTAGCAGCGGTGGTTATGGTTACGATGCCATCGAAGATGGGCGTGATAAAGACAAGAAAAGCAAAAAGAAAAACAAAACACCGAAAACGAAACGAGGACGTGGTGGCGTGCGTTCCCCTGTTGCTGCGGTGGCTACTTCCGCTACTGTGCCTAAGGTTGCACCACCTGTTGCAACCCCATCGGGTGGCGTGGGGCGTTCCGTTGGCAATGGCGTGAAATCTGTAGGGCGTGGCGCTTCAAAAGCCGTCCCTTACTTAGGCACAGGCTTGGCAGTGGCAGAAGGTGTTACGGTATTGATGGACGATACCACCGACACCAAAGAGAAATCAGAGGCGATTGGTTCTATCGCAGGTGCAACTGCAGGGGCGATTGTAGGGCAAGCCCTGATTCCAATTCCCGTGGTAGGGGCGGCAGTCGGTTCTTATGTAGGAGGTTGGTTGGGCGAATGGCTAGGCTCCGAGGTGGGCGAATATCTTTCAGACCCAGAGCCGATTAAAAACGAGCTGAACGGTAAAATCCAAGTGGAAGTAAAAGCCTCCGACCAACTGATTGCCACTGCAACACAAGCCAAAATGCAAACCAACCAGCAACGAGATCAGGTTGAAATGGCAGTACAAATGGGTACCTTAGGCTTTGGGGGAATGTGGTAGCGTATGGCAAAAATAACGGGTAAAGGCAGCTTCCGCGGCGTGCCTTTTTTAATCGAAGAAGAACAAGGTTTAGACGGCGGTCGGCGTATTGTCTCACACGAATATCCGTTGCGAGATAACGGCTTAACCGAAGATATGGGTAAACGCCTGCGTCGTTATCAAGTCGGCTGCTTAGTGATTGGCGACGACCATTTAGACCAAGCAGAAAAGCTGATTGAGGCATTAGAAGCCAGCGGTGCAGGCACACTCAAACACCCGTATTTCGGCACGATTGAAGTGCGGGTAGATGATTACCGTGCTAAGCATTCAACCTCGCATCAGCGTGTTACTCGCTTTGATATTACCTTTCTGCCAGCGGAAGAAAGCAATGCCCCCGAAATTGCTGAAGATACCGCCTATTCGGTGTTGTCGGAATATAGTGCCACCTTAGATGGGATTGCCAGTGAATTTGCTGAAATGGTGGAAGATGTATCGGGCTTTATTGAGTCGATGGTAGATAACCCACTTTTCCGGTTGGCGGATACCACGGCAGCCTTTATTGAGAATATTTTCGATGGCGTGGCGAATACGGTGAGTGGTTTAACCGAGGTGAAAGATAAAGCCTTATCTATTAAAAACCGTTTGAGTAATTTGTTGCTTACGCCCAAAGTATTGGCAAGGGAATTGCAAGATTTAACCAAGTTAAATGTGCGAAGTGCGGTCAATTCGCAACGCCAATTTGTGCAGCATATTGTGATCACCGATTCCATCAGCGCAGCCTTGGGCGATTTAACAGCAAGCAAAAACGAAATTACCAAAAGCACCCTTGATGAGATGGTGACAGCGAAAATCAACAACGTGGCAGAAGCGGATATTTTATCCCGTCAGTTCCGAAACTTGCACGAACAAGAAATTTTTGATGCCTTGATGAATAAAACTACTTTCTTGCTGAAACGCTTGGTGCTTTCCACCCTTGCGGTGGAATATGGCAAGGCGATTTCTGATGCAGTGACCGAATCCGTGGCACAGAAAACCGTCACGGAAGAAACTATTGCCACTTTGATTGAATCGAAGGCAGACGTGCAACGCTATATTGCTGAAGTTGATGAGCAATTGGAAGCGGTGATTTTAGACAATGCCGATGCAGAGCAATGGGAAAGTTACACCGCCCTTGAGCAATATCGCCTGACCTTAATGCGAGATTTGCAAATTCGTGGGGAACGATTGGCAAATGCCCGTGAAGTCAAGCTCAACGACACTTACCCAGCCATTTTGCTGGAATATCAGCACACGGGCAATGCGAAAACGTGGAAGCGGTTAGCATTGCGTAATGGTATCTCACACCCACTTTTCTGCTTAGGTGGAACCACTTTAGAGGTGTTGCAATAATGAGCGAAACCAACAATCAAACCAATAACCAAGTAAACAAGATTGAGCTTTATCTCAACGGTAAAATTTTTTCGGGTTGGAAAAGCCTTAACGTGCAACGCTCGCTCGAATCAATGAGCGGTCGTTTTGATTTAGGCATTGCGGTACGTCCTGAAGATGATGTGTCAGTGTTAGCCACTGGTTCTGCCCTTGTATTAAAAATGGGTGGGCAAACGGTGATCACGGGCTTTTTGGACGAACTCAAGCAAAGCATCGGTGGGCAAGATAAAACCATCACCATTAGCGGTCGAGATAAAACCTGCGACTTGGTGGACTGTGCCATTGTGCATCATTCTTATCAGTTTAAAAACCAAACCGCAAAGCAGATTGCCGAAGCCATTTGTAAACCGTTTGGCATTAGTGTGGTGTGGCAGGTGCAAACGCCTGAAGCCAACGAACGAATCCCTGTGTGGCAGGTAGAGCCAGGCGAAACTGCATTTGATAACTTAAGCAAAATTGCTCGCCACAAAGGCGTATTAGTGACCAGCGATGTGGACGGCAATTTGTTGTTTACAGAGCCAAGCAGCAAACAAGTGGGCAATTTAACTTTGGGCGAAAATTTGTTGGAATTGGAACAAACCGACAGCTGGTTGGAACGCTTTTCGCTTTACCGTGTGATTGGCGATGCCGAACAAGGTGGCGCTAAAGGCGATACCAAAACCAAGAACAAAGGGGCGAAAGGCGAAACCACGGTTGCCGATGATATTTACGGAGACTAATGAGGACAAACAATGAGTGCAAGCGGTTTAAAAGTTGAAGTAAATGACGAAGCGATCAATCGTTATCGCCCGATGATTATTATCGCCGATGACAATATGACAGGCTCAAGCGGTTATCAGCGTGCCGACTGGGAACGCAAACGCCGTCAAGCCGAAGGACAAAAAGCCACAGCACGGGTGCAAGGTTGGTTTAAGCCTGATGGCACCTTGTGGCTGCCGAATGAATTAGTGGTACTTGACGCCCCCGCATTGGGGATACACAAAGCAGAACGGCTGATTATTGATTGCACCTACACGCTGGACGAAAACGGCACCATTACCGAAATGACCCTAATGCACCGTGATGCCTTTGATGAGCCAGCCGATGACACTTTAGATGATGTGAAAGATGGCAAAGGCAAGAAAGGCAAATCGAAAAAGGCGAAAAAATCCAGCAAGGATAACGTTACCGAATTTTCAGATTTTGTGGAATAAATTTAAATGCCATTTAAAGAGGATTTATGCAGGCTTTAAATCGTATGCTTGCCCCGATTAAACGAGGGTTACAACTGTTAGTCAGCCGTGCGGTGGTTTCGGTGGTCAATGATGCCTATGCACGCCAAAATTTACAACTACGGCTACAATCAGACGAAGTCGCCGATGATGTAGAACGCTTTCAAAATTATGGGCATTACTCTGTGCCAAAAGCAGGCGAAGCCATTGTGGTATCGGTCGGTGGTAAGCGTTCGCACTTGGTTGCGGTGGTGGTTGATGATAAAAGTGTTCGCCCCGCTGGCTTGCAGGCAGGCGATTCGGTGTTGTATCATTTAGAAGGCCACCAACTTCTTCTCACCGAAAATGGCGAAGCCATTCTCTCCTGTAAAAAATTCACGATTGAAACTGAAACCCTTGACTGCAAAGCCCGGTCGGTTACGTTTGATAGTCTGCAAACAACGTTCAAAGGCAATGTTGATATTATGGGAACATCAACAGCAACCGACCACAAGTCAAGCGGAATCAGTGCAAAAGACCACGACCACGAACAACGTGTGGGTAAACCTGTTCCGTAAGGAGCAGTATGTCAGATTTAGCCTTAACGTGGCACGATAGCGAAGGCGACTTAGTGTTAGGCACTGAGTCGCTTTTGCTTGATGATACCCTTACCAACGCCATTATCATTAGCCTGTTCACCGATTTGCGTGTCGAAGGTGAACGTGGCTGGTGGGGCGATTCCTTTAATGGCGGCTATCAAACAGGCTCCAAACTTTGGACGTTAAGCCGCTCCAAGCAACTTACTGAGGTGCTTGATGATGCACAACTCTACGCCACTCAAGCCTTGCAATGGCTGGTTGATGATGGCGTGGTGCAACGCTATCAAGTAACCGCTTCCAACCCTAAACCGTCGGTCTTGTTGTTAGATATTCTTGTGGTGTTGCCCGATGGCAGCACCGAGCAACGCACTTTTAGTGCTAACTGGAGTCTCTGATGGCATTTAATACCCCGACACTCTCAAGCCTGATTAAACAAGGTGAGCAGCAGTTTCAATATCGTTTCCCAACACTTAAACGCAACAATGTGATCACGGTGATTAACCGTATTTGTGCTGCATTAAGCGCGGGCGAACATATGCACCTTGATTGGCTTGCTCGTCAAATTATCCCTACCACCGCTGAAGAAAATTATTTGGTTGAATACTGCCTTTACAAAGGCATTGTACGCAAACAAGCCTCAACTGCCACGGGCTGGGTGACCATTACCGCAGCAAATGAAGCAACAATCCCAGAAGGCACGGTATTTGAAGACGCCAACAGCGGACTGACCTTTATTGCTACTCAAGACACGGTGGTAAAAGCGGGTCAATCCGATATTGCCGTGAAATGCGAAACTGTGGGGGCGGCAGGCAATTTGAAAGCGGGCGAGAGCCTCTCACTCACCACTGCTATTTTGGGCGTATTGCCTAACGCAACAGTAAAAGCAATGAGCGGCGGTGCGGATATTGAATCCCTCTCACGCCTATTGGCTCGCTTGATTTATCGGGTGCAAAATCCGCCCGCAAATGGCGCACCGCACGACTATGTGCGCTGGGCAACCGAAGTATCGGGTGTTACCCGTGCTTGGTGTTTTGAGCGTTACTTAGGCGGTGGCTCGGTGGGGGTGGCATTTGCTTGTGATGACCGAGAAGATATTTTACCCACAAGCGAAGATATTGCCCGCGTGCGTGCTTATATCACGGGGCATAAGAATGAAGCCACAGGACAATTTGAAGGAATGCCTGCTAACGTAGAGCTTTATGTGTTTGCGCCACAGTTTCAAGCGGTCAATTTTAAGATCCGTCTTGCACCTGATACACCAACGTTACGCCAAGCCGTACGCAAAAGCCTTGCGGCATACCTTGCCAACGCAGGAGTGGGCGCATTGCTTTATCTCTCACAAATTCGTGCGACCGTCTCCAATACCGCAGGCGAGGTAGATAACAGTGTGATGTATCCGACTGCCGATGTGCAACTGCTTACCGATAACATTGCAACGCTAGGGGAAATCGAATGGCTATGACCCATCAGCAGTATTTAGATGCTGCGGTGAAATTGCTTCCTGTAGGGCTTGCCTGGAAACGTGCCTTAAATAGCAACTTGGCGAAGGTGCTGGCGGTGCGGTGCGATCAACTGGTCGAAGTCAACGGCAAAGCCCACACACTGATTAAAGAACGAATGCCAGGGCAAGCCACGCTATTGCTTGAAGAATGGGAAAGTTTTTTTGGACTGCCTGAAGCAGGGCGACAAATTGAGGGCAAAAGCATTGCCGAGCGACAAGCACAGGTAAAAGAAAAAGAGGAAGAACTCGGCTCAAGCAGCAAAATCTACCTTGAAGAAGCGGCAAAGCGAGCAGGTTATCAAATTGAGATTGTGAACTACTATCCTCACCACGGTTTGCGAGATTGCTTATACCCTCTCTATGAATATGAAAACGCTTGGCGCATTTTTATCTACACAGAAAAGCTGCCGACCAAGCCGACCGAAGCAGTCGATAAAAACGAAGAGCTACAACAAATTTTAAAACGTTACTGCAACGCCGATATTGAAATGGTGTTTATTTATAAGGATAGGGCTTAAATGTACGCATTAGACAATAAATCGGGCATTGAACAGATGCCTGAAATCCCTGAAGTATTTAGTAAAAATCCACTTTGGTTTACCGAAGGACGTGATGGTAACGCCCCAAGTTACCCAGGTGCGCACTGGTTTAACATTGTGCAAGCCGAGCTTTTGAATGTATTGAAAGAAGCAGGCATTGAGCCAGAGAAAGCCGATTTAACCCAGTTGGCACAAGCGTTTCGTGTTATGGCAGGTCAAGTGGACTCTATCGCCGCTTTGCGTGAATTTGAGCCCGTGCGTGATCGTCAGATGGTGTACGTCAAAGGCTACTACGCCAACAGCACCAAAGGCGGAGGGTATTTTGTGGCGGATTTGACCGATACGGCGAGTGCGGATAATGGCGGGACGGTGATTGTGACGGCAAACGGTAACCGCTGGAAACGTATTCTTGGACACACCTTAGGCTTAGAACAATTCGGTGCAATCGGAGATGGAGAGTCAGACGACACGCAAGCCATCAAAAACGCTTTGCAAGCTGCATATGATACAGGTTGTTTATTGCATATAAGTAACAACACTTATCTGATTTCGGAATCTTTAGAATTTAAACGTCATTTTTCGATTGCAACAAGCGTTGTTTTTAAAGCGCCTGAAAATCCACGAGATGTGGCAGCTAGTGTCAATTTATATTTTTCTCGCCCTTGTCATCTTGAGCGAGTACGATTTATTTACGTCAATGTCTATTTATCTGGACAAGGGACAGAAGATTTAATTCATCACCCAACCATTGTTAAAATGTGTACGTTTAACGATAGTAAGTTGGTAATTGGTTCAGAGCATTCTATTACGCAACATTATGAAATTGCTTTCAACCATTTCAATACAACTAAAAGCCGTTTCTTTGATGCGATTGCTGTAAAAAACTGTAACCACGTCAAAATTGTACACAATAACATTCAAGAGTATGGTACGGGTATTTTTATTCGTCCGACACGCTCATTTGCGGCACAACATATCAAAATTGAAAATAATGCCATTCAGTCAGTAATGCGCCCGATTTACTTGGTCGGCACATCAATGCACCGCTTAGCAAATGTATCAGTGGTTGGCAATACCGTCACCCGTAGCTTGCGAGATAAAACTGCCGCTGTACAGGCACTCTATGTTTCTTATTGCTGTGGCTTGTATGTTGAGCGCAACACGCTTACTTCATTTGGTGATGTCATTAAAATTGATGCCTGCATTGACTCAGTCATCACTCAAAATAAAACTCAATGTTTAGATATTTATGCAGGCATTCGGGTGTTAGGTTGTGTTGCGACTCGTATTTTGGCTAACACATTCTATAACTGGGAGCCATTATCCTATGGTGTGTTGGTGCTGGATAACAAAACCAATACAAGCGTTAGAAAAAACCTCTATGGTTCTTATGATTTAACGGTGCGGGACAATTTTTTCTATGTAAATAATCGTGGGTTAAAAATCGAAAACACAACACTTGCAGATATTAAAAACAACAAGTTTTATGCGTTAAAAACGCCTGATGCTGATGCACGATTACTAACTTTTTCCAAAAGTGCCACGTTCTGCAATGAATCAGACAATTTATTTTTTGCACCTGACGGCACAGCTTTAAGATACACCAAAACGTTATCCGCTGGCACAGTACACGCAACAACCACTAAAAAAACGACTATCTCCGAGCCTATTATTACTGAGTCAGATGTGGAATTAAATAGGGCAAAAAGCTATGTGGTGACGTTTGAATTAGGACACGTCACAGATTTAAAACAACACGCGGGGGCATTCAAAACGATGTCTCAATGGATGCAAGGTAGCTCAGCTGCTCTTGCTTTCAACGCCTCGGCGTGGAATACCTCCACAAGAAAAACCGCCGATATTGTGGTTGATGGTTTTATTAATGATACCTATGGCATTGAGAATGTATGGTGGGCGAAATCTTGCTTATTTATAGATAAATTTAACGTGCTTTCTTGCCGTGATTTTACTGCGAATACCGCAGCAAGCGTGCCTTTTATGTTAGGCACTGCGGCGATGGCTGAAATGGCGTGGCAAACGGCGGTTTTCCGCTCTCCGCTGATTGTTGATGGGAATTTATACGACCCACTTAGCACAGGCATTATCAGCCAAAATGGTTACGAGCGGGATATTTCTGCACGCACGGCATTAGGACAAAAAGAGGACGGCACTTATGTGTTATTAGTGGTTGATGGCAGAACAGGCGAACGTGGCTGCACAATGAAGCAAGCCGCGGAAAAGCTATTAAGACTAGATTGCGTAAATGCATTTAACCTTGATGGTGGCGGTTCCGTAACGCTTTGGTATAAAGGGCAAATTATCAACGCACCAAGTGATGATAAGGGCGAGCGAGAAGTGCCATCAATCTTTTATGTACAAGGCGAAACTCAAGGAGAAGCAAATGTACTTTGATATTGACCGCAACAGCTTTTTGATTGAAGGGGTTGATGAAATCCCAAGTAATGCTATTAAAGTCGATGATGCACAGGCCGAAGAAATAATGCGACAACTAGAACAAGGTGCAACTATTTCTATCAACAATGGGCAACTTAAAATCACTACAAATACTTATCAGCTGAATGCATCAAAAAATGAACGGATTGAAGAAGAGCGTGAGCAAATCCGCCAAGCAATCAACGCCAAGCGAGACCAAACCGATGCAAGCGGTGTGTTTGTGGCACAAATTGGCAAATGGGTTGATTCGGACGATAAGGCTTACCAAAACATTTTAGGTTTTAAAGCCAGTCTTGACCTGCTCGGCGATATGGAGATTGAGTGGACGTGGGCAGATAATACTAGCAGCACTATCAACCGCCAAACGTTAGCCGTGATTGTGGGCGCATTGCTGCAAGCCAAACAAGCCAACCACGCCAACGCCATTAAGCATAAAGAGGCTGTGATGTTGGTTGATAATCCGTTGGAGTATGACTACTCAACTGGCTGGACTAAAACCTATGTGGATTATGTTGCTGAGGTTAGCAATGAGTAAAGTTTATCTAGCAATGTACAAAGCCAAAGGCAACTGGGTGGATAAGGTTATCCGACTATTTACAGGTAAACCGTATTCACACTGCGAGCTTGCGGTGGCAAATGGCGATAAATATCTCTGCTACTCAAGCTCGCCCCGTGACGGTGGTGTACGTGTAAAAACAATGCGACTACCAACGGATAAGTGGGATTTAATCCCGGTACACACAGATTCAGATATTGTGGACTTTTTTCAGCGCACTGGTGGCAAAAAATACGATTTTATCGGGGCAATTGGTTGCGTGTTACCGGTCCGACAAAAGGCTAGTCGCTATTACTGCTCGGAGTGGTGTTATGAGGCAATTTGGGGCGTAGCACCGAAAAAGGCGTTAAGCCCGAATAAACTAGCTGAGTTGATAAAAGGAGGGTTTACCTCGCACAAAGTTTAAAAGACGGCGATAATAACGGCACGGCAATGCGCGTTATTACCAGCTACGCAGAACATGCCTGCATATAGCCATACGCCGCCTACCTTGCGCAAGGCGGGCGGATTGTAACAAATCTTTTAATTATGGAGAATATATGCAGTCAATTAAAACAATCCGTTGCACATTTTGTAACAAATTATTGGCGAAAGTGGGTACAGTTGTTTATTTAGAAATCAAATGCCCACGTTGCAAAGTCATTAACTTTACTAAATAACTTTATTTGAGTGTCAGAATACCTTGAGTATCAGAACGCCATAGAAGGAAAAACTATGGCAAACAAAAAAACTTTTAAACAAGCCCCGCTACCGTTTATCGGGCAAAAAAGAATGTTTTTGAAACACGTGGAAATTGTGTTAAACAAACACATTGATGGAGAAGGTGAAGGTTGGACGATTGTGGACGTATTTGGTGGCAGTGGTTTATTAAGCCATACAGCCAAACAACTAAAGCCAAAAGCAACTGTAATTTATAACGATTTTGATGGCTACACCGAGCGATTAAATCACATTGACGACATCAACCGATTACGCCAAATTATCTTCAATTACTTACACGGTATTATACCAAAAAATGGACGATTAAGCAAAGAAATTAAAGCGGAAATCATCAATAAAATCAATAATTTCAATGGTTATAAAGACCTAAACTGTTTAGCTTCTTGGTTATTATTTTCTGGTCAGCAAGTTGGCAGTGTTGAGGCGTTATTTGCCAAAGATTTTTGGAATTGTGTGCGTCAAAGCGATTACCCAACGGCTGAGGGCTATTTAGATGGTATTGAAGTTATAAGTGAGTCGTTCCACAAGCTAATCCCACGCTATCAAAATCAAGAAAAGGTATTATTACTACTTGATCCGCCTTACTTATGTACGCGTCAAGAGAGTTATAAACAAGCTACTTACTTTGATTTGATTGATTTTCTACGCTTAATCAATCTAACCAAACCTCCTTATATCTTCTTCAGCAGCACGAAAAGCGAATTTATCCGATATTTGAACTATATGCAGGAGAGTAAAATCAATAACTGGGAGACATTTGAGGGTTACGAGCGAATTACGGTTAAAGCATCTACTTCCAAAGATGGGGTTTATGAGGATAATATGATTTATAAATTCTAAATTTAAACACTCTTTAAATCCCGTTTAAACATACAAATGAGCCATTAAAACAACGAAAAAATCTCAAGGTTTTATTTTCGCAGTTTTAATGGCTTTTTTTCGCAGTTTTTTTGGCTCGCTACAAGCAGATTTAATAAAATTTGGAATGCCTATGGTATGTTGTTAATTTTTGCTGTTATTTTTATTTCTGCTTGTTTATTTATTCCCAATTTTGCAACTGTTATTAATATGAAAGGTTTAGGGCTAGCCATTTCAATGAGCGGTATGGTTGCTTGCGGTATGTTATTTTGTCTTGCTGCCGGTGAAATTGATTTATCTGTCGCTTCTGTAATTGCGTGCGCTGGTGTTGTCACTGCAACAGTGATTAATCTTACTCAAAGTGTCACGTTAGGTGTTTTGTCAGGCGTTTCACTAGGAGCTTTAATCGGTTTAATAAATGGTTTTGTTATTGCGAAATTAAAAATTAATTCCTTAATTACAACATTGGCAAGTATGCAAATTGCACGTGGCTTCGGTTATATTATTTCTGACGGTAAAGCAGTAGGTATTACAAAAGAAGAATTTTTTGAATTGGGATATCAAAATTTATTTGGAATTCCCCTACCAATTCTATTTACCGTTATTTGTGTTGCTATCTTTGGTTTTTTATTAAGTAAAACTACCTACGGACGTAATACTTTGGCAATCGGTGGTAATGAGGAAGCGGCACGATTAGCCGGCATTAATGTAGATCGCACGAAATTAATTATTTTTGTTGTATCCGGAGCAATTTCTGCGCTAGCCGGTGTTATTCTTGCTGCTAGAATGACAAGCGGACAACCCATGACTTCCATTGGTTTTGAATTAGTGGCAATTTCAGCTTGCGTACTTGGCGGCGTATCTTTGAACGGTGGCGTAGCTAAAATTTCATTTATCATAGCAGGAGTATTAATTCTAGGTACCATTGAAAATGCGATGAATTTATTAAATATCTCGCCGTTTTCTCAATATGTTGTAAGAGGTCTGATTCTATTAATTGCCGTCATATTTGATAGATACAAACAGAAACTAATAAAGTAAAAATGTGAATAGGCAATAATGCGGATGGTTTATTCTCCGCATTTTGCTTTATCTTCATCTGTATTATATCTATGTTGATGAACTAATTTTTGTTAGAACAATACCTTAAGTAGTATGTGCAATTTAAAAGATAGTATGAAAATAAGAAATAAAAATAATGTTCAACAGAATCCATTATTACCCGGCTATAACTTTAACGCCTATTTAGTTGCCGGTTGTACACCGATTGAAGAAAATAGTGAGTTGGATTTTACGATTAACCGTCCTCATGGAATGAGGGGATATATCATTAATCTCACAACAAAAGGAGAGGGGCGAATATTTCAAGGGAAAGAGGCATTTCATTGCCAAGTCAGGGATTTGCTTTTATTTCCGCCAAATGCTGTTCATTATTACCATCGAGCCAATAATTCGCCAAGTTGGCACCATCAATGGATTTATTTTCGCCCGAGAGCATTTTGGCTGGATTGGGTTAAATGGACTGATACGGTTAATAATGTAGGAAGACTGACCATTCCCGATGAACAACGCTATCAAGAGATTCTCTCTTTATTTTTACAGATTGAAGCGGAATATAATTCTGATGATCCACTTTCGGAAGCTATCTCAATGTGTTTGTTGGAACAGTTATTAATTCGTTGTTTTCGATTTGACCCGGCAAATAAACAAAGAATGCTTGATCCCCGAATACTCGAAACTTGCCATTTTATTTCCGATAATATTGATAAAAACTATACGATTAATGAAATAGCCAAGCAGGCTTGTATGTCCACCTCTCGACTCACCCACTTATTTGCCCAGCAAATTGGCACAAGTATCGTAAAATGGCGGGAAGAGCAAAGAATGATTAAAGCAAAACATTTATTACATGCTTCCGGTGAACCGATTTATCATATTGCCCGCCAACTAGGTTATGATGATCAACTCTATTTTTCACGGATCTTTAAACGTTACACAGGTTTAAGCCCTTCTAGCTTTCGGGATTCAAGATAAAATTTGATCGAGTTCTCATATTTTCTTATGCGACTGTTTTGTCCATATTTGTAGCCTATCATTGTCTAACAATTAATAAAAAAAATCATTAATCTACTTCTAATCCATTTAAGGAATTTAAAGGAGGTAGTAATGAAAAAGACTAAACAAATAATTGAAGAGGGCAATGTTTCTATCGGTATTGAATTCGGTTCAACAAGGATTAAATCGGTTTTAATCGATACCAAAGGAAATATTTTAGCCAAAGGTGAATTTGAATGGGAAAATCATCTTATTGATGGTATTTGGACTTATCCCCAAGAAGAAATTTGGCAAGGATTACAACAGGCTTATGCTACGCTCTCTGCATCCGTAAAAAAACAATACGATACCGTTATTAGTCGTGCGAAAGCAATTGGCATTAGTGGCATGATGCATGGTTATATGCCATTCGATAAAGAAGGTAATCAGCTAACCTTTTTCCGCACATGGCGCAATAATATTACATCAAAATCCTCTGAAAAACTGACCGCACTTTTTCAATATAACATTCCACAACGTTGGAGTATTTCCCATCTATATCAAGCCATTTTAAATAAAGAGGAGCATGTACCGAATATTGATTTTTTAACAACGTTAGCAGGTTACATTCATTGGAAATTAACCGATGAGAAAGTCTTAGGCGTTGGTGAGGCTTCCGGGATGTTTCCTATTGATATTCAAACGCATGATTTTAATCAAAAGATGTTAGATCAATTTGAGCGGCTTATTGATGAATTAGATTATCCCTGGACGATTCGTCATATTTTACCCAAAGTAGTCAATGCCGGAGGCTATGCCGGTGTATTGACGGAATCCGGTGCTAAATTGATTGATCCAAGTGGTAGGTTACAAGCAGGCATTCCGCTTTGCCCGCCGGAAGGGGATGCCGGGACTGGTATGGTGGCAACTAACAGTATTAAGGAAAAAAGCGGAAATATTTCAGCGGGAACATCGGCTTTTGCCATGATTGTATTGGAAAAGGCACTATCAAAAGTATATGAACAATTAGATATGGTGATGACACCAAACGGTAAATTAGTTGCAATGGCACATGCTAATAATTGTACATCGGATATTAATGCTTGGGTTAGCTTATTCGGTGAATGTCTTGCTACGTTTGGGGTAAATATCAGTCAATCTAAACTTTATGAAACGCTATTTACAAAGGCGTTAGAAGGTGAGAATAACTGTGGAAATTTGCTTGCTTATGGCTTTTATTCCGGGGAACACGGTGTTGGCTTAAATGAAGGATGCCCGATGTTCTTACATCCGATGAAGGCAAATTTTAATTTAGCCAATTTCATTCGAGTTCATCTTTATACCGCCTTTGGTGCAATGAAGCTTGGCATGGATATTTTATTGCAACAGGAACAGGTCAAAATCCAACAAATTTTAGCCCACGGCGGTATTTTTAAAACAAAAGGTGTCGCCCAAAAAATTTTGGCTTCTGCACTCAATGTCCCTATTGCTGTAACAGAATCGGCGACTGAAGGGGGCGCATGGGGAATTGCATTATTAGCCAACTATCTTTCATATAATCATAAACCTCTTGAAACCTATTTAGACGAGGATATTTTTGGTGATTGCAATAAAGATATTGTTTATCCGGATATTGAGATGATGCAAGGTTATAACGTATTCATTAAACGTTATTCTCAGGGGCTTTCTATTGTTCAAGAAGCCATTAATACAAAAATTGTAACGATATCATAGGAGATTATTATGGAATTTATCAAAAATCTGGAAGTTTGGTTTGTTGTGGGTAGTCAACATTTATATGGTAATGACGCATTACAGCAGGTGAAACAAAATGCAGAGCAAATCACCGAGCATTTGAATCAACAAAATCCATTTATCAACATTAAGCTAAAAGAATTGGCTACTTCACCGGAAGAAATTTTATCAATTTGCCAAGCGGCGAATAACCAAGATCACTGCGTCGGAATTATTGCATGGATGCATACGTTTTCTCCTGCCAAAATGTGGATTGCCGGTTTAACTCAGTTAAATAAACCATTATTACAATTTCATACTCAATTTAATCAATTGATTCCTTGGAATGAGATTGACATGGATTACATGAATCTTCATCAAACCGCACATGGTGATCGTGAATTTGGTTTCTTATTATCCCGTTTACGTAAAGCTAGAACCATTGTTGTGGGACACTGGAAAAATGCGACTGTGCTAGAAAAAATTAATCGCTGGCAACGTGTTTTAGCCGCAATTTATGATCAAAAAAATTTACGTATTGCGCGTTTTGGCGACAATATGCGGCAAGTTGCTGTAACTGAAGGAGATAAAGTTGAAGCTCAAATTAAATTTGGTTATAGCGTTAACGGCTATGGTGTTTATCAATTGGTTGAAAGCATTAATACGGTTACGGATGAAGATGCAGAGGCATTGGTTAAAGAATACGAAAAAGAATACCGAATCAGTGCTAAATTACAAAAAAATGGTGAAAAACGCACCGCACTTTTTGATACAGCGAAAATTGAATTGGGTCTAAAACGTTTCTTAGATAGCGGTGGTTTCAAAGCCTTTACGGATACATTTGAAAATCTACATAACATGAAACAATTACCGGGATTGCCGGTGCAACGTTTAATGCAACAAGGCTATGGATTTGGTGCTGAAGGAGACTGGAAAACCGCAGCGTTGGTTCGGGCAATAAAAGTAATGGGGTATGGATTGCCAGAAGGCAGTTCCTTTATGGAAGATTATACCTACCATTTAGCCGAAAATAATGAAGTGGTACTTGGTGCACATATGTTGGAAGTTTGTCCTTCCATTACTGATGATAAGCCTTTTTTAGAGATAAAATCGCTTGGCATTGGCGGAAAAGAAGATCCAACCCGTTTGATTTTTACTGCAAAAACGGGGCGTGCGGTAAATGCAACCATTGTAGATATGGGAAATCGATTCCGTATGGTTGTCGCTGATTTGGATGTCGTGGAAAAACCACAAGAAATGCCTAAATTGCCGGTTGGACACGCTTTTTGGCAGCTTAAGCCTAATTTTGATATAGGGACTCAAGCTTGGATTTTAGCCGGCGGGGCGCACCATAGTGCATTTAGTTTAGATGTGGATGCCGATATGTTACGCATGTTTGCAGAATATTTTGAGATTGAATTTATTCATATCAATGACAATACAGATCTTTCTCAATTAAAAAATGAGTTGCGTTGGAATGAATTAAGTTACAAATAATTTTTTGTTCCTGTTTTCTTAAAAGAAATCCTATCTCCCATTTGGGATATAGGATTTTTTGAAAAACATTATTTCACTTCCGAACCCTTCAACCATTTTCTCACCCAAGCACGATTGGCGGATAAGTTTTGCATAATCTCTTCTCCTAAAGGCAAAGGTTCGCCATAGATGAGCGAGGCCAGCGTTTCGCCGAGCAGAGGGGCGGAGGTGAGACCTCGTGATCCTAGTGCGGCGGACAGAAAAAGATTCGGAAAATTGACCGCACTTTGAATAGCTTGTTTGCGGCGGCGGAGGTTAAAAAGATTCTGATAATTTTCACATTGTTGGGTGAAATTCGGTACGTTTCCTACCATAGGAGCAAGATCCCGTACGGAGCAACGAATCCCAACTCTCGCAAGATTGCTTGAGGTATCAACCTCTTGTGTCCAACTTTGTGCAATATTTTGCTGCAGTTTTTGTTGGTTTTCCTGTTGTTCCTGTTCGCTAAAGGTGCGATCCGTATTATCACGAATATGGCTTGCGCCAATACAGTGGCTGGTTTTGGCGTGATCGACAGGGGTAAGATAGCCATCGTAGCAAAGCACGGATTTTAATTTTCGTAAATTTTCACCGGTGGGAATTTGGCTGACTTGCCCTCGAATCGGGTAAAGGGGGAGTTTTTCCGTTTGAGAAAAATCGGTAATTTTATAGCCGTTGGCGAGAATGACGACTTCGTGTTCTATGACTTCGTGATGGGTGTTGATCAGCTGCCAACCTTGTTCCGTTTGCGAAAGTGCGGTAATTTTTTGCGAAGTTTTGATTTTCACACCGCATTTTTCAAGTAGCGAAAAGGTGTTTTGCACAAATTGACGGGGCGCAAGCCATCCGCCTTGAGCAATAAATCCCCCTCCGCAAGAAAGAGGCAACCCCACTTTTTCGCTTAATGCCTCCGCATCCAGCATTTCAAAGATTTCATTAGGCAAACCCAATTGAGAAATCTTTTCTAATTTGGCCGCACTTTTTTCGTTATAGGCACATAATGCTACGCCACAAAATTCGTGTTCAAATTCAATGCCTTGTTTCATTGCCCAATCAAGCAATTGTTTGCCATAGGAAAAAGCGTGAAGGTAAAAATGGATGGTGAGAGGATTATCATCGCTGAGCTGCGGATAAAACGCCCCCTGTTTATTGCCGGAAGCATTGAGTGCAGGTTGTTCATCTTCACAATAAAGGGTAATTTTCGCCCCTCGTTTGAGCAATGAAATAGCGGTGCATAATGAGGCGATCCCTCCGCCAATAATGGCAATATCTTGTTTTTCCATCTTTGCCGATTGAGGAAGATACCAAGGGGCGGAAAGTGCTGTCGGTTTTGGCTGGTTTTTTTGTCCGCTCAAACATTCCCGTTTTTTACCAAATCCTTTACGTTTGCTTACCTCAAACCCTACGAATTCTAACCCTTTTCTGACCGCACTTGCTGCTGTGAAGGTAGCGAATGTACCGTTAGGTTTGGTGAAGCGATACATTTGGTTGTATAAGTTTTCATTCCACATATCCGGATTTTTACTAGGCGCAAAACCGTCTAAAAACCAAGCATCAATGCCTTCGTTCATATAATCGCCAAGTCGCGGTAAATTGTCCTTCACATCACCAAACCATAAATCAAGGGTGGTTTCATCAAAATGAATGCGTTGACAGCCTTTAATCGGTGAGCGCCAGTAGCATTGCAAATGTTGGCTTAATTCGACAAATTGCGGATATGCCGAATGGGCTTGCTGAAGAGCGGTCGGTTTTAGCGGATATTTTTCAAAAGAAATAAAATAGAGGCGTTTGAGAGGTGCATTGACATATTTTTTGCGAAATTCTCGAAATAATTGGATAGTGGTAAAAAAATTTAACCCTGTACCAAAACCGGTTTCTGCAATGGTGAAGTGAGTATGTTGATGATCTTGCCAACGTTCCCATAATTGATTGCCCTGTAAAAATACATAATCCGTTTCTGCCAATCCATCGTAATTGGAAAAATAAACATCATCAAATTGGTTGGAAACGGGGGTATGTTGTTCATTAAAATGAATGTCTGCATACTGAACGGCGAGCATTTTTATTCCTTTCTTGCATTATTGAATTGACTTATAATAACGGAATTTTCCGGCTTATTGAAATTTGTTGGCGGTATGAATTTTACAGTCTCTAACTGGTCGAACAAATGAATTATTACTTGAAATATTTTTATTTCGTAGTAGTTTTGAGCCGTTATTTTGACATATGAAACAAAAAGGAAGAAGCAATGAGAAGAGCTGTCATTACAGGCTTTGGTATTATTTCCAGTATCGGTAACAATAAACAGGAAGTGCTTGCATCATTAAAAGCAGGAAAATCGGGTATTGAAATTGTGCCTGAATTTGTTGAGATGAAAATGCGTAGTCATGTTGCAGGCACGATTAAATTAGATCCAAGTGAACATATTGATCGTAAAGTATATCGTTTTATGGGTGATGCGGCAGCTTATGCTTATCTTTCCATGCGTGAGGCCATTGAAGATGCGGGGTTAACGGAAGAACAGGTTTCCAATGATCGTACAGGTTTAGTCATTGGGGCAGGAACAGGATCGGCACATAATCAATTAATTGCTTGCGATGCGGCACGTGGTCCTCGTGGTGTGAAGGCAATAGGGCCTTATGCCGTAACGAAAACCATGGCATCAAGTGTTTCTGCCTGTCTTGCAACGCCTTATAAAATTCGTGGCGTAAACTATTCTATCAGCTCTGCTTGTGCGACGTCGGCACATTGTATTGGACATGCTGTTGAGTTAATTCAGTTAGGAAAACAAGATATTGTCTTTGCAGGTGGTGCGGAAGAGTTATCTTGGGAATGTGCGACCGAGTTTGATGCAATGGGAGCGGTTTCTACCAAATACAATGATACGCCGGAAAAAGCCTCCCGTGCTTACGATGCGAACCGTGATGGCTTCGTGATTGCCGGTGGTGGTGCTGTTGTTGTAGTGGAAGAATTAGAACACGCCCTTGCTCGCGGTGCAAAAATTTATGCGGAAATCGTGGGTTATGGCGCGACTTCGGATGGCTATGATATGGTTGCACCAAGCGGTGAAGGGGCAGAACGTTGTATGAAACAAGCGATGGCGACAGTGGATACCCCAATTGATTACATTAATGTTCACGGCACTTCAACACCGGTTGGGGACGTGAAAGAATTGGGGGCAATCAAAAATGTGTTTGGTGCTAATGTGCCGGCAATTTCATCGACAAAATCTATGACCGGCCACTCTTTAGGTGCAGCAGGCGCTCACGAAGCCATTTATACCTTATTAATGTTGGATAATGATTTTATTGCGCCAAGCATTAATATTGAAACCTTAGATGAAGCGGCGGAAGGTTGCAATATTGTGACCGAAACGAGAGAAAATGCCGGTTTGCAAACGGTGATGTCAAATAGCTTCGGTTTTGGTGGTACGAATGCGACGCTAATCTTTAAACGTTACAATGGTTAATCGAGTGTACCAATAATAAAAAGAAAAATCGCACGGTAGCAATATCGTGCGATTTTTTTATGGGTAAAATGCACTGAAAAATGACCGCACTTTATCTATAAAAAAGCCCTGAATTTTCAGGGCTTTTGATTATGCTTAATTAGCGATACCTTTGTGTCTTAACAGGGCATCTAACTGGGGTTCACGCCCACGGAAACGTTTGAAAAGTTCCATTGGTTCTTCTGAACCGCCACGGGTTAAGATTTCGTCCAAGAAAGATTTTCCGGTAATTGGGTTAAAGATACCTTCTTCTTCAAAGCGTGAGTAGGCGTCGGCGGAGAGCACTTCTGCCCATAAGTAGCTGTAATAGCCTGCAGCATAGCCGCCTGCGAAAATATGGCTGAAGCTATGCGGTGTTCTTGCCCAATCAACCCCTTTAATGACCGCAACCTGTGATTTCACTGCTTTGAGGGTATCAAGAATTTGATTCATTTTTTCCGGATCAAACGTGTGATGTAAACGGAAATCGAAAATGCCAAATTCCAGTTGGCGTAAAACAAACATGGCAGCTTGGAAGTTTTTTGCTTTCAATAGTTGTACTAATTTTTCTTTTGGCAAAGGTTCGCCCGTTTCGTAGTGACAGGAAATAAATGCCAGTGCCTCTTCTTCCCAGCACCAATTTTCCATAAATTGGCTTGGTAATTCCACCGCATCCCAAGACACGCCGTTAATGCCAGCCACATCAGATACATCAATTTGTGTGAGCATATGGTGAATACCATGACCAAATTCGTGGAAAAGGGTGGTGACTTCATCGTGGGTAAATAATGCCGGTTTATCGCCAATAGGCGCATTAAAGTTACAAGTTAAATATGCCACCGGTGTTTGAATAGAACCATCAAGTTTACGTTTTCTGCCGACACAATCATCCATCCAAGCACCGCCACGTTTGTTTTCTCGGGCATAAAGGTCGAGATAAAAACTACCACGTAACTGATCGTTTTCATCAATAAGATCAAAGAAACGTACATCTTTGTGCCACGTATCCACAGCAAAACGTTCTACCGCACGGATGTTGAAAATACGTTTAATCAGTTCAAATAAACCGGATAGCACACGATCTTCAGGGAAATAAGGACGTAGTTCTTCATCATTGATGGTGTAGAGATGTTGTTTTTGCTTTTCGCTGTAGAAAGCGATATCCCAAGGTTCAAGTTCTGTGACACCAAATTCTTTTTCGCAGTAGGCTTTGAGTTCAGCCAATTCTTTTTCACCCTGTGGTTTGGCGCGTTTCGCCAAATTATCTAAGAAATCCAGCACTTGTTGTGGATTTTCCGCCATTTTAGTTGCAAGGGAAAGTTCGGTGTAAGTATTAAAACCGAGTAATTTCGCCAATTCTACACGCAAGGTGAGAATTTCTTCCATGATTTTACTGTTATCCCATTTGCCGGCATTAGGGCCTTGCTCTGATGCACGAGTGGTGTAAGCACGGTACATTTCTTCACGTAGTGCTTGGTTTTCACAGTAAGTCATGAGCGGTAAATAGCTTGGAATTTCAAGGGTAAAACGGTAGCCTTTTAAACCTTTACTTTCGGCAGATTGTTTTGCCGCTTGCAATGAAGATTCAGGCAGTCCTTTTAGTTCTGTTTCATTTTCAATCACCTTTTCCCAGCCCATTGTTGCATCAAGCACATTATTGCTGAATTGAGAACTGAGTTCGGATAATCTTGCTGAAATTTCACCATAGCGTTTTTGTTTTTCTTCCGATAAAGCAATACCGGAAAGATCAAAATCCCGTAAGGCATTTTCAATTGCCTTTTTTTGAGCCACGGAATAAGCGGCAAATTCAGGACTGTTTTTGAGTGCTAAATACGCATTATAAAGCCCTTTGTGCTGACCCACCCAGGTGCTGTATTCAGAAAGCAGAGGCAAGCAAGCCTGATAGGCTTCGCGTAACTCAGGACTGTTTTTTACTGAATTTAAATGGGAAACCGGCGACCAAGCACGACTGAGACGATCGCTTACTTCCGTTAAAGGTAAAATGAAATTTTCCCAAGTAAAGTGCGGTTGATTTAACACCTGTTCTATTGTATCACGGCAATCTTGGATAAGTGTTTTAACAGCAGGTTGAATGTGTTCCGGTTTGATTTGTGAGAAAGGCGGCAAGCCTTGAATGTTAAGTAATGGATTTGACATAATGATTTCCTTTTTGAAAACTGTTTCTTATGTGACGGCAGATTCTATAATATCAAGGTTGAAAAATCTAAAAAATCGGTAATAATGGCTCGCCTTTAAACAATTTAGGAACATTATGAAGTACATTTATATTTTATTAGGGCTTCTTTCCCTTGTGCTCGGTATTGTGGGGATTTTTCTTCCGATTTTACCTACTACGCCATTTCTTTTATTGACATTATTTTTCTTTGCGAAAGGTTCTAAGCGTTTGGAAACTTGGTTTCTTGGTACGTCTATCTATCAAAAACATTTGAAGTCTTTTAATGAACGCCGAGCGATGACGAAAAAAACAAAGCGTTCAATTTTAACATTTGCAACGTTAATATTACTAATCGGCTTCTATTTTACGCCTAGTCTGATAGGACGCAGTGTTATTGTTGTCTTGATTATTGTGAAATATTGGTTCTTCTTCTTTTGGGTTAAAACTGAAGAGGAAACTAAAATGAAAGATACACAGAAAGATGATATAAAAAATGAATAGTGCTTTATTAACAGGCTTAAAAAGTGCGGTTGTTTTCTCTGTTATTTTAGCTTTGAATGGCTGTGATAAGCTAAATAGCCAAAAATCTAATCAAGATCAAGTTGTCTCTTCTGTTTTAAAAGAAGAGCACTCTCTACAAAAAAATACAGAATATGATCGTGAGAAACTGACACGTGGAATGAAATATCAACCCATTTTAGATCCGTGGCAAGTGAAAGAGATGGAACAAATTTCTTTAATTCGTGATCTTTTTGAAGGATTAACAGCTTATGATGCACAAGGTCATATTGTATCGGGGGCGGCAGAAAGTTGGGAAACGAAAGATAATAAAAATTGGAAGTTTGTTTTACGTGAAGGGTTGGTATGGTCGAATGGGATGCCTCTAACTGCGCAAGATTTTGTGCTTTCTTGGCAAGCGCTTTCTCAATCTGAAAGCCCGCTGAGATTTTATTTATTGTATTTAAATTTGAAAGAGGCGAAAGCCGTATTAGAGAAAAAATTGCCATCTGAAAGTCTTGGCATTGTAGCTAAAAACGACCGCACTTTGTTGATCTCATTGGATAAACCTACGCCTTATTTACCTGAAATGTTGGCGCATATTGCCTTATTGCCACGATATCATGACTCAAATCTATGGGTATCAAACGGTGCTTATCGTCTTTCATCACATGATGAAAACGGGGTACATTTAATTAAAAATTCACAGTATTGGCAAAAAGAGCTAGTCTCATTTAAAACCGTGGATTATGTGCTTTATAACACAACCCCAATGTCGAAATTAGATGTGCTTTGGTCACCTGTTCAAACAACAGAGAATATTCAATACTTTCCTCAATTATGTGGCTATTTCTACGAATTTAACTTGCGAGAGGAAAAGTTAAAGAATCCTTTGATAAGAAAGGCGATTGTTTCATTGCTGTCTGTCACAGGTATCACGGATAATGAAATGCCTAATGCGATTCCGAGTTCTTACTTTTTACCAAAAGCAATGTTACATGGGATAGATTCTCGTTGGGAACCCGTGGTGGCGGAGCCGTTGTTAGCACAAGCTCGTATTACAGAGAAACAGCCATTGGTTTTGCAGATAAGTTATGATGATACATTCGTTCATCGAAACATTGCGAACCGTCTAGCTCGTCAGCTATCGGAATCAGATTTGTTACGTATTGAAAACCATGAGATGAGCTGGCAGGCTTTACAAGAAAAGCGTACGAAAGGTGAGTTCCAACTAATTCGTTCGGGCTGGTGTGGTGATTTTAACCATCCGGCAGCATTTTTAGGACTGTTTTATTCAAAAAGCCCCGATAATAAGAGCGGATATTCCAATCAACAATATGATCAGCTGTTTGAACAGGCATTAAAAAGTACATCAGAAAAAGAGCGGTCGGAAATTTACTTAAAATTAAGTGAAATTATTCAGCAAGAAAATTTGGTTCTTCCAATATTCCAATACACTACACCGGTTTATATTTCCTCTTCTTTAATGGGCTGGCAAAAGAATCCGGTTGGGACGATTTATAGTAAAGATTTATGGCGAAAAGTGAATATCGCTCAATAGTAAAATACCCGCTTCATATGAAAGCGGGCACTTTTTACAGACTATTTTTTATCATCTTTCTTTGTAATTTCTTCGCATTTTTCTATATCGCTACATTTTCCATAAAGATATAGGCTGTGAGCTTTTAATTTTATGCCATATTGTTCGCTAATTTCTTTTTGACGTTGCTCAATGAGATTATCGGAAAACTCAAAGACTTTACCACAGTCTTCACAAATAATGTGATCATGGTGTTCCGTCGGAGCAAGTTCAAAAACTGATTTATTTCCTTCAAAATTGTGGCGAATTAAAATATGTGCTTCATCAAATTGATTCAGTACACGATAAACGGTAGCAAGACCAATATCGCTACCTTGTTCTAATAAAATTTTATATACATCTTCTGCAGAAAAATGTTCGTTTTTGTGACTTTGCATTAAAGCTAAAATAGTCAAACGAGGCTCGGTAATTTTTAACCCGGCTTTTTTGAGCAATTTAATATTTTCTTCAGACATAAAGTTTCCTTTCATGATAGTTAAGCGAGCTCGGCTACACACATTTCTTCATAAATTTGTTTACACCATTTTTCCACGCGTTCAGCGGTGAGTTCAGGCTGGCGATCTTCATCAATACACAAACCGATAAAGGTTCCATCTTCTAAGAGTGCCTTAGAGGCTTCAAAAGTATAGTTTTCAGTCGGCCAGTTGCCCACAACGATAGCCCCTCGAGGTTCGACAATATCACGTACTGTACCAATTGCATCGCAGAAATAATCAGCGTAGTCTTCTTGGTCACCACAGCCGAAAATTGCGACTAATTTATCAGTAAAATCGATTTCTTCTAAGGTTGGGAAAAAATCATCCCAATCCGCTTGGGCTTCACCATAGTACCAAGTTGGAATCCCGAAAAGTAAAAAATCGTAGGCTTCAATATCCTCTTTTGAGGTTTTGGCGATATCACGAATATCTACTAATTCACTGCCTAACTGTTTTTGAATCATTTTTGCGATATTCTCGGTATTGCCTGTATCGCTGCCATAAAATAGACCCACTACTGCCATTTTTCTTTCCTTTAAATAAATACTTAATCACTATAAAACTTAGGGGCAAAGCCCTGCGAGTTGGGCGAACTATAGCATAAATCAATTCTCATTTGAATCAATTAATTCTTATTTAAAAATCGATTGATTGCTCGGATAACAAAGTCTGGTTTTTCAGCATGAACCCAGTGTCCACAGCCGTTTATCGTGAATGATGTCGCATGAGGAAATTGTACCAAAATAGTGTCGGTGTTTTCCGGTTTTATATAGGCTGAATTGCCTCCTCGAATAAATAGAGTGGGGATAGACACCTCCACATTTTGCCAATCCATTAAATGATGATATTGGTTAAAAAGCGCACTTAAGTTAAAACGAAAAAATTCAGGTGAAGTGGGATCAAAAGATTTCAGCATAAATTGTACAACGGCAGGATCTTGAATATTTTTTTCCAAAATGGGTTTGGCTTCTTGGCGATTTTGTGGTGCAGCATTTTTTACAGCGAATAAACCTTGAAATACATCTTGATGCCCGTTATGTCCATAGATGATAGGCGCAATATCAATGACGATCAATTTTTCTACAATCTCGGCATGAAGTGCGGTCAATTTCATGGCCGTTTTCCCACCCATAGAATGGCCGATCAGAATCACTTTATCTAACTTAAGATGTTGAATAAGTGCGAATACGTCTCTTGCCATCAGTTCGTAATTCATTGAGTCTGAATGAAAACTTTGTCCGTGATTGCGGAGATCAATCCGTAAAATATTGTAATCATCACTAAAGGCTCGGGCGATAACACCAAGGTTATTCATATCGCCAAATAAACCGTGGATGAACACTAAGGTAGGATGTTTACTTACTTGTTTTGGTTGATGAAATTGATAGTTTAATAATTGAGAGCTTGGCATAATTTTCGCGTGAGAATTCGTTGAGAAATCGTTATAATGGCAAGAATTTTAGCAAAGGGAGAAATAAAAATGAAGATTATTGAAGTTGATGAAGAGTTATACCAATACATTGCAAAACAAACCCAGTCTATTGGTGAAAGTGCTTCCGATATTCTTCGCCGTTTGCTGAATTTACCTGCAAATCCAAGCCGTACCTTGGATTTTGTTTCCTTTGATGAAACAAATAAAAGTGCGGTTAAATCTGATGTTGTTTTACCCAAAGAGATGAAACAGGCTAATGTACCTCAAATCCAGCCTGAGCCGACATCGAAAGATCTAACACAGTTGAAAACAGCGAGAAAACAGTCGGAGACAGCGATTAGCCGGATCTCAGATAATGTTCGTGCTTTATTAAGTTCTTCAGAATTTAAGGAAGAAACAAAAGCTGTTGTGCGTTTTTTAGCGGTTTTACGCGTGCTTTACCGCACCAATCCGGAAAGTTTTGCACAGGCGACAGAATCCTTACAAGGTCGTACCCGTGTTTACTTTGCACGTGATGAAGCAACATTGTTAATGGCGGGGAATCATACCAAGCCGAAACAAATTCCGGATACGCCCTATTGGGTTATAACTAATACGAATAGTGGTCGGAAAATGTTGATGTTAGAGGGGGCGATGCAATCCATGGATTTGCCGGAAAGCTTGATTGATGAAGTGCGAACCTATTTTGTCAGTAACTAAATTTTTTCCTTGGCAACGACTTGCCAATACACTTCAATACCGAGATAAAATCGCCTTGCGTTCATCGCAGGGTGATGTTTTTACTTGGGGAGAGATTAGGGAAAAGATCGATCAAACAGCGGTATTTTTACAATCTCGGGGGCTGACATCAGAAAGTGCAGTTGCTTTTTGTAGCAAAAATACTGAATCGATCCTTTTTCTTTATCTTGCAACAATTCAGATTGGTGCCAAAATTCTGGGGTTAAATCCTGCATTTCCAAAAGATAAAATTAATGAATTATGCCGTGAATACGACATTGATTTATGTTTATTTGATGAGGATTTATTGGATATTCCTGATGGACATTCATCGGTAGAATTTCCTCAGGCTGATTTTTTTCGCCCGGCAACTATGACCTTGACATCAGGATCGAGTGGATTGCCTAAGGCGGTCGTGCATCATATTCAATCGCATTTGGATAATGCTCGTGGCGTGTGTCAATTAATGCACTTTGATTCATCGCAATCTTGGTTATTGTCATTACCTTTATATCACGTTTCAGGGCAGGGGATTGTTTGGCGTTGGTTACTTTGTGGTGGGGAATTACATTTTCCACAAAGCGATTTTTATCAATCATTATTACAAACAACCCATGTGTCATTAGTGCCAACACAGCTTCAACGTTTGCTTGATTATCTCGTTCAGCACCCCCAATCCCATTTTAAAACCTGCCATATCTTATTAGGTGGGGCGCATATTCCACTAACGTTGACTCAATCAATTCGTGCATATGGTATCCAAGCTTACAGCGGATATGGTATGACGGAAATGGCATCAACAATTTGTGCTAAATTGTCGGATCATTTACCCGGTGTTGGGCAACCACTTTTAGGACGTGAATTTCAACTGGTGAATGAGGAAATTTGGTTGAAAGGTGCAGGGCTGGCATTAGGTTATTGGAAGATGGGGGAAATTATTCCTCTCACGAATCAACAAGGTTGGCTACAAACAAAAGATAAGGGGATTTGGCAAAATAATGAATTAGTCGTTGTGGGGCGTTTAGATAATATGTTCATTTCCGGTGGCGAAAATATTCAGCCGGAAGAAATTGAAGGTGTGATATTGCAATCAAATTGGGTGAAACAAGTATTTGTTTTGCCAAAAAAGGATTCAGAGTTTGGCGCAAGACCGATTGCTGTCCTTGAATTTTATGAACACTTCACGGAAAGTGCGGTCGAAAAACTACGCATTTTTTTACAAGAACATTTAGCACGATTTAAGCAACCGATCGCTTATTATCCATTGCCTCAAAATTTACAATCGGGGGCAATTAAAATTTCCCGTAAGGTGCTGACTCAATGGTTTAGCACAGAAAACTATGAATAGGAAGAATATGAAATTACCACGTTTTTTAACCGCACTTTCTGTAAGCCTTGTAATGGGATTGGCTTTGCCTCATTCTGTTATGGCGGAACAGGCAAAATCTTCGCCAACTGAGCAAAGTTTAAAATTGGATTTGGAGGCAGCACAAAAAATTGATGATGCGGAGCTTAAAAAAGCACGCATTGAGCAATTGCAAACCTCTCTTGATTTGCTAGAGCAAATTCAAACACAGCAAAAAACGAATGACACACTCGATGATACGCTTAATCAAGCCGATGCGGAAATTCAAAAAAATAATACGGATTTACAGAACCTTAAGAAAAATTTAGGGCAGGAGAAACCTGATAATTATAAGGAAACCTCATTAGATAATTTACAGGAAACACTGAGTAAACTTAGTGCCCAACAGCAAGATACTCAAAGCGAGTTAAATGCTGCGAATGCCTTGGTGGCGGGACAGAGTGCTGTGTCAGAACGAGCACAAACTGCATTGGCGGATAATTTAAAACGTAGCCAAACGTTAAATCAGAAACTTTCCGATAGTTCGTTAGATAGTGTATTACAACAGCAATACCAGCTGGAATTACAGCTGATTGAACTTAAAAATAATTATAGTCAAACGTTGTTAAAAAACAGTGATCAGCTTTCCTTACTTTATCAAAGCCGTTATGACTTATTGAGTGTGAAACAGCAACTTCAGCAACAGCAAATTGCGGCAGTACAAGAGGCGATTAATCAAAAAAATCTTGAACAAACGCAAGATAAAGTGGAACA
The DNA here is from genome assembly GCF_001999285.1 of Rodentibacter genomosp. 1. Taxonomy (GTDB): domain Bacteria; phylum Pseudomonadota; class Gammaproteobacteria; order Enterobacterales; family Pasteurellaceae; genus Rodentibacter. The sequence goes on from NZ_MLHN01000008.1 coordinate 62,933, forward strand.
GGCTCAACAACAGCAGCAAAGTGCGGTTAAAAATGATTATATTCAGAAAGTATTGGAGCTTAATGCTCAGTTAAGTCAATTTTTATTAGAACAGACGGAAAAAACAAATACCTTAACGCAAGATGAGCTTAGAATGCGTAATGTGTTAGATAATTTGACACAAACGCAACGCACCATTAATGAGCAAATTAGTGCGTTACAAGGGACATTAGTGCTTTCTCGTATTATTCAACAACAGAAACAAAAATTACCCACTAATCTAAATATTCAAGGTTTATCAAAGCAAATAGCAGATTTACGTGTACAGATTTTTGATATTACGCAACGTCGTAATGAGCTGTATGATCTTGATACTTATATTAAAAAAGTTGAGTCGGATGAAAACCAAACTTTTACGGCAGCGGAAAAAACACAGTTAATAACTTTATTAACCGAACGCCGTAAAATGGGTTCAGATCTCATTAAGTCATTAAATAACCAACTCAATTTAGCGATTTCTTTAGAATTAACCCAGCAACAAATTACACAAATTAGTGATCAAATTGGATCAAAATTGGAGCAGCAAAGTTTTTGGGTGAAAAGTAACAATCCGATTAATTTGAGTTGGTTGGAAATGTTGCCAAAATCGTTAAGTGCACAGTTTAACGGAATGGTAAAGCATTTAGGATTTCCCACTAATTATGACAATTTACCTTCTCTATTGACTTATGCATTTATCCTTTTAGTCATTGGCGGTGCAATTTTTAAATTCAAACCAAGAATTAAACAACGCTTGGCGATGATTAACGGTGAAATCAATACGCTTCGATCCGATACACAATGGCATACGCCGATGGCGTTGATATTAACTGTTTTGTTAAATTTGTCCGGCACACTTTGGTTTTTAGCAATCTGCCAATTAATTGGATTTTTCTTCTTTCGTAATCCGCAAGAATTCTGGGATTGGTCATTCCGAATGGCCGGTTATTGGTGGTTCTTTAATGTATGGTTCGCAATTTTTCGTCCAAATGGTATTTTTGTACGTCATTTTGGTTTTGCCCAAGAGGATGCGGAAAAGTTTCGCGGTGTGGTAAAACGGATTATCATTGCCGTTGTTCTGCTATTAAATACCTCGGTATTTAGCAATGTGATGGATAATGGGTTAGCCAACGATGTTTTAGGCGAATTAAATACAATTGCATCGCTTATTTTTTGTGTTGTGATTATTGCGCCTCGTTTTAATCGAGCGTTGCGTGCTTATGAAGAACACCAGTCACAACATAATAATGTCATTGTAAAAGTAATCCAAATCTTGTTACAGATCACGCCAATTGGATTTATTATCTTAGTGGCATTAGGCTACTACTATACGGTGTTGAATTTAATTCAACATCTTATTAGTTCCTATATTGCTTGGTGTGTTTGGTTTATTTTACGTCATGTAATTTATCGGGGAATTACAGTATCTTCGCGCCGTTTGGCTCATCGTCGCTTAATTGAAAAACAGAAACAAAAAGCAGAAGAATTTAACGATGGTTCACCTTCAGATGATGTGGTTGTGATGACTGATCAAGAGGAAGGATTAGCGTTAAATGAAGTTAGAAGCCAGTTATTACGTTTTGCCGATCTCTTTATTTGGACGGCGCTATTTGCAATTTTCTACTTTGTATGGTCGGATCTCATTACCGTAGCAAGCTACCTACGTGATATTACATTATGGAAACAGGTTTCTGTTGTTGATGGCGCAAATGTGACAGAAAGTATCACGCTCTTCAATTTACTGGTCGCGATGATCATTGTCGTGATTACTTATGTTTTGGTACGAAATATTTCCGGTATTTTAGAAGTGATGCTTTTCTCTCGTCTGAAATTATCGCAAGGTACGCCCTACACGATTACGACATTATTAACTTATACCATCATTGCGATTGGTGGGGCGTGGGCATTTGCTACGCTAGGGATGTCTTGGTCAAAATTACAATGGTTATTTGCCGCACTTTCCGTGGGGCTTGGTTTTGGTATGCAGGAAATTTTTGCAAACTTTGTTTCCGGTATTATCTTATTATTTGAACGCCCGATTCGAGTCGGGGATACTGTGACAATCAACGGGGTGAGTGGAACGGTTGCAAAAATCCGTATTCGTGCGATTACTTTGATTGATTTTGATCGTAAAGAAGTGATCGTACCAAATAAATCTTTTGTGACCGGTCAGGTAATTAACTGGGCGCTTTCCAGTACGATGACCCGCTTGGTTGTGACGGTTGGAGTCGCTTACGGTTCAGATTTAGAGTTAGTGAAAAAATTACTCCTCCAAGCGGCAAATGAGCAACCGGCCGTATTAAAAGATCCTGAACCGAGAGCGCTATTTTTGTCCTTTGGTGCAAGCACATTGGATCACGAATTACGTGTTTATGTGGGGCAAATATCCGATCGAACCAATACAACGGATGGGCTTAATCGCCGTATCAATGAACTCTTTGCTGAAAATAATATTGATATTGCGTTCAATCAGCTTGATGTCTTTATTAAAAATAATGATACCGGTGAAGAAATTCCGTTCGTTGATGTTAATGCAACAACATTATCTAAGAAAAAGTCGTAGAGTATGAGAGGTAAAATATGGCAGGTAATACAATAGGACAACTTTTCCGTGTAACAACTTTTGGCGAATCTCATGGTATTGCACTCGGTTGTATTGTAGATGGTGTCCCACCTAATATGACGCTGTCTGAAGCGGATATTCAGCCTGATTTAGATCGCCGTAAACCCGGTACATCTCGTTATACCACGGCACGTCGGGAAGCAGATGAAGTGCAAATTTTATCCGGTGTATTTGAAGGAAAAACCACCGGTACAAGCATTGGAATGATCATTAAAAATGCGGATCAGCGTTCTCAAGATTATGGTGAAATTAAAGATCGTTTCCGTCCCGGACACGCCGATTTTACTTATCAACAAAAATACGGCATTCGTGATTATCGTGGTGGCGGACGTTCTTCCGCACGTGAAACGGCTATGAGGGTCGCAGCCGGGGCGATTGCGAAAAAATACCTGAGGGAACAATTTGGCATTGAAGTACGGGGGTTTTTAAGTCAAATCGGCGAGGTGAAAATTGCACCACAAACGGTTGGGAAAATTAATTGGGAAACTGTGGAGAGTAACCCTTTCTTTTGCCCTGATGAAAGTGCGGTTGAAAAATTTGATGAATTAATCCGAGCGCTGAAAAAAGAAGGGGATTCCATCGGTGCGAAACTCACGGTGATTGCTGAAAATGTGCCGGTTGGTTTAGGTGAACCTGTATTTGATCGCTTGGATGCCGATTTGGCTCATGCCTTGATGGGAATTAATGCCGTGAAAGGCGTAGAAATTGGCGATGGCTTTGCGGTGGTGGGACAGCGTGGTAGTCAGCATCGTGACGAAATAACACCAAATGGTTTTGAGAGTAATCACGCAGGCGGTATTTTGGGCGGGATTAGCTCCGGTCAGCCGATTATTGCCACCATTGCATTGAAACCGACTTCAAGCATTACGATCCCCGGACGTTCTGTGAACCTTGATGGCGAAGCAGTGGAGGTGGTGACAAAGGGTCGCCATGATCCTTGCGTGGGAATTCGTGCCGTACCTATTGCGGAAGCGATGGTTGCCATTGTGTTATTGGATCACTTATTACGTTTTAAGGCACAATGTAAGTAGTAAGGCGAGTGAAATGAATAAAATCGTATTAAAAACTTCGATTATTTTAACCGCACTTTTTTCTTTAAGCGTGCAGTCTTCTCCTCAAGATTGGCAGCAAATTAAACGCCCTATTCCCAGTGAGAACGGAAAGGCACAGCCAATTGGAAGTTATTCTAACGGTTGTATTATTGGGGCTGAAGCTTTACCGGCTAAGGGTGATGGCTATCAAGTTATCCGAATGAATCGTAACCGCTATTATGGCCATCCTGAGATGATTAAATATCTCAAACGTTTGGGGGAAAGGGTGAAAGCAGCAGGATTACCAACAATGCTTGTAGGGGATATTGCTATGCCGGGCGGAGGGCGTTTCCTGACCGGACACGCTAGCCATCAAATGGGATTAGATGCGGATATTTGGTTACGCATGGGCGAAATGTCCGATGCAGATGCATTAAATTCAGATGGGAAGGGCTTGTTAGTGGTTGATAGAAAAGCACAACGGGTTGATGAGCGGGTATGGAATCATCACCATGCAACATTGATTAAGCTTGCGGCTCAGGATCATGGCGTGACCCGTATTTTTGTAAATCCGGCAATTAAGCTTAAATTATGTCAAACAGCAGGTAATGATCGTAGTTGGTTACACAAAATTCGTCCTTGGTTTGGGCATGATTCACATTTTCATGTCCGTTTAAAATGTCCTGCAGAGGCTGTTCATTGTGAAGATCAAGCACCGGTTCCGTCTGGTGATGGGTGTGGTGATGAACTTTATTCTTGGTTTGAACCTGCAAAACCAAGTACGGGCTCAAATAAGCCAAAAGTTTTACCGCCTGAACCCTTTTTATGCCAACAAATATTGACTTCGCCAAATCGAAGTGAATGGTTAGAATAATTTTATAGGCAAATCATAGAGTGCATGGTATGGAATTGGGCGTTGATATTTTAGCAATATTATTTGTTGTGGCATTTGTTGCCGCATTTATTGATGCGATTGCAGGCGGAGGCGGCTTGATTACCATTCCAGCCCTGCTTATGACGGGGATGCCACCGGCTGTGGCATTGGGGACAAATAAATTACAAGCGATGGGAGGCGCATTTTCTGCCAGTCTCTATTTTTTACGTAAAAGAGCGGTCAATTTACGGGAAGTTTGGTTTATCCTACTCTGTGTTTTCATCGGATCGGCTTTAGGCACAATCTTGATTCAATTGCTTGATGTCTCAGTTTTTAAGAAAATTTTGCCATTTTTAATTTTAGCAATTGGATTGTATTTTCTCTTTACGCCTAAATTGGGAGATAAAGATCGCAAACAACGTTTAACTTATGTGGTTTTTGGTTTTGCCATTAGCCCATTTTTAGGTTTCTATGACGGCTTTTTCGGACCGGGAACGGGCTCTATTATGGGCTTGGCGTGTATTACATTGTTAGGTTTCAATATTGCTAAAGCGACAGCCCATGCGAAGGTGATGAACTTTACCTCGAACCTTGCTTCTTTCTTGCTTTTCTTAGCCGGTGGACAAATTTTGTGGATTGTAGGAATCGTGATGATGGTGGGAGGCATGATTGGGGCAAATTTGGGCGCTAAAATGGTGATGACAAAAGGTAAAACGCTTATTCGCCCTATGGTAGTCGTTATGTCGTTTTTGATGACAGTAAAAATGGCATACGATCAAGGTTGGTTTAATATTTAAAGTGCGGTTAATTCCGCCATTGTTTTTAGTATGACAGATTCTCAGCAAAATATTCGTTTAACTGCACGAGTGGGCTATGAACCGCACTTTTCGTGGTCGTATTTAAAACCAAAATATTGGGGTATTTGGTTAGGTATTTTCCTTTTGCTTTTATTAGCATTTATACCATTTCGTTTGCGCGATAAATTTGCAGCAAAATTAGGTGTATGGATTGGGCATAAGGCAAAGAAACAGCGTAAGCGTGCTCAAATTAATTTGAGCTATTGTTTTCCGAAGTGGACAGAACAGCAGCGAGAGCACGTTATTGATGAAATGTTTGCCGTAGTCGCACAAGTGATGTTTGGCATTGGTGAAATTGCTGTTCGTTCTAAAAAACATTTGCAAAAACGCAGTGAATTTATTGGTATTGAGCATATCCGAAATGCAAAGGAGGCGGGCAATAACATTATTTTAATGGTACCGCACGGCTGGGCGATTGATGCTTCCGGTATTATTCTACATACACATGGAATGCCTATGACTTCTATGTATAACCCACATCGTAATCCTTTAGTGGATTGGTTGTGGACAATCGTCCGCCAGCGTTTTGGCGGAAAAATGCACGCCCGTCAAAATGGAATTAAGCCTTTTTTGACGAGTGTCCGTCAAGGAGAAATGGGCTATTATTTGCCCGATGAAGATTTTGGTGCAGAACAAAGTGTATTTGTTGATTTTTTTGCTACTTATAAAGCAACCCTACCGGGGCTAAATAAAATGGCAAAACTTGCTAAAGCCGTTGTGATTCCAATGTTTCCTCGCTATAACGCCAAAAGCGGTAGGTATGAAATAGAAATTCACTCTGCCATGGCGCTGAGTGATGAACCTGAAAAATCAGCTCGGGCAATGAATGAAGAAATTGAATCTTTTGTCACCCCAACCCCAGAACAATATGTTTGGATTTTACAATTATTAAGAACACGTAAAGATGGTGATGATCTTTATGATTAGTTGATGTAACAAGAGTGCGGTCAGTTTTAACCGCACTTTTTCTAGGGACTGTGGGGGGTATCGGTATTAGTGACAAAAAATTGCTACATAGCTTAGATTAAGCTGAGAATTCTAGAGTATGACGTTTTGGCTGAATTTGGTGGATTGTATTTGTTACGGTTCCAATAATCGGTAGTGACGCCCAATCTTTCGTTTTGATATTTTGCATTTGAGAATCCAAAGCCATAAAAATAAATTCATCATGATGAGTAATAAACTCATAGAGATGAAATTCATTTTCACTTTCTAGTACAACAAGATCACCAACAGAAATACGATCATTTTTTTCAACAATCAGCATATCACCTTGTTCAATCCCCCAAGCAAGCATATTGGGATTCGTTACACGAATAAAGCAAGTTTGTTGTGGACGCTTGATACAATAGAGATTTAAATCAAGTTTTTTACTGAATTTTGATCTTTTTTCAATATCGTTAAAGAATGGCATTGGATGATAAGAAAACGTCATCTTATTTTGGGTAACGGTATTTGCGTAGTTCATCATCTTGTTTTTCCTTGGTTAAGTCATGGTTTTTTGTACAGGTAAAATATACTGTTGTTCTATACAGGTTGTCAACACTGGATAGAAAAAATTTTTTTATTAAGCAAAATTTTAGAAAAAATATAATGAATAGCTAGAAATGATGAACCCATGACAAAAAATGAAAGAAAAGGTTTTCTTTTAGATAGAATTTAAGCTATCTTTAGTTTGCTTAGGTGGATCAGCCATGATCTGAAGTTTAACCATACTTTTATTTAAATTTATTATGAATACATCACGTTTATTTCATTTTCTTTTTCAAGGTAGTTTAGTCAAACGAATTGCCATTGGTCTTATCCTCGGGATCCTCATTGCGTTAGTTAACCCAAGCATTGAACAAACATTTGGTTTCGATCTTGCATCAAATATTGGTGTGTTAGGGCAAATTTTTGTCAAAGCACTTCGAGCCGTTGCGCCAATTTTGATTTTCTTCCTCGTTATGGCTGCATTGGCGAATAAAAAGGTTGGCTCAAAGAGTAATATGAAAGAGATTATTGTGCTTTATCTTTTGGGGACATTCTTAGCTGCATTAGCCGCTGTGATTGCGAGTATGCTTTTTCCTTCAGAAGTGGCATTATCGGTAAAAGAAGATGTGACTTCCGCGCCACAATCTGTTGCTCAGGTATTATTAACCTTGGTGCTTAATGTGGTCGATAACCCATTAAATGCGATTTTTAAAGCCAACTTTATTGGTGTATTGGCTTGGTCAATCGGGTTGGGATTGGCACTTCGCCATGCCTCTGACACAACAAAACAAGTGGTGGCAGATTTTGCAGAGGGCATTTCTAAAATTGTCCACGTTATTATTTCGTTTGCGCCTTTTGGGGTCTTTGGTTTGGTTTCAGAAACCTTATCTGATAAGGGGTTAGCAGCTTTAGGCGGTTATATTCATTTACTAGCGGTCTTAATTGGTGCAATGCTCTTTACTGCATTTGTTCTTAATCCGATTTTAGTTTACTGGAAAATTCGCCAGAATCCGTATCCATTGGTTTGGACTTGTGTGCGTGAAAGTGGTGTAACGGCATTTTTCACCCGCAGCTCTGCGGCAAACATTCCGGTCAATATTGGTTTAGCTAAACGTTTAAATCTTGATGAAGAAACCTATTCAGTGGCAATTCCATTGGGTGCGAATATCAATATGGCGGGTGCCGCTATTACTATTACCGTATTAACTTTAGCAGCGGTGCATACGCTAGGTATAGAAGTTTCCTTTGTCAGCGCGGTGGTATTAAGTGTGGTTGCGGCTCTCTGTGCTTGCGGTGCATCAGGTGTTGCCGGTGGCTCTTTACTACTTATCCCATTAGCCTGTAGCTTATTCGGTATTTCTGATGATGTAGCAGCGCAAATGATTGGTGTCGGTTTTGTAATCGGTATTTTGCAAGATTCGACCGAAACCGCATTGAATTCATCAACCGATGTTTTATTTACAGCAGCAGTATGTATGGAAGAAGAGCGTAAAAATAACGCATAATTCAATTTTTATAAGGCGGGCGAAAATCCGCCTTTATTTTTCTGGCTTAGATTTCGCTATACAAAGTGCGGTCTAGTTTGTTAGACTTTTTTCGTTTAAAACCAGATGGAGAACATCAAATGGATGGATTAACCCTAGCGACATTCGTCTTTCTTGCGCTCATTATTGTTATCTTATTTTCAACGATTAAAACTGTCCCACAGGGATATAAATTGGACGATTGAACGTTTTGGGCGGTATACACGCACATTAATGCCGGGTTTGAATATCGTTGTGCCTTTTGTGGATCGTGTCGGTCGCAAAATTAATATGATGGAACAAGTGTTGGATATTCCTTCACAAGAAGTCATTTCTAAAGATAATGCCAATGTTGCTATTGATGCGGTGTGCTTTGTCCAAGTCATTGATGCACGCAGTGCCGCTTATGAAGTGAATCATCTTGAACAAGCGATTATTAATTTAACCATGACAAATATTCGTACCGTACTCGGATCTATGGAATTGGACGAAATGCTATCACAACGTGATTCCATTAACGGTCGTTTGCTTGCGATTGTTGATGAAGCAACGAATCCGTGGGGGATCAAAGTAACCCGTATTGAAATTCGTGATGTTCGTCCGCCTCGTGAATTGCTCGATTCCATGAATGCGCAAATGAAAGCCGAACGGAATAAACGTGCGGAAGTGTTAGAAGCCGAGGGGATTCGACAAGCGGAAATTTTACGGGCAGAAGGGGAAAAACAAGCACGTATTTTAAAAGCTGAAGGGGAACGCCAAGAAGCTTTCTTGCAGGCGGAAGCCCGAGAACGTGCCGCAGAGGCGGAGGCAAAGGCTACACAAATGGTTTCTGAAGCCATCGCAAGTGGTGATACCAAAGCGATCAATTATTTCATTGCACAAAAATACACGGAAGCTTTAAAAGAAATTGGTGGTGCACAAAATAGCAAGGTGGTACTAATGCCGTTAGAAGCAGGCAACTTAATCGGTTCTGTGGCAGGTATTGCGGAATTATTAAAAGGCGATAAAAAAGTTTAAACGTTAATTTTCGATACTATGTAGAAAGTGCATTAAAATAAAAATTTCAAAGATAGGTAGGGACACACCGAGAGTGTCCGTTATAAAATCAAATTATTTCATTCGGACACATTGAGTGTGTCCCTACAAGCTAATCCAAAAAACAGATTTGTGCAACTGCTACATAATATCGTTAACTTTTCAAAGTGCAGTTGAAATTGACTGCACTTTTTCCATCAGAGGAGGCAATATGGCAGAATGGTTGACCGCATGGACATTATGGCATTGGTTGGTTTTAGGTTTTGTATTATTGATTGCTGAAGTGGTCGCTCCCGGCGTATTTTTACTTTGGTGGGGCTTGGCCGCTTTAGTCACAGCACTTGTGCAATTTCTTTTTCCTGCTTTTTCGCTAGTCGGATTAGCGATTTTTTATGGCGTTTTAGCTTGTATTTTATCGTTCGCTTGGTGGAAATATCAGCATAATAAAGATCGTCAGGATCAGGCTAAAACCTCCTTAAATCAGCGTGATCATGCGATGGTTGGTAAGCAGGGTATCGTGCAGGAAATCGCTATAAACGGTATTGGACGTGGTGCGTTTGGCGATACCACTTGGCGTATTCAAGGCGAACATCTCGCCATGAATGATCTTGTAAAAGTTGTGCGTGTGGAAGGTATCACGCTGATTGTTGAAAAGGTAACAGAATGAATCATCTTATTATTTTTGCACATCCGAATTCTAAAGGTAGCTTTGGGCGGGCAGTGGCGGATTGTGTGGCGAAAACCAGCCAAACCCTTGGCGTGGAAACCCAATTTCGTGATCTCTATACCTTGGATTTTAATCCGATCATTTCTTTTGAAGAGCTAAAAGCCGTGAATAGTGGCATTCTTCCCGAAGAAGTGAAATATGAACATGACCTGATTCGCCAAGCGGATTTAATCACCCTTGTTTACCCCCTTTGGTGGATGGGGTTTCCAGCGATTTTAAAGGGCTATTTAGATAGGGTGTTAAGCCATGGATTTGCTTATAAAACCGAAAATGGAGAATCCGTTGGTTTGCTGAAAGGGAAGCAAATGCAACAATTCATCACGCTTGGTAGTAATGTGGAGAAGTATAAAGAATTTGGTATTGATAAATCCCTTGATCATTGCCTCGTGAATGGTTTGTTTAATTACTGTGGCATTGAAAATGTGACCTATGAGTTATTTGGCGATCTTCATTTAATTGATGATGCAGCGCGCCGTGCAATGCTTGATGTCGTTGAGCAAAAAACACAGGAAAAATTGACCGCACTTTTAAATGGAAAAGTAGTATGAGTACTGAAAAAACACTGAATAATTTTTCTTTAGTTAGCCGTTTATTTGGCAATTTATTTTATCGTGCTCCGACCGATCCGGGACTTGCCGGTGTTTTTGATTGGTTGCAACAAAAAGGCTTAAACCAAGTGTGGGCGTTAGACGCGGATAAGGAAAGTCAAGCCGCGTTAGGTAATCTCCAGTTAAAAATTGACCTTACCTTGTTAAATGAAGAATACCAAAAATTGTTTGGATCGGAAGATCATGTCACTACAGCAATTTCAGCTTATGATATTGATTTAGCGGATTTTATCGCTTTTCGTAATGAACGCGGTATGCCGGAACTGGAAAGTGCGGATCATTTTGCGTTACTTTTGCTAACGGCTTCTTGGTTAGAAGATAATGTTGATTCCATTTCTGCCCAGCGAGCGCTTTTTGAAGCTTTTTTATTGCCTTGCGCTGCAAAATTTCTCACTCAAGTAGAAACCTATGCTACTTTGCCGTTTTATCGTTCTTTAGCCTATTTAACCCGTGAAATTTTAGCGGCGATGGCGGATGAGTTGGAAGAATAATGATGACTAAGTGGAAAAAAGTCTTTGCTTTTATACCGCTCTTTCTTTGGACGGTAATGGTTCTATTTTTATATTTCTATATGATTATTGAAAATGGGGATAAGCATGATGGGGAAGCCTATATCGCTTATTTCCTTTTGCTTTTTTACCTGACTTTTCCCTTTGGTTCTTTTGTCTTTGTTGTTTTTTCCCTCTTCGGTTTTGGTGGCAACAGTTCCTTTAATCCGGTTGTGGCTGGGCTAATGGGCATTGTTGCTATCGGTGCTTTTTATTTCCAATGGTATGTGCTTTGCCCGAAGTTATGGCGTTATTTTTGTAAGAAATTAAAACGAAATAAAAAATGATTGTTTAATAAATATTCAATTACACTGAAAATGCTTTGCTTTGTAGAATAAATATAATGTTTATTTAATGTTTAATCAAAATAAGGAAAATATGATGAGCATTGCATCAGAATTAAAATCTCAGGATTTAAAAAAGGGAAGAGTTTCGCAAGCAAAAGGTGTGGTCTTAGTGTTACTTAGCGTGGCACTCATTGCTAACACGTTTTTAAATATTGTTCCGCTTTCCGGAGAAGCATGGATCTTATGGAGTGGCATTGTTTTATTAGCCCTTTTTGGCTTAGGCAAATTATTTATGGGCTGGGTGCATATTTCTGCGGTGAAGCAAAAAATCGGCGAGCCATTTTTTGGCTTATTAACCATGCCGGAACCTAAAGTACCATTACAGAATGACGAAGAAAAATATGCATTTTTAGTGTATGGTTTTTATGAAAGCTCACAGGTTTTGCAAGATGATGGCGAGGGTGTATTGAAAAAAGATCCTCTTATTCGTCCTGAAAAGGAAGTGAAGTATAGCGATGCACTTGCCCTAAATGATTTCTATGGTATTTATAATGAGGCGGAGTCAACGGTAAAATCTTCCCTTTCCACCGCTTGGGATATTAACAGCGCAGAAGAGGCTCGAGAAACCATTAGCGGATTATGGAACGGTGCGCTTGAAGGAGCGGATACGGCAATCATGGCTTATCCACACGCTGAGGATTTAATTCAATCATTGAAAGAAGTGGGCTTTGATATAAAAGGAATTGATGCGGCGAAAATTAATGTTTCTGGTTTCGATTTGGTTCGCACAATTTGGATAGCGCGTAATAGTTATGTTGCTGGTTATATTGAGGCGGATGAAGTGCGTGCCATTTCCCGTAATGTGGCAGAGTTTACCGCAGCAAATTATGCCAACTGGAATGAATTGGGCTATTCCTACCTAGTGAGCTACCTCGCATGGTTATATGATGCCAAACCGAGCTTGGCATACAACATGTTGCAAGAGCGTGTTTATGCTGTTTCTCAATATATTTCCTCGCCGCATAGTCCGCTTGCCGGCACATCGTTGGATGAATTAAGAACCTATTTTGATTCACTTCCTGATAATGAAGAAAACTAAAAAAACAAACGGCTGATATTCAGCCGTTTTTTCTTATCAAAAATTTATTCTAATGTCGCCAAAATAATTTGTTCCGGATCGATATGCAACCAAATTTGTTGATCAATTTGCCATTGATTTGGTTGAGTGATTGTTGCACAAAATTCCATTCCGCTATCATCGAAAATTAAAATGGATTCTTCCTCATTGAGTGATTTGATGGTCACGGGAAATTGATTTGTTTGATTTTCCAAAGGCTGTGTCGTCATTTTCACCCAAGGTGCTTTACACATCAGCATCACTTCTTTTTCTGTCATTAATTTTAAACGTGAGGCACTTTTTGTAGTAATAGAGACTTGTAAGAGGACGGGTAATCCCTCAACCTTTACATCTACAATATAACGAGAATCCATCATTCGTTGACGTTCCACTTTGCCGAAGAATTGATTGCGTGCGCTACTTTGTAAAGAAAAGCGTGCAGTGGCGGTAAGTAGGCTATCGAGAGGTATGGATTCATCTTGTAAAATTTTGAAGGCATGCTCTTGGGTTTTCTCTAATAAATCATAAAGTTGGAGTAAGCGCTTGGCATAATTTGTTAAAACCGTACCACCTCCATTTTTTCCCCCTGTATTGCGTTCGAGTAACGGGCTAGGGCTGAGTTTATTCATTGCCTCAAGATGATCCCATGCACTTTTGTAACTGACTTTGGCATTTTTTGCCGCTTGATTTATTGAACCGCATTGCTGAATTTCTTTGAGTAAGCTAACCCGTTTGGGATCAATAAAAAGCATTTGTTGCAGTTTTATCGTGAGTAAAATTTCAGTATTTTTCATAAGGATTCCTTTTATAACAACGGAGCGTTATATATTTTATGATAAAACCAAATTTTCACGTATCGCTATTTTTTATTTCGATATATAATTTAGTAGATAATGATGTTTAACATAGGAGAAAATGATGAAAAAATTAACTAAAATTTCAACCGCACTTTTTGTTGTTGGCTTAAGTGTTTCTTCGATGAGTTCAGCGAAAGTCACCGTCTTTGCTGCTGCCTCAATGACCGATGCGTTGCAGCAGATTGCAGCAGATTATGCGAAACAAAACCCTAAAAATGAGGTCGTGTTTTCTTTTGCTTCCTCTTCAACCTTGGCAAAACAAGTAGAAGAGGGTGCTCCTGCGGATATTTTTGTTTCAGCCAGTAACAAATGGATGAAATATCTTTCTGAGAAAAATTTAACGGTGAAAGAAACGGAAAAAACCTTGGCGGGGAATGAATTAGTATTAATTGCTCCGCTGAAAAGTGCGGTCGATGCTGTGGAGATTTCCAAAGGTGAGTGGCTGGATGCCTTAAAAGATAGTTATTTATCCGTTGGCGATCCTGCACATGTGCCGGCAGGACAATATGCGGAAGAAGCTTTAACTAAACTGAATTTGTGGGATAAGGTTAAAGAGCGTTTAGCTCGAGTAAAAGATGTTCGTGGCGCGTTAGCTTTGGTGGAACGGGCTGAAACCCCCTATGGAATTGTGTATAGTACCGATGCGAAAGTGAGCCAAAAAGTGAAAACGGTGGGCGTATTTCCTGCGGAGAGTTATAAACCGGTGGTGTACCCGATGGCTCTTTTAAAAGAGCATGACAATGCAGATTCACGTGATTTCTTAAAATATCTTGGCTCTGATGACGCGAAAAAAGTGTTAGAAAGTTACGGTTTCTCCGTGAAATAAATTGAATGAAAGAAAGGGCAAGGTTTTGCCCTTTTTGTTAAAATCCTATGACTCTTTAAGAAAAATATTCGTGTGATAAGGAAACACAGTTTGCCTACTCAATTTCTTTCTCTATTTAATCTCAGTCCCTTAGAAATCAACGCCATTCGCCTGAGTTTAAGTGTGGCGTTTAATGCGATGCTTTGGAGTTTACCTCTGGCGGTTTTCGTTGCGTGGCTTCTCGCACGTAAAAATTTTTATGGTAAATCCTTAGTGAGTGGCATTATTCATTTGCCTTTGGTGTTGCCGCCTGTTGTGATCGGCTATTTATTGCTGGTAGCAATGGGGAGAAATGGGGTTATCGGACGGTATCTTTATCAATGGTTTGGCGTGTCTTTTGGGTTTAGTTGGAAAGGGGCGGTACTTGCCTCTGCGGTGGTGGCTTTTCCTTTAGTCGTTCGGGCGATTCGTCTTTCCCTTGAAAATATTGATGTGCGGCTTGAACAGGCAGCACAAACCTTGGGTGCCTCTCCATGGCGTGTTTTTTTTACGATCACCTTTCCTCTTTCTCTGCCGGGCGTATTAGCCGGATTGATATTAGGCTTTGCCCGTTCATTAGGAGAATTTGGCGCAACCATTACTTTTGTTTCCAATATTGACGGTGAAACTCAAACTATTCCTCTTGCGATGTACTCTTTCATTCAAACACCGGGAGCCGAAGCGCAAACAGCACGTTTGTGTATATTTGCAATTATACTTTCATTCATTTCATTACTTGCCTCAGAATGGCTGGGTAAACGTATGCAGAAACAATTAGGGCAGGGCAATGTTGCAAATTAATATTAAGAAACAACTAGGAAAATTAGCGTTAGAGGCAAATTTGCAACTTCCTATTCAAGGGGTGACGGCTATTTTCGGTTTATCCGGTGCGGGGAAAACTGCTTTAATTAATTTAGTAAGCGGGCTAACAAAGCCTGATGAAGGGTTTATTCGATTAAATGACCGCACTTTGGTTGACACTGAAACGCAACAAAACGTGCCTATTCATTTGCGTAAAATCGGTTATGTATTTCAAGATGCCCGCTTATTTCCTCATTACACAGTGAAAGGCAATTTATGTTATGGCGTGAAAAATGTTTCAAAAGAGGAATTTGATTATATTGTCGAATTACTTGGCATTAATCATTTACTGAAACGTTACCCGCTCACCCTTTCCGGGGGGGAAAAACAGCGTGTTGCCATTGGACGTGCATTACTCACCGATCCGGAAATATTATTGATGGATGAACCTCTTTCAGCCTTGGATTTACCCCGTAAACGGGAATTAATGCACTATTTAGAACGGCTTTCTCAAGAAATTCATATTCCCATTTTATATGTCACACACAGTTTAGAGGAATTATTACGACTCGCAGATCGGGTAGTATTAATGGAAAATGGGAAAGTCAGAGCCTGTGATTCAGTGGAACGAATTTGGAACAGTACGATTTTCGCCCCTTGGAAAGGGGAAAATGAACAGAGTAGCGTTTTAGCCTTACCCGTGCATTTGCATCATCCGCCTTATAAAATGACCGCACTTTCACTTGGCGGACAATCACTTTGGATTCATCAAATGAATGCGGGAGTGGGAGACTTTGTTCGCATTTGTATTTATAGCTCCGATGTGTCAATCGCCTTGCAGAAACCGCAACAAACCAGTATTCGCAATATTTTATGTGGTCAAATTGAACAAATTGATATACAGGATTCTCGTGTGGATATTGCGGTATTAATTGAAGGGCATAAGATTTGGGTAAGTATCAGCAAATGGGCACAAAATGAATTACGCTTTAGGGTGGGTATGAATGCCTATCTACAAATTAAAGCGGTTTCCGTCGTTTAAAACGATATTCCATAAAATTATAAGCTATAACAAAAAACGATTAGATCTTTTATTCGGAAGTCTATCTAATATTGCCACCGAATTTATTGGAGAATATGAATATGTTATTTCTTACTTTAGCCATTTTTGCACTGATTCTTGTGCTGTTAGGCTATCTTTACAAAAAAACACAAAAATTGGGACAAACGGTTTTTATTGGGTTAGTTCTTGGTTTAGGTTTTGGCGCATTGCTACAAAACATTGGTGATGAAGGAACGATTAAAACCGCATTAGATTGGATTAATCTTGTAGGTGGCGGCTATGTTCGTTTATTACAAATGATCGTGATGCCATTGGTCTTTGTTTCAATTTTATCGGCAATTACCCGATTAAATGAAGCTCGTTCTTTAGGGAAAATCAGTTTTAGCGTGCTTTCCGTATTACTTGTCACTACTGCAATTGCTGCGTTTATCGGTATTATTATGGTACAAATATTCGGTTTAACGGCAGAAGGCTTAGTTGCCGGTGAACGTGAGCTTGCAGCCCAAACCCGAGTATTAGGTCGTGCGGATCAAATTAATGCCTTAAGTGTGCCGGCAATGCTACTTTCTTTCATTCCAAAGAATCCTTTTGCTGAATTAACGGGGGCAAATCCAACTTCAATTATTAGTGTGGTGATTTTCTCTGCATTTTTAGGCGTAGCGGCGTTGAGTTTGCGTAAAGAAAATCAAGAATTGGGTGATCGCATTGCACAAGGTGTGGAAACACTTAATAAATTAGTGGCTCGTTTAGTGCGTTTTGTGATTCGTTTAACGCCTTATGGGGTATTTGCCTTGATGATTAAAGTGGGGGCAACTTCAAAATGGGCGGATATTTTGAATCTAGGAAGTTTTATTATCTCTTCCTATATTGCTATCTTCTTGATGTTTGTTGTTCACGGCTTATTACTTTTCTTATCCGGTATTAGTCCGATTCAGTATTATAAAAAAGTGATGCCGACATTGAGTTTTGCCTTTAGCTCTCGTTCAAGTGCTGCAACTATTCCACTTAATATTGAAACGCAAACGGATAAGCTTGGCAATAATCCGGCTATAGCCAATTTCTCAGCGACCTTTGGGGCGACAATTGGGCAAAATGGTTGTGCGGGGATTTATCCAGCGATGTTAGCGGTTATGATTGCACCTACGGTAGGTATCGATCCTTTTACGGTGAGTTATATTGCCACACTTGTTTTAGTGGTGGCGATTTCTTCTTTTGGTATTGCCGGTGTGGGCGGTGGTGCAACCTTTGCTGCGATCGTAGTGCTTTCAACCTTAGGCTTACCGCTTGAATTAGTCGGTTTATTGATTTCAATCGAACCGCTTATTGATATGGGACGTACCGCATTAAATGTAAACGGTGCAATGACAGCGGGAACATTAAGCAGTAAATGGTTGAAATTAAAAGAATAAATAATTTACCCGATAGGGTAACCACGACACAAAGATGAGTTTACTATTTACTAGTGGGGGCACACTGAGGGTGTCCGTTATATGCTACATATTGGGACAAGCATGGTCTCCCTGAATTCCCCTTTTTGTAGTGATAAATAATGTTGTAAAAAATGGCGTTGAAAAACGCCATTTTTTATGCTAGATCACCACGGAACCAACAATACTCCGTGTAGCTTCTTTCACTTCCGTGAGTTTCACCCGAACAATATCCCCGATTTTATAGATACGCTCACCTTTAATGTAGAGGGCGAGTTCATCGGTATTTACTTGGATTTCCTCTTTATTATTATGAAGGGTAGAGGCTGGAATAAACATTGAGGCACCATTTTCTAACAATTGAACCCGTAGTCCTCCCCGCATAATATCTTGCACTTCAGCATCAAATTCTGCATTTTCAGCTACTTTATCGACAAGATAGCGACAATATAACCAATCGGCAATATCACGCTCTACCAATCGATTTTGGCGGCGGGCTTCTTGTAAGCGTGCTAATACTTCGTCTTGTGGTTTTTGGCAAGACTGCTGTGTGAGTACGGCTTTGATTAAGCGGTGATTCACCATATCGGAATATTTACGAATGGGTGATGTCCAGGTGGCATATCCTGCCAAACCCAGACCAAAGTGCGGTGCTAATTCAGCCTTAAATTCAGCAAAGGTTAAATAGCGACGCAGGCGTAATTCAAGATAATCGCCTTCAATCGGTTCGATATCGTGGCGCATTTGGCAATAGCCATTCAGCGTTGATAAATTTTCCGTAGAATAACGCTCATTAAGTTCTGCTTGATTTTCTTCGTTAGCCAGATTTGCCATTAAGAAATGGTGGGCGTTTTCCAAGAATTTTTTATCAAAACCGCTATGAGTGTTGAAAATACCGGTTTGAGCCTGCTCATTTAAGAATTGTGCCGCACAAATATTCGCAATAATCATCGATTCTTCTACAATTTGATTTGCAATGCGGCGGTGTTCCGCTTTGATCTCTTGTACTTTACCATTTTCAGCCAGTACAAAAGAATAATCCGGTTTTTCTTTGAATAATAGAGAATGGGTTTTACGCCAGTTGATCCGTGCTAATGTAAATTGGTGTAAGCGATGAATTTGCTCGGTAATTTCAGTGGTTTCCGGTTGCCACGCATTGGGTATTTGTTCTAAATAATCAGAAACTTTGTTATAGGCAAGTTTGGCTTTTGATTGTATATAAGCGGAAACAAAATACGGTTTTGCCGTGATATTGCCCTGTAAATCCGTTTCAATATAGCAAACAAGGGCAGGGCGGGTTTCATTTGCCATTAATGAGCAGAGTTCATCGGAAAGCTCACGCGGCAACATGGGGATATTAAAACCGGGGAGATAATTGGTGAAACAACGTTGCTTCGCATCTTTTTCGATTTGTGAATCAAGCGCGATATAAGCTGTTGGGTCGGCAATGGCGACCACGAGTTTCCAACCGATTTGCTCACCATTTTGCTCAACAGGCTCAATGTAGAGCGCATCATCCATATCTTGTGTGCTTTCACTGTCAATGGTAACAAAATGAAGTGCAGTCAAATCTTCACGCGTTTGTTGATCAAGCATTTCATAATGCTCGGCACCTTGTACCGGATAACGCGATTGTTCGTGACGGGCAAGTGTGACCCACCAAGGTGCAAATTCGTCATCTGCACGGCAGATAAATTGGTTAATCGTGGCATAGAAAAAGCGATCATCACGCAAGGGGTGGGTTTTCAGACTAGCAACAACCCAATCGCCTTCTTGCAATTCTTCTTTTACAGACTTGGCTTGTTGTGCACCAATAGGCTGATTAATGCTTGGGTGATCGACCAACACTTGTAATTTCTTGTCTTTATTGAACCGCACTTTGGCAATAAAACGGGTCAGCATAGGTTCGATCAAAGATTCCGGTTCGGCTTGTTCTTTATCTCCTTGTTTTTCAATCGTGGCGGTAATTTTGTCGCCGTGCATCACTTTTTTCATTGCAGGCGGCGCAATAAAATAAGTTTTTTTATCACATTCTAAAAAGCCATAGGCTTTGTCGGTGCTTTTCACTACACCTTCTACACGCTCTTTGCTTTCGTGAATTTGTTGTTTGAGTTGTGCGAGTAATGGATTGTCTTGGAACATAGTTATATTTCAAAAAAGAGAAAAGGCAGACAATAAGTCTGCCCAAAATAAATGAGACGAAAATTATTCTTCGCCTAATTCGCCCATTGCGGTGATACTAAAACCGGCATCAACGTGAACGATTTCACCGGTAATACCTGAGGCGAGATCAGAACATAAAAACGCAGCGGAATTACCCACATCCTGAATGGTTACTGTACGGCGTAATGCGGCAGTTTTCTCAAAAGCAGAAAGCATTTTCTTGAAGTTTTTAATGCCTGATGCAGCTAAGGTGCGGATTGGACCTGCAGAAATCGCATTAACACGGATACCGTCTTTACCTAAATCCGCAGCCATTACACGAGTTGCCGCTTCTAATGAGGCTTTTGCCAAACACATGACATTGTAGTTAGGAATAGCACGTTCTGCCCCTAAATAAGAAAGGGTTAATAATGCAGCATTTGGATTTAAATAAGGGCGTGCGGCTTGCGCCATTGCCACAAAGCTATATGCGCTGATATCGTGAGCAATACGGTAGCCCTCACGGGTTGCGGCATTGACATAATCACCGTCCAATTGATCACCCGGCGCAAAGGCAATGGCGTGCACGAAACCGTCAAATTTATCCCAGTGTTTACTTAATTCGGCAAAGCAGTTTTGGATACTTTCATCGGTTGCCACATCTAAAGGAAGTACAATATCAGAACCAAATTCTTTGGCAAATTCTTCTACGCGCGGTTGTAATTTTTCGTTGAGATAAGTGAAAGCAAGTTCCGCACCTTGTTCTTTCATTGATTTTGCAATCCCGTAAGCAATGGAACGATTGCTTGCGAGACCGGTGACTAAAATTCGTTTACCTGTTAAGAAACCCATATTTTTTCCTATTGGTTGAATGAAAAATTGTGTGAATTATACCTGTTTTGCCTATTTTGAGCAATGAAGCGGCTTTTGGTTGAACCAGTATATTACGCCGGATTATCAATATCCTTAAACTCCACATCAAAGCCATATTCTTTTGCCAGCCATTCGCCGAGAGCCTTGATACCGTAGCGTTCGGTGGCGTGGTGACCGGCGGCAAAAAAGTGAATGCCTTGCTCTCTGGCGGAATGAATGGTTTGTTCGGAAACTTCTCCGGTGATAAACGCATCACAACCTTGTGCTGCAGCTAGGTCGATGTAACCCTGTCCCCCTCCTGTGCAGATACCGATTTTGCGTATAAAGTGCGGTCCGTTTTCGGTACAAATTAACGGTTTACGTTGAAGAACTTGTTCAATACGGGCGGCAAATTCTTCTGCTGTTATTGGTTTGTTAAATTCTCCCCAAACGGGAATACTTGTCGGGGTATTTTCTAACGGTTGTAAATTTTCAATACCGAGTAGTTTGGCAAGTTGTGCATTATTGCCAAGTTCAGGATGTACGTCCAATGGCAAATGATAGCCATATAAATTGATATCATTGACTAATAAGGTTTTGATTCGTTTACCTTTCATTCCTCGAATGCAAGGATTTTCGCTTTTCCAAAAATATCCGTGATGTACCAGCAAGGCGTCGGCTTGTTGTTCAACCGCATAATCAATTAAGGCTTGGCTGGCGGTTACACCCGTGATGATTTTTTTTATGGCTGTTTTGCCTTCTACTTGTAAGCCGTTCGGGGCATAGTCGGAAATTTGATTTGAATTGAGCGTTTGGTTGAGAAGTTGTTCAAGTTCAAGATTATTCATAAATAAAAGAGAAATGGGAAAACGATGGCGTATAGTACGAAATTAAAAAAAAAATGGCTAGTGCAAAAAGTTTGTTGGAAATATTGTACTAGCCCTGTTTTACTACTTATTTTTTATTCAATGCCCACTAGTTTATGAGTCTGTAAACTTAATTGCCATTTGGGCTTATTCGTGCGCTGATTAAGTTTGCCTAACTGAGTGATGGTTTCCAGTAAATTCATTTTGCCGTCGATCTCACAAGGGGAGAGATAATAGTGTTGTGCACGGATTTTTTGTTCTATCAGTTCACAAAAAGGTAAGACATTTTCATCTGCTACAACGCGTACTTCATCGGCAGATTCAATGCAACGTTGCTCGTATTTGTACATATAAAGACGCTTTGGACTGGTGGCAATATAGTCGATTTGTGGCGGAATTGCTTTTAAGCCGTTGGTTTCAATGGCGAGAAAATAGCCGTCTGCTTTGAATTGGTCGAGTAGCAATTCAATTTTGGGCACAATGGTGGGTTCGCCACCGGTGATGATAATATTCTTCGCGGAAAACGACCGCACTTTTGCCAAAATTTGTGAAGCAGACCAGCGTTCAAATTGATTATAAGGCGTATCGCACCAAGGGCAGGCGAGATTACATTTACCAAAACGAACAAAAATGCTGGGCATACCCGTATTGAAGCCTTCCCCTTGCAGGCTTTCAAAAATTTCCACAATATTAAAGTGCGGGTCAAAATTTGTGAGTTTTTCCACCGCACTTACTCCGAATATTCACAAAATGACGTTGGGGTTTCCCATAAACGAATTGCCGAAACAGCGAGTTTTTCATCATATTTCAAACGGTTGAAAATGAATCGTGCCATTTCTTCAGCAGTCGTGCGAAAAGGTACGGCAAAGGTTTTTGAATTTAATTCCTGCAATAATGCGGAGATTTTACTTTCCCGTTCACTGGTTTGATCGTAAATAAAGGCGTGATCCATGGGATCTAAAATGGCTTTTTTCACGGTATTTTTTAAATCGGAAAAATCCATTACCATGGCTTTTTTCGCCCCATTTTCGTGCAAGTCGCCGGTGATTTCCACTTGTAATTTGTAAGTGTGTCCATGCAGGTTTTGGCATTTACCATCGTGATTATCTAATAAATGCGCCATATCAAAACTGAATTCTTTGGAGATTTTAAACATTTTTTTCACCGCTCTTTTGTCGCAAATATTGTTGTAACCCTTTGTTGCGCAATTCACAACTCGGACAGCTGCCACAACCGCCTTCCACACCCTCATAACAAGTATGGGAATGCTGTTGAACGTAATCTAACACACCTAATTCATCAGCAAGTTGCCAAGTTTGGGCTTTAGTAAGATACATTAAAGGCGTTTTAATATTGAATTGATAATCCATGGCAAGATTGAGTGTTACATTCATCGACTTGACGAATACATCACGGCAATCGGGATAGCCGCTAAAGTCTGTTTCACATACCCCAGTGATGATGTCTTGAATCCCTTGTCCCTTTGCGTAAATTGCCGCATAAAGTAAAAATAAGGCATTTCGACCATCGACAAAGGTGTTTGGCAGTTCGTTGTTTTTTTGTTTGATTTTAGTTTGTTGATCTATTAAAGCGTTATGGGTAATGGCTTTTATAATGGAGGTATCCACTAAGGTTTGTTTTATGCCAAGATCTTGAGCTATCCACTGTGCTTTTTCTAGTTCAATGGCGTGTCGCTGACCATATTGAAAGGTGATGGTTTCAACATTTTCTTTGCCGTAATCGGCTATGGCTTGAAATAAACAGGTGGTGGAATCTTGCCCGCCGGAAAAGATCACAACTGCTTTTCGGTTGTGATTGGGATTTGAAATATTCATGATTATATACCTAGTTTTTTTGTGTAGGAGGTTTGCGAACTACAAATTTGAGTGGCGCATTTTAGAGAGTGTATTGAATTTTATCAAGTGATCTTAATTTTTTGACACAAATTGAAAAATATTCAAAATAATGCTTGCATAAAGTGTTATTTTAAGCATAAACTCAAAGGCAACTGATTTAAGAGGAATTTAATATGAAAATGAACCGCACTTACCGCCATCACCACCATACCTGAATATCTTTCAGGCATGTTTGTGTGGCTGGAAGATATAAAAATATCTTCCGAGTGCGATAACATCATAACAGAACCAAAACCCCTCGGAAGGAAACTTTCGAGGGGTTTTTTAGTTTATTTAAACTTCACAAAAAAAGCAGGAAAACAACATGACAAACACAACTTACTCATCAAATCGTTTACGCATTGCTTTACAAAAGAAAGGGCGCTTAAGCCAAGATTGTGCCGCACTTCTTAAACAGTGTGGCGTGAAAATTAACTGGAATGAACAGCGTTTGATTGCCTATGCGGAAAATATGCCGATTGAAATTCTGCGTGTGCGTGATGACGATATTCCGGGATTGATTTTCGACGGTGTGGTCGATCTCGGTATTCTCGGTGAAAATGTGCTTGAAGAGGAAGAACTTGGACGTCTTGCCATGGGAGAGTTTGTGCAATATAAAAAACTCCGCCAGCTTGATTTTGGTGGTTGCCGACTTTCACTCGCTATTGATCGTGACCGTGATTATCAAGACGTGAAGGATCTCGCTAATACTCGTATTGCTACCTCTTATCCGAATCTGCTTAAACGCTATATGACAGAACAAAATGTGCCATTTAAAAGTTGCTTACTGAATGGTTCTGTGGAGGTTGCACCTAGTGCGGGGATTGCCAATGCAATTTGCGATTTAGTCTCATCGGGGGCGACCCTTGAAGCGAACGGGTTAAAAGAGGTGGAAGTGATTTACCGCTCTAAAGCCTGTTTAATTCAGCGCTCAGAATCTCTACCAACGGAAAAACAAATTCTTGTTGATAAACTACTCACCCGTATTCAAGGCGTGCAACAAGCTGCTGAATCAAAATATATTATGCTTCACGCTCCCAAAAATAAACTCAAAGAAATTACCGCACTTTTACCGGGAGTAGAAAACCCAACTATTTTGCCCCTAGCACAGAATACGAACCAAGTGGCGATGCATGTGGTTAGCCAAGAAAACCTGTTTTGGGAAACCATGGAACAACTTAAGGCGATTGGTGCAAGCTCAATTTTGGTGTTACCGATTGAGAAAATGATGGCGTAGTACGTTACTTTTCTTTGCGTTGCTAAAGAAAGTAACGAAATAAAGACGGCAAAGAAGGGAATAAAAAACATAGAAAATATTTTGGGAATAACACGATGCAAACACTTATTTGGAACAATTTAAAAACTTCGGAAAAAATGACCGCACTTTCCCGCCCGGCGCAAAAAGTGGGAGAAAGTATTAAACAAGCGGTGGACGTTATCCGTGAAAATGTGGCACAGAATGGCGATGGCGCTTTGTTTGAATTGGCGGAGAAGTTTGACAAGGTAACCTTGCAAAAACTCACCGTATCAAAGGAAGAGATTGCGGCGGCAAGCGGTCGAATTTCGCCAGAACTTTGCCAAGCCATTCAACAGGCAAAAGCGAATATTGAAACCTTCCATCAGGCACAACAAAATCAAGAAATTGACATAGAAACCCAGCCCGGTGTGCGTTGCCAAGTGCTGACCCGCCCGATTGAACGGGTTGGACTGTATATCCCCGGTGGTTCAGCCCCACTGTTTTCCACCGTGTTAATGCTTGCCGTGCCGGCAAAAATTGCGGGCTGCAAAAAAATTGTGCTTTGTTCACCACCGCCGATCGCCGATGAAATTCTTTACACCGCTCACCTTTGTGGCGTGGAAACCATTTATGCCGTAGGTGGTGCACAGGCTATTTTTGCCATAGCACAAGGCACAGAAACGGTGGCGAAAGTGGATAAAATATTCGGACCGGGCAATGCCTTTGTTACCGAAGCCAAACGCCAAGTAATGCAACGTGGCACGGCGATTGATATGCCCGCAGGGCCTTCAGAGGTATTGGTGATTGCTGATGAATTTGCTGATCCTGATTTTGTCGCCAGTGACCTACTTTCCCAAGCAGAACATGGAGCAGATAGCCAAGTGATTTTAGTCACTAACAGTGAAACCTTAGCAAAATTGACCGCACTTTCTATTGAAAAACAGCTTGCAAACTTACCACGAAAACAAACTGCTAGCCAAGCTCTCGCTCATAGTCGAATATTGATTGCGGAAAGCATAGAACAAGCGGTTGAAATCAGTAATGATTATGCTCCCGAGCATTTGGTCGTACAAACGCAAAATGCTCGCGAATTATTGCCATTTCTAGACAACGCAGGCTCAATTTTCTTAGGTGCGTTCTCACCTGAAAGTATGGGCGATTACGCGAGTGGCACAAACCATGTTCTACCCACCTATGGCTATACCCGCACTTATTCCAGCTTAGGCTTGGCGGATTTCTGCAAACGAATGACGGTACAAGAACTCACCCCACAAGGTTTCCAAGCCCTTGCTCCAACAGTGATGGCAATGGCAAGCGCTGAACAGCTTGAGGCGCACAGACAAGCAGTGGAAGTACGGTTGGAGAAGTTGAAAGATCAATAAGAGAAGCGAAAAGACAATATGTAAAAATGCAAAGTTTCTGCGGATCGCCCTGTTACATTCTATGATTTCTGTTAGAAATTAAATTAATATTTTTCCTATAAGGTAAACACAATGAACATCAATAACTTATCCCGAAAAAACATTCAAGTACTCACCCCGTATCAATCTGCAAGGCGATTAGGGGGAAAGGGCGATATTTGGCTAAATGCGAATGAATACCCGATTTCGCCAAACTTTGATTTAACCGACCGCACTTTTAACCGCTATCCCGAACCTCAACCGCAGGCAGTAGTGGAAGGCTATGCCGCCTATGCAGGCGTATCGCCTGATAATGTGCTGGTGAGTCGGGGCGGTGATGAAAGCATTGAACTGATTATCCGTGCATTCTGTGAAGCAGATGATGCCATTTTATACTGCCCACCTACCTATGGAATGTACGCAGTGAGTGCCGAAACCTGTGGCATTGCCTGTAAAACCGTTCCGTTGACGGCAGATTTTCAACTGAATTTGGCGGAAATTGAACGACAATTAGATGGTGTGAAAGTGGTATTTGTTTGCAGTCCAAATAACCCAACGGGCAATTTGCTCAATCGGGCGGATTTGCTCGAACTTTTGCAGATGACTGCAGGGCGTGCGATTGTGGTGGTGGACGAAGCCTATATCGAATTTTGCCCTGAGGCAACAATGATGACAGCGCTGGCAAATTATCCGCATTTGGCGATTATCCGCACCCTTTCCAAAGCCTTTGCCTTGGCAGGGCTACGCTGCGGTTTCACCCTTGCTAATGCGGAATTGATCCAAGTCTTACAAAAAGTGATCGCGCCCTATCCCTTGCCTGTGCCGGTGTCGGATATTGCTGTTCAAGCCTTGCAACCACAAGGGCTAACCCAAATGCAACGCAGCGTTGCCGAACTTCTCACTAATCGTGCCGATTTGCAAAAAAAACTTGAAAACCTACCGCTTGTGGAGGTGGTTTACCCTAGCGAAGCCAACTATCTTTTGGTGAAATTTAAAGACGGGCAAAAAGTATTTCGCTCACTTTGGGAACAGGGGATTATTCTAAGAGATCAGCATAAAGCATTGAATTTAAAAGATTGTGTGAGGATTACTGTGGGGACGAAAGAGGAGAATGATAAGGTATTGGAGGCGATTGAAACAATAAAATGATACCGATCCCCTCGCCCGCTTGCGGGAGAGGGAGGAGAAATCCGTAGGATTTCGGAGGGAGAGGGGAATGATAAAATCTCTGTAAAAAATGACCGCACTTCCCCTCTCTCTGACGAAAATTGCCGAACGCAATTTCCGTCTGTCTCTCCCCCGCAAGCGGGTGAGAGGATTGATAACCACAGCAAAACATATAAGGAAAAAATGATGCAACCTACCCTTTTTATCGACCGTGATGGCACATTGATTGATGAACCGAAAACCGATTTCCAAATCGACAGCTTGGAAAAACTCAAATTTGAACCGAACGTGATACCAGCATTGCTAAAACTGCAAAAACGCTACCGCTTGGTGATGGTGAGTAATCAAGATGGCTTGGGGACGGCATCTTTCCCACAAGCAGATTTTGACAAGCCGCACAATGCAATGATGGCGTTGTTTAGCTCGCAAGGGATTGAATTTGATGAAGTGCTGATTTGCCCGCACAAGCCCGAAGATCAGTGTGCGTGCCGCAAGCCGAAAACCAAACTGTTGCAAAAATATATCGACAGAAATTTATTCGATCCTGACCGCTCTTTTGTGATTGGCGACCGTGCCACCGATGTACAATTAGCCGAAAATCTGGGGATTCGAGCGTTGCAATATCACCCAGAAAAACTGAACTGGGATCTGATTACGGAAAAATTGTTAGGCGAAGCGGTAACGAATATTGGCGACCGCCTGCCACGCTATGCGATGGTTGAACGCAAAACCAAAGAAACGGACATCAAAGTGCAAGTGTGGCTGGACGAAACAGGTGTGAACGAAATCCGCACTGGCGTGGGCTTTTTCGACCATATGCTTGACCAAATCGCCACCCACGGCGGTTTCCGTATGAACATTTCTTGCAAAGGCGATTTGTGGATTGACGAACATCACACTGTAGAAGATACGGCACTGGCACTCGGCACAGCGTTAAAACAAGCCATTGGTGACAAACGAGGTATTGCCCGCTTTGGTTTTGTACTGCCAATGGACGAATGTAAAGCCCAATGTGCGTTGGATTTATCGGGTCGCCCGTTTATTAAATTCAAAGCAGAATTTAAACGGGATAAAGTTGGCGATTTTAGCACCGAATTGACCGAACATTTTTTCCAATCTATCGCTTTCACCATGCTTGCCACCCTACACATCAAAGCCAAAGGCGATAACGACCACCACAAAATCGAAAGTTTGTTTAAAGTGTTTGGGAGAACCTTAAGACAGGCGATTAGGATTGAGGGGGAGGAGTTGCCGAGTAGTAAGGGTATTCTTTAATAGTAGTTCTGGAAATATCATAAAATGCTAAATAAACTAGATTATTGGCTTGTACATCATCCACTTAATCCTGAACTTCTAGGGATAAAACGCTTTATGGTGGAATTTTGGTTTTTCGGGTTAAAAGAAGCGAGAGCTTGTCTTTTTGCTGGGCTATTTTTTATCGTGATGTTTGCAATACCGAAAACAGGGTTATGGGGTATTCCCCGTTACGATGTTTTACTAATTTTTGCCATCTTAGTACAAGCGGTAATGTTTTGGACAAAATTGGAAACTTTAGATGAAATAAAATCAATCACACTATTTCACCTAGTTGGATTTGCCCTAGAATACTTTAAAACATCAAGCAGTATTCAGTCTTGGACTTATCCTGATTTTGCCTATACCAAAATTGGTGGTGTACCTTTATTCACGGGGTTTATGTATGCCGCTGTTGGTAGCTACATTATCCAAGCGTGGCGATTGTTTGATTTGAAAGTCAAAAGCCATCCGCCTTATAGGCTTTCAGCTTTAGTGGCTGTGTTGATTTATCTCAACTTTTTTACGCACCATTATATTGGCGATTATCGATGGTATTTAGCTGCTTTTGCAATGGGGTTATATGCACGTACTTATGTTTATTTTACCCCTTACGACCGCAAACGTCGTATGTCACTATTGCTTGCTTTTGCGTTAATCGGCTTTTTTATTTGGTTGGCAGAGAATATCGGAACATTTATCGGTATTTGGCAATATCCTAACCAAATGGGAGCTTGGACGACCGTACATTTAGGTAAATGGGGGGCTTGGTCATTACTGATTGTAATGACGTTTACCATTGTGGCAAATTTAAAACATATTAAACAAACTATTCAGGTTTCTAGGGATTGATACCCATAAAATAGTAAGAATAGCAAGGAATAATATAATGAAATTAGTCATCATCGACACAGCTTGTGCCAATCTTTCTTCCGTCAAATTCGCTTTTGACCGATTGGGCTATGTGGCTGAGATCACAAGTGATCTCAATAAAATTAAAGCTGCCGATAAGCTGATTCTGCCCGGGGTAGGAACGGCAGTGGCCGCAATGAAAAACTTACAGGAGCGAGGGTTGATTGAGGTGATCCGAAATCTCACTCAACCCGTGTTGGGCATTTGCTTGGGTATGCAGCTAATGACCGCTTTTTCCGAAGAAGGTAAGGTGAATACCCTGAACCTAATGCCAAGCCAAACGGTGTTAATCCCTGATACAGGTTTGCCGTTGCCCCATATGGGCTGGAATAATGTGCGTTATGTAGAAGGTTGCCCACTGTTTGACGGCATTGAGCAAAATAGCCATTTCTATTTTGTGCATAGCTATGCGGTTAGCCCGAATGATAACACCATCGCCACCTGTCATTATGGTGTAGATTTTTCTGCAGCCATTGCCAAAGGCAATTTTTACGGTGTGCAATTCCACCCTGAACGCTCGGGTAAGAATGGGGCGTTGTTGTTACGGAATTTTGTGGAAAAAATCTAGTTTTGTGATCTGGCTCGAAAAGTTGGAATGGTGTAGTTGCACGTTTTTTCCTCCTAGGGTAACTAGTTACCCTAGGTTAAGCATAATTCTATCCTGTTAGGGTGGTAATTAGAGAGAAAAAATGAGTTATACATGTTTGTTTTACCATATTATTTTTCGGACAAAATATGGGATTTATGAGATTAATGAAGAAAATGAGCAAATTCTGTATCGTTATATTTTGGGATTTATAAAAAATCATCGGTCTATTTTATATAGAATTAACGTAATGCCTGATCATCTTCATTTATTTGTGCAATTACATCAAACGGTTTCTGTTGCTGAATTTGTGCGTAAATTAAAGAAAGCAACGCATTTATTTAAAGATTTATTTCCTCATTTTACAGAATGATCTGTGGGATATTATGCGTTAAGTTATGGTGAATTAGAGAAAGAAAAGATCATCAATTATATAAAAAATCAAAAAGTGCATCACCAAACCACTGATTTTAGAAATGAGATGATTAGTTTATTTCAGAATGAAGTAATCAAATTTGATTCTACATTTTTTGAAGACAACGTATAACTGTCCTAAAAGAGCAGAATAATGTTTAACCGAGGGGAATTTATTACCCTAGGTATATAGTAGGAGAACATATGCAAACCTCATACATTATCCCCGCCCTTGACTTAATTGATGGTCAGGTGGTGCGGTTATATCAGGGGGATTACGCCCAAAAAACCTTGTATAGCGATAATCCCGTGGCACAATTTCAGGATTACGTGCGTCAGGGGGCAAAACAGCTTCATTTGGTGGATTTAACAGGGGCGAAAGACCCGGCTCAACGCCAAACTAAGCTGATTGGTGAAATTATCGCGCAAGTCCAATGCCCAATCCAAGTTGGTGGCGGTATTCGCTCAGAGCAAGATGTGGCAGATTTATTGGCAGTCGGCGCAAATCGTGTCGTGATTGGCTCAACGGCAGTGAAAGATCGTGCAATGGTAAAAGGTTGGTTTGAGCGATATGGGGCGGATAAATTCGTCCTTGCTTTAGATATTAATATTGATGCAAGCGGTCAGAAAATCATTGCGATTAGCGGTTGGCAAGAGACCAGCGGAGTATCCCTTGAAGAATTGATCGAAGAATACCAAGCGGTTGGTTTACAACACGTGTTATGCACCGATATTTCACGAGACGGTACGCTTACCGGTTCAAACGTTTCCCTTTACCGTGAAATTTGTGCAGCTTTCCCCGAGATTCAATTTCAATCTTCAGGTGGGATCGGATCGCTTTCCGATATTGAGGCGTTAAAAGGTACAGGCGTAGCAGGCGTGATTGTCGGGCGAGCCTTATTGGAAGGAAAAGTTAATCTAGAGGAGGCTATTCAATGTTGGCAAAACGGATAATTCCTTGTTTAGATGTGAAAGATGGGCAGGTAGTAAAAGGCGTGCAATTCCGCAACCACGAAATTATCGGCGACATCGTACCGCTTGCACAACGTTATGCGGAAGAAGGGGCAGACGAGCTGGTGTTTTATGACATTACGGCTTCATCAGATGGTCGTACAGTGGATAAAAGCTGGGTGGAGCGTGTCGCCCAAGTGATTGATATTCCGTTTTGTGTGGCAGGTGGTATCAAGAAAGTAGAAGATGCTGAAAAACTGTTTGCCTTTGGGGCAGATAAAATCTCAATCAATTCCCCCGCACTTGCCGATCCTGCTCTGATTTCCAGATTGGCGGATCGCTTTGGGGTGCAGGCGATCGTAGTGGGGATCGATAGTTGGTTTGAAGCAAAGAGCGGCAAATACTGGGTTAATCAATACACTGGCGATGAAAAGCGTACTCGTCAAACCAACTGGCAACTCCTTGATTGGGTGCAAGAAGTGCAAAAATATGGGGCTGGCGAAATTGTGCTGAATATGATGAACCAAGATGGCGTAAGAAAGGGTTACGATCTAGAACAGCTTAAAAAAGTACGGTCGGTTTGTAAGGTGCCTTTAATTGCCTCTGGCGGTGCAGGGGAAATGTCTCATTTCTGTGAGGCATTTATTGAAGCAAACGTGGACGGTGCGTTGGCGGCAAGCGTGTTTCATAAGCAAATTATTCAGCTCGAGGAGCTAAAATGTTATCTTGCGGCTGAAGGCATCTCAGTGAGAACCTGATTTATGTGACTTTTTCAGAAATTTAGAGCAGGGGGACAATTGAATAGGCTATTTGAATTAGAAATTATTCTATTAGTGGTTATGTTGATTATGATCACTGTGTTGAGATTCATTAAAATAAGGGATAGAAAATATAAATATCCTGATTCAAAAAATAGTTTATCGTTAATTTCAAGTGCTAATTTTTTCACAAAACCTCTAATGAATAGATCGGAATATAAGTTATTTCAACAAGTGAATAATTTATTGAATCAGCGATTTAAGCCTTACGGTTTTAGATTGTTTTCTCAGGTCTCAATGGGTGAATTTTTAGGCTGTGAAAATGATAAACATTTTAGTTTGATCAATAGTAAACGGGTTGATTTTTTAATTATTGATCGTCAGGGTAAACCTCTTATTGTGATTGAATATCAAGGTAGGGGACATTTTCAAGAAAATGCAGTGGAACGTGACGCAATTAAGAAAGAGGCCTGTAGGCAAGCTGGGGTTAATTATCTTGATATACCCGCTCACTATGATCAGATTTATATTGAAATTATTGCGAATCAATTAAAAAAATATTTAGAGATAAAAAATGAAAAATATAATTAACTGGCAGAAAATTAATGATTTACTCCCTGTTATTATTCAGCACGTTTATACAAACGAAGTATTAATGCTCGGTTATATGAACCCTGAAGCCTTAGAAAAAACCTTAAATGAAAAGCGGGTAACTTTTTATTCACGCACTAAGCAACGATTATGGACGAAGGGGGAAACCTCAGGCAATTTTCTCAATGTGGTAGATATGAGCCTTGATTGTGATAATGATACTTTGCTTATTTTGGTAAATCCGGTCGGGGCAACTTGCCATACGGGCGAGGAGAGTTGTTTTCATCGGTTTGAAAAGCAAGCTGTTGAAAATTGGACATGGTTTGCAAAATTAGAACGTGATCTTTTAGCACGAAAAACTGCAGATCCTGAGCATTCTTATACGGCAAAACTTCATGCTAAAGGCACGAAAAAAATAGCCCAAAAGGTTGGAGAGGAAGGGGTTGAAACAGCCTTAGCCGCAATGGAGAAAGATTCTGAAGAACTTGTTAGTGAAGTGGCAGATTTGGTTTATCACTTAACGGTGTTGTTGCACCACCAAGAGCTGGAATGGCGTGATGTGATCGCAAAATTGCAAGAACGCCATCAAGGAATTGGTCTGCATCCGGAAGGTTCAAATAAATAAGCTGTCGAAGCATCTACGTTATGTTACAATCCACGCCGGTGTTAATTGAAGTAAAAAGGCAAATATTATGAAAAAATTACTACTCGTTGTTATTGGTGCATTGATCATTTCAGCTTGTGCGAATAAAGATGTGTATTTCAATGGATCGGAAGGTTCTCACTCAGGTATGAAATTTGACAAAGACACCCGTCATTGGGGAGTAAATCGTTAATTCTATCTTTCAAAGTGCGGTCAGAATTGACCGCACTTTTTCTTTAACGAGGCATGATGTGTTATGTCTTGCAAAAGTTAATTTTCCCTTCGGGTATTTTCAACATTGCAGCGTTTTGTTAAATATATTGAATTGGTTTTGGATAACCAATTTCAGTGGTTAATGCTCGATCTGCGATCACCATATCTTCACGCTTTTCAATAAAGAATCTTGAGGTCATGGCTTTTTCACCATCATTTAAGAAAATTTCTACAATTGAACGATCAAAGAAAATTTCTACGGTGCGAAGTTCATGGATTTCACAATAGCGTTGCTCACCAAATGTCCTCATTAATTCCGTTTGTGCCGACTGACTGCGATCCAAACAAACTAAGCCATTTTCATAGGATAAGGTCAGTGTTTCACCTTTTTCATTGGTGAAGAAAGACAAGTTGAACGGCTGATTTTCTGCATCAAATTTTAAATAGGTACGATCTAAATGTTCAATCCTGGTTTTTTCTTGCAGGGATTGTGTGGAAAGTGCGGTCATATTTTCATAAATTTTAGCAATAGGACGTTGATATAAGCGATTATTTTCAATACGCACTTCTCGTGGCAGGGTGAGAGCAGAATGCCATTTGAATTTATCTGTTGGGTAAGTTAAATCCGGTAAGCCAATCCAGCCAAACATGATGGTATTTGCTTTATTTTCTAAACCGGCAAAGGTTTGAGGGGCATAGAAATCAAAACCTTGATCGAGTTCAGCGATATGTTCAGCTTCTAGTACATTGCCTGTTAATTGCCCCATTGCATAAGTCGCATGATAGTTATTTTGGAATTGATAGTCTTCACGATCTTTACCTTGTGGCGACCAAATAAAAATATCTTTATCCGCTAATTTTAGTAAGTCCGGACATTCCCACATAAATACATTGTGATTATTAAAGGCTGGAATAGACAGTTCACCAATTAAGCGTGGTGTATCGTCTAAGTGATCCATTTCAAAAATAATTGCTGTACCGGTAAGATTTTCCCGTTGTGCACCACAAACAAAACGAATTTTCCCTTCTTTTGTTAAATAAGGTTTGGGATCGCGTACATGTTCTGTATAACCTTTTGGGGCCCATTCGATTAATGGGCGTTTGCTAAGTAATCTGCCATATAAATCAAAAATTGCTAGATTTTGATAAGGCACACGTTGATTATCCGTTGTGCGGCGAGTATTGCCGGTGTAGAACATGGCTAATTTATCGCCGACTTTTAATGCACCGCCGGAATAACAACCATGGGATTCAAATAATTCACAAGGAATTAAATTATCGGCGGTTTGGTAAGTTTGGAAATCATGGGTGATGAAATGTTTCCAATGTTTCATACCATGTATGGCATCGAAAGGAAACCATTGATAAAAAAGGTGATATTTTTCGCCATCAAAAATAAGTCCATTCGGATCGTTTAGCAGTCCGGTGGGGGGCGCAAGATGATAAGTCGGGTAGAAATATTTATCACTCTCGACTGTTTTACGTATCGTATCAAGTTCACCTTGTTCTGCTGCAAGAATACTTTTGTATTTGCCGTTATTGAAAATAATCATTGTTGTCCTATTTTGGGTAAGTTTCATTTAAACAAGTATAGCGAGCGTTCATTTTCTCCGCCCATGATTTTAATGATCCCATAAGGGAATGTTTTGTGGCGTAGGTCCAATCATTACGGAAGAGTAGAAAATCAATCGCACAGACTGCATTGAGCGTACCGATATTGAGCGCTTCACCGAATAAATCAATGGATTTTTGAATCGCGATGAGACTTTGTTCCGTTCGTTGGAAAATTTGTTGATGGCGTTCTAGCCACCATTCAGACTGAGGGCGTAGGCGTTTTTCCGGTATAACGGATATTTCATTTTCTAAAATCCCATCGGCTAAATAATGTAAGCAAAGAATTTGCCAACGTTGCTCCCCTTCGTCATAAAGTGAAGGTTGTGAACCTAAATGATCGAGATATTCTGCAATTAGCGAACTGTTATATAACCATTCACCATTTGCCATTTGAAGTGCAGGTAAACGCCCAAGAGGGTTGGCTTGGTTATGTGGGGAATGTTTATCCATTCCACTTGTTGCTTGTAATAATTCAATTTGATTTTGTAATTGGTGATAAGAAATGACACTGCGTACTTTTCGAGCATAGGGGCTGGAATCGGAATACCATAGTTTCATAAAATACCTTCATTTATGACCGCACTTAATGGAAAGGTGTGTGAAATAAATTCACACACTTTGGATTAATTTGCCAAAAATTCAGCCAATTGTGATTTATTTGGCAAAGCAGACATTGCACCTTTTGCTGTTGTTGCCAATGCGCCGCAAGCATTCGCTTGTCGTATAATTTTCACCAACACATCATTGTCTTTCCAATTTGGGTGTTGAGAAAGACCGGCTAATAATCCGCCGACAAAGGCATCGCCCGCTCCGGTGGTATCAACGGGTTTTAACGCTTTGCCCACAACGACATCTTTTTTTCCGGCAAGATGGTATAAAGCCCCGTCTTTTCCTAGGGTGACGATAATGAGTTTTTCTGGATAAAGTGCGGTGATTTTTTCAAAGGCTTTATCAAGGCTGTCGCTATCGGTTAAAAGTGTAAGCTCTTCTTCGGAGAATTTTAATACATCTGCTAACGCCACGGCATCCATCACAACTCTTTTCATTTCCTCTAGGCTAGACCATAAAGATTCTCGTAAATTGGGATCGAAAGAGAAGAACCCGCCCGCCACTTTAATGCGGCGGATTGCTTCAAAGGTCGCCTCACGAGAGGGATTATTAATCAAGGCGATAGAACAACAGTGTAGCCATTCACCACTTTGAAAAGGAGGCAAATCGGTTGTTTGTAAGAATTGATCTGCACTTGGATTGACCATAAACGTGAAACTGCGTTCACCATTATCCAATCCGACCACCACAGTTGAGGTGCGGTGTTGTGGATCTAGAATCATATGTGTGGTATCTACATTTTCAGCGTTTAAGGTATCTTGCATAAATTGCCCGAGGGGATCTTTTCCTACTCGACCAATAAAAGCACTTTCGCTCCCTAAACGAGCAACGCCCACCGCAACATTTGCCGGTGCACCGCCTGCACAACGTAAGTAATGATTTTCGCCGTCAGGAATGAGGTCCACCACGGCATCACCGGTTACCCAAATTTTTTGACTCATCGTATTTCCTCTTTCTAATGAAGCGCCTCTTATTATCCATTGGATAGGAAATGGATTTTTCAGCACTTACTCATATAATTTATCTTAAAAAATAACCGCACTTTTAAGCCAAGCGCGGTCAGTTTTGCTGTGTTTTGATTATTCTACTGTTACACGTGCAAATTTTCGTTTACCCACTTGGTAAACATTTGTGCCTGTTGGCGCGTTTTCTTTGACATTATCAATTTTTTCACCATTGATTTTTACGCCACCTTGCTGTGCAGAACGAATCGCTTCAGAAGTGGAGGGTACTAAACCTGCTTCTTTTAATAATGTCGCTAAACCTATTTCAGCATTAAAGGTAAATTCAGGCATTTCATCCGGCATTGCGCCTTTTTGGAAACGGTTGATAAATTCTTGTTCTGCCGCATTGGCCGCTGCTTCATCGTGGAAACGGGCAATTAATTCTTTCGCCAGTAAAATTTTCACATCACGAGGATTTTTGCCATTTTTCACATCGACTTTTAATTGCTCAATTTCAGTTAATGGACGGAATGAAAGCAAATTGTACCAATCCCACATTAACTCATCGGAAATAGACATGACTTTGCCGAACATATCATTTGGCACATCTGTCACACCGATATAGTTTCCAAGGGATTTTGACATTTTTTTCTCTCCGTCTAAGCCCACAAGTAACGGCATGGTGATAGCCACTTGCGGTTTTTTACCGGCTGATTTTTGTAATTCACGACCCACTAATAAATTGAATTTTTGATCCGTACCGCCAAGTTCCACATCGGCATCAAGAGCCACGGAATCATGCCCCTGTAATAGGGGATAAATAAATTCATGAATCGCAATGGGTTGGTTATTGGTAAAGCGTTTTTTGAAATCATCACGCTCAAGCATACGGGCAACGGTGTAATTGCTCGCAAGGCGAATCATCCCTTCCGTACCTAATTGACCCAACCATTCGGAATTGAAAACGATTTTGGTTTTTTGTGGATCAAGAATTTTGAAAATTTGTTCTTTATAGGTTTCCGCATTGCGTAATACATCTTCACGACTAAGGGGAGGGCGGGTAGTGTTTTTTCCAGAAGGATCGCCCACCATACCGGTAAAATCACCGATTAAGAAATAAACATCGTGACCGAATTGTTGAAATTGGCGTAGTTTATTGAGCACAACGGTATGCCCTAAGTGAATATCCGGTGCAGTAGGATCGGCACCTAATTTTACTTTTAACGGACGATTTTCTTTGAGTTTTTCAATTAAATCTGCTTCAGAAAGAATTTCATCAGTGCCACGTTTAAGCTCTGAGAGAACAGTATTAATATCAGTCATTGTTTATTTCCTAATTATCATTTTGAAGTGCTTTATTATAGGGAATCTAAAAGATTTGTGAATAAAAAAAAAGCCTATTTGTGGGGAAATAGGCGGGAATGTTGGAGTGATTATCGCTGAGTGTTTTTTATGAAACCAGCTTGTTGTTATTGGAATGATTAGATGATAATTGTTATCAATAATGTTGTCAATAACTAAATGAAAATAATTATCAAATTTTATTATTTCATATAAGGCACAGATTCTGTCAATGAAAGTGCGGTAGGAATCCCCCCTGAAATTTTAAATTCACCGGCGTAAGCATAAGCTTCTACGCCTTGTTCTATCGCATCTTTTAACAATTTATCATACTCGGGATCGATATATTCAGCGATTTTAAAACGATCAAATCCATTATGCAGACCGGCAAACAGTACTACGGCACGATGTCCTTGTTTTTTCATTGCCAATAATTCTCGTACGTGTTTTTGCCCTCGGGTCGTAACGGCATCGGGGAACATTCCAAGGCTGCCTTTCACTAATGTGATAGATTTCACTTCTACATAGCAATCGGGCAGACCTTCGCCTTTGAGTAAGAAATCAATACGGCTATTTTCTTCCCCGTATTTGACTTCAGGATAAAATTCATCGTACATCGGTAACTCTTTAATTTGTTTATTTTGTAATGCTTCAAATACCAGTTGATTAGAGCGATGGGTGTTAATACAGCATAGTTGTCCGTTAGCCAGTTGGGTCAGTTCCCATGAATGGGGATATTTTCTTGTCTGACTATCGGAATGGGAATACCAAACGGTATCCCCTTTCTCTCCACAGCCTGTCATTGCCCCAGTGTTGGCACAGTGAATCGTCATTACTTCGCCATTAGGTAACTCTATATCGGCAAGGAAACGTTTGTAGCGGCGAATGAGTTTTGCAGATTGGAGTGCTGGAAGTTGCATAATATTCCTTATTTAAAGTGCGGTTGAAATGTCATGAGTTTTTTGAATGAACCGGTGATTTGACAGATTTCCGCGTATTTTTTTGCGGTAATTCATCGGAGAAAATCCGGTATATTTTTGGAAATTTTCATAAAAGCGGCTCAATGAATTAAACCCTGCCGTCATTGATACATCAAGCATGGTTTTATCGGTATCGCTAAGTAGGGCTTTAGCATGGTTAATGCGCATCATTGTAATGTATTGCTTAATAGTTAATTGCATTGCACGTTGAAATAGCCCCATGGCGTAGTTAGCATTTAATCCAACAGCATCGGCTACTTGTGAAACGGTCAAGGCTTGATTGAAATGGCTACCAATGTAATTAAGCATTTGGATGACATAATATTGTGTATGACGGGAAGAATGGCTGTGTATGTTGTTTCCATACTGGGTTTTGAGTAAAAGTTCCCAACCATCAAGCTCTAAACGTTTTAGTAATAACTGTACTTCACTGTAAACTAAATGATGGCGGTTATTGTCATTTTTGGTGAGCTCATTTTGCCAACGTGTGATTTCAAAAGCACTGGCGAGCGCAGGACTGTTAGATTGAATTACCACGCCATGCGTAATATGGGTAACAAGTTTATCCGGTAGCTGCCAAGAAAGAAATTGGTGAACGGGAATGTCAATCACCGCCATTTCTGTACAGTTTCTGCGATTGACTAAGCTATGAGGAATGGATGCCCAGAATACGGCAATATGATTTTGCTTAATTGTGATGAGTGAACCGTTATAAAAATATTCAATATCGCCGTTAAAGGGAATATTGATTTCAATATGTCCGTGCCAATGATGTGCCGGCATATTCACAGGTGGTTGCCAGAGTTTTACCCGTAGTGACTGATTTTCTAGGGGTAAGGAAAGCGGACTGGTCGTTTTACTTCCAAGAGAATTTTCCGGATCAAAATAATCCAAAACAATATCTTCATGTTCCATACATCACCAATTAAGTACCATAGGAGAGCGTTGAAATTATAGCTAATTTTTTCGTTAATTCCTATTTTCTTATAGAATTTTCCTAAAAACTCATTTTTTTATACGTAAATCTCAAAAAATGAGGTTTCAGGAATTTTGTATGAGAAAACAATATAGGAAAACTATTTTTCTTTTGCCATGATAAGTGCCTATCAAAAAAGTTATCACTAAGGAGCTTATTATGAGTTTGTCAATGAAAACCAAAATCAGTTTTGGTTTAGGTGCTTATGGCAAGGATTTTGCTATTGGCATTGTGTATATGTATTTAATGTATTACTACACGGATGTACTGGGTGTATCCGGTGCCATTGTAGGTAGTATTTTCATGGTGGCTCGGGTGTGGGACGCATTAAATGATCCCATTATGGGATGGATTGTGAATAATACGCGATCACGTTGGGGAAAATTTAAACCTTGGATCTTGATTGGAACAATTCTCAACTCAATCTCACTTTTCTCCCTTTTCTGTGCGGATTATTTCTCCGGTACCGCACTTATTCTTTACATTGCGATAACTTATATTTTTTGGGGAATGACATACACGCTAATGGATATTCCATTTTGGTCGCTCACACCAACACTCACCCTCGATCAACGGGAACGTGAAGCGCTTGTACCTTATCCCCGTTTTTTTGCCAGCCTTGCCGGTTTTGTGACGGCCGGTGTATGTATGCCATTTGTCGATGCTGTAGGCGGCGATGATAAAGGTTTTGGCTTTAGAATGTTTACTTTGATAATTATTGCTTTCTTTGTGGCGTCAACCATTATTACTTTGGTCAATGTCAAAGAAAAATATTCTTCCGATTCCATAGAAAGCAGTGAATCACAGCAGAAAGTTCCGCTTAAAACCTTGGTATCACTCATTCCACGTAATGACCAACTTTCAAGTTTGCTTGTTATGGCACTTTGCTACAACATTGCGGGTAATATCATTTCAGGTTTCGCCATTTATTATTTCACCTATGTGGTGGGCGATAAGGAAATGTTCCCATACTATATGTCTTATGCCGGCATTGCGAATCTTGCTATTATCATTCTCTTCGCTCGTTTGGCGAAATTTTTCTCACGTCGAACTTTATGGATCACCATTTCAGTCAGCTCCATTATTAGTTGTGCTATTTTGGCTTATACCGGTCTTGCTAATTATCACAGTATTTTCTTGATTATCCTTGCCGGTATTTTTATGCAAATCGGTAGTGCCTTGTTTTGGACATTACAAGTGATTATGGTGGCGGATACCGTTGATTACGGCGAATATAAACTCGGTATTCGTTCCGAAAGTATTGCCTATGCGGTGCAAACCATGGTGGTAAAAGCCGGCTCTGCTGTTTCTGCTTTGTTAATTGGTGTGTTATTGACAGTGATTGATTATGTACCGAATGAAGCTCAAAGCGAATCAACCTTGTTTTATATGAAAGTGATTATGATAGGGTTACCAATTTTCTTCTATCTCATTAAATTATTCGTCTATTTTCGTTATTACAAACTTCATGGTGATTTACTCGCAAAAGTTAATATCACCCTATTAGATAAATATCGTAAAGTTGAAACAAAATATTAACAGGAGCAATATGATGAGTTCACAATTAATTCGCTTACAAAGTAAAGAAACAGACTTAATTTTACGTACAGAACCGGCAGAGATCCTCTATTTTGGTCAACGCCTTGAATTAGATGAAATCACCGAAGCGGATGTGATGAGCATTGAACGTGGTGTAGCAAACGGGAGCCTCGATATAGATATTCCCATTACTCTTGCCGCGGAAAATGGCAGGGGCTATTTCGGAGTTTCCGGTATAGAGGGGCATCGTAATGGTTATGATTGGGCGCCAGTGTTTGTCACCAAAAATATCACAAAAACTGACCGCACTTTAGTGTTGGACATGGAAGATTCCATTGCAAAATTGGGCTTTAAGGCAGAGATTGAAGCTGATGAAAATGGCGTGTTTAAATTCCGTCATACTTTAACTAACTTAGGCGAGGACAAATTTACCGTAAATCGTCTCGCGGTTACCTTGCCGGTACCTGAATATGCCGATGAAGTATTAAGTTTCTACGGGCGTTGGTGTCGTGAATTACACGAGAATCGTATTTCACTCAAACATGGAGCCTTTACCCAAGAAAATCGTCACGGACGTACCTCCCATGAATATGCGCCGAATCTGATTTTGGGGACACCTCATTTTAGCCAGCAACAGGGTAAAGTGTGGGGATTCCATCTTGCTTGGTCGGGAAATCATCGTATTCGTGCTGATGTATTGATCGATGGTCGCCGTTTCGCTCAATTGGAAAATCTTTATTTCCCGGGAGAAATTCAGCTTAAACAAGGTGAAAGTCATAGTACGCCTTGGGTCTATGCGGTGTATTCGGATGAGGGATTGAATGGAATGTCACGTCAATTTCACAATCATGTCCGCCAACATATTTTACATTTTGCTT
This sequence comes from Rodentibacter genomosp. 1, assembly GCF_001999285.1. Taxonomy (GTDB): domain Bacteria; phylum Pseudomonadota; class Gammaproteobacteria; order Enterobacterales; family Pasteurellaceae; genus Rodentibacter. Next base: position 105,447 of record NZ_MLHN01000008.1, read on the forward strand.
ATCCTGTGCGTCCGGTACATTTGAATATTTGGGAAGGGGTAACCTTTGATCATCATCCTAAGCACATTATTGCAATGGCGGAGAAAGCGGCGGAAATGGGCGTGGAACGCTTTATTATTGATGATGGTTGGTTTATTGGGCGTAATGATGATTTTGGCGGTTTAGGCGATTGGTATTTAGACGAAGAAAAATATCCGAACGGTTTAAATGAAGTCATTAATGCCGTGAAAAAACTCGGTATGCAATTTGGTATTTGGGTGGAATTGGAAATGATCAACAAACCGACCAAACTTTACCAAGCACATCCGGATTGGTTATTACAATTAGAGGGGTATGAGCAACCGGAAGAACGCCATCAATATGTATTGGATCTCACTAAACAGGAAGTCTTTGATTATTTGTTAGAGCGTATGGATTGGTTACTTGGTAATCACGAGATTGATTACATCAAATGGGATCACAACCGCCGCCTTGTTCAACCGGGAAGCGAAGGTCGAGCTGCGGTGGTGGCGCAAACCAAAGCCGCTTATCGTTTATTTGACGAATTACAAAAACGCTATCCGCACGTTGAAATCGAAAGTTGTTCATCAGGTGGGGCACGTATTGACTATGAAATCTTAAAACGTTCACAACGTTTTTGGTCATCGGATAACATTGACGCTTACACCCGCCAACAGATTCACCGTGGTATGAGCTATTTTTATCCACCTGAAGTTATGGGGGCACACATTGGCGGTTCGCCTTGCCAAACGACGCATCGCCGTTTTTCTATTGATTATCGTGGTTTGACGGCATTATTTGGGCATATGGGGGTAGAGCTTGATCCGGTGAAAGAAAGCCAGGAAGAACGAGCCGGTTTTGCGAAATGTATCGCTTTACATAAGCAGCTTCGTCCATTACTGCATAATGGTGATGGATTCCGTCTTGATTATCATGATGATAAGACCCTAATTCATGGCGTGGTGGCAAAAGATAAATCACAAGCCGTAGTCCTTGTAAGCCAACTTGATATGCCGGATTACAAGCAAATGGGTAAACTTCGCTTGCCATATTTGCAAAATAATGCAACTTATCAAGTGAATGTTCTTGCGATTCCTGATTACATCCGTGAAGGGAATGCAGGGCATTTAATGAAAGTTTTCCCACAATGGTTGCGTGATTGTTTTGATGGTAAAACTTTCACGATCCGCAGTGAATGGCTTGCCAATGCGGGTTTAACCATTCCTGTGTTAGATCCACAAAGTGCGATGTTACTTGAATTTAGAAAGGTATAGATAATGAAAAGTGCGGTCAATTTTGACCGCACTTTTTTGTGCTTAAGAAATTTTTATCGTTGAATTAAATATCTCAACTTTGTGCCATCTTGTTCAACGCTAAGGAGTGTATAACCATGGTTTTTGGTATCCACCGGAATATTGTTGATGGATTGGGCACAATCACTTAATAATTCCAGAATCTCGCCTTTTTGTAATTGTGGCATGGTTTCAAGCATCACAATTGCCGGATAAGGGCAAGGCTCGCCTAAGGTGTCAAGGGTGTAATCCGGAGTGATGTCTTTCGGATCTTTATCTAATTTTTGAACAACGGTAAATGCCATAATAATTCCTTTTGTTGATGAATGAATAAGAATTAACAACCACAAGATGGTTGTGTCGTTGCTGCAATTTTTGCCTTGGCTTTTGCGAGGAAACTGCGTTGCCACCAAACCACGGCAATTAAGCAAAGGATCAATAGAGCATAGTTTACTAATAATCCGCCTATCGGGCCGAAAGATTTAAGTAGGTTCAATTTTTCGTAATCTAAGGCAAGAGCAGGGGCGATATCATCCCAAGCATAGGCAAGATAAGTGGAACCGATGACATTGCCTAGCCCTACCCACATAAAGTGAACTTGCCCTTCCATTGAACGATACATCCAACCGGTTTCGCAGCCGCCGGCTAGTACAATACCAAAGCCGAATAATAATCCACCGATAATCGCATTTGGGCCAGCCCACATGATTTTGGGTGAAACGCCTAACTGGATGTAAGAGAAAACACCAATTGTTCCCACCATAATGCCGAAAATAATCGCTTTTGCCATATAAGCACGGCCGGTTACCCATAAATCACGGAAAGCGGAGGTAAAGCAAATTTGTGCGCGTTCAATTAATAAACCGAATGCTAAGCCGCAAAACATAGCGAAACCTAATTTTATGGAGTGGGTCATTACATAAAGTGAGGCGATGAGATAGGCAAAGAAAATCACCATACCTATCCAAAAACGGCGGGAAGCTTGCTTGGGATCGGTTTCTTTTAATTTTGCTGCCCCTTTCTTGAGTTCTAGTTTGACACGAAATATTGGGAGTAAGGTGAATTTTACGCCAAAATAAGTGCCAATTGCTGTGGCGATAGTGAAGAACCAAGCATGAATAGAAAATTGAGGAATACCGGTGAAAAGTGAGGCAAGGTTACAGCCCATGGCAAGACGGGCACCAAAGCCGGCTAATGCACCGCCGATTAGAGCTTGAACAATACGGCGTTTATGGGGTTGATTGCGCCATTTTACGTTATTTGCCCATAGCGCAGCGGAAATACAGCCGGCGAACATTCCTAGAATCATCACACCGTCAATACGGCTAAAAATGGTTCCTTCCATTCCGATAATTTTATAATAGCTCCATTCGCTCACATCTACTCCTAGGGCTTGTAAGGCGTGTCCACCCCAGCGAGTGAATTCTCCCGTTACCGCCCAGTAAGTACCTGTTATACCGAAATAATAGGCTGAAAGTAAACCTGCTGCGATCACGGCTGCGACAGGATTCCAATATTTAATAAGATAGTTTTGTTTGAATTGTTGCCAAATCTCTAACATAAGTTCTTAAATCCTTAAGAAAGTTAATGATTTGCAAGCAGAGGTATATGATGAAAAATAGAATTGAGAATCCAATCAGATTTGTTCATTTCCTATACACAAACTTGCGATATATGAATGAATATGCTGTTAAAGCGCTGAGAGTATAAACAAAAACATGAGGGAAAACAATGTGCCGGATGAGTTATATTCGAATGAATCGGAAAACACCATTTGGCATATTTAGAAACTCATATGATTTATTGAATAAACAAGAATGACTTCAATATTAGACCGACAGTAATGTAAGTTGGAATTTAAAATACTGTCGGTAGAATGCGTGAGAAAATTAATTTTCGTTACCTGAGTAAGTAAGATTATTTTACAGCCGGTGCTTCTGTGCTAGAGGCATCTGATTGAACAGGAGCTGGATTAAATTTAGCTTCAATTTGTGCGCCAAGTTCCGCTAAAGCTTGCATTTTGTTTTGCAATTCCACCGCTTTTTCAGCGTAGGCTTTTTGATCCGCTTCGGTTTTCACGTTTGCTTGAGCAACCAATAATTGGCTCGCAAGTGTCAATACTTCTTTGGTTTGATTTTTTGCGTTGCCAATTAAATCAGATTTCACATCAAGCGCATCTAAACTCGCAATGCTGGCTTGAACATTTTTATTAAACGCTTCAATGGCGGCTTTGGCTTTATTTTCATCTTTCGTTTCAGCGGCAGCATTTAATTCCTGTTGCAGTTTTTGCTGATTTTGAGCTTGTAGCGCACCTTGTTCTTGGTTCCAAGCAATTAATTTTTCGTAATCTGCTTTTTCTTGCGCTTCCACACTCATCGCCGGTGCTGTTGTTTCAGCCGGTTTATGGGTATCTGCCGTTTTGTCTGCCTTATCACAAGCAGTTAAAAATAAAGCAAATAACGCAGTTGCAGTAATTTTTGCTAATTTGTTCATAAAAAATTATCCTTTAAGTTGAAGATTAAAAAGTATTTCTTGGATAATAAAATCCACGAATCCCTGAGACTGTTTATTTTCAGATTAGTTTAAAAAATTTTCAATAAATTTATTTTAGTGTAGGGACAAACTCAGATAAGCCTTTGATTTCTTCTTCGGTTAAACGCTGTTTTGCCGGATTGCCGGCGCCGATAATATTTCCCTTTTTACGCTCAAAAAGTGCGGTTGAAATTTCCTCTGTTTTTAATTGATTGATGATTTTCGATTCGCCCATTGCCGCTTTCTCGCCTTTTTTCCCGTGACAAGTGGCGCAGGAGCGTTTGTAAATTTTTTCTGCTTTGATGAAAACAGGATGATTAGCGGTCTCGGCTTGAGCAAAAAAAGTAATACAGAGCAAGCCTGCGAGAAATAAATGAAGCCCTTTCATTGATGATCCTTTTAACTGTTATTTTTTGAATAATTTATCCAATTCTTGCTGAGGAATTTTACCTTCAAATTTAGCTTGAATATAGCCTTTATCATCAATGATAAAAGAAGTCGGCGTACCCACTAATTGATATCGCTCGGCGGTGATTTTCATTTGATCTTTAATCACCGACTGGGTGAGTTGGTGTTTGGCAACTACGGCATTGGTGTCCATATTTTCACCATCAACATTGATGGCGATGAGTTGGACTTTATTTGGATAGGCCTCATTAAGTTGCTCGAATGTTTTTAGTTCCGCCATACAATGACCGCAGGTTTCCGACCAAAAGGTGAGTAATCGGGTGCCTTGCCAATCTTTTAAGTTTACTTGCTTACCTTGTAGATCATAGGCAGCAAGTTCCGGTGCAGCGTTACCGAGAGTTGCTTTTTCTTCTTTACAAGAAACGGTGCTGAAAATGACCGCACTTAAGCAGAGTGATTTGAGTAAAAGTTTAATGTTCATTTCGTTCTTCCCGTAAAAACTTACCGTGTTGAAGATAAATGGTACGATCAGTGAGTTCGCCCAGTTCCGGATTATGGGTCACCATGACAATGGTTCTCCCTTGGCGGTTTAATTCTTGTAATAAGTCTAAGATTAATGCCTCATTTTTTTCGTCCAAATTACCGGTGGGTTCATCAGCAAAAATAACAGGGGGCTGATTGACAAGGGCACGAGCAATGCAAACTCGCTGTTGTTCGCCGCCGGAAAGTTGGCTTGGTCTGTGATCCATACGATGTCCTAATCCCACTTGTTCTAATACGGCTTTTGCCGCCGCTTCGTCAATGACACTATGATAATGTTGAGCGAGCATGACATTTTCAAGGGCGGTTAAATAGGGAATCAAATGGAATTGTTGAAACACCAAGCCGATTTTCTCCGCACGAAAACGTTGGCGACCGATTTCATCTAATTGGGCGGCGTCAATACCGGCTAAAATAACATTCCCTTCACTGGCGGTGTCCAGCCCGGTGAGAATGTTCATCAAGGTCGTTTTACCTGAGCCGGAGGCGCCCATAATGGCAACAAATTCGCCCTGTTTAATTTGAATATTAATATCTTCAAGTGCGGTCACTTGACCGAAGCGTTTATATAAATGTTTTGTTTCAATAACAAATTGAGTCATAGCTTTCTCTTTTATTTTGTTAGGCGGTTTTTCTCAATCCATGCCTTAGATTTATTCACCTTTTAATACATTCGCTGTCTGAATACTTAATGCACGACGTGTTGGTAGGATAACGGCGATAAATGCGACCAACAAGGAGAGCATAATAGTGATAGGGAAGACAGGTAAACGCATATCAATGTAAGATTTAAAGACCGTTAAGCCTAAAATCTGAGCGAGTAAATAACCAAATATTAATCCGACTAAAATGGCACAGACGGCAATAATAAGAATTTCTGTACAGATTTGCTTAATAATATCCGACTGTTTTGCCCCTAATGCTTTTTGTAGGGCAAATTCTTTGGCTCGTTCGCCGACAATCGCGATCAATGTGGTGTTCACACAAAGTGTAGCCAACACTAAAATCACTAAAGATATGAGTCCCATTAGCCCTTTGATTTTATCTAAAATTTGTCCTTCCGAGGCGGAAACCTTACGGATCGGGCGGGCGGTGAGATCTTGATATTGTTGCATAATATTTTCTGCAAACTGATCGACTTGCCCTAGTTCATTTCTGACATTCAGTAGCGCATTGTTGGCAAACCCTTCTTTTTCCAGCCAATTCTGTGCAAAATCAAGATTGACGATGAGCATATTATCTGTGGCGTCACCGGCTTCTACAATGGCTTTAATGGCGAATTGATGTTTTTCTACCGCATTTTTTGACAGTTGTAGTTTATCGCCGATTTTTAAATTGAGACGTTCGGCAAGAGTTTTACCAATCATGGCATTGCGATCATCAAAATTCACATTAATAGCAGAACCACTAATTTGCCAATAGGGGGCTAAAATCCGCATATCTTCAAATCGAACGCCCATAATAACGATTTTTTCCAATTCACTGCGTGTTACGCCGTAAAGATAAGGGCTGGCGGCGGTGATTAATCCCTGTGGCGCTTGTTGCAAAATTTCATCAATTTGACTCACAGAAACCATTTCGCCTTTTGTCGAACCAATATAGAAATTGGCACCAAAGGTTCGAAGTTCTTGGCTCATTTTGGTATTTATATCGAAATAAACGGCCGCCATGGCGGTAACAATGCCTGCTCCCACCGTTAAGGCCGTGAAAATAATCATTACCCGTTGTACACGCAGACGCAGTGCACGGAAAATTAATCGCCAAAACATACTGTTATTGTCTGCCATAAAGCACCTCAACGGGATAAAGTTTGGCAATACGATGTGCGGGGAACCAAGTTCCAATCAGGGCAATGAATATTGACAGTACCAGTACGCAAGGGATCACGATCCAAGCAAAACTGAGCGGTACGCCAAAAAGTGTGAAACTAATAAATTTTGCCAAGCCCCAACCGGCTAAACATCCCAAGATACCGCCAATCAATGCACTTAATACGGCTTCGCAATAAAACAGCAGAACGATCTGCCATTGGTAAGCGCCCAAGGCTTTCATTAAACCGATTTCTTTACTTCGCTCAATGATGCTGGAACTCATCAGCGAGGCAATACCCATTGCTGCTGCAATTAATGCCGCAAGCGTGACGACTGAGAGTAATAACTGAATTTTGCTGATGACCACACCCTCGGAGGCGGCAACTTGCCAAATAGGGCGAACAATCGCACCGGAAATGGCTTCTTCCAGTTGATGGGAGATCGAAGAGACATAAGCGGTGCAGTACCAACGGTCATACTCTTCCGCGTCAAGGGCATCAGTATTAGCACGGGCTTTACGGGAGAGGGTATTTTCCGGTACGGTGAGGGCGGACACTTTCACCGATTGGACTTTACCTTCTAAACCAAGTAGGGTTTGGGCGGCACTTAACGGCATAATAAGCTGATTATCTTCCGTTCCGCCTGTGGTTAAAATACCTTGAATTTTGACCGCACGTTGAGCGGAAAACTCTTTTTCTTGATAGCTTAAATGAAGTGTATCGCCAATTTTCCAGCCGTTCATTTTGGCAAGCTGCGTGCCTACAAGAACAGGAATAATTTCACCGAAATTGTCATTTTCATCATTTACCCAGTTGCCTTGCACCTGCCAATAGGGGCTGATAATACGTTGCCCGGTGTGATAATCTTCTTCATCGGGAATCGCAATGTTGTGATCGAAAAAGGTGCCTAGAATTGAAACGGAGTCCGAAAGTGCGGTCGATTTTTCCGCTGTTTTTATTACATTAACGGTTGCCGTTAATTGAGGGGCAAAGCCGACAATATTATTACGCCAGAAAATATCTTTAATGTTCGGCAGCTCTTTTTCATCAATAAAATCTTGACCGGAAAGGGCGATATTCGTATTGAGTTCATCCGGTAAGGCAGCATTACTTGCCGGTTCAATCAAAATATTCGCGCCGTAAGATTTTAGTTCTTTTGCCATTTTATCGCCAATATCTATAGAAACGGCGAGCAAGGCGGAGACTAAACCGGCTGCCAAGAAAATGGTCACAATGGCTAATAATTTTCGCTTAATACCAAAACGCCAAGATTGAAATAACATTCTCACTAACATTGTTATTCCTCTTCTCCATTTTCATTGCTGAGGTATTTTTCAGGGTTATTGCGGAACAGTTCAAGATTTTCTTCATTTTCAAAGAAGTAAGTACGGTTCTCAAAGCTGTATTTATGTTCCGTTTGGGTGTTTTTTAATTTTTTACCACTAATCGGATCTTGCACCTCGATTTCTACGATAGTGCTGAATAAATTAAGCCCGTCTTCCAAGGAGGTGCGGTGAATAATAAGCTCATTTTCCGTTTGTTGCCAATCTTCAATCGGTACGGGATTACATCCCCCCGGTTTGCCAATAGACGGAATGAACATATGGACGCCACACCCTACGCAGACGACTTGATTACCTTGCATCACATAACCTTGATCGCCGCATAATAAACAGGCATCAAACACGGCGGCAAGGCTGAGCTTATTCGGTTGGCGGTTAATAATAAAAAAGCGTACGGCTTTGCCATCGTCTGCGATCCAAACAAATCGGTGTAGTTTTCCGTCTTTTACTTGTTCAATCGGGATACGGACTTGTTGTGCTTGATCAAGCGTAACGGGTACGGCTTCGGAAAGTTGCGGCGGGCGTGAAGCTACTTGTTCCCAATAAAGTTGGCTTGCACCAATAAAAATTATTGCCAATGTTCCCCAATTAATCAGACGTTTTGATACTTGCACCAATGCCAATTTTTTGCGTTTTTCGGTAGGATCTTGTTCAATTTTGGCTTGGAAAGTCCGTTTAACATGAGTTTGAAAGATGAAAATGCTTAGGTTTATGAACATAACCACGAGGCAGATAACATTAAACCAAGTCGTGACAGCCCCTGATTTTGCGGCAAAACTTAACCGCACTTTGGTGAGTTCAATTAGCTGTAATTTCATAAAAATAAGTAATAATTCGCCCGCCAGTGGTATCACTAAGACGAACCAAAGCATAAAACTCAGCGCAAAAAGTGCGGTGGATTTTCCTTTTGTTTTTTGCTGTTGTTTAAGTAAGAAGTAGAGCCATGTTGATATGGCAAAAGATAAAATGACACCAAAAATAACCGCACTTAAATTCAAAATAAAATCAGTATTAATAATATCTGTATTGGTAAGCGCGGTGATATTGGGATCTTTTGCCCAAGTCGCACCTGCAATCAGCATTAAGATAAATTGCCAACAAAGGGCTAGTTTGGTTGAATTTGTCCATTGACTGAGGGCAAAAAGTAAGAAGGAGATTATAAAAATAATGGTAAGAACAAGATTGGCTACTTGGCTATTTGGCAGCCCAAGACGCAGTATAACACCGCTTATTAATCCAAAAAGACTCAGCCAAATGATCGTTTTTACAGAGGGTACAGCGGGTTTTATTGCCCAAGAGGCGCCGAGTAAAATTGAAATAGGTAAGAGCGATTGAAGCAGAAAAACGAAAAAGTAAGTCATAAGTTAAAAAATATCATCGTGATAAAATATGTTGGCACAACATATTATTTTGTTAAATATCTATGAAGCATAGATTTGTGCGTGAATATAAACTATTCACGCACGTTGCAAAGGATTATTTAATCCCTGTGAATTTGAATTCATAATTCACATCGAAAGGTTTCCACCAACGACCTACGCCAGTTTCACTATCTGTGTGACGGTGTAAACCTGCTTTTGATGGTGGATCAATATGATAGGTTAATTTGTAGTTGCCCACTCCCATCATTTTTACGTTTGCACCATAATGTGGGCCGTCACCGGCAACCATTGGCATAAATGTCCCTTCTTGTTTTTCGCCCGTATCGGTATTGACTAAGGTGTAATTGATTGTGAGATAAGGCATCCATTCGCCGTCACCAAATCCGTTTTTATTACCTTTCACTGCGTGGATATCCGCTTCTAAGTGAATATCGGATTTTGCAGCTGGTAAGCCCATGCCACGAGGTTCCATATCAATGGGTTTCAGATAAACGGCAGCAATTTCCATATCATTCATTGTCACGGCTTCGCCGATTGGATATTCGGTAAAGGCTTGTGCGCTTGCGGCAAATAAACCGGCGGTAAGTGCGGTCGCAATCAGTACTTTTTTCATATTAGATCTCCTGAGATTAAAGATTATGCTGATTTTTTACTTTGGTATTTCATAACTACTAAAGCAAAAAGAGCAGCGATGATTAAAATGCCTTGTGGAATGAGGGTTTCTAGATAAGGGTAAATACCCAACCACGAAATTTCCGGTATGCCGTTCATTAATGTTGGCTCAAATAATTTCCCTTCAATTAGTTCCAAGACCGATTTGCCGGCAAAGACAAATGCCATCGCATACAGAAATGTGCCGGTGAACATAAAAAATGGTTTAAGGGGAAGTTTTACCACGCTATAACGCATAATGAAATAGCAAATTGCCAGTAGCAATACACCGATGAGGAACCCGGCAAAAAGATAAGCTAAACCGACCGCACTTTTGGTATCACTTGCCAAAGCGTAATAGAACAAGACGGTTTCCGCCCCTTCGCGATAAACTGCTAAAAAGCTGGTGAGCCATAAACCGGCTAAAGAGCCAGCGGTTAATGCCGTAGAAAGTTTGCCTTCTAAATAACGCTTCCAATTTTGCGCTTCGACTTTGGAAAGCAGCCAGTAACTCATCATAAAAAGCATCACAACGGCAATCATCATTGTAAAACCTTCTAACAGCTCCCTGTTTTGACCGGAATTTTCAAAAATAAGTTGGAAAATAAAGGCGGTGACAACACTTGCGCCCAAGGCGGCATAGATAGACTGGCGAATTATCGGCAATTTGTCTTGATGATTATTTTTGACGAGGTATGCCACAATAGCAGCGACAATGAGTAAGGCTTCCAAGCCTTCACGTAGAATGATTAACAGACTGTATAAGAATAATGACCAATCACTTTGTTCTCCGCCTTGCAACATTCCAACGGCTTTGGATAAATTTTGGGCTAAGCCCTCTGCTTGGGGTGGTAATTTGTCTCCTTGATTGGCTTTCATTAAGCTGACCATACGTGTGAAATAGCCTTCAATTTCCGCTTTGAAATTACTATTACGAGAGCCGATTTTATTTTCCATTCCACTGTTTTCAAACACATCAAAATAGGTATCTTGCACGGCAAGGATAGCTTTTTTCTGTTCGCCTTTCTCATAAAGTGAAATAGCTTGTTGAATACCTTGATTGACTTGATCGGCAATTTTTTGCCAATCTTGTTGTATATTTTCCGCAGATTGTGCCGTATTATCTTGTTGATTTTGTTCTTCACGGGTGGTTGGTAACGCCGGCAATAATTCCTCAATATCTTGTAGAAGGTTCGTACTTTGATAGGCGATTTCCGTCATTTGATCCGCTTGTTCGCTTAAACGAATTAAATTATAGAATTGTTGATTAATCGCGGAGGATTGTTCGGAAGAACGATGAGTGCGTACCGCCATTTCCATTTCTGAATTTTTATAGCCGTCATATTGTGCTTGCTGAAAGGATTGTTTAGCTTTGGCGAAATTGCCTTGTTCATAAGCCTCAATGGCTTGTGCCACTAAATCATCAATGGTTTTAAAATTTTGTTGCCAGTAAGGCAAAATCTGAGCATTTTGATAGACGCTGTGTTGTCCGTCTGCATTAAGTTGATGACCTTCTGCTAAGGCGGGTAATACCTCCTGCAATGCCTGTTTTAGCCCGTTAATTTTGGCTTGAATTTCATCTAGGGACTTACCTTCTCCAATCATTTTACGAATTTCGCCAAAGGTGGATTCCATTTGATAGCTTTTTTGAGTGGAAAAATTAATACGAATCGGGCCTTCTAAATTTTCAAAGACTTCAAAATACGCCATCTGAACTTCAGTACGGGCATCATCAGGATTATTTTGTTGAAGGAGTGCGGTTGTTTTATCCAATCGTGCTGTAATATCCGCTACCCATTGTTGATAGTTATCTTGTGCTAAAACGAGTTGAGAAAAGAAAAAAGTAAATAATACTGCGCCACAACGCACAATACGCAACATTGAAATCTCCAAATGCAATTCATTCTTATTTCTGAGTATTATCCTATAATAAGAAAAAATCTCAACTGTGATTTTATTATTTTGTGATGTTGGTCAAATTTGGGGCAGAGGTGAAAACGAAAAGTGCGGTCAATTTTGACCGCACTTCTATTGATAGATTATTAACTAAACATTGCAGAGATGGATTCTTCATTGCTGATACGACGAATAGCCTCGGCAAGCATTGAAGATAAAGTGAGAATACGCACTTTTCCAAGGGCTTTCATTTCGGCTGAAAGTGGAATAGTATCGGTAACCACAATTTCATCAATAGCGTCACTTGCCAAATTTTTCGCAGCCGAGCCGGAGAAAACAGCATGTGTTGCATAAGCAAATACGCGTTTTGCACCACGTTCTTTGAGGGCTTCCGCCGCTTTGCATAATGTACCGCCGGTATCAATCATATCATCTACAAGAATACAATCACGTCCTGCAACATCCCCAATAATATGCATAACTTGTGCGACATTTGCATGAGGGCGACGTTTATCAATAATTGCCATATCGGTATCGTTTAATAATTTCGCTACCGCACGGGCACGTACCACACCACCGATATCCGGAGAAACGACAATTGGATTTTCAAGATCGGTCTTTTTCAAAATATCGTGAATCAGCACCGGTGAGCCGAACACGTTATCAACCGGCACATCAAAGAAACCTTGGATTTGTTCTGCGTGTAAATCGCAGGTGAGGACTCGGTCGATTCCCACCGTGGAAAGCATATCTGCCACCACTTTAGCGGTGATAGGTACACGGGCTGAACGTACACGACGATCTTGACGTGCATAACCGAAATAAGGAATCACAGCAGTGATACGGCCAGCAGAAGCACGGCGTAAAGCATCCACCATCACGATTAATTCCATTAAATTATCGTTGGTTGGCGCACAGGTTGATTGGATGATAAATACATCTGCCCCCCGTACATTTTCATTGATTTGAACTTGAATTTCACCATCGCTGAAACGACCGACTGTCGCATCGCCAAGAGAAATGTATAAACGTTCTGAAATACGTTTTGCAAGTTCAGGTGTTGCATTACCCGCGAAGAGTTTAATGTCTGGCATTTTGTTATGACCTCAGGTTAAATTGTAGATGAGTAAGGGAGATTGTGATGTTTCAACAGTTGATGTAACGGCGAAACATTGAGTCCTTTCGCAACAAAACCGAATAGTTCTTTTGGTTTTTGTTGAAAGCATGCTTGAGCATCTGCTTCGTTATCAAATTCAGCGAATACGCAAGCACCGGTTCCAGTTAATCTTGCCGGCGCATATTGTAGCAACCAGTTCAGGGCTTTTTCAACGTCTGAATAGTGATTTAGCACAATTTTTTGGCAATCGTTTTCGTAGGGCGAATGGAGTAGGCTGTCTAAAGTTCTTTTAGGTGTATTGCGCGGTAAATTAGGATCACTGAAAATTACAGCGGTAGAAATTGAACTTTCCGGTTTTAATATTACAAACCATTTTTCGGCAGGAGAGCAGTAAGTGATTTTTTCGCCTACACCTTCAGCAAAAGCAGCGTGACCATGTACAAAAATAGGCACATCCGCCCCCAAGTTCAATCCTATTTCGGCCAGTTTATCAAGAGATAAATTGGCACCCCAAAGATAATTTAAGGCAACCAGTGTGGTTGCAGCATTGGAAGAACCTCCACCGACACCGCCTCCCATAGGAAGAATTTTATCTAAATGAATGCTGGCACCCTTTGTGATGTTAGCTTCTTCTTGTAAACGTTTTGCTGCTCGGTAAATTAAATTATCTTCGGGTTTTAAATGGGGAATATCCGGTGTGATAATAATGTCGCTATGTTGTTCACAAACTTCAATTTCAAGCCAATCGCCGAAATCAAGAAATTGGAATAGAGTTTGCAGTTCGTGATAACCGTTTGGGAGTTTACCGTTGATGTAAAGGAATAAATTAAGCTTTGCAGGACTTGGAAAACGTTGAGGCTTTCCAAGTAAAGGTTGTGAAGAAAGTGCGGTCGAAAATTGATATGTTTTCATTAAAATATCCACTCGTCCACGCGAATTTTTAGAGTTTGAGCAGTATTTTGGTTTTTTAGTAAAATATTTTCCGGCATGGAATTTTCAGCATGATAAGTTAAATAATCCGCTGTCCAAATCGAACCCTCAAGGGGATAGCTAAATGCACCAAGTCGATGATTCATCCCGACTTTATAATCAGAATTGGCGGCTGGTTGTCCTTTCAGCCAATAAGCGAGATGTTCTAAGGGAATATCCATACCGATCATCTCTTGTAGCAATAATTTGGCATTGCGTGCGGATTGTCGGTTGCCATTGTTATCCGAAATCGTCATTCCTTTTGCATTCATTTCAATTAATAATGTAGATTTGCTAATTAAAGAATAGAGTTTGAGTGTATAGGATTGTGGATTTTGATATTGCCATTCAAAACGACTGGAAAAACGTTCTGTTGGGCTAATATAACCAATTTGCCCCTTGGCACGATATTGTTGGATTTTTTCTATTTTTTGCAAATGTTGTTGCCATGTCGCATCAGTTTTATCAAGGTACTGCACATTGGTGGGGCGTTCAGCATCTAATGTGCAGGCAGTTAGAATCGTTGTGATAAAAAGTGCGGTTAAAAATTTTAATGATTTCATAGATTATGTTTAGTCAAAAAATTGCGGCTATTGTAAGAGCTCATCTCTATTTAGTAAAGCCTGTTTTTATTGCGTTTGATAGGCTTTTTTCATCTCTCTAATTAGGTTGGTTCGGCGACGGTTTAACTCATCCCGAATCCCTTGTTTTTCAAATCCGTCTGCAATCACTTGTTGTACATCCACTTTTTCAGCCGCTTTTAATAAGACGTTGATATAATCCCGTTGTGGGTATTCCCGCATTTCAAAACCGGTTCTCCCTCTTGTATCGGCAAGGCAAACTAACAGGAATTCTTGGAAACGTTGCGGTTTTCGCCATACATCAAAACGGTTAAACAGTTTCATCAGCGTTTCCGGACGAAGTTCAAAGGCTTTGTGAATATGAGTGTGATATTCACAAGTGAGTTCAGCAAGTTCTTGATAGTAATTGGGTACTTTTAACCGTTTACAAAGGCTGCGGGTTGGTTTTATGCCTGCTGATTCATGTCCATAATGATGAGGAAGGATTTCTTTGGGCGTGAGGGCTTTGCCCAGATCATGACAAACAGCTGCAAAACGAACCGCACTTTGATTGAGTGCAGGATTATTTTCTGTGAGTTTTACCGCTTGTTGCAACACTAACATGGTATGCACAAAGCTATCAATTTCCGGATGATGTTGTGGCGGATTGGGTATGCCGTAAAGGGCATTAAGTTCAGGGAAAAGGATTGTCAAAGCATCAATTTGATGTAGCACGTCAAAATAAATTTCAGGGTGCTTTTCATTTAATGCCTTTTCTGTTTCAAGCCAAACACGTTCTGCCGTTAAATGTGATAGTTCGCCACTTTGTGTCAGATTTTTCATCAATCGGAGGGTTTCCGGTGCAATTTTAAATCCCAACTGATGGAAACGTGCGGCGAAACGGGCGACACGTAAAACCCGTAAAGGATCTTCTGCAAATGCCGGAGAAATATGACGCAAGATCCGTTTCTCTAAATCCTGTTTACCATGATAGGGATCGTGAAGATTGCCTTGTTTATCCTGTGCCATAGCATTAATGGTGAGATCTCGGCGAATAAGATCTTGTTCTAGCGTGATATTTTCTGAAAAATCACAGATGAATCCGGTATAACCATTGCCTGATTTTCGTTCTGTTCGAGCAAGGGCATATTCCTCTTTGGTTTTGGGATTGAGAAAAACAGGGAAGTCTTTACCAACTTGTTGATAGCCTTGTGTCAATAAGTAGTCGGGGGTAGCGCCCACAATCACCCAATCTCGATCTTTTACCGGTAAACCGAGTAATTGATCTCGAACCGCACCGCCAACTAAATAGATTTCCATTGATTTTCCTCAAAAAGAAACACCGAACTTGTGCTCGGTGCTATCAAATTATGCCCAACCGTCACGACGTTTACGTCTTGGTAAAATATGAGGGATAATTAGGCCGAGTAATAAGCCTACACCAAGCACAGAACCGCCATAAATAAACCATTGGATAGCGATTTCACGTTTTCCGACATCAAGCATGGCTTCAAGGTCACGATTTTTATTTTTGACGATCTCTAATTCACGTTTGAGTTGAGAATTTTGTTCTAATAATTCGCTACTTTGTTGCTCCGATTGTTTGGTACGACGTTGCATTTCCACCGTACGTTGTTGCCAATCATTGTCTAGGTGATTGAGTTTTAATGTTAATTCTTGAATTTGTGCTTTTAATTTGGGATTTTCTAATTTGCTGCTTGGGGTATTGCTTAATTCAGCGGTTAAAATCCAAGCTTCACGATTTTTGCTATCACGAATGAGGCTGTATTTACCTTGTCGTTCTAGCACATTAACCTGTTCTCCCGATTGAATCGCACCGGCAATTTTAAATTGATCACCGGCACCACGGCGAAGATAGGTATTTAGATTTTCTGTGACATATTGGGTTTCGGCATAGGCGGAATTGATTGCTGCGCCGAGCAAAACAGTTGAGAGTAAAAATTGAGTTAGTATTGAGGAGATTTTTGGCATAGTTATCCTTTAATTGTTTTAATTCACTTTGGTACAGACATTGATTAAGAAGGAAAGTGCGGTCAAATTTCACCACACTTTTTATTAGTACGGCATAATGTAATTGTTACACAAACCTGATTTCATGGCTATTGACAGGGATACATATAATGTATCCCTACATTTCGTTGAAATTCCTAATTTTGTGTATTTGTTACATCATACCCTATTAGTGAAAAATTGCCCGTAAGATATAGAAAATCACGATAGCAAAGAAAGCCCCCGCTGGTAGGGTAACAATCCATGAGCTAATGATATTACGAATTACCGTCAAGTTTAAGGCGGCAATACCGCGGGCAAAACCGATACCTAAAATTGCGCCAACAAGCGTTTGTGTGGTAGAGATTGGTAAACCCGTACCGGAAGCAACAACTACGGTCATTGCGGTGGCAAACTGAGCTGCGAAACCACGACTTGGCGTTAAATCTGTAATACCTGATCCTACCGTAGCCATTACTTTTTGCCCCATGGAAATTAATCCCACTGCAATACCTAATGCGCCTAATGGGAGTATCCACCACGCTAATGTACCACCAGAAACGATTTTGCCCCCTTCATCAACAATGGAGACAACGGCTGAAAGTGGCCCGATTGCGTTTGCCACATCGTTAGAACCGTGAGCGAATGCCATGGCACAGGCGGTTAGGAGCATTAAAATACTAAATACTTTTTCAACGGCGCCGAATGTGCCTTTTGTTGCTGATTGAGCGAAGGTTTTACTGCGGAAATAGAAGTGGAAGAAAATCATACCGACGAGGCTGATAGCCAATGAAATTGCTAAGGTTTCACCGTTAGAAAGATGTAATCCAACATGTTTTAAACCTTTTTTCATTGTCACGATACAGAGCACAAAGATGGTGACACCCATGTAGTAAGGCCCATATTTTTGTGCGTTTTTAAGGGGTTGGTCAGTATCAAAGATGAGTTTTTGTGTGCTGGCAAAAATCGCATAAGCTAAAACCCCGGCAATCACAGGCGTAACAAACCAACTTCCGACAATGCTACCGATGGTTGACCAATCCACTGAGCCCGGGCCGATAGTCACACAAGCAAAGCCGAGAATAGCACCGATAATGGTATGTGTGCCGGAAACCGGCCATCCCATTTTAGTTGCGATAAATAACCATGCACCGGAAGCAAAGAGTGCGGAGATCATCCCGAGGGCGAGAATGTCCGGTGTATCGACAAATTGCATAGGATCAATCACACCACTTTTAATGGTCTCTGTCACTTCACCACCGGCAAGATAGGCACCGGCTGACTCAAAAATTAATGCGATAATAATCGCTTGTTTTGCGGTAATCGTGCCTGAACCCACAGAGGTTCCCATAGAATTTGACACATCATTGGCGCCAATACCAAACGCCATAAAAAATCCAAACACAGCGGTGATCAACACCAACCATGTACCATACTGATTAATTATTTCCATAGTCTTTTTCCTATGTATATGAGTTTTATGAACGCGCTAACATTAATTCAATACGTGAACCGACACGTTGTGCTTGGTCGGCAAGGACACCTACCCACTCAATAATTTTATATAAGAACATTACATCAATCGGATTGTAACGGCTTTCAATGGTATAAAGCATTTTTCGTAGTTTAATTTGCATTTGATCTGTATCGTCTTCAATGCTATCCAATTCCTGAATCATATTGTTCACTAACTGTAACTCACGACCTTTAAAGCCGGTTTCTAACAATTTATCCATTTCTTCAATCACCAAATGGGCTTGATGAATGGAATCTAAACTACGGCGAACATAGTTCAAAAAATCTTCTTGCATTTCTTCCGGGATACCAAACTGGCGACCAATCATCCGACCGGCAATATCTTTGGCGAAGTTTGCAAGTTTGTCTTGTTGTGTGACTAATTCCAATAAATCGGTACGATCGATGGGTAAGAATAAACCACGCGGTAATTTCAAACGAATTTCACGTTTGAGACTATCCGCTTCACGTTCGCGTTGAGAAATTTCTAAACGCACGCTTTCTGCATTTTCCCAATCTTTTGAGAAGGTTTTTTCAAAAAAAGGAATCAAAAGATCGCAACATTCCGTCACTTTGTCTGAATGTTTCTGCAAAGGTTTTAATGGTGAGTGGGCAAATAATCCAAGAATATTATTCATTGCCATATCTCATTTACTCCATAACAGGGGGTTGAAATTCGTGCGCATATTACCTGATTTTTATTTGAAATAGAATTGATTTTATAGATGGCGGTTATCGGGTTATTGATTAATATTTTATGTATATCTCTAGAAACATTCATACAAGAACAGTTTGAATAAGCATTTTCTGCAATATTATGGATAAAAAAGTTTTTATTTCGTTATTATTAAGTAGAAGGGAAGTAACACAAAAAACCTTGATTTATTTACATTTACTTGTATATTTAACCAGTTAAATTAATAAAGGATTTATCCTCATGACCAATGAAGTTGAACTCAAACTTGCTGTTTCTCCGGAAATATTTCACTTACTTGAAAAACATCTACAACAATTTAATCTATTAAAATGTAAAAATATTGATTTAGGGAATACTTATTATGATTATCCCGATCATTTTCTTGCTAAGCAAAAGATGGGATTACGTATTCGTCAAGAAAATCAAACCTTTACATTAACCCTCAAAACTAACGGAAAAGTCCTAGGCGGTTTGCACGAGCGTCCGGAATATAATTTGTCGCTGGAAGAAAAAGAAACACCGACAAATGAACAGCTACGGAATTTGTACCACTTTGAGCAGTTACCCAATGCACCATTAAATGCCATATTCTCCACGGATTTTAACCGCACTTTTTGGTTAGTTGAATTTCGAGATTCCAAAATTGAAGTCGCCTTTGATCAAGGGGAGATTGTGAGCGGCGACCATTCACAACCTATTTGTGAAATTGAGTTTGAATTAAAAGAAGGGAAAGTTAGCGATCTTTTCTATTTTGTGGAAGAATTGCCCGTTTTGACCGATATTTATTTTAGCAGTGCGAGCAAGGCGAAGCGTGGCTATCAACTTAGTAGCCCCGTAGTTTTAACGGATTGGCTAGATAAATGGCGTGATTTTTTGAACAAAGATCGAGAAGAAAGTGCGGTAGATTTTAACGCAAAATTTCACCGAATTTTAAAAATGGAGCAAGCATTGGTGGAAGAAACCTTGTCTTTAGCGCCCTCGTTTTTTAGCCAAGATTTTATGAAAACCGTGGAACGGGTCGGGGCATTTTTCAATTTGTATCATTATTACGATGAAAATAAGACATTGTTTGAGCAGGTATTAGAACAGAGAAACAAAGACTCGGTAGAAGATGGTATATTGCAACAGTTGCTTGAAAGTAATCAAAGGTTTCTTGACGATATTCAGGCTTTGATTCGTTTTCACAGTGAAACCAAGGATAATGAAAAAACTATTGAAAAATTGACCGCACTTTTTAAGACACGTTTATATTTTGAACGAATGATTCAGTTAATGCGTTTATCGGTATCGGGCGAATCAAGCCTGTATCATTAAAAAGTATCGCTATTCGATATTGCGTGTTCAAAACAGTTTTATTTGATGGAGAAATACCATGGCGAAAGCCCCTAAAACGGCTTATGTATGTAATGATTGTGGCGCAGAGTTTTCCCGTTGGCAAGGGCAATGTTCTGCTTGCAAGGCGTGGAATACCATTAGCGAAGTACGGTTGATTTCTGCGGTAAAAAGCAAAAATGACCGTTTCAGTGGTTATGCCGGTGAAACGCAGGCAAAAATTCAAACGCTGTCAGAAATTAGTTTGCAGGAAACGCCACGATTTACCAGTGGATTTAAAGAGCTTGATCGTGTACTGGGCGGGGGAATTGTACCGGGCAGTGCGATTTTGATCGGGGGGCATCCCGGTGCCGGAAAAAGTACCTTGTTGTTACAGGTGATGTGTGGTTTGGCTCAAAAAATGACCGCACTTTATGTGACGGGGGAAGAATCCTTACAACAAGTGGCAATGAGAGCGAATCGCTTAGGTTTACCGAATGATAAACTCAATATGCTTTCTGAAACTTCGGTAGAGCAGATTTGTAATCTTGCCGATCAACTCAAACCACAAATTATCGTGATTGATTCTATTCAAGTCATGCATTTGGCTGATATTCAATCTTCGCCCGGTAGTGTGGCGCAAGTGCGGGAATGTGCTTCTTTTTTGACACGCTATGCGAAAACCCGACAAGTAGCGATTATTATGGTGGGGCACGTGACAAAGGACGGCACACTTGCCGGCCCCAAAGTGTTGGAACATGCCATAGACTGTTCCTTGCTTTTGGAAGGGGAGGCGGATTCCCGTTATCGTACCCTACGTAGTCATAAAAATCGCTTTGGGGCAGTGAATGAACTGGGCGTATTTGGTATGACAGAACAAGGTTTACGTGAGGTAAAAAATCCATCAGCGATCTTTCTCAGCCGTGGTGACGAGCAAACATCGGGTAGTTCTGTGATGGTATTGTGGGAAGGGACACGCCCGTTATTGGTTGAAATTCAAGCCTTAGTGGATCATTCTATGTTGTCAAATCCACGTCGTGTTGCGGTAGGGTTAGAACAAAACCGTTTGGCGTTATTACTTGCGGTACTGCATCGCCACGGGGGATTACAGATGGCGGATCAAGATGTATTTGTTAACGTTGTAGGTGGGGTGAAAGTCACGGAAACCAGTGCAGATCTTGCCTTATTACTTGCACTAATTTCCAGTTTTCGCAATCGTCCTTTACCACAAGATTTAGTGATCTTTGGTGAGGTAGGACTTGCCGGTGAAATTCGTCCTGTACCGAGTGGGCAAGAACGTATTAGCGAAGCAGCAAAACACGGATTTAAACGTGCCATTGTACCTTTTGGTAATAAACCGAAAAGTGCGGTCGAAAATATGCAAGTTTTTACGGTGAAAAAATTAGCGGATGCGTTAGCGGTTCTGGATAATTTCTAGAAATTCATTGTCATACTGAAAACTTCGCCAAAATCAATTAGAATACCTTGCATAAATAATCGGTATTATGTCGCAAGCACACAAAAGTAGGAATTTCAATGAAGTAGTAGGGACACACTGTGTGTCTGATAGTAACATATTGAAATAATTTGATTTTATAAAGGACATAGGCAGTGTATCCCTACAATTCCAAAATTAGGTTTATGCAACTGCTACATAATGCCGTAGATAATGGGGACAAAACAAAATGGAAAAAAAGAAGCCGCTAGATGCGATTGATATTAAAATCCTTAATGAACTACAGCGTAATGGCAAAATTTCAAATATTGACCTCTCCAAAAAAGTTGGATTATCACCGACCCCTTGCTTAGAACGGGTAAAACGTTTGGAAAAGCAAGGCGTGATTATGGGCTATCGTGCCTTGCTTAATCCAGAGTTACTTGATGCACAACTTTTAGTGATTGTTGAAATCACACTTGTTCGTGGTAAACCAGATGTATTTGAAGAATTTAATGCGGCGATTCAAGCCCTTGATGAAATTCAAGAATGTCATCTTGTGTCCGGTGATTTTGATTATTTATTGAAAACTCGGGTGGCAGATATGGCGGCTTATCGAAAATTATTAGGCACAACACTACTTCGTTTACCAGGTGTGAACGATACTCGCACCTATGTTGTGATGGAAGAAGTCAAACAAACTAATTATCTTGTTTTAAAATAAAAAATGATTAAACAAATTACTGAACGATTTACACCGAAACAATATCTCGCTGAATTGATTTTAGGCTTGATCGCACTTTTCGGTTTGTACATGATTGTGGCTTGGTCAAGCTATACACCACTGGATAATTCTTGGTCAACCGCAAGTTTTCAAACCGAAACCATCAATAAAGCCGGTGCTTTTGGTGCATGGTTAATTGATGCGTTTTTTGTGTTTTTTGGCTATATAGGCAATTTACTTCCTTTTTTGATTTTTCTTATCCCTACGTTTTTGTTGAAAACAAAAGCGGTTCGCTTTTTATCTGTGACTAAAATCTTGCTACGGAGCTTTGGTTTTATCACTTTAGTAATTGGGTTAACCATGGCAGTCACCTTGTTATTTTCTAATACCAATTATTATTTATCCGGTGGGGTATTAGGCGGTAGTCTTGTCGTATGGCTTTATCCAATTTTAGGAAAATTTGGCTGTATTCTACTGGGTTTTACTCTCACCATTGTGGGGTTTATTTTTTGTTCAGGCGCTTCTTTGATCCGTCTTATTATCCGTTTTTATCATTGGTTGACGATGAAAAATGACAACCCAAGGGATATAGAACAGTCTTCAACATCCGTTGAGGAGCTTGAACAAATTGTGATTCAAAAGCCGGAATCTTTGGTGATGAATAGAGATAATGGTACGGAAGAACCAGTTCAAAGTGGGGAAAAACATTTAACAACGAGTGAGGATGCTGAAACGCCTCTTGTTCAACCGGAAACGCTGATTAATATCAGTGGTTTGTCACCATCAATGACACGCCCTTCTGACTCCAAACAAATGACATCTGAATTTCACGAAAATTTTGATGCTTTCAAAGCTGAAACCTTTGATGAATTACCGAAAGTAAGCATTGCGGCTTATGGTGAAGCCACATTTCAGCCACCTGTTTCGATTTGGCAAAACACAAGCCAACAACACCATATTGAAGAAGAACAAAGTACGGCTGATTTTTCCTCGGTTTCTAAATTAAATGAGCCCACAATACCGACGGTCACGCTCGCCCCGGCTACGCAAAATTCATCATCACAATTGACCGCACTTTCTGATGAAGTGAATGATGAAACAGATAATTTGGCACGTCAATTTGCTGAGCAAGAGCAGCATCGCCTTGCAGAAATGGAAGCCCGTGCTAAAGCCTTAAATGCAGAAGAAACATTAAAAGTCATTTTAGCAGAGCCACAAACCGCTATTCAAAGCACACAAGAGAAAGAAACTGCACCGATTTATAAGCCTTATGGCGATTCATTGATTCATCCGGCATTCCAACAACCGACAACGAAACGTGAGAAACCGACTACACCATTGCCGAGTTTGGATTTATTGGAATATCGTCCAACACAAGCGCAAGATATTACTAGAGAGGAAATTCACAATATCTCTCAACGTATTGAGCAGCAGCTCCGTAATTTTAACGTTAAAGCGGTGGTGAAAGATGTATTGGTCGGGCCGGTGGTCACACGTTACGAGCTTGAATTACAACCGGGAGTGAAAGCCTCAAAAGTGACAAATATTGATACGGATTTGGCACGTGCGTTGATGTTCCGTTCTATTCGTGTCGCAGAAGTGATTCCGGGTAAACCCTATATTGGTATTGAAACACCGAATGCCCACCGTCAAATTGTGCCGTTACGTGATGTATTAGACAGCAATGAATTCCGTGATTCTAAAGCGCTTTTACCGATGGCATTAGGGAAAGATATCAGTGGTAAACCTGTTGTGGTGGATTTGGCGAAAATGCCGCATTTATTGGTGGCAGGTTCAACAGGTTCCGGTAAATCGGTTGGCGTGAATACTATGATTTTAAGTTTGCTTTTCCGTGTTCAACCGGAACAAGTGAAGTTTATTATGATTGACCCAAAAGTTGTAGAACTTTCCGTCTATAACGATATTCCACATTTGCTCACGCCGGTTGTTACCGATATGAAGAAAGCGGCGAATGCATTACGTTGGTGTGTCGATGAAATGGAACGCCGTTATCAGCTACTTTCCGCTCTTCGTGTACGAAATATTGAAGGGTTTAACGAAAAAATTGATGAATATGAAGGCATGGGAATGCCTGTACCGAACCCAATTTGGAAACCGGGCGATACGATGGACCAAATGCCACCGGCACTGAAAAAATTAAGCTATATTGTAGTGATTGTCGATGAATTTGCCGATTTGATGATGGTGGCAGGGAAACAAATCGAAGAGTTTATTGCCCGTCTTGCTCAAAAAGCACGAGCAATTGGGATTCACTTGATATTGGCAACACAACGTCCGTCAGTAGATGTAATTACCGGATTAATTAAAGCGAATGTGCCTAGCCGTATTGCCTTTACGGTGGCAAGTAAAATTGATTCCCGTACGATTTTGGATCAGGGCGGGGCTGAAGCCTTATTAGGTCGTGGTGATATGCTTTATTCCGGACAGGGATCATCCGATCTGATTCGTGTTCACGGTGCATTTATGAGTGATGATGAAGTGGTACGTATTGCCGATGATTGGCGTGCCCGTGGAAAACCGGATTATATTGACGGCATTTTGGACAGTGCAGATGAGGAAGAAAGTGCGGAAAAATCAGCAGGAAGCAGTGGGGAACTGGATCCGCTATTTGATGAAGTGATGGAGTTTGTTCTCACAACAGGCACCACTTCTGTCTCTGCTCTTCAACGTAAATTCAGCGTAGGCTTTAACCGTGCTGCCAGAATTATGGATCAAATGGAAGAACAAGGCGTTGTGAGTGCCATGCAAAATGGTAAACGTGAAATTCTTGCACGTCGTCCGGATTATTAATTTCTCTTTTAAAAAGGAAAGTAAAATGAAAAAAACATCGTTAAAATTATTCACAAACTCGCCCGCTCGTTTGTTCACCTCTCACGAGGCCGTTGGCAAAGCCAACGTTCAAAAAACAACGTTTTTTGTGACCGCACTTGGTGTGGTGGGGTTGGGGTTAATGAGTTTTAGCCCTATCGCACTTGCTGATGCCGCAAGTGAATTACAATCACGTTTAACACGAGTAAATGTATTAAGTGCGGATTTTTCCCAAACAGTTACTGCTGCGGGGGGAAAAAATGTGCAACAAGGGAGTGGGAAACTTCAAATTAAACGCCCGAATTTATTTAGAATGGAGACTAAATCACCACAAGAAACACAAATTATTGCTGATGGCAAAACCCTTTGGTATTACGATCCTTTTGTACAACAAGTGACGGCACAATGGGTGAAAGATGCAGTAAATAATACCCCTTTTGTGTTGCTGACCAGTGATGATAAAAGCCATTGGAATCAATATTCGGTAACGCAGCAGGTAGATACTTTTGTGTTAAAACCTAAATCAGCGAAAAGTAATATTAAACAGTTTGATATTCGTGTGGATGCCAATGGCGTATTGAAAAATTTCAGCACCACAGAAAAAGACGGACAAACCAACCTTTACGTGTTGCGTAATATTACCAACCAATCTCTCCCTGATAGTTTATTTAGCTTCAATCCACCTAAAGGCGTGGAGTTGGATGACCAACGTAAAAAGTAATGCTTGGGGCGTATTAATTACGCCCTTGATTTTTATTTTAAATGCTTTAATGGGGAAAAAATGATGGCGAATCTTGATTTTGATTTTTCGGAAAATGATTTTCGTCCCCTTGCCGCCAGAATGCGCCCGACCAATCTCGATCAATATTTTGGTCAATCACATCTTATTGGTGAAGGTAAACCGCTACGTAAAGCGATTCAAGCCGGTCATATTCATTCTATGATTTTTTGGGGGCCGCCCGGCACGGGCAAAACCACATTGGCAGAAATTGTTGCTAATCAAATTAACGCGGATGTTGAACGCATTTCAGCGGTTACCGGTGGGATAAAGGAAATTCGTGAAGCCATTGAGCGTGCAAAACAAAACCGTCTCGCTGCTCGAAAAACGGTTTTATTTGTAGATGAAGTGCATCGTTTCAACAAAAGCCAGCAGGATGCCTTTCTCCCCCATATTGAAGACGGCACGATTATCTTTATCGGTGCAACAACAGAGAATCCCTCTTTTGAATTGAATAATGCCTTACTTTCCCGTGCAAGGGTATATGTGTTGAAATCTTTAACCGTTGATGAAATAGAATCCGTGCTTCAGCAGGCACTACAAGATTCGGCACGTGGATTGGCAAAAGAGCGGTTAATTTTAGAAGAGAATTTATTACGGACGCTTGCTGAATATGCTAATGGTGATGCCCGTCTCGCCTTGAATTGTCTTGAATTGATGGTGGATATGGCAGATGAAGTGGAAAACGGCAAAAAAATTGACCGCACTTTACTGAAAACAGTACTGGGCGAGCGTCAAGCCCGTTTTGATAAACAGGGTGATCGTTTCTATGATCTTATTTCAGCTTTGCATAAATCCGTTCGGGGATCAGCTCCTGATGCGGCATTATATTGGTATGCACGTATTTTAACGGCGGGTGGCGATCCGCTTTATGTCGCAAGACGGCTGTTAGCCATTGCCTCGGAAGATATTGGGAATGCGGATCCCCGTGCGATGCAAGTGGCGCTTGCCGCTTGGGATTGTTTTACCCGAGTGGGGGCTTATGAAGGAGAGCGTGCCATAGCGCAAGCGATTATTTATCTTGCCGTTGCCCCGAAAAGTAATGCGGTTTATACCGCTTTTAATACGGCAAAACAGCAAGCCAAAAACTTACCGGATTATGATGTACCGCCTCATTTACGCAATGCACCTACTAACCTGATGAAAGAGTTGGGGTTTGGGGTGGAATATCGTTACGCTCATGATGAACCCAATGCTTATGCTGCCGGTGAAAATTATTTCCCTGAAGAACTTAAAGAGACACAATATTATTTTCCGACAAATCGTGGGATGGAAATTCAAATTAAAGAAAAGTTAGAGCGATTACGTGAACAGGATAAAAATGCGGTGAAAAAACGGTACAAATAACAAATGCGTGGATTTCCACGCATTTTTCTTAGAACATACTACGCCCGCTCTCTGTTTTTTCCGGTACGGCTTGAATGACATCCCAGTGCTCTACAATTTTGCCATCTTTATCAAAACGGAAAATATCCACCACTGCCTCACCACGATCTTCGTCATTTAACTGACTATGAACATGTAGGGCAACCAAATCGCCATCAGCTAATACACGTTTTACGGTTGCTTTTGATTTTGGATGGGCTTTTAAGAACGGCGTAAACGCATCAATAAAGGCTTGTTTACCATCAGCCACGGTTGGATTGTGTTGCAAGTATTCTTTACCGATATATTTGTCACTGGCTTCTTGTAACTTATGTTGATTAAACACCATTTCATAGAAATCAAGCGCAGCAGCTTTGTTTTGTTCCGGTGTTGAAGCAAATAAACTTGTTGAAAATGCAAAAAGTGCGGTTGTTAAAAGAACTTTTTTCATCAAAACTCCTTCATATTCTATTAAAAAAGCACGGGCATTATAATGAAATTAAATCTTAAAGCTAGTGTGTATTTGGAAATAGACTTTTTCTTATTATGAAATAATTAAGACCGAAAACTGATTGAATTGCAGATTCTAACAATCAATTCCACCGTACTCTTGAATCTCGATTATTAGCTAAGCTAATTTTACTTACTTGAGGATATGACTGAATTCTTCTTATGCGCTGTTGTATTTCTACACCATATCTACATTTTTTTATTGGTAAAACATCAAAATATCTTATAATCATCAATATTACTTACCTTTATATTAATTTTTCCTATGAGTAATGATTTTCTAATAAGGTTTTCTTATTTTTTATTAATGGGTTTTGGCTTTCCTATTATGCGTTATATGAGTATTCATTTTGAAACACTAAATAATAATGCGGTTCGATTTATCTCCGGTGGTTTATTATTTGTTTTTATTTGTGTCTTAAAATATAGGAATGAGTTAGTTAAGTTGTTAAGAGAACCGGCAATCATTTTTTATCTTCTTTTGTTGGCGGTGTTTATGACTGCCAATATGTATTTTTTTATTAATGGTCTTAAATATACTTCGGCTTTAGCGGGTAGCGTTTTTGGTATTATCTCAATGCCTTTAGCCGTTATTATGGCTGCAATTTTCTTTCGCGATGAAAGGGAAAAGGTAAAACAAAAGAATTTTTATATTGGGAGCGCCTTGGCTATCATTGGCTCTTTGCTATTTGTCATTGAGGGAAATAATGCTAGTGGCGGTAACGATTTTATAACGGGTTCACTTTTTTTAGGCACCGCCATATTTATTCAATCTATCCAAAATCTTTTTGTTAAAAAGGTTTCAAAAAAATTAAATGCTGTCGTTATCAGTGCTTTTACCGCTACGTTATCCGGTATTTTTTATCTGATTTTAGCAAAAGATAGTGGCGTTATTTATCAGTTGCAGGATGTGAGTTTCGGTTTATTAATAGGGTTAATTTTTGCAGGAATGTATGGAATGCTAACGGGAATGTTGTTGGCATTTTATATCGTTCAAAAGCAAGGTATTGTTGTTTTTAACATTATTCAATTAACCGTACCTTTATCTACGGCTTTAATTAGTTATGTCACCTTGGGGGAAACCATTTCGGTTTATCAAGGTTTTGGTGCTGCGATAGTTATTGTGGGATGTGTTTTTTCATTGAGAAAAAATCAGCAATAGAATCAATGAAATTTATTGAAGTTATAAAAGAATCATCACTTAATAAGAGTTTGATAATATTCTATTGGTTTTCTCGGTATTATGTGGCAAATACACAAAATAGAAAATTCATACAAAATATAAGGCGTACTGAGTATGCCCTTTGTTTATAAGCCATTAAAGTTATTGATATTGGATATAATAATCCGTGTGTCCCTATAATCATATTAAAATACCGGTTCTATCATTTTCTACATAATACTGAAAGTGCGGTTAATTTTGACCGCACTTTTCTTTACACAATACAAACCTCCAATTTCAATTGTTTATTGTGGAATTGTTGCAGTGTATTGCGGTGTCCGATACTGAGAATAATCATATTCGGTAAACATTCTTTAATGATTTTATAAAGCTGATATTCGGTGGCTTCATCAAGTGCGGAAGTCGTTTCATCCAAGAAAACTACGTCAGGTTTCGTGAGCAAGATACGAATGAACGCAACCCGTTGTAATTCACCGGGTGATAAAATAGCCTGCCAGTCGTTTTCTATATCAAGCGCGTGGAGATATTTTTCCAAGCAACAATCACGCATTATATTGATTAAGTCCGGATGATGAGGATTAATGTCCGGATAACAAATAGCCTCACGCAAAGTCCCTTGTGGCATATAGGGGCGTTGCGGTAAAAATAAACTTCCCATACAGGGGTGTTCCGCAATCCCGATAATTTCAAAAGGATAGATGCCGGCAATGGCCTTGAGTAAGGTAGTTTTACCTGTACCTGACGCCCCTTGAATGAGTAACGCATCACCATTTTCAAGTTCTACATTTATGTTATTTAATAAAATGCGTCCTTGTTCGTCTTTTATACCAAAATCTTTTAATGCCACTCGATTGGAGCAGGTATAAGGTTGGGAGATTCCCGACCTATCTAATTCATCTAATTTGGTTATAAAACCATAAAGACGATTAAGACGTGCCTGATATAAGGTAAATTCTTCATAAAATAACCGGAAGAAAGAAAGTGCGGTCATTAATCGATTAAAGGCTTGCACGGTTTGGTGCATATCGCCCAGTTTGATTTGGCCACTAAAAAAACGGGGGGCTTGTAGCATTAATGGTAATAGTTTGGCAAAACGGGTAACGCTGTTGTTAAAACCGTCCAAACCAAGCATTTTTAAGACAATCGCCCAACGGTTGCGAATGATTTGAGAAAATTTATCTTTCAGTAAAATTTGCTCTTTCGGCTCACCATGATAAAAGGCAATACTTTCCGCATTATCACGCACACGAATTAATGAATAACGATAGTCTCCATTGAGTTTTTCTTTATTAAAGTTGAGTTTTATCAATGGGTAGCCAATCCAAACGGACATTAGGGTAGCAAAAATAATAAAGCCATAAATAAAGAACACCACGCCTTTTTCAATAGTCAAACCGAAGATATTTAATACACCGGAAAGTGACCAGAGAATAATAGTAAACTCAATGGTGGTCAGAACAGAATTTATCATTCCCCGCACAATTTGCATGGTGCTGGTGATAAATTCCCGTGCATCCTGTTCAATTCGCTGATCGATATTATCGGGGAGTTCCCGTTCATATTTGAGTCGATAATAGTTTTTATTTTCCAGCCAGCGTTTCACTAAAATCCTATTAAGACTTTCTAACCAACGAATTTCAAAAACTTGGCGTAGAAAATAATCAATAATGGTATGTACTACTTGAATAAGTACTAAAAGTGCGTTGAGTTTAGCAAAGAACCAAAATTTATCTGCATTGAGTTCTTGCATTGAGCTATACAAGCCATTGTAGAAAAAGGAATTGAGCACACTAAACCGTACTTCAAGCAAAATCATCAGGAAAAGCAATAGCAGCATGGCAATCAGTTTAAGCCGGTTTTGCTTGGTAATGGATGGCGAGGCAATTCGCCAAAATTTTTTGCCGAAAATTGTGTGTTTTAATGCTGTCATTGTAAGGGTAACGCAGATTATCACCCAAAAAAGTGCGATCAAAATCCAGTTTAAACTATTATTGAGTTCGGTTTGCCAGTTCATAAATGTTTATCAATGAAAAAAGGGCGAGAGTGTTTCGCCCTGATAAGATTCAATGAATTAGAAGGAATATTCTACGTTAGCCCAATAAGTGCGAGGCATACCTAACACAGCAAAGCTACGATCATAACGGCCACGTTGAACCTGCCAGTATGATTTATTAAATAAATTTTCTATTCCAACACGGAATGTCAGGCTTTGTTGCTCACTTAATTTCGCCACGTATTTAGCACCTGCATCAACCGTCGTATAAGATGGAAAGGCAAATTTTTCAGAATAATCTTGATAGGATTTTCCGTAGTATTGAACAGCTGCATTAAGTGTTAAAGCTCTGATAAATGGGGTATCCCATTCAACGGCGGCTTTAGCAATCCAACGAGGGCTTGCCACTTGTGAGCCGTTGATAATCGGACCGGCAAAACTTGAGTAATCAATTAATTTTCCTTGATTGTAAGTGATACCTAAACTTGGGCGTAATGTACTATTTAGCAGATTTCCGTAGATATTTAATTCAATACCGCGGTTACGTTCTTTGCCTTGTTCCTGTCCGGTTTTAGTATGAACACCGGGGCGTGATAATTGGTAAATGCTTAAGGTTGTAGTTGCAAGATCTTTCCAGTTTTTACGCACCCCTAATTCAATTTGTCGGCTAACAACAGGTTTTGCCATAACGCCGGTATCCTCATCAGTTGCACCCGGTTCCAAATCTTCTAAATAATTGGCATAAAAAGTTAAGTTTGGATTAGGTACATAGGCTGCCATCACCATTGGGCTAAAACGACTTTCGTGATAGCGAACATCTCGATCTGGTTTTGCCGGATAAGGCAGGGCGTGTTGCTTAATCCACTGGAAACGTCCGCCGAGTGTTAAACGAACGGTGTTATCAATAAATGAAGCGGTATCTGCAAAGGCGAGGCTGTAACTCGCTAGTTTTTCGTTCGTTGCGCCTTGAGTTACGGCCTTATTGGGCTGCTGGGATGTCATAAATTGCGGATGATAAAGATTAAGATTGGAATAAATATTTTGATTTAAAACCGTCCCCTGATCAAAATCACGTTGGCGTCTTACCGCATCAAATGCTAAATTCCAGTTGTGGTTGATCGAACCGGTTTCAAATTCACCTTGTAATTTTAGATTTTCGCTTGTTGTACGAATATGGTAATCCATCGCTCTGAGTTGTTGTAAACGATATTGTTCGGTATAGGTGGTTTCATCCATCATTCGAACTTGACCGAATGTACCGTAATAGCGTGATTCCATATAACCCAAGCCACCGGATAACATCATGTTATAAGGTAGATCATATTCAAAGGTTCCCATAATGGTTTGATCTTGAGTAGTTTGACCGTTCCAATGTGGCACAAAATTTGTATCACCGTTTGGTGCGCTTGGTAAACGATAGTTTAAGCGCTGAATATCTTGAATACGCGCACGGCCGCCATGTGTTGCCCGTTTGGCATACATATAATCAATACCTGCACGGAACTTCTCACCACGATAGTCCAAACCCACAGCCAATTCTTTGTTTCGTTCGTCATAGTTATGGCGTGCCGTATCACCATCACGATATTTCCCGTTTAGGCGGATACCCCATTCTTTATTTGCACCGAAACGGCGACCAAAATCAAAGGTTTCCTGTAAACGATTGTTGCTGTACCAAGCAAAACCAAGTTGATTAATATCTTCATCCGCCGCCCGTTTGGTCTCAACATTTAAGGAAGAACCGGCGGCACCTTCAGGATCCATTCCGGCGACAGCCGTTGAAGCGCCTTTGATTAGCTGAGCGGAGCTAACGGCAGCAGTTGGGGAGTTATAAGTAGAATAAAGCCCTGGTAATCCATTCACTGTAATTTGACGGGCATCCAATTGCAATCCTCGCACATAAATGCCCGATAAGGTATTGGTTTCTCCACCGAAATTCATCACAGAAGAATCAATTTTAGCAATTCCGTCTAAAAGATTACGTTGTTGAGAATTTTCAAAGGCTTTTTCATCGTAGTGAACAACCGCAATAGGTGAAGTAAATGCAGTTTGTCGCCCCAGTAAACTGAGATTAACAATTTCTTTTTGTTTTTCACCGGCCGCTTTGGCTTTTTCTAGCTCACTCACGACATTGATTTGATCTAATACGGTGGAATCTAAGCTTGCATCAGATACTTGAGTCTCTGCTAGTGTAGAAACAGATATTCCGGCAAATAGCGCAGTATAAAGAATGTTATGTTTAAACATCATGATTGCTTCCCTTAAAATGAATGAAATAAAAAAGAGTCACAAGTATAACTGAAAATAATTGTTTATCTCAATAAGAATAATTTGTATTTGTTATTAATAAAATATAGAGAAAATTAGTTAGGAGGAAAGTGTAGAAGAAATGACAAAAGCGTGGAGACGTGTGAGAAAAGGGTAATGTCTAAAATTTTAGCCCTCTCTGTTTATAGAGAGAGCTATGGTAAAAATACAATGAAAAACAACCGCACTTTGTTTCTTAATGCTTTGATTTTTCATTAATAAATTGAAAGAGCGCATTTTTAGGCGAATTGCTTTATTTCAGTTTTTCTAATCGAGCCATCAATACGTCATCACTCAAACCTTGTATTTTTCTCATCCGATAGAATAATAACACGGCGGCAAAGGTCAGAGAAACGACAAAGGCAATCCAGAAACCTTGAGCACCAATATTGGGGATAAGCAAATCGGTTCGCGCGAGCGTATAGCCTAACGGCACACCGATCACCCAATAGGCAAAAAGGGTGATATAGAGAATGACTTTAGTATCTTTATAACCACGTAACACTCCGCTTACAACGACTTGTATCGTATCTGAAAACTGGTAAATTGCTGCAATAAGCAATAAACCGGCGGCCATACTAATCACGGTTCTATCTGTTACAAAAATGCCTGCAATTTCGTAGCGAAAGAATACGGTAATAAATGCGGTGATGAGTGTGACGGTTAAACCAAGAATAATGGCTGAGTAAGCGATATTTTTCGCTTTTTTTGGTGAACCTGAGCCGAGTGCCTGCCCAACAAGAATTGTAGTGGCCATACCGATCGACATCGGAAACATAAAAATAAAGGAACTGGTATTTAACGCAATTTGATGGCTTGCCACAATAGTTGCACCAAGCGGAGAAAGCAATAATGCGGTAATCGCAAACAGTGCCACTTCACAACAAATCGAAAGGGCGATAGGTAAACCTAGCTGCAAAAGTTTTTTTAATGTAACAAAATGAGGTTTTTCAATGAGTTGGCTAAATACTTTTAGTTCACGTTCTTGACGATTAAAGTAAGAGTAGCTAATCATCATAAAAAACATTAACCAATTCACTATTGCCGTTGCAATACCGCAACCCACCGCACCGAATGCCGGTACGCCGAGTTTACCGTAAATAAAAATGTAGTTCAGCGGAATATTTACCATCAAACCAAGAAAAGTAATCACCATGGCGGGCTTGGTTTTTGCAATACCATCATTTAAACAACGAAAATTAATCAGCAATAAATAAGCGGGTAGTCCCCACACCATGGCATGCAGATAGTCTCGCGCAATTTGTGCCATTTGAGGCTCCATTTGCATAAATTGTAAGACAAAATCGCTGTGATAAATAAATAATCCAAGAGGAATACTGCTTGAAAGGGCAATCCAAATACCTTGTCGAACTTGATGTGCGATGCGATGGCGTTGTCCGGAACCATTTAAATAGGAAATGGTTGGGGGTAAGGCAAGTAATAAGCCATGCCCGAAGAGAACTAACGGTAGCCAAATAGAAGCACCGACAGAAATGGCAGCCATATCCGTAGAGCTTACCCGCCCTGCCATAATGGTATCTACAAGCCCCATTGAATTTTGAGCGACTTGTGCCAGCAAAATAGGGATAGCAATTTTAATTAGTTTTTTAATATCAACGTGATACTCGGATAAAAGACGAAAATTCATAAATTTGATATACTACGCAAAAATTTGATTGAGGGAAATTTATGTTTACAGGAATTGTACAGGGCATAGCCCCGATTCATTCAGTTACAGAAAAGACACATTTTAGAACACAGGTCGTAAAATTACCACCTGAAATGCGCAAAGGGTTAGAAATTGGTGCGTCTGTCGCGAATAATGGGGTGTGTTTGACTGTGACTCAAATTCATGATGATTTAGTCAGTTTCGATTTAATGCAGGAAACCTTACGAATTACTAATCTAGGCGAATTAAAGGCAGGTGATTTCGTTAATATTGAACGCGCCATGCAAATGGGCGATGAGATTGGCGGGCATATTTTATCCGGTCATGTTTATTGTACTGCGGTGATTTCCGACATCATCACAACCGAAAACAATCGCCAAATTTGGTTTAAATTACCGAATATGGAAGTCATGAAATATATTTTAACCAAAGGTTTTGTGGCGGTAGATGGTATTAGCTTGACCATTGGTGAAGTGAAAGACAATCAATTTTGCGTGAATTTGATCCCTGAAACATTACAAAGAACCTTGATGGGGCAGCGAAAAATAGGGGATGTGGTCAATATTGAAATTGATCCTCAAACTCAAGCAATTGTTGATACGGTAGAGCGTTATTTAGCGGCTCGCACCTAAATGAAAAGAGCGGTCAAAAACCTTACTGTTTTCGGTATTATGTCGCAGTTGCACAAATCTGTTTTTGGGTAGGGACACACTGTCGTGTGTCCCTACATGTCGTTGAAGTTTCTGTTTTTGTGCATTTGCTAGATAATATCGAAAAATCTTACTTTTTTTTGACCGCTCTTTTATAAAATTAATTTTTCTGTTTTTTCGATTTTTTCCACTTCCAAACTAAGAATAGGGCAACAGCAGCAACCAATATGTAAATAACCATTTGACCCTTCTGTATTTGCTCATGTAGCCAATCTAAATTTCTCGCCCCAAATTCTCCAAGGTACACCCAAATTGGCACAGAAATAATGGCTGCACAGAAATCAATGAACACAAAACGGGCGTAGCTTACTCGACGTGTAATGCCTGAAACCATATAAATTGGCGCTCTTAAGCCTGGGAGAAAGCGAGCGATAAATAGCACCCGATTACCATACTGAGCGAATTTTTCACGTACCATTTTTAAACGTTTTAAGGTGACAATTTTTCTCATTGGTCTGAAACGTAAAATTTTTGTGCCATAAATTCGACCTAGCCAATACATACAGGAATCACCGGCAAGTACGCCGAACATACTGACTAACAACATGACATGGGAATTAATACTTTCGGGATAAAGCCCGGCGATGACACCACCTGAAACAAGGGTTATATCTTCCGGAATAGGAACACCAAAGCCACAGATAATCAAAACAAAAAGTACAGCCCAGTAGCCGTAATCAGTAAAAAAACTAATAAGAAATTCCATTTTTGCCTGCTATTTTCATTCTCTCAATGGGTAAAAATTGGGAGGTATTCTAATCTTTTCTGACTGAATATCCTAGAAAAAGTTTGCCTTGGTGGAGAGGATATTTTATAATCTGCGCCCTCAAAGTCAGGGACTTTGGGACAATTCAGGAAAGTTGTTGGGTCGCCTGCAACTTTTTAATTTTTAATCTTATTTCAAAGAGAACATCAAAATGGCATTTAAATTTAACGCTGAAGTTCGTGTAGCGCAAGGTACGGGTGCGAGCCGCCGTCTGCGTCATAATGGTCAAATTCCTGCTATTGTTTATGGTGGTAAGGAAGCACCGGTTTCAATCATCTTAAATCACGATGAACTAAACAATGCACAAGTTCATGATTCTTTCTACTCTGATGTGATTACACTTGTCATTGACGGTAAAGAAGTCGCTGTGAAAGTGCAAGCCATGCAACGTCACCCGTTTAAACCAAAATTGGTTCATGTTGATTTCAAAAGAGTATAATTCAGTATTTATTCTCTTTTAAGCTGATTTTATTCCCGAAATAGCTTTTCTCTTAAAATTAGCTCTCATTATTAGATAATAAAAAAGCCTTGAAGTGAGTATTTTCAAGGCTTTATCGGTTCTTATTGGATTGTGTTGGATTTCAATTTGGTGCTGGCGTCATTTGAATTGATAGTGATAAAGCCTTGTGTATAAAGGGTTCTTTGTAATTTGATTTTTTAATGTACTACTAAAATACAAAGTCATCTATTAAAATGACTATTCTTTGAACAATTATTTGGATCGTAAAGAGAGGGGATCAGCCAATAGCGACCACCCAAATTTAGTCGCTCAAATTTTCTCTTTTTACAGTGCCGGCAAAATCGGCAATATTTCCCATTTTGGTAAAATTGGCTTTACTCTTTCAGTAAAATTTAGGTTGGCGTAAAATTGCGTTCACCTCTAACCGATCCATTTTTGGATTGGTTGCTTATTCTCAAATTGAGGTTAAGTCATTAAGTAAAATTTAATAACTGGCAAAATAACTTTCACCGTTGGTGGGTGTTGAAATATTAAATCAGGTGTTCGTGTTATACGAATGCCTCAATCGTTCGCATCATACGAATCGTTCAACTGTTACCATATAGTCAGGGTTCACATTTCCTCAAATTTGAGGGCGTTAAATTTTCCCTCGCGCGCGTACTGCTGAAAAAATTCCAATAAAAAAGGCTCAATGCGCTGCACTAAGCCTTTTGAATTATGCTGTTTTGATATGATTCAATAGCACTTCATTGATCCGAGTTTGCCAACCTTGCCCCGTTGCTCTGAACGCTTGAATCACTTCAGGCGATAATCTTAACGTGATAGATTGTTTAGTCGGTGCTTTCTGCTTTCCTCTCCCTGCTCGAATTTTCCCTTGCTGTTCCATCTCTTTTTGGTGGTTTTTTACCATTGCCATAAACTCAGGGGGCATAACCTCTACTAAAGGTTTAGCAAGCGCAAAATCAGCCTCTGTCAATTCTCTAACTTCGCCATCTGCATTAATAAGCGGTTCTCTGTGTTTCATATCTCTTTACCTCTCTTTTATTTGCCTTGCGTGTCAATGATCTTCCAAAATTGAACCACAAAGATCCTTTAAAAGTGATCCACTTTTATTATTTCTTAATTACGATGTTTAAATCGATAAGATTCATTACCCGTTTCTAAAATATGGCAATGTGAATTAACCTATCTAAAAGTGCATTTGTCACTTTTGCCTCAGTAAATAGGGTGTCCCACTCTGAAAACTCAAGGTTTGTCGTAATGATAACACTGGT
The DNA here is from genome assembly GCF_001999285.1 of Rodentibacter genomosp. 1. Taxonomy (GTDB): domain Bacteria; phylum Pseudomonadota; class Gammaproteobacteria; order Enterobacterales; family Pasteurellaceae; genus Rodentibacter. The sequence goes on from NZ_MLHN01000008.1 coordinate 143,483, forward strand.
ATTTTCATGAAGTTGACTCGTTAAATGAAACAGTAATGCCCCACCTTTTTGACTAAAGGGTAAGTAGCCTAGCTCATCCAAAATGATGACATCTTGACGAGTCATCTAAGGGACAAGCTTAAATTGTTTCATTTGATTATCCAGCTCAAGCTGATTCACCAAATCCAATACGTTCCAAAATCGTACTTTATAGCCTTGTTCTGCAGCTTGGATGCCAAATGCCGTCGCTCAGTGCGTTTTTCCTGTACCTGGACCACCCACTAAAATAATATTACGCTTGGCTTTAATCTATTCACCATCCAGCAAAAGTTGAAAGCGGGCTTCATCTAAAAGGCTTTGCTTAAAATCAAATTCAGCAAAGGTTCTTTGTTGGGGAAACTTAGCACGTTTAATCCGCCCTAAAGTTTGGTTAATGCTTCGTTGTGTGATTTCAACATTTAGTAAACGTGCGAGAATATCGAGCGTCGGGCGTTTGCGTCGAACACCTTCAATCACGATATCGTCAAATTCATTTGCCATTGTTGTTAATTTAAGCTGTTGTAGTCATGCAATATAGTCTTGTCTTTCCATTATTATCTCTTGTCTGTTTTATTTTAGTGAAGGAAAGGTAGTGGTTCTTCGATATTGAAGGAGTTGGTCAAATTGACTGAGATTTGCTTTAGGCGGACAACGCAGCGCAACGTGTCGACTCTCTATTTTAGGGACTGTTGGTTCAGTCAATCTTAAGATAATATTCAGTACGGCTTCAACAGTAGGTAATCCTTGTTCTAATGCGAGCTCTGCGGCAGTCACGCCGACTTCCTCGCCAAAATCCGCAATTAAACTCAGAAGCTTAACCATTGCCTTGTCACCACGAGGTTGTTTGAGTAAGTGATGTTGAAGGGTTTTAATCGCAGGAGGAAGTACCAAAGGGCGGAAAAGCCGCTTACGGCGTGTTTGAACTTGTCGCTCGACTTGACCTTTCTCCCAACCTGAGGCCGGTGTACAAGCGACAGGCTCAATGAGAAAAGGGTTCATCATTGCCAAAATCCCTCATTAAATGACCGCTCTTTGCCTGATTTTATCTGTTTGACAATGGTTTTAGGGTTATCATAAATTCCCCGAGAGGGGACACCACCAAAATAAGTAAAGGCGTGATTATGTGCATCGATAAGCATTTCTAAGGTTTGTCTAAAATAAGCTCGGACATAATAAGCACGAGAATGACAAAGTCGAAATGAGCGATATTTACCGTTGTTTCAACCTCATTTAATACCACTTTCTCAATGCTCCAATCAAATTGATAAGACTCACCGAGTGGAAATTTTTGAGGGATAAAAACAGCCGTAGTGGGTGGGGAAAAAGAGGCTTTATAACGCTTAATAAAACGAGAAACACAAGGGTATTGCCCTTCAAAGCCAAGGCTTTGCAAATACTCAAAATGACGTACTGCAGTTAAACGTTGAGAAGGTGGCTTATCCATCTCCTCTTTGAGTCGTTCAATTAATAGGGCTTTATAAGGCCCTAATTTAGGTGAATCTGTGTGTTGACGTTGATAGTTTGGAATCTCAACCATATTGAGATATTTTTTGACTGTACGACGACTGAGTCGAAGTTTTTCAGCGATTTTACGCTGAGAAAGCCCCTCTTTATGGTAAAGGCGACGTATTTTTAAGATGGTTTCCATGCAAAGCATACCAGGTTATTCCCTGTTTAAATAACAAGGAGTTTATCAAAAGATGCAGTGGATCACTTTTCGATGATCTTACTGCATCAGCCTGGTGCATTTTTGCATGATCATTAACAGGTAGTAAGATCCTACTAAACGTACTACTAAAACTCAAGGAGTTAGTAGTATCTCGTTGGCTCGCATTGGACAATAAAAAAGCCTTGAAGTGAGTGTTTTCAAGGCTTTATCGGTTCTTGTTGGATTGTGTTGGATTTCAATTTGGTGGGCTGGCGTCATCTGAATTGATGGCGATAAATCCTTTTAAATACTGAATTTCTTTTAATTTGATTTTTAAGTGTATAACTAAACGTATAACTAAAACAAAAAGTCATCTATCAAAATGACTATTATTTAAACAATTATTATGATCGTAAAAAGAGGGTATCAGCCAATGGCGATCACCCCAATTTAGCCTCTAAACTTCACTGACCTTTAACCGGTCCTTTTTTGGTCTCGTTGTTTATCCTCAAATTGAGGTTAAGTCATTAAGTAAAATTTAATAACTGGCAAAATAACTTTCACCGTTGGTGGATGTTGAAACATGTCGAAAGGATTGCGTGATAGTTTCCGGCAAGTGAAAAGGTACTCCTAGACGGGGTGGGCGTTCCACGGGGTTTAGGGCGCGTGGTTTTCGGCAGTTTTTTGAATTTCTAGTCATCATCATCTTTCTAACAAAACTCAATTTGAGGTTTATTATTCGATTAGGTGTTCTTGTCATACGAATGCCTTAATCTTTCGCTTGATACGAATAGTTCAACCGTTACCTATAGCCACGGTTCACATCTCCTCAAATTTGAGGGCGTTAAATTTTCCCTCGCGCGCGTACTGCTCCCTAAATTCAATAAAAAAGGCTCAATGCGCTGCACTAAGCCTTGTTAATCATTATTTTTGCTTGCTTCTATCTCTGCCGGCTCTGGGCTTTGTGGTGTGTAACTTGGTAGCTCAATTTCGCCTTTTTGGTGCGCTTGGATTTGATCAAAGCCTTGTTTTAATTCATTGAATAAATTTCTTTTTTCCATTTTTTCAGGCTTTAATTTCACCCCCAAATTAATGATTAATTTAGCCATTGAGCAACCACGCCTTTATATCTTGAGATGTTTTAACATTTTCAGGCAAAGTCACAAATTCATCATTGATACGTTCTTTCATTCTATCCATATCGTAGTTAAATTCGGTGGTTCTGCTTCTGATTTTTACAAGCTCATTATATTCTTTATGTGGTTTTTTAGCGCTCATGAGGAGGATGATTTGAAAGGCAAGGAGGTAGCGTTTACTCTTAGCATTTCGAACTAAGGTCAGTTTTATCTTTTAGGCTACCCCACGATTAAGGTGATTATAAGGCTTTATTCTTTCTTTTACCAAGTCATTTTTAGTTTACGCCCCTGTTCAACACAATCTTTTAAATAAAGGTTAATCAATGTTTGATAGGGTAATTTCATTTCTTCTGCCAAGCCTTTGAAATAATCTATGGTTTCATCTTCAATGCGAATGGTAACCACTTTTTTAGATTTTAGATTATTGGCATAAGGATTTTTAACTCCCTTGCTGAAGTCATATTCTTCTCTCATTATTGCCCCCTGTATTGGTTAATTTCTCGTTTGGTTGCTTTTCTTGCTGAAATAATCCGGATATTGTTATCTCTTTCACAATGCACCACTACAAGCACGTTACTTTTCTCACTACGCCCTAACAATAAAAAGCGCTCTTCTAAGAAAGAGTGATCGGGGTCGGGAATTAATAATGCATCGTCATCATAAAAAACGCTGACTGCCTCAGTGAAATTAATTCCGTGCTTTCTCTCGTTTATCTCTGCTTTGTTTTTATCCCACTCAAAGCCAGCAATAGAAAACATAACTGCCCTTTATCGGTTGATAGTAAATACATTATATTTACACTAACATAAAAAGCAACGTTAATTTAGAAAAGTTTCACCTATGGATCAATCCAAGACTTTCCACCACCTAAAAAATAAAAAAAGTGTATAGATACACGAAAATCATTAGACACACTAGACACATCCGATTTTTAGAAAAAATATTTTTATTTTTCAAATGGTTAAGCCTAATTTTTGTGTCTAAACGCATTAGACACACCTTAGACACAGTTAGACACATTCGCGAATTGTTTATTTTTTGATTAGACACAAAACCCCATTTTTTAGACACAAAACCCCTAAAATTAGACACAAAAAGGGTATTTTTAGACACAGCATTTTTATTAAGCGATTGATATATTTAGCTTTTGTTCTTTTGTGTCTAGTGTGTCTAAGTTTTTTTGATGTTTTCTACACACGGAAAAAAATTTTTTCGTTGGTGGATAAAAAAAGAGCAAATCATTTCTGATCTGCTCTTTGTTATTTGATAGTCCGTACCTTTCAAAATAGGCTTTCTATTCCGTTTCTATGCTTTCCTCATCATCTTCATCCAATACGGCCAACACATAACAACGGATTGTTTTATTGCCTCGGATGGCTCTCGGTAATTGTTTTCGGTATTTGTAACCGCTGGCATTTGAAGTTTCTAACATACCTACACCCGCCAAGACTTCATTCGCCTGTTTCTCATTAAAGCCTTTAATCACATCTTCAAGATAAACCTGTGGAAAGACCCAATATCTATCGCTTTCTTGGGGTTCTTTGCTGTCGGCTAACTGGCGATAACCTGCCATATCTCTCGGCTCTTGTTGGTTATGATTAAAGGGAAATTCAATAAACCGTGCGCCATTTCGCAATAACCAACCATTCACCTGTTCAATAATCTGTTTTTCCTCCCGAGAATGTAGCCCGTACTCGTTCACCCATTCATTAAAACTGTGTAAAAGTGCGGTCTGATTTTCCGCTGTTTTCCACCCGGTAAAAGGGCTTGCCAGTTGTAGGGCAGTTTCCAGTATGGCAAATCGACCAGCCACCCGTTTAACTTGTGGACTCGCGTCATTGGGTAGCATTGCTTGCCATTGCTCCGCATAACGTTGATATTCAGCCACCACCGCTTGTTTATTTTCCAATAGCCACATAATCCACGCTTTGCCCATTGTGCCGTAGTATTGGCGTGTCATGGCGTTTAAATGGTCGGCGTGGGCTTTGCCATTGCCAAAATGATAAAACGTGTTGGCGGGCTGAATAGGGATATTTAACAAACGCACTAATTGCCCCGCATTGGTTCTGATGTTGTCCTGTTTGAGATATAACTCTAAATCTTGCTCACCGGTGGAAAAGGCAAGAATGCGCCAGCGGTTTAGCTCTCGGTTTCCGCCTTCCTTTGCCCCTTGGATTTTCCCTACGCCATTAAATAACGCGTAAGCGGTCTGTTCTACGTGCTTTTTACTTGCCCCTTGCCCGATTTCATCAAGGGGAATAAAGCCGTCATTTCGTGCGGCGGCTTCGTTAATTAAGCCTAGGCTGGTGCCGTTCCACGATAACCGGATTAAATCAGGCTCGCCATAAATTGAACTGGCAATATTGGCGATAGTCGTTTTCCCTGCGCTGGATTTTCCGAACAGGTGAACGCCAAAACTTTCCGCCCCAATCAAGCCAATCAAAGGGGCGGCCAACGAACACGCCACGCCCAACATCATAGAATGATTGCCTTCGAGATATTGCCCGATTTCTTGTTGCCATTCCTGTAGCGAGCCTTTGGCTTGATAGCCTGCGGTGGTGGCTGATTTGTTGTTGAAGTAAACGGGCTGATTCGGTTTCCCCAACACTTCACCATTCGGCAAAATATACGCGTTAAAATCCGCCTGCCAGCCTGTTTCATTCACAATCTGATAAATCGGCTTGTCTTGTGTATCTTGGAGATAATCCGCGAGGTGCGGTTTCAAGCGTTGGCTATTGGTGAGCCTAACGCCTTTTTGCTTGAGCAGTTGCCAGCCGGCACGCTCGCCAATTTCCGCCCACGGGAGAGCGATTAAAGTCGGTTCGGTTTTGCCCTGCGCTTGGAAAGAGAGCATAGAAAAGTAATCACTTTCGGAAATGCCTACGCCCACCACATCCACACAATCCGCCAGCCATTCGCATTTATCAACCATTTCGCCGGTGTCTTTGTCTAACTTCGGAACAACCCTAAAAAGCCCCGCTATGCCGTTTTCCTTGCGTTTTTCGGTGTAAGGTTGATGATTATCTCGGGTTGATTCGCAAATGAGCTGAATTTCACCGTGATAGGTTTCGCCCTTGCGTATGCGCTGAATATATCGGCTTACATCTTCAATCATCTGTAAGGCTTCATCACAATACATCACATTTTCGGCTGCCGTATGTTTGGCAAGATTCAAATAAACCGCTTCTAAAACTTCCGTGTCTAACGCATTGCCACCATTTGCCCGAATTAAACGAACATAACGGGCGTTTTTCGGGGCAATTCGCAATGATTGAATAGATTCTAAGGCTTTATCGTCCACCACCACACAAGGCGATTTACGGGCGTTTTCGCCTAAGGCATTTTCAAGGTCGATTTCAACCGCACTTTTACCCGATTCATTAATATGTTTGGCAATCTCCCACGCCTGCAAGCCTAAGCAAATCGTGATTTCTGTTTCGCCTGTTTGGTCTTGGACTTTCACAAAAGGGGCGTTTTTTAGTTTAGCCATTGTTGCCCTCCTGTTTCACTCGCTGTGCGCTTTTCTATTTGAGCAAGGGCAATCTGTGCTTCTTGAGATATTAAAGCGATATTGGCGCGCAGAAAGCCTAATACAGTGAATTTCATTAAATCCTGCTGGATTTCTTCTGCACTTAAATTCGCCAGCGCATCATCTACATTGTGAACGCCTTTGCGTGCCGGCATTGATTGAATTAGCCATTTCTCCACATAATGACAATCAGCCACCAACGCCCGCAGATAATCATCATAGCCTTTCATCTCGGTATCAACGGGAATAAGGGTCTCCCTCATGGTGTCAAAAAGTGAAAACAGGGCAGAAAATGCCATCGCTTTATCTTCCATAGCACAGGCTAACGCCTCTTTCTCCCGTTCGGAATAGTCCGACCAGTCTAACTTTTCTTGTGAAGGATTGGATTTTGTTGTTTTAGCCATTGCTTACCCCTTGTTTTTTAATCACCACCGCTTGATAGACTTCATCATTCAAGGCTTTTTCTGATAGGCTTAACGCTTCCGCCAGACTGCTTACCGTACCGAGTATGATGGGCTTTTGTTGGCTATATCCGACGACTTGATAATTTACCTTACTCATTCGATACCCCTTGCAACTTCTCATTTTCAACGCGCTCGATATTGAGCCGGTCAATTTGTTCGATCACTTCATTGAATTTATAAATCAAATAGCCGTTGGCTTGATTGAAGTCTTTCAACGTGCCGGCATTGTCTTTTGTGAGGTTTGCACCTTGAGATTTCGCCAGCGCATTAAATAACTTTCCACCCGCCTTTAACCGTTCGACTAAATCCGCCATTTCCGACCGCATTTTCAGCTTGTGGTGGAAATCATCGGGGTAAAGTTCAAAACATCGCTTGTTACTCTCTGAAATTAGCCTAAATTGCCGTGTAATTTGAGCGTAGGCGAACGCTAGGGGGTTAAGTGATAATTTCCCTTTGTATTTCCCTTTAATCGCTCCTTGCGTTTCCTGTTGCGTTTTTGGGGTTTCCTCAATTTGAGGAGACCGATCCAAATTTGGATCGGTGTTATTTCCAACTTCCTCAATTTCCACCCGCTCCACGTTGCGATAGCTAAAATCATCTCTGTTTGATTCAACGTAGGCTTTGATTTCTTCTGCCCGTGCAAGGGCGACGCCTTCCGCACAAATAAACGTGCGCCCGTCTTGATAGTGTAGGGTGACGTTATTCATTGCCTTTGCCTCCCTTCATATTGCTAAGGTGAAATTCTGCATTGCCTGCGCTATCTCGTAACACATTGAGGAGATAAGCGTTCGCTTGGATTAATCCGCCTAATTGTCTCACGGTGGCATTGTTTAAGGCTTGGTCGTTGAAATTCTGCTCTTTCTCATCAGCAAAAATGCCTAAGTGTTCCATCATCTTGCCTACGGCAAATAACCCATATTCAATTGATTCGCAAAGATATTCGCTTTCATTGCGGATGGCCTCTAGGGTTTCTTTGGTGGTCTCGTCACTATCGACTTTTTCAAATAAAATGTTTTGAATAGCGTTATATTTAAGCATTGTTCACCTCCGAAAAAGTGCGGTTAATTCTCGCCACGGTTGCGATATGGCGAAAATCGGCAGATAAGCTCAAGCGTGCTTGTTCTTCGGTGATGGAATAAAGAGAAATTACGCATAAATTAAAATGCGCCTGTGTGCGATTCACACATAGAAATTTGAATAGCATTTTGGATAGTCCTTGTATTAATTTTTTAGGAACTACCGCTAGACTTCCTACGGTCGGGCGGTAGAACGTAACAGGGTAGGAAACTGCCATACAAGGAAGACAGCCAACCGCTAAGGGTTGCCTATTACGCACTACCATTGAAAAATGATCGGTTTTTGATTATGTAAAACAAAACCCGCCATTATTTGAGGTGTGCGAGTGTTACGCATAAAAAAACACGCTTTGGGCGTGCTATGCGCCTTGTATAAATTCAGCTTCCTACGGCTGGCAATCTCTTTTTCAGACTGCCTTTTTACTCTATGCCTATCGTGGGAAAGTGTCAAGCGGTAAATTTATGAATTTAGGTTTAGTTGTTTTTTAACGTTAAGATAAAATCCGATAATGCTTTTAGAAAATCGGGTGATAACCATAGAAAAAAAGCTATAGCAACGCCCACGCCACAAGACTTAAAAAAGAATTTTAAGCCTGCGGATATTTCTAATCCTGCTTTATCTGCGCCGTTTTCACTCATATTTCCCCCTATACTCACTGTTGTTAATAAGTTGCTAATAAATCTACAATGCTATAAGCCTGCCATAGGGTATTGGTTGCATTTTTTAAATGCGCTTGAGCTTTGTCGTCTAAGGTGTATGAGGTGGTAGCTTTAGGCATAGCTCACCTCCGAAAAAGTGCGGTCATTTTTAAGGTTGATTTTGCTGGCAAGAACAAGCACAAATTCACGGGCTAAAATGGCTCGGGCTTGTAATTCGCTGTCAGCATTAATGCGGATTTTTTGGATATGATTGGTTAAATCGGTGCGACGTATAGCCGCAAAAATGAATTGGTACATTTGTGTAACTCCAGTGAATCGTTTTTCAAGAGTTACCGCTTTAAGTTTCGAGGCTTTTTGGCGGTAACGTGTAACGGGCTCGAAAACTGCGATCACTGGAACACAGCAAAGGGCGAAACCTTTCCCGCTACACGCTACCATAGATAGACGCGCTAGGCGTTCTTTAGGTGTGTGTAAACCACGCATAAAAAAACACGCTTTCGGCGTGCTATGCGCCAGTGATAGATTATTCGAGTTTCGAGGCTCGACCTTTAACTTTTTCTTAAAGGCAGAAAAATCATAATGAATTTGACCGCACTTTGTAAAGCAGTTTTTGTTGGATTTTTCAAAAGTCATTAGTTTGTCTCATAAATAATTAGGGTATTTTTGGTAATGGTAATCGATTGATAACGTTCAAAATCTAGCCCTTGTTGCCGCAAGCCTTTGAGGATTTTCGCCTTGTTGTCAAACCGGGCGATATTCTCTTGGTTGCCTGTGTGGGTTGTACCGATTACGTCATAAATAGGTTTGTGCTTGCGTTTCATTGGTGTTTATCCGGCAAAACTGAAAGCGATAATCAGAAAGCTGATAAACATTAAAAATTCGATGATTTCTTCTTTCATTCTGTCTCCAATCTGTTCCCTATTATTTCGGGAGTGGTTTGTTTTAAATTCAAGAATTAGCCCATATATTCGCGCGCACGCACGCGCGCGTACTGGTGAAGAAATTATTTATTTTCTATGCTGCCCAATTTCTCAAAACGATTAGATAGCATTGATTGTAATTTAAATCGGCGTTCTTCAAAGTCGTGAATATCGCTATCTAGTAACATCTCATTTGCCCGTTCTAGATATTCCAATCGTTCAAGCTGGTTTGCATTTAGGTGTTCCCGCACATCGCCTTGAATATTTCGCTCGGCTTTGAATTGTTTCACGCTCTGCTTTAATACAATGCCTGTTAGCATATTGATTTCGTTGATATAGTGATTTCTTGCGGTTAGCTTGCCTTGCCGTGCTCTCATTCGTTCAAGGGCGTTATTCATTGATTTAAACGGGGATTTCGCTAGTTCTCGGCTTTGTTTCCAGCGGGCTAATTCTTGTTGATGAATATCCGGTGCTATTTCACTTAATCGTTTTTCACAGGCGATAAAATAACGCCTTGCTCGTTTACCTTGATGGGTTTTATCCACCATAGAAATTTCTTTTGCCATATCAAGCGAGATTTTGTACTCAATGGGCTTACGTCCTCGTTCATTTTTTTTACTCAAATTTGAGTAAAATAAATTAGGTGATTTTGATTTTTTGCTTGATAGATTTATCACGCAAAAATCTTCATTTTCGATAAAGCCATATTCATCAACCAAACGTTTAAACCAATCATTAAAACGGGTTTTATTTTCTAAAAATCCGTGTAAAGTTCTTGCGTCAACGTGATAGGTCGTGATGCCTTTGTAGGTGGTTTCCTCAATGGGTAAAAGTGCGGTGATTTCGGTTTTAGTGTTCATCTGTCATTTCTCCTTGCCGTTGTTCCATTCGTTTTAGCTGTTTTTTCAAGGCGTAAAGCTGGGTTTCTAAGGTTTCATGCTCTCGGCCCAATTTTCGCCACGGCTCTAATTCACTCTCTAAGCTGTGTATTTTGAGTTTTATTACGTCCACCACCTCATCTAAGGGATAAGGCTCAAAGTCGCTGTATAGGCTTAAAAACGTGAATATCGTTGATGATTTTCGGTAGTGGTCGATTGCTTGTTTCAGCAGTAAATCATTGTGTTTTGCAATGGTGCATTTCATTTTTTATCCTTAAAAAGTCAGCTTTTATTGGGGGATCTTCCTTAAAAAAACGTTGATTTGCGGATCGTTTTGGTATCAATTACGGATCGCTTCTTGGGGTTTTCTTAGTGTTTTCAGAGTGGATCTTTATTTACCTTTTCCCCCGTAAAGCACGCCGCATTTTCTTACTCACTCGGCTTAGTAACTGTTGGTGTAATGCCTTAATCTCTGCCAGTGGGTCATAGTGTTGTGAGCGTTCATTTTGAAAAAACTTTCGCGCCTCATCAGTCATTAAATCCGTTCTTACTGTGGGTTTTCTGTAACGTGGCAATCTTTCCCGACGTGATAGCATTTCTGCCTTCTCAAACTCGATTAAAGCCTGTGTGCGGTAGTCGTTAAACAATTCACTGGCTTTGGCTCGTAACGTGTGAGGTTTCATTCTTGCCGCACGCTCTTCACCTAAAACCGACTTTAAAGCGTGAGTAGCATTGCCAATTCGTGCATAGGTTTTCGCAAAGTCTTTCCGTATGGCTTGCCCGTAACTCATTGCCCTAAACCCCTCTTAACTGCTCTTGAGCAATTTCAATCAGGCGATCTACATTGCCTAAGTGCCGGTGGATAGTTGCCCACATTTCCTTGTCTGTAATGTCGCTTTTTAGCGGTGCGCCTTTCGCCATATTGTCGGCAATGGAAATAATCCGTTCTAAATATTCCCTCGCTTGTTGCAATGTTGGTTTTTCTTGGCTGTCATTTTCTTGAGTGCTGTTTACTTGTTCGGTCATTTGGTTAAATCTCCCTTAACGTCCACCAACGGCAAATAAACTAATTCACCTCGTTTTTTATTGCTGGTGGTCAGTCTTTCAAATTCTTGGCGTAAGGTTTGAATATCCATTAAGGCAAGATTTGCCATCTCATTAATCAGGTCAAACACTTCATTCGGCTGCATCGGTGTTTTTGTGCCGTCAGGGTTAAGAGTTGATGCCTTGCCGGTAACGGCTGAACTTGAAAATGCCTCAATACGGCCAATCATCTCTTCAATGCCCGCCAGTGTTGCACTGTGTTGTTTTTTCTCTTGGGTTGGTGTCATTGCATTGTTCATTGTGAAAATCGCTCTATGCTCGTTAAATTAAGGATTTTGATTAGCCTTTAATGGCTAAAATAAAATTGGCTAAATTGGGTAATTGCCACAAAATCAAAGCGACAAATCCGCCTGCGCCTAACATCAATAAAAAGCACTTAATCCCGCTTGAAATGTTTTCCCCGTATTTATCCGCTCCTTGTTCGCTCATGCTTCCTCCTATGCTGATTTGTGTAAATAGATTGCTCACAAATGGAAATCTGATAGAATTTCGTCGTTGTTCCGCTTTTGGCGGTGTGATTAGCCCTGAATCTTGGCTTGGTGTGATTCGGGGCTTTTTGTTTTGTCTCATTCGTGAAACTTCCCCTCTTTTTGGCTCACTTCGTTTTCGTGTAATACATAAACGCCTACTCGGTGAGTTAATCCACTTGAATCGGTTTCATCTCGGTAGAAGGTATCAATCACATAGCCTTTATCCCGTAGTTCCTTGATTCGTGCCGGAGGGTAATAAATCCCTTTGGCTCTTAATTCGTGGGTGCTATGTTCTTTCTTGCGTAAACACTGCAGAATAAAAAGCCGTTGTTCGTGGGTATCTGTCGTATTGATGGCTTCCATAATGCCGCCTTATGGTCGATTCTCGGCCAGCTTTGCAATGTAAGCGTTAATCTCGCTTTCAAGGTAGCCAACGGAATTTACGCCTAATTGAATTTTCTTCGGGAAGTCAGGGCGATAACGCTTAGATTTTGGGTTCTGCCAGTCGGAAAAAGTGGATTTACTCACGCCAAAACGATTAATCGCTGCATTTCGTCTGATAATGCTGTCTTGTTGATGGGCGGTCTCTGGCATTGAGGTTTTCATTGGCATTGTGTTTTCTCCATAAATGATAGTGATTAAGAATTGATAAGCCTGCTTTGGCTTTCCTTGTGTCGGTGGGGATTGTAGAAAAGTGGAAATATTGAATCATCGCAACGAAAAAGATATTTTCGCTGCGAAAAAATAGGATTGATTTGGAAGGATTTTTCGGAAATAAAAAAACGCCCTAGGTGGGCGTTAGTGATTTATGGAGTTAGCCGTTTATTAGCATTAGAGAAATATTCTTCTATTGTGCGTTGCTCTAAGCCTTGAGCTGTTCTGTTTTCGGTTTGTCGTTGCTCTAAAATGTCTCTTATGATTTCTCCTTGTGTCCATTTTTTAGCTTTTGATTTGACTGTTTGCAATACTTCTCCAAGTAAATAGAGTGCATTATCTAAATTTAATTTGCTATTAGGATCGGCTGCCAGTGCTTTATATTTATTTGATAGCTCTGCGTATAGATTACGACCTCGCTCTAACCGTTCTTCAGCATCTTGTTGGCTTAGTTTAGCCTGTTGTAGCTGAATAGATAAAGATTGCATTGCTAAATCTTGATCTCTGATTCGGCTTTCTTTATTTGCTAACTCTGTTTTAATTTCATTTAATTTGGCTTGTAAATTGGTATTTTCAGCTAAATACTTTTGATACTCTTTGTTCATTCGTTCATATTCAGCTGAATCAATAACGGGCTTTAATTCTTCATTGTGAAAAATGGTTTTAGGGCGATCATTTGGGTAATTTTCAGAAATAAATTTTTTTAAATCAGAAATCCAAAAGTGCCTACGACTATAAGCGACATGATCAATTTTTTCTTCTTTAGTTGTAGGGTCTATGTATTTTTCGCCACCATCTCCATGTTCTCTTACCGCCCTTAGTTCACCATTATTTACTACTCTATTTAATATCCTAGTCTTTTTTTCAAGACAGGGGATATATGGATGTCTATAAATACTTTGAGAAATATTTGTTAATAATTCTGTTTCCCCCGCTAAATCTTCAAATTTAACTCCACACCATAACAAAGCCGCTTCTGGCAGAGGAATAACCTCATAATCAATAATAGAACATTCTGGGAGTGAATTATAATATTGTTGGGTTTTAGCCATCTTTTAACGCCCCTATGCGTACCCTATTCAGTGAGAACACGGCAAAGAACAAATAGGGTTATTCTCTTTCAGTGTGGGTAATTAAGCCACTCCTAGCCGTGTAAATTGGTTTGGATTTCGTAAGACTGTAAAAGTCTCTATTGGAATAGATTATAACCTGTTATTATATCCAGTCAAAAGAAAAAGTGCGGTGAAATTTGACCGCACTTTATTTCAGATTTAAACAACCATTTGCAAATGATGTTTAGGTAATGCACCTTGAGAACATTCCTCAATAAAATCGCCCCATACTTGCAACAATTTGAATCGTTGCTCTAATCGTTCGCCACGGTCATAAGCGGCTTTTATCCGGTCTGATTTCATGTGTGATAACGCCACCTCGATTAATTCGCTATCATAACCTTGCTCATTAAGGTAAGTGCTGGCAATGGAGCGTAAACCGTGCGCCACCAGCTTACCGGCATAGCCCATTCGTTTAATAGCCGCATTTGCTGTTTGCGTGTTTACGTGGGTTTGAGGATTTTTCACACTGGGGAATAGATAAGTTTTGCCACTGCTCAATTTCTTGATTTCCCGTAATATGGCGAGGGCTTGGCGTGACAGGGTTATTTTATGAATGCGCCCCTTGTCGTTTTCTTTAATGCCTTTTTGAATGTAAATCGTCCACAGTCTTGTGGTTTCGTCAATGTCCTCATAGCGTGCTGTTGCCGCCTCATTTGGGCGTGTCATGGTGAGAAGTTGCCACAGGATTAAATAACGTGTCTGTAAGTGAATTTGAGCGTGATTTAAGGTGTAAATAAACTCGCTCAAGTCTTCCGGCTTGATAGTTTTGAAATGTTCAACAGTGGGACTATCAAATTCTTTTGAGATATTGGCGGTAGGGTTCACCGATATAATGTCACGGTGTAGGGCGTAGGTCATTATTTCGTTGTGTTTTTGAATCGTGCGCTTGAGTTTCTCTAATTTGCCCTCGTCTTGATATTGCTTAAAGGCTTTTAAGGCTAAAGGGGCGGTAATTTGAGAAATAGGCAAGTGTCCAAAGTGGGGGAGTAGATTCCGCTTAATGAGGCTTTCTATGTCTTTTTGATAATCAAGCGAAAAGTTCTTTTTTGTTTTTCGATATTCGAACCACGCCCAAGCAACCGATTCATAGGTATTGATTAATTCTTTGTGTTTGATTTCTTCTTGCTGTTGGTGGTGAATTTGCGGATCGATACCTTGAGAAAGCAAAGCCCTTAATTCTTCCCGTTTTTCCCTTGCTTGTGATAGTGAAACATCGGGATATTTTCCCAATCCAATTAAAGCCCGTTTTTTGGTTAGCGGTTTGTAGTAATTAAACCGCCATAGTTTCGCACCGGTTGATTTAATCAATAAATAAAGCCCCAATCCATCAGACAAAGTGTAATCTTTATCTTTAGGCTTGGATTTGTCTATCTCTGTGTTCGTGAGTGGTTTAGTTATACGTGCCAAAATAACCGCCTTTTCTGCGTATAACTAACAAAAAATCTAATCAGCAATAAAGCCTTAAATATCAAGCCTTCGTGAGTTTTTAGTTATACGTGATTTGTTGATTGGTGAGCAGTATAACTAAACGTATAACTAAAACTCAAGGATTTAGTAGTATCTCGTTGGCTCGCATTGGACAATAAAAAAAGCCTTGAAGTGAGTGTTTTCAAGGCTTTATCGGTTCTTGTTGGATTGTGTTGGATTTCAATTTGGTGGAGCTGGCGGGAGTTGAACCCGCGTCCGAAATCACTCTACCTTCAGTACTACACGTTTAGTCGGTCTTTAGTTTCACTTAAGCATGCGGACAGACACGCTAAACTTAAGCCAGTTTGATTCAATTTAATGCTTCGATCCTCAAACGGCGGCTTCCACACGATCTCGTTTTGGTTTGACTCCGCGTTATCCCCGTCTTACGAGCGGAAGTTGGGGCGCGAAGGCTAAATGCAGGTTATTAAGCTGCTAAAGCGTATTGTTCGTCGTTTGCGACTATTTTTTGCGGTTTATTTACGAGGCCTACCGCACCTCGACGTGCACCTTGGGCTTTGCTAATCCCGTCGAATCCAGAATCAGCCCCAAATTGGGCGTAAGTTTATCAAAAAAAGATGCGAAGTAAAAGAATCTATTCATAAAGCTTTTTTATTGGGTTAGAATTCGCCCACTTTTTATTGAAAGGAAAAATAGAATGAAAAATTTGACATCTCTTGTTATTGCTTCGATGAGTGCATTATTTTTAGCGATAAATGCTTCTGCTCTTCCTACTAAAAAAGAGGAGGTAAAAGTTGCTACCAAAAAAGAAAGTGTGGCTGAAATGAAGTCTGTTTCACAAGCCGCCTCAATTCATATTGAGAATCGTCAATTAACTGTTGATAATAACGGTCAGGCGTTAGCTGTATTTAAATATGTGGTGACAAATATTGGTAATAAACCCATTTCAGCTATTCAATGGCTCAATGCTTATGTGAGCAAACGTGAAGTGATTCATAATCAAGATATGAAACTGGATCTTACATCACCATTAATGCCGGGGCATTCATTATCAATTAATTTACAAATTCCTTTTGTGCAGATTCAAGAAAAATTCAGACCGATTTTTATGGATTCTCAATCTAGAATTGATGTTTACCCAATTGATCGGATTATTCGTTTTAGTGATAAAAAAGAACTTCACGAACGTTAATCATTTCCTCCTAGCTTAAGCCTGCCAATGTGTAGGCTTATTTTACATGTATAGTTGAACAGTGGTTTTCTTCCCGTTATACTAAACACCTGTTTTTTAACCGCACTTTGATTTATGTTTTTCACTCGCAAAATTATTCATATTGATATGGATTGTTTTTATGCTTCGGTAGAGATTCGTGATAACCCTGCTTTGCGAGGAAAACCTGTTGCTGTTGGTGGAAGTTCCCGCCAGCGTGGTGTTTTAACAACATGTAATTATGAAGCGAGAAAATTTGGTTTACATAGCGCAATGCCAACCGCACAGGCAGTGAAAAAATGTCCGAATCTTATTCTTGTACCCGTCAATATGCCGTTATACAAACAGGTTTCATTGCAAATCCATCAAATTTTTCGCCGTTATACCAACATCATTGAACCTCTTTCATTGGATGAGGCCTATCTGGATGTGACGGATTGCGAAAAATGTTCAGGTTCCGCCACTTGGATTGCACAAGAAATTCGCCAAGCGATTTTTGACGAACTCAAATTGACGGCATCGGCAGGTATTGCTCCTCTTAAATTTCTTGCCAAAATTGCCTCTGATATGAATAAACCGAACGGACAATTTGTAATTAAACCGGACGAGATAGAGGAATTTGTTAAAACCTTGCCTTTAAAGAAAATCCCCGGTGTGGGAAAAATCACATCACAGCGTTTATTAGAAATGGGGCTTGAAACCTGTGCTGATGTTCAAAGATTAGATCAAACCGTATTACTCAATCAATTTGGCAAAATAGGTAAGCGGATTTGGGATTTTAGCCATGGCATTGATGAACGGGAAGTGCAACCTTATCGGGAACGTAAATCTGTGGGCGTAGAACGTACATTGGTAGAAAATATCCATCATTTGGAACAAGGAATTGTGTTGCTGGATAAACTTTACACCGAACTTATTCAGCGTGTTGAACGTAGTGTGCCAAATACACCATTATCTGCGTTTCGTAAAATAGGCGTAAAACTTAAATTTGAGGATTTTCAAGTGACCACCTTAGAAAAAACAGGGTTGTCACTGTCATTATCGGGGTTTCAGCAATTATTAGGGCAAATTTGGCAACGTAGTAATGGAAGAACGGTGCGGTTAATTGGATTACACGTTAATTTACCTGAGGAAAATAAACAGGAGCAAATGAGCCTTTGGTGATATAATCTCGGCACTTTGAATACCATTGATGAGAGAACTATGGAACATAAATTAGAAGATATTATTGACATTTTTAATCAATGCTTTGAACAGGAATACAACACGCGCCTTGTAAAAGGCGGGGAAGAACCTATTTACATTCCGGCAAATGAAAGTGTCCCCTATAACGCCATTTATTTTGCACGAGGTTTCTACAGTAGTGCATTGCACGAAATTGCCCATTGGCTGGTTGCCGGCAAAGAACGCCGTAAATTGGAAGATTTCGGCTATTGGTATGAGCCGGACGGCCGCTCGGAAGCGCGTCAGCGTGATTTTGAAAAAGTTGAAGTAAAGCCGCAGGCATTGGAATGGATTTTGGCAACCGCCGCTGGTTTTCGCTATTTTGCCAGTGCGGATAATCTTAATGGTAATCCCGGTGATACCCAACCTTTTAAACAAGCCGTGTATGAACAGGTAAAAGGTTATGCGGAAAGAGGCTTACCGAAACGGGCGGAGACCTTACGAAAAGCCTTAGCGGATTTTTATGGCACGGAAGATCGTATTGATTTGAGTAAATTTGATGTGACGCGTATTTAAAAGTGCGGTTGGTTTTATACGATTATTTATGGCTTCGCCACTGTTAGCAAAAAAAACAACGTTCAAAAAATGTGTTTTTTGTGACCGCACTTCCACATTGTCAATTTCCCCTAAAATCAGCTAGAATACGCGGATTTTATGATAGGTCCGAAATATAAAAGAAGATGAAAGAATCCATTATTGTAAAACTTGAAAGTTTAAAAGAACGTTATGAAGAGTTAGAAGCGTTGCTAGGTGACGCTTCTGTTATTAGTGATCAGGATAAATTCCGTGCCTATTCCAAAGAATATGCACAACTTGAAGATGTGGTGAAATGTTTTCATCGCTGGACACAGCTTAATAACAACATTGAAGAAGCGGAAATGTTGTTAGATGATCCGGAAATGAAAGAAATGGCACAAATGGAAATTGAAGAATCCAAAACAGAAATTGAAGAAGTGGAACAGCAACTTCAAATCCTTTTATTGCCAAAAGATCCGAATGATGAATACAACTGCTATTTGGAAATTCGTGCCGGAACCGGTGGGGATGAAGCGGGAATTTTTGCCGGTGATTTATTCCGTATGTACAGCCGCTATGCGGAAAGTAAACGTTGGTGTGTAGAAATGTTGAGTGCGAATGAAAGTGAGCAGGGCGGCTATAAAGAAGTGATTGTAAAAGTGAGCGGTGATGGCGTATATGGTCAGTTAAAATTTGAATCCGGCGGTCATCGTGTACAACGCGTGCCAAAAACCGAATCTCAAGGTCGTATTCATACTTCTGCTTGTACTGTGGCGGTTATGCCGGAATTACCGGAATCGGAAATGCCGGAAATTAATCCTGCTGATTTACGCATTGATACTTATCGTTCGTCCGGTGCAGGTGGTCAGCACGTTAATACGACAGATTCCGCGGTGCGTATCACCCATATTCCAACGGGGATAGTGGTAGAATGTCAAGATGAACGTTCACAGCATAAAAATAAAGCCAAAGCCATGTCGGTGCTTGCCTCACGCATTGTCCAAGCGGAGCAAGAACGCCAAGCGGCAGAACAAACGGATATGCGCCGTAATTTATTAGGTTCAGGCGATCGTTCCGATAAAATTCGTACTTATAACTATCCGCAAGGTCGCGTTACCGATCATCGCATCAATTTAACGATTTATCGTTTAGATGAGGTGATGAATGGTAAAATTGATGAACTGATTCAGCCGATTATCACCGAATATCAAGCGGACCAATTGGCGGCATTATCTGAAACAAATTAACGAGTAGGGCATCTGATCTCAGATGCTCTTTTTTACTTTTAGGGAGCAATAAAATGTTAGTTGAAAATCCAAAGGATCAAAAAGTGCAAGATGCGGAATTTTCTTCATTTTTCCAAACTTCACAGCCGGTGTTGGCGAGCCGTTTTAAACGCTGGCTTGCCAGTATGATTAACGGCGTGATTTTATGGGTTGTATTAACGATCGGCTTTATATTTGGAGACTTTACCGGATTTCTTTCTATCTTGTTGTATTTAGGTTTACAGATCTATTTTATGAAAACTTACGGTCAGACAATGGCAAAACGTTGGCTGGGATTACGTGTTTTTGATTATCAAACCCAACAGCCGATAGCGTTTGGCAAATATATTGGGCGTGAGCTGATTGATCAATTGCTTGCATGGACAAGTTTTTTAATCCTTATCAGTGGAATTGTCGCGCTTATACGTGATGATCGTCGCTCTTTAACCGATTTAGTGATTGGTACTGTAGTGGTTCAAGACAAAAAATAATGAATTATCGACAATGGTTGAAACAAGCCTCGGAAGCCTTAAATCAAGCCAATCCTGATGAAAACGGCAAAACTGATGCCTTGGTGTTATTACAATTTGCCACCGGAAAATCCCGTACACAAATTTTAGCTTTTGATGAAACGGAGATTGATGAAAAAGTGCGGTCAAATTTAACCGCACTTTTGGCTCGTCGTTTAAAGGGGGAGCCCATTGCCTATATTTTAGGTGAAAAAGAATTTTGGTCATTATCATTAAATGTTTCTAAAAGCACCTTAATCCCTCGTCCTGACACAGAAATTTTAGTGGAGAAAGCCTTGATGATAGCGAAGGAAAAACTCCAGAAAAATCCACCGTACTTTGCTATATTGGATCTCGGCACGGGAACGGGAGCGATTGCTTTAGCGTTGGCATCAGAATTAATGCCAATTTGTGAAAAACAGCAGACCGAATTAAAAATTATTGGGGTGGATTTGATCCCGAATGCGGTGGAATTGGCAAAATCCAATGCGGAAAAAAATCAACTCAATGTTGCTTTTTTCCAAAGTCAATGGTTTGAAAATGTAGAGGGGAAGTATGATTTGATTGTCAGCAATCCTCCTTATATTGATGAAAAAGATGAACATTTAAATCAAGGTGATATACGCTTTGAACCGCTTTCTGCTTTGGTTGCTTCCGAACAAGGTTATGGGGATTTGCAACATATTATCAAACTCGCACCTGCTTATTTAAAAAATAGCGGAGCATTGTTAGTGGAACATGGTTGGCAACAAGGTGAAAAAGTGCGGTCAATTTTCGTTGAAAATCATTGGGAAAACATTGCAACCTTGCGGGATTATGGCGACACTGAGCGAGTGACATACGGTTTTTGGGACAATTATGAAGTATTATAAACGAGCGTTATACGATAAATTTGTGAGCTTTTATCATATTATTTCCGAGAATGAAGGGAACACTGAAGCACAGTTACGCGCTAAAATGGGACATTTGGTACGTAAAGCGCGTAGTGAAATTTCACCGGATTGGGCGGTAGAAGATCGTATTCATCATTTATTACAATTGGTCTATGGTGACTGGGGTTTTCATTGTGATCCTGAACATTATTTTTATGCTCGAAATCTCTATTTACCCTATGTCTTAGAATATCGTGAGGGCATGCCGGTGAGCCTTGGGGCAATTATCTTATACCTTGCGGAAGCCTTAGATTTACCGATCTATCCTGTCAATTTCCCAACGCAATTAATTTTGCGTGCTGAAGTGGATGAGCAAGTGGCATTTATCGATCCTTGGAATGGAAACTACATTTCTCAAGAAAAATTACAGCAGCTTTATGAAGGAGCTTTTGGATTTGGTGCAAAGATCCAATCTGAGGAACTTGATCGTGCAGATATTCAACAGCTTTTTTCTCGCTTTGAACAGCTTGCCAAAAATGCCCTCATTCGTGAAGAACATAATGATATGGCGTTTCGTTATATTGAATCATTAGTTCATCAATCTGATGATCCCCATAATATCCGCGATCGTGGTTTAGTATTGGCTCAGATGGGGGCATATTCCCAAGCATTGAAAGATCTAGAGTATTTTGTCGATAAATGTTCGCAAGATCCCACTGCCGCATTGATTCGGGTACAACTATTAGAACTCAAAGGCGAGATTGATAAAGATCGCCAAGTTATTCATTAAGAAGGAAAACTTATGCAAAATAAATTAGTAAAAATTGGTCATATTGAGTTGGCAAACGACAAACCTTTTGTTCTTTTTGGCGGAATGAATGTACTTGAAAGCCGTGATATGGCGATGCAAGTGTGTGAGACCTATGTGAAAGTGACAGAAAAACTCAATGTGCCTTATGTGTTTAAAGCCTCTTTTGACAAAGCCAATCGTTCATCTATTCATTCATACCGAGGGCCGGGTATGGAAGAAGGTTTAAAAATTTTCCAAGAATTGAAAGCCACATTCGGTGTAAAAATTATCACGGATGTACATGAAATTTACCAATGTCAGCCTGTGGCAGATGTCGTGGATGTGATTCAACTTCCGGCATTTTTAGCCCGTCAAACGGATCTGGTGGAAGCAATGGCTCGAACAGGTGCCGTGATTAATGTAAAAAAACCACAGTTTTTAAGCCCGGGGCAAATGGGGAATATTGTGGAAAAAATCGAAGAGTGCGGTAATGATAAAGTGATTCTTTGTGATCGTGGGACAAATTTTGGCTATGATAATTTAATCGTCGATATGCTTGGTTTTAGTGTGATGAAAAAAGTGTCAAAAGGTAGCCCGGTGATCTTTGATGTGACCCATTCACTGCAATGTCGTGATCCGTTTGGGGCAGCATCAGGTGGTCGCCGTGAGCAAGTGACGGAGCTTGCCCGTTCAGGTTTAGCAGTGGGCATTGCCGGTTTATTTTTAGAAGCACATCCAAATCCGAATCACGCCAAATGTGATGGGCCGTCAGCCTTACCATTGTCAGCTTTGGAAGGTTTTGTTTCACAAATGAAAGCCATTGACGATTTAGTTAAATCTTTCCCTGAATTGGATACGTCAATTTAATAGCGAAGTGCGGTTAAAAATAGGAAGGTTTTTCTGGATTATTTGTAGGGACACACTGCGTGTGTCCGCTATAAAATATGTGATAATTGGACACACGCAGTCATTTCATTGAAATAACTGTTTTGTGTATTCACTATATAATACCGAAATTTTGATCGCGCTTTTTTAAATAAAAAAGGAGAACATAATGCAAATCGTATTTTTAGATAGTACCGCTATTCCAAAACATATTCCTATTCCTCGTCCAAGTTTTGAGCATGAATGGATTGAATACCCTCATACCTCTGCTGATCAAACTATTGAACGGGCGAAAAATGCAGATATTGTGATTACCAGTAAAGTCATTTTTGATCGTAAAACGCTTGAACAGCTCCCAAAACTTAAACTTATTGCAATTACTGCAACAGGTACTAATAACATTGACTTAATTGCAGCAAAAGAATTAGGGGTTGAAGTCAAAAATGTGACAGGCTACTCCAGTGTCACCGTCCCCGAACACGTAATGGGGTTGATTTTCTCCTTAAAACACAGTCTTGCCGGTTGGTTGCGTGATCAAACTTCTGCCAAATGGGGGGAAAGCCAACAGTTTTGTTACTTCGATTATCCGATTACCGATGTGCGGGGTTCTACCCTTGGTATCGTAGGAAAGGGGTGTTTAGGTTCTGAAGTCGGGCGTTTGGCTAAAGCATTGGGAATGAATGTGCTTTACGCAGAGCATAAAGATGCGACAACTTGCCGTGAGGGATATACGCCTTTTAATGAGGTATTAAAGCAAGCGGATATATTGACTTTACATTGTCCATTGACTCAAACAACTGAAAATTTAATCAATGCGGAAACCCTGTCACAAATGAAAAACGGGGCATTCTTAATCAATACAGGACGTGGGCCTTTAGTGGATGAAATCGCCTTATTAAACGCATTAACAAGTGGGCATTTGGGGGGGGCTGCCTTAGATGTGATGATTAAAGAACCACCGGAAAAAGACAATCCGTTGATACTTGCGGCAAAAACCATGCCAAACTTAATTATTACCCCACACATTGCGTGGGCAAGTGATAGTGCGGTGACGACATTAGTGAAAAAAGTGACGCAAAATATGGAAGATTTTGTCGCACAATTAAACCAAAAGTAATATGAATTTACCCATTTCTCTTTATATTGCCTTACGTTATTGGCGAGCGAAAAGTGCGGATCGTTTTGGGCGATTAGTGACGAGCCTCGCCAGCTTGGGCATTGTTTTAGGTGTGATGGCACTGATTATCGTACTTTCGGTGATGAATGGGCTGGAGGGGTATCAAAAGCAACAAGTGCTTTCCTCCATTCCACATGCCATTATTAGTCAAGAGCAACCAATTTCCACAAAAAAACCGTTAGAAAATCTACCGCACTTTGTGCAAAAAGCCGTACCGATTAACACCACAAAAGTGATTTATCAAACAACTAAAGGCGTGAGTGCGGGGCAGGTGATTGGTGTACAATCCTTTTCTGATGATCCTTTATTGGAAGGCCAAGATCGTATTCCTTTTGAAACCTTATTGCCCACAGGTGAATTTAAATTGATAATTGGCAATCAATTGGCTCAAAAACTTGGTGTCAATGTCGGTGATAAAATCCGCTTAATGATTACGGAAAATAGCCAATACACCCCCTTTGGGCGTGTGCCGATGCAGCGTTTGTTTACTGTGAGTGATATTTACTTTGATTATAGCGAAGCATCTGGTTACGAAGCCTTTGCCAATTTATCGGATATTGGGCGATTAATGCGTATTCAACCGGAACAGGCACAGGGCTATCGTTTGTTCTTGACCGATCCTTTTTTAATTACTGAATTACCCGCTTATTTCCCTCAGCAACAAATCACCGATTGGCGTGTACAAAAAGGCGAATTTTTCCAAGCTGTGCGTATGGAAAAAAATATGATGGGGCTATTGATTAGCCTGATTATCGTGGTTGCCATTTCTAATATCGTCACCTCTTTGAGTCTCATGGTGGTGGACAAACAAGGGGAAATCGCTATTTTGCAAACCCAAGGGCTGACGAAATCACAAGTACGTTCAGTGTTTATTTACCAAGGCTTGCTCGTGGGGTTGGTCGGTACGTTGATTGGGGCAATATTGGGCATATTGATTACCCTAAACTTGACAACGATCATAAGTGCGGTCAATCCAAACAGTGTTTTTTTGCCTACTGAACTAGGAGCTTGGCAAATTTGCTTTGTTATTGCGTTCTCTCTTTTATTATCTTTATTATCCACTATTTATCCTGCTTATCGTGCGGCAAAAACAGAGCCGGCGGAAGCATTGCGTTATGAGTAAAGTATGAGTCAATATTTATTACAGTGTGAAAATATCAGTAAATTTTATCAAGAAGGTGATAACCAAACTCAAGTCCTAAAAGGGGTGTCTTTTGCCATGAAACCGAATGAATTGGTAGCAGTTGTCGGCAGTTCAGGTTCCGGAAAAAGTACGCTTTTACATACTTTAGGCGGTTTAGATCAGCCAAGTAGTGGGGAAGTGTTTATTAAAGGTCAATCACTGCAAAAAGCCTCGGAATCAGAATTAGCGAAATTGAGAAATCAGAATTTGGGTTTTGTGTATCAATTTCATCATTTGATGGCAGATTTTTCAGCCCTTGAAAATGTGATGATGCCAATGTTGATTGGTCGTCAAAATAAAACAGAAGCGAAAGACCGTGCAGAAAAAATGCTCAATGCAGTGGGATTAAGCCATCGTATTTCTCATCGCCCGTCAGCGCTTTCAGGTGGTGAACGCCAGCGTGTTGCCATTGCCCGTGCCTTGGTAAATCATCCAGCTTTAGTGTTGGCAGACGAACCGACGGGAAATTTAGATCATAAAACAACGGAAAGCATTTTCGAGTTAATTCAAACCTTGAATCAGGAACAAAGTATCGCTTTTTTACTCGTTACCCATGATATGGGGTTAGCTGAAAAATTATCCCGCCGTCTTACGATGCAAGATGGGGTATTAAGGGAAGACGTAGAATGAACACTCCGTTTTTTATTAGCTGGCGTTATCAGCGTGGTAAGCAGAAAAATCCTTTGGTGGCATTGATTGCCAAATTCTCAGCAATTGGCATTGCTTTGGGCGTAGCTGTGCTGATTGTTGGTTTAAGTGCCATGAATGGCTTTGAACGGGAATTAAATCAACGTATCTTAGCTGTGGTTCCTCATGCTGAAATTATGGTGAATGAAAATGCTCATGAGAAAACGATTAATCATTGGCAAAATCTCTCAGCACGTTTAAAAACAAATGAAAAAATAACCGCACTTTCCCCTTTTGTCAGTTTTACGGCATTGGTTGAGAACGGCAGTAAACTGAAAGTGGTACAGGTAAAAGGCTTGGATAAAACCACACAAGATCAGGTGAGCTCACTCGGAAAGTTTGTCGAGGGGAATGGCTGGCAACAGTTTGACAAAGAAGGCGGGTTGGTACTCGGTTTTGGTATCGCAAAAGAGTTGGAGGTCAAAGAAGGGGATTGGGTTTCCCTACTGATTTCACAAGCCAATGAAGAAGAATTATCCCAGCCTTATCGTGAACGTGTTCAAGTGACAGGTATTTTGCGTTTAGACGGTCAGCTTGATCACAGTTATGCCTTACTTTCACTTCCACAAGCGCAAGAATTATTGGGTTATCGAGCAGACCAAATTACCGGCGTAGAGCTTAAAGTTGCCGATCCTTTTAAGGTTCAAGCTCTTAACTATTCTGAGTTGAGCGATTATCCACAGTTGCTTTATGTACAAAATTGGATTGCTAAATTTGGCTATATGTATCGTGATATCCAGCTTATTCGTACCGTGATGTATATTGCCATGGTGCTTGTGATCGGGGTTGCCTGTTTCAATATTGTTTCCACCTTGATGATGGCGGTAAAAGATAAGCAAGGCGATATTGCTATTATGCGTACATTAGGTGCAAATAATGGGTTTATTAAACGTATTTTTATCTGGTACGGCTTGCAAGCAGGAATGAAAGGGTGTTTAATAGGTATCGTTCTTGGCGTGATTTTGGCGTTGAATTTAACTTCGCTTATTCAAGGCTTAGAATATTTACTCGGAAAGAAATTGCTATCGGACGGCATTTATTTTGTCGATTTTCTTCCTAGCGAGCTTCATTGGCAAGATGTTTTGTTAGTTTTAGTGGCAGCGTTAGTCTTAAGTCTCTTGGCGAGCCTTTATCCGGCAAGTCGAGCAGCCAAACTTCAACCGGCTCGGGTGTTGAGCAGCCATTAAACAATATTGGAACTTTTACAATGAACTAGTTTACTAGTACAGAAAATAAGTGTAGAGTATTTGCAATTTTCAAACACAATACTTAAAAAATATAAGAGAGTGATGTATGACAAAAGAAAAAATTAAAATCGTCGTCGCAAATGATGATACACGTATCGAAAAGATTGATCAGGTTTTACCGCCTATCGCCCTATTAGAAAAATTCCCCGCTAGCGAAGAAGCGGCGGCACTCGTTAAACAAACCCGCCAAGAAACACATAATATTATTCATGGTAAAGATGATCGATTATTAGTGATTATCGGTCCATGCTCCATTCATGATCCTAAAGCGGCGCTTGAATATGCCAATCGTTTAAAACCCCTACGTGAAAAATATAAAGACAGCCTAGAAATTATTATGCGTGTTTATTTTGAAAAACCACGCACCACAGTAGGTTGGAAAGGATTGATCAATGACCCTTACTTAAATGATACTTATCGTTTGAATGATGGTTTACGCATTGCCCGTAAATTACTCTCTGATATTAATAATCTTGGTGTACCGTCTGCCGGTGAATTTTTAGATATGATTACACCACAATATGTTGCGGATTTTATGAGCTGGGGGGCGATTGGTGCACGTACTACTGAATCGCAGGTTCACCGTGAATTAGCTTCCGGTTTATCTTGCGCTGTTGGTTTCAAAAATGCGACGAATGGTGGGGTAAAAGTGGCATTAGATGCGGTTGGTTCTGCAGAAGCACCCCATAATTTCTTATCGGTCACTAAATTTGGCCATTCAGCCATTGTTTCTACCAAAGGTAATGAAGATTGCCACATTATTTTACGTGGTGGGGATAAAGGGCCAAATTACAGTGCCGAAGATGTGGCAAAAGTCTGCGCAGAAATTGAAAAAACCGGTCGTGTTCCGCATGTTATGGTAGATTTTAGTCATGCCAATAGCAGTAAACAATTCAAAAAACAAATGGACGTTTGTGAAGATGTCAGCAAACAAATCGCCAGCGGTTCAAAACAAATCTTTGGAGTGATGGTAGAAAGCCACTTAGTTGAAGGTCGCCAAGATTTAGTCAATGGCAAAGCCGCTACTTACGGACAAAGCATCACCGATGCTTGTATCGGTTGGGAAGATACGGAGATCTTACTCAAGCAGCTGTCTGATGCGGTGATTGCACGTCGCAACGTCAACGCATAGTTTTAAGTTTTAGTTTCATTTTAGTGTATAGGGGGCGAGTTTTTCGCCCTTTTTTCTTATTGAGTGGTTAATTCATCGCAATGCGAATTCAATGGTCTCTAATGTGTTTTATCAAAGTATTTATTGCGTTAAAAGTGCGGTTGGTTTTAAATGAGAAATATTTTTTATTAAGGAATCTCATCTTTTATGAAATTTGATGAATTGGACTTATCAGATGGACGGACTAAATTGGATTTGCTTGCAGGCATTATCCAAATAGAAAAAGGGAATTATCTAGATTTTATCGTTGATCGTCCGGAAGGTATGAAAGGATATATGTTACAACTCACTACCTTTGGACATGGAAAAGTGTTTGATGGAAAGCAATTTTTTTCCGTTAAACGAGGGCAACTTGTACTGTTTCCACCGAATACGCTTCAGCATTACTATCGCCAATCCGAATATCAATATTGGCATTATAAATGGATTTATTTTCATCCCAAACCACGGTGGCTAAAATGGTTGAATTGGACAAATTGTAAGGAAAATATTGGGCGTATTGTTATCAATGAAATGCTTTCTTTTCAAGAAATTAGCCAACTTTTCAGTAAAATTGCACAAGAGTCTGAGTCAAATGATTTGCTTAAAAAGGAAATGAATTCCGGGTTGTTGGAATATTTACTGATGAAGTGTGTTTCAGTGGAGAATATTAAAGATGCTTCACCAATAGATAGCAGAATATTAAAGGTTTGCGATCTAATTTTAGAAAATTTGTCACAAAATTGGAGTGTTGAATATTTTGCTAATCAGGTCTTTTTATCTGAGTCTCGTCTTTCACATTTATTTAAACAATCTCTAGGAATTGGTTTGATTCAATGGCGTGAACAGCAACGTATTGGCGAGGCGAAAAAATTGCTTTACTTCTCGAGTTTACCAGTCCATAAAATTGCAAAGTCCTTAGGTTATGAGGATTCTCTGTACTTTTCAAAAATTTTCAAAAAACATACCGCACTTTCGCCCTCTCAATTTCGTGTTGGTGAGTTGAGTGGTGAAATTAAAATGTGATCCATTTCTCACTTTATTGGCTGTAGCGGATTTTTCCATATTCTTAACAGAAAGTTACCTATGCTTTTTGAATTAAATTACTAAGATATTTAATAGCCTTAATTGCTGTTGTAAGTTAAGGAATTATTCATTTTATGAGGAAAATCTTATGAAAAAGCCAACATTCAAACATTTCTTACTTTCCGGTCTTTTTACATTTGCTTGTTACAGTTCAGCGATTGCAAGTGATGTGGTAAATATTTCAAAAATTGATGGTATGCCTTGGTTTAACCGTATGGCTGAAGGGGTTGTTCAAGCGGGCAAAGATAACCATATTAATGCTTATCAGGTGGGACCGTCAAATACCGATGCCCCTCAGCAGGTGAAATTAATTGAAGATTTAATCGCTAAGAAAGTCAGTGCGATTTCTATTGTACCTAATGATGCCAGTGCATTAGAACCCGTACTGAAAAAGGCCAAACAAAACGGTATTGTTATATTAACTAATGAATCGGTTGGTCAACCGAGTGCTGACTGGGATATTGAAATTATTGATAATACCCAATTTGCAGCGGATTATGTTGAAGAGGTGGCAAAATCATTAGGCGGCAAAGGGGGTTATGTACTCTATGTCGGGAGTTTAACCGTTCCGCAACATAACCTTTGGGCGGATCTTTTTGTGAAATATCAAAAACAACATTATCCAGATATGTTTGAGGTAACTAGCAGAATGCCGGTGGCAGAGAATATTAATGATGCCCGTCGTACGACGATTGATTTAGTAAAAGCTCATCCTGATCTTAAAGCGGTCATTTCTTTCGGTTCACAAGGTCCGATTGGAGCAGGGCTCGCAGTAAAAGAAAAACGATTAAAAGGTAAGTTAAATGTTTTCGGTATGATGATTCCTTCACAAGCCGCTTCTTTAATTAAGAGCGGTAATATTACAATGGGGATTACTTATGATCCGGCGAATGCAGGCTATGCTTTAGCAGCAGTGGCGGCAAAAGTATTGAAAGGAGAAAAAATTGAAGAGGGATTGGTCATTCCAAATGTTGGCCAAGCTAAAGTAGATCAAGAGAGAAAACTATTGCAATTCCACAACGTATTGAAGGTAACTCAAGAAAATATAGATAACCTATATTAACTAAAATTCTACCGGGTTCTTTTGAACCCGGTTTCCGCTAAAGGAGATTATATGTCTTTTATTTCAATGCGTAATATTAGTAAAACCTTTAATGGCGTAAAAGCTTTAAATCAGGTTGAATTATCATTAAATTATGGCGAAGCACTTTGTTTAGCTGGGCAAAACGGCTGTGGAAAATCAACATTAATTAAGATTTTATCAGGGGTTTATCAACCGGATCGGGGCGCGGAAATTCAGATTGGCGCAAGTCAATACGATAAATTAACACCGGAAGAATCTATTAACAAAGCTATTCAAGTTATCTATCAGGATTTATCTCTTTTTCCTAACTTGAGTGTTGCAGAGAATATTGCGATGAATGCGTATCGCCAATTCGGTTGGGTGAGTTCACAAAAAATACGAGAAATTGCCCGCCAAGCAATTGATAGCATTAATGCGGATTTGAATTTAGATGATCTTGTTGAGGATCTACCTATTGCTCGACAACAATTGGTTGCGATTTGTCGGGCATTGGCACAAAACGCCAAATTGTTAATTATGGATGAACCAACGGCTTCATTAACCGCAAAGGAAGTCAATCATCTACTTGATGTAGTGATTAAGCTAAAAAGTAAAGGAATTAGTATTATTTTTGTCAGCCATCGATTAAAAGAAGTGATGACGGTATCTGACAGCGTATTAGTTCTGAAAGACGGTAATATGGTGGGTAAATATCCTATTAAAGAGATGGATGAGAAGCGTTTGGCTTTTCTTATGAGTGGATTGGAAATCAATAAAGTGCGGTTAAATTTGTCGGATTTTTCACAATATCCGACAGTACTTGATGTAAGAAACCTGACCCGAGAGCATCAATACCGGAATATTAATTTTTCCATTAAAAAAGGAGAGATTGTGTCTTTAGTCGGTTTACTCGGTGCCGGTAGAACGGAACTTTGTCTGAGTTTATTCGGTATTACACAGCCAACGAGTGGGGAATGTTATTTAAACGGCGAACCAACAAAAATTAACAATAACCGTGAGGCAATTGCAAAAGGGATTGTTTATGTTTCGGAAGATCGAATGAATACCGGCTTGATTATGCAAGAATCTATTCATCATAATATTATTTCAACCATATTTAAGCGCATTATTAATCCTTTTGGAATTATTCAATCACATAAAGCCCGTCAATATACAAATCAACTTATTCAGTCATTAAAAATTAAAGTATCGGATCCTGATCTTCCGGTTAATACATTATCAGGTGGTAATGCTCAGCGGGTTTCTATTGCCAAGTGGTTGGCAATCAACCCTAAAGTGATTATTTTAGACTCACCCACTATCGGTGTCGATGTTGCTAATAAAGAGGGGATTTTTCAAATTATTCAATCTCTTGCAGAACAAGGCATTACTGTTATTTTTGTGACCGATGAAATAGAAGAAGCCTATTATTATAGTCATCGTGTATTGGTTATGAAAAAAGGGGAAATCATTGCAGAATTTATGCCGTCAAATTGTACTGAGCAAGATATCGAGGAACTGGTCTATGAAAAATACGAACAATAAAATCCTATTTATTACATTATTTGTATTATGTACATTACTTAGTTTTTTTACCCAAGATTTTCTTTCTATTGAAAATATTTACGATGTAATCAATAACTATGCGATGTTGATGATATTAGCTTGTGGTTTATTTGTCGTACTCATTTCCGGTGGTATTGATATTTCATTTCCTGCAATAACAATCATCGCCCAGTATATAATGGTTGGGTTAATACAACAATATGATATTGGGTTATTTGGTGTTTTCATTAGTGCCGGTACAGTCGGTATTTTATTTGGATTGATTAATGGCATTATTGTTCATAAATTAAATGTACCTTCAATTATTATTACTATTTCAACACTCAATATTTTTTATGGTGGATTATTATATGTGACTAAGGGTGTTTGGCTGTATGATTTCCCAGAATGGTTTCAGCAAGAGTTTATATTATTTAAACAAACTACTTTGGAGGGATTTGAATATGGATTATCTTTTCAAATTCTTGTTGCCATATTTGCAATATTACTGACGGCTGTAATAACAAATAAATTAACTCTAGGTCGTAAGATTTATGCCTTAGGTGGAAATAAAGAAGCGACTTCTAGAATGGGATTCAATTTGCTTTATCTATATTTGGTTGTTTATGGTTATATGGGATTAATGGCTGGTCTTGCAGGTGTTGTACAATCTTATACGGTACAATCAGTTGCACCGGATTCATTACTGGGTTATGAATTAACCGTATTAGCAGCCGTTGTATTAGGCGGCGCAAGTTTATCGGGGGGAAAAGGGACGCTATCAGGAACAATAATGGGGGTGATTTTATTGGCCGTTATTCAAAATGGGTTGAATTTATTAAATATTTCTTCCTATTGGCAGACCGTTATTACGGGTGGCATTATTATTTTAAGTGTAAGTGTCACAGCATTTACACAAAGAAAAAAATAAGGAGAAGAGAATGAAATTGCAATCAGATAATACTATCAAATATCTCTTTCTATTATTCATTATTGCTATCTCAATATTTAGTATTTTAATTCCAGATATATTTTGGTCAATTGCTAATTTTCAATCAATCGCTTCACAAATGGCGGTATTGGGTATTTTAACCTTAGCGATGGCTATCCCAATGCTAACAAGCGGTATTAATCTATCAATTATTGCAACAATGAATGCTTGTGCATTAATCATAGCGTATTTTATTACTAAGCAAGATAGTCTTGGGTATTTATTGATTGGATTGTCCTTAAGTCTGCTGTGCGCTTTTTTAATTGGTCTATTTAATGGTACATTAATTTCTATTGTTAAGGTATCACCTATTTTGGCAACATTGGGAACAATGACATTAATTAATGGATTGAATATTTTGGTGACAAATGGTTCCACTGTTGCTAATTTTCCTGAAAGTTTTCTGTCTATTAGTTCTACAACGTTTTTATTTGTCCCATTTCCCTTAATTATATTTCTGTTTTTAGCATTGATTGTCTGGTTTTTACTCGAAAAAACAACAATTGGTAAATCGATTTATTTTATTGGAAATAATGAAAAGGCAACATTTTATTCAGGGATTGATACTAGAAAAGTCATTATTGTTGTTTATATTATCTCTTCTTTACTTTGTATGTTTGCTGCGATATTGATGATGTCAAAATTAAACTCAGCCAAAGCATATTATGGAGATTCTTATTTATTAATTTCTATTTTGGCATCCGTGTTGGGAGGCGTCAATCCTGACGGAGGAAAAGGGAAGTTAATTGGTATATTGATTGCTTTAATTTTACTACAAATAATCGAGAGCGGTTTAAATATGCTAGGGGTAAGTAGTTATATCACTATGATATTATGGGGAAGTTTACTTATTTTATTTATCTTTTTGCAAAGATATCGTTTATTTAAATAAATCGGGGATAATAAATGCAATATGAAAAAACATTAATTGATACCGGTAATGTCGTTATCGGTATTGAATTGGGATCAACCCGTGTCAAAGCCGTATTAATTGATCAAAAAGGGACAATTTTAGCGACCGGTGGCGCGGATTGGGAAAACCATTTAATTAATAATATTTGGACTTACCATCAAGAAGAAATTTGGTCGACATTACGGTCTGCCTTTGAAAATTTACAAATGACGGTTAAGGAGAAATATCGGACGGTAATCAAAACTGCACGAGCCATTGGTATTAGTGCGATGATGCACGGCTATTTACCTTTTGATAAAGAGGGAAATCAACTGGTACCATTTCGGACTTGGCGCAATAATATTACGTTTACAGCTGCCCAAAAATTAACGGAATTGTTTCAATATCCTATTCCACAGCGGTGGAGTATCGCTCATCTTTATCAAGCTATTTTGAATGAGGAACCGCACCTTGAAAAACTTGCCTATTTAACCACGTTATCCGGTTATATCCACTGGCGATTAACAGGAGAAAAATATCTTGGCATTGGTGATGCTTCCGGTATGTTTCCTATCGACACGGAAACGTCTGACTATAACAAAACAATGTTGGAACAATTTAGCCGGTTAATTGAAAATAAAAATTATGATTGGCACATTGAAGATGTGTTACCACAAGTTCAAGTTGCAGGAAAAACAGCAGGAAAATTGACCGCACTTGGAGCAAAATTATTAGATCCGACAGGGGCTTTACACGCAAATATTCCATTTTGTCCACCAGAAGGCGATGCAGGCACCGGAATGGTGGCAACCAACTGTATTAAAGAAAAAACAGGGAATATTTCCGCCGGTACATCAGCCTTTGCAATGATTGTATTAGAAAAAGCATTATCAAGAGTCTATGCTGAATTAGATATTGTTACTACACCGGCAGGAAAATTAGTCGCAATGGCTCACGCCCAAAATTGTACGACTGATATTAATGCCTGGGTTAACTTATTGGGCGAATGTTTACAAACATTTGGTATCAAAATTTGTACTGAAGAATTATACGAGACGTTATTTCTTCATGCTTTACAGGGGGATACGGATTGTGGCGGATTATTGTCCTACGGATTTTATTCTGGGGAACATAATGTCGGTTTGGAAAAAGGCTGCCCGTTATTTTTGCATCCGGCTAACGCCAAATTTAATTTAGCTAATTTTATGAGGGTTCACTTATATACAGCATTTGGTGCAATGAAATTAGGCATGGATATTTTATTGCGGCAGGAAAAGGTTACAATCACGCGTATTCTTGGACACGGCGGCATTTTTAAAACGGAAAATGTTGCTCAACAAATATTAGCTTCTGCATTAAATATTCCGCTTGCTACAATGGAGACCGCTTCTAATGGCGGTGCTTGGGGGATTGCTTTATTAGCCAATTTTTTAAGTCGCTCAGAAACCTTTTCTTTAGAAGACTATCTGGACAATGATATTTTCAATCAAGTGGAAATCAGCTTAGTTTATCCGGAAAAACAAATCACAGAAGGTTATCAGCAATTCATTGAGCACTACAAACAAGGTATACCAATTATTCAAACCGCAATAGAGCGGGATTTTATCGAGTAAATATGAAAAAATCTGATTAAATTTGATGAGTCATAACAAATAAGGTGAGTATTTCTTGTTAGTGTCAATTATTGATAATTTTAAACAAAGATTGGGCATTGCTAGTGGGATTATTGTTAAAGAGGGAAGCAGGAATACTATTTGTATTGTGTATTCTCTCTGAGCAAGTCGGTCAGTATTTGAAATAATACAGAAATCATAGCTATGATGGATAAACAATACTACCTGTATGGAAATGTAAAAAGAAAAAGTAAGAGGAAAGACCGGATAAAACAAAGCCCCGCGTTAAGTTACACGGGGCTATGATAGGGATATATGGTGCGACTAGCTGGACTCGAACCAGTGACCCCCACCATGTCAAGGTGGTGCTCTAACCAACTGAGCTATAGTCGCTTTGAATGTGGCGGATGATAAACAGTTTTTTTTATGAAGACAAGAAATTTTTTTTATGTTTGTGATGAATGCTAAAAAAATGAGCAAAAATACAGGAAGTTAAGGGGAAAACTCTTTTTTGATTTTGAATTTTTTTAAGCGTATAATGCGCGCCGATTTATTTCGCTCAAAAGGCTTGAGCGAACTTGTTTTATTTTTAATATATCAATATTGACGGAGTAGCATAATGTCTAGAAGACTAAGAAGAACGAAGATTGTTTGTACTATGGGGCCGGCCACTGACCGCGATAACAATCTGGAGAAAATTATCGCAGCAGGTGCAAATGTCGTTCGTATGAATTTCTCACACGGTACACCGGAGGATCATATTGAGCGTGCTGAACGAGTTCGTTCTATTGCGAAAAAATTGGGTAAAACGGTGGCAATTTTAGGTGATTTGCAAGGTCCTAAAATTCGTGTTTCTACTTTCAAAGATGGCAAAATTTTCTTAAATGTTGGTGATAAATTCATTCTTGATGCTGAGTTGCCAAAGGGTGAAGGTAATCAAGATTCCGTTGGTTTAGACTATAAAACCCTTCCACAAGATGTGGTTCCGGGCGATATCCTGCTATTAGACGATGGTCGTGTTCAATTAAAGGTATTGTCAACAGAAGGGGCGAAAGTATTTACTGAAGTGACTGTTGGCGGTCCGTTATCAAATAATAAAGGGATTAATAAATTAGGTGGCGGTTTATCTGCTGATGCATTAACCGAAAAAGATAAGGCAGATATTATCACTGCAGCACGTATTGGTGTTGATTTCCTCGCAGTATCTTTCCCACGTTCAAGTGCTGATCTAAATTATGCTCGTGAACTTGCTCAACAAGCTGGATTAAATGCGAAAATTGTGGCGAAAGTTGAACGAGCAGAAACTGTGGTTGATGATGCAGCTATGGACGATATCATTTTAGCATCAGATGTGATCATGGTTGCCCGTGGTGATTTAGGGGTTGAAATTGGTGATCCTGAATTAGTGGGCGTTCAGAAAAAATTGATCCGTCGTTCACGTCAATTAAACCGTGCTGTGATCACGGCGACTCAAATGATGGAGTCTATGATCAGTAATCCAATGCCGACCCGTGCGGAAGTCATGGATGTGGCGAATGCGGTATTAGATGGTACCGATGCGGTTATGCTTTCTGCTGAAACAGCAGCAGGTCAATATCCGGCAGAGACAGTGGCGGCTATGGCTCGTGTTTGTTTAGGAGCAGAAAAAATGCCTAGCGTAAACGTATCCCGTCATCGTATGGATAAAGAGTTTACCGATATTGAAGAAGCCGTTGCAATGTCTGCAATGTATTCGGCAAATCATATGAAAGGTATTGCAGCGATTATCACTTTAACCCATTCCGGTCGTACGGCATTATATATGTCTCGTATTAGTTCTGGGTTACCAATTTTTGCTTTATCCCGTAATCAAGAAACGCTCAATCTTTGTGCATTATATCGTGGAGTAACGCCGGTATTTAGTGATACTGAGTCACGTAGTGCAAATGGTGCACAAGCTGCAATTGCATTGCTAAAAGAAAAAGGTTATTTAAATTCAGGTGATTTGGTGTTGTTAACTCAAGGTGATGAGACGATCAAACATACTAATGTGTGCCGTACTTTAATCGTTGAGTAATGAGCAAATTGAGAGAAAAGAGCGGTGGATTTTTCCACCGTTTTTTATTGCTATTGCAAGGCATAAAAAATCATCAGATACAAATCTCATAGAAAATTGACCGCACTTTTTTCTTAAATCTCCCCATCATTTGCGGTATTATAGCCACCAATTCTATTGAGTCTCAAAATATCTATGGCATCCCAACCACAAGTTAAATCATCTGATAAAAAAACTGCACAAATTAGCATCCCTCCCCATTCTCTTGAAGCTGAGCAAGCCGTGTTAGGCGGCATTATGTTAAGCAATCAACATTGGGATGGTATTGCTGAGCGCGTGATTGCCGATGATTTTTATACCTTTGCCCACCGCATCATTTTTCAAACAATGGAAGAATTAATGCGGAATCAATCACCTATTGATCTGATTACGCTTGATCAAGCGCTAAAAAATAAAGGGGTGAGTGAGGAAGTTGGGGGATTTGCTTATCTTGCTGACTTGTCAAACAATACGCCAAATGCAATTAATATTTTAGCGTATGCGGATATTGTGCGTGAAAAAGCGATTCTACGTGAACTCATTGCTGTGGGCAATCGTATTGCGGAAAATAGCTATTCCCCTAAAGGGCAAGACATTAAATTGATTTTGGATGAGGCGGAGAGGGAAGTCTTTGCCATTGCGGAAAAACGTAGCACTTCTAGTGAAGGACCGCAAAATGTGATCACTGTGCTACAAAATACAATTGAGCGTATTGATACATTAAGCAAGTTGGAAAATCATTCCGGTGTGACAGGGGTGACAACAGGATTTACGGATCTTGATAAAAAAACAGCCGGGTTACAACCTTCAGATTTAATTATTGTTGCAGCTCGTCCTTCCATGGGGAAAACTACCTTTGCCATGAACCTCTGTGAAAATGCCGCCATGGCAAGTGAGAAACCTGTGCTAGTGTTTAGTTTAGAGATGCCGGCCGAGCAAATTATGATGCGTATGATTGCTTCTCTTGCTCGTGTAGATCAAACTAAAATTCGTACAGGACAAGGCTTAGATGAAATTGAGTGGAATAAAATTAGCAGCGTATTTGGAATGTTTAAACAGAAGAATAATCTTTATATTGATGATTCTTCCGGTTTAACGCCAACAGAATTACGATCTCGTGCACGCCGCGTTTATCGTGAAAATGGCGGATTGAGCCTGATTATGGTGGATTATTTACAACTTATGCGTGCACCGGCATTTTCAGATAACCGTACTTTAGAGATTGCAGAAATTTCACGTTCTTTAAAAGCTTTAGCAAAGGAGTTAGAAGTACCGGTTATTGCGCTTTCTCAGTTGAATCGAACACTTGAACAACGTGCGGATAAACGTCCGGTGAACTCGGATTTACGTGAATCGGGATCTATTGAGCAGGATGCCGACTTAATTATGTTTATTTATCGTGACGAGGTTTATAACGATAATTCCGAGGACAAAGGGGTGGCAGAAATTATTATTGGTAAACAGCGTAACGGCCCGATTGGTCGTGTACGATTAAAATTTAACGGACAGTTCTCCCGCTTTGATAATCTTGCCGAGCAACGTGAGTATTATGACAATTATTAAGGATAAATAATGAACGTAAAACCGGCGACAGCGAAGATTAGCTCCTGTGCTTTAAAACAAAATTTAGAGGTAATTAAACAAAAAGCACCTCATAGTAAAATTATTGCGGTTGTTAAAGCCAATGCCTATGGGCATGGGGTGGTATTTGTCGCATCGACACTTGAAAATACGGTAGATTGTTTTGGGGTGGCGCGTTTGGAAGAAGCGTTGGCATTGCGATCGCATGGCATCACAAAACCTATTTTATTGCTCGAAGGTTTTTTTGATGAAAAGGATTTGCCAATTCTTGCTGTGAATAATATTGAAACGATCGTACACAATCGTGAACAGCTTGAGGCATTAAAACGTGCAACGGTACCAAGCCCGATTAAAGTGTGGCTTAAAATTGATACCGGTATGCACCGTTTGGGCGTAGCCCTTGATGAAGTGGATGAATTTTATCAAGCATTAAAAAAACTTCCTCAAATTCAACCGCACTTAGGTTTTGTCAGCCATTTTAGTCGGGCTGACGAGCTTGAATCTGATTATACCCCACTTCAAATTAATCGATTTTTATCCGTGACCCAAGATAAACAGGGAGAACGCAGTATCGCAGCATCGGGAGGGATTTTATTTTGGCAAGAATCTCATTTAGATTGGATTCGTCCCGGTATTATTATGTACGGTATTTCTCCAACAGATACTGTAGGCGCTAAATTTAACTTAACTCCCGTGATGAATCTCACTTCTTCCCTTATTGCCGTACGAAACCATAAAAAAGGCGAACCGGTCGGCTACGGGGGAATTTGGACAAGCCCTTGTGATACCAAAATCGGTGTGGTAGCAATTGGTTATGGTGATGGTTATCCACGCGATGTGCCGGAAGGTACACCCGTGTATTTAAATGGGCGTATCGTGCCAATTGTGGGGCGGGTATCTATGGATATGCTGACTGTCGATTTAGGGTGGGATAGCCAAGATCAAGTTGGTGATGAAGTGATTTTATGGGGAAAAGAATTACCGATAGAGACCGTTGCCCAGTTTACCGGCATTTTAAGCTATGAATTGATTACAAAATTAACACCTCGTGTTATCACCGAATATGTAGACTAAATTTAAAATTAATAAATAATAGAAGGAAATACTATGAAAAATATCAATCCAACCCATACTCAGGCGTGGAAAGCGTTAGAAACGCATCAAACCGAATTGGCAAATATGACCATTCAAAATTTATTCCAACAAGAAAAGGATCGCTTTAAAGATTATTCATTAACCTTTAAGGATCAAATTTTGGTGGATTTCTCAAAAAACAATATTAATCAACAAACTCTTTCACTTCTTCGACAACTGGCTCAAGAATGTTCGCTGGACAGTGCAAAAGAGGCAATGTTTAGTGGTGAAAAAATTAACCGTACCGAAAACCGTGCCGTATTACATACCGCACTTCGCAATCGGGCTAACACACCTGTGATGGTGGATGGCAAAGATGTGATGCCGGAAGTAAATGCGGTTTTGGCAAAAATGAAGGATTTTTGTCAGCGCGTGATTTCCGGTGAGTGGAAAGGTTATAGCGGAAAAGCTATTACTGATGTGGTGAATATCGGGATTGGCGGTTCGGATTTAGGTCCTTATATGGTAACGGAAGCGCTACGCCCTTATAAAAATCATCTTACGATGCACTTTGTTTCTAATGTGGACGGCACACATATTGCAGAGACACTGAAAAAAGTGAATCCGGAAACCACACTTTTCTTGGTTGCGTCTAAAACCTTTACCACCCAAGAAACCATGACAAATGCTGAAAGCGCACGTGATTGGTTATTGGCTTCGGCACAAGATAAAAGTGCGGTCGCAAAACATTTTGCGGCACTTTCTACTAATGGCAAAGCAGTAGCCGAGTTTGGGATTGATACCAATAATATGTTTGAGTTTTGGGATTGGGTAGGAGGACGTTATTCTTTATGGTCTGCTATTGGGTTATCCATTGCACTTTCTATTGGTTTTGACAACTTCGAGCAATTGTTAAGCGGGGCACATGAAATGGATAAACATTTCCGCACAGCACCAATTGAACAGAATATTCCAACTACTTTAGCCCTTGTGGGATTGTGGAACACGAATTTTTTAGGCGCACAAACTGAGGCAATTTTACCTTACGATCAATATTTACATCGTTTTGCCGCCTATTTCCAACAAGGCAATATGGAGTCAAACGGTAAATATGTAGATAGAAACGGCAACACCATTAGCCATTATCAAACCGGCCCAATCATCTGGGGCGAACCGGGTACAAACGGTCAGCACGCCTTTTATCAATTAATTCACCAAGGTACAACTTTAATTCCTTGTGATTTTATTGCACCGGCACAAAGTCATAATCCATTAGCGGATCATCATAACAAATTACTGTCTAACTTCTTTGCACAAACAGAAGCATTAGCGTTCGGTAAAACAAAAGAAGAAGTCGAAGCGGAGTTTGTGAAAGCGGGTAAATCCTTAGATGAGGTAAAAGAGATTGTGCCGTTTAAAGTGTTTACCGGTAACAAGCCGACCAACTCTATTCTAGTGCAAAAAATCACCCCATTTACATTGGGGGCATTGATCGCCATGTATGAACATAAAATCTTTGTTCAAGGCGTGATTTTTAATATCTTCAGCTTCGACCAATGGGGGGTGGAATTGGGTAAACAACTGGCTAACCGTATTCTACCGGAATTAGCGGATAGCGAAAAAGTCTCAAGCCACGACAGCTCAACAAATGGCTTGATTAATCAATTTAAAGCCTGGCGATAAATAAATTGGAGTGAAAAGTGCGGTCGATTTTGACCGCATTTTTAATAAGATATATGTAGTAGTTGTATAAATCTGATTTTTGTTTATCCGAACCATACTAATGGTGGTTATAAAAATCAAACAATTTCAATATATTAAAAGATACCAATGCGGTACCTCTATATTTTTCCTTTTTGCATTTGCTACATAATATTAGTAGATAGAATCTTCTCTTTAGTTTTTAATCCATTCATCATTTAACGAGATAAAATTAGATGTTAATTCCGGCAAAGTTAATTTGTAGCTATCGTTTACAAAACAGTGTGTTGCGCACTTCATTGTTACAATATCTTGATAAATCACATCATTACCCACTTGTATTAGTTCATGCTCCTGCCGGTTATGGTAAAACGACGTTGGTTTCTCAATGGGTTGGAAGACAGAAAAATGTAGGCTGGTATTCGTTGGACGAAAGTGATAATCAATCGGAACGATTTGCGACCTATTTTATTGCAGCGTTAAGGAGTGCGCTTAAGCTAGAGGTTAAAACTGATGAATCTTTACATCGCCAAAAAAATTTACAAACGCTGTTTACTGAGCAACTTGTAAAAATTTCAACTGTTACCGAGCATTTTTATTTAGTGATTGATGACTATCATATTATTGATAATGAAGACATTCATGAGGCTCTAAAATATTGGATTCGTCACCAACCACCTTGTATGACACTGATTTTAATTTCTCGTTCAGTCCCCCCTCTTGGTATTGCCGGTTTGCATGTTCAAGAGCAGCTACTGGAAGTGAATAGCCATCAGCTTTCTTTCAGCCATTCGGAAAGTGTAGAATTTTTTCAGTCACGTTTAAATCAGAGCATAGCAACACCGGACATTACCGAACTTTGTGATGATGTTGAAGGATGGCCGACAGCACTTCAGCTTATTAGTTTATCCGCTAAGCAACAGAACATATCTCTTAAAGATGCTGCGAAACGTTTGGCTAAACTTAATAATTTCCATATTAATGATTATCTCAGTGATGAGGTATTAAACCGGATTGATCGCAATACGAGGTTATTTATACTTCGTTGTTCAATTTTACGTTCAATGAATGAAACATTAGTTCAACAGGTTACCGGTGAGTTGAATAGCCGGAATAAATTGGAATCTATTGAAAAACAGGGGCTTTTTTTACAACAAATGGATGCTGAGGATAATTGGTGGCGCTTTCACCCATTATTTGCTTCATTTTTGAATCATTGTTGTCAATTAGAACTCGCTGATGAGCTTGATCAGCTTCATGCTAAAGCAGCAAAAGCATGGCTGAAATTGGGATATACAACCGAAGCTTTATACCATTCGGTACAATTAGCAGATCGTGGTATTTTACTTGATATTTTATCGAAACAAGGTTGGAAATTATTTCATCAAGGTGAACTCAAGCTACTTGA
Source organism: Rodentibacter genomosp. 1 (assembly GCF_001999285.1). Lineage (GTDB taxonomy): Bacteria > Pseudomonadota > Gammaproteobacteria > Enterobacterales > Pasteurellaceae > Rodentibacter. The sequence continues at coordinate 186,326 of NZ_MLHN01000008.1, forward strand.
GCAACATTTAGACTATCTGGATGATATAAGTTTTACTCAATCACCTCAATTGATTTTATTAAAAGCATGGTTAGCGCAAAGCCAGCACCGTAATAGTGAAGTAAATGGTATTTTTGGACATTTTGAGCAGGTATTGGCTGATCAGAAAATTCAACTCAGTCAGGCTATTCAGTCTGAATTTGATGTATTACGTGCTCAGGTTGCCATTAATCAGGGCGATGAAAACACTGCCCTTTCTTTAGCTTCCCAAGCTTTAGAGCATTTACCCTCAAATGCGAATTATGCAAAAATTGTTGCTACTTCAATTATTGGTGAGGCTTACCATTGCTATGGTAATTTTAATGAAGCGCTAAAAATGCTCAGAAAAGCCGAAAAAATGGCGTGGAAATACAATGCACCACACAGTATTCTATGGACATTACTCCAACAGTCGGAAATTTTTATTGCGCAAGGTTTCACTCAGGCCGGTTATGATCTTTTGGATAAAGCGGGTGATTTTGTTAAAGAGCATCATTTACAAAAAGTGCCAATGTATGAGTTTTTACTACGTTTAAAAGGACAAATTTTATGGGATTGGTATCATTTAGATAAAGCAGAAGCAATGGCAAATGCCGGTATTAAGGTACTAAATAAAGATGAAGATCGCCTTCAATGTTTAGCGTTACTATGCAAAATATCTATTGTTCGTGGTGATTTGGATAATGCCTCTCGTCTTCTCAAACAGATTATTTATTTGCAAAAAATGAACCGGTATCATCAAGATTGGAATGCCAATGCTAATCAAGTCAAAATCGTGTTGTGGCAAATGCTTGGTGATGTTGAATCTGCAGAGTCTTGGCTTGCTCAAACGCATCGTCCTACTAATGAAAAAAATCACTTTAATCAAATTCAGTGGCGAAATATTGCAAGAGCATTGCTTTTATTAGGACAATATTCAGATGCTGAAGAAATTTTAAATCGAGTGATTCAAACCGCTAAAGAACTAAAGCTGACGAGTGACTTGAATCGAGCGCTTATTTTACGAAATCGTTTATATTTTCTTACCGGGGAAAAAGAATTGGCACAACGGGATTTAATTGATGCCCTACAACTTACCCGCCAAACAAATTTTATTAGTATTTTTGTCATTGAAGGCGAAAATATGGCACAACAAATTCGTCAGTTGTTACAGGCTAACATCTTGGATGAATTAAGCGTACATAAAGCACAATTTATTTTGCGTAACATTAATCAGTATTATCGACATAAATTTGCCCATTTTGATGAACAATTTGTCAATAATCTTATTTCTAACCCTAAAGTACCTGAATTATTAAAGATTAGTCCTTTAACCCTAAGAGAATGGCAAGTCTTAGGCTTGATTTACTCCGGTTATAGTAATGAGCAGATTTCAGATGAATTACTGGTGGCAACTACAACGATAAAAAGTCATATTCGTAATCTTTATCAAAAAATCGGTGTATCAAATCGGCATGATGCGATTGCTTATGCAAAAGAACTGCTTCAATTGATGGGCTACGGCTAATTTCTATAATTTTATTTAAAAACTGACCGCACTTTAATTGTAGGTAAGAGTAGGGGGCTCACCTACACAAACCATGATTTTTGTGCGTGGATTGTGCTATTCATACACACTACGAAAATGTACAAAAAAGCCACCTTGTTCAAGGTGGCAATAAAGCAGCAAAAGCGTATTACTTAGAAGAAACTTGTTGTAAGAAAATTTTCCGAGGGGAGGTTAAACCGAGTTTTTCTGCTTCATTCACTAAATTTAGTGCTCGGTTGACATCATTTTGTTTTAGGGCATTGCTCACGGCTTGTTTGAAATAGGCTTCTGTTTCTTTATCCACTGAGGTTATCACCGCTTTACTAGGGTGTTCCTCTTTCACTATAGGTTTTGCCCCAACGGATTGATTTGAAGCACTTTTCTTTCCTGTAAATATCTCCGTCGGAATACCAATAAAACGTGTTCCATCGGCAGCGGTCACGTTAATATTGATTTCCCCATAAGGGCTGTGTTTAACCTCAATATCTGCAATAGACGGTGGCTGTTTGCCGGTCGCTTGAGCAAAACTTTTGGCCGGGTGAGGAACCATAGTTGTTTTTTGTACATCTTGAGCTGTGGTATAAACCAACAGATAAATATAGTCTTGGTTTGGCGTTGGGGTTAGATTCAATTCTGCAACCAAACGATTAGGCTGTAACCCTCGCTCACCTTTAAATTTAAACTCAGAAGAAGGATAGCGTGCAGCAATATTAAATTGACTATCTAACACAATAGCATTGGGTACAAAGACGTGGTCTTTAGTCATTGGGCTGGATATCTGAATTTCCAATGTTCCTTGATTCGCCGGAATACGGTATGTTGCAACAGGGCTTTCCATACCGGCAAATGGCACAATGAAATTCTGTTTTTGCTGTGTGCTTAATGTGGTCGTGACTGTTTCAGAATAGGGGACATCCTTCCAATTTAATTGTGATAACACTGTTGAGTTAATATGGTTTGGTGTTGCAGTGCTTGGCAAAACAACTAACATATTAGCCAATAAAAGTGCGGTAGAAAAAAGCGTTTTTTTCATATTAACCTCATAACTCTAAAAGAAAGGGAGAGACATTTCTCCCCCCTGTAATTCGGCGGGATTACCACCACGCTTCAAATTGAACACCGGCGATAAATTCACTATCTTTAGCTTTATAACCTGCATTGGTACGTACGTCAGTATTGAACTTATCATTCCAGTGTGCATAGGTACCAAATACTCGGATAGCAGGGCGAGCCCAAATACTTGAACCGGCTTGCCATTGTTGTGCAAGGGTGACTTTGGTGAGATCATTTTTATGACCTGTGGCTTGATCTTTAATGCGATCATAGCCGACTTCCACCAACGAGCTCATCGTATCTGTCCATTTATACATCGGGCGTACACCGGCAGAATACCAAGTTTTACCTTGTTTATTATCCAAGTCTGTTTTTTCATAAATCAATGCATACATCACTTCTATTTTATCCGTTGCGGATACCACCCCTTGGTTAATTAAGCGGAGCATATTACCTTTATTATTGGCAGAACCGCCTTGAGAATGCCCGGTGCTCCAAGAGGTCATTGAATCTGTTGCGTACTGCGCAGTAAATTTATTGAAACCACCAAAAAATTCGTCTTGGGTATGTTCTAAGGTAACCATATAGCCGTTTTTACTTGCGCCTTGCTCTCGGGAGGCATGGTTTTTGGTATGTGAATTGCCATAATCAACACCAATTTCTAAACGACCATTTTTACTGACTTTTAAATCAGCTAAACGAATATCGAAAACATCATTATAAACGTCTTTGTTTTTATCCTGAGTAGAGTCCCATTTTTGGGTTAGCGGATTATATGTCCAACCATACGCACCGCCTTTCTCTGTATTACGGGTTACCGCAAGAGAGAGTTTACCAAAACCGAGATCAATGTTTTCAACCCCGGCACCGGGACCTGAAATATCCCAATAGTAGAAGTCGTTCATATGGACATCGTGGCGTTGGTAGAAACGTTTACCTGCCCATAATGTTGCTCCCGGTAAACTGTCTGCAAAGTTTTTAAATTGCACGTTGATTTCGCGTAAAGCCGGACTGGTATCTTCCCAATCTCCTTGTTGATTAACGCTATAAGCCACATTGGAATCTAAATAGAAGGATTTATTGCCTTCTTTGTAAAGCTCTTGTCCAAGTTTAAATTCAGCATAGGTTTCGGCTTCATTCCCTAAACGATACTTAGAACCACCGCCATTGACTGTAAAAGCGGATTGTTCTCCACCACCGGATGTCCAACCAATACCGGAACGGGCATAACCATGAAAATCAACCGCACTTGCGGATGTGGCTATCAATACGCCTGTAATTGCAGTTGCGAGTAGTGTTTTTTTGTTGTCCATAATAAATCTCTCTTTGTTATTGGTTAATTTAGGATAAAGTGAACATGTATGATTTATTACCATACAGATTTTTATACACCGATTTCTTTAAATAGACGGCGACAGGCTTTCCCGTCCTCTTTAAATAAATGACAACGTTCAGGCATAATACCAATTTCAATTTCATCACCTTCTGAAACTAGCACCACATCATTTTGGCGATAAACAAATATCGGTTGATGAATTTCAGGTATTTCAATGTGGATTTGGGTTTCGTGTCCTAACAATTCGACAACTTGAACAATACCACGTAAGCGAACTTCAGCCTGAACAACAGGAATGACATGCTCCGGGCGAATGCCTAAAGATAACATCTCGCCCTCATTGACGCCTTCACCTTCGACCGGAATCCAGAAATTATGATGATTGGAATCCGGCAATTCCACTTGAACACGCTCAGCTTCTACGGCAGTAACACGAACCGGTAAGAAATTCATTTTCGGTGAGCCGATGAAACCTGCAACAAAACGGTTTGCCGGATAGTGATAAAGTTCTAATGGTTTACCGACTTGGGCAACATTGGTAGTAATTTGCGGATTATTTCCGAGGGCTTGTAAGACAACAATTTTGTCAGCTAGGGTCATTGCTTCGACTTGGTCATGAGTGACATAAATCATCGTACGACCTAATTTTTTATGTAATTTGGAGATCTCAACCCGCATTTGCACGCGTAGCCCAGCGTCAAGATTTGAAAGTGGTTCGTCTAACAGGAAAACTTCAGGCTGTGAAACTAGGGTTCGACCGATTGCTACGCGTTGACGTTGACCACCTGATAGTGCCTTAGGTTTACGATCAAGCAAATGGGCTAATTGTAATACTTCGGCAACTTGATTAACGCGTTGATCCCGCTCTTCCCTACTGACTCCGGCTAATTTCAAACCAAAAGACATATTATCCGCTACGTTCAAATGGGGATATAGTGCATAAGATTGGAAAACCATTCCAATTCCACGTTTTGCGGGCTCTACATCATTCATTCTTTTATCGCCAATAAATAAATCTCCGCTTGTAATATCTTCAAGGCCGGCAATCATTCTCAATAATGTTGATTTACCACAACCTGAAGGCCCAACAAAAACAACAAATTCCCCTTCGTTGATTTCTAAATTAACATTTCTTGAAATGTGGATATCCCCATAGGATTTATTGACATTACGCAGTGATACATTGGCCATAACAAAACCTCATTAACATCAATTGTTCTTTTTGGATACACATCATTGCTCATCTCAATAGAGAAAAAATCATCCTTTTATCATTTTTTCGAGGATTAGAAGAAAAAAGTATGACTTCTTTCTTTTTACAGTGAAATTGGTAAATAAAATACATTTTTTAGTACGTTTTTTGAGTGAGATCATATTTTTTAATTTTAAAACTGTGATCAGTTTCACAAAACAAAAAATTATTAAAAATATTGTAGGATAATTCCTGGGGGGCGTAGATAAAGGGATGATAACAAAGGGAAATATTTATTGATAATTTGATCTTAATAAACAAGACATAAGGTTATCTTTAAACGTTAACGTCCTAATCATTGATAAACTCTCAAGGAGCGTACTATGAGTAAAACATTATTGAAATTCACCTTAACGGCAGTAGCAGGATTGGTATTGTCTTCGTCTGTTATGGCTAAGATGACAGAGGGGAAGCTAGTCATTTGGATTAATGGCGACAAAGGGTATAACGGGCTTGCAGAGGTCGGTAAAAAATTTGAAGCCGATACAGGGGTATCTGTTCTAGTCGAACATCCGGATAAATTAGAAGAAAAATTTCCACAGGTGGCTTCTACCGGTGATGGGCCGGATATTATTTTCTGGGCTCACGATCGTTTTGGCGGCTATGCTCAATCCGGTTTATTGGCTGAACTACAACCAAGCCAAGAATTTAAAGATAAATTTGTCGATTTCGCTTGGGATGCGGAAAATTATAATGGCAAGATTATTGGCTATCCTGTCGCAATTGAAGCCTTATCGCTTATTTATAATAAAGATTTAACGCCTGAAGCCCCAAAATCTTGGGAAGATATTCTAGAGTTAGATAAAAAACTGAAAAAAGAGGGTAAAAACGCCATTATGTGGAATTTGGCAGAGCCTTATTTTACTTGGCCTGTTGTTGCCTCAAATGGCGGTTATGCATTTAAATATGCTAACGGACGTTATGATGCCAATGATATTGGTGTAAATAATGAAGGCTCACAAAAAGGGTTACAGTTTGTTGTCGATATGGTTAAAACTAAAGTCATCAATGCTGATATGGATTATGCCGTTGCAGAAGCAAGTTTTAATAAAGGCGAAACGGCATTAACCATTAACGGGCCTTGGGCTTGGGGAAATATTGAAAAAAGTAAAATCAATTATGGCGTGGCAGTGCTTCCAACTTTAAATGGTCAAGCCTCTAAGCCATTTGTTGGGGTGTTAAGCGCTGGGGTGAATGCGGCAAGCCCGAATAAAGATTTTGCTAAAGAATTTTTAGAAAATTATTTATTGACAAATGAAGGCTTGGCAACCGTCAATGCAGATAAACCACTGGGGGCGGTAGCGTTGAAATCCTACCAAGAGCAATTAGCAAAAGATACTCGAATTGCAGCGACAATGGTGAATGCACAAAATGGTGAAATTATGCCAAATATTCCACAAATGACGGCATTTTGGTATGCAGAGCGTAGTGCGATTACTAACGCAGTATCCGGTCGTCAAGAGGTGAAAGCCGCATTAGATGATGCGAGAGCCAGAATTCAAAAACAATAATCTTATTTCGGGCGGGTATCTCACCCGCCCAGTCCGTCTGTGGCTATATAAAAAAGTGCGGTCAAAATTTATGCTATTTTAGATTCAGTTTTAAGGAAAATAAGTCCGCATTTTTGTATCACTTAAATGTGATAGTTAATTTCTCAGCATTTCGAGGTGTATTATGCTAAAAAACATTGATTCCGCTCCATCGAAATTTTCTATTAACCGATTAAAAATGCTATTGATTGGTGCTGTTCTCTTGATCGATTTTTATTTGGTTATGCTGATGTATTCTCGTGGCGAATATTTATTTGCACTTTTAACCCTAGTGATCCTCACGTCTGGTATCTATATTTTTAGTAGCCAAAAAGTCTATGCTTGGCGATATGTTTTTCCCGGAATGATGGGAATGGTGATTTTCATTTTGTTCCCGCTTGTTGCCACGATTGCCATCGCTTTTACTAATTATAGCGGAACAAATCAGCTTTCTTTTGAACGTGCGCTTAATGTGTTGACACAGCAACATTATTTTTCCGGCAGCAAATATGATTTCAAATTATATCCACAGTCGGATGAACGTTTTCAATTGGTTTTGCATAATAAAAATACCGATCAATTTTTTGTCTCTGATAATATTTTATTGACTGACACGCCGGTAAATGTAAGAGAAAAAGCCGCCCCAGAGGGGGAAAGTTCACCCTTAAAAGTGGTAGCACAAAATCGTTCTGCATTACAAGCTATGGTGGTCATATTGCCTGATGGAAGCGAATTGACAATGAGTTCATTACGTCAATTTTCAGAGCAAAAAATGCGTTATACCTATGATGAAAATACGCAGATTTTAACCAATAATGAAACAATGAAACGTTATCGTGCTAACGATGACAAAGGTTTCTTTCAAGCTATTGATGGGAATGGAAACTGGGAAAATGAAACTCTTGAGCCGGGTTATACTGTGACTACGGGTTTTCATAATTTTATTAAAATTTTTACCGATGAGGGGATTCAAAAGCCATTCATACAAATCTTTATTTGGACAATTATATTTTCTGTATTAACGGTTGTATTTACCGTTATCATTGGTATGGTTTTGGCTTGTATTGTGCAATGGGAAGCATTACGGGGTAAAAGTATTTATCGCTTATTACTGATTTTACCTTATGCTGTACCTGCATTTATTTCCATTTTGGTTTTCAAAGGATTATTTAACCAAAGTTTTGGTGAGATCAATATGATTCTCAATAATCTCTTTGGTATCAGACCCGAATGGTTTAATGATCCCTTACTCGCCAAAATTATGATTCTCATTGTAAATACTTGGTTGGGCTACCCTTATATGATGATCCTATGTATGGGGCTACTCAAAGCTATTCCTCAAGATCTGTATGAAGCCTCCGCAATGGACGGTGCATCAACTTGGCAAAATTTTACCAAAATTACTTTCCCATTGTTACTAAAACCATTAACACCGCTAATGATTGCAAGTTTTGCCTTTAACTTTAATAACTTTGTATTGATTCAGTTATTGACTAATGGTCGTCCGGATATGATTGGCACAACCACACCGGCAGGTTACACCGATCTATTGGTTAGTTATACCTATCGCATTGCGTTTGAAGGTAGCGGAACGCAAGATTTTGGGCTTGCCGCAGCCATTGCGACCCTTATTTTCCTATTAGTGGGCGGGTTAGCATTATTAAATATCAAAGCAACGAAAATGAAATTAGATTAGGAGGATTATTATGGCTATTGTACAACCAAAATCTATGCGTTATCGCCTGTGGGCAACGCACGCTGCATTAATCCTATTCATTTCACTCATTATGTTTCCATTATTAATGGTTATTGGTATTTCGCTACGTCCGGGAAATTTAGCACTGGGCGATATTATTCCTCGCGAAATTTCTTGGGAACATTGGAAGCTTGCCTTGGGGTTTGATGTGGTTCATTCTGACGGTTCTGTTACCCCACCACCATTCCCAGTGCTACTATGGTTATGGAATTCGGTCAAGGTTGCCACAATTACAGCCGTAGGTATTGTCACGCTTTCTACAACCTGTGCCTATGCCTTTGCCAGAATGAAATTTAAAGGGAAAAAAACACTCTTACAGGGAATGCTAATTTTTCAAATGTTCCCTGCCGTGTTGTCACTTGTTGCTCTCTATGCTTTATTTGATCGCTTGGGGCAATATGTTCCGTTTCTCGGGTTAAACACCCACGCAGGTGCTATCTTTGCCTACTTAGGTGGAATTGCTTTGCACGTTTGGACGATCAAAGGCTATTTTGAAACCATTGATGGTTCCTTAGAAGAAGCTGCTGCTCTAGATGGGGCGACACCTTGGCAGGCATTCCGTTTAATTTTATTGCCGTTATCTGTTCCAATTTTAGCGGTTGTTTTCATTCTTTCATTCATTGCAGCTATTACAGAAGTCCCTGTTGCTTCATTACTCTTACGTGATGTCAACAGTTACACGCTAGCAGTGGGAATGCAGCAATATCTTTATGCCCAAAATTACCTTTGGGGGGATTTTGCCGCAGCTGCAGTATTATCTGCTATTCCAATCACCGCAGTCTTCTTGATTGCCCAACGATGGCTTGTGGGAGGCTTAACCGCAGGTGGGGTAAAAGGATAAAAAACTTGATAAATCATCGCCTGATCCATATCAGATGTTATCGGATATGGATCAGGCTTATTTGAATTATAAAAAACAGAACCGCTATAAACCTTCAATATTAGAAATTATTTTTCCTTCCAATAGCCGATCCATTCTTTTAATAGCTGCATATTTTTTGCAATCGCTCCCCCTTGAGGAACAAAATGCATCATAGTTAATTCGTATTCTTTAGGCGTAATCCCTTCGCCGACACTCGCCGGCAATACCTCAAATCCCTGTTGTTGGAAAAGTAGCCTTGCCCGCTGCATATGCCATTCATTGGTCACCAGAATAATTTTATTGATATGCTCTTTTTCCAATATTTTTTTGGTAAACAAGGTATTTTCCTTGGTGGTTAAGGCATTCGGCTCAACCCATTTTGTGGGGATATGAAAGAAGTTTTGTAATTCTTCTGCGGCAATTTTCGCCTCAATTGCACCCGTCGGGCTTCTACCTGTAATGAGAAGCGGTAAGTCTGTTTCTTTTTGTAAATACGCCGCATAGCGTAAGCGTTCAAGCTGAATGGCAGTGGAAGCAAGCGGCGCATAAAGCTCGTTGCTATCCCGCAATCCGCCCCCCAATAACACAATGGCTTGTGCATTTTGGTAGTCGTTGAGTGTTAAATTGTCTTCCGTAATTAAGCTGTCTTTCAAGGTTTGTGCCGTGAAGGGAATGCTCAATATATAAAGTAGAGCGAGCCCAAGAGCGGTCAAAATTCGGCTTAATTTTTTGAAATTGAATTTTTCCAATATCAATGCCAACAGCCATAAAATCAAAATGTTAAATGGTGGCAGAATCATGGCGGTGATGAGCTTTTTGATTTCTATCATTTTTTGTCAATTTCCACAAAATCAATATTTTTTGTCCATAAATGGGCATAGCCGGAATTTTTCCCGTAAGCGTTATCGCATACTCGGTTTGGAATTTCCAGTAAGCAGGAGAAAATATGGCCGTGTAAACGGGTGGTGGTTACCTGATCATTTTGTAAAAATACCTTGGCGACACGATTCACAATGCGTTTGGTGTAAGCAAACCAAAATTGATGAAAAAGATTTTTCAGCCAGCCCCAATTTTGTTGATGGGCAAATTTACTGATACGCCAACTAAGAGCCAAAACGATACTGTCTAATCGGGTGAGAATATCTTCCCAGTCTTGCACATTAGCCTGAGACGGCAGGGTGGTAAGGATATTTTTTTCCACGTCACTGGCTTCAATATCTTTGCGTAAAAAATAAAGTTGTTTACCGCTGTTGCCTTGTTTTGTCGGCAATGTGCCGTAAAGCTGATGTGCCATATCCGGTGATAATGTCACATTTGAGGAAAATTGTTTAAAACTTTCCGCCGTGCGTTCATCACGGGCAAGTAAGTAACAATCCGCGTGTTGATTGAAAAGTGCGGCTGATTTTTCGAGATTTTTTTGATCTTTAAAATACAGCGTTTGTGGCAAGACAATGATGCGATTATTGGGGAAATGCTGAACCATTGCCTCACGAATTTTTTGATGTTGTGGATAGAGATCGCCAAAGTTACCCCCACCGTGTAACAAAATAGTGGTATTTGGGGTAATCTTTTGTTTTACTTCATTAATATCTATATCAAACTCACAACGTTTTAATGTCACATGGATATGGTGATCTTTAAAAAATTGTTCTGTGCCGTGATAGATCAATAAATCACCCACATTTAAATGTAACGGATAATCAAAGTAAAACACGTCATTTTTATCTTTGATTAAATCCGCAATGGGATCGAGTTGCTGCTTTAGAGAAACTAATGTTGAATTCATTTTTTTACCTTTTTCAAAATATAGCCAAACAAGAAGGCTTTTTCTGTACGATTTAAACCGATTAATAAAATCACTGAAATTAGTCCAAATTCTAATAAGATGGAATGAACGATAAATTCAGCGAAAGTATAAAGACGTTGTGTATCCGACAGATAAATCAGCCCGATTAAGAAAGAAAATACGATGCCGATATTAAGTAAATATGTGACAAATTCTTTTCGGTTAAATTGAATTTTTTTGTTAATGAAATAGAAACGGTAGATTTGCATGAAAAGTGCGGTGGAAAATCTGCCGATAAAAGCATAGATTGGGTTATAACCGAGGGTAAATAAATAATAGGCGAGTGGCACGGTACAAAGATCAATGATGGCAATGACAATGTTGTATTGCTTAATTTTGTTTGTGCCGATAGCCAACGCCGTCATCCAAAATGATCCCGCCATGGCACTAATCAGCGAGCATAACAGGGTAATTTGTACTAATTGTTGCACATATATCGGTAAATGATCACCTAACCAGAAGGTAAGCAACGTGTGGGGAAAATAAAGTACCGGTGCAGATAAAATCGCAATGAGATAAAAGGAATATTTTGATGTGCCGAGAATAAGCTTTTTATTGCGTTCGTAATCTTTTGCCGCATAAGATTGCACAAGTTGTGGGTTAAATGCCACTTGAAAGTTATTCACAAAGCTATAAATCGCGGTATCCACTTGGGTAGCAATGCCTACGGCGGCATTGACGGTGACCCCAAAAAACAGGTTGATGACCATATTTAAGCCTTGTGTTGAGGCGACATAAGCCGTTTGCCCGAGTAACATCCAACCGGAAAAACTTGCCATTTCCTTTGTTTTGCTAAAATCCTTGTAAAAACGAAAACGGGTTTCACTGTAAAAAGTGCGGCGGGTAAAATTAACATAAAGCATAAATACGAGCAGGCTCACCCCAAGTAATAATAGGCTATAACTGATTAATTTATCGTATTGTTCAATCTGCATTAAAATAAAGATAGCAGAGAGTTTAAATGCTGTCTCACTCAAGCCCAGCCAAGCATAAAATGACATTCGCTCATGGGCGACAATCATGGCATTGAAAGGCACTTTAATAATTTCAATCAGGGCAATGAGAAGAGCAATTTGATAGACAATATTGGCCGCGTGCATTCTTTCTGTCGGAATATTGAGTTTATGGTTTAAAAACCAAAGCCCCACGGTTTCCGCCAGCACTGCCACGATAAGCATAATAAAGAGATGATTTAAGATACTGATATTAAAAATAATATTGACACGGCTTGAGTCATTGGAGGCTTTTTCCACATTAATAAAACGTTGGGTGGTTGCCGTCATCGTACCGTTAAAAAACGAAAACAAAATCACCACGCCCATGACTATGTTATAAATCCCGAAATCTTCCACGCCCAGCACACGTAATACCACACGTGAAATATAAAGCATTGCGCCCATATTAAAGAGCATTCGGATATAAAGAAACAGGGTATTTTTCGCAATGGTTTTATTCGACATGGTGACTGATTCTCGCCTTAAAATTGGTGGGGAATTATAGATTTCTTTAGTATAATCAGCAATCTTTTATGCAACTATTTCTAATCGAATAGATACCATAATTTTAGTTGAGAGAATGATGAATAAATATTTGATTTCCCTAGATAAAGATGAGCAACGTCGTGTGCTTTTCTTTTCGCAACCCGATACGGCAGATTTTTGTGTCTTTCCCGCCATTAATACCATGCAACGGGAATGGGAAGAATTGGCGCAGCCGTTTGATTTGGCTCAATTTGAGCAGCGTTACGGGCGTAAAGTGACGAAAGGTGAAATTGGTTGTACGCTGAGTCATCTTGCTGTGTATCGTTTAATCGTGGAAGATGAATCGGTGGCAGACGATGATTACGCCTTAGTGTGCGAAGATGATGCTTTGTTGGCGCCAAATTTCCAACAAAATTTGACCGCACTTTTAAACCAAAATAATGCCATGCCGATTGTGCTTATCGGGCAATCCAAAATTGCTCAATTTAATGATACAGAGTTGGAAATTAATTATCCGACAACCTTTTCATTTTTGTGCCACAAAGCAGGGGCGGTGTCTTATGCCTATCCCTATAAAAGCTATTTTGCCGGTACGGTAGGATATTTAATCAAAAAATCCGCCGCCCGTGTTTTTCTCAAACTGCTTGAACAAGGCAAACCTTTTTGGCTTGCTGATGACTTTTTATTATTTGAAACGAGATTTGCCTTGCTGAATCAAGTGGTTCGTCCGCTGATGGTGATCGAAAATCCAAAATTAGTCAGCAATCTTGAGGCGATTCGAGGTTCTCAAGCCAATAATCTTGCGAAAAAATTGATGAAATATCCGCTGAAAAAAATAATGGCGATTCAGAAAAATTTAGGAAAATAAATGACCGCACTTTTTAATCTTTTCTATATCTATGATCCGTGGTTTTTCCATGTGGTGCGTATGTCTTTTGTGGTTGGCTTGCTTGCTTTGGGCGTGTTGTTTTATCGCTATATAAAGAAAAAAAACACGCAAGGCATTGTGGTGCCAATGGATAGTTTAGCTGTATTGTTAGGGCTAATTTTATTGAGTGTGATTCCGCTACTGATAAATGGCACAAGGGATTTTTCAGTGGTGACTATGTATGTGAAATCACTGATTTTATTTATTTTCGGTATTGGGTTTTATAACGTTTTCTATGTGATACCCAATGGGCAACAGCTGCTTGTGCGTGATTTACAAATCGGGGTTGTGGTGCAATTTGTATTTGGCATATTAGCCTTGTTTGGTGTGTCATTTTTGGTGGATTTTTTGCTTTCAACCAATGCGGTGTTACCGGCAAGATTTTATGGTTCGGAACAGGAATACCGCCTGTATAACATCACGGCGACAGCCTTTTTCCAACTGAGTTTATTTTACTTAATGCTGTTCCATTTTTTATTAGCGTATAACGCAAAACATAGCAGTATTCCGAGTGTTTTTATATTTTTGATGCTCTGTATCGGGTTGATTTCCGGTAGAACCTTTTTGTTGCTTTCCGTAGTGAGTATAGCCGTGTATTTTAAATGGCGATATGTCCCATCGTTGATTGCATTTTTGCTATTGGTGCTGGGATTGGCTTATTTTGCACCCAAAAATCCTTATGTCGCTCATGCGCTAGAGCCGATCATTAATTTGTTGCACGGCGTCGGTTTTGTGAGTTCTTCCACCGATACTTTAGTCAAAAATCATTTATTTATGCCGACTTTGAAACAATTTATCAGTGGTGATGGTATGTATATGACAGGGCAGTTAGAGACAGGGCGTTATTACGGTAGTACGGATTCCGGTTTTTTACGCCAAATTTTATACGGTGGCATAGCTTACGCACTGGTTTGTTTTTTTGCCACCTTTTATTTTGTCCGTAAAGTCGCCCTGAATTGGTTTGATGGCAGTTGGAAATTTATTCTTTCCGCTTTTGTGATTCTTACCGCCTGCAATATCAAAGCCGACACCTTCGCCTTTCCAGGCATTATGTTTGTGATGTTGATGTTTTTGTCGTTATTTGGCACTCATGGCAAACAACGCATTTTCTTAGAGAAAGAGGGAAAAAATGTTTAGTATCATTGTGCCGTCTTACAACCGAAAATCGGAAATTCCTGTTTTATTGGAAAGTTTAGGGGAGCAAACCCATAAAGCATTTGAGGTGGTGATTGTTGATGATTACTCGAAAGAGCCAGTTGTGGTGGAGAAATCTTATCCCTTTAAAGTAACAGTGATTCGTAATGAAACCAATCAGGGGGCGGCGGAAAGTCGAAATATCGGTGCGAGAGCCGCATTGGGAGAATGGTTGTTATTTTTGGATGATGATGATCGTTTTGCTGAGAATAAATGTGAGCGATTGGCAGAGGTGATTAACAAACATCCTGATATTAATTTTATTTACCACCCTGCAAAATGCGAAATGGTGAACGAAGGTTTTACCTATGTAACCAAACCGATCCCACCACAAGAAATTAGTGTGGAACGGATTTTACTTGCCAACAAAATTGGCGGTATGCCGATGGTAGCGGTCAAGAAAGATCTTTTCTTAAAAATAGGCGGATTATCAACCGCACTTCGCTCTTTGGAAGACTATGATTTCCTCTTAAAAGTGATCAAAGAGCCTGATTTCAAGCCTTATATGCTGAGTGAGCCATTGACCTTTTGTACTTTTCACACCAAACGTGCCAGTGTCTCAACGGATACCACCAATACAGAAAAAGCCATTGATTACATTCGTGAGCATTATGTGGAAACACAAGAGCAGGCACATAATTTCAATATTAACGCCAGCTATATTTTGGCTTATCCACATATCATGAACTTATCACGCAAGGCGGCGTATTATTATTTTGATATTTTTAAACAAACCAAAAGTATTAAACAATTCGTGATTGCAATGGTTGTGCTGATTTCGCCGAAACTGGCACTGAATTTGAAACGATTTATGTAATAGAAAGGATAGTCATGAAATTTTCAGTTTTAATGTCTTTATATATTAAAGAAAATCCGCGATTTTTACGGGAATGTTTTGAAAGTCTAGCCGCTCAAACCCATCAGGCGGATGAAATCGTTTTAGTATTTGATGGTGAGGTTACTGAGGAACTGGAAACAGTGGTTTCCGAATTTGAAAAACAGTTACCGTTAAAATTAGTGAAATTACCGCAAAATCGAGGACTGGGAAATGCCTTAAATGAAGGGTTGAAACATTGCAGTCATCAGTGGGTTTTCCGTATGGATACGGATGATATTTGCGTGCCGGAACGTTTTGCTAAACAAGTGACATTTATTGAACAACACCCCGATACCATTATTTTTGGCGGACAAATTGCCGAGTTTGGTGAGAATGTCAATGATATTGTGGCTTACCGCCGTGTGCCGACAGAAGCAGAGGATATTGTGAAATTTACGCAAAAACGTTGCCCTTTTAACCATATGACGGTGGCATATCAAAAAAGTGTGGTGATAAATTGTGGGGGGTATGAGGATCTGCAAGAGGATTATTATTTATGGATTAAACTTGTGGCACAAGGTCAAGCCGTGGCAAATTTACCGGATATTTTGGTTTATGCTCGGGTAGGCAATGGAATGGTTGGGCGGCGGCGTGGTTTAAATCAGGCTAAAGCAGAATGGCGGTTATTTAAATTAAAATATCGTTTAGGTATTCAGGATTTCGCCTCAGGTTTTTTTATTTTTGTATTGCGATCAGGCTCCCGTTTATTGCCAACTGCCTTATTAAAAGCGGCTTATAATCAATTTTTAAGAAAATAATGTTAAAAGGAAAGCAAATGAAAAAAATCTCGTTATTATCGACCGCACTTTTATCCTGCTTAATTATGGGATGTTCCAGTGTCAGTCAAACAGTATCAGCAAATATTCCTGCGGTGAGCCGTGATGCGGTTTATTCCAAACCCCGTACACAGAATAATTTTAATGATTATGTACAATTTTTAAAAGGCAAAGCGGTAACGGAAGGGGTTTCTCCAGCGACGTTAAATGCACAAAATAATATTCGTTATATAGAAAAAGCGGTGGCGTTAGATCGGGCGCAGGCAGGAAGAACCGTCAAACGTGATCCAAACCAACCGCCAGTGCTAAATCCAAATGGTACAACCAATTACCTCAATAAAGTACTGACCAATAATAAAGTGAATGTGGCGGAGGATCGTTATTGGGAAGTCCAAGTACCGCTTCAACGGGCAAGTCAGCGTTATGGCGTACAACAAGAATATATCCTTGCATTATGGGGAATGGAAAGCAGTTTCGGACATTACCAAGGACGTTATGATGTGTTATCTGCCTTGGCGACTCTTGCCTTTGATGGCAGACGTGAAGCCTTGTTTAGCAAAGAATTTATCAATGCGATGAAAATGTTGGATCGAGATCATATTCAACGTGCCCGAATGTTGGGATCGTGGGCGGGCGCAATGGGGCAAACCCAATTTATGCCAAGTGCTTTCTTAAATTATGCGGCTGATGGTAACGGCGATGGGAGAAAGGATATTTGGACAAATCAATTTGATGCTTTTGCTTCCATTGCAAATTATTTACATACCGTAGGTTGGGACGATAAATTGCCTTGGGGTATCGAAGTGACGTTAACCCAACCCATTGATTTATCCCTTTCCGGTATTGAGAAAAATAAAGCCCGTTCTTTGCGTGATTGGCAAGCTCAAGGTGTGATGCCGTTAAGTTTCAGCGCACAAGAACAATCAAAATTGACCGCACTTTCCCATACGGATCTTTGGCTTGTCCGTCCGGATAAACAGGTAGGGAGAGCATTTTTAGTATCAAATAATTTCCGCACGATTTTAGACTGGAATAAATCTAATTATTTTGCCGTGAGTATCGGAATGTTTGCGGATCTAATTAAAGAAAGGATTGGGCTGTAAAATAGACAGTCTGTTTTCAAGTGCGGTCGATTTTTGTTTGAAATTTGTCGGATTATATGGAAACCAAATTGAACGCACAGCCAAAAAACATTGTATATATGTTGATGGGATTGCCGTGACTCGCTCATTGCGGTATAAACATTAATAAACAATTGCCTTGCGTGCAATTAAACGAATAAATTCAATCATTTAATCAAAGTATGAAAACAGTATTTAACAAACTTTATACCATTACATTATTCTCAACGACACCATTATGTGTTTTCGCTAACCAACCACCGGAAAATTTTTCCCGCTTAAACCAAATGGATGCACTTCAACAACAGCGTCAACAGCAAAATCAGAAGGAGCAAGAGAAAACCCTACAATCTCAGGCTGATGTTCGTTTAGAGACGACAAATGACGAAAAATTGTCCCTATCCGATAAAGAAACCCTTTGTTACCCGATTCATCATATTGCATTGATTGATTATTCAGCGGAACATTCCTCTTCTAAGAGCCAATTCCAATGGGCATTAAATCAAGCCTCTGATGATTTAAAACTCACCCTCCCACATTGTTTTGGGGGAGAAGGACTTGGGGTTTTGATGAAACAAATTCAAAATCGAATTATTGAAAAAGGATACGTGACGACACGTGTTGTCACACAAGAGCAAGATCTGAAAGGTGGTTCATTAGTGTTGACGATTATTCCCGGTAAAGTCGGGAATATTCTCGTTGAGGATAGTGGTGATATTTCACGTTTTACCCGTTTAAGTGCCTTAACAGGTTTCACTTTTGCAAAAGGTGATCTTTTGAATGTAAGGGATATGGAGCAATCCCTTGAAAATCTTAAAAGGGTGCCGACAGCAGAAGCAAACATTGAGTTATTACCTAGCGAGACCGAGATAGGTGTCAGCGATATTAAAATCAGTTATCAACAAACCTTGCCTTTTAGACTTAATTTAAGTTTGGATGACGCCGGTTCAAAATCAACGGGGAAATATCAAGCAAGCGGTACCTTGTCCATTGATAATCTTTTTTCTGCTAACGATCTTTTTTATACCTCTTTTACACATAGTTTAAAAACTCACAATGATGAAAAAGGTAACCGTGCCAGTAAAAATTTAACCTTCTATTATTCTATCCCTTTCGGTTATTGGACGTTATCGGCATCACAAACTTATAACCGTTATCGTCAAGAAGTGTTTGGTGCGTTCGATAATAACTATCTTTATTCGGGAAAAAGTAACACAACAAAGGCGACACTATCTTATTTAGTTTATCGGGACAGTAAGCGTAAGACCTCTGTTTTTGGTGGCTTTTGGTCTCGTCAATCCGGTAACTATGTGGATGGCTCAGAGATTGATGTACAAAAACGTCGTATGGCGGGTTGGGAGGCAGGACTTTCTCATAAAGAATATATGGGTGATGCGGTTCTTGAATTATCAGCTAGCTATAAACGGGGAACCGGTGTAAGGGGCGCATTATCCGCACCGGAGGAGCTTTGGGGAGAAGGGACATCCCGTCCTGAAATAATTTTTGCCGATATTAATTTTACTCAACCTTTTATGCTGGGTAAGCAATCTTGGCAATATCAAACTGCTTGGCGTGCACAATGGAACAAAACGCCTTTAATTGCTCAAGATCGTTTCAGTATTGGCGGACGTTATACCGTAAGGGGTTTTGATGGTGAACTGACACTTGCCGGTGAACGAGGCTGGTTATGGCGTAATGAATTTGCTTGGAATGTGAAGGGTAAAGGACAACAACTTTATTTGGCTCTTGATGGCGGACGGGTGATGGGGTGGTCGACCCAATCCCAATTAGGACATCATCTTATTGGGAGTGCCATTGGGTTAAAAGGCGGTGGGAAAGGTTTTTACTATGATGTTTTTGTCGGCAAACCAATCAGCAAACCAACCGGTTTTAAAACCTCCCATACCGTAGCCGGTTTTAATCTGGGTTATAGTTTTTAATAGCGCTTTTCTCCCGATGTTTACAGAGGGAGAGATTTGAATAAAAGATTTTGAAATAAGGATTTAAAAATGAATAAAAAGTGTTTCCGTGTCATTTTCAGTAAAACCTTACAATGTTTGGTTGTCACATCGGAATTGGCGAAAAGTGCGGATAAATCACCATCAGCGCCAAATACCGACAAAGTGCGGTTAAAAAATACGGTGTTTTCATTGAACCCAACCGTATTTGCCTTATTTTGTGCTTTTGGTTTTGTGACCTTTTCAACGCCTTCCCTTGCAGAGGCCTTAATTATCCGTGCAGACCAAAGTGCATCAAAAAATCATCAACCTATCGTGTTACAAACGGCAAACGGGTTACCTCAGGTCAATATCCAAACGCCGAATGATAAAGGGTTATCCCATAATAAATACAGTAAATTTGATGTGGATACTAAAGGCGCCATTCTAAACAACAGCCGAACCAATGTTCAGACCCAACAAGGCGGCTGGGTGCAAGGTAACCCTTACCTTGCCCGTGGTGAGGCAAAAGTGATTTTAAATGAAGTCAATTCATCGGATCCTTCCGTGCTGAAAGGCTATGTGGAAGTGGCGGGTAAAAAAGCCGATGTCATCATTGCTAATCCATCAGGCATTCATTGTGACGGTTGCGGGGTGATTAATTCCGATCGTGCGACACTGACGACCGGCAAACCACAAATCCAAAACGGCAATTTGGAAAGTTTCGTGGTAGAAAAAGGTAAAGTAAGTGTATCCGGTAAAGGCTTAGATAACAGTCGGGTGGATTATACGGAGATTATTGCACGAGAAACCCAACTCAATGCCGGCGTTTGGTCAAAAAAAGAAATGAAGGTGGTCACCGGTAAAAATACGGTGAAGCGTACGGATAAAGCGGAAGATTTGCAAATTATTCATACAAACCAAGCAACCGCTCAAGAATCTAAGCCGAAAGTTGCGATTGATGTAGGGCAATTAGGGGGAATGTATGCAGGAAAGATCCATTTAATTGGTACTGAACAAGGTGTCGGTGTACACAATGCCGGGCATATTGGTGCGAATGCTGAAACGCTCAAGATTGACAGCCAAGGTCGAATTGTCAATAGCGGTACGTTAAATGCGAATAAAGCGGTTCAGCTTACAGGTACACAAGGTATTGAAAACACAGGTAAGATTGAAAACCGTCAGGGAGATATCACACTTAATAGCAAATCGAATATTAAACAAGATGGGGCGATTGTTGCCCGCTCAGGTAATATTCATAAAACTGCCAATCGGGGCATTAGCCAACAAGGTGAATCCATTGCAAAAGGGAATATTCACTACCATGCTGCCGATGTCAGCGCTTCAACCCACTCACTTATCGCAGCGGGTGTGGAGGTAAAAGATACGGCAGAAGGGGAGAAACGCGCACTGGAAAACTTCTCTGTACAGGGTAAAAATATTACTGTTGACACAACAGGTAAAACGGCATTACAAGGCAAAAATATTGCTTCGGGTAATCTCAAAATCGGTAGTTCGGAAGCAAACTTAGATCATAGTCAAATTTCAGCTTATTCAATTAAGGTTAACGCCGGTCATGGGGCGATAGAGGCTAATAATGCGCATCTCATTGCACAACGTGATTTAACACTTAAAACCCCTACCGCACTTCGAACCCAAAACAGTTACCTAAAAGCGGATAAGATTTCTACACAACAGTATTCACTTAATACGAAAAATTCGATTTGGGAGCAAACCGGCACGGACTTATTTTCGATTAATACGGCAGATAAGCTACAAAATCAAGGCGGTACCTTTAAAACACAAGGGGATTTGAGTGTTCATACTCAAGGTATTGATAATCGACAAGGACGTTTTATCGCCGCCGGAAAACTCACCATTGATGTTGGTAAAAATAAGGTCGATTCGACCGATGGCGTGCTTGCTTCAAACCAAGCATTGTCATTGACCTCCGGTGAACTTATCAATGACGGCGGTTTGATTCAATCACCGCAAGGCATCCGCCTGAATACGCAAGGCGGATATTTATCCAATCAACAAACGTTAACCGATAGCCAAGATAAAGGGATTGTGACCTTAGGTGAGTTGGAGATTGACGCCGCAGATTTGGGTAACCAACAAGGGCGAATAGTGAGTGGCGGGGATCAGCAGATTAAGGCGATGGAGGTGAATAATACTCAAGGTTTGATGAGAACCAATCAAGCTTTAAATCTTGTTGCACAATCCATTCAAAATCATGACGGTGTGATGTCGGCAAAATCAACAGCCACAATCTCAGTTGAGAAAAACTTTACTCAAACAGGGGGACAACTGGGGGCAAATGCGCTCATGCTTAATGCTGGAAGTCTCAATAGTACAGATAACAGCCTGATCGCGGCAGATCTTGCCAATATTCAAGTTTTAGGTAAGTTTAATCACCAACAAAGCCGTTTAAATACGCGCAATGATTTAACGATTCAAAGCCAAGCCTTAATTAATACCTTAGGTACCATCAATAGTGTTGCCGGAAATATCAAGATTAACACGCAACAACATCAACTCAATAATCACCAAGGGTATATTACCGCAAAAGGGCATATTGAATTAGATTCCGGCGAGTTAAAAAACCAAGATGGATCAATTTATTCCCAACAGGATATTCGGATTGATACTCACAATCAGAAGTTAAACAATCAACAGACTCAAGGTGAGTATCAGGGTATTTTGAGCCAAGGCAATTTAACTATCTATGCCGATAAATTAGATAATACGCAGGGAACCCTCTCGGCAAAATCCTCTCAACTGAATATCTCTGAATTAGTCAATCGTTTTGGAATTTTACAAAACCGTGATGATTTATTGTTGCATACACAACGTATTGATAATACGGAAGGGATGATTTCAGGGGTAAAAAACGTCGTCTTGGCTGTCAGTGATCTCTTTACACAAAAGGCGGGAAAAGTCGGTGCCGGGGAATTAGTATTAAATGCGGGGGAAGTTAATTCAACCGAGAAGAGTCTTATTGTTGCGGACAATGCCACATTAACTGTTAAAGGCAAACTCACTAATGCGAACAGTGAAATATCAACAACACAAAATCTCACCATAACGAGTCAGGCGTTGAATAATCAACGTGGCTTATTATTGGCAGAGCGTGGCAATGTCACCCTTAATACCCGACAATATCATTTAAATAATCTGCAAGGAAAAATCGTTGCCGGGCAACAAATCGGCTTAGAGAGCGGTATGTTGGATAATCAACAAGGGTTGATACAAGGTCAGAAAGGGATCCGGCTTAATACGCACCAACAGCATTTAAATAATGGGTTGGGGCAGATTATTAGCCAACAAGATTTAACCATTGCCTCAGGCGAGTTAAATAACCGACAAGGTTATCTCCAATCTGTAAAACAAGGCGATATTCAAATAGGTTCATCTTCCCTACATAATCAACAGGGGGTGATTGCTACCGGTGCCCACCTCGGTTTAAATGCCGGTACGGTGAATAATGATGAGGGGGTGATTGAAGCCAACACGTATCTTAATGCGAATCTTTCAAATCTTTATCAACAAAATGGTGTGGTGCAATCTGCACAATCACTGAATATGACGGTGAGTGGTGAGGTGCTTTCGACCAATCACAGTCAAATTATCGGTGAGAATGTTAATGTCACAGCATCAGGTCAATTTGATAATCAAGGAAGTGACATTATTGCTAAAAATAATGGGATCATTCGCAGTGGTCAATTTAATAACAGTGAAGCAAATCTCATTGCTGAGCAAGGCAATCTTGAAGTTCATACCAAGCAGCAAAACTTAACCAACCGGCTTGGGAAATTAAGTGCCGGGGCAAATCTGACCATTAACAGCGGTGAGTTGGATAATCAGCAAGGATTCATTCAAAGCCGTCAAAATATGGTGATTGATACCCACCAAGGTCACCTTAATAATCAGCAGACTCAGGGGCAAAACAAAGGGATCATTTCCTTGGGGGAGATCGCCTTAACGACACAAGATTTTTTCAATCAAAACGGTTATTTATTGAGCCAAAAAAATCAAATCCTTAATGCCAAATCAATTCATAATGATTCCGGCGTCTTGTCTTCACTTGCGTCTCAAAACCTGACAGTGAGTGAGGCTATTCGTAATATCAGAGGGCGAATCAGCAGTGTGTCTGCCACGGTGAATGCTCAGGAAATTGATAATCAGGCAGGATTGCTTCAAGGGGAACATCAACTCAAGATTCAAACCCGTGACAAGATGAATAATGATGAGGGGCAAGTAAAAGCCGGAGAAAAACTAGATATACAAACTCAAGGGTTAAACAACCATAAAGGACAAGTGCGAGCGATAGCTGGCGATTTAGCCATTTCCTCAATTCAACATATCAATAATACCTTGGGTTATCTCACGGCAAAAGGGCAAGCCACCATCACGGCAGATGGACTAAATAATCATCAAGGTGTGGTGTATAACGAGCAAGGCTTGCTTAATCTGAAATTACAACAAAACTTGAATAATCATCAAGGTGAAGTGATTGGCAAAGAGAATTTAAATATTGAAAGTGCCGCACTTCTTAATCAGCAAGGCAAGATTTATGTAGAAAAACAAGGCAATATTGGTATTAAAGGGCTGATTGATAACCAACAAAGCGGCAAAATTTACGGTATGGGGGAAACCCTTATTCACGCCAACCAAGTTGATAATCGTGGCGGTGAGATTCGGACTCAAGATAAATTAGTCTTAAATGCCACAACAGGGATTAATAACCAGAAAGTAGCAAATTCGGGATCCTTTATTGAAAGTGGTAATGAACTTATCCTGAATACGGTGACGCTTAATAATAGCCAAACAAAATCAACAGAGGAGAAGATGACTCAGGGGATTTTAGCCTCCTCATTGACCCTTGCTGCTCAAGTGGTTGATAACCACCAAGGAAAAATTCACAGTCGTGGGCAAAGCGATTTATTTGTTCAACAAACCTTAGATAACCGCCAAGGGGAAGTGACCGGTGGTTCGGTTTCTCTTGAGGGGAAAAATCTTCGTATTGATAACCAAAGTGGACGGTTACAAGCGGAACGATCCTTATCCATTCTAGCCGATGAAGTCACGACCAACGGGCATATTGAAGGGCAAGATGTTGCCATCACACAACAAAAAGATTTTGTGACGGCCAATTCGATTAATGCAGAGCGAAACTTACGGATTACTACCGCCGGCAATCTGATTAATCAACATCACCTTTATGCCGATGACAGTGTCACTTTAGATGCCAATCACATTACCAACCGTGTTGATGGACGAATCAGTAGTGCCAACACCCGACTAAGCGCAAAAGGGGAGGTGCTTAATGAAGGCTTGATTAACGGCGTGAGTGTTGATGATCAAGCAACCACCCTAGTGAAGGCAGGGGGGCAACTCATTAATACAGGCAAAGGCAGAATTTATGGTGATCATATTGCCCTTCAAGCGGATAGGATTGAAAACAGTGATAAAAATTACGGCAATGAAATTAAATCGGCTGTCATCGCAGCAAGAGGTGATCTAGATATTGCTGCCCGTGAAATTGAAAATAACACGGCGCATTATTTGTCTGATCATCAGGTAGGGGCGACATTATTCAGTGTAGGGGAAATGCGTTTTGGACGAACATTAAATGCTAATAATCAAGTGGAAGGTAAGGCAGAGGTGTTACGTAATAACAGTAGTGTGATTGAATCCGAAGGCAACATTAAACTGGGCGTCAATCAAATCTATAATAACAATACCCATTTTATGGTTGAGCATGTTAAAACGGGTCAAGCGCCGAATAACATCACGCTGTTAAATGCTCAAGACAAACTCAATGAAACCTATATTGTGCCGAAAGAGAGGATGGCAGACGGGAAGCTGAAAACCGATTATAGCAACCCATTAAATGGCGATAAATCCAAGATTAATCTTGATGATCCGCATATTTCAATGGGCTTACTTCGTTGGGCGGGTTGGAGCCGTGCCGGGAAATTGGTCTATAAAAGTGACGGTGCAGCACCGGTATTATTAAAACCCGGAGATGTGATTACAGCGGATACTCCATTGGCAGAGCGTAATGAAATGGTTTGCGAATATGCGGCAGGCAATCCGGTTTGCCGTTATATACCGGAAGGGCAATATGGAATAGACAGCCCGATTTGGGCGTATTTTAACGTCCCGGCACCACAAGAGTCCCAACCCGAGTTTCCTTTTGATGAACTTGCCAAACAACCTTGGTATAAAGAAAGTGAGTGGTTTGAGGGCATTGATAGCGGTGAATTTAAATTTAAACGCCCGGTTTATCCGTCATGGTGGTGGGGAAATCGAGAGGAGTACGACAAACAACTCATCAAGTGGAACTATTATGTTCAAAATATTAAACCGCTGGAGGATTGGGAATACAAATATCGTGCGAGCTTGGCAGCAGTGGATAAGGGGATTGCCAGCCACAATAAAGCACGTTTAGGCTCCTTGAAGGAACGGGATTATAAAAATTTCTGGCAAATCCGTCTTACAAATCGCCGCACAGATGAAAGTCACGTGTTGAAGACCCTACCGGGACAGATTCTTGCAGGGGGCGATATTGAGGTGCATAACCAATCCTTTATCAACGATCGCAGTGTCGTCATTGCAGGAGAAAAACTGTCGTTAGAAAATAAGATTCAAAATATTGATGAAAGAGGGCTGCACCGAGTGACCGATAGCGGTAACCATGTTTACACCTATGAGAGATGGCGTGGTGGGTTTAAACGTTATCACGAACGTAAATGGGACTCACAGGAGAGGTATGAGAGAATTATCGAAACGCCATTTGATATGAATATCTTCCAGGTTGTAGAAAATGGGGATTATGTAGCCAATAAGCAAACAGAAGATGAGTTGAAAAATAGCACAGCCCATCAATTGGATTTAACTCAGGTTAAGGTAAAAAGTGAAGGGCTTTCTTCGGCTGGCAATCTGGCACTTGGCACATTAGGTTCAGGGGAGTCTGCACATTTTACCCAATTAGGTGGCGATACCCGTCAGGTGGATAAATTGTCGGCTTGGTCAGGCAAAGGTCAATTAGTTGAATCCAAAACCTTGAATGGGCGATTGGAGGGCTTCCAGTCTTTACCCGGTACGAATCCAACAGATTCAACGGTGCGTCCGCTTGAGCGAATTAGCTTAAATGAAAACCAAGAAGTCCGTAGTATCCGCCCGAATTTAGTGATACCACACAATGTATTATATCGGGTCAATGCAAATCCGAATAATCGAGTCCTTATTGAAACAGATCCGGATTTTACCAACCAAAAACGGTGGTTAAGTTCGGATTATATGTTCAATGCATTACGTTATGAGCCGAGCCAAATGCAAAAACGGCTGGGTGACGGCTTTTATGAGCAACGTTTGGTAAGAGAACAAATTAACCGTTTAACAGGCAGAAACTTTGTGGGCGATTACCGGGATTTTGATAGCCAATATCGAGGCTTGATGAATGCCGGTGTGACCTTTGCACAAAAATTCAATTTACGTCCGGGCATTGCGCTTTCCCCAAGTCAAGTGGCGAGCCTGACCTCAGATATTGTGTGGTTGGAAACAGAACAAGTGACCTTACCGAATGGCAAGGTTGAAAGTGTTATCGTGCCGAAAGTGTATGCTGTAGCGAAAAAAGACGATATCACGGGCAATGGAAGCTTGCTTTCAGCAAATCGAGTTAGCCACAAAGGCGGAGAGTTTATTAATAACGGCACAGTCGCCGGACGGGAGATTGTGCAGTTTGATAGTGAAAGCATTCGCAACAGTGGCAAGATTAGCGGTGGCGCCGTGGTGGGGAATGTTCAGGGAGATATAGATAACCTTGGTGGCACGCTTGAAGCGGATAAAGCCATCTTGCTTAACGTGACGGGCAATTTTAATCACTCAAGCCAAACGCATACCACTTCAGTCAATGTCGATGGCTATCAACGTCGTGACACCCGAATTAGTCGAAAAGGTTTACTTCACGTGAAAGGGGAGAATGGCACGCTGCAAATCCAAGCGAATAACATCAACCTTGGCGGAGCGGATATTATTAATGACGGTAAGGGGCAAACCACTCTTTCCTCAAAAAATAATCTCAATTTGACCGCACTTTCGGTGGGTTATGATGAAAAGATGGGTGGAGGCAACCATTATCGTCACGAAGGTAAAGAGGGGGTGGAAATCAGCCGAATTAAAGGCGGTGGTGATGTGAGTTTGGCAGCCCAAAATATTTATTCGCAAGGGGCTGAACTAGAAAGTGAGGCGAAACTTACCGCTCTTGCAGAAAACGACCTAGTGCTAAATGGTGCGAAGGTGAGTCATGATTTTGAAGAGTTCCACAAAACGAAAAGTGGCAGTTTGGCAAAAGTGACGAAAACGAGTTTTGATAAACACCAATCGGAGACAAAACGAGGCAGTCAATTGAGTGGCAAGGAGATAATCCTTGCGGCAGGTCGTGATGTGAAAGGCAAAGGGTTGCAGGCGATAGCGGAAAATGACTTGGTTATCCAAGCCGGTAGGAATGCAGATATTGCCGCAGACACAAATCATTTCCGCCATATTCATAAAGAAACGAAGAAAACCTCGGGAGTATTCACCGGTGGCGGCGGTCTCACCTTTGGTTCTAAATCGGAAAAACATCATTTAGAAAGCGAAGGTTGGACGCAATCGGATGCCCGTAGCACCTTGGGTTCACTGAATGGGAATATTCAAATTCAAG
>NZ_MLHN01000009.1 GCF_001999285.1 Rodentibacter genomosp. 1
CGCACTTTAATCTCCAATAGACATTGAATATTCGGTGATTTCTTATCCCCTCACCTATGTTAGAATACGACCACTTTTCCCTTGTGAATAAAATTTTATGAGACATTTAAAATCTCTTGCTCACGCTGTAGTGACATCATGTAAATATTCAATGCCAAATAGCAAATGACTTTCCTTCTGAGCCATGTATCTCATCTTACCTACAGTAAGAATTAAAAAATCTTCTTTGAAGAGCAGTTCCAAAATGGGGGCAATTTTAATATTAATCTCAATTTTATTGATTTACATTGAAATCTGCAGGGGAATGATTAGCATGAAAAAATTTAGCCTTGATAAGATCTTCACGTTAGAATAATTTAATTTTATAAGAAAGATTCTTTAAGAATATCCAAGCTTACCTTTTATTGATTACTCTAAATTCTGTGTTCTTTACCTCATTATTAAATCTCTTTATATTAATCTAAAATAATAAATCCTATAAAGCAGACCACACTTTTATATACCTATTATAATTAATATACCCTATATCCCACCTTCAATGAAGGCAAAGTTTATTCTTTACCTAATGCTCAAAATATAGCCTATTTGCAAACAGTGTACACTGTTTTTGTTCTTTCTTGCAGAAAGAACAAATAACCCTTGGTTAAAAATAAATTTAGAGAATAAATAAAATGATCTATCAAATTGAATATACTTACCCACAACAAGAGGCTATTGGGGCTATTGGAAGTTTTCATTTTGTTGAAGCAGTATCAGAGAAAATTGCTATGTATAAGGCACAAGCCTTTATTGCCGAGCAATTATATTATTATTTTGATCAGGATGTTGATTTTGAGATTAAATCAATTGAATTGGTGAAATAATTAAATCTCACAGCCTTAATTTATTAAGGCTGTTTTTTAGTTGAAAAATAGGGGGAATGATGAATATTTTAAATAAATTAAAAACTAGGAAAAATCTGTTTTAGCTGTAGTCATTATAAGTATTAGTATCATTGTTTAGTATAGTATGGGTTATAAAACGCGGCTTAATATTTTATCTCAATTAGGTAGTGCTAATGCAGAATATGAGCTTCATAGTAATTAGTTTTGCTTATGGGAGATGAGGAACAGAAAAAAGAAGCAGAGTTTTACCTCGCTATGCTGTCTTATTATAGCCGTTCCGAAATAGAGAAGCAGGATGGACTAAATAAAATGCAATCACTCGCATCTGAAAATTATTCTCCTGCATTAGTATTTTTAGGAGATGATCTTGCAAGATATTTGGTAAGAGATAATGATTCTTTGGGTCGTGCTAGAGCATATTATGAAAAAGAGTGGAATTTAGGAGAGGAGAATCGGGAATATACAAGTAGTGATATTTTAATAAAAATTTATCATACATATTCTCAGGAAGAGAAAAAATATATGTATCATTTATTAGAAAGAGCAAGATGTGGTGAACTTTCTGGATCTTGGTATGATGATGAGATTTATTGCTCACGTGATTTGGCAGACATTTACGTTGAGGTAGGTAAATATGATAAAGCCAGAACTATTTATGAAAAGATACTAGAATATGAGATGGATAATATGCATTCACTGTCTGGTTTAGCACAAATCTATTATAAAGGATTGGGCATTCGTCAAGATTTAGAAAAAGCGAAGGAATACTATGGTAAACTCTGCGATTTAAAAAAGCAGGAATATTGTGACCTATTCCGTGAAGTCAATGAAAAAATTCGTTAATTTTTCAACGGTTTTCTTATAAAAGACGAAATAAGGGAATTAAATTTATTAAAGCGTTTTCTTTAATGGGAAAACGCTTTTTATTGTGTAATTCTTGTAACTAAAGCTAATGAAGCCCTACTTTTCGGCGGATTTTTCTCATCAGTAAAAATACCCAAGGCCATAAAATGCCCGATGCGATTGCACCAAAAATTTCTTGCCAATTAAAGGTTGCACTATGTAAAAATAGTTCCACCAGAAAAATTAAAAAACGAATAACGAAAACAAAAATAATGATTAATAAGCTTTGAAACCACAGAGAAAGATTACGTAGTATCAGATGATTTTTGGCAATAAAATAAAAAGCAATGGATAGAACCAGCGCATGGATACCTAATGTTGAACCTAATACAAGATCCCATATTACCCCAGCCAAAAATGCGAGGCCGATATTAATTTTATTAGGAATTGCAAGTACCCAATAGGTCAGCACTAAAATTAGCCAAGCAGGTTTAAAGGCTTGAAATCCGATCGGCCAAGGGGCGAGTTCCATAACTAATGCAATGACAAAAAAGAATAGGATTGTTGCCCATTGAAAAATTAAACGCATCTGCATTAGTCTTCCTCTCTATGTTCTTGCTGTTCCGGTGAAATCATCTCATCTAGTGGTGCTTCAAGAGGAATTTCAGGTTCAGCCCCCTCTTTATTATTTTCTGTTATTGGTTCTTGAGCATCAGTAGTCATCTTTGTTTTACGCACAATAGTATTGGAGCCATTCGTTTGGCTTTCCAGACGTTTTTGCACCAATTCGCGAACTTCTTCCGGTGACATTGACTTCACTTTTGACATATCCAGACTGCTCGGCCATAGCAGAAGAACGTAACGTAAGCGATCTAAAGAGGCGAGGGGCTTAGCTTTTATAGTGGCAAAATAATTAGAACCATCACGTGATACATTTTGTACAATAGCAACGGGATAGCCTTCAATGAAGCGGCCACCCAATCCCGAGGTAACTAGCAGATCGCCTTTTTCAATATCCACGGAGCGTGGCACATTATCTAGTGTTAATTCATCAGTATGTCCTGTTCCGCTTGCGATTATCCGCACATCATTACGAAGTACTTGTACAGGAATGGAATGAGTAACATCTGTTAGCAATAGTACACGGCTAGTTTCAGCGCCAACAGAAATAATTTGTCCTATCACACCCTTCTCATCAATCACCGGCTGACCAACATAAGCCCCATCTTTTTCTCCCTGATTTATGACAATTTGTTGACGATATACGTCGGTTTCTGCTGTCAACACTTCGGCAATTTTTTTGTATTCATCGGTTCTTAATGGGGAATTAAGCAACAAGCGTAAACGTTGATTTTCAACCTTTAGTTGATCTAACAACAATAAATCTGCATTTTTTTCACGAAGTTGCTCACGTAAAACTTTATTTTCAATTTGTAGCTTGCCGGTATCAACGAAATTATCTGACACGCTATCCAATACTGTGCGAGGCGTATTTGCTAAATAGTATAAACCGCCAACCGCCGTTTCCATTACACTGCGGGCTTTATTCATTGAATTTTGCTCATCAGCCAAAATCAATGCGATAGAGGCAATGACAGTAAGAGTTAAACGAACACCTAAGGGCGGGGATTTACCAAAAATCGGTTTCATGAAAATACCTGAACTACAGATGACTTAAAACAAAAGTGCGGTCAAAATCAACCGCACTTTTATAGGTAATATATTAGATCTCGTCGCTAAAAATATCGCCACCGTGCATATCAATCATTTCTAATGCTTCACCGCCTCCACGAGCCACACAGGTAAGAGGATCTTCTGCAATGATGGCTGGTACACCGGATTCACGTGAGAGTAATATATCAATATTGCGTAATAGTGCCCCGCCACCGGTTAATACCATTCCCCGCTCAAAAATATCTGCAGCATGTTCAGGTTGGCATTCTTCAAGTGCGGTACGCACAGCCGCTACAATACCGTTTAAAGGCTGTTGGATAGCTTCTAACACATCACGAGAGGTCAATTTGAACGAACGTGGCGCACCTTCTGCAAGATTGTGACCATGCACTTCCATTTCTTTAATTTCATCGCCTTCTTGAATGTAAGCCGTACCTATTTCTTGTTTAATACGTTCTGCGGTCGGTTCACCGATGACCGAACCGAAAGTGCGGCGAACATAGGAGATAATGGCTTCATCAAAGCGATCCCCACCAATGCGTACAGAGGAAGAATAAACGATACCATTTAAGGAAATCACTGCAACTTCAGTTGTTCCTCCACCGATATCGATCACCATAGAACCCACGGCGGTAGAAACCGGTAATTTCGCACCAATTGCCGCCGCCATCGGTTCTTCAATTAAATAAACTTCACGAGCACCGGCACCAATCGCTGATTCTTTTATCGCTCGGCGTTCAACTTGCGTTGCTCCGGCCGGCACACAAACTAAAACACGAGGGCTTGGGCGCATAAAATTGCCACTGTGAACCTGTTTAATAAAGTATTGCAACATTTTTTCAGTAACGAAGAAATCTGCAATCACGCCATCTTTCATTGGGCGGATCGCCATAATACTTTTTGGCGTGCGACCCAACATTTGTTTCGCTTCTCTCCCTACAGAAGCAATACTCTTCAATGAGCCCATACGATCTTGGCGAATGGCCACAACAGAGGGTTCGTCTAATACAATGCCTTGTCCCTTTACATAAATCAGGGTATTGGCCGTCCCTAAGTCAATAGAAAGATCGTTTGAAAATAAACCTCGTATCTTTTTGAATAACATAATAATTCCGTTAATTTGAATGGATGAAAAATTTACTCATATTTGAGCGTGAAAAAATTGCGCTAAATGTACCAAAAAATCGCTATTGATAATAGTATTTTTACACTGAGTAAGGAAAAATGCTGTAAAAAATAACCGCACTTTCCCTATTATCTCTCGATCTTACTTAGCGACCATTCCCCTTTGGATAAAATATCAAGCTGTTGTTGGTGAAACGCTTTTAATGTTGAGCGATGTCCTACGCTGATGATAGTCATTGTCGGTCGTTCCTCTCTCAGTAGTCGATACATGGCATCTTCCAACCCTTCATCCATACTTGCTGTGGCTTCATCTAAAAAGGCGACTTTCGGTTTATGTAGCAATAAACGGGCAAATGCCAAACGTTGTTGCTCACCAAGGGAGAGAATTCGTGTCCAGTCCTGCTTTTGCTCAATGCGGGTAAGTAAATGCCCCAGTTGAACTTTACGTAAGGTTTCTTCCGCCGAAGTGCGGTCGATTTCTTCCACATTTTTTGGGTATGCCAATGCTGCCAGCAGGCTACCTTGCGGTAGATAAGGTTTTTGTGAGAGGAAAAGTTGTTCTTGAGGGCAATAAATTTTTCCTAGGGAATAAGACCAAAGCCCCGCAGCTGTACGTAATAAGGTGGTTTTCCCAACACCGGAATTTCCTTGAATTAATAGGCTTGTACCCTGTGGCAAAATAAGATTGAGATCTTCAATAAGTGTTTGTCCGAAGGGATTTTTTATACTTAAATGTTCGAAAATCACCTCATTTTCAGTCGTCTGAATTTTGGTTTTTGATTCTCTATTTGCCATATCAATGGCATAAGTAAAGCCGGTTAAGCGGTCAAGAGTTGCTTTATAGCCGGCAAAATTATCATAGGTATTACGGAAGAAAGACAAGTTAGAATGTAATTGACCAAATACCTGAAAAGTTTGCATTAAATCACCAAGTTTGATTTGTTTCTCAAAATATCGACCGACTTGAATTAATAGAGGAAAGACAACAGATGTTTGGCTGACCACCAAGTTGAAACCGGAGAATTTTAGCGTTCTAAATACAATATTCCACATATTAGCGATAACCGCACGGAACTGGCGATAAAGTAAATTTTGTTCGACTTTTTCACCGGCATAAAATGCAATGCTCTCCGCATATTCTTTAACACGAATCAGAGAATAGCGATAGTTTGCATTAAGACGTTCATTGGCAAAATTGAGACTGATTAATGGGCGACCAAGTCGAAATGCGATTAATGTGGTAAAGATGACGTAAGCAAAAACTAAAAAAACCATCATGTGTGGAATATTGACGCCAAATACCCGCATTGGTCCAGCCAATCCCCATAATAAAATTGTATAGGAAATCATGGAGGTGACGGCATCAATAACACCGGTGCTTAGTGATAATGTGGTTTTAACGTAAGATTGTACGTCTTGTTGAATACGTTGATCGGGGTTGTCTAGATTTGCTGATAGATATTGTGTTTTATAATAGGCACGATTTCCCATCCATTTACCGGCAAGTTCATCGTTTAGCCAAGTAATCCAATCAATCACAAAACGTTGTTCAATGTAATAGCTGATTAAATAGACAGAGACGGCACTTGCTGCAATGACACAAAATAAGCCCATTTGTTGCCAGAAGACGGGTTCATTAAATTCTTGTAGCGAAGTGTACATACTATTGTTCCATTCTGAATACACCAAGCTTATACGCACACTGACTAGGGTGAGTGCCACAATCAACAAGAAAAATAACAATGGCTTAATGCTACGTTTAGGTGAAAGGTAACCACCGGCAAACATCCAAAATTGTTTTCCCCAATGGGTAAAGCGTACGAGCAAAAAAATTCCGGCACTAAATGTGACTGAGGTAATCATGAGGGTTTTTAAAACCCATAGGAGGGAAGTGATCGCTTCTTGTCCGTAATCCATAAATTTATCCGAAAAAAATAAAAGTGCGGTCATTTTAGGCAGTGTTTATGATTAAGCAAGAAAAATTGTGATGAAGTTATCATTTTTTGAGTTTGATTAAGTTTTCAAAAAATCAAGTTGTTATAATCCGTTATAGGTAAATTTAGTTTATGAGGTCACTATGAGTGAAATTGCAATTACGATTAGTCTCCTTGCCCTTGTCGCAGTCATTGGTTTATGGATAGGGCATTGGAAGATTAGGGGCGTTGGTCTAGGAATAGGCGGTGTATTATTTGGTGGTATTATTGTTGCGCATTTTACTAATCAGTATGGGTTGAAACTTAATGAACATACTTTGCATTTTGTGCAAGAATTCGGCTTGATTTTATTCGTTTATACTATTGGGATTCAGGTTGGCCCCGGTTTTTTTGCCTCTTTACGCCAATCAGGCTTAAAGCTCAATGGGCTTGCCATTTTAATTGTTATTATTGGTTCACTGTCTGTTTTTATTTTGCACAAAATGGCGGATGTTCCCTTGGATATCGCATTAGGTATTTATTCCGGTGCAGTGACCAATACGCCATCTTTAGGGGCGGGACAACAAATTTTAAGTGAATTAGGTATGCCGCAGGCGACAGCCACGATGGGGATTGCATATGCAATGGCATATCCTTTCGGGATTTGTGGGATTTTACTTGCAATGTGGTTAATTCGTTTATTTTTTAGAATTAAAATTGATGAAGAAGCTCAACGTTTCAATAAAGAGAGTGGACAAGATAAAGAAAGTTTACATACCATTTCGGTAAAAGTAACCAATCGTAATTTAGACGGCATTACGTTAGTTGGAATTCCGGGGTTTGATGATGAAGACGTAGTATGTTCTCGTTTAATACGTGGGGAAAGTGCTATTGTTCCCAAAGCAGATACGGAAATTCATCTTGATGATATATTGCATTTGGTTGGTGATGAACAAGGTCTAAAAAAAATGCGTCTTGTCATTGGTGATGAAGTGGATGTTCCCGTTATTTCCACTAGTGGAGAAATTCGTGCAGAGCGGGTTGTTGTGACAAATGAGAAAGTGCTGGGGAAAAAAATTCGAACACTTCATATTCACCAAAAATATGGGGTGGTAATTTCCCGCCTCAATCGTACCGGAGTGGAATTAGTACCAAGTGGGAATACCTCGTTACAATTTGGTGATGTATTGCATATGGTGGGTCGTGCTGAGGTGCTTAATAAAGCCATTTCTATTATTGGTAATGCGCAACAAAAGCTCCAGCAAGTACAAATGTTGCCGGTATTTCTTGGTATTGGATTAGGTGTTTTGTTGGGATCTATTCCTTTCTATATTCCTGGTTTTCCTGTTGCCCTAAAACTGGGGTTAGCCGGTGGCCCTCTTGTTGTTGCTTTAATTCTTGCTCGAATTGGTAGTATTGGAAAACTTTATTGGTTTATGCCGCCAAGTGCGAACCTTGCCTTGCGTGAAATAGGTATTGTGCTTTTCCTTGCGGTGGTAGGTTTAAAATCCGGTGGTAATTTTGTTGATACCTTAGTCAATGGTGCAGGGCTTGAATGGATGGGATATGGTATGTTTATTACTTTCATTCCTTTGATGATTGTAGGGGGGATTGCACGTATCTATGCCAAACTTAATTATCTCAGTATTTGTGGGTTGCTCGCCGGTTCGATGACCGATCCCCCGGCTCTTGCTTTCGCCAATGAAATCAAAGAAGATAATGGTGCGGCTTCACTTTCTTACGCAACAGTTTATCCGTTAGTGATGTTCCTGAGGATTATCTCTCCGCAACTACTGGCAGTATTGCTCTGGGTGGCTTAGGCCGATAAAAAATGGGTTGCTTTAAAAAGCAACCCATTTTACTTAGTAAAAGTGCGGTCATTTTTGATGCCGTTTTTATTTTACTAAACCGCCACTGGCTTGGAGATCCGCATGATACGAGGAACGTACAAAAGGCCCACAAGCCGCATGTTCAAAGCCCATAGCATTGGCTTTGTCCCGGAATTCATCAAATTCTGCAGGCGGTACATAACGAGCAACCGGAAGATGGTGTCGGCTTGGCTGTAAATACTGCCCTAGAGTGAGCATTGTCACACCGTTATCACGTAGATCTTGCATCACGTCTAAAATTTCCTCGTTAGTTTCCCCCAAGCCAACCATTAAGCCTGATTTTGTTGGGATATTAGGAAACATTTCCTTAAATTCACGAAGGAGTTTTAGTGACCATTCGTAATCTGCGCCCGGACGAATTTCTTTGTATAGACGGGGGACATTTTCTAAATTGTGATTAAATACATCCGGGGGATTCTCTTTTAATTTTTCTAATGCTTGGGAAATTCGACCACGAAAATCAGGCACTAAAATTTCAATTTTAATTCCCGGATTCAATGCCCGCACCTCTTTTACACATTCTGCAAAATGTCCAGCACCACGATCCGGCAAATCATCCCGATCTACGGACGTAATCACCACATATTTCAATTTCATATCTTGAATCGTTTCAGCGAGTTTACGTGGTTCTTCCGGATCAGGCGGTAAAGGTTTTCCATGTGCAACATCACAAAACGGGCAACGGCGGGTACAAATCGCCCCCAAAATCATAAAAGTAGCGGTACCATGATTAAAACACTCATGTAAATTCGGGCAAGAAGCCTCTTCGCAAACCGAGTGCAATCCATGACGACGCATACCATTTTTAATATTTTCAATTTTCAGTGAACTTGCCGGTAATTTGATTTTCATCCATTCCGGTTTTTTCAGTAACTCTTGATTGGGATCAATATTTTTTACAGGAATAATGGAAGTCTTTGCAGCGTCACGATATTTGACGCCTCGTTCCATTTTAAACGGCGTTGACATGATTCTTTCCTAAAGAAAAATGCCTAAACTAGACATTTTTATTGTTAAAAATTCGTTACATTATAGCCCAAAAGTTCGGTAAAGTGTTTAATTAATTTAGGGGAGACGTTATCTAATGTTGCTTCTTCTTTCGAGATAAAATCGGCAAGTTGGCACATTTCTAAACCGGCATAGCCACAAGGGTTAATATAATGAAATGGCGTTAAGTCCATATTGATATTAAATGCCAATCCGTGGAAAGAACAACCTTTACGAATACGCAATCCTAATGAACAAATTTTCTTACCGTCAATATAGACACCCGGTGCATCAGGTTTAGGGTATCCTTGAATACCGTAATCCGCTAAAGTTTTTACCACTGCCTGTTCAAGTGCGGTCACTAATTGACGAACATTTAAGTCTTGATGGCGGCGAATATCGATCAACACATACATAATTTGCTGACCCGGCCCATGATAAGTAATTTGCCCACCACGATCGGATTGTACAACAGGGATATTAGAACTTTGCAGCAAATGTTCAGGTCTTCCCGCTTGCCCTTGGGTAAATACCGAAGGATGTTCTACCAACCAGATCTCATCTGTGGTTTCAGCATTGCGATTGTCCGTAAAACTTTGCATTTTATGCCAAGTTTCT
Source organism: Rodentibacter genomosp. 1 (assembly GCF_001999285.1). Classification (GTDB taxonomy): domain Bacteria; phylum Pseudomonadota; class Gammaproteobacteria; order Enterobacterales; family Pasteurellaceae; genus Rodentibacter. The sequence goes on from NZ_MLHN01000009.1 coordinate 9,934, forward strand.
TGATAATCCTGTAAACCAAGTTGGCGGACGATAAGGGGTAATTTAGCCATACTAAATCACCATTTTTACACCTTCAACTTTAGCGAGTTCTTTATAGAGGGTTTCCACTTGCTCGAAGTTTTGTGCAATGACATCAATAGAAACAGAATTGTATGTGCCTTTACTACTGCGTTTTTCTTTGGGGATATAGTCCCCCGGAAGATATTTTTGTACGACAGCAATTAAATCTTGTGCTAGATTCTCGCGGTTTATGCCGGCGATTTTAAACGTCATTGCAGCAGGGAATTCCATTAATTCTTTCAGTTTTTCGTAATCTTGTTCTGTTGCCATAATTGTCCTCTCTATTTTGGGTGAGATAAAGGGCAGATCTTAAATCTGCCCGGTTTGAGATAATAAATTCCTTTGTAAAATGGGGAAGTGCGGTTGAAATTCAAGGTATTTTAGAAAAGACTTTTTATCGTTAATACTAACCAATCCCAAGCATTGCCGAAAAATCCCCCTTCTTTGACTTCTTGCATGGCTTGTAAATTAACGACTGCAACGTCTTTGCCATCAAGCTGATAAATGACTTTCCCGACGACTTGACCTTTCGCTAAAGGGGCTTGTAAGTATTTGCTATCTAATTCGTAACGGGCTTTTAATTCAGTTTGTTTACCTTTTGGCACGGTAATAAAACTATCTTGTAATACCCCTAATTTCACACTACTTTCATCGCCGTAATAAACTGGTTGTTCTGAAATTTCTTTATTCGCCTCAAGGGTTTTTAAAGTCTCAAAATTCGCAAAACCCCATTGCAATAGTTTTTTACTTTCAACTTCACGACCTTTATAAGTTGGTACGCCCATTACAACAGAAATTAAACGCATATTGCCCGGATTTGTTGCTGAAGCTACGAGATTATAACCTGCTTGACTGGTATGACCGGTTTTCATTCCATCCACGTTCATGGTTTTGTCCCATAACAAGCCATTACGGTTAGGTTGCTTGATTTTATTAAAGGTAAAATCTTTTTCAGCATAGATTTTATATTCATCAGGCAAATCACGAATAAGATGTGTACCGATAATCGCCATATCACGTGCGGAAGAATATTGATTTGGATCATCTAAACCATGTGGAGTAGTGAAGTTGGTATTTTTTAAACCAAACTGTTGGACATATTTATTCATGGTGTCCACAAAGTTTAACACTGTACCTGAGATATGTTCTGCTAGTGCCACACTGGCATCATTTCCGGAAACAATAATTACGCCCTTGTTTAGATCTTGCACTGATACTTGTTGGTTCAGATTTAAGAACATTTTAGACGAGTCAGGGAAATTACGTCCCCAAGCACTTTCGCCAATGGTCACCATATCGGTATTGTGAATTTTTCCTTGTTTTAAGGCTTGCCCGACAACATAGCTTGTCATCATTTTTGTTAATGAGGCGGGATATTGGCGTTGATCCGGATTTAATGCAGCGAGTATAGCCCCGGAATGGTAATCCATCAAAACATAGGTTTGGGCGTTGACCTGCGGCGGTGTAATGCCATATTGCATATCCTCTTGCGCAATGGCAGTAGAAGATACCGCAATAATTCCAGAAAGAAGAGCAGTTTTAGTGAATTTAGCACTTTGCTTTAACATAGCATTTCCTTAATAAAATCTTAATTTTTATGAGTATAAACAATTAATGGCTTTTCACCGGCCATTTTTTGCAATTTTGCTTTTAACTGTGTGGTGAGCTGTTTATTTTCCAAAGGACCGAAATGAATTTCATACTTGCCATTACGATGATTGACTTCTGCATTAATATTATCAAGTGCAAGGCGTGTAATCATATTATTTGCCTGTTTTTCGCTAGGGAAATTTAGCATTTTTAACGTATATTGTTCCTTAGATGCTTTAGATTCATTTAAATGGCGCTTTCCTTCATTTTCTTCTCTCTTTACAAGGCGATTAGAAGCTGACGCTGTTTTTGCAAGCTTGGCAAGGGTTTTGGTCCCCGCCCCTGAAATATTGCCATTTGGTGCGATATGAAGAGCCTCAACCTTTACTTTTCCTGTTCCTCGTGCAATCAAACCGATTTCTTTTGCTGCCACATAAGATAAATCAATAATCCGATCATGGCTAAAAGGGCCACGGTCATTAATACGGACAATGGTTTTACGATTATTACGTAAATTGGTGACAAGTGCATAAGAGTTAATTGGCAGAGTTTTGTGTGCTGCAGTATAGAGATTTGAATTATAGGTTTCACCACTTGAGGTTCGGCGACCATTAAATTTACGATGGTAATAACTTGCTACACCGGTTTTGGAATAGTTTTTGGCCATTATGTGGCTTTGTGTTGTATAGGTTTTTCCTCTCACTGTATAGCTGCGAGGGGAGTGATGAGGCGTTGTTTGGTTGAGGTTCGCCCCCTTGATACCATATAATTTATTGGTATCATTTTTAGCCTGTGCCGGCAAAATTCCCATTGATATGGTCAAAAAAAGTGCGGTTAATTTTACAAATGTTTTTAATGTCATCAGTGAATTATTCCAGTTAAGTGTGTTGTATGTAAAGAACCTTAAAAACATCAATTAGTTCCCGTTCATAAATTTTGTGCGGTGTGTATGGATAGACATAACCAATCCAAAACTTGCCATAATTGCCACATAAGATGTGCCACCATAGCTAAACAAAGGCAAAGGGACACCTACCACTGGCAAAATGCCGCTTACCATACCAATATTTACGAACAAATACACGAAAAAAATTAATGTTGTAGCACCGGCCAAAATTCGCCCAAAAGAGGTTTGGGCATGAATGGCAATCATTAACCCTCTAATAATAATAAAGAGATAAATAGCAATTAAAATGCCAAAGCCTACCATGCCATGCTCTTCGCTCATGACGGCAAAGATAAAATCAGTGTGAGGTTCTGGCAGAAACTCCAATTGAGATTGTGTGCCTTGCATCCATCCTTTACCCCAGATCCCCCCAGAACCAATAGCAATTTTAGATTGTAAAATATGGTAGCCCGCCCCAAGGGGATCTTTTTCCGGATCAAGTAGTGTCAAGACACGGGTTCGTTGATAATCATGCATTAAATAAAGCCACATAATGGGGATAAATCCGGCTAATCCTACAACCGCAGCAAAAATTAACCACCAACTCATTCCCGCGAGGAAAACAACGAACAATCCGGATGCACTGACTAATATTGATGTACCTAGATCGGGTTGAATCGCCACTAATAAGGTAGGGACAAGAATCATTGCAATAGCAATAAAGGTTTCGCTTAACTTAGGTGGAAGCGGGCGATTGCCTAGATAAACCGCTACCATTAAGGGTACCGCTAATTTGACAATTTCCGAAGGTTGAAAACGGATAAAACCAAGATCCAACCAACGTTGTGCCCCCTTACTGATTGTTCCAATAGCATCAACTAAGATGAGTAAAATAAATCCGATCAAATAAAGATAAGGGGCAATTCGTTGATAAAACTTAGGTGGCAATTGGGCCATCACGAGTAGAACGATAAAACCGAGGCAAACTTGGATAATTCGATTGCGGAACATTGTTTCACTTGCACCGGAAGCACTATAAAGCACGAGCATACCATAGCCTGTGATCGCGATAAGCCCTAATAATAACCAAAAGTCTAAGTGTAGCGGCCTCCATAAACGAAGCCAAAGTGGTGTTTTTTCTTCCATTATTCTATTTACCTATTTTCTCTATTTGGCATTTCATTTGCTTTATGAGGGGGATTTTCCAAATTTACTTTATGTTCAATTTCAGGTAAACGTTTGTTGAGATAGTAATCCATAATTTTGCGAACCATTGGGGCGGCATTACTCGAACCGCTGCCTGCATTTTCTAAAATAATCGCAACTACAATTTTGGGATTTTCATAAGGTGCGTAAGCGGTAAACCAAGCATGATCATGTAATTCTTTTTTCAACCCTGCTGCATTATATTTTTGGTTTTCTTTCAAACTGAATACTTGTGCTGTACCGGATTTCCCTGCCACATGATAATTTGCCCCAATAAAGGCTTTACGCCCTGTACCCGCCCCGGAATGTACCACATTAAACATTCCTCGTTTAGCGGCATCCCAATAAGCCTGTTTAGGTTCGGTGATATCTTCATAAAGTAAAGGATCTTGATAAGGTTCAATAATTGCCCCTTCCACTGACTTCATTAAATGCGGTGTATTAACTTTGCCATTATTGACTAAAATTGCAGTAGCTTTGGCAACTTGTAATGGGGTGGCGGTCCAATAACCTTGTCCGATACCCACTGAAATCGTATCCCCTTGTACCCATTGACGTTTATAACGTTTTTGTTTCCATTCTTTGGTTGGCATATTGGCTGACACTTCTTCATTGATTTCTATCCCTGTCGGCATACCAAAACCAAAGCGTTTCATCCAAGAGGATAAGCGATCTATCCCTAGATTATAAGCAACTTGGTAGAAGTAGGTATCAGAGGATTCGGTAATTGCCTTGTTTAAATCTGTGTAGCCATGACCTGATTTTTTCCAGTCACGAAAGCGTTTTGTGGTGTTGGGTAACATCCAGTAACCGGGGTCGAAAATCGTCGTATGTTGAGTAATCACATTTTCCGTTTGTGCTGCGACAGCAATAAATGGTTTTACCGTTGAAGCAGGAGGATATACCCCTTGTGTTGCCCGACTATAAAGCGGACGGGCGGGATCTTCTAATAAACGTTTATAATCGGCACTGGAAATGCCATCTACAAATAAATTATTGTCGTAACTTGGCGTTGAAACCATGGCTAACACACTACTATCTTTGGGATCAAGAACCACAACGGCTCCTTTTTGTCCGCTCAGTAAATCGGTAATGTAACGTTGAAGTGCGAGATCAATGGTTAGGTGAATACTTTTTCCTGCAACAGCCGGCTGTTCACGTAATTTACGAATCACTTTACCACGATTATTAATTTCAACTTCTTCAAAACCGGTTGTTCCGTGTAATTGATCTTCATAGTAACGTTCAATTCCCAATTTTCCCATATCATGAGAGCCGGCGTAATTAGCAAATTTTTCGTTCTTTTTTAGCTTCTCAACATCTTTGTCATTAATTTTCCCGACATAACCGAGAATATGTGTCATGACATCGCCATATAAATAGTTACGTTTAAAATAAGGGCGAACTTCAAGACTTGGAAATTGGTACTGATTCACAGCAAAACGAGCAATTTGCTCTTCCGTTAAATTCGGTTTAAGCATGATAGAGGTGTAGCGGGAGCCTCTGCGACGCTCTTTTTTAAAATTGTCGATGTCTTCATCCGTTAAGCCAATAATATAGCGAAGCTCATCAAAAGTGCGGTCTAAATTTTCCGTTTTTTCAGGCACGATATACAACCCAAAAAAAGTGAGATTTTCTGCTAAAAGCTCACCGTAGCGGTCGTAAATTAACCCACGAGTAGGGGGAACGGGTAAAAGTTTGATTCGATTGCCGTTGGAGCGAGTTTGGTAAGTATCAAAATTAACCACTTGAAGGTGATAGATATTGGCAAATAGCACGCCCGTAAGTGCGAGAATACCGATAAACGCGACTAGAGTTCGGCGTACAAAAAGATTCCGTTCCGCTTTTTTATCACGAATCGGATCATTTGTAGGAGATGAGAAGAATTTCTTAAAATTCATCTAAAATTGACCGCGCTTTTATTCTCGATGATAGGGATGATTCGTTGTGAGCGACCACGCACGATATAAACTTTCTGCGACAACCACTCGAACAAGCGGATGAGGTAAGGTCAAAGGGGAAAGCGACCAACTTTGCTCTGCGGCTACCTTACATTCCGTTGAAAGCCCTTCTGGTCCACCAATGAGTAAGCACACATCACGCCCATCATTTTTCCAAGATTCCAATTGTTCTGCGAGTTGGGGAGTGGTCCAAGGCTTACCGGGAATATCAAGGGTTACGATTTTGCTTTTTCCACAAGCTGCCAACATTGCCTTTCCCTCTTGCTCTAAAATACGTTTAATATCCGCATTTTTTCCCCGTTTCCCAGCCGGTATCTCAATCAACTCAAAAGGCATATCTTTAGGAAAACGGCGTTGATATTCCTCAAATCCGGTTGTGACCCAAGCCGGCATTTTGGTTCCGACAGCAATTAGTGTGATTTTCACTGATGTTCCTTTTGATCAAGTACAGTTAAATTTAACGCTGTTATGGTCACACTTATGCCCAAAGTTTTTCTAATTGGTAGAGTTCTCGGGCATCTCGTTGCATAATATGAACGATAGTTTGTCCTAAATCGACCACAATCCAATCAGCAGTATTCTTCCCCTCTTCACCAAAGGTTTCTACGCCGGCTTTTTTGCATTCAGCAATTAAATTATCTGCCATTGCGGAGACCTGGCGGCTGGATGTTCCTGTGCAGATCACCATATTTTCTGTGATTGATGATTTTCCACGCACATCAAAATGCATGATATCAGTGCCTTTTAAATCATCTAAGGTATCTATGATAAACTTAACTAATGACATTGTTTTTCCTTACCCATAAAAATGCGAAATTCTACCATCGAATCAAGTTAAGGACTAGAGCTTGTCGAAATTTTTGCCGATAATATAAATAAAATAAAGGCTTAGCAAAGCGAAGAAAATCTAGTCGCCTAAGTTCGCACTTTATTTCAAAATAGGTAAGATGCGATGTCTATTGTGGAAAATAATTTATGTATACCTTTCGCTACAAACAGTAAATAAAGTGAGTGGGCAATGACTTATAAAAATAATCAATCCGTTCTTGTAGTAGTTTATTGTAAAAATTCCAAACGTGTTTTAATGCTTCAACGTTGCGATGATCCAGATTTTTGGCAATCGGTGACGGGAACAATCGAAAAAGATGAAACACCAAGAGATACCGCAAGACGGGAGCTTTGGGAGGAAGTGCGGTTAAAAATTTCAGCGAATTCCACCGCACTTTTTGATTGTAATCGGTGTGTAGAATTTGAAATTTTTCCGCATTTCCGCTATAAATACGCACCGAATGTGACTCACTGTCGCGAGCATTGGTTTTTGTGTGCTGTGAAAGAGGAATTTATTCCTCAATTAACGGAACATTTAGATTTTAAATGGGTGCCCGTGGACGAGGCGATACGAATGACGAAATCGCCGAATAATGCAGTGGCAATGAAAACATATTTAGGTGAATGAAAAAGGGCAGAATCTGATGCCGATAATAGGTGATATTCACCCAAGATTAGAAAATAGAAGGAAATCAAATGGCAGGTCATAGTAAGTGGGCTAATATTAAGCACCGCAAAGCAGCGCAAGATGCACAACGTGGTAAAATTTTTACAAAATTAATTCGTGAATTGGTGACAGCAGCAAAATTAGGTGGCGGCGATGTTAGTGCCAACCCGCGTTTACGTGCCGCAGTCGATAAGGCACTGAGTAATAATATGACGCGCGATACCATTAATCGTGCGATTGATCGTGGTGTAGGTGGTGGCGATGACACCAACATGGAGACGAAAGTTTACGAAGGTTATGGGCCGGGTGGTACAGCCGTGATGGTGGAGTGCTTAAGTGATAATGCAAACCGTACCATTTCACAAGTTCGCCCTAGCTTTACGAAGTGCGGGGGAAATTTAGGAACGGAAGGTTCTGTAGGTTATCTGTTTAGCAAAAAAGGATTAATCTTAATTGCAGAAGGCGATGAGGATACCTTAACAGAAGCTGCGATTGAAGCCGGTGCAGATGATATTCAACCACAAGATGATGGTTCATTTGAAATCTACACAGCTTGGGAAGAATTAGGTAATGTGCGCGATAATATTGAAAAAGCCGGTTTTAAAATTCAAGAAGCGGAAGTCACCATGATTCCTTCCACAACCGTTGCGCTTGATCTTGAAACTGCACCGAAACTTCTACGTTTAATCGAAATGCTGGAAGATTGTGATGATGTACAAAATGTGTATCACAATGGTGAAATTAGTGACGAAGTTGCTGCACAACTTTAATGACGTGATAAATGGGTAGATTTCCTACCCATTTTTTTATGGGAAATATGAGTATTATTTTAGGCATCGATCCCGGTTCACGAGTGACCGGCTATGGGGTGATTCGCCAAACCGGTCGCCATTTAGAATACTTAGGCAGTGGAGTGATTCGTACACAAGTGGAGGATCTCCCTACCCGGTTAAAACGCATTTATGCGGGAGTGACGGAAATTATCACTCAATTTCAGCCGGATATGTTCGCTATTGAACAGGTTTTTATGGCGAAAAATGCAGATTCTGCATTAAAACTGGGACAGGCTCGAGGGACAGCAATTGTGGCAGCGGTAAACCATGATTTACCCGTGTTTGAATATGCCGCACGCTTGGTGAAACAAACTGTCGTGGGTATTGGTTCTGCAGATAAAATTCAAGTTCAAGATATGGTAACCCGTATTTTGAAATTATCCGACAAACCTCAGGCTGACTCAGCCGATGCCTTAGCGATTGCGATTACTCATGCGCATTCAATACAACATTCGTTGCATATTGCAAGTTCTGTCAAAATAACAGAAACACAGGAAAAAATGACCGCACTTTTGAAGGCTCGATATAGCCGAGGTCGCTTTAGATTAAAAATTTAACTGGATGTTCGTCCAGTTTTATTTTATTCTACGCACAAAATTTACGTGTTATGGATGAATTATGATTGGTCGTTTGCAAGGCGTTCTGTTAGAGAAACAACCTCCTGAAATTCTACTTGATGTTCAAGGCGTGGGCTATGAATTGCTTCTGCCGATGACAAGTTTCTATAATTTGCCGGAAATCGGGCAAGAAATCACCTTATTTACCCATCTTGTTGTACGTGAAGATGCGCATTTGCTTTTTGGATTTGCCCAAAAAACTGACCGCACTTTATTCCGTGAACTGATTAAAACCAATGGTGTTGGGCCTAAATTAGCATTGGCGATTCTTTCCGCAATGTCTGTTGATCAATTTATTTATGCGATTGAGCGTGAAGAACTTTCCAAACTCACTAAAATTCCAGGGGTCGGGAAGAAAACCGCAGAGCGTTTACTTGTGGAATTAAAAGGGAAATTCAAAGGTGTGAAACAAAGTGATTTCTTTGTAGAAAGCTCCCATATCCCAACCGAATCCTCCTCATTTTCTGCACAAGAAAATTCGGTAGATGAAGCGATTTCTGCATTGATTGCGCTTGGATATAAACCAATGGATGCAGAGAAAATGGTAAAACGTGTTGCAAAACCGGAATTAACGAGTGAACAGCTTATTCGGGATGCCCTAAAAGCCGCATTATAATTAGAGTTAAGTCATGATTGAAACAGATAGAATTATTAGTGGTCAGGCTAAATTTGATGAGGATATTCAGGATCGTGCTATTCGTCCAAAATTATTGGCTGATTATGTGGGGCAACCTCAAGTGCGTGAACAGATGGATATTTTCATTAAAGCTGCCAAACTGCGTCAGGATGCACTGGATCACTTGTTGATTTTTGGTCCTCCAGGGTTAGGGAAAACAACACTTGCGAATATTGTTGCCAATGAAATGGGAGTAAATATTAGGACGACCTCCGGCCCTGTATTGGAAAAAGCTGGGGATTTAGCGGCAATGCTAACGAACCTTGAACCTCATGATGTGCTGTTTATTGATGAAATTCATCGCCTTTCTCCAGCTATAGAGGAAGTACTTTATCCTGCTATGGAAGATTACCAGTTGGATATTATGATCGGCGAAGGGCCGGCGGCACGTTCAATTAAATTAGATCTCCCCCCGTTCACATTGGTTGGTGCAACCACCCGAGCAGGTTCTTTAACCTCTCCTTTACGTGATCGCTTTGGCATTGTGCAACGCTTAGAATTTTATTCTGTTGATGATTTAACCTCTATTGTGGCACGCAGTGCAGCATGTCTGAACCTTGAATTAGAAAAAGAAGCCGCGTTTGAAATTGCACGTCGTTCACGTGGTACCCCGCGTATTGCGAATCGCCTGTTACGCCGAGTTCGAGATTATGCGGATGTACGTAATAATGGTGTGATTTCTGTGGATATTGCGAAACAGGCACTTTTAATGCTAGATGTGGATGATGCTGGTTTTGATTATCTCGATCGAAAATTGCTTTCAGCAGTCATCGAACGTTTTGATGGAGGACCGGTTGGATTAGATAATCTCGCCGCGGCCATTGGTGAAGAGCGTGATACCATTGAAGATGTATTAGAACCCTATTTAATTCAGCAGGGTTTTTTGCAGCGTACACCACGTGGGCGCATTGCTACTTCACAAACCTACCGTCATTTTGGCATACAAAAATTAACCGACTAGATAAGAAAAGGCTTACCAAATAATTGATAAGCCTTTTCTATTAATATGGAAGTGGGTGATGTTATTCAGAATAGTTTTTCATATTGGTTAATCGGGCTAAACCAATATCACAACTTTTTAACTGGGTAGCAAGTTCCATTTCGAGAATTTGTTTTTTACTTTGGTTTAACTTGCTTTTTATTTTGTTTACTTGAGTATGTGTACCCGGCTGTTTTTCTGCTTGAGCGATTAAGCTCTCGGTCTCTTTAAATAATTGTACACATTGTTTTGGTAGGAAGGTGCTTATTTTTTGTGGCGTAGCAAAGACAGAAAGTGATACCGCTGAAAAAAGTGCGGTTAAAATCATTGAAATTTTTTTCATTATGAAATCCTTTTGGGCAAACTCTCCAAATATGAGTGGCGAGAAAATATCAAAATCTTTTATGAATGTCTAGTTATAAGGGAAGACTTTTTGTAAATTTGTGAAGTTAGCACAAAAATTTATTAAAGCCTGTCAGTGTATTATTTTTCTCATGACAACGAGGAAGGTTGATAATCGTGAACATTATCGAAAAATAGGCTAGTTCATTAACAATAAGAGTGTGCAACTAAAATGTAAAGCAAAACTCAACCGCACTTTATTATGAAACTGTAACATAGAGTAGATTTCCAAGCTACTTGAGGGACACGGTGTGTCCCTATATGTCGTTCAAATTCCACGGCTTGTATATTTGCTACATGATATCAAATAGCTTTCAACCGACTATTCCGTTTTTGTTTCAGTTGTTTCTACAACTTCTGTCGCTTGTACATTATGGTGGTTATTATTGTGATGGGAAACGGAACGGGCAGGAACCACAGTAGAAATTGCGTGTTTATATACCATTTGATTAACAGTATTTTTTAATAGAATCACAAATTGATCGAATGATTCAATTTGACCTTGCAATTTAATCCCATTGACAAGATAAATTGACACGGGAATACGTTCGCGACGTAATGCATTCAAGTAAGGATCTTGTAAAGATTGTCCTTTTGCCATTTTGCTATCCTTTTTGTTGTCGTTATTATGAAAATGTTGATAGAAACCTGCTGTCTCCGCGCCAATATAGCAATAAATGTTAAATTTGTCTATTTGCTTTCCCTTAACTTTTTCAGTATTGTCTTCATCTTTTCATCAAGAGGAGCGTTTATCCGCAATGTTTCATTTGTTTTTGGGTGTTCAAAACGAATAGAGAAAGCGTGCAAAAATAAACGATTTAAGCCAAGAGTTTTCATTTTTTCATCAAAATCTTTATCACCATATTTATCGTCTAGTGCAATTGGATGCCCCATGTATTGAGTGTGGACACGAATTTGATGGGTTCGCCCGGTGATCGGTGACGCTTTTATTAATGTGGCATTCGGATAACGTTCTTCAATAGAAAAACGGGTTTCAGAAGGTTTACCTTGTTCATTGACTCGTACAATACGTTCGCCACTAGAAAGTTCATTTTTTAATAATGGCGCTTTCACTATTTTTATATGGGACTGCCATTGTCCACGCACCAAAGCCAAATAATCTTTTTGCATTGTTTTCAGACGAAGTTGTTCGTGTAGATTTCGTAGTGCCGAACGCTTTTTCGCGATAAGCAGAATACCGGATGTATCCCGATCTAAACGATGTACTAACTCTAAAAAACGGGCCTCCGGACGTAAGGCACGTAATGCTTCAATTACACCAAAATTTAACCCGCTTCCCCCGTGTACAGCAATACCGGAAGGTTTATTTAGCACAATTAAACAATCATCCTCAAACAAAATTTTATATTCAAGATCCGCAACTTTATTTAAGTTTTTCGATACCGGTGCGTTATTTTTTTCTGTTGTGCGCACAGGCGGTATGCGCACCACATCATTCGTTTGTAATTTATACTCAGGCTTAATGCGTCCTTTATTCACTCTCACTTCACCTTTGCGAACGATGCGATAAATCAAACTTTTTGGTACACCTTTGAGTTTCGACAACAAATAATTATCTATGCGCTGACCGGCTTCATCTTCACTGATTGTGAGTATTTTTACAGAGGCATTGATGATGTTTTCTTTCTGTTCTGTCATTTTTTCACCTTTCTAAAATTGGTGCGAATCATATCATAAAAGACTTATTGAGGGTAATTCTCACCTTGCTAATTTATTGGTTTCTATGGATAATAGGGCGTCTTTTTACGCATAAAATTCCGTGTAGAAAATGACAAGTTTTGTTGATGGCGATTCAATGCAGCATTTGGCATAAGACATTGATAATCAGCATTTTTTCTCTAAATAAATGTGCCGCTTGCAGCGCGTGAAGAAATATCGCGTTGTTTTATAAAACAGTCCTTTTATTGTTTCATAACGTTATCAATGCACCCAGCAACATACAATCGTGAGATTGACTGGCGCGAGAAACACGAGGTCGATAACGAAGCAAAGTGCGGTTTATTTTGAGGTACCTTTTAAAATTTAAGAAAGAGAATTGACAATGAAAAGAATGTTAATTAATGCAACTCAAAAAGAAGAGTTGCGGGTGGCGCTTGTTGATGGACAACGCCTTTTTGATTTGGACATCGAAAGTCCGGGTCATGAACAGAAAAAAGCGAATATCTACAAAGGAAAAATTACCCGAGTGGAACCGAGTCTTGAAGCGGCATTTGTCGATTATGGTGCAGAACGTCACGGTTTTTTACCTTTAAAAGAAATTGCCCGTGAATATTTTCCGGCAGATTATGTTTTCCAGGGGCGTCCAAATATTCGTGATATTTTGAGTGAAGGACAAGAAATTATTGTTCAAGTGAATAAGGAAGAGCGCGGTAATAAAGGTGCGGCGCTCACAACCTTTGTTTCCCTTGCTGGAAGTTATTTGGTGATTATGCCAAATAACCCACGTGCTGGTGGTATTTCCCGTCGTATTGAAGGTGATGAACGTACTGAACTAAAAGAGGCATTAAGTTCTTTAGTGGTGCCGGAAGGTGTGGGGTTGATTGTACGTACCGCAGGGGTTGGTAAATCACCGGAGGAACTGCAATGGGACTTAAAAGTATTGCTACACCATTGGGAGGCAATTAAACAAGCGTCACAAAGTCGACCGGCACCTTTCTTAATTCATCAAGAAAGTGATGTGATTGTTCGTGCGATTCGTGATTATTTACGCAGAGATATTGGTGAGATTTTAATTGATAGTCCGAAAATTTTTGAAAAGGCAAAAGCCCATATCAAATTGGTTCGTCCGGATTTTATCAATCGAGTGAAACTCTATCAGGGGGAGGTGCCACTTTTTAGCCATTATCAGATTGAATCTCAAATTGAATCGGCATTCCAACGTGAAGTGCGTTTACCATCCGGTGGTTCTATTGTGATTGATGTCACAGAAGCTTTAACTGCGATCGATATTAACTCGGCTCGTTCGACCCGGGGTGGTGATATTGAAGAAACGGCACTTAATACTAATCTTGAAGCGGCAGATGAAATTGCTCGTCAATTGCGTTTGCGTGATTTAGGGGGACTGGTCGTTATTGACTTTATTGATATGACACCGGTTCGCCACCAAAGAGAGGTGGAAAATCGTATACGTGATGCGGTACGCCAAGACCGTGCTCGGATTCAAATTAGTCGAATTTCTCGTTTCGGTTTATTGGAAATGTCCCGTCAACGTTTAAGTCCATCATTGGGGGAATCTTCTCATCATATTTGCCCTCGTTGTCAGGGTACGGGGAAAGTCCGAGATAATGAATCTCTGTCTTTGTCAATTTTACGCTTAATTGAAGAAGAAGCGCTAAAAGAAAATACCAAGCAAGTTCATACGATTGTGCCGGTGCAAATTGCTTCTTACCTTTTAAATGAGAAACGTAAAGCTATCAGTAGTATTGAAAAGCGTCATAGTGTTGATGTGATCGTGGTGCCAAATGAAGCGATGGAAACGCCTCATTTCAGCGTATTTCGCGTCCGCGATGGAGAAGAAGTGAATGAACTTAGCTACAATTTAGCGAAAATTCATTGTTTGCAAGATGATACGGGAGACGAAGCTTTAACGTCTCGAAATTCTGATACCATTGTGGTGCAAGAGCAAGTAGCGGTAGAAAGTGCGGCTGTATCACTTTCTATTTCGGAGGCTGCTCCAACACCGTTAGAGCGTAAATCAAAAGAGCCATCGTTACTTGTAAAATTTATGGCTAAAATTAAACGCTTATTTACTTCTGAGAATGTAGAGGAAGAAAAAAATAAAAGCAAAAATAATCGCGCTCGTCATAATCGAACCCCGCGCCGGCCACAAGAACAGCGTGTGATACGTCGCACCAAAGTGGAAAATAATGATACGCCAAAATTTGAAGAGGATAATGTGCGTTTAACGCGTGAGCGTAACCAACGTCGTTCTCGTCGAAATAATACTGTGGATGAAAGTATTATTGAAAGTGCGGTCAATTTGCCTCCTGTTTTAGAGAATAAACCGGAAGAGAAAACGGAGCAAACTGTTGTACAACGTCGTCAACGTCGCGATTTAAATAAACGTGTACGAATAGATGATAATGAGCCAAGTGTTGAAACGGTTCAAACAGCGACTGAAGAAAAACAACCTCATCAGGAACGTCAAGAACGTCAGCGCCGTATGCCACGTCATCTACGTGTCGCAAATAATCAACGCCGTCGTCGTTATGAAGCTAAATCTCCAATGCCATTGTTTGCAGCAGTTGTTTCACCTGAATTAGCAAGTGGTAAGGTATGGATGGATTATTCAACGGTAAATGCCTCCTCTCCTAAAGAGAATCAATTCTTATCCGTCGATGAATTGCTTGAGCAAGAGAAAACCAAGAAAGGGTTTATTACACCGGCTACCGGCATTGTGATTGAGGAGAGTCCTGTGGAAATTAAACCTGCATTGGACTTCATTACACAACCGGCAAATGAATCAGTACAGAAAAAAGTCCAAGAGTCATTAGAACGTCTTCACGCTAAAGATAACGCTCAAAATGACGAACCTTCTGTGGTATTAATGCAGCCTGAAAAGCCGGAGATAGGAAATACCGTAGAATTTGCCCGCACTTATACATTTGACGGTCGCTTAGGGACAGTTTCTTCTGTTGTTCATACAAAAGCGGAAATGACACTCGCAAAAGCAAGTGAGGAAATGGGCAAACCTTTTGCTATTATTGAATGGATGGAATCTCGCTATTATTTTTATGGTAAAGGTTCTGCCGGTCATCATAGTGCGATTAGTCATGTCTATTCTGAGCCAACCCAAGCGAAGATTGAATAAGAAAAATAAGATTGGCACAGTAATGTGCCAATTTTTTCATCTAAAATTGAGGTAAAATTAATCATTCGAAAAAATATTGTTTTTTTACTATTGACGAGGTTAGGTAAAAAACGTATTATCCACCTCGCTTAAATCACGGAGGAATGGTCGAGTGGTTGAAGGCACCGGTCTTGAAAACCGGCGAGGGTTTACGCCCTCCGTGAGTTCGAATCTCACTTCCTCCGCCATTAAATTTTTAAGATCCCCTAATCAAAAGTTAGGGGATTTTGCTTTTTTATTATCAATAATTTTCAGTGGAATAGAGTGGTTGGTGACGGTTATTTTTCTGAGTTATTTTTAATTTCTTGTTCTTCTTTAAAAGCTAAATATTCCTCTAATAGATCAATTGCTTCTTGGCATTTTTGACGGCGGTATTTATAGCCCTCTGCTAATCTTATTATTTTTTTCTGTTCTTCAGGATTTTTTTCAATACTTATCAGATCTTTCTGCTGTAGGTATAAATTGTTCAGCTGTTCGAGAGCCTCATAATATTTTTCTAAACGTTCACGTGGTGGCAGTTTGTGAACATCGTGATGTGCTTTTTTTACCGGGGATGTTTTAGGTTTTGGTGAAATAGGTTGATGTTGTTTTCGATTTAGCGCCTCAGATAGTGCGCGACATTGTTTGAGTAAATGCTCGGTAATGAACTTGTAGTGATCAATATCAGTTGAATAAAGGGATTTTATTTTTTTTAAGGTTGTCTCAATTTCAGCAAAATAAAATGCAGTAGTTTGTCCATTTTCGCTAAATAAAGTACGGTCAAATTTAGTGAAAATTTTTTCTTCTTGTCGTGATGAATAGATTTGTTGTAGCTGTTGAACCTTTTGTTCTAGCGTGTTGATGAGTTGTTGAATGCGCATAAAAAAATCCCCCTGAGGGGGGATTATAATCGTTAAAGGTACATTGCGGCAATCCAGCCGAAGATAATGAGTGGAATATTGTAGTGAATGAACGTAGGTACAACAGAATCCCAAATGTGGTCGTGTTTACCATCCATATTTAAACCTGATGTTGGCCCTAATGTCGAGTCAGAGGCAGGCGATCCTGCGTCACCTAATGCAGCGGCAACCCCTACAATAGAGACCGTCGCTAATGGAGAGAAGCCAAAGGATAAGCAAAGTGGCACATAAATTGAGGTAATAATAGGAACTGTTGAGAAAGAAGAGCCTATTCCCATGGTGATGAGCAAACCAACAAGTAACATCAAAAATGCGGCCAAGCCCTTACTTTGAATTGCACCATTACTAAGGTTTTGCACTAAATCTGTCACACCTGTGGTGGCATTAATGACGTTAGCAAATCCTGAAGCAGCAATCATCACAAATCCAATCATCGCCATTAAACGCAAGCCTTGTTGGAAGATATCATTACTTTCTTTGAGTTTGAAGATACCAAATACAGCGAAAATAACCAAACCGATCAAGCCACCAATGATTGTTGAGCTGGTGACTAATTGTGTTGCGAAGGTTGCGACAATAGCAATTAAACTTGTCGTGATGTGTTTTGGTTGAATATTCGCAATATGCGCTTCAATTTCCTTGGTAGTCGGTTCTTTAATAGCTACATTGTATTCACGAGGTTTGCGATAAGTGATGAAGACTGCTGTTAATAGCCCCAAGATCATGCCGGCGACCGGTAGTAACATTGCCAGTGAAACTTGGGCGACATCAGTTTGTAAGCCGAGCGATGCTCCTGCTTGATTGATATTTTTCACCAAAATACTTTCAATAAAGATTTTACCAAAGCCCACCGGTAAAAGCATATAGGTAGCGGTTAAACCAAAGGTGAGTACACATGCCACTGCTCGGCGATCAATTTTTAGACGATTAAAGATTGATAATAGTGGCGGGATAATAATAGGAATAAAGGCAATATGTACCGGTAATAGGTTTTGAGATGAAATCGCAAATAGAGCCAATATTGCAAAAATTAAATACTTAAACCAAGCAAGATTGTTGCCTGTTGGCGTTTTATTAATTTTTTTGATGATTTTATAGGCGAGTAAATCAGTGATGCCTGATTTCGAGATTGCGATAGCAAAGGCGCCAAGCATGGCATAATTCATGGCAACTTCAGCACCACCCCCTAATCCTCCGGTGAAGGTTTCGATGGTTTTTGTTAAACCAAGATCACCGAATAAACCGGCGGTGAGTGCAGCGATCACGAGAGCGATCACAACATTGATACGTAGTAGACTCAGTGCAAGTAGCACAATTATTGAGATAACAACGGGGTTTGATAACATTGTGTTTTTTCCTTATAGATTAATGTGTGAATAGAGGGAAACGTTCAAGAAACAAAAGGGATAATGTCGCATTGTTAATTTACTCCTGTATTATAAAAGAAACCCCTCGAAAGTTGCCTTCCGAGGGGTAAGATTTTTCACTATCCTTTTGGCTCGGAAGATGTCTTCCAAGCACGCCACATACCTGAAAGATTATTCAGTGAAATGGTGATGATAGCGGATAATGTTCATATTTAAATCTCCAAGTAAGAATTGTCTTTTAAACTACTGGAAAACGAAAACGATTGCAACCCCTCTTTTGGAAAAATTTAAAGTGCGGTTGATTTTTCCTTCGTTTTTTCGTTTTCCGCTCTATTTAAGTGGGGAAATCCACCAAGATCTTTTAAATGATTTACCATATAACAGAACAATTCCGCAGTACGTTCAGTGTCATAGAGTGCAGAATGAGCTTGTTTGCCGTCGAAAGGGATGTTTGCGGCTTGGCAGGCTTTCACGAGTACCGTTTGTCCGAACATTAATCCTGCCAGACTTGCGGTATCAAACATTCCAAAGGGATGAAATGGGTTGCGTTTGACGCCGGTACGCTCCGCTGCAGCCATGACAAAACTTTGATCGAAAGCCGCATTATGTGCCACGATAATAGAACGCTGACAATCTGCTTCTTTTTGCCCACGGCGTACCATTTGGAATAACGCAGTGATCGCTTCTAATTCGGATACGGCACCGCGTAATGGATTGTGAATATCAATGCCATTGAATTTCAATGATTCGGGGTTGATATTTGCCCCTTCAAAAGGTTCGATATGAAAATGACATTTTTGATCGGGCTGTAAATAGCCATTTTCATCCATTTTTAGCGTAATAGCCGCCAGTTCTAATAGCGCATCTTTTTTAGCCTCAAAACCAGCCGTTTCCACATCAATAATGACAGGGAAATAGCCTCTGAAGCGATTTTTTAATTGATGATGATAAGGAATTTGAGAATCGGACATAATCGTATCCTAAAAAAATAAAATAACGTAGACAACGCTACGTTATTAAAACCTTGCGGAAACTGACCGCACTTTTAATTACCGAGCCCGGCCTTTGCACTTTTATTTTCAATAAATTCGATTTTATAACCGTTAGGATCTTCTACAAAGGCTATCACCGTACTACCGCCTTTTACCGGACCCGGTTCACGGGTGACTTTTCCACCCATAGTACGAACAGCTTCACAGGTGGTATAAATATCATCTACCCCGATAGCAATATGGCCATATGCTGTGCCGAGATCATATTCTGTCACCCCCCAATTATAAGTCAGTTCAATGACTGAGGATTTATCTTCATCATCGTAACCGAGAAAGGCTAAAGAGTATTTGTATTCAGGGTTTTCGCTGGTACGTAATAAACGCATGCCCAAAACCTCTTGATAAAATTTAATTGAGCGATCTAAATCGCCCACACGTAACATCGTATGTAAAATTCGCATGGGTTTGTCCTTTATAAATAATGTGAGGAAACGAAGTAAAATTATGCCATAGATCAAACTATAAATCAGTAAAAGTGGTGAAAGGCTTCAATTTATTAAGTCCGTTGGAAAAAATCCGACATTGTTTGATTTAAAATAAAATTGGAGTCTGATATGAGGGTTATACTTTACTTGGGTTGTTGAGATTTTACTTGAATGTTTTTGTAACGAAACGTTTATATTCTATTTCAATGAGCGTGTTTGGATTTTATACAGGGAGTTTGATATGTTTTCTTTTTTAAAAGCCTCTCCACCGGCACCACGAATGGAGCATTCTAAAACCGATGCAGCGTATAAAAAATTACGTTGGCAGGTTTTTGCCGGGGTGTTCATCGGTTATGCTGCATATTATCTTATTCGTAAAAACTTTTCTCTGGCGATACCTTATTTAATTGATGAATATGGTTTTACTAAAGCGGATTTAGGAACTGTTGGTGTGGCATTATCTCTTGCGTATGGCTTTAGTAAGTTCATTATGGGGAATGTGTCTGATCGAAGTAATCCAAAATATTTTATTACGATAGGTTTGCTTGGCTCTGCCGCAGTGAGTTTAATTTTTGGATTAGTGCCCGGAGTATTAGCCTCCATTCCATTGATGATTATTTTAGCCGCCTTTAATGGCTGGTTTCAGGGCATGGGATATCCCCCGGGTGCAAAAACCATGACGAATTGGTTCTCCATATCCGAGCGGGGTGTTTGGTGGAGTTGGTGGAATGTCTCCCATAATTTAGGTGGTGGTTTAATTGGGCCTTTAGCGATCCTAGGTTTAGCGATTTTTGGTACATGGCAATCTTTATTTTATTTGCCGGCATTAATTGCTATTGTGTTGGCTTTTATTATGTTTTGGCTGATGCGGGATACACCGGAATCTCAGGGGCTACCACCTGTGGATGAATGGAAAGGCGAAAAAATCGTACAACATGTTGAATCTGCACATACACTTTCCTCTAAAGATATTTTCAAAAAATATATCATTAATAACAAATTCTTATGGGCAATTGCTATTGCTAACGTTTTTGTCTATTTCATTCGTTACGGCATTATTGATTGGGCACCAACTTACCTAAAAGAAGTGAAACATTTTTCGGTTGATAAGCAGAGTTGGGCATATTTCTTATATGAATATGCCGGGATTTTCGGTATGTTAACCAGTGGTTATTTAAGTGATAAAGTCTTCAAAGGTCACCGTGCCCCACCAATGTTATTGTTTCTAACCGGGGTATTCATCGCCATTATTGTTTACTGGAAAAATCCGGCAGGTAATCCATTAGTGGATAATATTTGTCTCGTTGCGATTGGTTTCTTAATTTATGGCCCGGTTATGATGATTGGGTTACAAGCCGCTGATTTAGTGCCACGTATCGCAACGGGGACGGCAACAGGTTTAACCGGCTTGTTTGGTTATTTATTGGGATCGGCGAGTGCGGGTTATGTGATGGGTAAACTGGTTGATTTGTTTGGATGGGATGGGGGATTTTATGCACTCATTGTATCTTGTTTCTTAGGATTCCTCTTTATTGCATTCACCTTATTTCATAAACCAAGTGGCTCAAACTAACTCTTAGTTTTTTATAAAAAGCGCTCATTTTTTTAAACCCATGTGAATTGAGCGCTTTTTTATTTTGTTATTTGACGGCTACCATTGAGCCAAAATTAAAACATTGAAACCAAAGTTCTACCTGAGAAAATCCGATATTTTTTAACCGCACTTTGTGAGTTTCAATGCTGTCTGTTCTCATCACATTTTCTAACGCAGTACGCTTTTGGCTGACTTCAAGTTCGCTATAACCGTTGGCTCGCTTGAACTGATGATGGAGATCGATCAGTAAATGATCGACTTTTTCATTTTCAAAGCAGAATTTTTCAGAAAGGACCAAAACGCCATTAGGGTTTAGTCCGTGGTAAATTCTTGTGAGTAACGCCATACGATCTTCAGGTGGCAAAAATTGTAAAGTGAAGTTTAAAATCACCATAGAGGCATTTTTGATTTCAACATTGCGAATATCCTCACACAAAATTTCCACGGGAATATCACTGTGGTAGGCTGCAATGTGCTGGCGGCAACGCTCAACCATAGGTTGAGAATTATCAATAGCAATAATTTTGACATCAGGTTGATGGATATTTCTTCGTGCTGAAAGTGTCGCAGCACCGCGTGAGCAGCCGAGATCATAAACTTGACTATTTGGCGTAACAAAGCGTTCTGCTAACATGCCAATGGCGGTAATTATATTTGTATAGCCAGGTATAGAACGTTGGATCATGTCAGGAAATACTTCTGCAACGTTTTCATCAAAAGTGAAATCGCCAAGTTTTTCGATTGGCGTAGAAAAGAGAGTGTCTTTCATGATTTATATGCTATTTATTGGAGGGGCGGGTAATAAGATACGACATTTTATACAAGCACAGTTTTTAACATCACGTCCCCTCGGTTAAAAGTGCGGTTATTTTAGGGAAAGTTTTCAGTGGGTCAAATAAATTTCTGTTTCTGATTTAAAATGAATGGCTTTTTCCGTATAATTCGGTGATATTTTCCACTTTTACAGAATATTTAAGGAACAAGAGTATGATGCGTACACATTATTGCGGATCGTTAAACCGTAACAACATCGGACAAGAAGTAACACTAAGTGGTTGGGTTCATCGACGCCGTGATTTAGGTGGCTTAATTTTTATTGATATGCGTGATCGTGAGGGTATTGTGCAAGTGTGCTTTGACCCGAAATATCAAGAAGCATTAACTGCTGCGGCAAGTTTGCGTAACGAATTTTGTATTCAAATTAAAGGGGAAGTTCTGTCCCGCCCGGAGAATCAAATCAACAAAAATATGGCAACGGGTGAAGTGGAGATTCTGGCAAAGGCATTGCGTATTTATAATGCCTCTGAGGTATTACCACTTGATTTCAATCAGAATAATACAGAAGAACAACGCTTAAAATATCGTTATCTTGATTTACGTCGTCCGGAAATGGCGCAGCGTTTGAAAACCCGTGCGAAAATTACCAGTTTTGTGCGTCGTTTTATGGATGATAACGGTTTCTTGGATATTGAAACCCCAATGCTGACCAAGGCAACACCAGAGGGCGCGCGCGATTATCTTGTACCAAGTCGTGTACATAAAGGCAAGTTCTATGCTTTACCTCAATCTCCACAGCTTTTCAAACAGTTGCTGATGATGTCCGGTTTTGATCGCTATTATCAGATAGTGAAATGTTTTCGTGATGAAGACTTGCGTGCAGATCGCCAACCTGAATTCACTCAAATTGATGTGGAAACCTCTTTTTTAACAGCCCAAGAAGTACGTGACATTATGGAGCGTATGGTGCATGGCTTGTGGTTGGATACCATTGGTGTCGATTTAGGAAAATTCCCTGTGATGACATGGCAAGAAGCGATGCAACGTTTCGGTTCGGATAAACCGGATTTGCGTAACCCATTAGAAATGGTTGATGTCGCTGATATTGTGAAAGATGTGGATTTTAAAGTATTTCAAGGTCCGGCAAATGATCCTAATGGTCGGGTTGCCGTTATTCGAGTGCCAAACGGCAATGAAATTACCCGTAAACAAATTGATGAATATACCCAGTTTGTTGGTATTTATGGGGCGAAGGGTTTAGCTTGGTTAAAAGTGAATGATGTAAATGCAGGGCTTGAAGGGGTACAAAGTCCGATTGCGAAATTCCTAAATGAAGACGTATTAAAAGCCTTATTTGAACGCGTAGGTGCACAAACTGGTGATATTCTTTTCTTCGGTGCAGATAAGTGGCAAATTACAACGGATGCGATGGGAGCACTACGTTTAAAACTTGGTCGTGATCTGGGATTAACCCGTTTAGATGAGTGGCAACCGCTTTGGGTGATTGATTTCCCAATGTTTGAACGTGATGATGAAGGTCATCTCGCGGCAATGCACCATCCGTTTACTTCACCAAAAGATTTCACACCTGAGCAATTGGAAGCTACACCTACGGAGGCTGTCGCAAATGCTTACGATATGGTGATTAACGGTTATGAAGTGGGCGGCGGCTCGGTGCGTATTTTCGATCCGAAAATGCAGCAAACGGTATTTCGTATTTTAGGTATTGATGAGGAGCAACAACGTGAAAAATTCGGCTTCTTGTTGGAGGCATTAAAATTTGGTACGCCACCCCATGCCGGTCTTGCTTTTGGATTAGATCGTTTAACGATGTTATTAACCGGTACGGACAATATTCGTGATGTCATTGCCTTTCCGAAAACGACGGC
This sequence comes from Rodentibacter genomosp. 1, assembly GCF_001999285.1. Classification (GTDB taxonomy): domain Bacteria; phylum Pseudomonadota; class Gammaproteobacteria; order Enterobacterales; family Pasteurellaceae; genus Rodentibacter. The sequence goes on from NZ_MLHN01000009.1 coordinate 33,512, forward strand.
AGCGGCTTGTTTAATGACTGAAGCACCAAGTTTTGCGAACCCACAAGCCTTGGATGAACTTGCTATCTCAGTTGTGAAAGGGGAATAAAAAAGTAGCGTTATTATTTAGCCAATGCACAAGGAATCTCAATGGAAGATACCATAAAGCATAATAAACTTATTTGTAAAAAATCGCTAAATTAACGCCACCGATTAAATAACCTTAGTGGTAGGGACGCACAGCATGCGTCCGCTTGATAATCCACTGAAATTGTTTTTTATAACCGACATACGCAGTGTGTCTCTATAAACAAATACAAAATCAGTGTTGTGCAACGGCTACATAATTCCGGTTTTAAGAAAAAGTGCGGTCAATTTTGACCGCACTTTTTTATCTCTGGATTTATGTCAACAAAAAAGGAAACATTGCGTTTCCCTTTCGTATTTATTTTGATGTTGATTTTAAGCCTCTTGGCATATCATTTATGAACGTTTCATAATTTCAAAAAACTCTTCGTTGGTTTTGGCTACGCCGAGTTTATCAATGAGCCATTCCATTGCTTCCACCTCACCCATCGGGTTAAGGATTTTGCGAAGAATCCACATTTTTTGTAGTTCATCAGGTGTGGTGAGGAGATCTTCTTTACGTGTACCCGAACGGTTGAAGTCAATCGCTGGGAAGACACGTTTTTCAGCAATCTTACGGGAAAGATGGAGTTCCATATTACCCGTCCCTTTAAATTCTTCAAAAATCACTTCGTCCATTTTTGAGCCGGTATCCACAAGTGCGGTTGCAATAATCGTTAAACTGCCACCTTCCTCTACATTACGTGCTGCACCGAAGAAACGTTTAGGACGATGTAATGCGTTCGCATCCACACCACCGGATAAGATTTTACCGGAAGCCGGGGTAACAGTATTGTAAGCTCGAGCTAAACGTGTGATTGAGTCGAGCAAAATCACCACATCTTTTTTATGTTCGACAGAGCGTTTGGCTTTTTCGATCACCATTTCAGCGACTTGAACGTGACGAGCCGCCGGTTCATCAAAGGTTGAGGCAATGACTTCGCCTTTTACCGAGCGTTGCATTTCTGTCACTTCTTCCGGACGCTCATCAATTAACAGAACGATGAGCTCACATTCCGGATAGTTATGGGTGATGCTTTGTGCAATATTTTGCAAGAGCATGGTTTTACCCGCCTTTGGTGGTGCGACAATCAAACCACGCTGACCTTTACCAATAGGCGAGGCTAAATCTAAAATACGGGCGGTTAAATCTTCTGTCGAACCATTGCCTCTTTCCATTTTTAGACGGGAATTGGCATGGAGCGGTGTTAAGTTTTCAAAGAGAATTTTGCTGCGGGAAACTTCAGGCTTGTCGTCATTGACTTGATCGACTTTAAGCAGGGCAAAATAGCGTTCGCCTTCTTTAGGTGGACGAATTTTGCCTTCAATTTTGTCACCGGTTTGTAAGTTGAAACGACGGATTTGGCTTGGGGAAACATAAATATCGTCAGGACCGGCTAAGTATGAACTATCAGCAGAACGCAAAAAGCCAAAGCCATCGGGTAAAATTTCTAACACGCCACCGCCAAAAATATCTTCACCACTTTTTGCGTGTTGTTTTAAGATAGCAAAGACAATGTCTTGTTTACGCAAACGGGCTAAATTTTCTAAGCCCATTTGCTCCTCGCCTAGCTTCACAAGATCCGAAACCGGCGTATTTTTAAGTTCTGTTAAATGCATAATGAGTAATCGTTGAGATTAATTAAGAGTTGAGTTAATGAATGGTGGGCTGAGCCCCTGAAATCTGTGCGTAAGGTATCACTAAAATGGGATAGTGTCTAGTTTTCAGCACAAACTTTTACAAAATTATTTTATTTTTTACGGTATTGTCCTGGCGTTAATTGATAATATTTTTTAAATGCTTTACCAAAATTACTTTCTGATTGAAAACCACAATTTAGTGCGACACTAAGTATGGATTGCTGAGAGTGTTTCAGTAATTCCGCTGCTTTTTGCAATCTCATATTATTGACAAAATTATAAGGACTGACCCCAATTTGCTGATTAAACAACCTTATAAGTTGGGCTTTGGATAGATTCGCTATATGGCAAAGTGTTTCAATTTTCCATTCCTGTTCCGGTTTTGCGATGATATTCGATATCACGCTATAAAGACGTTTATCTCGTAATCCCTTTAGAGAGCCGTTGAGTTGTGCATTATCTTGTTGCAAATAGGTGCGAATTAACAGGGTGAGCAATACACTGAGTAAGGCATTGATAATATTGGCAGAACCGGCTTGATAATCATCGGCTTCACGCTGCAATATGTCTAATAACGGTTTTAAAGAGGCGTCCCGCAAATTTAATAAGATCATCTCAGGGAGATTATTAAATAATTCTGATTGTTTATCATAAGTAAAGTTAGCACAAAATAAACTTAAATCAGGTCTTGCATTGCCGCATTGTTTTAAGGTAAAAGCTCCCTTCATTTGGGTATTTATTGGAGTTGGGTGATGGTAGTTTGGTTGATGTGTTAAGGTATGCCCGAGAGAGTGGGGGAAAAAGACCACATCATTTGCTTTCAGCTTTATTGCTTTTTCAATTCCATCAATATGTAAATAGCCTTGCCCTTGTGAAACAATGTGCACAATCCCGTGGCAAGATTGCCATTCATGGCGAATATACCAGGCTTCTTGTAATTGACATTGAACATTAATACTCCCGGATATTTGGGCAAATTTAATAAGCTGATCGAGAATATTCATTACTTACCTCTGTAAAGAAAAACAGGGAGAACGCTCCCTATTTTTCGTTTTTCTTACGCAAGTCCATCTGCTTTCTTACGTAGAATTCGATTTGCGCATTCTGCTGCGACGGTTAATCCACCTGACATCATAATAATATCTTTTAAAATCAAACGTCCTGCTGCAGATAAATAAGGGAAACCGTAATTAGGGGTAGGTAAATCACCCCCTAGATTAGGCACCCAAGTTTCCGGGGTGGTAATCAAGAACGAAAGCGTAACAATTGACATTCCGAAGGTCAATAGCCCACCAATCAGCCCAATATTGGCATTCCAAATCCCCATTAGTGTTAAAATCCCGATAGACACAATCACGATGCCCAATGCGTAAGAGAAGGTATAAGTTCCGTTTTGTTTATGCCATTCAATATTTTTTTGAACCATTTTCCCTTCAGGGTTTTTGTGCAAAACATATTCTTTAACCATTTCGCCTTTTTCATTTGGTGCGTATTTGTCGCTGTTATTATAAAAAAAGCTCATAAAAGGGCTATTGGATACGAAATGTGCAATCCCGTCCGCTTCGTATTGGAAGGCTTTTAAGCCTCCAATCCAAGCCATAACAATAAAAATGGCAATACGGATAAAATTGATAAATTGACGTTGCCAAGGGGCAATAATTTTAGCAATAAATTCGATCAACACTTGCATAAGATAACTCCTAATTATTAATGATAAATCGGGGGCGGATTTTAAAGTAATTAAACTGAAGTTATTAGATGATTTGTCTTAATCTATCCATAAATTGTCTCATTTTATCCTCAAAGATATTGGCGATTTTTTTAAAATATTTCACTTATTTAGGGGGAATTGATAGAATGTTCCCTTCAAAAATTCCGTATATTTTGACCGCACTTTGGGGTCATTGATGATAAGAAAGAGGATATTATGGCACTTTGGGGTGGGCGTTTTACACAAGCCGCAGATAAGCGTTTTAAAGATTTTAATGATTCATTACGTTTTGATTATCGTTTAGCCGAACAAGATATTGAAGGATCAATCGGCTGGTCGAAAGCCTTAGTCAAAGTGAATGTATTAACGCAAGAGGAACAGCAACAATTAGAACAAGCATTAAATGAATTATTGCTTGAAGTGCGATCAAATCCGCAAGCGATTTTGCAAGATGAAGCGGAAGATATTCATAGCTGGGTGGAAAGTAAACTGATTGATAAAGTCGGTAATCTTGGCAAAAAATTGCATACCGGACGTAGTCGTAATGATCAGGTCGCACTTGATATTAAAATGTGGTGTAAACAACGAGTGACCGAATTACAGGATTCGATTCGGAATTTACAACGCCATTTAGTGCAAACCGCTGAAAATACCCAAGAAGCCGTGATGCCGGGCTATACGCATTTACAGCGTGCACAGCCCATCACTTTCGCCCATTGGTGTATGGCTTATGTAGAAATGTTTGATCGGGATTACACTCGTTTGACTGATGCTTATAAACGTATGAACACTTGCCCGCTTGGTAGTGGTGCGTTGGCCGGTACGGCTTATGCGGTGGATCGTGATGTGTTGGCTCAGGATTTAGGCTTTAGTTTTGCCACCCGCAATAGTTTAGACAGCGTATCGGATCGCGATCATATCGTAGAATTACTTTCTACCTCCTCTCTGAGTATGGCGCATCTTTCCCGTTTTGCGGAAGATATGATTATTTTCAACAGTGGTGAAGCGAATTTTGTGGAATTATCGGATCGTGTCACTTCAGGTTCATCGTTAATGCCACAAAAGAAAAATCCTGATGCTTGCGAATTGATTCGTGGTAAAGCGGGTCGAGTAATGGGGGCGTTAACCGGTATGCTGATGACATTAAAGGGCTTACCGCTCGCTTACAATAAAGATATGCAGGAAGATAAAGAAGGGATTTTTGATGCCCTCGATACTTGGCAAGATTGTGTCGATATGGCGACCTTTGTACTGGATGAATTAAAAGTGAATGTTGAACGTACCCGTGAAGCAGCACTAAAAGGTTATTCCAATGCCACAGAATTGGCTGATTATCTTGTGGCAAAAGGCGTACCTTTCCGAGATTCTCATCATATTGTGGGTGAAACAGTGGTTTATGCCATTGAGAAAGGTAAGGGATTAGAGGATCTTACTATTCCGGAATTCCGTCAATTTAGCGAAGTGGTGGGCGATGATGTGTATGATATTCTTTCCCTTCAATCTTGTTTGGATAAACGTTGTGCGAAAGGTGGGGTTTCACCACTGAGAGTGGCAGAGGCGATTGCAGAAGCGAAAGCAAGATTTGCTTAACGGATAAAGCAAATAAAAAAGTGCGGTCAGGAAAATATTTGAATTTCTGGCCATTATAATAGTGGCACAAATCTGTTTTTTGGGTGAGTAGGGACACACTGCGTGTGTCCGAATTTTAATCTATTGAAATGATTTGATTTTGTAACGGACACACGCAGTGTGTCCCTACATAATACCGGAATTTCTGACCGCACTTTTTAGGTAAAAGAATTAATCTCTAAAATTATTAAACTGGAATGGTTGTCCCAGCTCTGCACCTTTTACCAGTTGAATCACGGCTTGTAAGTCATCACGGGATTTACCTGTTACCCGAACTTGATCACCTTGAATTTGGGCTTGAACTTTAATTTTAGAGTCTTTCACTAATTTGGTGATTTTCTTCGCCATTTCGGTTTCGATGCCTTGTTTTAATTTTATTTCTTTGGTGTAAAGTTTACCGTGGTGTTCGCTTTCTGTCGGAATATCTAATGATCCGTGTTCAATACCACGTTTAACAAATGCACCAATCAAGATTTCGATCAGTTGTTCGAGTTGAAACTCGGATTCGGTTGTCACTTTTACGGTCTCATTTTTTTCATTGAGTTCAATCACGGCTTCCACGCCACGGAAATCGTAGCGTGTGCTTAATACTCGGTTTGCATTTTCTACGGCGTTACGCACTTCATGCATAGTAATTTCAGACACAATATCAAAAGATGGCATAATTTTCTCCCATTAACGTTAAATTCTTTCTCTTGCACTTAAAAGACATAAAAGTGCAGTTAAGTCAGCGAAGTTTACCACAATTTGCGCTTGTTGTTGCACTTTCGGCTTAGCGTGGAAAGCGACCCCTAATCCGGCGACGTTCATCATGGCTAAATCGTTCGCGCCGTCACCAATAGCAAGGGTATTTTCAGCACTAATGCTGTATTCATCGCGTAAACGCTGAAGTGTGTGGGCTTTATATTGTGCATCCACAACATCGCCTTTGACTAAACCGGTGAGCTTACCATCTACAATGTCGAATTGATTGGAGACAGCACAGTCTAAGTTCAATAAATCTTTCAAATAATCGGCGAAGTAAGTAAAACCGCCTGAGGCAATGGCTGTTTTCCAGCCATATTGTTGTAAAGTTTGAATGGTTTCCTGCAAACCGGACATTAAGGGTAAATTTGCCCGTACTTCTTGTAAAATAGTTTCAGGGGCATCTTTTAATGTGCTGACCCGACGGCGTAAACTCTGTTCAAAATCAAGTTCGCCCCGCATTGCACTTTCGGTAATTGTGGATACTAATTCCCCCGTACCGGCAAGCTTGGCGATTTCATCAATACATTCAATTTGGATGGCAGTGGAATCCATATCCATCACTAATAATCCTTTTTCTGATAATTTTGCTTCAAAGTTGAGTAAAGCAATATCTAAACCTAGTTCGTGAGCGGTAGAAAGGAAGGTATCATGCCATTTTCCTTTAAGTAAAACGACCGTATTTTTCGCGATATTCCAAGCATCAAAACACTGAAAATTTTGACCGCACTTTTGCTGAAATTGAGTGAGTGTTGAAAGGTTTAATTGTGTGCCGTAGAGAATGAAACTATCTTCTAATGAGACAAGGGGCGAATCGGACGAAAGTGCGGTTGGAAATGCTGGGTATTTTTGTGTAATACTTGCAAGGTTTTGAATTTGCATAGAAAATCCTGTAAATTGTGAAAATTAAAACTATTCTAGCCGATTTAAGGGCGAATTGGGGAAAAATAACTTGCATTTAATCAAAGAAAAATTAACAAAATCCGTGATGTTAGTGCTGATTGTGATCCTTTGCACTGCTGCCTTTGCCGTCATTTTATTTGGTGTGCAACAGTTTAAGATTGGTTCGCAGTTTGCGAGTGTGAATCAGGTTTCTCATTTATCCCATATTTTAGTCCGTCAACAAGCGAATTTATTTGCCGTGTTATTAGTGAATAATGCACAAACTGAAAAGCTTACGGAAAATCTAGATAATTTAGTGCAGGAACATTTTGTATTGGATGCCTCAATTTATGATGCTCAAGGGAAATTGCTCGCACAAAGTACAGACTCTGAGCGTTTACGTAAAAGATTGGGATTAGAACAACGGGATGGGGAGCAAAACTCTCAGCAAATTGTCGAGCCTATTTACTCTAACTTAGGGATTCAAGGTTTTTTACGTGTCACTTTTGATGGGCAGTATGCCCAATCTCCTCAAAGTAAAATTAATCAAATTTTTCGCCAACTTTACGGTGAATTGATCGTCGTATTTTTGTTAGGGGTAGTGGTAGCAAGTTCCATTCATTATTTTTTAAGTCATTACCGTCGTACCTATCGTGCATCAAATGAACCTAAAAGAGCGGTCAATTTACCCATGAAATCAAATACTCAGCGTTATCATCAAAGACGGCGTAGGGGATAGATTAAATAATTGTATAAAATTTCAATTATTTTGCCTAAATTCTGACGCAAATGAGGTAGAATGCAGAAAACTATTTTTAATCACAGGAGAAACAATATGGCGACTCGTAAACAACTCGCAAACGCAATTCGTTTTTTAAGTATGGATGCCGTACAAAAAGCAAAATCAGGCCACCCCGGTGCGCCAATGGGCATGGCAGATATTGCTGAAGTATTATGGCGTGATTTCTTAAAACATAATCCGACCAATCCAAAATGGGCAGATCGTGACCGCTTTGTTTTGTCCAACGGGCATGGTTCAATGCTGATTTACAGCTTGTTACATTTAACCGGTTATGATCTTTCCACTGAAGATTTAAAACAATTCCGTCAACTACATTCTAAAACACCGGGTCATCCTGAATATGGTTACGCACCGGGCGTTGAAACCACAACCGGCCCGCTAGGTCAAGGGATTACCAATGCGGTAGGTATGGCGATTGCAGAAAAAACGTTAGGCGGTCAATTTAACCGCGAAGGCCATGATATTGTCGATCACTATACTTATGTATTCTTAGGCGACGGTTGTTTAATGGAAGGCATTTCTCACGAGGCTTGTTCTTTAGCGGGGACACTCGGTTTAGGCAAATTAATTGCTTTCTATGATGACAACAATATTTCTATTGACGGTCATGTTGACGGCTGGTTTAGTGATGACACGGCAGCCCGTTTTGAAGCTTACGGCTGGCAGGTTATTCGCAATGTAGATGGTCACGATGCTGAACAAATTCGTGCGGCGACCATTCTTGCCCAAGCAGAAAAAGAAAAACCGACCTTAATTATTTGCAAAACCATTATCGGTTTTGGTTCACCAAACAAAGCAAATTCTCATGATAGCCACGGTGCACCTTTAGGTGATGAAGAAATCGCCTTAACCCGTCAAGCATTAAATTGGGATTATGCACCGTTTGAAATTCCGGCAGAATACTATGCCGAGTGGGATGCAAAAGCGAAAGGTGCGGCAGCTGAAAAATCGTGGGAAGAAAAATTTGCTGCGTACGAAAAAGCCTATCCTGAGTTAGCGGCTGAGTTTAAACGTCGTACGACTGGTGAATTACCGGCGGATTGGTCAACATATTCTCAAGCCTTCATTGAAAAATTACAAGCTAATCCGGCAAGTATTGCAAGCCGTAAAGCCTCACAAAATGCGATTGAAGCCTATGCACAAGTATTGCCCGAGTTTTTAGGTGGTTCGGCGGATTTAGCAAGTTCTAACCTCACCTTATGGAGCGGTTCAAAACCAATCCGTGCAAATGAAAATGTGGATGGCAATTACATCAACTATGGTGTACGTGAATTTGGTATGTCAGCCATCATGAACGGTATTGCTTTACACGGTGGCTTCATTCCTTATGGTGCAACCTTCTTAATGTTCTATGAATACGCTCACAATGCAGTGCGTATGGCGGCATTAATGAAACAACGCGCATTGTTTGTTTACACCCACGATTCTATCGGCTTAGGCGAAGATGGTCCAACCCATCAACCTATTGAGCAGACGGCTTCATTACGCTTAATTCCAAATCTTGAAACCTGGAGACCTTGCGATCAAGTTGAATCAGCGGTGGCGTGGCAACAAGCAGTAGAACGTCAAGACGGCCCGAGTGCATTAATCTTCACCCGTCAAAACTTGGCACAAATGGACCGCACTTCTGAGCAATTAGCGAATGTGGCGCGCGGTGCTTATATCTTAAAAGACAGCAACGGCACACCGGATTTAATCTTAATTGCAACAGGTTCGGAAGTGGAACTTGCCGTTAAAGCGGCAGATGTGCTTGCCGCAGAAGGTAAAAACGTGCGTGTGGTTTCAATGCCAAGCACCAACCGTTTCGATAAACAAGACGAAGCATACCGTGAAAGTGTCTTGCCTTCCTCTGTCACTAAGCGTGTTGCGATTGAAGCGGGAATTTCTGATTTCTGGTATAAATATGTGGGCTTTGCCGGTCGTATCGTGGGAATGAATTCATTCGGTGAGTCTGCGCCGGCTGATCAGTTATTCAAATTGTTCGGTTTCACTGTGGATAACGTGGTAGCGACAGCGAAAGAAATTCTTTAATTTTAAACTTAGAAAGGTGGGATATTCCCACCTTTTTTATGCAATAGTGCTTTTTTGATCGGAAAATGCGTTCTATCCTTTATTCTTCTCCACTTGTTACATTCACCCCTTTTCCTATTTTGTAAAACTGTCCACCTGCAATATAGTGCAAGGTTCTCAGTTCATCAGGTGCATCATCAAATTGCCAATGTCCCTTGTTAAAAATACGATCATCTGCCCATGATGCAAGCACTTCACCGATAAACATATCGTGTTTCTCGTGATTTTCAGGCTCGGGAATCACTTTACAGATAATCCAAGCAGCACAGCCTTCCACCAAGGGAACATCGAAGCCTTCTTGATAAAATAGCCTCAATTTATCTAATTTGTCCGGATTTTCTTTACGGCTCAGTCCCATTTCGACAACTAATTTAGCTTGTTTCGCGATGGGAATTTGTACGGCAAAATAACCGCTCTTTTCAATCAATTTTCGTGTATAAGCGGCTTTGTCGATGATTACCATTAATTTGGCTTTCGGGAGATAGTCCACTGCACAGACCCACGCTGCAGACATCACATTTTCAATGCCGTCTGCTTTAGCGGAAATCATCGTTGTTGGACCGTGGTTGATTAAGCGATAGAATTTTTCCAGTTCAACAGGTTTAATTGCCATTTTTTGTTCCTTGTTTATTGATAAAAGTGCGGTTGGTTTTTACCGTGTTTTGAGTTCTTAGTAAATATACAAAGGGGAAAATATAGGGTGACCGTGACGTTATTTTTTTCAACATATTGAGATTGTCGGTTTTTATAACGGACGTCATCGTTACGCCCCCTACCGAATCAACAACTATTCGGTATTATCCGTTGCACAAATCTGTTTTGGGGGTAGGGACACACTGCGTGTGTCCGTATTTCAATATGTTATAAGCGGACACAGGCAGTGTGTCCCTACATATCATTGAAATGTCTATTTTGTGCATTTGCTACATAATACCGCAACGATTAGATAGGTTCGTGTTGACAATTTTATTGAAAATTATTTTGTTAAATATCTACCGGTTGCCATGCTTTCCCTTTCACTGGTGGTAACCAAGCACCACCCACTACGCACATTTCCCACAATCGGTTTGGAATACCATAATGATCTGCTTGATTTGGATCAAGCTCGGTGATGATTTCTTGTACGCGATTTTCTTGAATTAACGTGGCAATGTTGGGATTAATCATCACAGTTTTACCGAGACCAATAAATTCTGCCCAACCTGTTTGATAGGCGGCGAGGATTTGTTCTGCGGTGAATAGATTACCAACACCGATAAGCGGTAGTTTACCGTTGATGCGTTCGTGTATTAATGCTAAGCGGGTTTGATTGCTGTCGGCACCACGACGGGCTTTTTTGTAAAAATCCCACAGGGAAACGTGCAAATATTGCAACGGTTTTTGAACTAATTCGTCAATGAGTGCAAAGGTATCCACCATTGTTAACCCATTGTCGCCACTTTCTTCAGGAGAAAAACGATAGCCGATGATGAAATCTGGACGATGATATTTTTCACGCATAGCGATGACTGCATCGACTATAGCAAGGGGAAAACGCAAACGATTTTCTAGGCTACCTCCCCATTGATCAGTACGTCGGTTGCTTTGGGCTGATAAAAACTGTTGGATTAAGTAACCGTTTGCGCCGTGGATTTCCACCCCGTCAAAACCAGCTTTGATAGCTAATTCTGTGGCGTTAGCAAAATTTGAGATTAGCTCATGGATTTCATTATTGGTCAATGCTCGGCTACCGCTGCTTTCATCTTCAGAGGGGGCGACTTTATCTTTGCCGTTTAACAATTCCGTAATGGCAAGTTTACCCCCATGGTGAATTTGCAAAATGGCTTTTGCACCCTGGTTTTTGATTATATCTGCGGTTGCTTTTAAACTATCTAATTGGCTTTCGTGAATGGCTTCGGGCTGTCCGTAAAAGGCTTTGCCACCATCTGCCACGAGGGTTGCGGCGGCAATAAATAAGCCAATGTCACTGGCACGATTGCTTAGAAAAACACGTTCTTCCTCGCTGATTGTGCCATCATTGTGTGAGGAAAAATGAGTCATTGGGGGCAACAGCAAGCCGGTTTTTAATTGTGATGCCATTGTTTAATGTATAAGGCTCTAGGATCGGTTGAAATTTGTTCATAATTTATCTCCTTTAATAGCGTAAAAGGCGGAATTTCCGCCTTATGGATTAATAATGAGCATGGAAAATTTTACTTACAATTTGCCATGTTCCATTTATTTTTAACAAGTTGAAATAATCAGTAAAACCATAGCCGCTTAGATTGTCGGTATCTACACGGGCGGAAGCTGCGTTGCCGGTAATATCAATATAGGCAATCGCAACAGTCGGATTTTCTGAGGGAGTAAAGTGGTTGTCAATCACAGGGAATAAACTTTCTGTTACAGATCCGCCTGCGATTGCTCCGTTTTCACCCACGCTATACATTGTTGCGACTTCGTGAAAAGCGGGCTGCATAATCTCGCTTTTCGCTTGTTTCCCGCCTTCACTGTATTCGTTTAATAAAACTTGTTCGATGGCTTTATATTCCGTTGTGTAAGTTGGTTTCGTCATCTTTATTTTCCTCTGTTGTTTAAAAGATGGTGGCATTATAGTGATCTAATTTAGATTGACTAGATACCAAATTTAAACTAACTTGTTCAATAATATTTGACAATCTATCTTTAGCTATGCAAGAAAACTTAAACGATTTACGCACTTTTTTGCTTGTTGCTCAAACGGGTAGTTTTACCAAAGTGGCGGCTCAATTGAATCTTTCACGAGCAGCGGTAAGCCATACTATTAGTCAGTTAGAACGCCGTTTAGGCTTGAAACTTTTCAATCGAACTACCCGAAGCGTTGCCACGACTGAGGCAGGGCAGCAGCTTTATCAGCAGCTTTGTCCATTATTTCAAGACATTGATAGCCGTTTACTCAATATTTTAAATAATCAAAACCAACAACGTGGCGTGCTGAGAATTAATGGCACTATTCATGCGATTTCAGTTGTCCTTTGGCAAAAATTCCGCCGTTTTTTGGAACATTATCCGAATATTACTCTGGAACTTGCGGCAGAGATGAAGTTTATTGATATCGTAGCAGAACGCTATGATGCCGGTATTCGTGAGGGAGGATTAATGGATAAAGATATGATTGCCGTGAGAGTATCGGAGGCTGTCCGAATGTGTTATGTAGCTACACCCGAATATCTTTCCCGCCACGGTACACCTCAAACGCCGGAGGCGCTGCTTAAACATAACTGTATTCGCTTACGTATTCCCACTTACAACAACTTGTTACCGTGGGAATTTGAACACTCAAAAACAGGCGAACGGTTTAAATTAGCCATGCAGGGGAATTTGATTGTTAATCAGCCTCCCATGACCCGTCAAGCGGCCTTAGACAATATAGGGATTTCATGGGAAATGGCAGATGAAGTAGAAGCCGACATTCAGTCAGGCAGACTTTGCCGTATATTAAGTGATTGGGAATGCATTTATCCCGGTTATTATCTCTACTTTCCTAATCGTACTGAATATTCACCACTGTTAAAAACTTTGGTGGAATGGCTTCGGATATAAAACATCATAAATATTGACCGCACTTTTTAGCTATTTTCTCTGTGCTTGACAATTGATTGAAGTCTTTGGTTTTGCTAAAATCCTCCCCGTTTTTCCTGATGAATCAGAGAAAAATGAGTTCGGATGAAGGTAGCTGGAGAGTAGGGAATTAACCCTACGCCGACGATGTAAAATCTTTCAGGCGCACATCAGTGCAGGGACTGTTACTGGACGAACCCTTGGAGAGATCCATTGCCCTATAGATAGTGGGGTAAATGGACGCCGAAGGCGCAAAAGAGCGGTGGTTTTTCACGCCGTTTTTCAAACGCTCAGGCAAAAGGACAGGGGCTAAAAGACAATCTGTATTTTATTTCTTTTCACGGATGCTTTTCGTCTCCTTGTTGCGTTTATTTGTTTTTAGACAACGAGGAATCACAATGTCATTCACGACAATTTTATCTACGATTGATAGCTTTATTTGGGGGCCACCGTTACTGATTTTATTATCGGGTACAGGGCTTTATTTCACCTTACGTTTAGGCTTTATTCAAGTCCGCTATTTACCACTTGCAATCAGTTATTTGTTTAAAAAAGAACGTGGCGGAAAAGGGGATGTGTCTTCTTTTGCGGCACTGAGTACGGCTTTAGCGGCAACTATTGGGACGGGGAATATTGTCGGTGTTGCGACAGCGGTGCAAGCGGGCGGGCCCGGTGCGATCTTTTGGATGTGGCTGGTGGCATTGCTTGGTATGGCGACTAAATATGCGGAATGTTTACTGGCGGTGAAATATCGGGTGAAAGATCGCCGTGGGTTTATGTCCGGTGGCCCGATGTATTACATTGAGCGTGGCCTAGGCATCAAATGGCTTGCCAAGATGTTTGCGGTGTTTGGTGTGTTAGTCGCCTTTTTTGGTATCGGCACATTTCCACAAGTGAATGCGATTACGCACGCCATGGAAGATACCTTTCATATTCCGGTCATTATCACTGCTGTTGTGGTGACGGTATTGGTGGCAATGATTATCTTAGGTGGTGTAAAGCGTATTGCCACTACATCATCAATCATTGTGCCTTTTATGGCGATTTCCTATGTATTCGTATCAATTATTATCATTTTACTAAATTGGGAACGAGTGCCGGATGCAGTAATGTTGATTATTCGTAGTGCTTTTGATCCGCAATCTGTGCTGGGTGGGGTATTAGGTTTTACCGTAATGAAAGCCATTCAATCGGGGGTGGCACGGGGGATTTTCTCCAATGAATCCGGTTTAGGGAGTGCGCCGATTGCTGCCGCTGCAGCCCAAACACGAGAGCCGGTTCGTCAGGGGCTTATTTCAATGACCGGAACCTTTTTAGATACTATTATTGTGTGTTCAATGACAGGTATTGTATTGGTGTTGACCGGAGCGTGGAGTAATGCCGAACTTGCCGGCGCAACGGTAACCAACGCGGCATTTTCACAAGGGTTGGGATTAGATTTCGGGGCGACCATTGTCACCATAGGCTTATTATTTTTTGCATTCACGACAATTTTAGGTTGGTGTTACTATGGTGAGCGCTGTTTCGTGTATTTGGTCGGAACACGTGGTATTCGTTTATATCGCTTAATATTTATTATTTTGGTGGGGATCGGCTCTTTCTTGAAATTGGATTTAATTTGGATTTTAGCGGATATTGTGAATGGCTTAATGGCATTTCCGAATTTAATTGCCTTAATCGGATTACGTAAGATCGTAGTTGAAGAAACCAAAGATTATTTCAATCGTTTAAAGATTAATCATCACGATCAAGATGAACAATCCCCCTCTCAGTTGTAATCACTCAAAAAGAAAAGGATGCCAAAAGGCATCCTTTTTGCAGTTCTCTATCATAACAATTCTCGAAGAAAAGAAAATTGGCAATCTTCAGAAATTAGAGCTAGATCATATTTTTACATATTAGTATTTTTTTCATTAAAAAATGGCTTGAAAAATCCTATTGAAGAGACTATTTTGATCTTGAATCAAACCGAACCTAAAGGTTCTTAACACGAAGAGGTACAGCTATGACATTAAATATCACCAGCAAACAAATGGAAATCACGCCTGCAATTCGTGAACATGTGGAAGGTCGTCTGGCGAAATTGGAGAAATGGCACACGCAGCTAATTAATCCGCATTTTATACTCAATAAAGTACCAAATGGTTTTAGTGTTGAGGCTTCCATTGGTACGCCACTTGGTAATCTGATTGCGACTGCAACGGCTGATGATATGTATAAAGCGATCAATGAGGTGGAAGAAAAATTAGAGCGTCAATTAAATAAATTGCAACATAAAGGTGAATCTCGCCGTGCTGATGAACGTTTAAAGGATTCTTTTAATTAGAAGTGCGGTCATTTTTGATGCACTTTTCTAAAACAAAATGCCAAGGTAAATACCTTGGCATTTTTGCTTAATATGCTAGATCTGCGTTAAATCAACGTTTTTTGTTTCTTTTGAGGCAAGCAGTGCTAATAAGGTCATTAGTGCGTTAATCGCTAAATAAATTCCCACACCTATGACACCAAATGAGGCATTAATTTTCAACGAAATCATGGCTGCAATGGTGGCACCAATAATAGAAGCTAAATTATAAGCAAGAGAAGCACCGGAATAGCGCACCTCGGTTGGAAATAATTCCGGCAATAGCGCCGCCATTGGGCCAAAAGTCATTCCCATGATTGCCATTCCGATAACCAGAAAAGCGAATACGCTGGTTGGCGTCCCGTTTTGTAAGAATAGCGGCATAGATAACCCGAGTGCGCCAATGGCAAGAGTCACCCAAATCAGCCATTTACGACGCCCGATTTTATCGGCATAAATACCGGAAATACTGATAAAAATACCAAAAACAATAGCGCTGATTAATAATAAACCCGTGAAAGTATTTGCCGGAATCCCTAATCCGAGAGGATGACCGGCTTCGGAAAGATTTGGTGCAGTACGTGAATAAGCCTGTGCAAAGGCGGTCATAATGTAGAAAAGGGAATAGGTTGCCACCATAATGAATGTGCCAATCACCATCGGTTTTAAGTGTTTGGTAAAGACAACGCTGACCGGAGCATTTAATTTTTTACCTTTTTGTTCCGCCTCAATGAAAACATGGCTTTCGTGTAAGGTTAAACGGACGTATAAGCCGACAAATACCAATAACAAGGAAGAGATAAACGGAATTCGCCAAGCCCATTCAACCAGTGCTTCTTGCCCCCAAAAATAGCTGACTAAGAAGAAGGTTCCATTGGCGACAAATAAACCAATAGGTGCGCCTAATTGTGGAAACGTACCATACCACGCACGTTTCCCTTCCGGTGCATTTTCCGTTGCCACTAAAGCCGCACCACCCCATTCACCACCAAGGCCAATTCCCTGACCAACACGGCAAAGACAAAGCAAAATAGGTGCCCAGATACCAATTTGGGAATAGCTGGGTAGTAAGCCGATAATCACGGTTGAGCCACCCATGAGTAAGAGGGAAGCGACAAGGGTTTTTTTACGCCCAATTTTATCCCCAAAGTGTCCGAACAATGCTGAGCCAATAGGACGGGCAAAAAAAGCCAAAGCGAGAGTTGAGAGGGAAAGAAGATCATTTGAAAGGGGATCATCGCTGTTGAAAAACTGGGTATTAAATACCAGTACTGCAGCTGCTGCATAGATATAATAATCAAAAAATTCAATTGCTGTACCGACCATTGAGGCAAGCGCCACCTTCATCGGGTTATTGCGAAGTTGTGCTGTCATATTACTTTCCTTAGAAAATACAAGATAAAAAATGTGATAAATGAAAAGGCTTAAATCCTAGCATTTCCTTTAAAGTTGAGCAATTTCTAAAATCAGTTTCTCAAGTTTGTGAGCGAATAGGAGAGGGTTTTCTGAATGGGCATTGTGACCGGCATTGGGAATGCTCGTTAAATTGAGTTGTTCGGAATGGGCAAGGGCTTGGAATTTAAGATCTTGTTCACCACAAAAATAAAAAAACGGCAGAGAACTTGACCGCACTTTGTCTCGGAAATTCGGTTGTTTGGCGAGGCTAGTGGCAAGTAACATTTTTCCAATGTTCGCACCACAATTCGCTTTTCGTTTTTCAACAAGTGTTGTCCGTTGATGGGCGGTTAAATGGGAAAATACGGGCTGTTGATACCAATCCTCCAACACATTCTCAGGCGGTTCATGGGTAAATCGCATTGCCCAATGGGTATCGTTTTGCCAGCGTACTTGTTTCTCCTCTTCTGTTTTTAAGCCTAAATTAGCCCCTTCCAAAATGATGGCTTGCAAGTTCCCTTTTTCCACATAAGCTTGTAAAGCATAATGCATAGCAATACGCCCACCAAGGGAATAGCCCACGAGAAAATAGGGTTCATTTTTGACTGCACTTTGGATTTTTTGGGAAAGATATTCAGCGGTATCATTAAAACTTTGGACGGTGGTTTCCTTTGCTTTGCCGTGGAAGGGTAAATCAACAGAAACGCAATGAAAGTGCGGTAGATTTTCGATAACTTTTTGCCAATCGGAAGAGGTGCCGAGAAGACCGTGGAGAAAAATAATATTCATCATAAAAACAAGGGCGGGATTCGCCCTTAATTTCCTTATTCACCAATCACAGCATGGCTGATTTGTTCAATTAAACGTTTGTAAATATTGCTACCATCGTTTGGATTTGTTTTGATTTCAATCAATGTCGTTTTACGACGGGTGTAGGCTTGTTTTAACACGCTACTTAAATCTGCCCAAGTATAAGGGTGAGCATATTTAATATCAAACATTGCTGCAATTTGTGAGAAATCACTGTTATGGGGTAAGCGATAAAAACGATCTTTGACCTCTTCCTCCACCGGTAACATATCAAAAATCGCCCCGCCATTATTGTTGATGACAAAAACAATGGTCGGTTGTGTGACATTTTTAAAAAGTGCAAGGGAATTGAGATCGTACAGGGTTGAGGTATCACCAATCATTGCTACAACGGGTTGGTTGCTTCCTACGCCAATACCGGCAGCGGTCGCCAGTAAGCCATCAATCCCACTTGCGCCACGATTGGTATAAATTGGGTAGCCTTCAGGGAGTTTGGTGAGTGCATCGACAAGACGTACAAATAAACTATTGCCGAGGAACAAGATCCCATTGTAAGGCAACACTCGCTCAATATGATGGGCAAGGGAGGCTTCGTTTAAATTTCCACCGACTTGTTGTTCAATAAAACCGGCACAGAATTTAGATAATGCAAGGGGTTCCAGCAACCAAGATTTTTGACGAAGAGGCGGATGAGCTCTCAACCAATGGTGAGCTTTCGCATTAAAACGTGTATGGGTATGATGGTAAGGATCGACTGCTTTTTGCGTTTGTTCCACAATCCAAAATTCGCCTTTAAAGGCTTGTAAAAATTGATTAATACGCTTGCTGATAAAACGAGAGCCAAGCTGAATCACAATATCAGCCTGTAATAATTTTTCACGCACGGTTTGGTTGGCGAGCCAAATATCGGCATAAGGTGTCATGGGTTCTACGCCGGATTGAATATCCGTTAATAACACCCAGCCCATAGTCGTTGCCCAAGCATTGATACCCATAGCTTGTTCCATTGGGAGTTGCCCGACGACAATCACCCCACGTTTGGTACGCCAGTGATCCCAATTTTCATGCATCATTACTTCTTGTTGTTGAGATTCGTGACTAATCCAAGGTTTATTGTGTGCAAGCCAACGTTGAAGTGGTTGTAGCCAAGGATGTGTATCAATCGCATCTTCCGAAGCCTCATAAAGTGGTTCGGCAAAAGGTACATTAATATGAACTACGCCACCTTGTTGGGTTTGCTGAAATATTGCTTGCTCAATCAGAGAAACTAGCCATTGTACAGAATAGTCGGCATTTGGCTTGGGTAGGTTGACATTGGCAACAGGGTAGTCGCCAAACATATTTTGTTGCAAGATGGCTTGATTGGCGCCACATTCCCATAATTCAGGTGGACGATCTGCCGTTAAAACAATGAGATTGACACCACTTTGGCGTGCTTCAATGATTGCCGGATAAAGGTTTGCTGCTGCTGTACCGGAAGTGACGATAATTGCCACGGGAGCTTGAGTGGATTTAGCAATACCGAGAGCAAAAAAGCCTAAACCACGCTCATCAAAATGGCTATAACAGGTGGCGCGGCCAGCGTTTTGTAAGCGGACGGCCTCAAGGGTTAAAGGGGTTGAGCGTGAGCCGGGGGCAATACAGAAATGGGAGACACCTTGGCGACCCAAGGTCTCTAACACCACTTTTGACCAACAACGATTAAACACGCTTACAGACATTCTTTTTCTCCATTATTATTTTCTGCAAAAAGGGTTATTAATCCTGATGCCTTACGTTCAATTTCTTTCCACTCTGCTAAAGGTTCGGAGCCTTCAACAATACCGGCTCCGGCAAAGACACGAATTCGGTTTCCCTCAATAAATGCGGAACGAATCGCGACACAAAATTCCGAATAAGCCTCGCTCATTAATCCTAATGTGCCGGCATACCACCCACGATCAAAGGTTTCAATTTCCGATAAAATCATTCTCGCTTGTTGTTGAGGTAAACCGGAAACTGCCGCAGTGGGGTGAATCGATTTGAGTAGTGCGGAATCTCGATAATGTGCGGTCAAATTTGCCCGAATTTTTCGCAACAAATGTTGAACTTTGCGTAAAGGTTTAAGCTCTACTTCACTGACATCAATAGATTCCACCATAGATTTGATATTCTGTGAAATATCTTGAACCACAAGCCAGTTTTCGTTTAAATTTTTTTCATCATTTAATAACCACTCTGCTTGTTGTTGATTTTCTTTTGAGTCAGCCGTAATCGGTGCGGTACCGGCAAGGGCTTCAGTTAAAAATAAATTATATTCACGGGCAAATAGGCGCTCAGGCGTTGAGCCTACGAATGTGGAATGAGGACTTTCCGCCCATAAAAAATGGTAACAGCCCTGATTCCGGCGCTCGCTTTCTGCAAGGAAATCATAGGCATTGACGGCTTGTTTTAAGTGAAAAACCGTTTCATTCGCTAATACCAGTTTTGTGAGTTCGCCTTGTTTTATTTCATAAAGTGCCTGATTAACCCAATCGCACCACATTTGTTTATTTGCCCGTTGCTCTGTATGGAGCGGTATTTGTTTTGGCGGTTCGCAAAGTGCGGTTATTTTAGGCAAAGTTTTCAATTGTTCCAAAGCCGTTTGTGCAGACGCTCTGCCTTCTACAAAGCAACTTATCGTGATAGTTTTATCATTTTTTTCTATCATCAATTGCGGCAGAATAAATTGTCCGTATCCTTGAAATTGCAGTCCGCCTAGCAGAGGAAAATCAAATGTCTCAATAAATTCTTGTGCTATATTTAATTGGCAAAAAGACCGTACTTCCCCCAATGCCGCGATGACTTTATTTTCATCACGAAAGCGCAAATAGAATTGTGGATAAGTGGTTTGTGATTTTAGCCATGCCAATAAATTGATATTGGCGATCGTGGCTTGAAAACGCACAATATCAGTTTTCCCTTGTTGCAAATAAGTTTCAATTTGAGAACTTAATTGGCTTTTGGCTTGCTCTAAACTACCCATTTTAACTTGTTCAAAATAGACAAAAAATTAGCCCGTATTCTACCGTAATTTATCTGACACAAAAAATTTTTTTACAAAATCTTTGCAAGATTGAAAATTCAGCGTAAATTAACCGCACTTATCACAAAAATAAAAGGAATTGATATGCGATTATTCCCTAAGTCCGATAAATTGGAACACGTTTGTTATGATATTCGTGGCCCTGTACATAAAGAAGCGCTCCGTTTGGAAGAAGAGGGCAATAAAATTTTAAAATTAAATATTGGTAATCCTGCCCCATTCGGTTTTGAAGCGCCGGATGAAATCTTGGTAGATGTCTTGCGTAACTTGCCTTCTGCGCAAGGCTATTGCGATTCAAAAGGCTTGTATTCAGCCCGTAAGGCTATTGTGCAATATTATCAATCAAAGGGTATTCAAGGCTCAACGGTGAACGATGTCTATATTGGCAACGGCGTGTCTGAGTTGATTACGATGGCAATGCAAGCCTTATTAAATGATGGAGATGAAGTGTTGGTTCCTATGCCGGATTATCCATTATGGACGGCGGCAGTGACGCTTTCCGGTGGCAAAGCCGTGCATTATCTGTGTGACGAAGATGCCAATTGGTTTCCCGCAGTAGATGATATTAAGGCTAAAATTAATGCGAAAACCAAAGCTATCGTGATTATCAACCCAAATAACCCAACGGGAGCGGTGTATAGCAAAGCCTTGTTGGACGAAATCGTGGAAGTGGCTCGCCAACATAATCTGATTATTTTTGCGGACGAAATTTACGATAAAATTTTATACGATAATGCGGTTCATCATCACATTGCGGCATTAGCGCCGGATTTATTAACAGTGACGTTTAACGGCTTGTCAAAATCTTACCGTGTCGCCGGTTTCCGCCAAGGCTGGATGATTCTAAATGGCCCGAAAAATCATGCACAAGGTTATATTGAGGGTTTGGATATGCTTGCCTCAATGCGTTTGTGTGCCAATGTACCAATGCAGCATGCGATTCAAACAGCACTGGGCGGTTATCAAAGTATTAATGAGTTTATTTTGCCGGGCGGACGTCTATTGGAGCAACGTAATAAAGCTTATGAATTGATAACACAAATTCCCGGTATTAGCTGCGTGAAACCTATGGGAGCGCTTTATATGTTCCCGAAAATTGATGTGAAAAAATTTAATATTCATAGTGATGAAAAAATGGTGCTGGATTTACTTCGCCAAGAAAAAGTGTTGCTTGTGCATGGTAAAGGATTTAACTGGCATTCACCGGATCACTTCCGCATTGTCACCTTGCCTTATGTGAACCAGTTGGAAGAGGCGATTACCAAATTAGGGCGTTTCTTAGAAAACTATCATCAATAGGAAAAGTGCGGTCAAAAACGTCATATTTTTAATTATTATGGGGAAAATACACAAAATAGGGGATTAGTGAAATGTGGAGACACACTGCGTGTGTCCGTTATAAAGCCAAATTATTTCAATAGGTTAAAATTTGGACACACGCAGTGTGTCCCTATCTACCCCAAAAACAGCTTTGTGTGACTGCTACATCATACCGAACAACAGAAAAAGTGCGGTAGAAATTGACCGCACTTTCAATGTAAAAATGGAATCATCACTGATTCCATTTTTTGTTTAGTGGGTGCTTGTACTGGTTGTGGTACGATTTGCCCGTTTACGATCGTTTTCCGTCAAAAGTTTTTTGCGAATACGGATCGATTCCGGTGTCACTTCCACTAATTCATCGTCATCAATAAATTCAATGGCTTGTTCAAGGCTAAATTTCACTGGTGTGGTGAGGACAATGGCGTCATCTTTACCTGAAGCACGCATATTGGTGAGTTTTTTACCTTGTAAGCAGTTAACGGTTAAATCGTTTGAACGGCTATGGATACCAATAATCTGACCTTCATAGACTTCCACGTTGGCATCGATCATTAATTTGCCTCGTTCTTGTAAGCCGAACAATGCATAAGCGAGAGCTTTACCTGTGGCGTTAGAAATTAACACACCATTTTTACGTTGACCGATTTCGCCGCCTTTGATGTCATCATAATGGCTGAAACTGGAGTAAAGCAAACCGGTACCGGAAGTCATGGTCATAAATTCGCCACGGAAGCCGATTAAGCCACGACTTGGAATAATATATTCTAAACGAACACGCCCTTTACCATCCGGCAACATATCACGCACTTCACCTTTACGGATACCTAAGGCTTCCATCACAGAACCTTGGTGCTGTTCTTCCACATCAATGGTCACTTGCTCATAAGGTTCTTGTTTTTTGCCATCAATTTCACGATAGATAACTTTTGGACGGGAAACGGCAAGTTCATAGCCTTCACGGCGCATATTTTCAATCAATACGGAAAGATGTAATTCGCCTCGACCGGATACACGGAACTCATCCGGGTTTGGGGTTTCTTCCACACGTAACGCTACGTTGTGAACCAATTCTTTATTTAAACGTTCAAGAATTTGACGTGAAGTGACATATTTTCCTTCTTGACCGGCAAATGGAGATGTATTCACACAGAAGAACATCGTCACAGTTGGTTCATCAACGGTTAATGAAGGCAGTGCTTCAACGGCATTGATATCGCAGATGGTATCGGAAATATTGAGTTCGCCTAAACCGGTGATAGCTACGATATCGCCGGCATAGGCCATTTCTTCTTCATAACGTTGTAAACCCAGATGTCCAAGCACCTGACCAACACGCCCTTGACGGGTTTTCCCCTCGCTATTAATGATAGTGACCGGTTGATTTGGTTTAATTGAACCACGTTTAATGCGACCAATGCCAATGACCCCAACATAGCTATTGTAGTCTAATTGGGAAATTTGCATTTGGAACGGCGCATCTAATTCCACTTTTGGTGGTTCAACATGTTTAACAATGGCTTCAAATAATGGGGTCATGTCTTCTGCCAATTCTTCATGTTCTAAACCTGCAACACCATTTAACGCAGAGGCATAAATGATCGGAAAGTCTAGCTGTTCATCCGTTGCACCAAGATTGACAAATAAATCGAAGACTTGATCCACAACCCAATCAGGGCGGGCACCCGGACGGTCAACTTTGTTGATGACGACAATCGGTTTTAATCCGTGAGCGAAAGCTTTTTGAGTAACGAAACGGGTTTGCGGCATCGGACCATCAAAAGCATCGACCACTAAAAGAACTGAGTCAACCATTGAAAGCACGCGTTCTACTTCACCACCAAAGTCAGCATGTCCCGGTGTATCGACAATGTTAATACGGTAGTCATTCCAATTAATCGCCGTGTTTTTGGCAAGGATCGTAATACCACGCTCTTTTTCGAGATCATTAGAATCCATGACACGTTCATCTATGTCGCCACGTGTTGCTTCAAAAGTACCGGATTGTTGAAGAAGTTTATCTACAAGCGTAGTTTTACCATGGTCAACGTGCGCGATAATCGCAATATTGCGTAGTTTATTAATATCAATTTTGTTTGTCATTGCTTATTCTGAATAGGTTATGTAAGGTGTGTGAAACGATGTTTCACGCACGAATTAAACGGTTTGTTGTTTTCATGCGTGGGTTGAAGACCATTCACACGCTTTTGTGATAAATAGCCCTTATTTTGAGCACGAAAGGGCGAGGATTATACATGACTTTTATATTGCCCGCTATGTTAAATAATAAAAATAAATCCAATGAAAAGCAGCAGAGATTAAGCTATAATGCGACCTATTTTTTAATAATCCTTACCTAGCAAAATAAATAATAGAGGAACGACTTATGTCAAACGCAAATGCCATCGCTAATGTATTTAAACTGATTGAAGAAAATGATATTAAATTTGTGCTTCTTCGGTTTACTGATATTAAAGGCAAGGAACACGGTGTATCTATTCCGGTTAATCTTGTGGATGAAGATATGTTTGAAGACGGTAAAATGTTCGATGGTTCATCCGTAGAAGGTTGGAAAACCATCAATAAAGCCGATATGCTTTTAATGCCAATGGCTGAAACTGCCGTTGTTGACCCATTTGCGCAAATCCCGACTCTTTCTCTTCGTTGTAGCGTGTATGAACCGACCACGATGCAAAGTTATGATCGCGATCCTCGTTCTATTGCGATTCGTGCTGAAAATTATATGCGTTCTACCGGTATTGCCGATCAAGCATTCTTTGGTCCTGAACCTGAATTTTTCTTATTTGATGATGTGCGTTTTGATGTGTCGATGAACCGCGCATCTTTTTCCGTTGATGATGTGGAAGCGGCTTGGAATACCAACAAAAAATATGAGGGGGGGAATAATGGTTATCGCCCTCTGAAAAAAGGTGGGTATTGTGCCGTTGCTCCTATTGATAGTGCACATGACATTCGCTCTGAAATGTGTCTGCTTTTAGAAGAAATGGGATTAGTCATAGAGGCTCACCATCACGAAGTGGCAACAGCAGGTCAAAACGAAATTGCAACGAAATTTAATAGCTTAACGTTAAAAGCAGATGAGACTCAAATCTATAAATATGTGGTGCAAAATGTCGCACTTGAACATGGTAAAACTGCGTGCTTTATGCCGAAACCAATCACCGGCGACAATGGTTCGGGTATGCACTGTAATATGTCATTAAGCAAAGAAGGTAAAAATATCTTCCAAGGCGATAAATATGCCGGTCTTTCTGAAACCGCACTTTACTATATTGGCGGCATCATTAAACATGCTAAGGCATTAAATGCGTTTACAAATCCAAGTACCAACTCTTATAAACGCTTAGTACCGGGTTATGAAGCACCGGTATTATTGGCTTATTCAGCAAGTAACCGTTCCGCCTCAATCCGTATTCCTGCAGTGACAAGCCCGAAAGCGATTCGTATTGAAGCCCGTTTCCCTGATCCAATGGCAAACCCATATCTTGCATTTGCCGCTTTATTAATGGCGGGATTAGACGGTATCGTGAATAAAATCCACCCGGGTGATGCGATGGATAAAAACCTTTACGATTTGCCACCGGAAGAACTTAAAGACATTCCTGCTGTAGCAAGCTCACTTGAAGAAGCCTTGAATGCTTTGGAGAAAGACTACGAATTCTTAACTCACGGTGATGTATTCAGTAAAGAGTTTGTGGATGCTTTCATCAGCATTAAACGCAAAGAAGTAGAACGCTTAAATATGACCCCACATCCTGTGGAGTTTGAGATGTATTATGCGTAATTTGAGCTAGAAAACTGTATATTGAGCAAAGAAAGTGCGGTTGATTTTGACCGCACTTTTTATATGTATATTGTTAAATTGTGTTGCTAGTGTATAATCACGCCCCAATTAGTGATAAGGATAAAATATGCTAACGAAACTGTTTAGTAAGTTTGAACGTTTTTTCGCTTTTGATGAATTACTGAAACAACTGATTATTCGTGATGTGAAACTCAAGTATAGACGTAGTTATCTTGGTTATCTTTGGAGTATTTTAAATCCATTGATGTTAATGATGGTGCTTGTTTTCATTTTTTCTAATTTATTTAGATTTGATATTCCTAATTTCCCTCTCTATATGATTTCGGGACAATTTTTATTTAATTTTATGACTGAAGCAACAAATATGTCTGTTGGGTCTATTACAGGAAATGCTTCTTTAATCAAAAAAACATATGTGCCTAAATATATTTTTACCGTTTCAAAAGTAGGAAGTTCATTAGTTAATCTATTGTTTTCAATAGGTGCTTTATTATTGGTAATGATTTTTACTAATGCAGAATTTTCTTGGAATCTGTTATTTTTCCCTATTATTATTCTCGAAGTCTTTATTTTTAGTTTAGGTGTAGGGCTATGGCTTGCGGCAATTACAGTTTTCTTTAGAGATATTCAATATCTTTGGGGAGTGTTTATTTCTATGTGGATGTATTTAACTCCCTTATTCTACCCTGCTTCCATTATTCCTGAAGAATACCGTTCTCTCTACCAAAATGCAAATCCAATGTATGGTTATATTGAACAGTTTAGAGATATTGTTTTGCATGCTAGATTTCCACAAGTGGATAGCGTTTTAATTGGGTTTACGACAGCATTTATTGTATTAATTTTAGGTGCTTGGTATTTTAATAAAAAACAAGATGAATTTATTTTATATATCTAATGAAAAATGAAACTGTAATTAAAGTCACTAATGCCACTGTTCGCTTTAATAAGGCAACTGAAAATTATAATGGCTTAAAAGAATATGTGATTAAAATGCTAAAAGGGGAATTAATGTTCCAAGAATTTTTGGCATTGAAGGATATTAATTTTGAAGTAAAAAGAGGAGAATCTTGGGGACTTATTGGCACCAATGGTTCAGGCAAATCGACTTTGCTCAAACTTATTTGTGGCATATTAAAACCCTATAAAGGAACTGTAGAAGTTCATGGCAACATTGCGCCATTAATTGAATTGGGGGCGGGCTTTGATGGTGAGCTTACTGCGAGAGAAAACATCTATCTCAATGGTGCATTACTCGGTCATAAAAAAACTTTTATGGAGCAGCATTTTGATGAAATCATTGATTTTGCAGAGCTACAAGATTTTGTTGATGTTCCGATTAAAAATTTCTCATCAGGTATGGCGGCTCGTTTAGGTTTTGCCGTAGCGACTATTGTTAAACCTGAAATACTCATTGTTGATGAAGTTCTAGCTGTAGGAGATGCAGCTTTCCAAGAGAAATGTAAAAAACGAATGGAAGAAATGCTTGCTGGAGGAACGACATTGCTCTTTGTTTCGCATTCAATCGAACAAGTGAGAGAACTTTGTCAGAATGTGATTTGGATTGATAAGGGAATAGTAAAAACAATAGGAAGAGCTAAAGATATTATTTACAGTTATAAGATTTAAATAATAGTGAGATACTAAAAATCTAAAAATAAAAGGTAAAGCTTTAATGAATCAATCTATATTATGAATAGTGGCATGATTTTATTATTACACTCTAATTTTTCTTCTTTTTTATCCTATAGGGATTTTTAGGAGGAGAGAAATATCTTGTTTAGATAAGATGTTTTATTTTTTATATTGTATTTAGAGTTATTTAATTTATTAATTAAGAAAGATAGTATCTTACTCATAATTTATTTATTTTTGTATTGTTATAATTAGAATGTCTAAATGTTATTTTGACGAATATTAAAACTATCTTATTGGAATGTTTTTTCTAGAGGTTTACCTAAGATAAATTTTGAAAAATTAAATTTTTTATTAAAATCAAAAGGAAATAATATGAATTCTATACAGAATGTTGTGTACCCACAGGTATCTTTATGTACTGAAACAGAACTTTATTTTAGATATAATCAGTTTGCTGATTTAAATATAGGAAAGGCATTTTTCTCTCTAGGTAAATCAGGATATATCAATACAGATACTTATTTTAATAGCCTTAGCGTTGGTAAATGGAAACGCCATGCAAACATTAATGATTTGAATTTTTCTATAAAATTTAAGGGAAAAATCAAAATTGTATGGTTTTTAAACCGCTTACACTTTAGTAAGAAGATTTTAAAAGAAGTTTATTTAGAGACTGAAAACTTATCTGAGGTATCTGTTTCATTAGAGTTTTGGCAGGAGCTTGAAGATGGTATGCTTGCATTTGAATTGATTGCTTTATCTCAATCGGAAATTCATCAGTTTAGTTATATCACCACTACCCCGGTTGTAAATAATGTTTTATTAGGCATTGTTATTACGCATTTTAATCGTCAGCAATATGTACTACCTGCTTTGGAACGTCTTAAAAATGAACTATTAAATACAGAGGAATTTAAAGATAATATTGCTTTATACGTTGTTGATAATAGCCAGAACTTACCACAAGTAGAAAATGTTCATATCATTCCAAATGAAAATTTAGGTGGTTCAGGTGGTTTTTCTAGGGGGTTAATGGAATTAAAAGATCAAGGTGTGTTCACTCATTGTTTATTTATGGATGATGATGCCTCTTGTGAAGTTGAAGGTATAAAGAGGACTGTTCGCTTATTAGAGTATGCTAAAGATCCTGAGTTGGCTATTGGTGGGGCAATGTTACGTGAAGAGGAAATGTATCGGCAATATGAAAATGGGGCGAAGTTTGATGGGTTATTGACGCCTATTAAACCAAATTTAGACTTAAGATATGTTGATCAGTTACTGTTTAATGAACAAGAAGAACATATTGATTTTGCGGGGTGGTGGTATTTTGCATTCCCACTTTCAAAAGTTAAACATTACGCATTTCCATTTTTTGTTCGTGGTGATGATATTGGCTTTGGTCTTACCCATAAATTTAATATTATTACTTTAAATGGTATTTCTTCATGGCAGGGAGATTTTGCATTAAAACACAGTCCATTGACAGCATATTTAGACAATCGTCACCAGATTATGCAACATTTCCATCATTTTTCCGATAAAGGAATGCTAAGTTTACTAAATATAACGGCGAGAATGATATTAAAAAATCTTCTTACCTATCATTATGAAACAGCTCTTGCTTCTATTTATGCTATTGAAGATGCTACGAAAGGTTGTGATTTCTGGCGTAATAATGCGGATATGGTGGAAAGACGTAAAGAAATTTTAAGAATTGTGCATAATGAAAAAGTAATAGATGTTCCATATGATATATCAACCCAAGCAGTTTTTGGAAATCCTCATGAAAGTAGATTAGAACGATTATTTCGTTGGGCAACATTAAACGGTAATCTGTTACCAAGTATGTTTTTTAAAAAAGGAATTGTTTCGCAACCTAAAGGATTTGGTGGTAGTTTAAGAGAGGTTTATCGTTATAAAAAAGTGTTATATATCCATTTCCCAACGAATAAGGGCTTTATTTTAGAACATGATAAGGGAAAATTTTTTAATTATGCTTTTAGATACCTAAAAGCAATTTATAAATTAGTGAAAAATTACAACCATTTGAAAAAAGAATACCAAAACTCTTATGATGAATTAACTAGTCCAGGATTCTGGAAAAAACAATTTAAACAAGATCAGTAATTAAGGTAAAACGTATGAAAACATTCCTTTTAGTCGGCGCTGGTTTTTCTAATGCCGTTATTGCTCGAGAATTAGCTGAACAAGGCTATAAAGTAACCGTTATCGATCAACGTTCTCATGTGGCAGGTAACTGTCACTCTGAACGTGATGTAGAGACCAATGTGATGGTACATATTTATGGGCCACATATTTTTCACACGGATAATGAACGTGTATGGGATTACATTAATCAATTTGGCGAATGGATGCCATTTGTGAATCGTGTAAAGACAATTAGTCAAGGAGAGGTGTATTCATTACCAATTAATCTGCATACCATTAACCAATTTTTTGGAAAAACTTGTTCACCAAAAGAAGCGAAAGCGTTAATTGAAAGTCAAGCAGATATGTCAATTGCCGATCCGCAAACCTTTGAAGAACAGGCTATGCGTTTTGTGGGTAAAGATTTGTATAAAGCATTTTTCTATGGCTATACCAAAAAACAATGGGGAGTAGAACCAAAGGAATTACCAGCAAGTATTTTAAAGCGCTTGCCTGTGCGTTTTAACTATGACGATAACTACTTCGCCCACAAATTCCAAGGTATGCCAAAAGACGGTTATACAGTCATTGTGGAAAATATTTTAAATCATGAAAATATTGAAGTATGTTTAAATACAGCATTTACAGAATCAATGAAAGTGGAATTTGATCATATTTTCTGGTCAGGTCCACTTGATGCTTATTTTGGTTTTGAGCTTGGTCGTTTAGGCTATCGTACTTTAGATTTTGAAGCTTTTCGAGATGAAGGTGATTTCCAAGGGAATGCAGTAATAAATTACGGTGATGAAGAGGTGCCTTATACCCGTATTTCTGAACATAAACATTTTGCACCTTGGGAACATCATGAAAAAACTATTTGTTACCGTGAGTTTAGTCGTTTATGTGGTGAAGATGATATACCTTACTACCCGATTCGTTTAGTGAAGGATAAGGCGTTACTTCAGCAATATGTTGAAAAAGCAAATAAAGAAACGCAAGTAACCTTTGTTGGGCGTTTAGGAACTTATCGCTATTTAGATATGGATGTGACGATTAAAGAAGCACTTGAAACGGCCGACAATGTCAAGGCAGCTCTTGTAAGCGGTCAAGAATTGCAGCCGTTTTACGTTAATATGGATGTATAATTTTTTAAATTGTTAGTCCTTAGTTTTAAACCATACATTGTGTAAGCTATGTATGGTTTTTGTATAAATGTTGATATCAAATATGTTAAATAAACCGACTATTTGTGCCGTGGTTGTGACTTTTAATCGAAAAGCACTTTTACTTAATTGTTTAAATGCCATTAAACAACAAACTTATCCTGTAAACCATATTGTTGTTATTGATAACGCCAGTACGGATGGCACAGCTGATTTTCTGTACGAGAATAAATGGGTTAATGATGCGTTTTTCACATTTATTTCATTACCTGAAAATAGTGGAGGTGCAGGTGGATTTTACGAAGGTATTAAATATGCAACAGAACAAAATTTTGATTATATTTGGTTGATGGATGATGATGGGGTTCCTTCCGAAAATTGCTTAGAAAAATTGATGCCTTATTGTTCAGAAAGTTGCTACATTGGACCAATGGTGCTTGATAGTCAAACAAAAAATAAATTGAGTTTTGCAATGCGTCTACCAAATTCGTTGCAAGTATTTGATACCTATGAGGATATTTCTGCTTCTTTAAAGAAAGAAAATATCATTCCTCATACAGTTTTACCTTTTAATGGTACGTTAATTTCATCAAGGCTTATTAAAAAAATGGGATTAGTCTGTAAAGATTATTTTATTTGGGGTGATGAAAGAGAATATACATTAAGAGCAGATAAATTTTCTGCAAAAATTTTGACGGTCCTTGATGCTATTTTCTATCATCCTGTTGATAGTTCTCAATCAGCTCCAATGTTTTTTGGTAGATTTCGTTTTAATAATGCATATTCAGATTTAAAACAGTATTGTTTTTTACGTAATTCGATTGCAATTTTTTCACAGTATCACGGTACATTCTATGTAATGGCTTTTATTCTAAAAACGAGTTGGTTTTATATATTTACAAAACCAAGTTTTTCTCGGCTGATTTTTGCATGGAGGGCAATGTATCATGGTTTAATTCAAGATTTTACCCATCATAAAAAATACTTAAAGTAAAATGAGCAAAGTTTCTATTTTAGTTATCACACATAAAAGCTATGAGTTTCCTCACTCGAATATTTATCGACCTTTATGGGTTGGGAAAAAGAGCGGGCAATTTTCACAGGCTTTTTTAAGTGATGATACGGGGAAACATATTTCAGGGAAAAATGGCTCGTTTTGTGAGCTGACAGGTTTAT
The DNA here is from genome assembly GCF_001999285.1 of Rodentibacter genomosp. 1. Classification (GTDB taxonomy): domain Bacteria; phylum Pseudomonadota; class Gammaproteobacteria; order Enterobacterales; family Pasteurellaceae; genus Rodentibacter. The sequence goes on from NZ_MLHN01000009.1 coordinate 65,559, forward strand.
ATTGGGCTTGGAAAAATCATTTTTTTAAAGATGTTGAATATATGGGATTAGTACATTACCGCCGTTATTTTACAGGTGTTGGTGAGAAACTTAGAGGAAAAGCTATTCTTTCGGAAGAAAATATCGTTGCCCTACTTAAAGAATATGATTGTATTTTGCCTAAAAAAAGAAACTATTTTATTGAATCAATTTATTCTCATTATAAGCATGCTCACCATATTCGTGATCTTAATATAACAAAAGAGATTATTTCAAAAGATTATCCTGCATATGTCGAGAGTTTTGAAAAGATTATGTTAGGTAAATCATTGCATCTTTACAATATGTTTATAATGAAAAAAATAGATTTTGATAAATACTGCACTTGGTTATTTGACATATTATTTAAGTTAGAAGAAAAAATTGATATAACGAATTATGATGATTATCAAAAAAGAGTTTTTGGTTTTATTGCTGAAAGGCTTTTTAATGTTTGGGTATATCATCATAAGTTGAGAATAAAAGAAATATCGGTTGTGAACTTAGAAGGTGAAAACCTTTTCTCTAAAGCTACTCAATTAATCATAAGAAAATTTGTGAATAGATAATGGATTTATTATGCATAAAAATAACATCAGTAAATTAATTCTAATTTCAGTAGATTTTTTCTCTTTGGTAGTAGCATTATTTTTTTCGCATTTTATTTTATTTTCTGTCTCGTCCAATCCTGAGAATTATATACCGGTAGAGGAAAAAACTAATTATTTACTTATTCACTTCTTGGTTTCATTGTCTTGTATAATTTGGTTTTTGATAAAATTAAGACATTATACCTATCGAAAACCATTTTGGTTTGAGCTAAAAGAGATTCTTCAAACTCTATCTATTTTTTTTATTATTGAACTTTCAATTATGGCTCTTTCTAAGCTATATATTTCTCGAACATTTTGGTTAAGTGTTTGGGGAGCCATCTTTCTTTTGTTTCCCTCAATTAGAATATTGATTAAAATAATTCTTATTAAAACTGGTATTTATATCAAAGATAGCGTAATTATAGGCAGTGGGAAAAACGCAGAAGATGTTTTTCAAGCATTGAATGAAGAAAAATTCTTAGGGCTGAATATCCATTTATTTGTATCTACTGATGATAGTATAGGCGCTAAGAAAATTCTAGGTGTTCCTATTGCTAGACATAATCCTGAATTGTTACTAAAAATTGTTGATCCTAAGTTTACTCAATTTATTCTTGCGATGGATGAAGAAAATAAAGAAAAACAAGATTTTTGGTTGCGTTTTCTAATTAGTAAAGGTTGTCGTTCAATTTCTGTAATTCCGGAGCTTAGAGGTATTCCTCTCTATGGAACCGATATGGCCTTTTTATTTAGTCATGAAGTGGTTTTATTCCGGGTTAATAATAATCTTGCTAAACGTTCCTCTAAATTACTTAAGAGGGCTTTTGATATTATCGGCTCCATATTTTTAATTATTATACTTTCTCCAATATTCTTGATTTTATATTTTTTAGTTAAAAAAGATGGAAGCGTAGCTATTTACCGACATACCCGTATCGGACAATTTAAAAAAACTTTTGAATGTCTTAAATTTAGGACAATGAAACCCAATTCCTCTGAAATACTAAAAAATTTATTAGAACATGATCCTATAGCCCAAAAAGAGTGGGAAAAGGATTTTAAACTGAAAAATGATCCAAGAATTACACATATAGGCAGATTCCTTAGAGAAACGAGTTTAGACGAACTACCACAATTATGGAATGTGTTAAAGGGAGAAATGAGCTTAGTTGGTCCCCGCCCAATTGTGAAAGATGAGCTTGCGTATTATCAAGATGATATAGATTATTATTTAATGGCAAAACCAGGTATGACAGGGCTTTGGCAAGTCAGTGGGCGAAATAATGTAGATTATGAAACTCGGGTTTATTTTGATACTTGGTATGCTAAAAACTGGTCGTTATGGAATGATATTGTGATTCTATTTAAAACTATAAAAGTTGTTATAAATAGAAATGGAGCTTATTAAATGAAAAAAATCCTTCTGACTGGTGGGGCAGGTTTTATTGCTTCCAACGTCACTCGCTATATCATTGAAAATACGTCAGATAGTGTTATTAATGTAGATAAATTAACCTATGCAGCCAATCTAGAATCTCTTAAATCGGTAGAAAAAAACCTACGTTATGTTTTTGAGCAGGTCGATATTTGTAATGCAAAAGAACTCACTCGTGTATTTGAACAACATCAACCTGATGCGGTAATGCATTTGGCAGCAGAAAGTCATGTTGATCGATCTATTGATGGACCTTCTGCCTTTATTGAAACCAATATTGTTGGGACTTATACCTTACTTGAGGTTACCCGAATATACTGGAGTAGCTTAAGTGATGAGAAAAAACAGACATTTCGTTTTCTTCATGTTTCCACTGATGAGGTCTATGGTGATTTAGCAAATAAAGAAACACTGTTTACTGAAACTTCTCCTTATAACCCAAGTAGCCCTTATTCTGCCTCAAAAGCAGCAAGTGATCACTTAGTCAATGCATGGTATAGAACCTACGGTTTACCTGTTATTATTGCACATAGTTCTAATAATTACGGACCATACCAATATCCTGAAAAACTTATTCCACTCATGATTATAAAGGCCCTATCAGGAAAGCCTCTTCCGGTGTATGGTAATGGTCAGCAAATTAGAGATTGGTTGTTTGTAGAGGATCATGCCAAGGCACTTTATAAAATTATGACCAAAGGAAAAATTGGTGAAACTTATAATGTCGGCGGACGTAATGAGAAAACAAATATTGAGGTAGTTTACGCTATTTGTGCTTTGTTGGAAGAATTAGCACCAAATAAACCGAAAGGTGTGGAAAAATACGAAGACTTAATTACTTATGTCAAAGATCGCCCGGGACATGATGTTCGTTATGCCATTGATACAAGAAAAATTAGTCATGAATTAGGGTGGAAACCACAAGAAACTTTTGAATCAGGATTAAGAAAAACAGTAGAGTGGTATCTGAAACAATTTCAATTAGGAAAATACTACAATAGAAAATAGCTAAGTATCTCGCTGATAAAATAAGTATATTTAAGATTATCTTCTTATATAAAAACTGGTATAGTTCGCTAACCGGTTTTTCTTTTATAAGGAGAGTTAAAAATGGAGATTATTCTTTCTAACCGTCCGGCAGCGGATTGTTGGGGTAAAAATGCGATAGTAAGTTTTAATGGCGAAGAAGCGATTATTCACCTAAAAAATAATGAGAAAAATGACCGCACTTTGGTGCAACGTGCTGCGCGTAAGTTACGTGGGCAGGGCATAAAAGATGTGGAATTAGTTGGTGATGACTGGAATTTAGATTTTTGTTGGGCATTTTATCAAGGGTTTTATACAGCAAAACAGGATTATGCCATTGAGTTTCCACATTTAGAGCGTGATTTACAAGATGAATTATTAGCCCGTGTTGAATGCGGCGATTTTGTCCGAGAGGTGATTAATGAACCGGCACAAAGTTTAACACCTATTAAACTAGCCGAGCGAGCAGCAGAGTTTATTACAGCTCAAGCAGAACATTATTCGGAGAAAAGTGCGGTCAGTTTTCAGATTATTTCTGGAAAGGAATTGGAAACGCAAGGTTATCATGGAATTTGGACTGTAGGAAAAGGTTCGTCAAATCCGCCGGCAATGTTGAAGTTAGATTTTAATCCGACCATGGATCCAAATGCACCTATATTAGCTTGCTTGGTTGGTAAGGGAATTACTTTTGATAGTGGCGGGTATAGTATTAAGCCAAGTGATGGAATGAGTACAATGCGTACTGATATGGGGGGCGCAGCATTATTAACCGGCGCTTTAGGATTAGCTGTTGCTCGAGGGTTAAAGCAGCGAGTGAAACTCTACTTATGTTGTGCAGAAAATTTAGTGAGCAGCAATGCGTTTAAATTAGGCGATATTATTACCTATAAAAATGGTGTGGCAGCGGAGATTTTAAATACCGACGCAGAAGGTCGTTTAGTGTTGGCAGACGGATTAATTGAAGCGGATAATCAACATCCTGAGTTTATTATTGATTGTGCTACCTTAACCGGTGCGGCTAAAGTGGCGGTAGGTAATGACTACCATTCGCTGCTCACAATGGATGATGAACTTGCGACAGCGCTTTTCCAATCGGCTAAGGCCGAAAATGAGCCATTTTGGCGTTTACCATTTGAGGAGTTCCATCGTTCACAAATTAGCTCTTCATTTGCGGATATTGCCAATATTGGTACAGTGCCGGTTGGTGCAGGGGCAAGTACAGCGACAGCCTTTCTCTCCTATTTTGTGAAGAATTACCGGCAGAATTGGTTGCATATTGATTGCTCTGCAACTTATCGTAAATCCGCAAGTGATTTATGGGCGGTTGGTGCAACAGGTATTGGGGTTCAAACATTAGCGAATTTATTATTGTCAAAATCAGAAAAGTGAGGATGAATATGACAGAAAGAACACTTTCCATTATTAAGCCTGATGCGGTGAGACGTCATCTTATTGGGGCTATTTTGGCTCGCTTTGAACAAAATGGGTTTAAAATTATTGCAACCAAAATGGTACATTTAACGAGAGAGCAAGCGGAAGGTTTTTATGCCGAGCATCAAGGCAAGGTATTTTTTGACTCATTAGTGGAGTATATGATGTCCGCACCGGTTGTGGTTTCGGTATTAGAAAAAGAAAATGCCGTGAAAAATTACCGCACTTTGATTGGTGCGACAAATCCGGAAAATGCAGAAGAAGGAACGATTCGTAAGGATTTTGCATTAAGTCAGCGTGAAAATTCTGTTCACGGCTCGGATAGCATAGAAAGTGCGAATCGTGAAATTGCTTATTTTTTTGCTGATTCGGAAATGTGTGAATATTAATTTTATAATAGATAAAAAATAGCGAGTTTTTACACTCGCTATTTTTTTGTATCTAATTTTCTTATAAACCAATTACCGCAAATAATACCCAAATAGTATAAATAGTTGCTAAACCATAGAAGATAAAGCCACCCGCCGGTACATGGATTTTAAGATCGTGCATGCCATGGTGAATTCGGTGTAAACCGCACCACATTGGGAAAATGGTTAGCACGAGAATCACAAGTTTACCGATCCAAGAATAGGTAAAAGTGACGAGGTTTGCCAGATCAATTAAACCAAAGGGGAGTAATAAACCTAAGATTAAAATCACCACCGGAAAGAAAATTGCGCTTACTGTACCACCAGCACCGAAAAGCAACCATACCGGTGGTTCACCGGAGCGTTTTGGATTTTTATCAACCATTTCTTCTCTCCCTTAGATATAAGCTAAAACTAATGCAACCACGCTGATAAGCGCAGTGACTGCCCAAAGCGCATTTCTGATGACATGATGTGGTAAACGCTCATTTTTGACGATGATGTTCATCACTTTTGGTGTCATTAAGAAATAGGTGACGGTATGGTAAAGCGTTGCGACAAGCGTAATAATATTTAAGATCACCACAATAGGGTTTCTTAAAAACTCAATAAAGCTAAAAATACCGTGTCCAGGGATAGGATTACTGGCAAGGCAGAGTACGCCATAAAGTAGCACAATACAGAACCATACGGCAAAGATTGAGGTTGCTTCACGTAGCATATAGGCTTTATAGAAGTCCAGTTTTTGCCACCAAGTAGCCGTCATTGGGCGAACATATTTTTTGCGTTTACTTACAGTTACTGACATTTCTTCCCCCTTAGCCTTTTGGTTTTATCATAGAGATCACATAATCTTTGGCACTTTCCACCTTACCTTGGTTGATTGCGGAAGCCGGATCTACATGTTTTGGACAGACTTCAGAGCAATATCCCACGAACGTACAGCTCCATACCCCGTTTTTACCGTTTAATAATGGCATACGTTGTGCTTTTCCGTGGTCACGGTTATCAAGGTTATAACGATGAGCCATCGTGATCGCAGCAGGTCCTAAGAACTCAGGGTTCAGACCGAATTGTGGGCAAGCAGCATAACATAAACCACAGTTAATGCACATTGAGAAAGTGCGGTATTTTTCAAGTTGTGCTGGAGTTTGTTTAGTGCGACTTTTCGCTAGTTCTGCTGATGGGTGTGGTTTGCCATCTAATGGCGGAGCCTCATTGCCAATAATATATGGTTTGATGGCTTCTAAACTTTCAATGAAGTGGCTTAAATCTACCACTAAGTCACGTTCAATAGGGAAGTTTGCCAGAGGTTCAATACGCATATGACCACTGTAATCACGTAAAAAAGTTTTACATGCCAGTTTCGGCTTATTATTAACCATCATTCCACAAGAACCGCAGATTGCCATACGGCAAGACCAACGGTAAGAAAGGGATGGTTCAAGTTTATCTTTAATATAACCTAACGCATCAAGTAAGGACGTTTGGTTGTCATAAGGCACTTGATAAGTGCTTAAATGTGGCTCTTGATCGCTTTCAGGATTGTAGCGTAAAACTTCCACATTCATTACTGGTGAATTAGCCATTTGCTTGCTCCTTAGCTTTCGCAGCCGCCTCTTGAGCTTCTGCTTCCGCACCGTAAACACGTTTTGCAGGTTGAGATTTAGTGATTTTTACCGGGCTGTATTCAATACGTGGTGCACCGTTCTCATTGTAGAAAGCAAGGGTGTGTTTTAAATAATTGACATCATCACGTTCGGTGTAATCTAAGCGTTGATGTGCCCCACGAGATTCTTTACGTTCGATAGCTGAATTAGCGATAGATTGCGCCACATCAAGGATGTAACCTAACTCAACGGTATAAAGTACATCTGTGTTGAATACACTTGAGTTATCAGCAACACGAATACGTTTATAGCGTTCTTTTAATTCCGCAATTTTGTCTACGGCTTTTTGCATACTTGCTTGATCACGGTAAATACCACAACCTTCTTCCATCACCGTCCCCATTTCATCACGAATATCAGACCAAGATTCGTTTCCTTCTTGTTTGTGAAGGGCCTCTAAACGGGCAACGATGTCTTTAGCTTGAGCATCAACGGCACTTTGATTTGCAGGTTGTGCCTCAACAGCACGTTGTGCGGCATATTCACCGGCGACACGACCAAGTACTACAAGTTCTGCTAATGAGTTAGAGCCTAAGCGGTTTGCACCGTGTAAGCCTGAAGATGCACATTCGCCAACGGCAAATAAACCTTTAATGCGGGTTTCACTGTTAAAATCGACCTCAATACCCCCCATAGTGTAGTGAACAACAGGGCGTACAGGAATTGGTTCATTGACAGGATTTACCCCTTCGTATGCACTTGCTAATTCACAGATAAATGGAAGACGTTCATGCAAATATTTTTCACCAAGGTGACGTAAATCAAGGTGGACAACATCTACGCCTTTTGCTGTTTTTAGAGTATTGCCTTTTTTCCATTCCTGCCAGAAAGCCTGAGAAACTTTATCACGTGGCCCTAATTCCATATATTTGTTTTCAGGTTTGCCGATTGGGGTCTCTGGGCCAAGACCATAATCTTGAAGATAACGGTAGCCATCTTTATTGACTAAGATACCGCCTTCACCTCGACAACCTTCAGTCATTAAAATACCGGTATTTGGTAAGCCCGTTGGGTGATATTGTACAAATTCCATATCACGTAGTGGTACGCCGTGACGATATGCCATAGATAAACCGTCCCCGGTTACAATACCACCATTAGTATTGAATTTAAATGCACGACAACCACCACCGGTTGCAATCACAACTGCATTGGCATTAATTTGAACAAGCGTCCCTTCCATCATGTTCATTGCAACCATACCGCGAGCATGACCATCATCCACTAAAATATCCAGTACAAAGTGTTCATCAAAACGTTGAATTTGAGGGTATTGGATCGAGGTTTGGAAAAGGGTGTGTAATAGGTGGAAACCGGTTTTATCCGCCGCAAACCAAGTACGCTCAATTTTCATCCCACCAAAACGGCGTACATTGACATCACCGTCTGTTTTACGACTCCATGGACAACCCCAACGCTCTAACTGGGTCATTTCCACCGGAGAATGTTCAACAAAATATTCCACCACATCTTGTTCGCATAGCCAGTCACCGCCTGCTACGGTATCTTGGAAGTGTTTATCATAAGAATCTTCTTCTTTGATAACGGCTGCTGCTCCTCCCTCTGCTGCCACCGTGTGGCTACGCATAGGATACACTTTTGAAACTAATGCAATTTTTAAGTTAGGATTTGCTTCCGCTGCTGCAATTGCTGCCCGTAAACCGCCACCACCTGCACCAACAATCGCAATATCGACATTAACTGTTTGCACGATATCCTCCAATCTATAGAAAGTAAAAAAATAAAACACCCGAAAGGGATAGGGCATTGTGCCATTTTTTTACAAATTAATAACCTTTTTTTGAGTGGAATTTTAGAGAAATTACTCATTTTGTGATCTACCTCAAAAAAGTTAATTTTTCTAAGTAAATCAAATGAGAAGGGTTTTTATTTGATGTGCGTTTTAACGATAATCAGACTGACAGTTGAGTTGATAAATTGCCTCGTTTACAATGGGTGAATTAATAATAGGAATATAAAAAATAGAGAAAAAATGACCGCACTTCCACTTGAATCTCCTTTATGGCAGCCCTCAGCCTCCATTGAAAACTTACTTGCCCGAGCAAAAATTATTGCTGATATTCGGCGCTTTTTTACTGATCGCGGTTTACTTGAAGTAGAAACGCCGGTATTAAGTGAATTTGGGGTAACAGATCTTCATCTTTCCACTTTTAGTACAGAATTTATTGCACCTTTTGATGAATTATCAAAAACACTGTGGCTTTCAACCAGCCCTGAATACCATATGAAACGTTTATTGGCCGCAGGGAGCGGACCTATCTTTCAAATTAGTAAGGTATTTCGTAATGAAGAAGCCGGTAATCGTCATAATCCGGAATTTACCATGTTGGAATGGTATCGACCGCATTTTGATATGTACCGCCTAATTAATGAAGTAGATGATTTACTTCAACAAATTCTTGATTGTAAGCCGGCGGAAAGTATGAGCTATCAATTTGCGTTTCAAGAATATGTTGGGATTGATCCGCTTTCTGCCAGTCGCAAAGAATTAGTGGAAACGGCTCGTCAGCATAATTTTATGGCTGAAGAGGACGAAGATCGTGATACTTTATTGCAGTTTTTATTTAGTGAAGTGGTAGAACCTCAAATTGGGCAAGAAGCACCGGTTGCGGTTTATCATTTTCCTTCCTCACAAGCGGCACTAGCGCAATTAAGCATGGAAGATCAACGTGTCGCAGAGCGGTTTGAGTTCTATTACAAAGGCTTGGAACTTGCCAATGGTTTCCATGAATTAACCGATGTAAATGAGCAAAGACGCCGTTTTGAGCAAGATAATCGCCAGCGGCAAAAAGTGGGGTTACCGGTAAGAGCAATTGATGAACGTTTTCTTGGGGCATTACAAGCCGGTATTCCAAATACATCAGGTGTCGCATTAGGGGTTGATCGCTTAGTTATGATTGCATTGAATGCATCATCTATCAAAGATGTGCTTTCCTTTTCAATTGAAAATGCCTGATTCTCCTCGTAAGGGCGGTTAAAAATAAGATGTTTTTTTAACCGCTCTTTGATCTAGATAAAGATTCTGTTATTTAATGTTTAAAAAACCGTTATCTCGATCACATTTCTAAAAACATTTCTTTGTATTTCATTGCATTAAGGCATATTATGCGCGCGAAATTTATCAGGAGATTTCCTGAAAGATTGAAATTTAATCTGTACTTTTTATCTTTTCTAAGGTGTTTATTATGAAAAAAATCAAATGGAACAAATTTGATGCTGCATGGATGTTAAATTTATTTGGCACGGCAGTGGGAGCCGGCGTGCTATTTTTACCAATTAATGCGGGAATGGGCGGGTTTTGGCCGCTTGTCGTGATGGCGATTTTAGTCGGTCCTATGACCTATTTTGCTCACCGAGGATTGGCATATTTTGTGCTTTCTTCTAAGAAACCGGGCAGTGACATCACTGAAGTTGTGGAAGAACATTTCGGTAAAACGGCCGGTAAATTGATTACCTTACTTTACTTTTTTGCGATTTTCCCGATTTTGTTAATTTACGGTAACGGCATCACCAATACGGTTGATTCTTTTATTGTGAATCAATTGGGGATGGCATCACCTAACCGTGCCTTACTCTCTTTGGTATTAATTGCGTTATTAATTTCGGTGATGCTTTTTAATGAAAAAGTGATGTTGAAAATTACAGAGTGGTTGGTTTATCCGCTCGTCCTTATTTTATTTGCTATGTCCATTTACCTCATTCCTGAATGGAATGGTGCAATGCTGAGTGAAATGCCCACTGTTGGCGGTTTCGTTACAACATTATGGGTTACTATTCCGGTTTTAGTCTTCTCTTTCAACCACTCTCCGGCAATTTCTTCTTTTACCTGTTCACAATATCGTGAATATAAAGAATTTGACAACACCGAACGTCACATTGGGCATACTGAAAAAGGCACATCAACCATTTTGCTTTTCTTCGTTATGTTCTTTGTATTTAGTTGTGTATTAACGTTAACGCCGGAAGAATTATTAGCGGCAAAAGCACAAAATATCAGTATTTTGTCTTTCTTGGCGAATAAATTTGATAACCCTTATATTTCTTACTTTGGACCATTAGTTGCATTTTTGGCGATTACCAGTTCTTTCTTTGGCCATTACTTAGGGGCACGTGAAGGTTTGGAAGGTTTATATTTAAAAATGAAAGGTGAATCGGTTAACCGCAAAAAATTAAATTATGCGACCGCACTTTTCTTTTTATTAACGCTATGGGGCGTGGCAATTATCAACCCGAGTATTTTAGGCTTAATTGAATCGCTTGGTGGTCCAATTATTGCGATGATCCTATTTATTATGCCAATGTATGCGATCCGTAAAGTTCCGGCAATGAAACGTTATCAAGGTCGTTTTAGTAATGTATTTGTGACTATTATGGGATTAATAGCTATCTCTGCGGTTGTATATGGATTATTATAAGCGGCTTTTTTGTTTAGCTTATTAACGAGAAATTTATGATTAGCGTATTTGATATGTTTAAAGTGGGAATTGGGCCTTCCAGTTCCCACACAGTAGGGCCGATGAAGGCGGGTAAGCAATTTGTCGATGATTTAATTGAACGGGGACAATTTGAGCAAACCTCAGAAATTCATGTTGATGTGTATGGCTCTCTTTCAATGACGGGGCGTGGGCATAATACCGATATTGCGATTATTATGGGGCTTGCCGGTTATTTACCACATGATGTTGATATCGATCTCATTCCACGTTTTATCGAAAAAGTAAAAGAAACCGCAGAATTGCCTATCGATCAGGGCAAAAAAACGGTGAAATTTGATTTTGAAAATAATCTTGTGTTTCACAGTACTTTTTTGAAATTACATGAAAATGGGATGATGATCACTGCTCTAGATGCCGATCGTAAGGAACTTTACCGCCAAACTTATTATTCCATTGGTGGAGGTTTCATCGTGGATGAAGCGCATTTTGGGCAGGAAGAAGAAAGCCCTGTTAGCGTGCCTTATCCTTATAAAAATGCAGAAGATATTTTAAAGCATTGTAGCGAAAACGGCTTAATGTTCTCAACGGTGATGCTTGAAAATGAAATGGCATTACATGGAAAAGAAGCCGTGAGTGCACATTTAGATAATGTGTGGAAAGCCATGAAAGCCTGTATTGATCACGGATTACACACAGAAGGCATTTTACCGGGACCATTACGTGTACCTCGCCGTGCCGCTTCCTTATATCGAATGTTAGAGGCGAACACGAATTTATCCAATGATCCTATGCGTGTTATTGATTGGGTAAATATGTTTGCTCTTGCAGTGAATGAAGAAAATGCGGCAGGCGGACGGGTGGTGACAGCACCAACAAATGGTGCCTGTGGCATTATTCCGGCGGTACTGGCTTATTATGATAAATTTATTTCACCTTTAACTCAGGAAACTGTTGAGCGTTATTTATTGGCTGCGGGGATGATCGGCTCGCTTTATAAAATGAATGCCTCGATTTCCGGTGCTGAGGTGGGCTGTCAAGGTGAAGTGGGCGTTGCTTGTTCTATGGCGGCAGCCGGATTAACAGAAATTCTTGGTGGCAATCCAATGCAAGTGTGCATTGCGGCAGAAATTGCCATGGAACATAACCTTGGCTTAACTTGTGATCCGGTTGGCGGACAGGTTCAAGTCCCTTGTATTGAACGTAATGCTATCGCTTCAGTGAAAGCGATTAATGCGGCTCGTATGGCATTGCGCCGTACTACCAATCCACGGGTTACACTCGATAAAGTGATCGAAACCATGTACGAAACAGGCAAAGATATGAATGCAAAATACCGTGAAACTTCACAAGGCGGGTTGGCGGTAAAAATTGTTTGTACATAGTTAAATAGTAAAAGTGGGGAGGGCAAAATCTCCCCATTTTTTTACCGCACTTTTCCTCTCTTCTTTCTATCTTCACTCTTGTGTTATTTTTATCCCGTAAATCTTGAACGCAAACGATTGCTTTGCTAGAATGCTCCGATTTTTTTAACAGTAAGGAGCAAATCGTGGCGTTTAATCTTAAAAATAGACATTTATTGAGCTTAGTGAACCATACTGAGCGAGAAATTCGATTTTTGTTAGATTTGGCGAGAGATTTAAAAAGGGCAAAATATGCCGGCACAGAGCAGCCTCGCTTAACCGGAAAAAATATTGCACTTATTTTTGAGAAAACGTCAACCCGAACACGATGTGCTTTTGAAGTGGCTGCTTACGATCAAGGCGCACACGTCACTTATATTGATCCCGTTTCATCACAAATTGGGCATAAAGAATCAATGAAAGACACCGCACGTGTATTAGGCAGAATGTATGATGCCATTGAATACCGTGGTTTTAAGCAATCCATTGTGAATGAATTAGCGCAATATGCAGGGGTGCCGGTATTTAACGGTTTAACCGATGAATTTCACCCAACCCAAATGCTTGCAGATGTTCTTACAATGATTGAAAACTGTGAGAAACCATTGAGCCAAATCAGCTATGTGTACATTGGTGATGCACGTAATAATATGGGGAACTCTCTATTATTAATTGGTGCAAAATTAGGTATGGATGTACGTATTTGTGCACCGAAAGCCTTATTACCGGAAGAGTCGTTAGTGAAAATGTGCCAAGAGTTTGCAGAGCAATCCGGTGCAAGAATTACCGTTACCGAAGATATTGATACCGCAGTGAAAGGTGTTGATTTTGTGCATACGGATGTATGGGTTTCGATGGGGGAACCGCTTGAGGCTTGGGCGGAACGAATTGAGATGTTAATGCCTTACCAAGTCACACCGGAATTAATGAAACGCACCGGCAATCCGAAAGTTAAATTTATGCACTGCTTACCGGCATTCCACAACAGTGAAACCAAAGTAGGGAAAGAAATTGCGGCAAAATATCCGCAACTGGCAAATGGTATTGAGGTGACTGAGGAGGTATTTGAATCACCGGCAAATGTGGCATTTGAGCAAGCGGAAAACAGAATGCATACCATCAAAGCCGTCATGGTGGCAAGTCTGGCATAATGAGTTTGTAGCATCGTCAATATAACGGTGCTATTTTTTTATCAACTAAAAAGGAAAGCAAAATGAGAATTGTTGTTGCATTGGGTGGAAACGCCTTATTAAAAAGAGGAGAGCCGATGACGGCTCAAAATCAGTCTGCGAATATTCGTATTGCGACAGAACAGTTAGCGAAAATTAAACAAGAAAATGAATTAGTGATTTCCCATGGCAATGGCCCTCAGGTTGGCTTGCTCGCATTACAGCACGCCGCCTATTATGCCCAAGATCCTAAAATTGAACCTTATCCATTAGATGTCTTGGTTTCGCAAACCGTGGGAATGATAGGCTATATGTTGCAACAAGAATTAACCAATCTGTTGCCACATACGCCAACGATTACCGTATTAAATCAAGTGATTGTTGATCCGAAAGATCCTGCATTTGAAAAACCAAGCAAACCTATTGGACAGGTTTATGCCAAAGAAGAAGCGGAAAAACTAGCTGCAGAAAAAGGCTGGGCAGTGATGGCAGACGGGCAATATTATCGCCGTGCCGTACCAAGTCCTTTACCAAAATCTGTCACAGGAATTGACTCGGTGAAAGCTTTATTAGCCAATCGTAACATTGTCATTTGTGGCGGCGGTGGTGGCATACCAAGCTATTATAATGAGAAAGGGGAACTACAAGGCGTTGAAGCCGTGGTAGATAAAGATTTATGCACTGCCGTGATTTCTCAAGAATTAGAGGCGGATTTATTTATCATTGCCACCGACGTTCCCGCAGCTTGCGTGAATTTTAACCAATCGAATCAACAACAAATCGCCAAAGCCAATCCACAGGCTTTAGAAAGCCTTGCTTCAGAGTTTGCACCGGGTTCTATGGGACCAAAAGTGAAGGCAGTGATCAATTTCGTAAAAGCCACCGGTAAAGAGGCGGTTATTGGTTCGCTAAACGATATTGAACGTATTGTCAAAGGCGAAGCCGGTACAAGAGTTACCAATAGCATTGAAGGCATTGAGTTTTACTAAACAAAAAGGGGATGAAAACATCCCCATTTTTGACCGCACTTTTTAGAAATTTTTCTCAATAGAAAGAAATAATTCACCACTTTTACGTGAATAAAACTCAGGAATGTTACTGTCGATTTTGCGATAGCGATAATTCAATTTCGGGATAAACCCTCTCCATTGCAACTGGTTATGCCAAAGCGCTACATTAATGCTATATTCCTTGTCTTGCCGTTTTTTCGTTGGGAAATAAAAATTTTCCGCTCGAAAATCACGTTTTACATAGTGTCCGCTTAAACGCATCGTAAAATCCTTGATTTGCCATATTGTGCCGATATTAAGCCCTCGGCGGAGTGAAGATTCCGCTTTATCTTTACTTTGATCGAGGCTCCCTTCAATACCACCAAATATCAACCAATTCGGTTTAGCTTGATAACTGAATGAAAGGGTCGCACCGTTAATGTAACCATTATGTCGGCGTGCCACATTGGTTTCGGCGTAGCGTTTTTGTGTATGGGAAAGCGTGCCTGAAATCGACCAAAGTGCGGTCAATTCTTGATGAAAATTTGCGGTTACGCCATAGTTTTTACTATAACGTGGTGAACCTAACCAATTTTGTTCAAAAAATGGCATAACGCCGAACGATTGTAAGGCTGAACGGTAACGATAACCTAACGCCGCATACAAAGATTTTTCGCTATAATCTTGATTATCCCAATAATGTACGCCGTTAAAATAACTATTGAAGGCAAAAAAATGATTTTTTGCAACATTCACTTCACGATTTAGCCCTACGCCATAATGAAAACCGTGTGCTTTCTGTGGTAGCGAGTCTTTATCTTTTTGAAAACGAAGCTCACCAAGCATAATATCCTGTTGAGCAGAGGCATTATTCACATTATCCGTTCGCGTGTATTGCAATTCAGCCTCCACCTGCCAGTTTTGGCGTTTTTCCATTTCTTGTAGATAGCGTTGAGCTAAGTCGTTCATTTGTGGCGATAAATCAGGCATCGCCCGTTCAATTTCGGCTTTCGCTTGACGATATTGTTTGTTTTCAAACAGCATTACACCCAAATCGAAACGTGGGTAAGTCAGTGTGGGATTTTCATTCACGATCTGTTGATAAAGGGAAATCGCTTCAGGATATTTTCGTTCGGCACGTAACATTGCCCCTTTAGCGTAGCGGTAAAGGGTAGCATCATAATGGGCTTGTTTTTGATAGAGCGGTAATAATCGTTTTAATAATTCCCATTGTTGATTTACCACGCTATAGTTAATTAACTTTTCTAGTTTTGTTTGCACTGAATCCCTTTCATTCAATGCAATTTGAGGCGTGGAAAGTGCGGTGGATTTTGGCGGTGTTTTTAGCTGAGGTGCATTTGTTTTAGGCACGCCTACCTCTTCGAAGAAAATCGGCGGAGGTGTATGAATGGTTTGAGCTTGAGAAATAAGGGGGACAAGCGGTAGAAAATAAGCAAATTTTTTCATAATAAATAGTAGGGACACACTGCGTGTGTCCGTTATAAAATCAAATTATTTCAATATGTTATAAGCGGACACACGCAGTGTGTCCCTACAGATCAAAAAATTAAATTTGTGTCACGATATATAATGGAACAAAATGCCGTTTAAATTGGGATTAAACGGCATTTTGTTTAAAGGAAAGGTTTATTTTTGGATCTCGCCACGTGTGCCGCCAAAGCCGATTGTCTTACCAACAACTGAGGCTTCACCAGCAATTTCTTCCGCATTTTTACCAAAGAAGCTTAATGAATAATTACCTTCATTAGAATCTTGACGGGCAATACCAGCGACTCCATTGCCATTAATCGTACTTTCCGCTAATTCAATATCAGTATAAATACCTAAGTTACTAATTGAGCCTGAACCTTTTTTGTCTGCAAAATTAACGTTATATGATAAATCTCCAGTGTAACGATCGGATACAAAAGCCTTACCAGTATAAGTTGCACTTCCTTCAGATGGGATTGCATCTACCTTGGTTTCTAATCCTTTTGCTGATACATTCATTGAATCAACACGATAATTTGTTCCGTTGATATTTTGATAGCCATTTTCATAATCCCCTGTTACTACAGAGTATTTTTGATTATAAACAAGCGTACCATATTCATAATTATTTTGAATCATACCTGATGAGGAAAAGATCGTATCTTGTTTGTGTCCAATACTTGCTGCAACAACTTTTCTTTGTTCAAGATCGCTATATGCACCTTTAGCTTCATTGATAATGGCAGTATCTAAATTAGCTTGGACAGTCTGTTCATCATTATTTAGGTTATCACTAGCAAATTGTTCAGCATTCATTAAACCAGCTTCATTTGCAAGTTGAATCAAGGCATCTTTTTTAACCTTATTTTGTTTAAATATTTCAATCTCTTGTTTAGCTTTCTCTACTAAATTACCTGTTCCACTCCAATTTGAATTAACTGTTTGAATAATTTCATTTGCTTCGTAATCAGATAGCCCCTCATTTAAAATGATCTCTTTCAAATAATCATATAAATAACTACCGCGTAAATAACTTTCACTGACACCATTTCCCATTAATTGCTCTGGATTCTTAGAAAATCTTTCGGCATATTCATTTGCAATGTTGTCTGGTAAGCCAATGCTTTTTGCAACATCAAATAATTCAGATTTTTTTAGGGCAATGGCTTCTTCAGCTTTACGGGCTTCTTCGGCTAAGCGAGCTTCTTCAGCTTTACGGGCTTCTTCGGCTAAGCGAGCTTCTTCAGCTTTACGGGCTTCTTCGGCTAAGCGAGCTTCTTCAGCTTTACGGGTTTCTTCAGCTAAGCGAGCTTCTTCCGCTTTGCGGGCTTCCTCGTCTTTACGAGCTTCTTCAGCTTTACGGGCTTCTTCAGCTTTGCGAGCTTCTTCAGCTTTCTTAGCGTCCGCTACTTGCTTTTGTGTATTTTGAGCGGTTGGTTTATTTGTTGGTGTAGAACCGCCACTGCTGCCACTACTTCCACATCCGGTTAATGCCAATAAAAGCGCAGTTGCAACTGAGAGAGTTTTTAGTTTCATTTTGGTTTCCTCAAATAATTGTGTGATTAAAAAAACAAAAAAATTATAATTTTCCGTTAATTTGTGTACAATTAACCAACAGTTACAGTAAGCCACCTTGTTAAGGTGGCTTTTACCTTGCGAGGGTAGAATATGAAAATTAATGAAAAGATTCGTCAATTACGAGAGAAACATCGTTTATCACAAGAAAGTATGGCGGAGAAATTAGGAATGTCGGTAACGGGGTATGCCAAAATTGAGCGGGGCGAAGTGCGTTCGACTTTACCCCGTTTGGAACAAATTTCAGAAGTCTTTGAGATGGATATTTGTGAATTGTTGGCTTTTGGGGAAAACGAGAAAGTTTATTTTAATAATTCCTCAAGTGGTTCTACAAATTCAAATAATTCTAATCATTTCTTATTTGCAGTGGGGAATGAGAATTTAGAAAAAGCGATTCAACAATTACAATTAATGGTGACACACAAAGATGAATTATTACTACAAAAAGACAAAATTATTCATGGTTTAGAGCGTGAGCTCGAGTTACTCAGAAAATTACAAAATTAAGAAATTGAAACGGGGATGAAAACATCCCCATTTTTGACCGCACTTTATTTCCCTTTCATATCAACAATGACTACTTCCGATTGTGATCCCAAACGCATTGGAATGCCCCAGAATCCATAGCCTGATGTCACCATAAAATACGGCTTGCCGATTTTTTCTAAGCCATAATCAATGCGGTAGGTGAGGGCGGTGATGAGATTCGCCGGAAAAATTTGCCCCTTGTGGGTGTGGCCGGAAACCTGTAAATCAAAAGGCAATGTTGAATGGATTTCCACTTCGGAAGGGCGGTGGTCGAGGACGATAATCGGTAAGTCCGGCTTGGCTTGGTTTAATAATGTTTCTGTACTTGGACGATTTTTTTCGAGATCGTCATTTCGTCCGATTAAAACCAGTTCGTCATTAATAGTTGCCACTTGATCCTTTAATAGGACAATGCCGGCTTGGCGGATTTCTGCGGTAATTTCTTCTTGGTGTCCAAAAAAATCGTGATTGCCTAGGGTGGCATAAACCCCCAATGGCGCACGAAGTTTTTCTAAATGTGGACGCATATTTTCCGCTAAATAGGCGGTCACATTATCGTCCATAATATCGCCGGGGAGCAGGATTAAATCGACTTTTTGCTCATCCATTATTTGTGCCAGTTTATCTAGGGCTTTCCCGCCAAATAATGTGCCTAGGTGTAAATCGCTTGCCACACCAATTCTCAGCGGTTTCATGGGCTTATCCAATGTGATTTCATAATGTACAAGACGTGGGACATAGGCGTTGTAAATGCTTAATCCGAGTAATCCAGCCAAGGCGAAAGGATAGGCAAGGCGTAAAGTGCGGTCGATTTTTGCGATGATTTTTGTTTTGCTGAAAAGAAAATGAATGATCACAATGCCGAGGCTGACAAAGGCTGAAAAAAGCAATAAGGCGAGAATAAAAGCGATAATACGCGCCGCCATAAAAAGTTGCAGGAGTTGACCAATTAAAAGTGCATTGGGTATGCTAAAAGTGATTAATGCCAGATATTTTTTGCCTTTTGGCGAGAGTTTTCCATCAAAAAGCCAATGTAATGTGCGGTTAAAAATCGTGATAAATAATTGTAAGCTGATAATCGCTATGGCAAAAATAATGTAGTAACGGAATTCCATAAAGTTCGCTGCTTTCCTCAAAATTCTAAAAAGCGGAATAATAAATTTCTCTGTTTCCAAAGGCAAATTTTTTCGCTAGAATGCGCCTAATTTTTTGACTTAAAAGGATAACATTATGTTTGGAAAAGGCGGTTTGGGCGGTTTGATGAAACAAGCGCAACAGATGCAAGAAAAAATGCAGAAAATGCAGGAAGAAATCGCACAACTTGAAGTAACCGGCGAATCAGGTGCAGGACTGGTGAAAATCACTATTAACGGTGCACATAATTGTCGTCGCATTGATATCGATCCTTCTTTAATGGAAGACGATAAAGAAATGTTGGAAGATTTAATCGCTGCTGCATTCAATGATGCGGTACGTCGTGCGGAAGAATTACAAAAAGAAAAAATGGCCTCGGTCACTGCTGGTATGCCATTACCGCCGGGAATGAAGTTTCCTTTTTAATTGTTTGGTGCGTGAAGAGGGGTTCACGCACGAGCTCCTATTGTCTTTTCATTTATCATTATGCAAAGCAGTCCACTTTTAGAACATCTCATTGAAAATCTCCGTTGTTTGCCGGGTGTAGGGCCAAAATCTGCACAGCGTATGGCATATCATCTTCTGCAACGCAATCGCAGTGGTGGAATGAATTTAGCACGAGCGCTCACCGAGGCGATGTCTAAAATTGGGCATTGTTCTCATTGTCGTGATTTCACGGAAGAAGACGTGTGTAATATTTGCAATAATCCGCGCCGTCAAAATTCCGGTTTGCTTTGTGTGGTGGAAATGCCAGCGGATATTCAAGCCATTGAGCAAACAGGGCAATTTTCCGGTCGATATTTTGTGTTGATGGGGCATTTGTCGCCACTTGATGGCATTGGGCCTCGTGAAATTGGTTTGGATTTATTGCAAAAACGCTTGATAGAGGAATCTTTTCATGAAGTGATCCTTGCCACTAATCCTACCGTAGAGGGTGATGCCACGGCGAATTATATTGCGGAAATTTGCCGTCAACACAATATCAAAGTGAGCCGTATTGCCCATGGTATTCCTGTGGGGGGAGAACTTGAAACCGTTGATGGCACCACCCTGACCCATTCTTTCCTTGGCCGCCGTCAAATCGACTAATCTTTTCTTATGCGTTTATTTATCGCCGAAAAACCTAGTTTAGCGCGGGCTATTGCCGATGTATTGCCCAAACCGCATCAACGTGGTGATGGCTTTATTAAGTGTGGCGATAAAGACGTGGTGACTTGGTGTGTGGGGCATTTATTGGAACAAGCAGAGCCCGATGTTTATGATCCCAAATTTAAACAATGGCGATTAGAGCATTTACCCATTATTCCTGAAAAATGGCAACTTTTACCACGTAAAGAGGCAAAAAAGCAGCTTGCGGTGGTGGAAAAACTTATTCATCAAGCGGACGAATTAGTCAATGCGGGCGACCCGGATCGAGAAGGGCAGCTTTTGGTGGATGAGGTGTTTAGCTATGCAAAGTTAAGTGCAGAAAAGCGTGATAAGATCCAACGCTGCTTAATCAGCGATCTCAATCCCAGTGCGGTGGAAAAAGCCGTTAATAAATTACAGCCGAACCGCAATTTTATTCCTCTCTCCACCTCGGCCTTGGCAAGGGCTCGTGCCGATTGGCTTTATGGCATTAACATGACAAGGGCTTATACCATTCGTGGTCGTCAGGCAGGCTATAATGGTGTGCTTTCTGTGGGGCGGGTGCAAACCCCTGTGTTGGGGTTGATTGTTCGCCGAGATTTAGACATCGAACATTTTCAGCCGAAAGATTTCTATGAAGTGCTGGCATGGATCAATCCGGAAAGTCAGAGGGAAAAAACACCAGAAAAATCGACCGCACTTTTCAGTGCTTTATGGCAACCCAGCAAGGCGTGCGAAGATTATCAAGATGAAGACGGGCGTGTGCTTTCTAAAGCCTTAGCAGAAAATGTGGTAAAACGTATTACCGAACAGCCGGCGGAAGTGACGGATTATAAAGATGTGCGAGAGAAAGAAACTGCCCCCTTGCCTTATTCTTTATCTGCCTTACAAATTGATGCGGCGAAACGTTTTGGGATGTCGGCACAAGCAGTATTGGATATTTGTCAGCGATTGTATGAAACTCACCGTTTGATTACTTATCCTCGTTCAGATAACCGTTATTTGCCGGAAGAACATTTTGCAGAACGTCACCAAGTATTGAAAGCGATTTCTGTTCATAGTGAAACCTATCAAACCTTGCCGGATGTAGTGGATATCAAGCAAAAAAATCGTTGCTGGAATGATAAAAAAGTGGAGGCGCACCACGCAATTATTCCTACAGTGAAAAGTCGTGCAGTGAATTTAACCCGGGAAGAACGCCATATTTATGAGCTTATTGCTCGCCAATATTTAATGCAATTTTGTCCTGATGCAGAATATCGTAAAAGCAAAATAACGTTGAACATTGCCGGCGGCACCTTTATTGCTCAAGCACGAAATTTACAAAAAGCAGGTTGGAAAGAATTGCTCGGTAAAGAAGATGAAACGGAAAACCAAGAGCCGTTGTTACCGATCGTGAAAAAAGGGCAAATTTTGCATTGTGAACGGGGTGAAATCCTCAGTAAAAAAACGCAACCGCCAAAACCTTTTACTGATGCAACCTTGCTTTCAGCGATGACGGGGATTGCCCGTTTTGTTCAAGACAAAGAATTGAAAAAAATTCTGCGGGAAACCGATGGATTAGGCACAGAAGCAACTCGGGCAGGTATTATCGAATTACTCTTTAAACGTGGCTTTTTAACTAAAAAAGGGCGTAATATTCATAGTACGGAAACAGGGAGAATTTTGATTCAAGCTTTGCCGGATATTGCCACCCAACCGGATATGACAGCACACTGGGAAGCACAACTCACTGATATTAGCCAAAAGCAAGCTACCTACCAACAATTTATGTATGGGGTGAATCAAATGTTGCCGGATTTAGTGCGTTTTGTTGATTTTAATGCTTTGAGGCAGTTAAGCCAAATGAGTAGAACCTCAGAAAAACCGAGAAAAAGAGCGGTCAAAAAAACGGAATAATACTATTGGAAAATAAGTTGATTAAACTTGATACAATTGAACAATAAATAAGAAAAAAAAACTTGCGAAAAAGATGAAATGTTTATATTATCCGCCCCAGTTTTCTTGCGTGATACGCAATCTAGAGTGGGAAAAATGTATCAGGTTCTTCTATTTATTTATGTCGTTATCTCCATCGCCTTGATTGGATTTATTCTAGTTCAACAAGGTAAGGGTGCGAACGCAGGTGCGTCTTTCGGTGGCGGTGCATCAGGCACAATGTTTGGATCAGCAGGTGCCGGTAACTTTTTAACCCGTACCAGTGCAATTTTAGCAACAGCATTTTTCGTCATTGCACTTGTGTTGGGTAATTTAAACTCTCATCGAGGTAATGTAGAAAAAGGTACATTTGATGATTTATCACAGGCCGCTGAACAGATTCAACAGCAAAACGTTGCGCCAGTGGTAGATAATAAGAACAATGATATCCCACAATAAATTAAAATAGATAAATTTAACGCTCTGGTGGTGGAATTGGTAGACACGCTATCTTGAGGGGGTAGTGACCACAGGTCGTGCGAGTTCAAGTCTCGCCCAGAGCACCAAATTTAAAACCGGCTTTCAAGCCGGTTTTTTATTTTTTCGCTAGTTATTATTTGTGAATTTGGTTACAATCCGCCAGTTTTATTTTGTTACCATTTATATAGGAGAAATCTATGAACTTTCCCAAAATTGCTGAACAAGTGATAGAAAAGTTGGGCGGTAAAGGTAATATCGCCACAGCTGCACATTGTGCAACACGCTTGCGTATCGTTTTGAACGATGAAAGCAAAGTTGATAAAGAAGGTATTGACAATATTGACGGAGTAAAAGGGCAGTTTTCTGTTGCCGGTCAATATCAAATTATTTTCGGTTCCGGTACGGTGAATAAAGTTCACGAACAATTAACCAAGCAATTGGGGATTGGTGATGTGAGTAAAGCTGAGGTTGCGGAGGCGGCTGCTGGTAACCAAGGTTTATTACAACGTTTGGTGAAAGGATTGGCGGATATTTTCGTCCCGATTATTCCAGCGATTGTGGCTGGCGGTTTGTTGATGGGTATCCATTCAATGTTAACCTCTGTCGGTTTCTTTTGGGAAGGGGATTCAGTTGTCAGTAAATACCCTGAAGTGTCTGATTTAGTTGATTTTATCAATACGATTGCCAATGCACCTTTTGTCTTTTTACCTGTCTTGCTAGGATTTTCCGCAACCCGTAAATTTGGTGGTAATCCGTTCTTAGGAGCGGCGCTGGGGATGCTCTTGGTTCATCCTGCGTTGTCTGACGGTTGGAACTATGCGAAAACCTTGATGGAAGGTAATATTAAATATTGGAATGTATTTGGACTTGAAATTGAAAAGGTCGGTTATCAAGGCACCGTGATCCCGACCATCATTTCTGCTTGGGTATTAGCAACATTGGAAAAAACATTCCGTAAATTTGTGCCATCCTATCTGGATAATCTTGTCACGCCATTGTTTTCTCTCTTCATTGCCGGTTTCTTGGCATTCACAGTGATTGGTCCACTTGGTCGTGAGGCAGGTTCATTAATTTCAGCAGGTTTAACCTGGTTGTATGATACTCTTGGTTTTGTAGGCGGCGCAATTTTTGGTACATTCTATGCACCTATTGTTATCACAGGTATGCACCAAACCTTTATTGCGGTAGAAACCCAACTATTAGCTGATGTTGCACATACAGGTGGTACTTTTATTTTCCCAATTGCGGCAATGTCTAACATTGCACAAGGGGCAGCCTGTTTAGGGGTCGCATTAGCATTAAAAGATCCAAAAGTGCGTGGTTTGGCGGTGCCTTCAGGGATTTCTGCTTTATTAGGGATTACTGAGCCGGCAATGTTCGGGGTGAACTTACGTTATCGTCAAGCCTTCTTTGCGGCAATGATCGGTTCAGGTTTGGCGAGTGCATTCATCGCATTCTTCAATGTGAAAGCTATTGCGTTAGGGGCTGCCGGTTTCTTAGGCGTGCCATCAATCAAACCGGATAGTTTGGCGATGTACAGTATTGGTATGGCAATTTCTTTTATTGTGGCATTTACTCTATCTTTTGTGATGGTAAAACGTGCAAACGTAAAAGCTTAATTTCTAATAGAAAAGTGCGGTTTAAATTATTCACAAACTTGCTTACTCGTTGTTTCCCCCTATCGGGGCTGTTGGCAAAGCCAACGTTCAAAAAACGTTGTTTTTTGTGACCGCACTTTTTTAATCTACAATATTTATCTATCAATTGCACAAATCTGTTCTTGGCGTAGGGACACACTGAGTGTGTCCGTATTTCAATATGTTATAAGCGGACACACGAGTGTGTACCTACATAACCGTTAATCTAGTTGTTTTAAATAATTTATTCCCAGATTTCTCATTTGTCTGATAATCCATTGTTGTTTTTTACGTACTAATGTACTCGGCTTTTTAACCTTATAAATGATAGGATTTGGCAAAACGGCTGCCAGCAACGCAGCTTCGGATAGTGTCAAATTTTTTGCGGATTTATTAAAGTAAAAGTGACTTGCCGCTTCAACACCAAAAATCCCCTCACCAAATTCCGCAATATTTAAATACACTTCTAAAATTCGTTTTTTTGGCCAACCTAGCTCTAATAACATCGTAGCCGGTACTTCTAATCCTTTACGTAGCCAACTTTGCCCGTGCCACAGCATTAAATTTTTGGCAGTTTGTTGAGAAATGGTTGATCCCCCTCGAATTTGATGTGTTGATTTTTCGTTGTGTTTGAATGCTTTTTGAATCGCAGAGAAATCAAAACCATAATGGGAAGGGAATTTTTGATCTTCCGCTGCAATCACTGCAAGTTGCATATGTGGCGAAATTTTCTCAAGATTTACCCATGTTGATTTTGCCTGATAATGGAAATCGCCTTGTAACCAATGTCCGACTTGTTGTTGAAGCATATAAGAAGAAAAAGGCACGGGAACAAAGCGAAAGAGCAGGATAAAAGCAAAAATGGCGAAGAAAAATCGGATTACAATACGTTGCCAATTTTTCTTCCACCATTTGAGACTGAATAACCGTAAAAGTGCGGTTAAACCTTGCTTAGTTTTTTTCAGCGCCATCAAGATGTTGTTTTACCCATTCTATAAAATCAGGATCCATCGTTTTGATCATATTTGAACCACGTGTAATAGTGGCGGCACTGGTATTCAGATTTTGTTGGATTTCACGTTGAGATAAATTTTTGTCTAATAGCTGTGAAACAATTTGTAAACGTAATCCCACGGCATCACGCTCATCAGCGGTGAGAAGCAGGGTTAAAAAATCTTGTGCTTTACCTTGTTCAAAAGCCGTTTGTAGCATGGCAAGGAAAGCATTCCATTGTTCTAAATTGCGACTGATATACATGAGTATTATCCTATACTATTAAACTAGTGCGCTTAGTATAGCCGATCAAATTCTTCTTGGCTAAAGGTTTGTGGATTTTCTTTATGCTGTAATAATTGGTAGTAAAAATCATAGGCTAACACATTCTGTACATAACCACGGGTTTCAAAAAAGGGAATTGAGGCGATAAATTCATCCATCGTCAATTTTCCTGCCGCTCTTGTCAACCATTTTTCTACCCGACTTGCTCCGGCGTTGTAAGCCGCGGCAATGAGAATGCGATTATTCGGGTATTTCGCATTGAGTTCATTCAAATGGGCTGTGCCAAGCAAAATATTATTGAACGGTTTGAATAGATCGTTTTCTGCCTGATAAGGTAATTGATTGTTATCGGCGGTTGCTTTGGCGGTGCCGGGTAAAAGCTGCATTAGCCCTCGTGCATTGGCGGAAGATTGTGCCATTGGATTCCAAGCACTTTCTTGACGTGCTATTGCCATAGCAAAGGTTTTGTTTATAGCGCTACCACTTTTTGCCGAAACGGGCGTTAAAGCAATATCAAAATAACTTTGATAGGCATTTGGCAGGCGTAAGGCAATATGATTCCATGCTTTAGCGATGATCGAACCGTCCACGCCTAAATCAAACCAACCTTGCTGATTGGCATATTCGCTCAAGGCAATTTGTTGATCTTGTTTTGATTTGGCGGAAAGATTTTCTAACAAGAAACGCCAGCGTTGTTTTGCTGAGCTAAGACGATTTAATTGTCTCAGTTCGGCAATTTCGGCTAATTCGGTGGCATACTCTTTGATGAGTTTTTCATCTGGTGTTGATTGGCTCAGTTCAACACGATAATCTGTACCACGATTTTTAGGGTTAAGCATGGCTTTGGCTAACATTGGGTAAAAACCACGTTCTTTGGAAAGTGCGGTTAACATTTCTCGTGTTTTTTGTGGCTCACTTTTTGCGAGCCAATAACGCCATTCTTGTTTTTCTTTTCCTTCTTTTGAAAGGGCATTTAGCCAAGGCATTAGGTTGGTTTTTTGCCAAATCGCCATTCGCAAACGGCGTTCAATCAGATTATCGGCATTTAACGTCAAGATTTCTGCATCACGCCATTGTTGAAAAGCCCGTGTTTCATTATCAAAAAAGCGGCTGATAAACGCAATTTTCCAATCACGAATTTGCGTGTCGCTTAATTGCCAATTTTTCGCCCATTGCAAATAAGGGGCAAAATCAGGATTATCCATATTTTCAGGAAGGGTACGTACATAACGTGAAAATCCTTGTACGATCGCAAATTGGTGACGAATTTTGTCATGTTCACTATCAGGCAATGTCTCCGCAAATTTTCTTAAATTTACCGGATTTTTTAGTAAATCGGCGTAGCCTTGTAGGTCTGCCAGAATGATTGGATCTTCTTTTATATTATCGAGATGATCCAATTCTCCTTTCAGTAATGCTAAGCCTTTGATGTCATTTTGGGCGAATAAATTTTCTGCTTTTTGATAAATCTTGTTTGTTGTTCTGCCACCATTGGCATACCATTTTTTCCATAGTTCTGACTCGTTTGTGATCTCGCCATTATTAAGCCAAAGTATTTCAAAACGGTTCAATATATCCGTTTCAGTAGGTTGATGATTTTTATTTGATTCTGACGATTTTTGAGCAAGCTGATATTCTCTATTTAATACGGCAATTTGCATGGACAAGCTACTTGGTTTGATCTTTTTGGCATAATCCACTAATTGGTCGGAATCACTGTGATTCAGCAGCGTAAGAATGTTTTGTTCTAAACGGGAGTGGAGAAAATGATGAGGATGTTTAGCAATATAATCCTCAATCTCTTTTTTTAGTGCCATTATTTCCGTTGAAGGTGTGTTTTGCGTTACTGATTTTATTTGACTGTCAAAGTAGGCAAACCAAGCATCGTTTTGTAGCGGATAGCCTTCCAAAGCATGAATTAATGACAAAAAAATGGAGCGGTTTTCAAAAACTCGCTGATTTTTTACCGCACTTTTCAGTAACGTTTCTAACTGTAAAAAAGTTGCCCGTTGTTCAACGTGTTTTAATGCCTTTTGGTGTTGGGTTTCCTGCCACTTTAACTGTTCTTCTGCGAGAGTAATGGTTTGTGTGTTTTCGGTTTTATCCGTATTTGTATTCGCGCTGATAGGTTGAGAAAGTGCGGTTAAAATTGCAAAAGAAATAAGAGAGAGTTTTTTCATACCATTCCTGTGATAAGCGTATCCTTGTTAGGTTGAGTGGTTCAACAATATAGGCAGTTAAACTTATATGCTCCCATTAACAAAAAAGCGAACCTTTAGATTCGCTTTTTAATTGATGGTTCCCAGTATTTAGAAGACTTTTTTAAAGGGTTTAACTATCACTTCACCATAAACGCCAGCCGTGACATAGGGATCTTGTGATGCCCAATCTTTTGCAGCGAGTAGGCTGTCAAATTTAGCAATTACGGTAGAGCCACTGAATCCGGCATCGCCGGGATTTTCATCGTCAATAGCCGGGTTTGGACCGGCGGTAAGTAGGCGATCTTCTGCTTGCAATTGTTTTAAACGGGCTAAATGTTGTTCACGAACAGCAAGACGTTTGTCAAGCGTGCCGGGAATATCTTGGGCAAAAATAACGTAATACATGGTTTTCTCCTTTAGGTATTGTTTTCATTTTCTTGAATGGAAGCAAGGGCTTTTGCCAGCTCCTCATTGCCTTCCCGTGGAATCATGCGAGATTTGCCTTTGTTATCCACTGCAACAAAAGTAAAAACCGCATCGGTTACACAATAGCGTTCACCAATCGGTTCACTGGCGACTTTTTTTACCCAGACTTCTACTTTTATTTGAATAGAAGAACGCCCAATTTTTAGGCATTGACCGTAGCAGCACACCACATCACCGACTGAGATCGGCTTAATGAAATTCATACTTTCCACTGCGACGGTGACGACTCTCCCGTGAGCGATTTCCTTGGCTAAGATAGCACCGCCCATATCCATTTGTGACATAATCCAACCACCAAAAATATCACCATTTGCATTGGTATCGGACGGCATGGCAAGGGTGCGTAGTAAAAGTACGCCTTTTGATTGGCGACCGTTTTTATCAATAAAATTTGAGGACATTAGTTCCCTCCGTTTTTATGGTTATTTTGTTCATCTTTGGGTAAAAACTTGTAAATATAGGCACCGGAAATAATGGTCGCAATAATTGTCATACCAATCAAACCGAAGGATTTAAAATCAACCCAAGCTTCTTCCGACATATTGTGGCTAATATAAATATTTACCAACATACATATAATAAAGAAGATTGCCCAGCCGAGGTTGAGAGTATTCCAAGATTGCTCCGGCAACTTAATTTCTTTACCCAGTAATTTTTTCAACAAAGGTGTATTGAATTGGAATTGTGCCACAAGCAATATAATGGCAAAAAGTGCATTGACGATGGTGACTTTCCACTGTAAATAACGTAATTCATTGAAATAAGCAGTTAAAAGTCCAAAAAAGACGACCGCGCCCGCCATGATTTTTTGTTGTTTTTCAATTTTGCCATACTTCCATTTTAATAGCGCCATTTGCACAAGGGTTGCTACCACTAATACGATTGCTGCATCACGTACGCCACTCAGTTTGTAAGTGACAAAAAATAAAATAAGTGGAATAAATTCAAGTAGTTGTTTCACTTATGACTCCTTCATAAATAAACTGTAAAAACGATAGGTTACCACGAGCATTAAAATATTTAATGCGGCAGCAAAAATACTCA
Source organism: Rodentibacter genomosp. 1 (assembly GCF_001999285.1). Lineage (GTDB taxonomy): Bacteria > Pseudomonadota > Gammaproteobacteria > Enterobacterales > Pasteurellaceae > Rodentibacter. Next base: position 95,056 of record NZ_MLHN01000009.1, read on the forward strand.
CTGCAACACCAAAAACAAGGTTGTTGAAAATTGTGGAGAGTTGAAAGATTAAAATAGGCGTAACAAAATAGACAAGTAAAGCATAAATTAATAAGGCTATTTTTTGATTCTTTCCTTGTAACCAAATTTTTCTTAGGCTTTGCCCAATGCTATCTTGTGTCGTTAAATAATGGGTTGTCGATAAATTTAAACGGATAAAAAATCCTATACCAAAGATAACTGCGGCCAGTGAAATAATTGATGGTGATGTTTTAGTTAAAACAGCGGCGATCATTTCAAATAAGCCGAGTAACATTGGGGCAATCACAATTAAATTTAAGATGACGACACCGATAAAGCGCGGGAGTGTAGCTTGAAAACTTTGTCCTAATGTACGGTAATTTTGTTGACTGATTTGATGGATAGCTATGATTCCCCAAGAGGTAATAAAAGTCGTTGCTAATTGGGTGAGTAAAAAAGAAAGAGTAATACTTTGTGCATTTTTTTCCATTAATTGTGGCAGAGTATCTGTACTAATTACAGTATTTTCTGAAACAATTGAGGGACTTAGTAATACGCTGAGTATTTGTACCATAAATAGAATGGATACAAATTGAAACATAATTTTTTGCTGATTACGGAAAAAATTCCAACTATCTTGTAAAACTTGCGTAAAGTTAATTTTCATTCGATCTTCTCGTGTCAAAAAATAGGGCAATTATACCTTGTTTATCCCATTCTTCCATTTATCTTATCTAAAAAATCCGCTTTTTTGATATGGGGCAAATTTTGCTATTTCTGGCTTTAGGGAAAAAGTGCGGTCATTTTATATAAATAATTTTATTAATTGTAAAAAACTTGAAGTAGATCACAGAATTGATACTCAATATGGAGTATATTACGAACCGCAAATAGCCATAGTCTTTTTATGGTTATAAATTAAACATTATACTTAAGGAGTTCAATATGAAAAAAACAGCACTCGCGTTAGGTTTAACCGCAGCATTATGTGCCGGTGTTGCAAATGCTCACCAAGCTGGGGATGTGGTTGTGCGTGCCGGTGGTGTGTTTGTGTCAGCTAATTCTGAGTCTACAACCAAAACCAATACGCAGGTTAATTTAGAGGTGAGTGACAATGCTCAGTTAGGTTTAACCGGTACTTATATGTTCACTGACAATATTGGTTTAGAGTTGTTAGCTGCGACACCATTCTCACACAAAGTGAAAGCGAATGTACCTGCATTAGGGGCGGCTGGAAATCTTGGTGATGTAGTGAAAGTAAAACAATTACCTCCTAGCTTATATTTACAATATTATTTCTTAGATAAAGATGCCGGCTCTCGTCCATACCTTGGTGTAGGTTTAAACTACACACGTTTCTTTAATGCAAAATCAACCAATCCGTTAATTACCGATGTTAATGTGAAAAAACATTCTTTTGCACCGGTTGTTAATGCGGGTATTGATATTAAATTAACGGATAGCTTATATTTGAATACGGCAATGTGGTATACCCGTATTAAAACAACGGCTAAATTTAAAGTGCCGGCTGTGACAGCGGGTTACGAACATGAAGTAAAACTCAAACTTGATCCATTCGTGTTCTTCGCAGGTTTAGCGTATCGCTTCTAATTCTAAATTGTCCTCTATTTAACAAAAAAAGCGATGATAATTTCATCGCTTTTCTTTTTATTCACAAGCATAACCCTGTTTGGGCAATGGCTTTCCGTCTAAATAGGCTATACCTTCTTTTAGAGTTAAGCGGTCTTCAATAAACCATTTAATCACCACGGGGTAAATACGATATTCCTGCTCTCTTGTGCGTAATTCAATCTCTTCCATATTGTCATCAGGGAAAATCGGTACTTTGGCTTGTAAAATGATTGCGCCGCCATCCATTTCTTCATTCACAAAATGAACGGTTGTACCGTGCTCCGTATCGCCCGCTTCTAAGGCACGTTGGTAGGTATTGAGCCCCGGATATTTAGGTAATAATGATGGATGAATATTAATAATTTTCCCGTTAAAACGTTGTACAAAGTTTGGCGTTAAAATTTTCATATAGCCGGCGAGCACGATCAGATCAACATCAAAACTTTCCAAATAATCGCCAATTTTGCTATCCATTTCTTGGTTGTTTGTAAAATTTTGACGCAAAAAAACACCTGTAGGAATGACCGCACTTTTAGCCCGTTCAAGCCCAAAGGCATCATTTTTATTGCTGATCACACACGCAATTTTGGCGGGGATAAAACCTTTTTCACAAGCATCAATAATAGCTTGTAGATTATTTCCTTGTCCTGAAATCAGAACGGCAATTTTTTTCATAAAGATCCTAAAAAGAGAGAAAAGAAAGGCGAATTTTCATTCGCCTCAAAAAGGAGTTATTGAATCACGACTTGCTCTTCGCCATCTGACGCCTGTTCAATATGTCCGATAAGCCAAGCATTTTCACCGGCTTGTTTTAAAAGTGCCAATGCGGTTTCCACTTGATCTTGCGGAAGGGCAATCACCATTCCCACGCCACAGTTAAAGGTACGGTACATTTCATAAGTAGAAATATTGCCTTGTTCTTGCAACCATTTAAAAATTGGTTGCCATTCCCAACTTTTTTCATTAATCACTGCTTTGGTGTTTTTCGGTAATACGCGTGGAATGTTTTCCCAAAAACCACCGCCGGTGAGATGGGCAATCGCGTGAACATCTGCTTGTTTAATCAGAGATAAAATAGATTTCACGTAAATTTTGGTTGGTGCAAGTACTTGTTCGCTTAATGGTTTACCGGCTAACTGTTCGGTTGCCGGATTGACACCGGAAACATCAATGACTTTACGGATTAAAGAATAACCGTTTGAATGGGGCCCACTGGAACCTAGCGCAATTAAGGCATCACCGCTACGTACCTGACTGCCGTCAATAATTTCGGATTTTTCAACGACGCCAACACAGAAACCTGCTAAATCATAATCACCTTCGTGATACATTCCTGGCATTTCAGCGGTTTCTCCCCCAACGAGTGAGCAACCTGATTGCACGCACCCCTCAGCAATGCCTTTTACCACGTCCGCTGCTACATCAACGTCTAATTTTCCGGTCGCATAATAATCTAAGAAAAACAAAGGCTCGGCACCTTGTACCACCAAATCATTGACGCACATTGCCACGAGATCAACACCAATGGTATCGTGTTTTTTCAAATCAATGGCTAAGCGTAATTTTGTTCCAACTCCGTCAGTTCCTGAAACCAAAATAGGCTCTTTATATTTGCTTGGAATGGCACACAATGCGCCGAATCCGCCCAAGCCACCGATCACTTCAGGACGTGTCGTGCGTTTTACATGTGGTTTGATTCGTTCGACAAGTTCATTACCCGCATTAATATCAACGCCGGCGTCTTTGTAACTTAATGATGGTTTACTCACAATGTTTTTCCCATGTTAATTAAATGAAAAATCAGCGCGGATTGTATCAGTTTAGGCAAACGTTTGCGATAAATTTTATATGAAAAAAAGACCGCACTTTATAACTTTATAAAAGTGCGGTCTTTTTGAATAAAGTTTTTAGCGATTCGCTAATTCAAAAATCATGGCTTCGGCTTGGCAACAGAAGGTAAAACTTGCATTTAATTGTACGCCGCCTTCAATAGGCAATATTTCACTCACTATTTCACAAGGATCACTTTCTGTTTTACGTGCTTTCTCCGTGAGACGGGCCAGGGATTGTTCCGCTTCTGCTTGATTTTCATAAATTTGCTCAATGTTAACGGTACGGTCGGAACCGTCGATAATGGCGCCCACATCCACACAGCTACAAGTCAATGATTCTTCTGCTTTGCATTTTACGCTCATATTTTGTCCTTATTTTAAAATTAAATTAGCGTTATTTTATCACTTTTAAAAAGCAGATGAAAACTCACCGCACGTTAAATTGAAAAACATCACTGGTCGGAACTCTGTAAAAGTAAACAAAATGAATTTGCACTTGATGGAATGGAGTTTTAGAATTCCTCAGTTTTTTTACATAAATCATAAATAAAAAAGGGTTTTCAATGAAAAAATTTAACCAATCCTTATTAACAACTGCAATGTTATTTGCCGCCGGTGGTGCAAATGCCGCTGCATTCCAATTAGCGGAAGTTTCTACCTCCGGTTTAGGACGTGCCTATGCCGGTGAAGCCGCGATAGCGGATAATGCCTCAGTGGTGGCAACGAACCCTGCATTGATGACGTTATTTAAACGCCCTGAAATTTCTTTTGGGGGTGTTTATGTTGATGCTAAGGTTAATTTAAAAGGGGAATTTGCGTCAAACTCACCACAAATTAGTGGATTATTGGCTAATAAAAATGCAGATCAAAATAATGTTGTACCTTCTGCCTTTGTCCCAAATGCTTATTTTGTTTATCCAGTTAATGAGAAATTTTCTATTGGTGGAGGAATGAATGTTCCTTTTGGTTTAAAAACAGAATTTGATTCGGATTATACGGCAGGTGTCTTTGGTGGGAAAACGGATTTAACGGCGATTAATTTAAATCTTAGTGGTGCTTATCGCATTTCAGAAGGGCTGAGTTTTGGTTTAGGTATTAATGCGTTATATACCAAGGCTAAATTAGAACGTACTGCAGGTGTCGGGGCCGATTTGATTAATGCTCAAAGTGCTCAAGCCGGTCGTGCAGTGAAAGTATTGGATAACAGCGATGTGGTGACACGTTTGCAGGATAATGAATGGGGATTCGGTTGGAATGCCGGTTTGGTCTATGAATTTAATGAGCGTAACCGCTTAGGTGTAGCTTATCACTCACCGATTACGGTGGGTTATAAAGATCACTCTGCTTTTAATCGTACGTTAAATCGTACAGACACGGCAAAATTGGATCTTGATTTACCGGGCTATTGGGAAATTTCCGGTTACCATAAAGTCACAGATAAATTTGCGTTCCATTACAGCTATAAATATACCCATTGGAAACGCTTTAAAGAGTTGAAAGCAAATTATACTAATGATGGGGTAACCGCATTACAAAAAGACGAATATTTCCGTGGCAATTCCCGTATTGCTCTAGGGGTTTCCTATGATGCGACAGATAAACTGACTTTACGTAGTGGGATTGCCTACGATGAAACAGCCGCTGATTCGTATCATTCCGCTTCGATCCCGGATACAGATCGGACTTGGTATAGTTTAGGGGCAACCTATAAAGTGACACCTGATTTATCGATTGATGTTGCCTATGCACATTTAAAAGGTAAGAAAATTACATTTAAAGAACAGCAAGAAAATATTCCTTTTGCAGTAAATTATACGAGCAAATCCAGTGCTAATCTTTACGGTTTAAATGTAAATTATCGTTTCTAATTTAGTTAAAAATTCCGCATAATAAAGCGTACTTCGGTACGCTTTTTTTATGTTAAAAAATGAGGCAGAAAATGACCGCACTTTACTACACCTATTATCTTTCCCCTGTGGGGAAACTTTTGGTTCTATCTGATGGTGAACATATCACGCATATTGATTTTGAAAAAGAGCAGTTTGAGCCGAATCCTAAATGGATTGAAGAAAATAATTTGCCACTTTTCCAAAAAGTGCGGTTGGCTTTTGATCGTTATTTTAAGGGAGAAGCGGAGACATTTTCGGATATTCCCTTGAAAGCTGAGGGAACACCATTTCAGCAAGCCATTTGGCAGGCATTGCGAAAAATTAGTTATGGTGAAATCTCAAGTTATGGTGAATTGGCAAAAATGATTGATAACCCGAAAGCAGTGCGAGCCGTGGGTGGTGCAGTTGGCAGTAACCCAATTAGTATTATCATTCCATGCCATCGTATTTTAGGCAAGGATAAAACTCTCACCGGTTTTGGTGGCGGACTGGCGGCAAAACGTTTTTTACTCCAATTAGAGAATATCCCTTATATTGATAAAGGCACTGAAGACACAAAACCCCGTTTTTTCAAGAAATATCACGAATGATTCCACATACATTAACGCAACTTCTTGAGCGGGCACAATCCATCGCCGGTTTGACTTTTGGTGAGCTTGCCGATGATTTAGGTATTCCTGTTCCTCCTGATTTGAAACGTGATAAAGGCTGGGTGGGAATGCTTTTGGAAACCGCATTAGGGGCGACAGCCGGCAGTAAAGCCGAACAAGATTTTGCCCATCTTGGCGTGGAACTCAAAACCTTACCGATTAATGAACAGGGTTTTCCGTTGGAAACCACCTTTGTTAGCCTTGCTCCGTTAATACAAAATTCCGGTGTGCAATGGGAAAATTCTCATGTCCGTCATAAATTATCTTGTGTGTTGTGGATCCCCATTGAAGGCTGCAGAGACATCGCTTTGCGTGAACGTCATATTGGCACACCGATTTTATGGAAACCTAATCCTGAACAAGAACACCGATTAAAGCAAGATTGGGAAGAATTGATGGAATATATCACTTTGGGAAGACTAAATGAAATTACCGCCCGTATTGGGGAAGTGATGCAGCTACGACCAAAAGGCGCAAATAGTAGAGCCATCACGAAAGGCATTGGAAAAAATGGTGAAGTGGTGGAAACATTGCCGCTAGGCTTTTATTTACGCAAGGAGTTTACGGCGGGGATATTAAGGGAGTTTTTAGAACGATGAGTTTTTCCGATGGTAGCTTACTTTTTTCTGCACGACTCTTTTTCCTTGTTTCCTTTGTTCAATTAAATTGGATTAACAGAAATTTTCTGAACTCGCTACAGGCTGCTCAAACAGACGAAAATTTTCTATTGTCAGTGATGGTTAATTAAAGAAAAACAATCTCAAAATCAACCGCACTTTTTTAATATTTGAATGAAACAGTACCCCATATAAATCGCCTTTACGACTTGGCATTTTTAGCTAAATTTGTATTGTTTGAGCGTAGCGAGTTTACAAATTTAGCGTTAAGAAAATGACAATAAAGTAAAGAGCAGCGATTTAACTGGGGAGTGTTTTCTTTGCCTACTTTCTTTTACACGAGTAAAAGAAAGTAGGTCGCCGTCGGCGAAACCCGATATTAATATCCCTAAAAGAAAAAGGTTTCTACTACAGAAACCTTTTCCAATATCAATTTTATTTAAATTCTTTATGCCACCTGAGTAAAAAAGTCCTTCAATCCGATTAATACATTATTCACCGCCACCGTAGCCAAAATTAATCCCATTACACGGCTGATAATTGCCGCACCGGAATTTCCAATAAAGTGCTGAATGCGATTAGCTGCAAGTAGTAAAATATAGGTGATTAGCAATACCGCTAACATAATTCCTGCGGTAATAAATTGTTCGGTAAAATTAAAACGGTGGTTATCTGTTAAAAGCACAATCGCCATCATCGCACCCGGTGAGGCAATTGACGGCACGGCAAGGGGGTAAACGGCAATTTCGGTAATATTTGCTCTCATTTTAATTTCTTGTTCCGGTTTACTTTCACCAAAAATCATTGTTAGTGCAAAGAGGAAAAGAACCAATCCTCCCGCGATTTGGAAGGCAGGTAGTGGCACTTGCATGGCTTCAAAAAGAATTTGTCCGCCGACTAAAAAGAAAAGCAAAATACCGGCAGAAATAATCACGGCATTACGTGCAATTTTTCGGCGTTCCTCAAGGGAAAAGCCAATTGTTTTAGAAAGATAAACGGGAATCGAGCCAATGGGATCAATTACAGCCCAAAGTACAACAAACTGAACAATCAAAGAATCAAACATTTATTTTCCTTTTATAAAAACAACAAACCTGACTTATTCTATCAGATAAAGACAACAAAGTGCGGTGTGTTTTGGTTATTTTTCAGGATATTCAAAAAACATTAAAGAAACCAACCGCACTTTTTAGTTGATCTCCATAAAAAATCAGTGGGATACGACGTCGTTGCCAAGGCGGAACGCCCAATTCTTGCCAAACTTTCTTGATATCTTCTCTTGGGCGTTTAGGGTGATATTTGATTTTTCCTGAATAGGTGAAACGGATTTGAATTGGTAAATCTGTTGGGGGCAATGTAGCAGTATGCTGTTGCCAAGAAAAAATAAAAGACTGATCGGTTCGGTGTAAATAAAGTTTGCCAAGATTATCGGGAAGCAGAAGAGGCGTATCTCGCATTTCAAGCTGAATATCTATTAAATCTGCAAAATCGGGAGTGAGGTATAAACCGGACTGATAGCGGCGAACAACCTGTTTTCCTAAATGAAACTGCGGGTTCGCTCCTTCTTTTGCTAATACAACATCACTTATCAACTGTTCAAGTTGGCGTTTACTTGGCATTTCCCATTGATTTAGAGAAAACCACATTCGTAAAAGTGCGGTCTGTTTTGGCGATGAATATTGATTGAAATGGTGAAGTTGAAATTCCGTTGGCACTTTGCAATGCTCAAGAAAAGTTTCTTGCAAGAGTTCGTTAATGAGCTGCTGTTGCTCAAAGCAATGCTGTGCAGTGCGTTGAACGGTGCGATCAAAATGTGTCCAACGTTCACGGAGTTTTGGTAGAATTTCATTACGTAAAAAATTCCGCTCATAATGATTATCCTCGTTACTTTCATCGTGAATCCAAGCCAAATTTTCAGTTCGTGCATAGCGTTCTAGTTGTTCTCGGGGAAAAGAAAGTAATGGGCGAAAAATCTTCATACCGAATAATTCGCTTTGATTTTGCATTGCACCTAACCCTTGTAAACCGCTGCCACGTTTTAATGAGAGGAAAAAGGTTTCTGTTTGATCGTTTAAATGATGGGCGGTCGCAAGTACTTCATTGGCTTGAATATGTCGCTGAATTGCTTGATAACGAGCCTCGCGCGCACTTGCTTCAATACCTTTAGTTTTATCCACTTGAACATATTCGACCACTAACGGGATATGAAACTGCTCACATAAAGATTGACAATGTTTAACCCAGCTATCCGCATTTGGACTTAAACCATGGTGGATATGAATGGCTCGAAGATTAAAGTGCGGTCGATTTTCACGGTGTTTTGCAAATAAAGCAAGGAGAGCAGTTGAATCCAAACCACCACTCAAGGCGATAAGATAGTGTTGAGCGGTGGTTTGTTTAAGTTGTTGTTCAAAAGCCGAAAACAAATCCATTAGGCAATTTTTTCTGCTTTGTATTGGGCGCTCGGATTAAGAATTTCAAAACGTGCCGCAATAGTTTGTAATTCGTAAGAATTGAGCTCGAAGGTGGTTTTCATCACGCCAGCGACCTCATTATTCATTGCTTCAAAGGCTTCCACATCTGATTTGCCATTGAGTAAATTGGCGAGGAATGTACCGGCAATTAAATCGCCTACCCCCACAGGTTCAAAATTAAATTGATACAGCGGGCGACTTAAATGCCAAATGCCTTCCTGTGTTGCCATAATGATTTCAAAGGTGTCAGGATCATTGATTTTCCCTACCTTACCTAAATGTTTCACTAGGACTTTTTTCACACCTTTATTTAATAAGGCCCGCACTGCTTTTAATACATCGTCAAAAGAATTGATGGGGAAATCGCTGAGTTGGCGTAGCTCATTAAGGTTTGGCGTCATAATATCCGCAACAGGAATCGCTTTCTCAATCAGTGCTTCTCGAACGCCATTTGCCACCACACAAATTTTTTCCGGATTCGGCATGACGGGATCGCATAAATAAAGGGCATTAGGGGTGTGTTTTTTAATTTGTTCTAAGGCATAGAGGATTTGATCCACTTGTTCCGGTGAGCCTAAATAACCGGAAAGTAATGCATCGCACTCTTTCAATTTTTCGATATTATCTAAGCCGGTGACGATTTCACGGATTTGTTCTTGTGGAATCACCATCCCTGTCCATTTCCCGTATTGTGTGTGATTGGAAAATTGCACGGTATTGAGTGCCCATACATCAATACCTAATAACTGCATTGGAAAAGTGGCAGACTTATTGCCGGCAAAGCCATACACCACGTGGGATTGAATGGAAAGTACGTTTTTCATATTTATCTCCTTTTTAAATGCCATTTTGTCTATTGAATCCAACATCAATTTGCAAGATGGAGGAAACGTTATTTGATGTGAGACTAAAATGATAGGGTTAAATTTGGTATTCGATAATTTTAAGCGAAAAAAAGAGCGAAAAATAACCGCTCTTTTTTAGATTCAATTTAGCAATAGCCATAAGACATTAAACGCTGGTAGCGTCTGGTTAATAATTCCTCTTTATTTAAGCCATCAAGTTCAGCCAAATCTTCGTTTAATCGTTTTTTCAAATTTTCAGCCATCAAGGCATAATTACGATGAGCACCGCCTAATGGTTCCGCTACAATATTATCAATTAAATTCAGTTCTTTTAAACGTGAGGCGGTTAAACCCATCACTTCTGCTGCGGTTGAGGCTTTTTCTGCACTTTTCCATAAAATAGACGCACAACCTTCCGGTGAAATAACGGAATAGGTGGAATATTGCAACATATTCACTTTGTCGCCCACGCCGATCGCCAAGGCACCGCCTGAGCCGCCTTCGCCAATCACCGTACAGATGACCGGAACCGTTAATTGCGACATTTCACGTAAGTTACGGGCAATGGCTTCGGCTTGGCCTCGTTCTTCTGCTCCAATGCCGGGATAGGCTCCGGGAGTATCAATAAAAGTGATGATTGGGAGTTTAAAACGCTCAGCCATTTCCATTAAACGCAAGGCTTTGCGGTAGCCTTCCGGAGCGGGCATTCCAAAATTGCGTTTGACTTTATCTTTTACCGTACGACCTTTTTGGTGACCAATAACCATCACAGGGCGACCATCTAAACGCGCTAATCCGCCCACAATGGCTTTATCATCTGCAAAAGCGCGATCACCGGCAAGTTCCTCAAATTCGGTAAAAATATGCTCAATATAATCAAGGGTATAAGGACGGTTTGGGTGACGTGCCATACGTGAAACTTGCCAAGCATCAAGGTTGGCGAAGGTTTTTTTCGTTAATTCATCGCTTTTCTTTTGTAAGCGTGTAATTTCGTCAGTTAAGTCTACTTTATCATCAGAGGCAGTGCGTAATGCTTCGATTTTGGCTTCCAGCTCTGCAATAGGTAATTCAAAATCTAAATATTCTTGGGTCATTTTCTTGTCCTAAAAACACCGTAAAAATCCACCGCACTTTATCAAGAATTAACAGAGGGCGCAAATAGTTTTCACTGGTTGGGGGAGCTTACAAACTCGTTCTTTTTAATAACGACAACATAAATAAAAATGCCGAGCAAATAACAACAGAAGGCCCGACTGCCGTATCATAAAATGCAGAGAGAATTAGACCGCCAACAATAGAAAGGATACTAATTATCACTGCAAAGCCCACCATTGATTCCGGTGTTTTAGCGAAACGACGGGCAGTAGCCGCCGGAATAATTAAAAGAGAGGTGATAATTAATGCCCCGACAAATTTCATACTCAAGGCAATAGTAAGGGCGGTTAAGATCATCACAATAAAACGCATTTTCTTGACATTAATCCCTTCTACTTGGGCGAGCTCGGGTGATACCGTCGTCGAAAGCAAGGCTTGCCAAAAATACAATAATGTTGTTACGACGATAATGACTCCGATGCCGATATAGATTAAATCTGAGTAATTAATTGCCAGTAAATCGCCGAATAGATAATTCATTAAATCTACTCGCACATTTTTTAATAATCCAACGGTGACGACACCGAGTGATAAGCAGCTGTGTGCAATAATGCCTAATAATGTATCAATCGAAAATGGCGTATTGTTTTCTAACCATACCATCAAGATGGCTAATATTAATGTTAGCACGACAATCGCTAAGTAAGGGTTTACGTGTAGAAAAATACCTAAGGCAACGCCAAGCAAGGCAGAATGGGAAAGCGTATCGCCAAAGTATGCCATTTTACGCCATACCACAAACACACCAAGAGGTGCGGTGATCAATGATAATAAAATACCGGTTAAAAATGCCGGAAAAAGAATTTCAAACATTCAGTATCCTTAATTTTGACAATGTGTTGATGAGTCGTTACAGTCGCACACGTCGCCATGTAGGTTATGGTGATGATTATGATGGTGCGTGTAAAATCCCACATTTTGAGAAAATTGATTGCCCCATAAACGGATAAAGGTAGGATCATTTGAGAGTGTTTCAGGTGTGCCGGCACAACAAATATGTTGGTTAATACAAAGCACCTCATTGCTATCTGCCATCACAATATGTAAATCATGAGAGACCATTAAAACCGCACAATTGAGTTTTTGTTGTGTTTGGCGGATAAGTTGATAAAGCTCTGCTTGACCGGTGATATCCACCCCTTGGGTAGGTTCGTCCAATACTAATAAATTCGGCTTGTTTAAGATGGCACGGGCAAGTAAAACTCGCTGCATTTCCCCACCAGACAGTTTCTGCATATTATTTTTGCGTAAATGCGTAATAGAAAGTTGCTCAAGTGCGGTTGAAATTTCGTGCGTTTTTACCCCTTTTTTTAAGGCCAGAAAGCGTTCTACCGTGAGGGGTAGGCTATGATCTAAATGAATTTTTTGTGGCACATAGCCAATACATACATTTTTTCCATAAATGACCTCGCCGGAGGTCGGTGGCTGTAATTTTAGTAAGGTTTTCAGCAATGTTGATTTTCCGCCGCCATTTGGGCCGACAAGGGTAATAATAGCGTTTGGGAAAATCCTTAAGTTGATATTTTTTAACGCTGTTTTTTGTTCAAACACGACATTAATATTTTTGAGTTCAATTAATGGTGAGAGCGGATCATGTTGAATGGAATGAATTTGCATAGTACTCGGCTAAATACTGATCAGAGTCAAATTTGGTGGCTAACCTTAGCTGATTTTAGTCTATTTCTCAAGATGTTCTCACTTTATGACGAATATTTCATCACTCTTTTTGTGGTTTTTAAGGTAGAATGAACCTCTTTAATAATTTGTAGTCTGAAAGACGATATTATTTTCATTTAGGTAACCTATTTTGCAACATGTTAAATTAGCCCGAGATAGAAGAAAAAGAAAATCCCGTATCAAAGCGGTGATTTTTTTTGTCTCGTTAGCGTTAATTTTTAGCGGCGTCATGTTGGGCTTAAAAGATGATGTTGAATCAGAGGCTTCTGTTCAAAGCAATCTTGAGCCCGAAATGGTTGATGATGTGCAATATCAATCCCTCATACCGGAAGAAAACGTCAAAACCTCATCTTTATCTGAAAATACATCGGCTGAAGATGCGACCTCTTATGATGACGAACTACAAGCACAAGATGATGAAGTTGAAGAGGTCAAACCTGAATTTGATGATCTAGATGAGCTTCCACAAGAAGCACAGGATGCGTTAAGCCGTTTACTTGATGCTGCTGATGAGGCACTGCGTATTACAGATCAATTTAGTCATACGGTAGTACGTGGCGATACATTAAGTGATGTATTAGGACTTTCCGGTTTAGGCGATGAAACTGCAAAAGAATTAATTGCTTCTTATCCGGAATTAAAAAATCTGCGCGCAGGACAGCAGTTCTATTGGATTTTAGATAAAAATGATCAATTGGAATACTTAAATTGGCTGGTTTCCGAGAAAGAAGAGCGGATCTACGAGTATGTTTCGGAAGGCAAGTTTAAACGTCAAATCCTAGAAAAACAAAGTGTTTGGAAAAAAGAAGTATTGAAAGGCCAAGTGAATGGTTCATTTGCAGCGAGTTTACGTGGGTTAGGGTTGGATTCCCGCCAAATCTCACAATTAAGTTCCGCATTACAATGGCAAGTGAGTTTGCAAAAACTCAAAAAAGGCACGCAGTTTGCGGTATTGGTTTCAAGGGAATATCTCGGTGAAAAATTGACCGGTCAAGGTAATGTTGAAGGTATTCATATTATCGCTAACGGCAAAAGTTATTATGCCATTCAAGCTTCAAATGGTCGTTATTATAATCAACAGGGAGAAACTCTAGGCAAGGGGTTTGCTCGTTATCCTTTACAACGTCAAGCTAGAATCTCTTCACCATTTAATCCAAGTCGCCGACATCCTGTTACGGGGCGTGTTCGTCCGCATAAAGGTGTCGATTTCTCCGTGCCACAAGGTACACCGGTGATTGCACCGGCAGATGCACTGGTGGAAAAGGTCGCTTACCAAGCCGGAGGGGCAGGACGCTATATTGTTTTGCGCCATGGCCGTGAATATCAAACTGTTTATATGCATTTAAGCCGTCCATTGGTGCGGGCTGGACAAACGGTGAAAAAGGGTGAACGTATCGCACTTTCCGGCAATACCGGTATTTCAACAGGACCACATTTGCATTATGAGTTTCATATCAATGGTCGCCCGGTGAACCCGCTCACGGTGAAATTACCGGGAACAAGTAGTGGTATGGCAACAGCGGAACGTAAACAATTCCTTATTAGAGCAAAAGAAGCGATAAGGATGCTAAGATTATAATTTTAGAAAAAGTGCGGCTGATTTTAACCGCACTTTTTTAGTGTCTGTAAAATAATCTTTACACTATTCTGTAAACAACTTATTATAGCGACCAATTTCAATTCATTTTTTACGACCTTCAATGACGTTTAAATTCGATCCTCAACATCCTTTTGCTTGCTTTGTGACACAAAGTGAGACGATGAAAAGTGCGGTAGAAAATGCGCAACGTTTTGCGATGTTTGATGTGCCCTTATTGATTCAAGGTGAAACCGGCACAGGAAAAGATTTATTGGCGAAAGCTTGCCATTACCAAAGTTTACGCTGTGATAAAAAATTTATTGCGGTAAATTGTGCCGGGTTGCCGGATGAAGATGCAGAAAGTGAGATGTTTGGTCGGAAAGTGGGGGAAAGTGAAACCATTGGTTTTTTTGAGTACGCAAATGAAGGCACGGTGTTGCTAGATGGAATTGCTGAGTTATCACTTAATTTACAAGCAAAATTACTGCGTTTTTTAACAGATGGGTCATTCCGCCGAGTGGGGGAAGAGAAGGAACATTATGCGAATGTGAGGGTGATTTGTACTTCTCAAGTGCCTCTCTATCAGTTGGTTGAAGAGGGGAAAGTACGTGCGGATTTATTTCATCGTCTCAATGTGTTGGCGATTAATGTTCCACCATTGCGTGAACGGAGGGCGGATATCCCACCTTTAGTCGAAGGTTTTTTACAGGAAATTAGTGATACGTTAAAAATTCAATTACCGACTTTTGATGATGATTTTCTCTCTTATCTTGAGAAATATGATTGGCAAGGTAATGTGCGGGAACTCTATAATACGTTATATCGTGCTTGTTCTTTATCGGAAGAAAATCATTTAAGTGTGGCAAGTTTAAATCTCACTATGCCGAAAAGTGCGGTTATTTCAGTAGATGAATTTGAAAATCAAACCCTTGAGGAAATTATCGGTCAATATGAGGCAAAAGTTTTACGTGCGTTTTATAAAGAGTATCCTAGCACTCGAAAACTAGCTCAACGCTTGGGGGTATCCCATACTGCTATTGCAAATAAATTAAAGCAGTATGAGATTGGTAAGTAAAGTTGTTCTGGGACTATGTAATTCTTATTTAAATAAATTTTCCCAGAATATCTTGATAAATGCTCTTTCATTAATGAATTCATCATTTGGTACGACAGCATTCTTACCAAGCAAATTGAGATGATGAATTTTATTTCTTAAATGCACGTAGCATTGTTTGAGCTGAATTGCATCCGCTTGCTGAATAATGCCCGAGTCGGCCATTGACTCAAAAATTCTGACATTGTCAGACCATTTGGTTAATTCAGGGGTCTGAGGGGCATAGGCAAGCATTAAATATTGTGCAATAAATTCAATATCCGTGATACCGCCACGATCTGTTTTAATGTTAAATTCATTTTCTTGAGAATGGGATAAATGGGTAAACATTTTCTCACGCATTGCTGAGACATCATGTTTTAGCGTTGCCATATCCCTCGGGGTGGAAAGTACCTGTTGGCGAATCGCCTCAAATTTTTCCCGTAATGATTGCTCGCCGAAAACCGGGCGAGCTCGTACTAAGGCTTGTTTTTCCCAAGTCCAAGCTTCATTCAGTTGATAGTTTTTAAAAGCGGATAGAGAGCAGCCAAGTAATCCGGCATCACCGGAGGGGCGTAATCGCATATCAATGTCATAAAGCACGCCTGCACTGGTATTCAGACTAAAAATGCTCACGATTTTTTGGGCGAGTTTGAGGTAAAACTGATTGCTATCAATGATTTTTTTTCCACCCACGGTTTGACCTTCCACAGCCTCATAGAGAAAAACGAGATCGAGATCGGATTTATAGCCTAATTCGATCCCACCGAGTTTTCCATAGCCTACAACCAAGAATTTTTTTTCGCCATTTTGTAAATGTTGAGGCATACCGAAACGGGCGGAAACCTGTTTCCACGCTAAATTTACTACCGATTGAATAATGGCTTCTGCTAAGTAAGTGAGGTGATCGCTGACTTTCATCACGGGTAATGCCCCTAAAATATCGGCAGCAGCAACTCTCAATAAGGTGGCTTGTTTAAATTGGCGTAATGCGTTTATAAATTGTTCTTCATCATCTTGGGGGAGCCGCAATAGATATTGTTGGAGTTCATCGGCATATTCAGTGAAAGGTAAGGGATGACGTGGGTTATCCGTATTGAGGAATTCATCTAGCAGAATAGGGTGTTGCGCAAGCTGATTTGCAATGAGTTGAGATTTTGCACAAAGCTCGATCACTTGGCGTAATGCTTGTGGATGTTCGAGTAGGAGTTCTAAATAGGTCGTGCGGCTGGAAATTTTCTCAATCAGGTGTAGCATTCGTGGTAACAACGTGCGGTAGCTTTCTTGTTTAAAAATGAGCGAAAACACCGTTGGCATTAATTGTGTTAGCACTTCCCGTCCACGGTTTCCAATAATACGGCGTTTCAGGCCTTCTTTAAATTGAGATAATTTATCTAAGATTTCATTGATGTATTCCGATTGAATATGGCTTTCTTCCAGCATTTGCACGATTTCATCAAAATCCGCTTCAAGAAAATCTTGCCATTGATTTTCTGTTTCCGCCTTTTCTTCCGTTTCCTCACCGATAAGTTGGTTAAAAACCGCACGCACCTTTTCTTGCATTTGTTGCAAAGTGCGGTAGAAATCTTGCCAGTTTTCTATCGCATAGGTGCATTCAATTTGATGATTGTGTTCATCTAAGCAAGTGAAATGTCGGCAAGCCTCAATTAAGCGTAATTGATCTATTTCATTAGTTGGTAGGGTTTGGGTTTGTTGATCATTTATAGCTTGTAAGCTATTTTCAACCCGGCGTAAGAAAACATAACTTTCCCGTAAATGCTGATATTGTGTTTGAGTGATAAGCCCTAATTTGGTAATTTCAGGCAAGATGTTAAGCAAACTACGTTGTTGCAAAGCAACTTCCCGACCGCCACGAATTAATTGAAAAACTTGGGCGATGAATTCCACTTCACGGATTCCGCCTGCCCCCAGTTTGATATTATCTTTTAGCCCACGGCGGCGAACTTCCCGTTCAATTTTTCCTTTCATTTCACGTAGGGATTGAATGACACTGAAATCAATATAGCGGCGATAAACAAAAGGGCGGAGCATTTTTTCTAAGTACGCCACATTAGGATCATTGACTTGCGTGCCTAAAATGCGTCCTTTGATCATGGCATAGCGTTCCCAATCCCGACCTTGATCCTGATAGTATTGCTCCATCGCAGTAAAACTTAATGCTAACGCACCACTTTCACCAAAAGGGCGTAGGCGCATATCTGTGCGATAAACAAAACCATCCACCGTGAAATCATCCAATGCACTGATTAAACGTTGTCCCAGACGAGTGAAAAATTTTGAATTATCCACGGATTTTATCGCATTGCTCCCCCCAATATGAGTTTCTCCTTGAGTAGGATAAGTAAAAATCAAATCAATGTCGGAAGAAAAATTAAGTTCAAATCCGCCGAGTTTCCCCATGCCTAGAATATAAAGCTGTTGTGGTTTACCTTGTTCATCCAGTGGCGTCCCCATTTCCGTACAGGCTTGATGATAAAGCCAATCACGTGCACCAATAATAAGGCTTTCAGCCAGCTGTGAAAGATGGATAAAAATTTCTTCGACAGTGGCAAGATTGAGACTTTGGCAAAAACTTAACTTCGCCATTTCTGCATTACGAAAAACACGCAGGGCTTTATAAAATTCAGCCTCATGGGAAATGCCGGATAATTGATTGTTTAAACGTGCTGAATATTGCTCACAATCGGCAAAAGTCGGGCTTTTTTCCCACCATTGTGCGAGTAAGTGCGGTTGTTTTTGCAAGACTTTTTCCACAAAATCCGACATCGCCACCGCATAGCCTAATTTTCCGATTGGGTGGTTTTTATCTTGTTGATATTGCTGAATTTGTTGAGAAATACTATCCGAATCCATTTCAGGAAAAGATTGGCACAGAATAGTGCCAAGTGAGGTAAGTTTTTGTTCTATAAGAGAAGAAAGTGCGGACATTTTACTCACCTTTTATGTGTGTGATTTGGCGTAACACCCTTTCTTTGGCTTGATTGGGTTGTAAACTATCTAGCCATTGAAGCGGTGTTTTCCAGCCCCGCAGCCAAGTAATTTGACGTTTAGCAAGCTGGCGGGTGGCACAGATACCACGGAAGATCATTTCATCGTGATCATAATCACCTTGTAAATATTCCCACATTTGGCGGTAACCAACGCAACGAATGGCAGGTAAATTGACGTTTAAATCACCACGAGCAAAGAGTTTTTCCACTTCTTCTTGAAAACCCAATTCAATCATTTTATGGAAACGTTGTTCAATTCGATTATGCAAAATATGGCGATCCTCAGGGGCAATGGCAAATTGAATAATGTCATAGGGTAAGGCTTCCCCTTTTTGTTCGGTTAGCTCGGTGAGGGACTTTCCTGTTATATAGAACACTTCCAGTGCACGATTAATTCGTTGTGAATCATTGGGATTAATACGTTGTGCGGAAATTGGGTCAATTTTTGCCAGTTCATTATGCAACATCGCCCAACCTTGCCGGGCTGCTTTTTGTTCAATCTCAGCACGGATTGCCTCATCGGCGGAAGGCAAAGGGGAAAGCCCCTCAAGCAAGGCTTTGTAATAGAGCATCGTTCCCCCTACAAGAAGAGGGATTTTTCCTTGTGCGGTAATGTTTGCCATTTCTCGTAGTGCATCATCACGAAAATTCATGGCTGAATAGCTTTCAGCCGGATCTAAAATGTCGATGAGCCGATGGGGGGCTAAAGCCAATTCTTCTTTGGAAGGCTTTGCCGTGCCAATATCCATTCCTTTATAAATTAATGCGGAATCTACGCTAATCACCTCCACCGGCAATTGTTGACGCAGTTGGATGGCTAAATCCGTTTTACCGGAGGCGGTGGGGCCCATTAAAAAAATTGCGGTTGGTTTCATTTAGAGTTCATCTAGTAAAGGTTGCCAATTAATCGGCTTAAGTAATTGATTAAATTTATCTCGATTGGAGTTATTGAGTAAGCGTTCCGAATCACTTAATAATTTGACTGCATCGGCGAATACGCTAAAGGTTTTACTTTCTAACTGAGCACAAAGTGCGGTTAAAAATGGGGAGGAATTTTCTGAATTATTGAGTAAGCTCATCACACATTTTTGTAAATTTTGAGTGCGTAAAATCACGGGGACTCGGTTAAGGGTTAAGCGTAATTGTGCTTTGTTTTCGATAAATTCAAAGCCTGCGTGTGCAAAATCCGTTGCCTTTATTTCCCATTCGCTAAATTGGCTTTCCGTTAAACGAAATACAATGGGAATTAGCAAAGGTTGCTGCTCAATCTGTGTTTGTTGTAAAGCGAGTTTCCATTGCAAATGCTGTAATTTTTCCAAGGAAAGTAAAAAATAATTTTGGTTTTGTTGGAGTAACAGTGCTTGGTTTTCAATGAGAGATAAGGCACGTAAATGTGACGGACTTTCACTTATTTCTGTAGACACAATGATTTCAGATTGTGTCGAAATGTCCGTTTTTTTGTGATGTTTTGGTACACCAAGTAGTTCGCCATAGAGCTTTTGTTCGATTTTGCCCGGCTGTTCGGCACGATAATTTTCCCGATAATCACGGTATCTTTGACTTACCGAACGAACAGATTGGGAAGAAAAGTGCGGTGGATTTTGTGTTGGGTTTTGCTCGCCTTTTTCTATAGAAAAATTCGGTGCGAAGATATTTTGTCCGGCTGCTGCACGATTGGGCTTAGGGGAACAATCCCGGTGATAAGTAGGAATCGGCTCTCTCACAGCATTTTCTTGCGGGTGTTCAAGCGCACTTTCTTTTGTGTCGGTGAGTGGAATGGTGTGTTGGCTTTCCAATGCGTGGCTGATGCCTTCATAAATAAAATCGTGAATGAAGCGTTGTTGATGAAAACGCACCTCGTGTTTTGTTGGGTGAACATTCACATCAACTTCATGAGGATTGAGGTCTATAAACAGCACAAACGCAGGGTAGCTTTCATTGGGTAAATGTTCGGCATAAGCTTGGCGAATTGCATGGGTAATGACTTTGTCACGCACCATTCGTCCATTGATATAACAATAACTTAAATCATTTTGTGAACGGCTAAAGTTTGGGGTGGTAATCCAGCCGGAAAGATGGAGATCGTTGTGTTTCCAATCAATACGTAGGGCATTTTTGACAAATTCATCACCACAAATTGCTGAAACCCGTTTGAGTTGTTGGTTAAGATCTGATGCTGGGCGATATTGACGAATGACTTTGCTATTGTGGGTGAGGGTAAAGGCGATATTAAATTTTGCCAGTGCAATGCGGCGAATGACCTCATCAATATGGGCAAATTCGGTTTTATCGGTGCGTAAGAATTTACGGCGGGCAGGGGTGTTGAAAAATAAATTCGCCACTTCTACCGTAGTACCAACAGGATGGGATGCCGGTTTGATAGTGGTTTCCATCTCACGTCCTTGGGCATACACCTGCCAAGCCTCGTTTTGTTCAGCGGTGCGAGAGGTGAGGGTTAAACGGGAAACGGAGCTGATACTCGCCAGCGCCTCGCCACGAAAACCTAAACTTAAAATAGACTCAAGATCTTCCAAATCCGCAATTTTACTGGTGGCGTGACGGGCAAGGGCTAAGCTTAGCTCCTCTTTCGGGATACCGCTGCCGTTATCACGAATTCGGATAAGTGTTGCACCGCCATTTTCAATATCCACTTGGATTTTATTGGCGCCGGCATCTAGACTATTTTCTACCAATTCTTTCACCACTGAAGCAGGACGTTCTACCACTTCACCGGCAGCAATTTGGTTGGCAAGTTGGGGGGAAAGAATTTTAATTGCCATTATTTTCCCTTAGTTTAATTTTTTGACCGGTCACGACTTTACCGTTTTTTAATGTCGGGTTGAGTTTCAAAATTTGATTAACCGGAATGTTATACTCCCGTGAAACCGCATAAATTGTCTGATCTTTTTTAATGGTGTGATAGAGCGGAATAGCCGCTTTTTTTCCATCAGTATTGATGTTTTTCTTTTCGTTTTTATCAGTTTTTTTATCCGTTGATTTTATTTTTTCTGTTTTTAGGGTTTCAACAATTTTTTGATTTTTACCGTTATTTGGGATTTTGATGGTTTCCCCAATCCATAATTCTTTGCGTTTCAATTGGTTAAGGGCAATAATATCTGCCACTTTGACATCATATTTATTCGCAAGACTGCCAATACTTTCGCCATTTTTTACTTTATGGCGAATACCGCTGTCTTTTACTTCTGAAGTGCGGTCAGTTTTTTCGGTGTTTTTCTCGTTTATTTTTTTATCGGCAGAACCGCTTTCTTCCGGTTTTTTATGTTTTCCGTTATCCGGAATTTTAATGGTTTCTCCCACCCATAATTCTTTTCGTTTCAAATTATTGAGTGTCACAATGTCTGCCACTTTCACCTCATATTTGTTGGCAAGGCTGCCAAGGCTTTCACCATTTTTTACTTTGTGGTGAATTAAACTCTCTTTCGTCAATGAAGTGCGGTTGGTTTTTGCTTCCTTCTCTTTACTATCATTTTCAAAGGCAACAAGAGATTTCAAATTGCCATTTCGGTATGCTACTAGGCCCTCATAAATCATATAAGCGATACGGCGGCGATAGGTCGGGGAATTGAGCTTTTGCTCCTCCTCAGCATTTGAGAGGAAGCCGGTTTCCACCAAGACAGAAGGAATATCAGGTGAACGCAATACGCCAAGGCTGGCGTGTTGTGGCGTGCTTCGGCTTAGTGGCGTGACTTTGGCAAAACGGCGTAAGATACTTCTACCGATTTCATAGCCGGTACGTTGGCTATGGCCAAATTGGAGATCCAGCACAGTTTGATCTAAATATTTGTCGTTATTATGAGAGAGAACCTTTCCGGCCCCCCCCAATAATTCGGAGCGTTTTTCATCATCTTCCAACCATTGCCCCATTTCATCATTTGCCCGACGATTGGATAGTACCCAAACGGACGCCCCCCGTTGATTTGGGTTGAGGGAGGAATCAGCGTGGATAGAAACTAAATAATTGGCTTTGAATTTGCGGGCGATTTCTGAGCGATCAGGCACGGAAATGTAGTAATCCCCATTGCGGGTGAGGACACCACGGAAATTGGGATCTTTATCCAGTAAGGCTTTAAGTTCACGAGCAATAGATAAGGTAACATTTTTTTCGTAAATGCCGAGATTGCGTCCGATTGCACCGGGGTCTTTACCACCATGACCGGGATCAATGGCGATCGTCCATTGAGCAGAGAAAACGGTGGAAGAAAAAAGAGAGAGTATTATTCCTAAAAAAAATGAAAATTTTGTATTCATTGTTGTAAACAGATAAAAGCTTATAGTTGTTGAAGAATTTGTTCGCCTAACGCATTTTGTGCGACTAATGTGATGTTTCGCGCATCATCGTAATAATCAATATTCACTAATAAGTCAGCTGGTGGCAAAATGCCTTCGCCTTTTTCTGCCCATTCAATCAGGCAAATGGCATCTTTGGTGAAGTAATCCCGAATCCCCATAAATTCTAATTCTTCAGGATCGGCAAGACGATATAAATCAAAATGATAAATCATTTTTCCGGCAATATTGTATTCTTCCACTAAGGTATAAGTCGGGCTTTTTACATTGCCTTTATGCCCCAACCCTTGAACCATACCGCGGGTAAGGGTTGTCTTTCCTGCGCCTAAATCGCCATTAAAGTATAACATCACCGCTCGATCGGCTTGGCATTGAACAATAGTTTCTGCCAATTTTTTACCAAAGCGAAGCATAGTGGATTCATCAGGAATATATTGGGTTAATTCATTCATTGGCTGTGATTATTGAAGTCAAAAACTAGCCGAAATTTTACCGCACTTTTGAGTTTTTCGCTAAGGGGATTTTAGCCATATTAGAGGTTGTTTTTTGGGAAATGTTCCATTTGGTTTAGAAACAAAAAATCCACCGCCTTCAGCGATGGATAAAAATCTGGAGCGGGAAACGAGGCTCGAACTCGCGACCCCAACCTTGGCAAGGTTGTGCTCTACCAACTGAGCTATTCCCGCTGGGGATATAAATGAATGGAGCGGGAAACGAGGCTCGAACTCGCGACCCCGACCTTGGCAAGGTCGTGCTCTACCAACTGAGCTATTCCCGCAGTTCACATCAGTGAATGGGGGGCATTATACGAATATTTCGATGTCTTGCAAGGGCAAATTTTTCAAAATGGCTTACCTGACTAAGTTTTCATCAATCTAATTGAATGAAATGATCACGATAATAGGCGAGTTCTTTAATGGATTCTCGAATATCATCTAGGGCTAAATGGGTATTCGCCTTTTTAAAACCCTCTAAAATTTCAGGTTTCCAACGAGCGGCAAGTTCTTTTAATGTGCTGACATCCAAATGGCGATAATGGAAATAATCGGCTAAATCCGGCATATATTGGTAAAGAAAACGTTTATCCTGTGCAATACTGTTACCGCAAATGGGGGAAGCCCCTTTGGGAACCCAACGTTTTAAGAAATCTAAGGTTTGTAATTCCGCCGCCCGTTCGGTAAGTTTACTGGCTTTTACCCGATCCACTAAGCCGTTTGCTGTATGGGTTTTCACGCACCATTCAGACATTTTCCCTAATAATTCATCGCTTTGATGAATAGCAAGCACCGGTCCTTCCGCAAGAATATTTAGGTTTTTGTCTGTGATAATCGTTGCGATCTCAATAATGCGCTCTTTTTCCGGATCTAATCCTGTCATTTCTAAATCAATCCAGATTAGATTTTGTTTATCTAATTGCATAATATAAGGTATCCTATGTGAAAATTTTCTCCATTTTATCAAAATCACAGTAAAAAACGACCGCACTTTTATGGCTAAACGTAAACTCACTCAAAACCAGTCTCGCAGAATTGAATCCAATCACGCTCGTACTCTTCATCGCCATCAAAAAAAAGATATTGAATGGCAAGATGAGATGTTGGGGGAGTCGCAAGAAGGGATTGTGGTTACCCGTTATTCTGTACACGCAGATGTGGAAAATTCACAGGGGGAAATTTTCCGCTGTAATTTACGCCGAACCCTTTCAAGTTTGGTGGTGGGGGATAGAGTTGTTTGGCGGAAAGGAAATGGGCAATTACAGGGGGTTAGCGGGGTAATAGAAGCAATTCATCCGAGAGTGAACGAGATTACGCGTCCAGATTATTATGATGGCTTGAAACCGATTGCGGCGAATATTGATCGTATCATTATTGTGTCAGCGGTATTGCCAACACTTTCACTCAATATTATTGATCGTTATCTTGTTGTATGTGAAACGGCGGGCATTGAACCGATCATTGTGGTGAATAAAGCTGATCTCCTGACATCGGCACAAGAAAAAGAGGTGGAGAGGCAATTACAAATTTATCGTGAGATTGGTTATCAAACTTTAATTATTTCCGCCCAAAATGGAAAGAATATGGAAAAATTGACCGCACTTTTAAGTGAAGGAACTTCCATTTTTGTGGGGCAATCCGGTGTGGGGAAATCAAGTCTTATCAATCATATTTTTCCCACTGTGAATGCCCAAGTTGGAGAGGTAAGTGAAACTTCAGGTTTAGGGCAACATACGACAACCTCGTCCCGTCTTTATCATTTGCCTCAAGGGGGGAGTTTAATTGATTCTCCAGGGATTCGGGAATTTGGACTATGGCATTTAGATGTCGATCAAATTACGAGAGGATACCGTGAGTTTCAATACGTATTAGGCACTTGTAAATTCCGTGATTGTAAGCATTTGACCGACCCCGGCTGTGCATTGAGGGAAGCGGTTGAAGAAGGGAGAATTTCGTCGGTGCGTTATGAGAATTATCACAAACTGATCGAAAGTTTATCAGAAACAAAATCACAGCGGCATTTTTCAGTAACCTAGTTAAACGTTAAGACTAATTTGATTTACTCAAGAAATCACGTGATTTTTTTATGACTTAGCTCAACTTTTTTTGCCTTTTTCCTTGATTATTTCGTGTTTAACAAGGATACTATCGGCAAATCAAAAGTTTGGATTTAACCGTTTTAAAATTAAACAATGACTAAAATAATAGAGGTAACATTATGTTTTCAAAAGATGTAGAAATTACAGCCCCTAATGGTTTACACACACGCCCGGCTGCACAGTTTGTAAAAGAGGCAAAAGCCTTTGCTTCTGATATTACTGTCACATCAGCAGGAAAAAGTGCGAGTGCTAAAAGCTTGTTTAAGTTACAAACTTTAGGTTTAACACAAGGAACAGTTATTACCATCTCAGCAGAAGGTGAAGATGAACAACAAGCTGTTGAGCATTTAGTTGCGTTAATTCCTACTTTAGAATAATTTTGAGTATAGCCATAAAATCCGTTTTAAAGTTACTCCGGTAAATGCGGTATTTTGTGGCTATTTTTTGTTTAACTCCTATTCACATTTCGGAAGGTAAACATGATTTCAGGTATTCCTGCATCCCCCGGTATTGTTTTTGGTAAAGCATTAGTTCTTAAAGAAGAAAAAATTGTTCTTGATACCACAAAAATTACCGATGACCAAGTTGACGCTGAAGTTGCGCGTTTTTATGAAGGCCGTAGTGCTGCCGTTGAGCAATTAAATTCAATCAGAGATCGCGCTTTTGCTTCATTAGGCGAAGAAAAAGCGGCGATTTTTGAAGGTCATTTAATGATTCTTGAAGATGAAGAACTTGAAGAAGAGATTATTGACTATTTGCGTTCACATAAAGTGAATGCCGGTGTAGCGGCAAGTAAAATCATTGACCAACAAGTGGCAATGTTGTCTGAAATTGACGATGAATATCTGAAAGAACGCGCCGGTGATATTCGTGATATTGGTAACCGTTTGGTCAAGAATATTCTAGGTATGCATATTGTTGATTTAGGTGATATTAACGAAGAATCTATTCTTGTTGCTTACGATTTAACACCATCGGAGACAGCACAATTAAACCTCGACAAAGTCCTTGGTTTTATTACAGATATTGGCGGTCGTACTTCCCACACTTCAATTATGGCACGTTCCTTGGAATTACCGGCGATTGTTGGAACTAACAATGTGACTGAAAAAGTGAATACCGGGGATTTCCTGATTCTTGATGCCGTAAATAACAAAGTCTATATTAATCCAACCCAAGCCCAAATTGATGAATTAAAGTCCTTAGAAGCAAAATTAGCAGAAGAAAAAGCCGAATTGGCAAAATTAAAAGATCTGCCTGCCGTGACATTAGACGGGCATAAAGTTGAAGTGGTGGCAAATATTGGTACCATTCGTGATTGTGATGGAGCAAACCGTAACGGAGCCGAAGGCGTAGGCTTATACCGTACAGAGTTCCTCTTTATGGATCGTGATCAACTACCAACGGAAGAAGAACAATTTATTGCTTACAAAGAAGTTGTAGAGGCAATGGAGGGGCGTTTGGTTGTGCTTCGTACGATGGATATCGGTGGTGATAAAGATTTACCATACCTAGATCTTCCAAAAGAAATGAACCCGTTCTTAGGATGGCGGGCAATTCGTATTGCACTGGATCGCCGTGAAATTCTCCATGCTCAGTTACGTGCTGTGTTGCGTGCCTCTGCATTTGGCAAATTAGCGGTGATGTTCCCGATGATTATTTCGGTAGAAGAAATTCGTGAATTAAAATCGGTGATTGAAACGCTGAAAGCAGAATTACGTGTAGAAGGCAAAGCCTTTGATGAAAATATCCAAATTGGTGTGATGGTGGAAACCCCATCTGCTGCGGTAAATGCGAAATTCTTAGCGAAAGAGGTTGATTTCTTTAGTATTGGTACGAATGACTTAACGCAATATACCCTTGCGGTTGACCGTGGTAACGAATTAATTTCTCATCTTTACAACCCAATGCAACCGTCCGTACTTGGCTTAATTAAACAGGTTATTGATGCTTCTCATGCCGAAGGTAAATGGACGGGGATGTGTGGTGAGTTAGCCGGTGATGAGCGTGCAACCTTACTCCTGTTAGGTATGGGGTTAGATGAATTTAGTATGAGTGCGATTTCTGTACCTCGTATTAAAAAACTTATCCGTAGCGTGAATTTCCAAGATGCAAAAGAACTTGCAAATAAAGCATTGCAGAAACCAACTGCTTCGGAGATTGAGCAATTAATTGAAGAATTTTTGTCAGCAAATGTACTGAACTAGATACAAAATCAGTATTTTCAGCTAAAATATCAACCATATTTAATGGATAGGAGATTAAAATGGGTTTATTTGACAAGTTATTCGGTTCCAAAGAGAACAAATCGGTCGAAGTTGAGATTTATGCACCGCTTTCCGGTGAAATTGTCAATATCGAAGATGTACCGGATGTTGTGTTTTCTGAAAAAATTGTGGGTGATGGCGTAGCTATTCGCCCAACAGGCAACAAAATTGTTGCACCGGTTGATGGTGTGATTGGTAAGATTTTTGAGACTAACCACGCCTTTTCAATGGAATCAAAAGAAGGGGTGGAATTATTTGTTCACTTTGGTATTGATACCGTTGAATTAAAAGGTGAAGGTTTTACTCGTGTTGCACAAGAGGGGCAATCTGTAAAACGTGGCGATACAGTCATTGAATTCGATCTTGAACTGCTTGAAGCGAAAGCAAAATCGGTATTAACACCGGTTGTGATTTCTAATATGGATGAAATCTCAAGTATTGAGAAAAAAGCAGGTGAGGTTGTTGCAGGCGAATCTGTGGTTTTAAAACTTAAAAAATAATTTTATATAGAATGAAAAAGTCCGCCGTTGTGCGGATTTTTTGTTTGGAGAGAAAATGATTTATAAATTAACCGGCGCTTTACAGCATTATGTCTGGGGCGGACAGTATTACATTCCACAATTATTAAATATTTCAGTAGAAGAAAATCAACATTATGCAGAATGGTGGCTTGGGGCGCATACTTCTGCACCTTCCATAATTGAGGTTGAGGGCAAAAACTTACCTTTGACTGAATTTTTACAACAAAATCCGACCGCACTTGGTGAAAAAAGTCGAGAAATCTTTGGTGAGACGTTGCCTTATTTATTGAAGATTCTTGATGTGGAAAAGCCACTTTCTATCCAGTTGCACCCAACAAAACAACAGGCAGAAATCGGTTTCGCAAAGGAAAATGAGAAGGGTATTGATCTAAAAGATTCAAAACGGACTTATAAAGATAATAATCACAAACCGGAAATGATGATTGCATTGTCCGATTTTTGGTTGTTACACGGATTTAAGGCGAAAGAAAAAATTCTTTCTTCACTTAATGAGCATCCTTCTCTTGCACCGCTAGCAGAAAAATTAGGTAATCAGGATCTACATTCATTTTACGCAGATGTCATGCAAGCGGATCAAGCCCAATTATATCAATGGCTTGCCCCTATTATTGATAAAAAGCGTGAAGCTTATAGTGCAAATGAACTCAGGCTAAATAATCCCGATTATTGGCTGCTTTATACTATGGAAGCAATGGATATTCCTCTGGAAAAACTTGATGCTGGTTTACTCTGCTTTTATCTTTTCAACATTGTTCACCTTAAAAAAGGCGAGGGGATTTATCAAGATGCAGGTATCCCACACGCTTATCTACGTGGGCAAAATATTGAATTGATGGCATGTTCAGATAATGTCATTCGTGGTGGATTAACGCCAAAATATGTAGATATTCCGGAGCTATTAAAAGTGGTGGATTGTCGTGAAGTAGAACCACAAGTAATCTCTGCTGCTCCTCATGATGCACGTGTCTTTACTTATTCCACACCGGCAAAAGATTTTGCCTTGCAAAATATTCAATATGAATGTGGTGAAACCCATCGTTTAAAAATTCAGAGTGCAGGAATTTTAATGGTGATGAAAGGACAACTCAATTTACGCTCAGAAACTAGCGTATTTGCTCTTAAGTCAGGAGAGTCGGCGTTTATTAGCGCTGATGCTTTTTATGAAATAGAAGGTTTAGATGAAGGATATGCAGTCGTAGCTAAGTTACCTTGATTATATAATATGCGATATTATATGGAGCTGAGCAAACCTAATTTTTAGGTTATCTTGTCGGGATACATTGTGTGTCTGAATTTTAACTTATTGAAATGATTTGATTTTATAACGGACACATGCAATGTGTCCCTAAATGTCATTGAAATTTCTACTTTTGTGTATTTGCTACATAATACCCCAAAAATAAAAAAGTGCGGTTGATTTTAACCGCACTTTTAACCTATGAAGTCTAGATTATAACCAACCGAGATTCATTAATAATTCCCACCATGCCATACCGATGGTTAAGTGAACAATTAAGCTACCAAATGCGATAATTGCGCCGGCAATCCACCAAGATTTAATGTCGTTATAGCCTGCACCAAATGCGATTGGACCCGGGCCGCCACCGTAGTGGGTAACCGAACCGCCATAAGAGTTAGCGAATAACAAACCAAGGGCGAGCAATTCTGCCGGAGCGCCGGCGACGTGTCCAACGGTCGCAAATACAGGTACCATTGCGGCAACATAAGCGCCGCCCGAAGCGAAGAGATAACGTACTGCGACACTTAAAGTGAGGATGACGATTAGGGCTAATGTGCCTTGTCCTTCAAATTGGAGGAGAGTTTTCAAGGAGTCGGCTAACCATTCAAAGAATTTGGCTTTTTCAAGTAAACCAGACATCCCAATAATACCGCCATACCAAATTAAGGTGTTCCAACCGCCTTTATTTTTCAAAATATCATCCCAAGAAACGATACTTAGCACCACACAGCACACCATCACGATTAATGCCACGATAGTTGCATTGACATTAAGTGCAGAGGAGAAAATCCAGCCGAATAATGCGATGATGAATAACACAATAAGGGCTTTTTCACGGAAAGACATTGGGCCTAATTCTTCCAGACCTTTTTTCGCAATGGCTTTATTATCTACTTCTTTCATTTCTGGCGGGGATACCCAATAGCAGATTAATGGAATGATAAATAAGCAGAGTAAACCCGGTACAGAGGCGGCTAAGAACCAATGTAACCAGTCAATATTGAAACCTAAAATTGGTGCCATTAATGAAAGGGCGAGGGCATTGGGCGCCATTGCGGTTAAGAAAATATATGAGGTTGTTTTTACCACCATATATACGTTCATCATTAAATAGCGACCGGCTTTTTTCGGGCTTTTTTCCGGATCTGAACCTAATGCGACCGCCACGCTATTGATGATTGGGAAGATAATTCCACCGGAACGTGCCGTGTTAGAAGGGGTTGCCGGAGAAAGGAGTAAATCTAAAAACATAGTCACGTAGCCTAAGCGTAGCGTGGTACTTCCCATTGCGCCGATCATATGGTAGGCAATACGTTTACCTAATCCCGTAATAACGAAAGCCGAGCTTAGCGTAAAAGCGGTAAAAATCAGCCAAGTTGTACCGGATTTGTAGCCATTAAGAATATCGCCGGCTTTGACAAATTCTTTTGCACCTTCGGTATTACCGATAATTGCGCCGGAAACAGCAATAGCGGCAAGTAAAATAATCGGCTCACCATAAGGTTTAAGTACAAGCCCGACGATTGTCGCAATGTACACGCCAAGCAAACGCCATGCAATGAGAGAGAGTCCCTCAGGAGCCGGCAGTAAAAAGGTGATCAACGGCATAGCCGCTAAGATCACTAATTTTGCATTTTTGGATAATGCCATTTTTAGTTACCTCTAAAAAATAAAAAGAAAATCGACAGTGCTAATAAATCAGCACTTCCGCCCGGACTTAAGTTTTTGGCAATACAGGCAGAATCAAATTTCAGTAAGGCTTGTGTCAGTTTTGTTTTATCTAACACAAGTGATTGATTTTCAAGTAAATCAATCGCACTTTGTTGCACGAATTGTAAGGCTTCCAACCCACCACGATGAACCACATTGGTATCAGGGTTTTCCGCCATTAAATGCAACAAAGCAATCAACAAACGATGTTCCCAATCAAGTTGGTGATACTCATCCAACAATGGCAACAACATTTGAATTTGTTGAAAACCACTTTCTGCTTCACCACGAGCACCTGTTAAACCGTATTTACGGTATAAACGTACACCGGCAGTAATAGGCAAGTGGTCTGGGTAATGTTCAAGTTCTTTCGTGAGATCTTGAGCGAATTTTGCACTGAGAGAACAAATAGTCTCAACACTAAAAATTAGACCATCGGGATTAGAGTAAGCCAATTTCGCCAATCGACCGATTGCGGAACAAATTAATCCGAAAGAAAAAATTGCACCTTTGTGTGTATTGATATTCTGTGTTGCCCGAAACATTGCTTGTTCTGCTAATAGACCAATAGGGCGAATATGCGATAACACTTGGTTTTCCGGTAACGCAGCGGTTTCTATCCCTTTCAACACAAAGTCCACAAAAAAAGGTTTTAAAGCTAATGCACTGTGTTCAAAGGTGTGTAAATCCATATCTTGATGAGCGCCATTTGTAAGGGCATCGACCAATCCTGGCTTCGGTGATAGCTGCGCTTCTTGCAACAAAGCCTGGTAAACTTTTTCGCTAATTTGCTCGGCAAAATAGTGAGCCTGTGTACGGTGTTGCATCTCTAAAAGGATATCATTAATGTGATGTTTTCGGCTACGTGTGCAGTTTTTAGCATTCTCACCACATATCAAACAGGTACGGGGAGATTTGTTAAAATCTGAGCGACTTAACAGACGGCCTGTTACATCAAATACATCTAAATCCCAAAGACGGGCAAGAGAGCTACTCTCTTCGAGCTCAATCATTGCTCGTTTGAGTTCCCTTGCCTCCACGGGCAAGACAAAAAACGCTTCATGTCCCGAATCTAAAATACGAATAGCTTTTTTAGCAGGCTGCCATTTACGCTGAGCAAAAAGTGCGGTCAATTTTTCTAATGCTTTTTCAAACACATAGTCTAATAAAGGATTTTTTTTCACCTCACCGATAGCCGTTAAGGTAACGGAAAGGAGGGGAAGTTGATATTTCTCCAAAAGTTGTTGCTGTAATAAAGCCCGTTCCTCACGTGCATTTAGCAATGCTTCAAGAGAAATTTTTTTTCCTTGGGTTGAAAAGGTTTGAAAAAAACGCTGCAAAATTTGACCGCTCTTTTAGTGTTTCTCAGGCAACAATAGGGCATATAAAATACGCCCTGCTATCATTATTCTTTGATTTGATACACCGTATCAATAACCGAACCGTCACGGTAACGAACGACTGCGACCGGTTTATCGGTAAACTCAATTTCTTTTGGTTTACCGGTTAAACCGTAAGCCCGTTCGCAAAGTTGTTCAATGGTGAACAATGGAATGCCGGCATTGCTTAAAGATTCAATTAAATCAGGGCGTTTAGGATTGACGGCGACGCCATGATCAGTCACGAGAATATCAATATTTTCACCCGGTGTGACGCAAGTAATCACATTTTCCACTACTGTTGGAATACGTCCGCGAACTAATGGGGCGACAATGATTGCCACTTGAGCGGAGGCAGCCGTATCACAGTGCCCCCCTGATGCGCCACGAATCACGCCGTCAGAACCGGTTAAGACGTTCACATTGAATTTGGTGTCAATTTCTAACGCAGAAAGAATCACCACATCTAAACGTTCTACGGATGCCCCTTTTGAGCTGTAGTTCGCATATTGGTTGGCTGAAACTTCAATGTGGTTTGGATTGCGAGCAAGGGATTCCGCAGCAACCGCATCAAAGCTTTGCACATCTAATAATTTTTTGATTAGACCGGCTTCGTGTAATGCCACCATACTTGAGGTGATGCCACCTAATGCGAAATCTGCTGTCACATTTTCACGGCGCATTTTTTCTTCTAAAAAGCGGGTAACGGCTAACGCTGCGCCACCGGATCCGGTTTGTAAAGAAAATCCCTCTTTGAAATAGCCGGAAGCAAAAATCACTTCAGCACATTTGCGAGCGATGAGTAATTCTCGAGGATTGGTGGTCATACGGGTTGCACCGCCGCCAATTTTTTTCGGATCACCGACCGCCTCAACCTGTACGATTAAATCCACTTTATCTTGCCCGATACTGATAGGATGATGGGGATAGTCGGCGAATTCTTCCGTTAAAAGCACGACTTTATCGGCATATTCCGCATCGACACGGGCATAACCCAACGAACCGCATTTACTTTTGCCGGTAAAACCATTTGCATTGCCGAATTTATCACAGCAAGGTACGCCTAAAAATGCCACATCAATATGCAATTCACCGGATTTGACTAAGTGTACACGTCCACCGTGGGAGTGAATATTGACCGGTTCATCTAATAAGCCACGGGAAATTTGCTCGGCAAGTTCGCCTCGTAATCCGGAAGAATAAATTCTAGTTACAACACCATTTTTAATGTGTTCAATAATTGGTGAATGGCTATCAATAAGTGAGCTTGAGGCAAGGGTTAAATTTTTAAAGCCCATTTCGGCAATTTTATCCATCACCATATTAACGACAAAATCACCGCCACGGAAAGCATGGTGGAATGAAACGGTCATCCCGTCTTTTAAGCCCGAACGTGTAATAGCTTCTTCTAAGTTGGCGCAAAGTTTGCGATCTTTCGCTGTGCGGGCAAGGGATTCTGCTTTTGGTACGGCTTGATAAGTTGCTCGACCTGCGTTGTATTTTTCAATACGTTGTTCTCTCGTTGTCATTTTTCTCTCCCTTACTCTTCACGAATACCTGATTTGGCACGTTCTAATACTAATCGTGCACGATCAATAATCGGCGCATCGATCATTTTACCGTTGAGTGAAACCACACCACTGCCTTGACGTTCGGCTTCTTCCGCAGCTTCAATGATACGTTTTGCTTGATCCACATCTTTTTGAGTGGGTGCAAAGAGGTTGTGTAGTAATTCAATTTGACGTGGATTAATTAAGGATTTTCCGTCAAAACCGAGTTGTTTGATTAACGAAGCTTCTTGCAAAAATCCTTCTTCGTTGTTTGCATTAGAATAAACGGTATCAAAGGCTTGGATCCCCGCTGCACGGGCTGCTTGAAGAATAGCGCAGCGGGCAAATAATAATTCAATGCCATCTGCGGAACGTTCGGTTTTTAGGTTACGGACATAGTCTTCCGCACCTAGGGCAATGCCGATTAAACGTTTAGAGGCAGTTGCGATTTGGTTTGCTTGCGTGATACCGAGAGGAGATTCAATGGCTGCTAACATTTTTGTGGAACCTATTTCACGTCCGCACGCTTTCTCAATTTCAGTGATTTCGTGCTCCATATCGATCACATCTTGTGCCGTTTCGGTTTTTGGCATACGCACGACATCGACACCGGCACGCACTACGGCATTGAGGTCTAATAAGCCAAATTCAGAATCTAATGGATTGACCCGAACAACGGTTTCCATCTCTTGATAAAGAGGGTGTTGTAGCGCGTGAGCGACAAGAAGACGTGCCGTATCTTTTTCTTTTAATGCCACCGCATCTTCTAAATCAAACATAATGGAATCGGGTTTGTAAATGAAGCTGTTGCTTAACATCGCGGCATTGGAACCCGGTACGAATAACATACTTCTTCTTAATTTCATAGCAGTCTCTCCCAGTTAATCGCTTCATCCGTTGCACGCATAACCGCAGCTTTCACACGGGCTTGTAAAACACAATCCAATGCGCCTTTGTCCTCAACTACAACGAGGGCTTCAGTGACACCGAGTTTTGCTAACGTGGCAAGAACGGTTTGCTCAATGGCTTCACCAAATTGTTTTCCGACAGAACTGTTAATTTCAACAGATAATGAATTTGCGGGTTCGATACGAATTAATGCATCGCTAGATTCTAGCGTGCCTGCTACCGCAGATTTACTAATCTTCATTGTCATTTCCTTCATTTATTTACTCCAAAAAAATAGACGCTCATTTTACTGACTTTCAGTTCAACTCGCTAACTCTAAAGAGGTATTTTTCTGATATAGATCAAAAAATAGTTTTTAAGAAAAAAAGTACGGTCAATTTTCAAGGTATTTTTAAATATTCCTCAAAATTGACCGCACTTTCTATAACAATCAAGCATCGTTTGAGATTAAGCGACGATACCAAATTGTTCTTTCATTAATGCTTCAAAATCGGTACATCCGCCAATTGGTTTTTCGTCAATAAAGATTTGTGGTACGGTTTCAACGGGTTTTCCGACTGATTTAGATAAATCCTCTTTTGTAATACCTTCAGCGTGAATATCAACGTAACGGTAATCAAAATCAGCAATTTCACTTTTTAATTTTTCAGCAAGATTTTTTGCTCGAACACAGTAAGGACAACCGGGGCGACCAAAAATAACAACAAACATAATTTTCTCCTATTCATATTAAATTTTGTCATTCTACTCTTTTTTTGATTGGCCATAAACCGTTTTTCAGGATTGTTATGATTGGTATAATGTATCGCTATTTTTAATTTGGAATTTTCCTATGAAATTGTTAATGCTTTGCCGTGAACCCCGTTTATACAGTTGCCAACGTTTAAAAGAAGCCGCAATACAATGCGGACATGAAATGGATATTTTAGATCCGAATCGTTGTATTCTAAAACTCAGGGAAAATTCACCGCACTTTGCCATTTATTATCAGCCAAAGGAAGGGAATATCTATCTTTTGCCCGATTATGATGCGGTGTTACCACGCTTCGGCACGGCAAGTACAAAAATGGGCTGTGCTGTATTGCGTCATTTCCAAGCAAAAGGTGTCTATTGTTTAAATACCGAAAGGGCATTTTCAATGGCGCGTGATAAATGGCAAAGTTTACAAATTTTGCGAGAGCAAGGTATTTCCGTGCCAAATAGTCAGTTATCGGGTGTTGAGCTTGAAGCGAAAACCTCTATTGACCAAATGGATTCGCCTTTAATTATTAAAACTTTAAATGGTTCTCAAGGCATTGGCGTGATGTTGATGGAAACATCACAAAGTGCGGTCAGTATTTTAGAAACTTTAAAACAATCGAATGTACCAGTATTGTTGCAAGATTTTATTAGCGAAGCGAAGGGCGAAGATATTCGTTGTTTTGTGATTGGCGATAAAGTTGTCGCGAGTATGCAACGCATAGGGCAAGAAGGTGAATTT
Source organism: Rodentibacter genomosp. 1 (assembly GCF_001999285.1). GTDB lineage: Bacteria > Pseudomonadota > Gammaproteobacteria > Enterobacterales > Pasteurellaceae > Rodentibacter. The sequence continues at coordinate 131,488 of NZ_MLHN01000009.1, forward strand.
CGTGCTAATTTCCATCGTGGAGGCTCTGCACAAAAAATTATTTTGTCCGATGAAGAAAAGCAAGTGGCAGTGAAGGCTACAAAAGCGCTAGGATTAGCGGTTTCAGGCGTAGATCTTATCCGTGCTAAATCAGGTTTATTAGTGCTGGAAGTGAATGCCAGTCCAGGGTTAGAAATGATTGAGAAAACCAGTGGTGTGGATATTGCGTTACAGATGATTTTATATTTGGAGAAAGCAATTTCACAAAAATAAACAGGCGAATAATCTATTTGCCTGCTTATTACCCTTTCAAATTCTGTTGAGGATCGTAATTGGGTGGTAATTCCGGCATTGAATTTTCTTCATCAAAGGGTTCGCTGGCAGGGCGGTATTGAAATTCCTGGTTATTTTGACCGCTCTTTTCCTTGCCTAATAATTGGGGCTGTAATTTCAAAAAGCTACTTTTTGGGGAAAGCCAAATATCAATAAAAGCTTGAGTGAATTTTGCATCAAATTCGTGATTCAATACGGTGTCGTTGGCAATAAAATAACCCTTATTTTCTAACGCAACGAAATTTAAAAGATCATTCGGTGCAAAATCGGGGAAAATCTCCTGCATTTTTTTCAACCAAGCATTGGTGTCATCAGCACTAAGTTGTTGTGCGTCCATTTCTTTTATCAGAGTAATCGCAAAGTTTTTACCTTCAATCGGTTTCTCATATTTGATCGAAAACATTAAAGGACGTTGACTTTCTTGGAAAGTCCCGTTTTCTGAAAAAAGTCCGACACTATAAACGTGAAAGGGACCCCAAGTATATTCGGCATTGCCTACAGGAATCCAGTGGGCAGAAAGTGCGGTTGAAAAAAAAGTTAAAATTGTCACGAAAAGATATTTAATTTTCATATTGTTATTTTATCGTTCAATATGGGGCGGATTATAGCAAAAGCACCTTTAAAACCACAAATAAAAAGGCGGGAGTTTTCCCCGCCTTTGGCCGTTATTTTATCGGTAAGTTTATTTTAAACTCCCTACCATATCTTCAGGGCGTACCCATTTGTCGAAATCTTCCGCTGAAACCAAGCCAAGATTAATGGCTTCTTCACGTAGGGTTGTGCCATTTTTGTGAGCGGTTTTGGCAATTTTCGCTGCATTTTCGTAACCAATATGAGTATTAAGTGCGGTCACTAACATCAATGAATTTTCAAGTTGTTGTTTAATGCGTGGATAATTTGGTTCAATGCCTACCGCACAATGTTCGTCAAAGGACACGCAAGCATCGCCTAATAATTGCGCGGATTGTAAGAAGTTAGCGATCATCACCGGATTAAACACATTTAATTGGAAATGACCTTGTGACCCTACAAAAGCAATGGTGGTGTCATTACCAAATACTTGTGCACAAACCATGGTCATCGCTTCACACTGGGTTGGATTTACTTTGCCCGGCATAATGGAAGAACCCGGTTCATTTTCTGGGATTAAAATTTCACCGATACCTGAACGAGGGCCGGAGGCTAACAAACGAATGTCGTTAGCGATTTTGAATAAGCTCATGGCAAGTTGGCGTAATGCGCCGTGAGTTTCTACGATGGCATCGTGCGCCGCTAATGCTTCAAATTTATTGTCGGCAGTAACAAATGGAAGTCCGGTGAATTTTGCAATGTAATCCGCCACTTTTACATCATAGCCTTTCGGCGTATTTAACCCTGTCCCTACTGCCGTACCGCCAAGAGCTAATTGGCTTAAATGAGGAAGAGTATTTTTTAATGCACGCAAGCCGAAATCTAATTGGGTCGAATAGGCTGAAAATTCTTGACCTAAGGTTAATGGTGTTGCGTCCATTAAATGGGTACGACCGATTTTTACCACATCTTTAAATGCTTCAGATTTGGCAGCGAAGGTTTTTTGTAAACGCTCAACGCAAGGAATGGTGTGTTCCACCACTTTTTTATAGGCTGCAATGTGCATTGCTGTTGGGAACGTATCATTAGAGGATTGAGATTTATTCACATCATCGTTCGGGTGAATAATTGATTTCTCCCCTAATTTACCACCATGTAAAACATGGGCACGATTCGCTACCACTTCATTAACATTCATATTGGATTGCGTACCGGAACCGGTTTGCCAAATCACAAGTGGGAATTGATCGTCTAATTTGTGAGCAAGGATTTCATCGCAGGCTTGGGCGATTAAGTCGCGTTTTTCAGCAGGTAATACGCCTAAATCGTGGTTAGTAAAGGCAGCGGCTTTTTTCAAATAACCAAAGGCTTCAATAATTTCAGCCGGCATTGAGGCTTCAGGCCCAATTTTAAAGTTATTACGTGAACGTTCAGTCTGCGCTGCCCAATATTTATCGGCAGGAACTTGAACTTCACCCATCGTGTCTTTTTCTATACGAAATGCCATTGTGATACTCCTATTCAATAGAATGAAAAATAAAAAACGGATCGATTTTAACACTTCAGAGGTATGAATGGAATGTAACAGAAATACCAAAAATCAGTTTTGTGATTTAGATCATAAAAAGTGCGGTTGATTTTATGCCTGTTTTTCTCCATTAACTTGAGTCATGATTTAGTCATTTATTTTCCTCCGATTTTTCGGTAGAATTCCACAGTTTATAGTCTGGTGAATTTGAGGCAACAATGATGAAAAATGCACAGTTTTACATTCTGACAGAACAAAGCCCATTCACTGCTGAACAACTTGCGTGTAATTTAGCTGCATCAGCTTGGCGTTTAGGAAAACGGATTTTAATTGCCTGTGAAACGGAACAACAAGCACTAGATATTGATGAGGTGCTTTGGCAACGGGATCCCAATGAGTTTGTGCCGCATAATTTATCGGGTGAAGCGACTCAATATCCCACACCTATTGAGATTTCATGGCGTGGAAAACGCAATGCACAACGACGTGATTTGCTCATTAATTTACAGAAAGACGTACCCGAATTTAGCCATAGTTTTACGCAGTTAATTGATTTTGTGCCTGTGGAGGATGACCAGAAAGAGCAGGCACGGGTGCGGTACAAACAGCTACGTATGCAAGGTTGGCAACTTTCCACCGAAAATACTTAATTTTACTAAAACCCTAGGGATCTAATATGAAACTTTCTTTGCCAATTTTTATAGGATTAAGCGTTTTAACCTTAGCTGCTTGTGATAAGCAAGAAGCAAAAACAACCGAAAAATCAACCGCACTTACTGAAAATTCCATTGTTCCAAAAGCGGAAGAAAAAACGGATACATCAGCAGAAACTGAAATGGCGGTAGGAACGGAAACAGCTGTTGAGCAAGCTGAAATCGCCGTTTCGCAAAAATCCGACGAATTAAAAAATGATGAGATTGAAACAAAATCGGTATCGGAAAAATCTGAAACCGAAGCAGAGCAGACAAAGCCTAAAACTGAAAAAACAAACTTGCAATCCGCTGTTGAAAATACGGATACACAGCCTGTCGTATCTAATGATTCAAAGAAAGTATCGAAAAAGATAACAAAAGTGAATCGTGAAAATCGTTATTTAAAGGAACAAAAAGCAATGCTCAAAGTGCTTGAATCGCAATATCAACAAGTGCGTTGTACCCCAGAAACGGCAAAATTAGGGGAAAATAGTTTTTGTCGCCAAGAAGAACGCCGTTTATTTTTAGAGATTGAGCGCGTGAAAAACGAGATTCGTTTGAATCGGTAATCAAAACTTACTGAAATTTAACCGCACTTTAACTTTAAGAGACAAATGCAATCGAACGACATCACCTTTTACCAACGTTTTGAAGACGATATTCTCGCCGGTCGTAAAATGATTACTAATTGAAGTGTTTAGCGTATAACCGATTCGGTTAGATGAACTTACCGGGCAGTATGCGAAGCAGGAAAATATGGGACTGTAGGAATTGAAAAAAGTGATTCGGGGAGCCGAGTGAAGAAGAGTTTTTTGTTATTGAATTTAATGGAGTTTTTATGAAGAAAATCATATTTTATTTTTTTGTTTTTTTACTAACAGCTTGTTCAAGCCAAATTGCGTCTGAGGTAAAAAAAGAAGTTAATTATAACCCTAAGTCCGAAGCTAGAATAAGATTATTTGGACAAAATAACTATAGTACTATTATTTATACTGATGGCACAAGGATACAAGTAGGTGGTATAAGAGCAAAAACTTTTACAGGAACACTCTCTGAAATATTTTCTCCGTTAAAAAGTATTAGTATAGGTATCCCTAAAACTGATTTGATTGAAAAATTAGCTAAAAGTAGATCAAGTATTATTGCAGGTCTTTACTATGAAGAATATGTTATTCCAGCAAATAGAGTTTATAAAGTTGGAACAAACTATAGAGATGGTGGAATTGGGCCAGTACAAATAAGTTGTGATGTAAATGGTGGTTTTTATGTTCAAAATAATTTTGATTATGAAATTTTAGCTGATATTACTTCAAATAAATGTGTAATACAAGTGCTTAAGATAATTCAGGATAATGGCAAAATTAAACATGAAATTGTTCCCTTAAAGTAATAAATTTTAAGTGAATTTTGTTATTTTATATATAAGTATAAATTTTAGTATTTATTGGGATAAATCTCCCCTAAAAAAGAGAGCGACAATGACAAAAAAATTCCAAATGGCAGATCGTTTTAATCCGTCTGCAGTAGAACAAGCCCTTTATCAACACTGGGAAGAGCAAGGCTATTTTAAGCCGTCTGAAAATCCTGACGTACCAAGTTACTGTATTGCCATTCCACCGCCGAATGTGACGGGGAGTTTGCATATGGGGCATGCGTTCCAGCAAACCTTGATGGATACATTGATTCGTTTTCATCGTATGGAAGGGCATAACACCTTATGGCAAGCAGGAACAGACCACGCTGGGATCGCTACTCAAATGGTGGTAGAGCGCAAAATTGCGGTAGAAGAAGGCAAAACCCGCCACGACTACGGACGTGAGGCGTTTATCGACAAAATCTGGGATTGGAAAGCCTATTCGGGCGGCACAATCAGCCAACAAATGCGCCGCTTAGGTAATTCTATTGACTGGGAACGTGAACGTTTCACTATGGACGAGGGGTTGTCCAATGCCGTAAAAGAAGTGTTTGTTCGATTACACGAAGAAGGCTTAATTTATCGTGGCAAACGCTTGGTAAATTGGGATCCAAAACTTCTCACTGCCATTTCTGATTTGGAAGTAGAAAACCGTGATGAAAAAGGCTTTATGTACCACGTTCGCTATCCGTTTGTGGATAAATCCGAAACCTTTGGCGGTGGCTATATGCACATTGCCACCACCCGTCCGGAAACGATTTTGGCGGACGGCTGTTTAGCGGTTCACCCTGACGATGAACGTTACAAAGATGTGATCGGTAAAATGGTACACGTCCCGATGACTGACCGTGTCATTCCGGTGGTGGCTGACCCTTACCCTGATCCTGAATTTGGTACGGGCTGTGTGAAAATCACGCCGGCGCACGATTTCAACGACTATGAGGTGGGTAAACGTCACGATATTGAAATCATCAATTTAATGAACCCTGATGCGACCTTGAATGACAACGCGCCTGAGCGTTATCGTGGCTTGGATCGCTTTGAGGCTCGCAAAAGAATCGTAGCTGATTTAGACGCAGAAGGCTATTTAGAAAAAATTGAACCGCACGAATTAAAACGCCCGTATGGCGACCGTTCCGGCGTGGTGATTGAGCCGTATTTGACCGACCAATGGTACGTTTCTGTAAAACCACTTGCTGAAGTGGCAACCAAAGCAGTAGAAGACGGTGAAATCCAATTTGTACCGAAACAGTACGAAAACCTCTATTTCTCTTGGATGCGGGATATTCAAGATTGGTGTATTTCACGCCAACTTTGGTGGGGACATCGTATTCCTGCGTGGTATGATGAAACAGGTAATGTTTATGTTGCTCGTAGTGAAGAAGAGGTTCGCACAAAATACAATTTACCTGCAGATTTAGCCTTAAAACAAGATGAAGACGTGTTGGATACGTGGTTCTCCTCAGGATTGTGGACGTTCTCCACCCTCGGCTGGCCGGAGCAAACCAAAGAACTCAAAATGTTCCACCCTACCGATGTGCTGATCACCGGGTTTGACATCATTTTCTTCTGGGTTGCCCGAATGATTATGTTCACCATGCACTTCATCAAGGACGAAAACGGCAAACCGCAAGTGCCGTTCAAAACTGTTTACGTTACAGGTTTGATCCGTGACGAGCAAGGGCAAAAAATGTCGAAATCGAAAGGCAATGTGCTTGATCCGATTGATATGATTGACGGTATCAGCCTTGAAGATTTACTTGAAAAACGCACGGGTAATATGATGCAACCGCAATTAGCGGAAAAAATTGCTAAAGCAACCCGTAAAGAATTTGCCGAAGGCATTGCGGCACATGGTACGGATGCCTTGCGTTTTACCCTTGCGGCGCTTGCTAGCAATGGTCGTGATATTAACTGGGATATGAAACGCCTTGAGGGCTATCGTAATTTCTGTAATAAACTGTGGAATGCGAGCCGTTTCGTATTAACCAATGAAAAATTGGATTTAAGCGAAGGCGAAATTGAGTTTTCTGTGGCGGATCGTTGGATTGAATCTTGTTTTAACCGCACTGTGGGCGATTTCCGTGAAGCATTAAGCCAATATCGTTTTGATCTCGCAGCAAATGCAATTTACGAATTTACTTGGAACCAATTCTGCGACTGGTATCTAGAATTAACTAAACCGATATTCGCAAACGGTACGCCGGCACAAATTCGTGCGGCAAGCCAAACTCTTGTTAGAGTGTTAGAACGGTTATTGCGTTTAGCTCACCCATTGATTCCATTTATCACAGAAGAAATTTGGCAAAAGGTGAAAAATTTTGTGGGCATTGATGCGGACAGCATTATGCTACAAGCGTTCCCTATGGTGAATGAAAGTGCTCTTGATTGTGAAGCAGAGCGTGAAATTAATTGGTTAAAAGAAGTGATCGTTGCCGTGCGTAATATTCGTGCAGAATGCAATATTGCACCAAGTAAAGGATTAGATTTATTGTTCCGTAATATTGATGTAGCAGAACAAAAAATTCTTGAAAAACAGACCGCACTTTTATGCGCTATGGCGAAACTTGATGGTTCACGTGTGTTAGCTGAAGGGGAAAATGCGCCACTCGCCGTGGCAAAACTGGTGGGCAATACGGAACTTCTTGTACCAATGGCCGGTTTTATTAACAAAGAGACCGAGCTTGCACGTTTGAGCAAAGAGATTGCAAAATATCAAAATGAAGTCAAACGTATTGAAGGTAAACTCAGCAATGAAGCCTTTGTTGCCAAAGCACCGGAAGCGGTAATTGCCAAAGAACGTGAGAAAATGGCAGAGTATCAATCGGGATTGGAAAAAATCCGTGAGCAATATAAAGCGATTGAAGCGTTGTAATTGGGTTCTAAAAAATGAGAAAAGCAGGTAATTACCTGCTTTTCTTTTTTCTATTTCATTCTTTCATTTAATGTTATTTTGAAAGTTGTTCGATGAGATTGCTAAGTCCTTCCTCATCATAGCCTTCTTCATATTGTGCATCTTCTGCGCTGAAGCTATGTAAGTGGCGACCTGCCGTACAGCCGTATCTTTCTAATTTGGCTTTGGTGAAATTTGTTCTGAATTGGGAAGAGCTATTGTTTAAACTAATTACGCCAATCGTTGAATTTCGGCAAGGGTGCTTATTGATAAAGACTAGGTTATAGCCAGATTCACGGATGTAGCCGGTTTTATTAATGGCGGCATCAAATACTTCTTCTCGAACCAATTTATTTGTATTTTTCACAAATACACTACCTCTGCCTGTTTGAATATAAGTACTTGGTATATTAGAAAAGTCTCTAATTTGAGGCTTATCCATTGAATATTTAGCAAGTTTAACTAAGTCCATTGCACTTGAAATATTGCTATCCGATAATCCTGAACTGTCAGTAAAACGTGTAGAACGCATACCTAACTGTTTGGCTTTTTCATTCATTTTTTGAATAAATTGCAGGCGACTCATTCCGGCTGAACGGGAAAGTGCGTGAGCGGCTTGATTGTCTGAATGAACGAGCATCGCCTTGAGTAATTCATAGCAAGAAATCGGTGTGTACTTTGGCAATTTTGTATGTGTGCCTTTGATGTAATCATCGTCATCATCAGTGATTGAGGCTGTGCAACGAGGGTTGCTATTTTGTTCTAGAAACACATTAGCGGTCATGAGTTTTGTGACGGAAGCAATGGGTTGAACATGATTGGAAGCACTACTTTCTAATACTTTATCATGAGTAAAATCGTAAACAACATAGGATTGTGCCAAGACAAAAGAAGGCATAAAACAGAAAGCAGAAAACAGTTTTTTTAACATTGCAGATATTGAAGAATGAAACAGGCGCGTATTCTACCGCACTTTTGTTTAAAGTATTGTTTATTTTTGCGAGCCGATTCGTAAAAAGTGCGGTCAAAACTTCTTTTGTTTTTGAAATTTGCTAGCTTATCTTTTGGCAAATCGGTAAAATCGCTACCCATTTTATATCAGGCTTTTGTTGCGGTGAGCTACCGCAATTTTTATCGCCACAATGTGTAGCAACGAGGCTTTAATGTTAGAACAAACAAAAAAAATTAATTTAATGGACTTAACACGCAAGCAGATGCGTGAATTTTTTCAAGAGCTCGGTGAAAAACCATTTCGAGCAGATCAGCTGGTTAAGTGGATCTATCATTTTGGCGAAGACAACTTCGACAATATGACCAATATTAATAAGAAATTACGTGAAAAGTTAAAAGCAGTTGCTGAAATTAAAGCGCCGGAGGTGGCGGTGGAGCAACGTTCCGCCGATGGTACAATTAAATGGGCAATGAAAGTAGGCGAGCAACAGGTGGAAACTGTCTACATACCTGAGGCGGATCGAGCCACGCTTTGTGTTTCCTCTCAGGTGGGATGTGCGTTGGCTTGTACTTTCTGTTCCACGGCACAACAAGGGTTTAACCGTAATTTGACAGTATCTGAAATTATTGGGCAGGTATGGCGGGCATCAAAAATTATTGGCAACTTTGGTGTCACTGGGATACGTCCCATTACCAATGTTGTCATGATGGGAATGGGAGAGCCACTATTAAATGTGGCAAATGTTGTGCCGGCAATGGAAATTATGTTGGATGATTTTGCTTACGGCTTATCTAAACGTCGTGTAACACTTTCTACTTCAGGGGTTGTGCCGGCATTGGATAATTTGAGCAAGATGATTGATGTGGCATTAGCTATTTCTTTACATGCACCGAATGATGAATTACGTGATGAAATTGTACCGATTAATAAGAAATACAACATCAAAATGCTCATTGATTCGGTTAATCGTTACCTGAGCGTCTCCAATGCCAATCATGGTAAAGTCACGATTGAATATGTGATGTTGGATCACGTTAATGATAGTGTAGAGCATGCTCATCAGCTTGCGGAAGTGTTGAAAAATACACCTTGTAAAATTAATTTAATCCCGTGGAATCCGTTTCCTGAAGCACCTTATGCGAAAAGTTCTAATAGTCGTATTGACCGTTTTCAAAAAACACTTATGGAATATGGATTTACGGTTATTGTACGCAAAACCCGTGGTGATGACATTGATGCAGCATGCGGACAACTTGCCGGAGAGGTGATTGATCGTACTAAACGTACAGCAATGAAACGTCAGTTTGGACAAAATATAGGTATAACCCAAGTTAATTAACTTATAATAGGAGGAAAAATGAAAATCTTGTCTATTCAGTGCCTAAGTGCGGTTATTTTTCCTCTTGTTTTTTCAGCTTGTGTTTCTCAACTCCCATCGTCTGATTTTAATAAGCAACAAGCGGCAAAGGCTCGCGTTGAATTGGCTCTCGGTTATTTGCAACAAAATAATTTTTCACAAGCGAAACAAAATCTTGATAAAGCCTTGGCACACGATTCAAACTATTACCTCGTTTATTCAGCAATGGCTCATTTCTACCAATTGCAAGGGGAGTTAAATTCTGCTCGAGAATCTTATCTTCAAGCGATCAAACTTGATGATAAACAGGGCGATACCCATAATAATTTTGGTACGTTTTTATGTAGCCAAGGTGAGTTTCAAGAGGCTTATCAAGAGTTTATCCTTGCATTGAACTCTCCACATTATTATCGCCAAGCGGATACTTATGAAAATATAGCACTTTGCGCACAAGCTTCAAATCAAACAGAGGTTTATCGACAGGCATTGGATAAGTTACAGCAACTTGATGAACGCCGAGCGGAAAAACTCAATCAAATCAAATAAAACATTGCCAAATTATGCTTTCGACTTTAAAATTCAGCCTCCCACTATGTTGCAAAAATGAATAAATTTATGAATACACAAGCTGAAAAAACGGAAATGAAGGCGGAACATGTTTCTTTAGGCGCGCAATTTCGTCAAGCTCGCGAAGCATTAAATCTTTCTCTTGAGGAAGTCTCAAAGCAAATTACTTTGCGTCCGGCAATATTGATGCAAATAGAAAATAATGAATTTATTCAAAAAAATGTGCCAGCAACCTTTATGAAAGGGTATGTGCGTAGCTACGGAAAGTTTTTGCGTTTACCTGAAACACTTTGGGCTAATCTTTCTTTTGGTGAAGACGAAAAAAATGATTTAGATAAAAATGCACGGGCAACGCGATCCGTTAATCAATATTCTTCTCATAGTCGCTGGGTCGGTTATTTAACGGCGTTAGTGCTTCTGATTGCATTAAGTATGACGGGATTATGGTGGTGGCAAAATTACCAACAATCTAATGAAGAGCGTGATACTTTAGTGCAAAATTATGTCTCAAGTTCTGAGGAAGAAGTGGTACCAAAATCGGTTTCAGATCAAAGTTTGGAGCAGTCTTCTATTCAGCTTAATCAACCTAATCAAGTGATTGTACAACCATCAGAAACACCGCCAGTTTCTTCAGACACTAAGATGGTAGAAGAAAGCAATCCTAATTCTTCAGAGGTGAGTTTACAGACCTCCTCCTTACAAAAGGATGGTCTCTCACCGAAATCTATGACATCTCCTGAATTATCTGTGAATGATGAAGGAACGGTGATTCCGGATACCCAAAGTGCGGTTGAAAATCCAACGATTTCTCCGGCACCTCCTGCTGTGCAAGGTGATCTTATCGTGGAGGTTTTAAAAAATAGTAGCTGGTTGAGTGTTAAAGATCAGAATCGCAAAGTCCTTGTACAAAAAGAATATAAGCAAGGTGAGGTGCTGACCTTTAATGGTAACGAGTTCTCTTTAATCGTAGGGGCACCGGGTAATGTTCGTATTACCTATAAGGGTGAGAATTATCCATTAAAAGTGGATGGACGAGTGGCAAAATTTAAACTTTCACAACCTTAGTAAGGAATGATAATGTCTGCTTTCCAACCGACAATCAAGCGTCGCGAATCAACTAAAATTTATGTAGGCAATGTCCCTATCGGTGGTGATGCGCCTATTGCAGTGCAGTCAATGACAAATACTCGCACAACAGATGTAGAAGCAACAGTTGCACAAATTAAATCATTAGAACGTGTTGGCGCAGATATTGTTCGTGTTTCTGTGCCAACTATGGATGCGGCAGAAGCGTTCAAAATAATCAAACAGCAAGTGAATGTGCCGCTTGTTGCAGATATTCACTTCGACTATCGAATCGCCTTGAAGGTGGCGGAGTATGGTGTAGATTGTTTACGTATTAATCCCGGTAATATCGGTCGGGAAGATCGTATTCGTGCGGTTGTAGATTGTGCACGTGATAGAAATATCCCGATTCGTATTGGTGTGAATGCGGGGTCTTTGGAAAAAGATCTGCAAGAGAAATACGGTGAGCCAACACCGGAAGCTTTGTTGGAATCGGCATTACGTCATGTCGAAATTTTAGATCGACTAAACTTCGATCAATTTAAAGTGAGTGTGAAAGCCTCTGATGTATTTTTAGCCGTGGAGGCTTATCGTTTGTTGGCAAAAGCAATTAAACAACCTTTGCATTTAGGAATTACCGAGGCGGGGGGCGCAAGGGCCGGTGCAGTTAAATCTGCTGTTGGTTTAGGTATGTTACTTGCTGAGGGGATTGGTGATACCTTGAGAGTATCACTTGCAGCAGATCCTGTTGAAGAAATTAAAGTTGGGTTTGATATCCTCAAATCTTTACGAATCCGCTCTCGGGGAATTAATTTTATTGCTTGCCCGACTTGCTCCCGTCAAGAATTTGACGTGATCGGCACAGTGAATGCTTTGGAACAACGGCTTGAAGATATTATCACCCCAATGGATGTATCAATTATTGGCTGTGTGGTGAATGGACCGGGTGAAGCATTAGTTTCCGATCTAGGGGTGACCGGTGGTAACAAAAAAAGTGGTTACTATATTGACGGTGAACGTCAGAAAGAGCGGTTTGATAACGAAGATATTATTAATCAATTAGAAGCAAAGATCCGAGCGAAGATTGCGTTGCAGGATCCGAAAAATCGTATTATTTAAGGAAAACTCGTGGCAAAAACAATTCAAGCAATTCGTGGAATGAATGATTGCTCTCCAACAGAATCTCCATTATGGCAATGGGTTGAGGCGCAGGTACGTGAAGTATTAAATAGCTACGGCTATTCTGAAGTACGTATGCCAATCGTAGAAAGTACCCCGTTATTTGCTCGCGCCATAGGTGAGGTCACAGATGTGGTATCAAAGGAAATGTACACTTTCTGGGATAATGATGAGCAACTTACTTTGCGTCCGGAAGGTACAGCGGGTTGTGTACGTGCGGCTATTGAACATGGCTGGATTTATAATAATGAACAACGCTTGTGGTATATGGGACCAATGTTCCGTCACGAACGTCCACAAAAAGGGCGTTATCGCCAATTTCATCAAGCCGGTGTTGAAGTTTTTGGTATTGCGAATCCGGAAATTGATGCAGAATTAATTATTTTAACGGCTCGCCTTTGGAAGAAATTAGGTATTGATCAACATGTATCCCTTCAACTTAATTCAATTGGTTCATTAGCGGCAAGAGCAAATTATCGTTCAGCACTTGTTGCTTTTCTGGAGAAGCATCAAGATTTAATGAGTGAAGAAGAGAAAGAGCGTTTAGTAAAAAATCCTCTTCGTATTTTAGACACAAAAAACCAAGCCTTACAAGATGTGTTGGATGGTGCACCGAAACTACTTGATTATTTAGATGATGAGAGTCGTGAGCATTTTGGGCAATTGTGTGCATTGCTAGATTCTGTGGGAATTCGGTATGAAATTAATCCGAAGCTTGTACGTGGCTTAGATTACTACAATAAGACAGTGTTTGAATGGATCACCTCTGCATTGGGAGCGCAAGGAACGGTATGTGGCGGCGGTCGTTATGATGGCTTGGTCGAACAATTAGGCGGACATTCTGCGCCAGGTGTTGGATTCGCTATGGGATTAGAGCGTTTGGTCTTGCTCGTGCAAGAAGTGAATCGTTCAATTCCAGTAAAAAATGCGGTCGATATTTATGTGGTTTATCAAGGTGAAGGGACTGCCTTATCTGCCTTCCAACTTGCTGAAAAAGTTCGTTCAACATTACCGCACTTGGGAACAATGTTACATTGCTCGGGAGGAAACTTTAAAAAGCAATTCAAACGAGCGGATAAATCTGGGGCAAGTTTAGCGTTGGTAATTGGTGAAAGTGAAGTACTCAATAATCAAGTTGTGGTGAAGCATTTAAACGGTGGTGTTGAACAACAAACCCTTGATACAGAAAAGGTCATTGATTATATTCAGTCTCAATTTTAGTTTATAAAGGAAAATAATATGGCGTATTCTATTGAAGAAGAACAAGAGATTAACCAGTTAAAAGAATGGTGGAAGGAAAATGGTAAAAGCATCATTGTTGCCTTTATTTTAGGTGTGAGTGGTGTATTGGGTTGGCGTTATTGGCAGACCTATCAAACTAATCAAATTATTGAAGCCTCTGCAGGATATGATGCATTAATTTATAGTGCCGAACAGGATTTGACGGCGAAGAAAGCAAAATTAACCGAATTTGTTCAAGCAAATAGTCAAACCAGTTATGCCGTGTTTGCTTTATTTGATGAAGCGAAGAAAGCAGTTGAGAAACAAGATTTCATCTCTGCTGAAGCCGTTCTGCAAGACGCTTTAAAACAATCTCAAGATGAAATTCTGACTTCTCTTGCAGCACTGCGTTTAAGTGCGGTGCAATTTCAATTGGGGCAGTTAGATTCGGCGTTATCCAATCTTAATCAGGTAAAAAGTACTGGTTTTATTGCAAGAAAAGCACTTTTAACGGGTGATATTCAACTTGCCAAAGGGGAAAGCGGTGCGGCTAAAATGAGTTTTGAACAAGCGCTTAAAGTAGGTGGCCCCCTAGAACAACAAGCGGCACAAATGAAGCTAAATAATCTTTAATGTAAAACGCTCGTAAGAGCGTTTTATCTTTTTACATTACCTATTTATTTTCCCTACATTTCGTTGAAATTTTTACTTTTGTGTATTCACTACATAATACTGAAAATATCAGAAGTACAAATCTAAGGTGAGGCAGTGGATGTGAAAAGTGCGGTCAAAATTGACCGCACTTCTTTATGTTTTATTTTCTTTTCTTATTTCGCACAGTTGCAATCAGCCGTTTTCTTTTCAAAACGTTCTGCGACATAATCCCAGTTCACAACATTCCAAAATTCTTTAATGTAGTCGGGACGGCGATTTTGGAATTTTAGGTAATAAGCATGTTCCCAAACATCTAAGCCTAAAAGAGGGAAACCTTCACAGCCAGCCACCTCTTTACCCATTAATGGATTATCTTGATTCGCAGTAGAAACTACTGCTAATTTTCCTTCATGGGTTAAAACTAACCATGCCCAACCTGAACCAAAACGGGTTGCAGCTGCTTTTTCAAATTCAGCTTGGAATGTTTCAACAGAGCCAAAATCACGCATGATTGCCTCTTTTAATGCTCCTTGTAAGGTTGTTCCTTTTTTCAAGGATTTCCAAAATAAGCTATGGTTTGCGTGACCACCGGCATTATTGCGTAATACAGCACGTTTTTCAGCCGGTAGTTTGTCAAGGTGAGCAACTAATTGACCCGGGCACATTTCTAAAAATTCAGCAGGTAAGTTCTCTAATGCCGCATTTGCATTGTTAACATAAGCTTGGTGATGTTTACTGTGGTGAATTTCCATTGTTTGAGCATCGAAATGTGGTTCCAATGCATCATAGGCATAGCCTAGTTCAGGTAAAGTGTAAGCCATAATTCGTTCCTTCTATAAAACAAGTTATTATTTGAGCCATTTTGGCTATGCACTACAAAGAAAAGTCATAGCCAAAAATTGGTCAGATAGTAGCAGAAAATTTGATTTAGATCATTAAATGTTTTTCCTTTGTTGAAATTGGTATCTTAACAAATCTTGTTTTAAATCAATAAAACCTATGATATACGTCTAAAGAGTTAGCTTTTTTACCTGTTGGGAATCTCGTCAAATTTTTACCTTATGATAAAATGTCGCCAATTGTATATGGCTGTTTTTTCTTATGTTTGAATCTCATACTTTATCGATAAAAAATCTCGCTTGCCAACGTGGTGAACGGGTACTTTTTCGTGGGTTATCACAAGATTTTAAGAGTGGCGATTTTATTCAAATCGAAGGGCGTAACGGCATTGGAAAAACCAGCTTATTGAGAATTTTAGCCGGACTTGCTCAGCCCTTGGACGGAGACGTGTGGTGGGATTTGGCGTCAATTTCCAAACGACGGGAAATTTATCATCAGAATTTGCTTTATTTAGGCCACCTTTCTGGTGTAAAACCAGAATTAAGCGCATGGGAAAATTTACAATTTTATCAGCGAATTAGTCAGGCAAAATCCGGTGATGAAGCACTTTGGGCGGTGTTAGAAAAAGTGGGATTAGTAGGACGTGAGGATCTACCGGCCGCACAACTTTCAGCCGGGCAGCAGCGTCGCATTGCCTTAGCCCGTTTATGGCTTTCTCGTGCAGCACTTTGGATTTTGGATGAGCCTTTTACTGCGATTGATAAAAAAGGTGTAGAGATTTTGACTGCACTTTTTGATGAACACACAAAACAAGGTGGTATTGTTTTATTAACCAGCCATCAGGATGTGCCAAGTTGCAACTTAAAAAAGTTGGATTTAGCCAAGTATCAAGCGGAATAAGCAAATGATTTTTTGGGAAATAGTAAAACGTGAATTACAAATTGCTATGCGAAAGCGAGCGGAAATTTTAAATCCACTGTGGTTTTTTTTAATTGTGATTACACTCTTTCCGCTTGTGATTGGGCCGGATCCAACATTACTTTCACGTATTGCACCGGGAATTGCATGGGTGGCTGCTCTGCTTTCTGCGTTACTTTCTTTTGAGCGACTATTTCGTGATGATTTCATTGACGGTTCACTTGAACAATTGATGCTCTCCCCCCAATCTCCAGTCTTAACTGCATTAGCTAAAGTATTATCTCACTGGCTTTTAACCGGTTTCCCTCTTATTTTGCTTTCACCGATTGCCGCATTATTACTTTCTCTTGAGATTCATCTTTGGTGTGCGTTGGTTCTGACATTACTTCTTGGAACGCCGGTGCTAAGCTGTATCGGCGCGATTGGCGTGGCACTCACAGTGGGATTGCGTAAGGGGGGAGTATTATTAAGTTTAATTGTTGTGCCACTCTTTATTCCCGTACTCATTTTTGCTTCTTCTGTGTTAGAGGCTGCGGGATTACATTTGCCTTACGGGGGGCAATTGGCAATTTTGGGTGCAATGATGAGTGGGGCTATAACCTTATCCCCTTTTGCTGTGGTCGCTGCTTTGCGTATTAGCCTTGATAATTAGGTTAAAAGTGCGGTTGTTTTTTTGTATTTTTTGAAGGATTTTTTATGTGGAAGTGGTTACATCCCTATGCGAAATCAGAAACTCAATACCATCTTTGTGGGAAATTGAGTCCGATATTTGCAGTTTTAAGTTTTCTCTTGCTTGCTGTCGGCATTGTGTGGGGATTAGCTTATGCACCTGCGGATTATCAACAGGGCAATAGTTTTCGTATTATGTATGTGCATGTTCCTACTGCAATTTGGTCCATGGGGATTTATGGTTCAATGGCTGTAGCGGCAGTAGTTGCACTTGTATGGCAAATAAAGCAAGCTCATTTAGCCATGATTGCAATGGCACCAATTGGCGCATTGTTTACTTTCCTTGCGCTCATCACCGGGGCAATTTGGGGCAAGCCAATGTGGGGGACTTGGTGGGTATGGGATGCACGTTTAACTGCTGAGTTAATTTTATTTTTCTTATATCTTGGCATTCTTGCGCTTTATTCTGCATTTTCTGATCGGTCAACCGGTGCAAAAGCGTCCGGTATTTTATGTATTACTACCGTGGTGATTTTACCGATTATTCATTTTTCGGTGGAATGGTGGAACACTCTTCATCAAGGGGCGAGTATTACTAAATTTGAAAAACCGTCTATTGCTACGCCGATGTTAATTCCGCTGGTTTTGTGTATCTTTGGTTTTCTAGCTTTATACATTTGGTTGACATTGGTGCGTTATCGTGTGGAATTACTGAAAGAAGAGGCGAAGCGTCCTTGGGTAAGGGAATTGGCACATAAAATATAAAAGGCTCATTGGCTTTTAGCAAAAATAGGAATGGACAGAATGTGAAAACTTATTTTTCTTTCTGTTATCGAAAATAAATTGAATTTTAAGTAAAAGGAATAACGATGTTTTTTCAAACTTGGCGTGATTTTTTCAATATGGGAGGCTACGGTTTTTATGTATGGCTTTCTTATGGTATCAGTTTTGCCTCAATTGTGGCATTAATGGCTCAAAGTATTAAACAGCGAAAAATGGTATTACGGAATGTCCAACGTGAAGTGCAACGCGAGGCTCGTTTAAAACAAATCAACAAAGGAGACATATTATGAACCCGAGACGGAAATCCAGACTTCAAGTCATTACTTTTGTTGTGCTTGGCATTGCGATTGCCAGTGGCTTAATGTTATATGCATTACGCCAAAATATTGATTTGTTTTATACCCCTTCTGAAGTGATTCAAGGAAAAGAGAATAATCCAAATCAAAAACCGGAAGTCGGACAACGTATCCGAGTCGGTGGTATGGTAGTTGAAGGTACGGTGGTGCGTGATCCTAAAAGCCTAAAAGTACGGTTTGATTTAAATGATATTGGGCCGGCGATTACAGTGGAATATGAAGGTATTTTGCCGGATTTATTCCGAGAAGGGCAAGGGATTGTGGCACAAGGTGTATTGACTGCGCCGACCGTATTAACGGCGACAGAAGTATTAGCAAAACACGATGAAAACTATGTTCCCCCGGAATTGGGAGAAAAAATGCAAAAAGTGCATCAACCCATGGGGCTTAATGCTGCCGATCTAAAAGGTGAAAGCGCTCGTGATCTTCAAGAAAAACAAGAAGGCGGGAAATGATTGCTGAAATCGGAAATTATGCGCTTGCTTTAAGCCTTGCGGTGTCATTAATGTTAGCTATTTTTCCCTTATGGGGTGCTGAGAATGGTAATGTGAGATTAATGGCATTGGCTCGCCCAATGACATACGGATTGTTTATCAGTCTTACTGTTGCGTTTATCGCACTATTCTATTTGTTTGCGGTGAATGATTTTAGCGTGCAATATGTGGTGAATAATTCAAATAGTACACTTCCTGTTTATTATCGCCTTTCCGCTGTTTGGGGATCTCATGAAGGGTCATTATTGCTTTGGATTTGGTTGCTTACGCTTTGGTCAGCAGCTGTCGCATTATTCAGTAAACATTTACCTCAAGAAGCGGTCGCTCGCGTCTTAGGCATTATGGGCATTATTAGTGTAGGATTTGTGTTGTTTGTCTTGTTTACATCCAATCCGTTTAGCCGTACTTTCCCTGATTTTCCGGTAGATGGAAAAGAGCTGAATCCAATGCTACAGGATATCGGATTAATTTTTCACCCCCCTTTGCTTTATATGGGCTATGTGGGTTTTTCTGTTGCCTTTGCTTTTTCTATCGCCTCACTTATGACCGGTAAACTTGATTCCGCTTGGGCTCGTTGGTCACGTCCTTGGACGATAGCGGCATGGGTATTTTTAACCCTTGGTATTGTGCTGGGTTCTTGGTGGGCATATTACGAACTCGGTTGGGGGGGATGGTGGTTTTGGGATCCTGTTGAAAATTCCTCTTTTATGCCTTGGTTAGCAGGGACAGCATTAATTCATTCCCTTGCCGTTACGGAAAAACGGGGGGCTTTTAAAGCTTGGACGGTATTACTGGCGATTTTGGCATTTTCCCTTTGCTTGCTTGGCACGTTTTTAGTGCGTTCCGGTATTTTGGTATCGGTTCACGCTTTTGCATCAGATCCAACCCGAGGATTATACATTCTTGCTTATTTGGTTGTTGTGATTGGCGGCTCTCTTACTCTCTATGCCTATAAAGGTAACCAAATTCGATCTCGTGATAATGCCGCGCGTTATTCGCGTGAAACAATGTTGCTATTAAATAATATCCTTTTAATGACCGCACTTTGTGTTGTGTTTTTAGGGACATTATTGCCACTTATACATAAGCAGCTCGGGCTAGGCTCAATTTCAATTGGCGCCCCGTTTTTTGATCAAATGTTTCTGGTGATTATGACCCCTTTCGCTCTCTTATTGGGTATTGGCCCTTTAGTGAAATGGCGAAGAGATCAATTTTCGGCAATTCGCACGCCTGTTGTTATTAGTTTGATTGTGATGATGATTGCCGGTTTTGTTTTACCTTATCTTTTACAAGACAATATTACAGTGAGTGTCGTGCTCGGTTCCATGATGACCATCATCATCTTATTGCTTACTATTTATGAACTTCAGCAACGTGCTATGCACCGCACATCGTTTTTTGTGGGCATACGTAAGCTTTCCCGCTCTCATTGGGGAATGTTATTGGCACACTTAGGGGTGGCGATGACCGTATGGGGCATTGCTTTTAGCCAAAATTTTAGTGTAGAGCGTGATGTTCGTATGACGGTGGGAGAGAGTGCTCAAATTGGTCGTTATGATTTCAAATTTGTTGGTGTGAGTGAGGCAAATGGGCCAAATTATATCGGCGGTAAAGCACAAATTGACATTACAAAAGATGGAAAAGCGGAAGCAACATTGTTTGCTGAAAAACGTTTTTATACGGTAAGCCGGATGTCTATGACCGAGGCGGCAATCAATGGTGGCTTAACACGAGATCTCTATGTGGCACTCGGAGAAAAATTTGATGATAATTCTTGGGCGTTGCGTTTATATTACAAACCTTTTATCCGTTGGATTTGGATCGGTGGGCTATTTATGGCGTTTGGCGGATTGTTGTGCTTATTTGATAGACGCTATCGGTTTGGTTTATTACTCAATAAGTCACGTCTCTAACGTTTTATTGTTTACCTTATTTAGAAGTGCGGTAGAAAATGAAAAAGAAATTATTTATTCCTCTTATTCTCTTTTTAATGGTGGCGATCACTTTTTTAGTGCAATTGAATCGTAACGCACAGTGGGAAGATATTAAAGCACTGGAATCGGCTTTGGTTGGCAAACCTGTACCGGAGAAAATTTTAGCGGAACTTTTTGAAAACAAATCTTATGGTAAAGAATTGTTCCAACAGGGGACACCGCTGTTGTTAAATGTATGGGCAACCTGGTGCCCGACTTGTTATGCAGAGCATCAATATTTAAATAAACTCTCGCAGCAAGGCATAGCCATTATAGGCTTGAACTACAAGGACGACTCGCAAAAAGCCATCAAATGGTTAAAAGATTTAGGCAATCCGTATCAGGTTGTATTGAAAGATGAAAAGGGATCTTTCGGGTTAGATTTAGGGGTATATGGTGCGCCGGAAACTTTCATTATTGATGGTAACGGTGTGATTCATTATCGTTTGGCGGGGGATGTGAGCGAAAAAGTGTGGATGGAAACCTTGAAACCGCTTTATGACAAACTCTCGGAGAAAAAGTAATGAAAAAATTGGCGATTTTTTTGACCGCACTTTTATTCAGTACATTAGCGTTTTCTGCGATTGATGTATTAAATTTTAGTTCTCAAGAGCAAGAAACGGATTATCATCAACTCACTCAATCTTTACGTTGCCCTCAGTGCCAAAATAATAACATCGCAGATTCTAATGCAACTATTGCGGTAGATATGCGTAATAAAGTATTTGACCTGCTAAAAGAAGGAAAGTCGAAAGATGATGTGGTGGAGTATATGGTGGCGCGTTATGGTCATTTTGTCACCTATGATCCACCTATAACAAAAAGCACCTTGATTTTATGGATTGCGCCTCTACTTTCAGTGCTGTTTGGTCTTTTTTTCCTATTAAAACATCAACCTAAAAGACAAAGTGCGGTGGAATCTGACAATGTTTTAACGGAGCAGGATAATGTCCGTTTGGCTGAATTATTAAAACAAAAGGATAAATAGATGAATTTGATATTGTGTTTTGTCATACTGACATTGGTTGTGGCATTAATTTGTTTTTATCCTTTACTGTGTCAATTTAAAGCAAAAGACGAACAAAATCGCGATGAATTGAATAAAGCTTTGTACTTTTCACGCTTACAAGAAATAGAGCAAGATAATGAGAAAGGTTTAGTCGAAAATTTAGGCTTACTCAAGCAAGAATTGCAGAAAAATTTGTTGGATGATGTGCCTGCTCAAGAAGAAAAAGTGGCGGTAGAGAATCAATCTTACGGAAAAATTTGGTTCGCTTGTGGGGTTTTAGCGAGTGGGATTATTGCCGGCACAAGCTATTTTATGGTAGGTGCTTGGCAAGCGGAGTCAATGTTAATGCAAACCTATGAAAAGTTACCCTATTTTTATGAGCGGTTAAAGGAAGAAAATAGTCACCCACTTTCCGATGAGGAAATACAACAATTTTCTACCGCACTTCGTATTGATTTGCAGAAAACACCAACAGATGCCAAAAAATGGTGGTTACTTGGTCAGATAGGAATGAATTTGGGCAACGCACGTTTAGCTTTTGATAGCTATCAGAAAGCCAATCAGCTTGATCCTGAAAATATACAATATAAGCTTGGTTATGCACGCGTATTGATGTTTTCCGATGATCCAACGGATAAACTCAAAGGGGGAGATTTGTTACGTGACGTGATTCGTCAAGATCATACCAACATTGAAGCACTAAGTTTATTGGCATTCCGATATTTTGAAACGGAAGATTATAAAATGGCTGCCGTCACGTGGGCGATGATGTTACGCTTAATGCCAAAAGATGATGAACGTCTCCCATTAATTGAGAAGAGTATCCGAGCGGCAAGGGATGCTTTAGAAAGCCAAGAGAAAGAAAAATCAAAAAGTATTACACCTGATAAAGATTAGGTATCGTGGTGTTTTATTTTTTGTTAATGGAAACTGTAAACTATTTTATTTTTTGTAAAGTTGATGGATTAACTAAAATGGAGTAAACTTTGGCGGTCGTCTTTATAATTCGCCAATCGGTCTTTATTGATTATTACGGATGATAAAAGGAATTAGTTATGTGTCATCATAAAAAATTAAATATCTACTTATTATATTTTTCCTCTTTATCATTTTTTTCTATACCTCTCTATGCAAAAAATGTGCAATCTTTCGTTAATAGTGAAGAAGGGAGCATTAACGAAGGGATTGTTCGTTATGTGGAAACGGGGGGCGAATTACGTGCTTTAACAGAGGATAAATCGACACAAGATGCCAAGGATTTGGGAAATAGTATTGAGTTTGAAGTTTATAGGGTAGATGAAAACTCCTCATCTCGAAGTGTTTTTGTCTCTGCAGCCGGTATATGTAAAGGCTTTAATGGCGATTATGGTGTTGATTTCACAAACTTTACAAACCACTATATCAGCCGTAATGATGATAGCCAGTACTATGGCGGTATTACAGGGGCATCGATTTATAGAAAACATGATCCAAATAATATGCAGTATGTGCCTATTTATGCAATTAAGAATCATCAATTAGAAAAAGAAATTCGCGAAAGGGAAATGAAGAAAACAAAGGATATCGTGAGAGAGAAAATCTATACAGGCGAACAACTTTTAAATAAAACGATTTGTAAAGCAGGTAAAAAATGAAGAAATTATTCATCGCAGTTCCAGTGTTATTTCTTATGGCTTGTAGTTCACCACAACCACAGCAAGATACTGGGATTTATGATATGAAAACGGTGCAGGAATATCAGGCGCAGGTGGCATCAGGTAGAACCGTTACTGCCGCACAAAAAGCGAAAGTAGCGAATGAGATTGATGATCCGATTAAAATGAATGCGAGTGATCATAGCTCAAAGGTGAAATATCAACGTGCACCGGTGGCTATCGTACCAAGTGTTGGTTTTGGTTACTATCGAGGATATCATTATTGGTAACAAATAAAACACCCATCCGCCGATGGGTGTTTTTTATATGTCAATAAATCTATATTGAGATAGTATTGATTTAGGAAAAAGACGGCATTTAACATTCTCATTTCTCATCAATTTTTATTTCATTTTACTGTACTTTTATTCAATAGATTCCCTAATTTTGCTAAACTACGGCAATATTAAAAGGAATATTTTGTATTTATGGCTAAGGTAATAGATGTTTTTGCTGAGAATGGTGCATTAACACAACAGATTAAAGGTTTTCGTCCACGTTCAGCACAGTTAGAAATGGCAATTGCGGTGGAAAGTGCTTTGGCAAATAAAACATCATTAGTCGTGGATGCAGGAACCGGTACAGGTAAAACCTTTGCTTATCTTGCCCCAGCACTTCTTTCCGGTAAAAAAACAATCATTTCGACAGGATCTAAAAATTTACAGGACCAACTTTTTAAACGGGATCTACCGACAATTAAACGAGCTCTTAATTACACAGGCAAAACCGCACTATTGAAAGGGCGGGCAAATTATTTATGCTTAGAGCGTTTAGAACAACTCATTGCACAAGGAGTATTAGGCGATAAATCAGTGCTGGCGGATTTATTTAAAGTGCGTCAATGGAATGTTTCAACGCAAACCGGAGATTTATCGGAATGTCCCGAACTCGCAGAGGATAGTCCTATCCTATCACAATTAACCAGTACCGCAGAAAGTTGTCTGGGTTCAGATTGTCCAAATTATGCGGATTGTTATGTCGCCTTAGCTCGTAAGAAAGCACTTCAAGCGGATGTGGTTGTCGTGAACCATCATTTATTTTTTGCGGATATGGCGGTGAAAGAGAGTGGTTTTGGTGAGCTTATTCCACAGGCAGAAAATATTATTTTTGATGAAGCTCACCAGCTACCTGATATTGCAAGCCAGTATTTCGGACAATCAGTGACTTCCCGTCAATTTTTTGATCTCTGTAAAGATAGTCATATTGTTTATCGGACTGAATTAAAGGATTTGAAACAGCTCGGCAATGCAGCGGATACCTTACAAAAAACAGTACAAGATTTTCGTCTATTGTTAGGGGAAGGGAACCAACGTGGAAACTGGCGTGAGATATTAAAACAAAGTGCGGTCGAAAAATCCTTTAACATGATTATTGAAAAATTAGCATTCTTGTCTGAGGTCATAAAATTAGCTTTAGGGCGTTCGCAAACGCTGGATCATATTTTTGAACGGGCTGAAAGCCTGAAAAATCATATGCAACGTTTATTTGATACCGATCGCACGGGATATTGTTATTGGTATGAAACCTTCTCCCGCCAGTTTGCTTTACATATCACGCCTCTTACTGTTGCAGATAAATTTGGCGAGCAGTTAAAAGCAAAACAAGCTGCGTGGGTCTTTACTTCCGCAACATTAGAAGTGGGGGGAAACTTTGATTATTTTTGCCATCGACTCGGCATTGAAAATGCCCGCCAACTGATTTTACAAAGCCCTTTTAATTACAGCGAACAAGCGTTACTCTGTGTGCCTCGTTATTTACCTCATACTAATCGCTCGAATACACAGTCGGAACTCGGTAAAATGTTGCTACCTGTTATTGAAGCGAATAAAGGGCGCTGTTTTGTTCTTTGTACCTCTTATGCAATGATGCGTAACCTTGCAGAATATTTTCGTGAAAAGAGCCAATTATCGGTTTTATTACAGGGGGAAACATCGAAAGCGACACTTCTATCAAAATTTATCAGCGAAAAACACAGTGTATTGGTAGCAACATCAAGTTTCTGGGAAGGGGTCGATGTGCGAGGGGAGGCATTATCTCTTGTGATTATAGATAAACTTCCTTTTACATCACCCGATGAACCTTTATTAAAAGCACGTATTGAAGACTGTCGTTTACAAGGTGGAGAACCGTTCAATGATATTCAGATTCCCGAGGCGGTGATTAGTCTAAAACAGGGGGTGGGGCGATTGATTCGAGATGTCAATGATCGTGGCGTAGTAATGATTTGTGATAACCGTTTAGTGATGCGACCTTATGGACAAATTTTTTTGCAAAGTCTGCCACAAGCAAAACGAACACGGGATCTGAATAAAGTCGTCGAATTTTTAAAAACAATTTAATGGAAAGAGAATGAGTCATTTAACTTTACTTGCACTTGATACTTCAACAGAAGCCTGTTCTGTCGCCCTTTATTATAAAGGGGAGAAAACGGAGATAAATGAACTGGCACAGCGCTCTCACACAAAGCGTATTTTACCCATGGTGGATGAGATATTGGCTCAATCGGGGATTCGCTTAACGCAGCTTGATGCTTTAGCATTCGGACGAGGACCGGGGAGTTTTACTGGGGTACGGGTAGGTTGCAGTGTCGCACAAGGGTTAGCCTTAGGGGCAGATTTACCTGTATTACCTATTTCTAATTTAACAGCGATGGCACAGGCTGCGTTTGAGCAATATCAAGTGGAAAATGTGGCCGCAGCGATTGATGCCCGAATGGATGAAGTGTATTTCTGCCGACTCCAACGTCAAAAAGTGCGGACGAATTCTGGCGAGTTTTTTGACTGGCAGACAATTGTTGCAGAACAGGTTTGTTCGCCATTGAGAGCTTTAGAACAAATGGAATCCGGACAAGATTTTTTAGTGGGAACCGGCTGGCGGGCTTATGATGTATTTCAGCAGCAGGGGAAAAATGGTTCTGAAATTGAATTGCCTCGTGCATTGTCAATGCTACCTCTTGCTCTCAATGATTGGCGGCAGGGAAAAGCGGTTTCAGCCTTGGATATTGAACCTGTGTATTTACGTAATACGGTGGCGTGGAAAAAATTACCGGGGAGAGAATAGCGATGCTTAAAAAAATAGGATTATTTTTAACCGCACTTTTAGGATTAACTGCTTGCGTGAGTGCTCCTAAAGGGCTTGAAACGGAAAATTTTACTCGAACGGATTTAATGCAAATTCAAACGCAAGATTATGCCTGTGCCTGTCATCATATCCGCTTGGGAGGTAAAGTGATTCGTGCCACGGCATTAGAAAATCGAACCGAACTTGAGATTTTAAATCTGCCGGTTTCCTCACTGAATGCTAAACCTTTGTTGGAGGCTCATAGCAACGGTCGATTTATTGCCTATATTGAGGGATTTATTGATCCTGAGGTCGTTAAAAATCAATATATTACGTTAGGTGGTATATTAAAGAAACAACAAGTAGGAAAGGTTGATCAAGCGGAGTATGTCTATCCGGTAATTAATGTGAAAAATTATAGATTGTGGAAAGTTGGCGTAGATTATTATTCTGATTATGATGAGAATTGGCGGTTTTATCGTGCTCATTATTGGCGTAATGATGGGTTTTATCTGCCGCAAATTCGCTATTATTTATATTAGATGATAGAATCCCCCCACTTTTCCTTATGGCAAATATAAAGGATAGAAAATGGAAAAAAGTTGGTTTCAAAATTATCCGGAAGGTGTACCTACGGAATTGGATACCTCAAAATATGCCTCGATTTTGGACATGTTTGAAAAGGCAATACGTGAACATCCCGATCGTCCAGCCTATATTAATATGGGGCAGGTGCTGACTTTCAGAAAATTAGAAGAGCGTAGCCGTGCTTTTGCCGCTTATTTGCAAAATGAATTGAAATTAAAACGTGGTGATCGTGTTGCATTGATGATGCCGAATTTGCTGCAATACCCCATTGCGTTATTTGGTGTATTACGTGCAGGGCTTATAGTGGTCAATGTGAATCCGCTTTATACCCCAAGAGAACTGGAACATCAATTACAAGATAGTGGGGCGACAACTATTGTTGTGGTCTCAAATTTTGCTTCAACCCTAGAGAAAATCGTGTTTAACACAAATATTAAACACGTTATTTTAACCCGAATGGGAGACCAACTTTCCTTTGGTAAACGCACACTTGTTAATTTCATTGTGAAATATGTTAAGAAATTGGTGCCAAAATATAAGTTACCTCATGCCGTCACCTTTCGCGAAGTGCTGAGTATTGGAAAATATCGCCAATATGTACGTCCTCAGGTGGAAAGGGAAGATTTAGCATTTTTACAATATACAGGGGGAACGACAGGTGTGGCGAAAGGTGCGATGTTGACTCATGGCAATATTATTACTAATGTTTTTCAAGCAAAATGGATTGCCGATCCGTTTTTGGGTGATCATCATCGCCAAAGAACGGCTATTCTTGCCTTACCGCTTTACCATGTTTTTGCGTTAACCGTAAATTGTTTACTGTTTGTCGAGTTAGGGATTACCGCTATTTTGATCACCAATCCAAGAGATATTGATGGATTTGTGAAAGAGCTGAAAAAATATCCTTTCCATGCCATTACAGGGGTGAATACATTATTTAATGCGCTATTAAATAATGAAAATTTCAAAGAAGTGGATTTTTCATCCTTAAAATTATCTGTTGGTGGTGGAATGGCGGTACAGCAATCAGTGGCGACCCGTTGGCATGAATTAACGGGGTGCAGCATTATTGAAGGCTATGGGATGACAGAATGTTCGCCGCTTATTGCCGCTTGTCCGATTAATGTGGTCAAACACAATGGGACAATTGGGGTGCCGGTACCAAATACCGACATAAAAATTATCAAAGAAGATGGAAGTGAAGCCAATATTGGGGAAGCCGGTGAACTTTGGGTAAAAGGTGAACAGGTTATGAAAGGTTATTGGCAACGTCCGGAAGCCACACTTGAAGTGCTTAAAGATGGCTGGATGGCAACGGGCGATATTGTCATTATGGATGATACCTATAATTTACGCATCGTTGATCGTAAAAAAGATATGATCTTAGTCTCAGGTTTTAATGTGTATCCTAACGAAATTGAAGATGTGGTGATGTTGAATTATAAAGTCTCTGAAGTTGTTGCGATTGGCGTACCGAATGAAGTTTCAGGCGAAACTATTAAAATTTTTGTAGTGAAAAAAGACGAAAGTCTTACGCGTGATGAACTTCGTCAGCATTGCCGACAGCATTTGACCGGTTATAAAGTACCAAAAGAGATCGAATTCCGAGAGGAACTCCCTAAAACCAATGTGGGAAAAATTTTGCGTCGAGTGCTAAGGGATGAAGAATTAGCCAAACGTGCCACACATTAAGCAGCATTAATTATGGGATAGCAATATCCCATTTTTATTTTTTGAAGAGATAATGTCATGATAAAACAATGTGAAAATCAACCGCACTTTTCTTTAATTACAACAAATCAATCATTGGTGGAAATTTGTCAGCTGGCACGTCAAAAAAGTGTGGTCGCTTTAGATACTGAATTTATGCGTGTATCGACTTATTTCCCGAAGCTGGGTCTTATCCAGATTTATGATGGAGAACATATTTCTTTAATCGACCCTTTAGCGATTACTGATTTCTCTCCTTTTATTGCATTACTTGCGGATTCCAATGTATTGAAAATTCTCCATTCTTGTAGTGAAGATCTTCTTGTTTTTTTACAGGAGTTTGAACAACTGCCTCAACCGATGATCGATACCCAAATCATGGCACGTTTCTTAGGATTAGGAAATTCTGTGGGGTTGGCAAAATTAGCATTGAAATATTTGAATACTGAAGTCGATAAAGGGGCAACAAGAACCAATTGGATGAAACGCCCTCTTTCTGATACGCAATTACAATATGCTGCCGGCGATGTATATTATTTATTACCTATTTACCATTGCTTACAACAAGAATTATCCACAACCCCTTGGCAGAATGCGGTACAGTTGGACTGTGACCTTGCTTTAATGAAAACGAAGAAATTACAGGATCGTGATATCGAAAAAGCCTATTTAGAGATTCCCAATGTTTGGAAGCTGAATCCGTTAGAGCTCACAAGATTGAAAATTTTAGCGAAGTGGCGACAGGAGGTTGCGATGATGCGTGATTTAGCGCTTTCTTATGTGGTGAAATCCGAAAGTTTATGGAAGGTTGCAAAATATAATCCACGAAATACCTCTGAAATGCTTGAAATAGGGCTTTCCAATAACGAGGTGCGGGTACGTGGAAAGAAAATGTTACAACTTTTAGCACAAGCACGTCGTGTTTCTCCTTATGATTATCCAAAACGGATCGTACGTATTGCTGATGATCCACGGTATAAGAAAGCGATTCGTCTTCTACAAGAAAAAGCCTACGAATTAACACCACAAGGCTTAACATTAGAAATATTAGCAAGTAAGCGAAGTTTAGAGGATTTAATCAAGTGGGCTTGGTTATATCATGAATCGCAAGATAAATTACCGGATTTATTGGTAGGGTGGCGTAGAGAAATCGGGTTACAGCTTTTAGCGTTGTTGAAATCTATTGAGGCTTAAAATCGGTATTATATCGCAGTTTCACAAAGCAGACATTTCAACAAAATGCAGATACCTAGGGTACAACAAGTTTATTTTTCCAATATCCTAAAATTAAAGACGATCATTATCCGATCCAATATTAAATAACGTAATTGATAGGGACTCACTGAGTGCGTCCGTTTAATGATTCATAGAATTGCTTGTTTTTTATAGTGGACACTCGCAGTATGCCTGACAATCGAGTTCCAAAATTAGTATCGTGCAACTGCTGCATGATACCGAAATATGATAAAAAATTGACCGCATTTAATTAAAGTGCGGTCATTTTTTTGAGAGATTCTGTTAGATTTTTATCTAAAACGTTGTTCTATCTCAGATAGAATTTCTATCGGATCAAGCTCTAATCCTCGACAATACTCAATAAATTCAAATACATCTAAACGACGATCGCCCGTTTCAACTTTACCGATGAAAGAATATAGCACGCCCATTTTTTCACCTAGCGCCCGTTGCGAAAGCCCTAAATTTAACCGTTGTTTGAGTAATTTTTCTCGTAACCAACTATGTTCGGCGGAATGTATTGATAATCTTAAATTTCTCATAGCACCTATTTTAGGTGCAAATTTCATTGAACCTATTTCAGGTTCATAGTATAATCTTTACGAACCTATTTTAGGTTCATTTGGAATTTATTTTGTGAGGTAAAAAATGTATCAAATTAAAAAATGGGCGATTGCAATGATGGTTTGTGGTTTTTCTACAATGGCGTTGGCAGATTGGGAACCTACAAACTTGGTAGATGAACAAGATGCAGGGGGGTATATAAGAAATGTATATATGAAACACCAGGAGGATTTCGATTTTCAATGATTAGCAAAGGAATTTGTAATCCAGTTGAAGTTAATCCGGAAACCGGAAAAGCTAGAAGAATATAGGAAAATGCTATGAATATTTCAGAAATTGACTTCCCCAGCCTAGAAACAAAAGAGGTATTTATCAAAAATGCCTCTTGTTGCTATTGTCAATCAAAGAATATTGACTGGAAATCGGGAGAATATCCAAATATTTCTTTATATTGTCCTGATTGTGAACAGGAAATGGATTTTTATGAAGCCATTGTTCATTTGTTACCGGGGGAGGACAATTTTTATGTTGAATGTCCGGAATGTGAAGATAATAATGTGATTGAAGGTGTTTGCTTTTCCTGTGGTTTTGAATTGGAAGAAGGACGAGATTATAAGCGTGAAAAATATGTGCGTTGGTTATTGGAAAAAAACGATTAGTATAAGGTTTTAAGTGGTGTTTTTGAGGCTGGTAAGATAAGGGATGCAATTGCATCCCTTATTTTTATGATTTTATTGTGTGGCTTGAATTGCGGTTAATGCGATGGTGTACACAATATCATCGACTAATGCACCACGAGAGAGGTCATTAACCGGTTTACGCATACCTTGCAGCATTGGGCCGATAGACACTAAATCAGCAGAGCGTTGTACCGCTTTATAAGTCGTATTACCGGTGTTTAAATCAGGGAATACGAATACGGTTGCTTTACCCGCAACAGGTGAATTTGGTGCTTTGGAACGAGCCACATCTTCCATCACTGCCGCATCGTATTGTAACGGGCCATCGATTAAGAGATCAGGGCGCTTTTCCTTAGCAATTCTTGTCGCTTCTTTTACTTTTTCCACATCGGCACCACTACCAGATGTGCCGGTAGAGTAGGAGATCATTGCCACTTTCGGGTCAATCCCAAAGGCTTTCGCCGAGTCAGCCGATTGAATGGCAATTTCCGCTAATTGTTCTGCATTCGGATCCGGGTTTACGGCACAGTCACCATAGACTAATACTTGATCCGGCAATAGCATAAAGAAGATAGATGAAACGATTGAGCTACCCGGTGCAGTTTTAATGATTTGCATTGGTGGACGAATGGTATTTGCAGTGGTGTGAACCGCACCTGATACTAAACCGTCCACTTCGTTTGCTTCTAGCATCATTGTACCGAGTACCACGGTATCTTCTAATTGCTCACGTGCAGCAGCTTCAGTCATACCTTTTGCTTTGCGAAGTTCAACTAAGCGATCCACGTAATTTTCACGGACATCAGCCGGGTTGATGATGGTGATACCTTTACCTAATTCCACACCTTGTGCTTCTGCAACACGTTGAACAGAGGCTGGATCTGCCAATAATACACATTCTGCAATACCACGCTCTGCACAAAGTGCAGCGGCTTTAATGGTACGGGGTTCATCACCTTCTGGGAGGACGATACGTTTTTTCGCTGCTCGAGCCAATTCGGTTAATTGGAAACGGAATGCCGGTGGAGATAAACGGCGTAAACGTGTTGAACCTGCGACCAAACCGTTGATAAATTCTGCATCGAATTGTTCGCTCATGTAACTTTTAATATTTTCAATGCGTTCTTTATCATCAACAGGTACTTCAAGATTGAAACTTTGTAGATTCAACGCTGTTTGCCATGTATTACCTTCAATGCGGAAGATAGGTAATTTTGTTGTTTCAAAAACATGTTGGCAAAGTTTGTTAATTTGAGCATCAATTTTGTAGCCACCGGTTAATAGCATACCGCCAATTTCTACGCCATTTGATGCCGCGAGTGCTGAGGCAACAATCACATCAGGGCGATCTGCAGATACAACTAATAAACTACCTGCACGGAAATGCTCAACCATATTAGGTAAACTTCTTGCACAGAATGTAATACCACGAATACGGCGGTTGATATCGCCTTCATTAATAATTGCTGCCCCCAAGTGTTTGACTAAATCAATGGCACGGGTTGCAATCAAATCGGCAGACCAAGGTACGCAGGCTAATAGTTTAATTGTGCTATTAGTAAATAGTTTTGTTAATTCTGCTTCACTATTATGGCTATGTTGGAAAGAATCAAAAATTTCCGTTAAATCAGGACGGGTACGACCAGATTCGTCAATTGGCGCATTAAATTTATTCACAACAACACCTAATAAATTAGGGTTGTTTTTTCCCCCGAACAATGAGGCAGCAGCTTCGACACGTTCTTTTAATTCTACCGGTGTTTCTGTCGCTGGCGCCGCAACCAAAATAATTTCTGCATCCAGTGCTTGGGCAATTTCATAGTTAATGCTATTGGCATACGTATGTTTACGGGTTGGAATTAAACCTTCAACTACAACAATTTCGTTATTTTTTGAAAGTTGTTGATGATTTTCAACGATTTTTTCCAATAATACATCAGATTGATTTTGACCGATTAGTGATTCCGCGACGCTGAGCATAAAAGGTTCGGCTGTTTCCAATGTTGTACTGGTACGAACGATGGAAGTTGTGCGATCTAACTGATCTTCACCAGAGTTTGGCTGAGAAATAGGTTTCATAAAACCTACTTTCGCCCCTTT
Organism: Rodentibacter genomosp. 1; assembly: GCF_001999285.1. Classification (GTDB taxonomy): domain Bacteria; phylum Pseudomonadota; class Gammaproteobacteria; order Enterobacterales; family Pasteurellaceae; genus Rodentibacter. The sequence continues at coordinate 164,566 of NZ_MLHN01000009.1, forward strand.
TTGTTCAAGGGATTGGATTAATCCTAGGCTTACGCTGGTTAAGCCAACGCCGGCACTAATAGGGATAAGGATAATTGTACGGGACATAACAAACCTTAATTGATTGAGTAGTAAAGAAAAACTGCCGAAAAATTCGGCAGTTTGTAGTTAAATTAGAAACAAAGTCTTGCAGTATCTTGTGCAATGACTAACTCTTCATTAGTCGGGATGACAATTGCAATTGGTGAACCGTCTTTAGTGATAATGCCTTCATTACCAAAGCGTGCGGCTAGGTTACGTTCTTCATCAATTTGGTAACCGAACAGTTTTAAGTGATTTAATGTGATTTCACGTACATGTGCAGAGTTTTCACCAATACCGCCGGTAAATACGATAGCGTCTAAGCGTTCACCGATAACTGCCATGTAAGAGCCGATATATTTTGCCAAACGGTAGCAAAATACATCTAATGCTCGTTTTGCCGGTGCTTCTTTTTCATAGTTATCTTCAGCATAGCGACAGTCGCTTGTGACTTCTGTTAAGCCTAAAAGACCTGATTTTTTGGTTAAAGTCGTTTCGATTTCGTCAACAGACATACCTAGGGTTTTGTGCATATAGAACATGATGGCTGGATCGATATCACCTGAGCGGGTCCCCATAACTAAGCCTTCTAATGGCGTTAAGCCCATTGAAGTATCAATACACTCACCATGACGAATGGCAGAAACAGAACCACCGTTGCCTAAATGACAAGTGATAACATTGACTTTATCTTCCGAAATACCCAAGCGTTTTGCAGCTTCACGGCTGACATAATAATGGCTTGTACCGTGAGCACCGTAGCGACGAACGCCATGCTCTTTATACAAAGAGTATGGTAATGCATATAAGTAAGCTTCTTCAGGCATAGTTTGATGGAAAGCCGTATCAAAAACCGCCACATTTTTATCTTTTAGTGCAGGGAATAATTTGAATGCTTCACGAATACCGATTAAATGAGCAGGGTTATGCAATGGGGCAAATTGAATCGCATTTTCAATTTCATGGACAACTTCGTCAGTGATTAACGCTGATTTTGTAAATTTCTCACCACCGTGGACGATACGGTGACCAATAGCAGAAATGCTATTTTGTAATTCAGGCGCTTTGGTGAAAATATTTTCAACGATGAAGTTTAATGCTTCTGCGTGAGCCGCACCTGCACCTAAGTCTGCTTGTCCTTTTTCACCGTGAAATTTCCATTTTATGCGAGCTTCCGGTAAATAGAAGGCTTCAGCTAAACCTGATAATTTTTCATCGCCTGAAATAGGATCAAGGATTGAGAATTTTAATGATGAGCTACCACAGTTAAGGATAAGAACAAGTTTTGACATAAGAAACCTATATATAGATTGATAGTTGATAGAAATTTGTTCATTCACTGAAAATGTTATGAACAAACCATAAGCCTGCATAGAATACACCTTTTATTGAATAAAATAAATTCATTGAGAAAGAAAAATAGGTTTTCAATTAGAGAAAGGTGAAATCTACCTCTATTTGATGAGATAGAAATTGCCGATAAACTAGAGTATGATCGGTGCGGTTATTTTTTAGGGCGTTTTTTATGTCGTTTTTTTCTATTTTGAAACAAGGTCAGGTTTATCTCAATACATGGCCGAAAGAGGCAAAGTTAGGAATCATTTTTCCTGAAAATCGAATCATAAAAGCAACCGGCTTTGCGCAAAAGACGATGCCTTTGATAGCCGTGTTTGCCATTGCTTGGCAACAGCTTTATGCTACACAAGATATGATGGCATTTTCTACCGCAATTTTGACCGCACTTTTTGCCTTGCTTATCCCACTACAAGGGCTATATTGGTTGGGTAAACGTGCTAAATCTCCTCTAAATGCTCAAAGTGCGGTATGGTTTTACGACATTTGTGAACGCCTAAAAAAAATCAATGAACCTTTACCTTGGGTAGAAGGTCAACCGACATATCAACATTTGGCTGAGGTATTAAAGAAAGCGGAGCAACGATTAGAACGAACATTTTGGCAAGATATTTAGCCGAAATTAATCTTACGCAAACGTTTTCTTTTTTGCTTTATTTTTTGTAGAATACGCAGGCTGCTTTATGCAGCTCTTTTTTATTGAGAGATTTTTTAATGATCGATTACATTATCATTGGTATTATCGCTTTTTCTATTCTTGTCAGTTTACTCCGTGGTTTTGTGCGTGAAGTATTATCACTTGCCAGCTGGGTCGTTGCATTTATCGTGGCAAGTCAGTTTTATCCTTACCTTGCAACCTATTTAACGCAAATTGAATCCATGTACGTGCGTAATGGCACGGCAATTGGTATTTTGTTTGTTCTGACATTAATTGTTGGTGGTATCGTCAATTTTGTGATTGCACAGTTAGTGGATAAAACCGGATTAAGTGGTACTGATCGCGTATTGGGTGCAGCATTCGGTTTATTACGTGGTGCATTAATTGTCGCAGCGATCTTATTCTTCTTGGATACCTTCACGAATTTTGAACAAACCGATTGGTGGAAAGAATCAACGTTGATTCCGCACTTTGGGTTTATTATTGAATGGTTTTTCCAACAGCTTCAAGCAAGCTCCAGTTTCTTAAATTCAACATTTAATCAATAAGGGTTATAAAATGTGTGGTATCGTCGGTATTGTGAGTCAAAGTCCGGTTAATGAATCTATTTATGCAGCACTGACATTGTTGCAACATCGTGGACAAGATGCCGCGGGAATTGTGACGGTGGACGATGAAAATCGATTCCGTTTGCGTAAAGCAAATGGATTAGTCAGCGATGTTTTTAGACATGAGCATATGTTGCGGTTACAAGGTAATGCGGGTATGGGGCATGTACGTTATCCCACGGCAGGGAGCTCAAGTGTCTCAGAAGCACAACCTTTCTATGTGAATTCACCCTATGGGGTCACATTGGTTCATAATGGTAACTTGACGAATTCGGCAGAATTAAAAGAAAAAGTGTTTAAAACCGCACGCCGTCATGTGAATACCAATTCTGATTCTGAGCTACTTCTTAATATCTTTGCTAATCACCTTGACAATATTCCGCAAGATCATCTTGATCCTCAGGATATTTTTTATGCAGTGAGCAAAACCCATAAAGATGTACGTGGCGCTTATGCTTGTCTTGCGATGATTATCGGTCATGGTATGGTGGCATTTCGTGACCCTTTTGGTATCCGTCCTTTAGTGCTAGGGCAGCGTGAAGAAAATGGTAAAACGGAATATATGTTTGCCTCTGAAACTGTCGCACTTGATGTTGCCGGCTATGATTTTGTTCGTGACATAGAACCGGGGGAAGCCGTTTATGTGACCTTTGATGGCTCACTTTATTCCAGACAATGTGCTGAAAGTGCGGTCTTAAATCCCTGTATTTTTGAATATGTGTATTTTGCCCGTCCTGATTCAATCATGGATGGGGTTTCTGTCTATGCTGCACGTGTGCATATGGGGGAACGTTTAGGACAAAAAATTGCACAAGAATGGCAAGATGAATTAGATAATATTGATGTGGTTATTCCTGTGCCGGAAACCTCAACAGATATTGCGTTACAAATTTCTAATGTGCTTAATAAACCATATCGTCAAGGCTTTGTGAAAAACCGCTATGTAGGTCGTACCTTTATTATGCCGGGGCAAGCACAACGTATTAATTCTGTTCGCCGTAAATTGAACACGATTAAAGCGGAATTTAAAGATAAAAATGTGCTATTGGTAGATGATTCTATCGTTCGTGGCACTACCTCGGAACAGATTGTCGAAATGGCACGAGCAGCAGGGGCAAAGAAAATTTATTTTGCTTCAGCCGCACCGGAAATTCGTTACCCGAACGTGTATGGTATTGATATGCCAACAAAAAATGAGCTTATTGCGAATGGTCGTAGTGTCGATGAAATTGCGAAGTTGATTGGTGTCGATAAATTGATTTTCCAAGATCTTAATGCTTTAACTGAATCCGTTCAGCAAGAAAATCCTGCAATTAAAGGATTTGATTGCTCAGTCTTCACCGGTGAATATATCACAGGGGATATTACGTCCGAATACTTGAATAGTATCGCGTCACAACGTAATGATACCGCGAAGAAAAAGCGTGAAAAAGATGCAACGAATTTAGAAATTCATAATGAGAGATAAAAAAGTGCGGTGAAAATTCACCGCATTTTTTATCATTCAACTTTCACAATCCAGCCTTCCGGTGCTTCAATATCACCAAATTGAATACCGGTGAGTTCATCGTAAAGTTTACGGGTAATCGGCCCGACTTCGGTTTCCGAATAGAAAACGTGGAATTTGTCTTTGTGCTGAATGCCGCCAACAGGTGAAATAACGGCTGCAGTCCCACAGGCTCCGGCTTCGGCAAATTGGTCAAGCTGATCAATATAGACATCTCCTTCTATCGCCTCCATACCCAAACGTTCTTTGGCAATATAAAGTAGGGAATATTTAGTGATACTCGGTAGAATAGATTCTGACGTTGGGGTAATAAATTTATTATCTTTGGTGATACCGAAGAAGTTTGCTGCCCCCACTTCTTCTATTTTAGTATGAGTTTTCGGATCAAGATAAATGGCATCGGCAAATTTTCGTTCTTGTGAACCTTGCTCAACAGCTAATTCATGTGGAAGTAAGCTTGCTGCGTAGTTACCGCCCACTTTCACACCGCCGGTTCCCATCGGGGCTGCACGGTCGTATTCGGTTGTGATGAAATTAGACGGTGTTAATCCACCTTTAAAATAAGCACCTACCGGACAGCAAAAGACGGAGAAAATAAATTCAGGTGCTGCTTTTACACCAATATTTTCTCCCACGCCAATGAGGAATGGACGTAAATATAAAGTTGCTCCTGAACCATAAGGACCAACCCATTCTTCATTCGCTTTGACCACTTCTTTACAGGCACGAACAAATAATTCCGTAGGAACTTGTGGCATTAAGAGACGATCCGCTGTGTGCTGCATGCGTTTTGCATTTTCTTCTGGGCGAAATAAATTAATTGAACCATCTTTACAGCGATAGGCTTTTAAGCCTTCGAAACATTGTTGACCATAGTGAAGTGCGGTCGAACCTTCGTGAATATGGAGGGTATTGTCTGTCGTGAGTTTGCCTTCATCCCATTGACCATTTTTCCAATGAGCAATAAAACGGTAGTCGGTTTTAATATAATTAAAACCCAGGTTATTCCAATCTAAGTCTTTCATTTTGCTTCCTTTTATTTATTGTTAATGAAATACCGTTTAATCTACATCATTATTCTGAGCATTTAAACCTTAACGCAGAAATTTTTTTGATTTTTAATATTTTGGGGAAGGATAAACGTCATAAAGTCAAAGAAGAAAAAAGAGAAGTATGTTAGAATGCCACGCAAAAAAAACGCCACTCTAATGAGCAGCGTTTAACCAAAAAGGTTTAAGTAATACAGGAAGTAAATGAGTAACCTATTTTGTTACTCAAGTTCGGTTTCCCGAACTCTATGCAAACACAACATCATACTTAAGTCCGAAACTCATTAACTAGTAAGGAATTACCAATCATTAAGTATGTGCGCATTGTAGGAAGTGGAGATAAGAAGAACAAATGATGTTTTTTTATTTGAAGGATTAGAAAAACTAATCCGAACTGAATCCTGCTCATTATAGACGAAAAAATTATCTTTGGAAATCATTATGTATAAACGTTTGCCTCCCTTGAATTCACTGAAATCCTTTGAATCTGCCGCACGACATTTAAGTTTTACAAAAGCGGCGGACGAGCTTTTTGTGACACAGGCAGCGGTGAGTCATCAGATTAAACTGTTAGAAGATTTTTTAGGCATTGAATTATTCAAACGTAAAAATCGCGCTTTAGAATTAACTGAATTTGGTAAAGCGTATTTTGTCGATATTAATAAAATTCTGAGAAAACTTAATGAGGCTACAGAAAAATTATTAATATTAAAAAATGATCCTCACTTAAGTATTGGTGTTCCACAAACTTTTGGTATTCAATGGCTCGTTCCTCATCTCAGCGAATTTAATCGGCTTCATCCTGAAATTGAAGTTCGTTTAAAAGGGGTCGATCAGGATGAAGGATTATTAAATAAAGAAATCGATCTTGCGATTTACTACGGTAGGGGAAACTGGCAGAATTTGCAGGTTGATCGCTTAGGTAAAGAAAATTTACTGATTCTCGCTTCACCGGAATTATTGGTGAAAAATCCAATTCATAGTAAGGAAGATTTAAAACACCACACCTTAATTCACACTCATACACGCGATAATTGGCGTGCGATGGCGGATTATCTGATGCTTGATGAATTAAATATCCAACAGGGTCCTTTATTTAGCCATACATTTATGGCATTGCAAGCGGCGATTCATGGGCAGGGTATCGTGCTGGCAAATCGCTTACTGGCACTGCAAGAAATTGAGCAGGGCGCATTAAAAGTTGTCTTTCCAACAAATTTGCCTGATCCAAAATCCTTTTATGTGGTGAATCACCTTGATCGCCTTGATGATGAACAAATCCAAGCCTTTCGACATTGGATTATTAATGCAATAAAAAATGAAGAATATGAATAAACTCGCTTTATATTGTCGTCCCGGTTTTGAGAAAGAGGTAGCGGCAGAAATGACGGATCGTGCAACAAACCTAGGTATATTTGGTTTTGCCCGAGTACAAGAAAATTCAGGTTATGTGATTTTTGAATGTTATCAACCTAATGAGGCCGATCGCTTAGCCCGAGAAATTCCTTTTCATCAGCTAATTTTTGCCCGACAAATGTTGGTCGTATCAAATTTATTAGAAAATCTAGATCCTGCTGATCGCATTAGCCCGATTATCTCTGAATTTGAGACATTGTCAGAACAAGTCAATTTGAAACAATCAAACATGATTTTAGTTGAAATGGCGGATACAAATGAATCCAAAGAACTTTCAGCCTTTTGTCGAAAATTTACCGTACCACTACGTCAAGCATTGAAAAAGAAAGGTTGGTTAATGGCTAATGAATCTCAAAAGTGCGGTCTGTTTTTACATTGTTTTTTTGTGAAGCCGAATTGTTGCTATATAGGTTATTCCTATACCAATAACCATTCTGAACATTTTATGGGGATACCTCGTTTAAAGTTTCCATCTGATGCCCCGAGCCGTTCTACGTTGAAACTTGAGGAAGCGATTTTAACGTTTATACCTAGAAAGGAAGAAGAAAAACGATTCAATGAAAATATGATAGGGGTTGATCTTGGGGCTTGTCCGGGGGGATGGACATATCAATTAGTCAAACGAGGTCTATTTGTGTATGCAGTGGATCACGGAAAAATGGCAGAAAGCCTACATGAAACCGGTCGAATCGAACATTGTGCGGAAGATGGTTTTAAATTTCAGCCACCAAAACGCAAAAAAGTGGATTGGCTAGTGTGCGATATGGTGGAACAGCCAAGCCGGATTACTAATTTAATTGGCAAATGGTTGGTAGAGGGCTGGTGTCGTGAAACGATTTTTAATTTAAAGTTACCCATGAAAAAACGTTATCAAGAAGTGATGCAATGCTTAGAAAACCTTACAAGTATGTTGAATAAGCAAAAGTTGACCTTTGAGATTCAGGCAAAGCACCTCTACCATGATAGAGAAGAAATTACCGTTCACATTGTCATTAAATAAGAAAAGCATTTTCCTTATGAGGGAAAATGCTTTTTACTGATGAGTAATGAAAAAAGCACCGATAAAATCGGTGCTTTAGAATCTGGTTGCGGGGGCCGGATTTGAACCGACGGCCTTCGGGTTATGAGCCCGACGAGCTACCAAGCTGCTCCACCCCGCGTCTGTTGGTGCGTACTATACGCTACTCAAAAAATTTTGCAACCTTTCAACAAAAGTTTATTGTGTGTTTGTTGTTTAAATAAACAAAGCGACGATAAATTAGACATCATTAGGAAATAGTGCTAGTGGTTTTAGGCAATTTTTGATAGCGTATGCAGCTTCATAAAAATTCATTTTTGTTTAGGAATAAGGTATGAAATTTTGTAAAAGTCTCGGTATCAAAGCGTTCTCTATTTTAGCGGTTGCATCAATTTTGGTGGCATGTGGTGGTTCGTCAAATAAAAGTAGCTCATCAGTTCTTACACCAACAGGCGATGATCCTCAAAAATTTGGTGCAAAATACAGCGGTCGCAGCTATCAACAAAGCATTTTATCGCCGGTATTACAGGTAGAGAATCAAAGTGCGGTCGTAAATCAGGGGGATTTTTTAACGCAACTTTCTAATGTAAAAGCCTATTCCGGGCGATTATCTGATCGTTTTTATGGCAACTATCAAAAAATTACGAGCTGGGTGCTTGCCGGCGCAGATGTGAGTGAATTGTCCCAATACGGAATTTCTCCACAAATAATGAAAGGCTTTGATGGTTACCAAAACGTCTTAATGACCGGCTATTATTCCCCCGTAATTCATGCGCGCCGCTCCCCGCAAGGGAAATTTCAACACCCAATTTATGCGTTGCCTGCAAACAAACGTTTTTCTCGTGCTCAAATTTATGCCGGCGCCTTAGAAGGAAAGGGATTAGAATTGGCTTATAGTGATTCGATGCTTGATAACTTTTTACTCGGTGTACAGGGTAGTGGTTACGTAGATTTTGGTAATGGTAACTTAACTTACTTTGCTTATGCCGGACAGAATGGCTTTAAATATCAAGCCGTTGGTCGTTTGTTGGTGGAAGATGGCGAGATCCCAAAAGAGAAAATGTCAATTCAAGCTATTCGTGACTGGGGAAAAGCAAATCCGTCACGTGTACAGGCTTTACTTGAGCGTAATCCGTCCTATGTATTCTTCAAAAATGATCCGAGTGGCAAAGTAAAAGGTTCCGCAGGTGTACCACTTGTGCCAATGGCCGCGGTGGCTTCCGATCGCAATGTGATCCCATCGGGTTCTGTTTTATTGGTAGAAGTGCCTGATATTGATAATGATGGTAATTGGAAAGGTTCGCATAAATTACATTTAATGGTGGCATTAGATGTTGGTGGAGCGGTAAACGGACATCATTTTGATTTATATCGTGGCATTGGTGATCAGGCGGGGCATATTGCCGGACTTTCAAAACATTATGGACGTGTTTGGGTATTACAATAATGGCACGCATAGATAACTACGAACAGCGTTTTGGCGGTATCGGGCGACTTTATACTCCGGAGGGATTAGAGCGTCTTCGCCAAGCACAGGTATGTGTTATCGGGATTGGAGGGGTGGGATCATGGGTAGTGGAGGCGTTAGCCCGTTCCGGAATTGGGCAGCTCACCCTGATCGATATGGACGATATTTGTGTGACTAATATCAACCGCCAACTTCCGGCATTAAGCGGCAATATCGGCAAACTTAAAACGGAAGTGATGGCGGAACGGATAAAACTGATTAATCCCGAATGTATCGTCAATATTATTGATGACTTTATCACGCCCGATAATCAGACAGATTATCTCAATCGAGGTTATGATTATGTGATTGATGCCATTGATAATGTTAAAACCAAGGCGGCGATGATTGCCTATTGCAAACGTAATAAAATTAAAATTATCACCGTGGGGGGCGCAGGCGGGCAAACGGATCCTACACAAATTCAAATTGCCGATTTAAGCAAGACTATTCAAGATCCCTTGTTGGCAAAAGTGCGGTCGGTTTTACGCAAGGATTTTAATTTTACTCAAAATCCACAACGCAAGTTTGGCATAGACGCCGTATTTTCTACTCAACCGTTGATTTTTCCTAAAATGGGTGAAGGTTGTACCGTCTCCGCTACAATGAATTGTGCTAACGGGTTTGGGGCAGCGACTATGATCACCGCAACATTCGGCTTTTTTGCCGTTTCGAGGGTGATTGATAAATTGTTGAGAAAGTAGAATATAAAATACTTCATTAATATTGAAGGCAACGTAGGTTGCCTTTCTTTATTACACAAAACCATTGCAATTTATTTTAAAGCGTGTAGGCTTTTACGTCTATTTGAGAATCATTATTAAAAATTAGGGAGATAAAATGAAAACGATACTAAAAATGAGAGCCATTTCAACCGTACTTTTAAGCCTTCCAATGATGGCGAATGCGGATGTCTTAGCATCAGTAAAACCCCTTGGTTTTATTGCTTCAGCCATTGCGAATGGTGTAATTGATACCCAAGTTCTTGTGCCGACAGGTGCCTCTCCTCATGACTACAGTTTGAAGTTATCCGATATTCAAAAAGTGAAATCGGCGGATTTGGTATTGTGGGTAGGTGAGGACATTGATTCATTTTTAGAAAGACCGGTGAATCAAATTGATCGCCAAAAAGTGATTACCATTGCCGATCTTGCTGAGATTAAACCCTTATTAATCCAAGCCCATCACGAACATTCCCATGAAGAGGGCGAGCACGATCACAAACATGACCATAAACACGAACACAAAAATGGACATGAACATAATCACGATCATGAAAATCACGAAGGATTAAGCACGAACTGGCACATTTGGTATTCACCGGCAATGAGCCAAATTGTGGCACAAAAAGTGGCGGATAAACTGACCATACAATTTCCAGATAAAAAAGCATTGATTGAGAAAAACCTTGCGGATTTCAACCGCACTTTGGCGGAGCAAAGCGACAAAATCAAAGCCCAACTCGCCCCTTTTAAAGAAAAAGGTTTCTTTGTTTTCCACGATGCTTACGGCTATTTCAATGATGCCTATGGTTTAAAACAAACAGGCTATTTCACCATTAATCCATTGGTTGCACCCGGAGCGAAAACCCTTGCGCATATCAAAGAAGAGATCGCTGAACATCGTGTAAACTGTTTGTTTGCGGAGCCTCAATTCACACCAAAAGTCATTGAATCTTTGGCAAAAGGCACTGCGGTGAAGGTAGGGCGTTTAGATCCCATTGGTGATGGGGTAGCGTTAGGGGCAAATTCCTACGCCAATTTCCTTCAGGCAACGGCAGACAGCTATGCGCAGTGTTTGAGTAAGTAATGATGTTTGATAAATGGTGGGGAAACCCGCCATTTTTTGTTTCTGAAATCCGTGCGCCCCTAATTTGAATGGAAACTTATGCTATAATCGCCAAAATTTTTTTCTTGAGATCCCAAATGAAACAACTATTCGCCACAACTTCTCGTGGCTTTGAAGAACTGCTAAAAGTTGAGCTGACAGAACTCGGTGCTTTGAATCCCAAAGTGGTACAAGGTGGTGTGCATTTCCAAGCCGATGAGGAAACTCTTTATCGCACCTTGCTTTGGTCGCGCCTTGCCTCACGCATTTTACTGCCATTAATCGAAACCAAAATTTACAGTGATTTAGATCTCTATGCTGCTGTTTCCGCCTTTAATTGGCTTGCACACTTTGATGAACGCATGACCTTTTTTGTGGATTTCAATGGTACCAACCAAGAGATTCGCCATACTCAATTTGGTGCAATGCGGGTGAAAGACGGCATTGTGGATTACTTTGAACGCCAAGGCAAAGCCCGTCCGAATGTGGATAAAATGCAACCGGATGTGCGTATTCATGCTTATTTGAATCGTGAAGAATTGGTGATTTCTCTCGATCTGAGTGGTGAAGCGTTGCATTTACGTGGCTATCGTGAAGATACAGGGCAAGCGCCTTTACGTGAAACCTTGGCTGCAGCGATTGTGCTACGTTCCGGTTGGAAAGCGGGTATGCCATTGGTCGATCCTATGTGTGGTTCAGGCACATTGCTTATTGAAGCCGCACAAATGGAAGCCGGTATCGCCCCTCAATTATATCGCTTACATTGGGGCTTTGATTTTTGGAAAGGGCATAATCAAATGGTGTGGGAGAAAGTAAAAAGCGAAGCCATCGCTTCAGCAGAGGAAAAACAAGGTAAAATTCAACCGCACTTTTATGGTTTTGATCTTGATCACCGAGTGTTAAAAAAAGCACAACGCAATGCGCAAAATGCCGGTGTCGCTCACTTGATAACATGGCAGCAAGGCGATGTGGCGGCGCTCACTAACCCAAGCCCAAATGAAGTGGGCATGGTGATTTGTAATCCGCCTTATGGTGAACGTTTAGGTACGACACCGGCGTTGATTGCCCTTTATTCCGTATTTGGACAACGTTTGAAAAAAGAATTCGGTGGTTGGAATGCCTCAATTTTTAGTAGCGAATCCACCTTATTGGATTGCTTGAGAATGCGGGCAAACCGTCAATTCAAGGCGAAAAATGGACCGCTTGATTGTGTTCAAAAAAATTATCAGATTTCCCCTCGAACCCACGAAGAAAGTGCGGTGGAAAATTCCCTTGAATTTGACCGCACTTCAGAGGTGGCAGTAGATTTTGCCAATCGTTTACAAAAGAATATCAAAAAGATTGAAAAATGGGCAAAACAGCAGGGCTTGGATGCCTACCGTCTCTATGATGCCGATCTACCGGAATATAATTTAGCGGTGGATCGTTATGCCGATCATATTGTGGTGCAAGAATATGCTGCACCGAAGAATATTGATGAAAATAAAGCACGCCAACGTTTATTGGATGCGGTGACAGCAACCTTAAAGGTGACCGGCGTAGAAACCAACAAGCTGATTTTAAAAGTCCGACAAAAGCAAAAAGGCACAAATCAATATGAAAAATTAGCTAATAAAGGCGAGTATTTTTATGTGAACGAATACGGCGCACAACTTTGGGTAAATTTAACGGATTATTTGGATACCGGTTTATTTTTGGATCATCGCCTCACCCGAAAAATGGTGGGGGAGTTGGCGAAAGGTAAAGATTTCTTGAATTTGTTTGCCTATACGGGCTCTGCCACTGTCCACGCCGCATTGGGCGGGGCAAAATCCACTACAACGGTAGATATGTCGAATACCTACCTCAACTGGGCGGAGCAAAACCTGATTCTCAACGATCTTGATGGTAAGTCACATCAACTCATTCAAGCGGATTGTTTGCAATGGTTGGAAAAATGTGATCGTCAATTTGATTTAATTTTTGTGGATCCGCCCACTTTTTCCAATTCAAAACGAATGGAAGCAAGCTGGGATGTTCAGCGTGATCACATCAAATTAATGGGAAATTTAAAACGTATTTTACGCCAAAGTGGCACCATCGTTTTTTCCAACAATAAACGGGGATTCAAAATGGATTTTGCCGGGCTGGAGGCATTGGGGTTAAGTGCAGTGGAAATTTCCCACAAAACCTTACCACTGGATTTTGAACGCAATAAACAAATTCATAATTGTTGGTTGGTTACTGAGAAAAACTACGCTAGCTAATTCTAAATTCACGGAGATTACAATGTCATGCTCAAACTGTTGTCATTCAACACCTGTTCACATCTCTTCAGAATACCGTAAAGCTCTATGGATTGCCTTTGGGCTAAATTTCGCAATGTTTTTTGTGGAAATTCTCGTAGGTATAACATCAAGATCAACGTCATTATTATCTGATAGCTTAGATTTTTTTGGAGATAGTGCCAATTATTTAATCAGTCTATATGTTCTACCGATGGCGTTGATTCATCGTGCCAAAGCCTCTCTAGTAAAAGGGGTAACAATGGGGGGATTCGGTATGTTCATTCTTTTTACTACTATATACCGTTGGTTCTATGGCGAAATTCCTCACTATAGTCAAATGAGTATTGTTGGCTCCCTTGCATTATTGACTAACCTTGTTGCGATGTGGGTTCTCTACCGTTTCCGAGAAGGAGATAGTAATATGCGTGGTGTTTGGCTTTGTACAAGAAATGATGCAATGGGGAATCTGGTGGTTATTTTGGCAGGTGTAGTGGTTTATTTTACACAATCCAAATACCCTGATTTAGTTGTTGCTTTTATCCTCTCATTTCTTGCGATTCAAGCGTCTAAAGCGATTATCTTACAAGCTTTGGGGGAATTAAAATAGCAATCGAGGGTTGTGAAATATTGTTTCATGAATAAAAAATATTTCTTACATGGGTGAATGATACACTCTATGGATATAAAATAGCTCACAACCCATTCATCGCATTAATCAGCCTAATTTCATCATATTTTTCAATATCTTGTGCATAAATTGTGGCTTCTCTAATTTTGCTTTCCTGCAATAATTTTTCCCGTTGTGTGCCTTGTAACAATGGTGTATCAGGCGTGAACCATTGATTTCCTTGGCGAAAAATGAGATTTCCAATGGAACAATCCGTTACTTTTCCATGTTTAATAATCATAATTTCATCGCACTTTCCCCGCTGGGCTAAAAGAGAGTTAAGCAAATCCCGATTGGCATATTTCAAGCTGTAATCAATTTCATCACAGATAATTGGCTGAAAAGTGCGGTAGATTTTTCGCTGATATTCAACATATTGAATTTGCGTACTTTCCGCATTGTAATCAATACGGCAACGTACCAGTTGATTTTGCAAGTGAGAGGGGATTTGGATTAGCTCAAAAAGATTGAAAATTTTGACCGCACTTTTGCCATAGAAATGTCGTAAGCTCCGTTCATAACGGGCTTGATGATATTCAATGTTTTGAATGTTGCCCTGTTCAATGGCAAGGGTTTCAAACAGAGGAAACATTAGTTTTTCTCCTCGTTTCGACAAAAAGAAGGTAAATAGACTTTTTCGAGTAATTCTTGATATTCATCTTCCAAACGGCTTTGAATGGTAATACCGCCACCGCTGTGAAAATAATATTTCTCACTCACTTGAGAGATGAAGCGAATTGCTACTGCACTTTGTAGGTTTTCGCCATCAAAAAGACCAAAAATACCCGTGTAATAACCTCGGGGTTGGCGTTCCGCTTGTTGAATAATTTGCACGGTTTTTTCTTTGGGGGCGCCGCTAATCGAGCCTGCGGGCAATAACGTAGCAAGTATATTGCCAATATTTTGTTGCCAATGTTCATCTAGTTCGCCGCAAATCTCCGAACTTGTCTGCAAAATTTCGCCTTTTTGTGTTGCAATACGATCCACATAGCGAAATTTTGTGACCTGAATATTGGTCGCCACCATGGCTAAATCGTTTCGCATTAAATCCACAATGGTGTAATGCTCACGCAGTTCTTTTTCATCATTTAGCAGTTGCTGTTCTGCATTGGGGAGGGCAGCATTAATTGTTCCTTTCATCGGATAAGTGAAAATTTTGTTATCTTGAATATTGATAAAACATTCTGGTGAGAAGCAAA
This sequence comes from Rodentibacter genomosp. 1, assembly GCF_001999285.1. Classification (GTDB taxonomy): domain Bacteria; phylum Pseudomonadota; class Gammaproteobacteria; order Enterobacterales; family Pasteurellaceae; genus Rodentibacter. The sequence continues at coordinate 179,702 of NZ_MLHN01000009.1, forward strand.
CAAATTGATTTTTTAGCCATAATTTATAAGGTGCAGAGGATTGATAAAAAATCTGTTCAAGGGAAAAATTACCCGAAATTTCAGTGGGTGAAGTGAGATTTAACAAATAAGAATTGCCCTTTTGAATCTCTTTTTGTACCACTTCAAAACCTTGTTGATAATAGGAAAGGGGAATTGGGTATTTTTCAAAATGAATGTCTGTGGAGAAGTCTTTTGACTCGGTAATGTTTGTTTTTCCTAAAATATCAAAAAAAATGCCTCGTTGAGCCGTTTCTTCTAAAGGAAAAATTAACGGTTTTTGTTGTTCAAAATCAATCAAAAAAAAGAAAGGTTGGGATTGTTTGCCATAATGATTGGCTTGGTGGATAAAATGTTGCATTGTGCTATTTCTAATTTAGCGTAAAATTGCCCGATTATAACGAAAGCCGAGCAGTTATGAAATTACTCATTATTGATAATCACGATTCTTTCACTTTCAATTTAGTGGAGCTTGTTCGCCGCCTTGGTGTGTCTTTTGATGTGCTTAATGTGGAAGATTTGCATGAAAATACGCCTGAATCTTATAGCCATATCTTAATTTCGCCGGGGCCTGATGTACCACAGGCTTATCCGCAGCTTTTTGCGATGTTAGAAGGGTATCATCAGCAAAAATCAATCCTCGGGGTTTGTTTGGGACATCAAACACTATGTGAGTTTTTTGGTGGAACACTTTATAACCTAAAACAAGTTCGCCACGGGCAAAAACGGCAGTTAAAAGTGCGGTCAAATTCTCCGTTGTTTTTCGGGTTGCCGATGGAATTTGATATTGGCTTATATCATTCTTGGGCAGTGAAAGTTGAAAATTTTCCTCATGAATTAGAAATTACGGCCATGTGTGATGAAAATGTGGTGATGGCGATGGCTCATCAATCTTTACCCATTTATGGCGTGCAGTTCCATCCGGAATCCTATATGTCAGAATATGGTGAGCAAATTTTACGAAATTGGCTAAATATCGATCAATAATAGTGCTTGATTCTTCATCTAAAATTCGTATTATAGCCGTCTATACGTCAATACATCCAAATTAAAAAGAGAAAAATTATGTCTAGTTATTTATTTACTTCGGAATCTGTGTCCGAAGGACATCCAGATAAAATTGCCGATCAGATTTCAGATGCGGTACTTGATGAAATTCTAAAACAAGATCCCAAAGCCCGTGTCGCTTGCGAAACTTATGTGAAAACCGGAATGGCGTTAGTGGGGGGGGAAATCACCACTTCAGCGTGGGTGGATATTGAAAATCTCACCCGAAAAGTGATTTGTGATATTGGCTATGAACATTCCGATATGGGCTTTGATGGCCATTCTTGTGCCGTATTAAATGCTATTGGTAAACAGTCTGCGGATATTAACCAAGGAGTAGATCGTGAAAATCCATTGGATCAAGGCGCCGGCGACCAAGGTATTATGTTTGGTTACGCCACAAATGAAACCGATGTATTAATGCCCGCTGCCATTACTTATGCTCATCGTTTAATGCAAAAACAGGCAGAAGTACGTAAAAGCGGTAAATTAGCCTGGTTACGCCCTGATGCGAAAAGCCAAGTGACTTTAAAATATGAAGATAACAAAATTGTTGGCGTGGATGCTGTTGTGCTTTCAACGCAACATGCAGAAGATATTGAGCAAAAAGATCTTCGTGAAGCGGTCATGGAAGAAATCATCAAACCGGTATTGCCAAGTGAATGGCTTTCAAAAGACACGAAATTCTTTATCAATCCGACAGGTCGTTTTGTGATTGGTGGTCCGATGGGGGATTGCGGTTTAACCGGACGTAAAATTATTGTGGACACCTACGGCGGTGCGGCACGTCATGGCGGTGGAGCGTTCTCCGGTAAAGATCCGTCAAAAGTGGATCGTTCAGCGGCTTATGCAGCACGTTATGTAGCGAAAAATATTGTGGCTGCCGGTTTGGCGGAGCGTTGTGAAATTCAACTTTCTTATGCTATCGGTGTGGCAGAACCGACCTCAATTATGGTGGAAACCTTCGGCACAGGCAAAGTGGCAAATGAATTGTTGGTGGCATTAGTGCGTGAGTTTTTTGATTTACGCCCTTATGGTTTAATCAAAATGCTTGATTTAATTAAGCCTATTTATCGTGAAACCGCCGCTTATGGTCACTTTGGACGTGAGCAATTCCCATGGGAAAAAGTGGATCGTGCGGAAGAATTACGTGCGGCGGCAGGGTTGAAATAATCCTATTATGAATGACTAAAACCGCTATTTTTGGCGGTTTTTATTTTTCTAAATTTTATGTTTTCATCACAAACTCAATTTCGTCATTTAAAAATGCAGGTTCAGCGTAAACTGGCGGAATCTTTACGCCTTGCAGAAGATTATTTTAAACGAGCATTTCCTATGCCAACGGTAAATTATGATTTACGGGGCGTGAAAGCCGGTGTAGCGTATTTGCAAAAAAACGAAATCAAATTTAACCGCACTTTATTGCTTGAAAATATGCAAGAGTTTATTCATCAAGTCGTTCCCCATGAATTGGCGCATTTAATTGTGTATCAAGTATTCGGACGTGTTAAGCCTCATGGCAAAGAATGGCAGGGGGTGATGAATGAGATCTTTCATCTACCAGCAGATACTTGTCACCAATTTGATGTACAAAATGTGCAGGGTCGAACTTTTGCATATCGTTGTGCTTGCCAAACCCATTCTTTAAGTATTCGCCGCCATCATCGAATTTTAAAAGAAGGCGTGGAATATTTATGTCGAAAGTGTAAAGGGAAATTGGTTTTGATGGATGATAACTAATTTAGATTATGTTACACTCCAACCGTTTTTTACCTACAATATATAGGAGTTATCCAATGAAGAAATCATTATTAGCATTAGCGATCGGTACATTGGCTGTTGCTTTCGCTGCAAATGCAAACTGGTATGTCCAAGGGGATTTAGGTTATTCAAAAATCAAAACCTCGGGTGATATTGACTTTAATAAAAATAAATTTACCCCAAGTTTAGCGGTGGGTTACAAATTGGGTAATACCCGTTTTGCTTTAGATTATACGTATTATGGTAAATCCAGCCATTCAGAATTAAGCACTTATGACGGCGCTGATTCAACAGGTGCGCATATTCGCTTAACCGGACCGGAAAAATCGGAGTTGAAAGTTAATTCTTTCGGTTTCTCTGCGATTTATGACATTGATCTTAATTCACCAATCGTTCCTTATATTGGTGCTCGTTTATCCTATAACACAGTTAAGTATAATAGCCATTTCTATGCTTCAAATGGAAATGATAGTTATAGTGAATCAAATTCTTCAAAAGATCACAAAGTGGGCTATGGTGTATTAGCCGGTGTATCTTACAATTTTGCTCCAAATTGGGCGGTAAATGGTGGTATTGAGTATAACCGTTTAGGTTCATTTGATGATGTTAAAATCAACCAATACGGCGTGAAAGCCGGTATTCGTTACGAATTCTAATTTTGGGTTAAAGTGCGGTCAAAAATTTTCTTGTTTAGAGAGATTGAGACCGATAAAAACCGTATTTGGTGGGGAAATCAAATACGGTTTATTTTTTAGTTTAAATTATATTTAAACTAAATTTTCTAAGGCTTGAACAAACTTCAAATAACGTTGATATTTTTTCTGATAAGCGTTGAAATTCTCTTTATTCGGTACAAAAATTTGTCTATCTGAATTTAGTATCGTTGTTTTATCAGCCTTTTCAATAGCGTCCATTGCGATCAAGGCAGCACCGAAACAGCCGGTTTCTTCTACAAGCGGAATTTCTAATGTCATACCGGTTAAGTCTGCCAACATTTGCATCCAAACTTTCGATTTTGTCGGGCCACCCGTGACTCTTAATTTAGTCACATTCGGAAAGCGCTGAGAAATACGCTCTAAGTGATACATCAGGCTAAATAGGACACCTTCGTAAACGGCTTGGAGCAAGTGCATTTCGTTGTGATGCGCCTGTAGTCCGTAAAATCCTGCCTGCATACCTAATTTGGCGTTAGTGCCGTAAAGGAAAGGCATAAATAAGATCGAGCTTGAGGCTGGCTCTAATGTTTCAATACCCTTATTTAGTGCCTCATAATCCAAATGTTTAAAACGATGTAAAAACCATTCTAAATTTCCGGATGAAGTTGGGCTTGCCTCGTGAACAATAAATTTATTGTTTTCGATATAGCGCCCATAGACAAAAGGCGTGGATTGATTTACTGCAATATGATCTGTGATGCCACTTACCACAGACCAAGTACCGAGTACAATATTTAAGGTTTTCTCATCATTTAAGCCGGCACAAAGTGCGGTCGAAACCACATCAAATAATCCGCCAACCACGGCTGTGCCTTCTGCTAGTCCGGTGAGTTTTGCAGCCTGTTTAGTTACATAGCCTGCAATTTCATTCGATCTCATTATTGGTGGAAACTTATCGAAAATCTCTTCTATACCGAGTAATTTTGCGAGCTGAATATCATATTGCCCCGTTTGCATATTATAGATATTTGATTCAGAGATATTGGTCTCTTCACAAAATAATTGATCGGTTAAGCAGAATCTTAGGTAATCATGAGACATTAAAATTGCGCCGATACGATCATAGCGAGTTCGATCATATTCTTTCAGCCAGCGTAAAATTGAAACAGGGTGACCTGTCCACAATGTTTGTCTCGTGATGGGATAAAGTTTTTCCGGAATTTGTTCGGTTTGCCATTTTTTGACGATATCAAGTGCACGTTGATCAGATGATAAAATTGCCCGCCCTAAAGGACGATTTTGTTTATCTAAAAGAAATGCGCCTTTTCCTTGTGCTGAAATTCCAACTGCTTTGATTTGTTTTGCATCAATATGGCTTTGCTCAATCACTTCCTGTATCACCTGTGCAGTGATTTCCCATAAATTTTCCATATCCCGTTCAGCATAACCGGATTGTTCGCTAATCACCGAAACATTTTGGCGTGTAATGCCATACAGTTTTCCGGCACGATCAAATAATGCGGCTTTGATAAAGGTTCCACCGCAATCAATGCCTAAGTAATAATTCATAAAACCTCAATGAAAAATGAAGCAGCCAATGATAGCTGCTTGTGACAGATTAAATTATTTCGCTAATGCATCAATTTGATTGACCAATGTCTCACCATGTTTTTCAACGTAGGATTTACGCACTTTTTCTTCAATGATGGATTTAAATGGTGTTGGTTCAATGGTTTCGGTGACTTCAACGCCTTCTTTTCGCAGTTTCGCAATGATTTCTTGCTCATTTTTAACGTTTAGCTCTCGTTGGAAAGCACCGGCTTCTTTTGCAGACGCTAAAATAGCTTGTTGTAATTCCGCTGAAAGCGCATCAAATTTTGCTTTATTCATCACAACTATTAATGGGGTGTAACCATGGTTACTTAAGGTTAAATATTTTTGCACTTCATATAATTTGGAGGACCAGAAAATCCCGATAGGATGTTCTTGCGCATCCACTGCTCTTGTTTCTAATGCCGTATAAAGTTCCGCTAATGGCATTGGGACAGGGTTTGCACCTAATAGAGTAAAGGCTTCAATATACATCGGGTTTTGGTTTGTGCGGACTTTTAAACCTTTCACATCTTCCGGTTTGGTCATCGTATGCTTAGAATTGGAGAATGCGCGGAATCCTACATCCCAAAAAGCCAGCCCTTTTAGTCCCTTTTCTTCTAATGCTTTTAATAAACCCTCTCCAATTTCACCATCTAATACTTTATAAACATGTTCACGATTTTTAAAAATAAACGGAATATCAATGACATTTAATTCTTGAACCAATCCGGTGAAGTTGGGGGAACCTGACATTTCAAGATCGATTGTACCGCCACGAACACCGGCAATCATGGTTTGTGCATTACCTAAGGTGCTATCAGGGAATAATTTTAACTTTATTTCACCTTTGGTTTTTTCAGCCAATAATTCATTGAATTTTTTCGCTGCGATATGCTGGGTATCGCTACGTGGTGCTTCATAACCAAATCTTAAACTGGTTTCGGCTAAAACGGTTGAGGTAGTCAATACGGCTGCGCCGGCGATTAAAGTTGCTAAAAATTTCATATTAAAACGCTTCATAATGTTCTCCTAAATTAAGAGTGGTTAATAATCAGTGAGTGTTTATAGCATCCATTGTAGTGGAACTAAAATTAATGATGGAAAGAAAATAAACAGGAACAATAGGACAATCATCATTGCCATATAAGGGAGAATGCCTTTTGCTGATTGTTCAAAGGGTAATTTCGATACGCCGGTGATAACGTTTAACACATTGCCCACCGGTGGGGTAATTAAGCCAATAGACGTATTTAAGATAAACAAGACGCCAAAATAAACAGGATCAATACCGGCTTCTTCCACTAATGGCATAAGTACCGGAGTGAGGATTAATACTGTGGGCGTTAAATCCATCACCATACCAATAATGAATACAGAGAGCATAATCACAATTAGCAATAAGGTTGGGCTATCAATTAATGGCTCCAAAAATTCTGTCATGATCTGAGGCAATTCTGCAACGGTAATTAACCAACCGGTCACGTTGGCGGCAGCCACGAGGAACATCACCACTGCAGTGGTTTTTGCCGCTGCAAGAACAACCTTGTATAAGTCTTTGATTTTTAGTTCACGATAAATAAAGAGCGAGACGATCAAAGCATAAAATGCGGCGACAACACCGGCTTCTGTTGGGGTAAATATCCCTGAACGGAAACCACCAATGATGATAACCGGCAATAACAATGCCCAAATACTGTTTTTAAAAGAGATACATAATTCTTCTTTTGTTGCTTTTGAAAAGGTCATTAAATCTAAGCGTTTTGCCTGCCACCACCAAAGTAGGGCTAACATCACGCCCATCATCAAACCGGGGAAAATACCGGCTAAGAAAAGCTTGGTAATGGAAACACCACTTGCGACACCAAAGACAATAAATGGAATGGAGGGGGGAATAATTGGGGCAATGATCCCTGCTGTTCCGATTAAACCGGCGGATTTATCAACAGGATAACCTGTGGTTTTCATCATTGGTAATAGCATTGCTGCCACTGCTGCCGTATCTGCTACGGCAGAACCGGAGAGGCTGGCCATAATCATTGCTGCGATAATCGCCACAAAGCCTAACCCACCACGTTTATGACCTACTAATTTCATGGGTAAATCAATAATACGTTTTGATAATCCCCCTTCGTTCATAATCTCACCGGCAAGAATAAAGAAAGGAATTGCCATTAAAGAAAAGCTATCCGCTCCACTGACTAAATGCTGTGCCAAAATCTGAGAATCGAATAAGTCTAGCTGTAACATTAATGCGATGCCACAAATTAAAAGTGAAAAGGCAACAGGAATGCCTAAGATAATGGCACCAAGTAGGACTGAGAGGAAAATCACCACAATCATGCTTTTTCTCCTTTCGTTAAAAATGCGAGTTTTGAAATAAGGCGTGTGATAAGTAATATGCCAATTAAAATGCCTGCAACGACACTTGCAAAATAAGTGATGCCCTGTGGTAAACCGGAAATAGGTGCCAAATTACTAAGATTTAATTGGAACTGGATCCAGCTACCATCCACAATTAAATAGCAACAATAAAGCATTAGGCTATCTGTAAAAATGCCTAATATATTCCGCCCATTTGGGGAGAGCTTATCGGTTAAAATCGTGACATTAACGTGTTGGTTTTCATTAAATGCCAACACTGCCGCTAAAAAGGTGAGCCATATAAACATATAGCGTGAAACTTCTTCTGTCACACTAATACTGCTGTTGAAGCCATAACGTAGTACCACATTAAGAAAAACCAGAATCGACATCACCGATAAAATGAAAACAACAAGGGCTTCTAATACTTTTCCAACAACTTGAGCAAATGCTTTCATTGTTCCTCCTCAAGGTCATCAATCGCTACCTTAACAACCACTTTGCGAATAGTTGAAATTTCATTTTCCCTACAAGCACTTCGATGAGCATCTTCCGGAAAGAAAACGGCAAAATTGCCGGCGCGACATATCAGTTCCTGCTCGTTTTCAATGTGGGTATAAAAGAGAATGTCACGTTCCGTATCATAGCTTCCCGCAGTTTGATTATTGCCTAAGTCTGTTGCAACGCTCATTCTTTCCATACCGGAATGCCAATATTGCACATCAATATATTGACGATGAACTTCAGGTAAGTTTGTTTCTTTTAGGGAGGTCGTGAGATCGAGAACCTGCACATAGGAGCGACCTTTAAGCGGATAGCGACCGCTTTCCATTTGTTCAAAATCGGTATGTTTTAGGTAATCTAAGGCGGCAAGTACCGCCTTGGGATAATGGTTTGCCACCACATGAGAAATATGTCCGAAAATCATAAGCACTCCCTTAAAAAATTCTGAGAAAAATGACCGCACTTTTACAGTGATTTGAGTTTTGCCCAAACTGTATCGTCCACCGGAATACCGTTGGCTTTGTTATCAGCCAGAATTTGTGTAAATTCATGACCCGGTAAACGGACTTCTACATTTGGATCGGCACGTTCTGCGGTTTTGACATAATCCATAATCCGCTGGAGTTTTTCATTTTTGGTTTTACCATCAATGAGGCGATCCACTTCAATGGCAATAAATACCTGAGAAACACAATATTCATCATCTTTATCTTCGGTGACTGCAGCAGTGGACTCACCATTGGAGAGAAGTGTGGCAATCATATCAAGGACAATAGATAAGCCTGAGCCTTTCCAGAAGCCCATTGGCATTAAACGGCGGTTTTTTTCCACGGTTGCCGGATCTCGGGTTGGGTTACCTTCATCATCAAATCCTGCATCAACAAAAGTTTGACGTCCTTGTAAACGGTGTATTTCCAACATACCGTAAGAGTACATTGAACAAGACATATCAACCATCGTGATAGGATTGGTTGGAATAGCGATGATTAATGGGTTTGTGCCAATACGGCATTCTTTTGCCCCCCATGGTGGCATGACAGCGAGGGCATTTGTCCAACAAATACCGATATAGCCTTTTTCTGCCGCTTGCCAACCATAAGAACCGCCACGCATCCAATGGTTGGCATTACGTAATGCTACAACTCCTATACCATTTTGAGAGGCTAATTCAATTGCCCGAGCCATCATTTTTTTGGCAGTTAAATTACCAATCGCTTGGTGAGCATCCCATTGTTCAATCGCGCCTAATGACAGTTCTTTAGTTGGCAGAGCCTCCGGCACAATATCGCCATTTTCGAGTTGTTGAATAAAACGGGGAAAGCGGTTGACGCCGTGAGAATAAGCGCCCGCTTGTGTGGTATCGGCAAATACGCTGGCACATTCTTCGGCAATGTCTTCCCGAACATGGCGAGAAAGTAGAACCCGTTTGAATTCAGCTTTTAGATCTGCATAAGAAACTCTCATTTAACACCTCTATAATTTCAAATAGTAAAATCATATTTCAAAATATACAATTTGGCTGAGATGAAGTCAATTTTAGAAACAAGATTAAATTTCTTTAAAATCAATAAGATAAAAATAAATTTTCTATTCTGTGACAGAGATCTCATTTTTGCAAAGCAGGATTTCACATTATGAAATATAATACTTAAAGAAAGGAGGAATGCGATGACAAAAGAAAAATTAACTGGAAATCAAAGTCTTATAAGAGGGCTTAGACTTTTAGATATATTAAGTGATTTTCCTAATGGTTGCCCATTGGCGAAATTAGCGGATATTTCAGGACTTAATAAAAGCACTGTTCACCGACTTTTACAAGGATTGCAAAGTGAGGGCTATGTTAAGCCGGCTTCCACTGCGGGGAGTTATCGGTTAAGTATAAAATGTCTCAGCATCGGGCAAAAAATTCTAACTTCAATGAATATTATTAATGTGGTCTCGCCTTATTTGGAACAACTTAATCTCACTTTGGGGGAAACGATTAACTTTTCTCAGAGAGAGGAGGACAAGGCTATTATGATTTATAAGTTAGAACCTACTCACGGTATGCTAAAAACACGAGCTTATATTGGTCAACATATGCAACTTTATTGTTCGGCAATGGGAAAACTTTATTTGGCTTATCCTAAAAAACCGGACTATTTATTGCATTATTGGCAAACACATCAAGACGTTATTCAACAGCTTACGAAAAATACCATTACTCAGTTAGATGAAATGGAAGAGGAGTTGGAGGCTATCCGCCAAAATAAATTTGCCATGGATAAAGAAGAAAATGAAATTGGGGTAGTCTGTCTTGCATGCCCAATTTTTGATTCTTTTAATCAGGTGGACTATGCAGTTTCCGTTTCAATGTCGACTTATAAGTTGAAAAAAATAGGGATTGATTTTTTCCTCAAGGAAATCAGAAAAACGGCGCAGGATATATCAAAAGAATTGGGCTATGCGGAGTGTTAGTTTATAACATATTGAAATAATTTGATTTTGTAGCAAACTCAGTCCGTGTTTTCCTTTAATGCCGATAAAATTTAAAACACTTGAAAATTTAACCGCACTTTAGTCTTATGTTTAACATTGAGCTATTTCATATTTCTATGAGGTAGGGGGTTGAAAATTTCGTTTTCACTCTTATATCTGTGAGGCTCAATTTTTACTTATTTCATTTTATAAGGAAAAACTATGTCTCAAAATAAAGAAACCCGTGGCTTCCAGTCAGAAGTCAAACAACTATTACAATTAATGATTCATTCTTTATATTCCAATAAAGAAATTTTCCTACGTGAACTTATTTCCAATGCTTCCGATGCAGCGGATAAACTTCGCTTTAAAGCCCTTTCTAATCCGGCACTTTATGAAAATGACGGAGAGTTACGTGTGCGTATTAGCTTTGATAGCGACAACGGCACAATAACCATCAGTGATAACGGGATCGGGATGACTCGTGATCAAGTGATTGATCACCTCGGTACGATTGCAAAATCCGGTACCAAAGAGTTTTTGAATGCCCTAGGTAGCGATCAGGCCAAAGATAGCCAACTTATCGGTCAATTCGGTGTGGGATTCTATTCTGCTTTTATTGTCGCGGATAAAGTGACGGTGAAAACCCGTGCGGCAGGCGAAGAGGCTGATAAAGCAGTGCTTTGGGAATCAGCCGGAGAGGGTGAATACTCGATCGCTGATATTGAGAAAAAATCCCGTGGTACGGATGTGATTTTACATTTACGTGAAGATGAAAAAGAATTTTTAAACGAATGGCGTTTGCGTGATGTGATTGGCAAATATTCCGATCATATTGGGCTTCCGGTGGAAATGCTGACGAAAGAATATGATGATGAAGGCAAAGAAACCGGTGAAAAATGGGAAAAAATCAATAAATCCGATGCCCTTTGGACACGCAGTAAAAATGAGATTTCCGATGAGGAATACAAAGAGTTTTATAAACATTTAAGCCACGATTTTGCCGATCCGCTTTTGTGGGCGCATAACAAAGTAGAAGGCAATCAGGAATACACCAGCTTGCTTTATGTGCCGTCTAAAGCCCCTTGGGATTTATTTAATCGTGAACATAAACACGGCTTGAAACTCTATGTTCAACGTGTGTTTATTATGGACGATGCAGAACAATTTATGCCGAATTATCTGCGTTTTATGCGTGGTTTAATTGATAGTAACGATTTACCGTTAAACGTTTCCCGTGAAATTTTACAAGACAATAAAGTCACGGCAGCATTACGCAAAGCCTTAACCAAGCGCTCTCTACAAATGTTGGAAAAATTGGCGAAAGACGATGCGGAAAAATATCAACAATTCTGGAAAGAATTCGGTTTAGTGTTGAAAGAAGGCCCAGCGGAAGATTTTGGTAATAAAGAAACTATTGCAAAATTGCTACGTTTTGCTTCTACGCATAATGATAGTAGTGAGCAAACCGTCTCTTTAGAAGACTATATTTCTCGGATGAAAGAGGGGCAAAAAGCCATTTACTACATCACGGCAGATAGTTATGTGGCAGCGAAAAACAGCCCTCATTTGGAATTATTCAACAAAAAAGGCATTGAAGTCTTACTATTATCCGATCGTATTGATGAATGGATGTTAAGCTATTTAACGGAATTTGACAGTAAACCGTTACAAACTATTAGCAAAGCAGATTTGGATTTAGGCGATTTAGCAGATAAAGAGGAAGCGGAACAAAAAGAGCAAGATAAAGCCTTTGAAAGTTTTGTTGAGCGTGTGAAAACCTTGTTAGGTGAGCGTGTGAAAGAGGTTCGTTTAACCCATCGTTTAACGGACACGCCAGCCGTAGTATCTACCGGTAACGATCAAATGACCACCCAAATGGCAAAACTCTTTGCCGCAGCAGGTCAGCCTGTGCCGGAAGTGAAATATACCTTTGAGCTGAATCCGGAACACCACCTAGTGAAAAAAGTCGCTGATATTGCTGACGAAGCCGAGTTTGCTGACTGGATCGAATTATTGCTTGAACAGGCGATGCTTGCCGAAAGGGGAGCTTTAGAAAATCCGGTGGCATTTATTAAACGGGTGAATAAGTTGTTAGCTTAATCACCTTGATTTCGGTTAAAATCCCTATTCGTTTGAGTAGGGATTTTAAGTTGAGATTAATTTAAATTAGGTTTTTTATTCAAAGATTACAGGAAACTCTTCATTGAAGATAGGTTCTTTCTCCTTGGTTAGGGAATGTATATTTTTATCTTTCATAAATATTGCAGTCATTTTATATAGTTTTTTATGAAGGCAGGAGGATTTAGATAGATCTACATCATGTTCTAGATATGGATTGTTATTTCCATCATCCCTACATTTAACTACACTTGGTTCATCAGGAACAAAATAAGCTTTATAGTATATATGAGTATTATTTAAATGGGTTGTAAATATTTGCTCAGCTTTATCTACTGGCAAATCAATAAATATGTTAGTACAAGTAGGAAATTTATAGTAAATATACTTCTCTGGTGCTAAGGTTTTTTCACATAATCCAGATACACCCTCCCAATGTTCCCTACCAAAGCTGCTATTATAACGTTCTTTTTCAAAGTCATATGCCTCTCCTTTAGGATAATGGTATAGCTGTGAAGTCCAAATAGTTTTGATGTTATTGCTTAATACAAAATTTTTAGCTATATTATATTTTTTATAATATTCATCTAAAAATTCATCTTTATACTTTCTTATCTCAAATGGGTTTAGATTTTTTCTAGCAACATACATTACTTTATTATCGTCACTTAAAATAGAGTTTATATAGTCTTCACTATATTCATCTTTAATATGAGAATTTTCTCTACTTTCTAGAGGTCTAAGTGTTAAGAATTTTTCTGTGGCTAATACCCATTCAACAGCATCACTATAAAGTAGTTCGCTATTTCCTACTCTTAAAGGTTCAAAAAACTGCTTTCTTGCCTCATCTAAATCTACAAAATTAGGCTCTTTTCCCAAAGATGATGTGGAGAATAGGGTAAATAACAGAGAGAAAGTTAATGTTTTTTTCATTTTGTATCCTTAATGTTTTTAATTATGTTTGTATGTAGACGAAATATAGTAACGGCTAAGCGTGTAGATCTTTTCTTCATTTATAAGCTCTTGTAATTCTTTAAGAATGAGTGCTTTACTGATTCCACTTCTAATAAATTTAAGAAATAGGGTTTCTGAATCTAGACCAACAGGAAAAGTCGGATCTTGTTTTAAATCATTTTTACACTTATCTTCAATAAGCTTTAAGATTGACATTTTTAGTGTCATATAAATAACCCTCACATTAATAATGAGCAAAATTTTCCGTATTCTAAAAAAAAAACAACTTGTCAAGCCAATTTTAAAAAAGAAAAAATTCACACTTTGAATGCTTAATGATGATTTATAGCCTAGTTAATGAAATGTTATACATGAAAATATTATTTATAAGCCCTTTTTGCCTAAAGGAGTATCTTGCGAAAACAAATGCGTTTATTAAACGGGTGAATAAGTTGTTAGGTTAATCACCTAAGTTTCGGTTAAAATCCTCAGTCTGATGAGATTGAGGATTTTTTATTTGAGGAGATTTTATGATTACTGTTTACGGCATTAAAAACTGCGACACGGTGAAAAAAGCCTTGAAATGGCTTGTGGATCACCATATTGAGCATAAATTACACGACTATCGGGTTGATGGTTTGGATATGGCATTTTTACAACGGGCGGAAGCCCAATTCGGTTGGGAAAATCTTGTTAATAAACGCAGTACCACTTGGCGAAATTTAGATGATGAGGTGAAAAAAACATTGTCAAAAACAACCGCACTTTCTGTGCTTGCAGAGAATCCGACCTTAATCAAACGCCCGATTATTATGCAGGATGAGAAAGTATTGATTGGTTTTAGTGAAAAAGCGTATCAAGCGGTTTTCGGTAAATAGTTTGTCAGATGATTAAGCCCACTTTCGTTTAGAATCGTGGGCTTATTTTTGCTGATAGGATTAATTTCCTGAGATTTTCATTTTTTCTAATAAGATAGAGCCGGTTTGAATATTGGAGCGGTGCTCAATATCATCAGCAACTGCCACCATATTTTGCAGCATATCGGGGAGTTGTCCGGCAATGGTAATTTCTGCCACCGGATATTGGATTTCCCCATTTTCTACCCAGAAACCTGATGCGCCACGGGAGTAATCACCGGTAACAATGTTGACGCCTTGCCCCATGACATCGGTTACTAATAAACCGGTCCCCATTTCTCGCAAAAGTGCGGTCAATCCGCCGGTTAAATTTGGTTGTACCAGCCAATTATGAATACCACCGGCGTGACCGGTGCTTTTCATTCCCATTTTTTTACCACTGTAATGAGTTAATAAATAAGTTTGTAATATGCCGTTTTGTACGATTTCTAGGTCTTGTGTGCGTACCCCTTCGCTGTCAAAAGGGGTTGAGGCTAAACGGCGGAGCAAGTGAGGGCGTTCACTGAGATTAAACCAGTCCGGTAGTACTTGCTTACCTAAATGATCTAATAAGAAACTGGATTGACGATATAAACTACCACCACTAATGGCAGCAGCAAAATGTGAAATAATGCCTGTTGCCACGTCGTTTAAAAAGATTACGGGAACTTCTCGTGTGGTCAGTTTTTGTGGATTTAAACGTGCCACGACTTTTTTTGCACAATTTTCACCGACCCAATTAGGCGGGCTGAGTTGATTAAATTCACGTGAAACGGTGTATTCATAATCATTTTCTAGCGCATCTTCTACGCCTCCAATGACGGAACAAGATAAAGAATAACGGCTGGATAAATAACTTTGCAACATACCGTGTGTATTGCCATACACACGTACCCCTGTGTGGGAATTAAAACTTGCACCATTGCTATTAATAATCCGTTTATCTGCATCCAGTGCTGCTTTTTCCGTTTGAAAGGCAAGCGCCATTGCCTTTTCTACATCAACATCGGCAGGGTGGTAAAGCTCTAAATCAGGTGCATCAAATGCCATTAATTCCTTTTCGGCTAAACCGGTACAATCATCCGGAGAGGTATATTTAGCGATTGCCAATGCAGCTTCAACAGTGTTTTTTATTGCCTGTTCGCTTAAATCGGAAGTGGAGGCATTACCTTTTTGTTGACCTAAATAAACCGAAATACCAAGCGCCCCATCATTGGTAAATTCAACATTTTCAATTTCTTGCAAGCGGGTTGAAACGGATAAGCCACTCACTTTGGTGACGCCAACTTCTGCTGTCGCACCGGCTTTTTGAGCGGTTTCCAAGGCAAAGCTTACCGCTTGTCGTAATTTTTGTTCTTGAGTCTTTAAAAGTGCGGTCTGATTTTCTGTTGTTTTCATTCTCTTTTTTCCGTTAAAAATTTTTTGCATTTTATCTTATTTTCAAAGTTTATGCTAAAATGCGCCTCAAATTTTGAAGAAGGGATACTATGGCAAAGCGTAATAAAAAAGAAGTATTTGATTGGGAAGATGAAGAACAAGAAGAGATCATTTGGGTCAGTAAAAGTGAAATTAAACGTGATGCGGAAGACTTAAAACAACTTGGTGAAAAGTTGGTAAATTTAACGAAAACCAACTTAGCAAAAATTCCACTTGATGATGCCTTGCTAGAAGCGGTTGAGCTTGCGCAACGTTTACAAAAAGAGGCGCGTCGTCGTCAGCTACAATATATTGGCAAATTGTTACGTGGAACGGATGTAGAGCCTATTCGTGAAGCTTTAGATAAAATTGAAAATAAGCACCTTCAGCAGCAAGCAATGCTTCATAAATTAGAGATATTACGTGATGAATTGGTTGAAAAGGGTGATGTGGCATTGACCGATTTATTAAATGAATATCCGATGGCGGATCGTCAGCAATTGCGTAATTTAATTCGTGCTGCACAGAAGGAAAAAACACAAAATAAACCGGTAAAGGCTTATCGAGAAATTTATCAAGTGTTGAAATCTCTCATTTTACCGGATTAACATGACTTACTTTTGATCCTACTTAACTTCGGACAAAACCTCTATAGAGACTAGAATTGTGGTATGATTCGCCCTTAATTTTAAACAGGACAAAACGTTTTTATGAATATTCGTTGGAATGTTATTCTCGGTGTGACGGCGCTTTGTTTATTAGGCTGGTATTATTCACTGAATCAGGATAATAGCGATTTACAAAGTTTGGTAAAAGCGCCGGATAGCCCTGATTATATTGGTAAAAAAATGGAAACCACCGTTTTTTCACCGGAAGGAAAAAAGCAATATCTCGCATTGTCAGATAATGTTGAGTATTTTAATCAGGATGGTAAAACCAATTTTACTGCCCCCTTGGTTTACCTTTTTGATGGGGTAGGGAACAATCAATCTCAAAAAAATGAAACGGCGAAACTGCTTGAATCACAAAGCTGGAAATTAAGTGCGAAAAAAGCGGTTTTAACAAAAGATGAAATGTTGTATCTGGAAGGTAATGTTATTGCTGAGAGCTTGGAGCCGACCTCACGTCTTCAACGGGTTGAGACCCAATCGGCAACCGTGAATTTAAAAACACAAGATATCACTTCTGATACGATGGTGAAAATTAATGGGCAAAATTTTAATTCCACCGGCTTAAAAATGGTAGGAAATTTACGCCAACAAACGGCAACCTTAAAAGAGCAGGTAAAAACATATTATGAAATTAGTAAACCATAAGCTTTTTCTTATCACGACATTGGCGATGGCATCTTTTTCAGCTTTAGCCTTAAAAGATGACACGAATCAACCGATTAACATTGTTTCCGATAATCAATCCTTAGATATGGAAAACAGTGTGGTGACTTTTACCGATAATGTGGTGATCACACAAGGCTCTATTTTGATTAAAGCAAATAAAGTTGTGATTACCCGTCCTCCGGAAAACTCCGGTAAAAAAGACACGGTAGAAGCCTTTGGTACACCGGTAACATTTAATCAGTTGTTAGATGATGGCAAACCGGTCGATGGTAAGGCAAACCGAGTTCATTACGACCTCGGGGCTGAATTTTTAACACTGACAGGGCAGGCTGAATTAAAGCAGCTTGACAGTAAAATTAATGGTGAACGTATTACCTATGATGTGAAGAAACAGCAGTTAAAAGCAAATGGTGGTAAATCACGCGTTAAAACGGTGTTAATTCCCGCACAATTACAACAAAAAGGTAAAAAATAACCGATGTCTGTTTTACATGCCGAATTTCTCGCTAAAAGTTATAAAAATCGCAAAGTTGTCTCCGATGTGAGCCTGACTGTTCATTCGAACGAAATTGTTGGTTTACTTGGTCCTAACGGGGCTGGAAAAACCACCACATTCTATATGGTGGTGGGATTAGTACGACAAGATCAAGGAAAAATTATCATTGATGGTGAGGATATTAGCTTATTGCCAATGCATAGCCGTGCACAGCGTGGAATTGGTTACCTTCCTCAGGAAGCTTCAATTTTTCGCCGTTTAAGTGTTTACGATAATCTCATGGCTGTATTAGAAGTTCGCAAGGATCTCACACCGGAGCAACGTAGAAAAAGGGCGGATGAATTAATTGAAGAATTTAATATTGGGCATATCCGTGATAGTCTTGGGCAATCCCTTTCCGGTGGTGAACGTCGTCGTGTAGAGATTGCACGAGCGCTTGCGGCAAATCCTAAATTTATTTTACTGGATGAACCTTTTGCCGGCGTTGATCCGATTTCCGTGACGGATATCAAGAAGATCATTACCGATTTACGCAATCGAGGGCTGGGCGTTTTAATCACCGATCATAATGTACGAGAAACTTTAGATGTATGTGAACGTGCTTATATCGTTGGTGAAGGTAAAATTATTGCGACCGGTACACCGCAAGAAGTAATGAATGATGAACATGTTAAGCGTGTGTATTTAGGTGAACAATTTAAGTTATAAAGATGAAATTAACCGATCTTTTTCGCCCTGAGAATATTCGTCAGGGTGTTTGCTTTTCAAGTAAAAAGCGTTTATTTGAATCCATCGCCCATTTTGTTGTAGAACAATTACATTGTGAAAAAGGTGAGCAAGCCTGTTTTGAATGTCTTTTTAATCGTGAAAAATTGGGGAATTCAGGGTTAGGCAATGGTGTGGCAATGCCAAAAGCGAAGTTACCCACTGAGGCAACGGATAAAGCATTAGCAGTTTTTATGCAATTAGAGACACCTATTGACTATGATTCACAAGATGGTAAGCCTGTGGATTTAGTCTTTGCTGTTCTCGTGCCGGAAAACCAGTGCCAGACTTATATCCCAATACTTTCAGATTTAACGGAAAAACTCTCGGACAAAAATTTTCTTAAACAGTTACGTTCTGCAAAAAGTGCGGATGAAATTTGGCAAGTTTTTGAAATCATCGATCAGCTGGCTGAAACTTCAGATCCTTTGCCTGAGGATAAAGAATAATATTAGGGGGCTTTATGGAAATTATCATTATCAGTGGTCGTTCCGGTGCGGGAAAATCGGTTGCTTTGCATGCATTAGAAGATATGGGCTACTATTGTGTTGATAATCTTCCACTGGATCTATTATCTCAATTGACGGAAATTTTAGCCAAAAATCAACGTACAGTAGCGATAAGCCTTGATATTCGTAATTTGCCTGAATCAAGCCAATCCCTTGATCAAATTCTTACCACTATTCAACAGCGTTATGCGACAAAAATTATTTTTTTAGAATCTGATCGAAGTACGCTCATTAGACGATACAGCGACTCCCGACGGCTTCATCCGCTTTCAGTGAAAGATCTTTCACTTGAAGCTGCGATTGATGTGGAATATCAGTTACTTGAACCATTATTTCAGCATGCAAATTTCATCATTGATACCACGCATATTTCTACTCATACTTTAGCGGAGAAATTACGCGAGTTTTTAAGAGGAAATACGGCGAAAGAACTAAAAATTATCGTGGAATCTTTTGGTTTTAAATATGGCATTCCCCTTGATGCGGATTATGTTTTTGATGTCCGTTTTTTGCCGAACCCTCATTGGGATCCTGAGCTTAGACCTATGACGGGCTTAGATGAGCCGGTTGCCCGATTTTTAAATTGTCACGATGATGTTAATCATTTTATCTACCTTACGCGCAACTATATTGAAACTTGGCTCCCGATGTTAGAACAAAATAATCGTAGTTATTTAACTATTGCGATTGGTTGTACGGGAGGCAAACATCGTTCGGTGTACATTGCCCAACAACTTGGTGAATATTTCCAAGCTAAGGGAAAAAATGTGAAGATTCAACATAAATCTCTAGAAAAACATAAAAAATAGAGAGAATAGGATAATACTAGAATATTTCTAGACTTAGGACTTCTGCTAAATCATAAATGCCTTAAAAATTTGTTCAATATGTTCTATGAGAACGGCTTTTCCATGGATTTCTTCATCTTGCCAAGACTGTAATAAAATCGTAGGGGAAAATTGTTCTGTGGCCTTTTGGGCTAAGGGCAAATAACTGATATGCCAAGGTTCACGTCCAATTTTCTTCTCAGATGGCATATTCACAAAGGGAAGAATAAAGTCAAAGTGCGGTAGATTTTCAGTGAGAAATTCGCTTAGTTCAGAGAAATATCCTCCTTTTTCATATTCCCAAGGCTCTAATTGTAAGGCCTGCCCTTTGGGTAGAAGGTCAGGATCGAAAATGTCAATTTCTGTTCCCCAATGGTGGCGGCTTGCTCCCGGTAATGCTGACCAGCGTAGAATAGCCTGGCATTTTTGCCAATCTGCCAATGGCATTAAATCTAACGTATTTCCTTCATCATCGTGGACTTTTCGTTTTCCACTAAATTTGTTATTCCAAATGAGTTGCTGACGGGCAAAGTCTCGAAAACTGCTTGCAGTCTGTAAATTAAAGCCATTTTTGACCGCACTTTGTTGTAGTCCTTGAAATGCTTTCACGGCTTGAGGTTGTAAGAAATGATGAGACGAATGAGGCGTAGGGAGACTAACTAAGTGTTCACGGGATTGACCTGTGAGCATTTTTGAGGTGAGCTTCATTTTAGTTCTCCAATAGATTAACTAACATTTGATGATAAATTTGTCCGCACTTCGCCAAATCGTCAACATTGACACATTCATTGGCTTTATGAATAGTGGCGTTGAGTGGGCCGAATTCAACGACTTCCGCCCCCATGAGAGCGATAAAGCGTCCATCTGATGTCCCCCCGCCCGTTTCAAGATGGGGGGTAATTCCTATGACTTGTTGCAGGCTATCCATTAATGCACTGACCAACTTTCCCGGTTTCGTTAAAAAAGGTTTGCCGGAAAGGTGCCATTCAATACGATGTTTCAGTCCGTATTTATTTAACATTTCTGTGATTTTTTGCTTGATAATGTCATCGGTCATTTCAGTGCAATAACGTAAATTAAATTGCACATAAAGTTCGCCCGGAATGACGTTATTACTTCCCGTGCCTGCGTGGATATTTGCGATTTGCAAACTGGTTGGGGGGAAAAATTCGTTACCGTTATCCCATTGATAAGAGGTTAATTCTTGTAGAAAGGGGGCGGCTTGATGAATAGGATTTTCTGCTAAATGAGGATAGGCAACATGGCCTTGAATACCTTGAATATAGAGGTTTCCGGTAATCGACCCTCGACGACCGTTTTTCACCACATCCCCTAAGATTTTCGAACTTGAAGGTTCTCCTACCATACAGTAAGTGATATTTTCACCACGAGCCATTAAGGTTTCGACAACTCGTACTGTCCCGTCCCTTGCCGCAGCTTCTTCATCAGAGGTAATTAATAGTGCGATGGTTCCTTGATGATTAGGATTAGCTTTCACATATTCTTCCGCCGCTACAATCATTGCTGCAAGTGAGCCTTTCATATCTGAAGCACCACGACCATATAGCATATCCTCTACAATTTTTGCTTCGAAGGGAGGATATTTCCATTGGTTTTCATCACCCGTTGGCACAACATCTGTATGGCCGGCAAAGGCAATTACAGGTTCACCATTACCATGTTTTGCCCACAGATTTAGAGTGTCGTTAAAAGGCATCCATTCGATTTGAAAACCGAGCTTTTCCAATCGTTCTGAAATCAGCTGTTGGCAGCCTTCATCATTTGGGCTGATGGAGGGGCGACGAATCAACGCTTGCGCCAAGGAAACGATGTTTTCTTTCATAATGAATACCTATGTAAAAAGGGGGTAAGATTGAAAAAGAAATCAAAGTGCGGTCAAATTTGGCCACACTTTTTGTTTTTATCAGTATTATGTAGCTTGATCCAAGAGGGTTTTAGTAGCTTATAGGACTTTGTGTGAGTCCCAATTTCCACATTATTGAAATAAATTGGTTTTATAACGGATAACGCAGAATTCCCTTTATATTTTGTTGAAATTTTAATGCTTGTGCATTTGCTACATATTACGCTACTTTATTGATTTTTTTTCTTCATTATTAGGTTTAAATAAACCTGATGATCCTTCAGAATAGTCTCTTGGCGGTTCCTCTTGCGGTTTCTCCGTTGCGGTGATTAATTGTTGGGTGAATAATCCTCTTGGATTCTTTCCTAACAATGTATCGGAAGAATGGGCATAGTGACGATAGAGTTTTTGGTAATCACCAATGAGGGTTTTAAACAATTCTGCACTTTCAGCAAAGTGTTTTTCTAATTGTTCATTTTGACTATCAAGTTGGGCTTTTACGTTCTTGAGTTCCGTTTCCGTTTTAACTTGATTTTTAACGGAACCTTTTGTTAGACGTAAAATTAAATAACCTAGAATTACGCCGATAATAAGGCCAATACCGGCGGCTTGCCACATTTCAGTTGTCCACGTTTGCATAATTACTCCTTAATATAGGTGAAGGGCGGACTCAATTGTAAAATAAACGAGAAAAAATTTCTTTGCCATGGATCACAAATTTAACATTAAACTGCGGCAGTAATGACAATTTCTACTTTCCATTCCGGTACGGCAAGTCCGGCTTCAACAGTTGCACGGCTTGGCGGATTTTCAGTATCCACCCATTCATCCCAGGCTTGATTGAATTGTGCATAATCTTTCATATCAGCAAGAAATACTTGGGCGTTAAGAATATTTCTTTTATGAGAACCAATTTCAGTGAGTAATTTATTAATGAGTGAAAGCACTTCTTTGGTTTGTTCATAAGCATTTTTTTCAAGTGTTGTTTCAGGCACTTGTCCGGCAAAATAGGCTATGCCATTATGAATGGAAACTTCGCAAAAGCGTGTACTAGGTTGAATGCGTTGAATGGTCATTATGTTCCTTGTGAGTTGGGACTGAGGGTATTCTAAAGGGCGTTGAAGTTTTTGTAAATCTTACTTTATCAGAGTAGAATAGCCGATAATTATTCTCAATAAAATTAGAGATGAAATTATTAATTTCTAATCAACACGGTGCCGTAGTGATGGCATTGTTGCCTTTTCTTTACGGTATATTCTTGTCAGAACCCGTATGGGCGCATATTTTTTTATTTCTTGCTTGGGCTTGTCTTTATTTGATGTCTTACCCTTTCTTGAGTTTGTTTAAAGGCAGAAACAGGGAGGAATATCGAAAGTGGACGATCATTTATGCGATGGCGACATCTATTTTTGTTTTCCCGGCATTGTTTTATAACTGGCAAATTCTTTATTTTATCGGTGCAATGCTCCCTTTTTTATGGATAAATATTTATTACATCAAGCAAAAAAATGAACGTCATTTATTAAATGACCTTGCAGGAATTGCTATTTTTTCCCTTGCTGGTATGGATGCCTACTATTTTTCTGACCGCACTTTTGATGAAAAAATCGGGTGGGTTGGGCTTTACCCCTCGCTGTTCTTTATTGGCACGACTCTCTATATTAAATCCATGATGAGGGAACGTAAAAATCCAATATATTTACGCACTTCGATTATTTTTCATTCCTTTCTTGTTACCTATTTTGCCGTAATGGGGCAGTTTTATTTGATGTCGGCATTTAGCGTGGGGTGGATTCGTGCAGTTTATTTGCCAAGAAAGAAACTTTCAGTCAAACAAGTGGGTCTAACAGAGCTCGTTATCACCACTATTTTCTTTATTTTTCTTTTGCTCGGTACTTTATAGGTACCTAGGATTAAATATCATGAAAAAATCACTTGTTATTTTTACCGCACTTTTATCGCTTTCAAGTTTTACCCAAGGGAAAGAAATGAATGCTATTCAAAAATTAACAGATCAAGAACGTCTGAATATGGCACAGGATTTTGCCAATAAGCAGGATTGGAAATCCGTCTTTAATATTATGCAGCCGCTTGCTCTAGAAGGAAATGTACAAGCACAAAGTAATTTAGGTATGCTTTACAACCTTGGGCGTGGGGTGCAAAAGGATCAAGAAAAAGCCTATTGGTGGTTTAGTGAGGCCGCAGAGATGGGGAGTATTCGTGCGATCAATAATTTAGCCATGATGTATTATCGTGGTGGCTATGTCAGAAAAGATATTCCGCAGGCGATCAAATTATTTGAAAGGACAGCTAAGTCTAAAGATTTGGATGCGATGATGATGCTTTCTGAAATTTACTTAAATCAAAAAAATGAATCCAAAGCCTTTGAATGGGTGAAAAAAGCGGTTGATTTAGATAATCCTGTCGCGAAGTTGCGTTTAGGCATTTTCTATGAAGAGGGCGTGGGCACAGCAGTCAATAAGCCCCTTGCCTCATTAATGTATCGTGAGGTATTAATTTCAGATAATATACCGAATGAACTTAGAAAAGTCGCTGAACAGCGATTACTACGCCTTCATTGATCCTAAGTGGTAAATGAAAACGTTTCCCTAAATGGGGGAAACCCCATGACATATAAAAGAGTCCCCTATGAAAAATTATCGTTCCCCTTTATTTCCGATCTTCATTTTTGTGTCGATCAATCTCCTTATCTTTTCTTTATCCCGTTTGGGTTTAGCTATATGGCAAGCTGAACGTGTTTCTGCTGTCGATGGTTGGTCATCCTTGTTCCTGCAAGGTATACGCATTGATGTCGTTGCATTGTGTTATTTATTCGGTGTCCCTGCATTATTCACAGTATTTTTCCATACAAGTGAGCGTTGGAAAAAAATCTTACGTATTTGGCTGACGCTGGGGAGTGTGTTCATTCTTTTTATGGAGATTGCAACCCCAGCCTTTATTGAAACCTATGATTTCCGCCCAAATCGTTTATTCATCGAATACCTCATTTATCCGAAGGAAGTCTTTACTATGTTGATGGAGGGGCATTTAAGTGCGGTCATTTTTAGCCTTGTTTTTACGGTTTTAGCGACCATCGTTTATTGGAAACTTGCCGACTGGGCAGTGAAAGATTTACGAATGATGCGATGGATATGGCGTCCGGTAGTGGCATTATTAGTTATCGCAGTAAGTTTCTTTGGGGCTCGTTCAACCTTGCAGCATCGTGGGATTAATCCTGCTATGGTGGCTTTTTCGTCTGATGCATTAGTTAATTCCTTAGTATTAAATTCAGGTTATTCCGTGATTTATGCTGCACAACAATTTAAAGATGAAGATAAATCATCGGAAATGTACGGCAAAATGGAGTTTGATGAAATGTTGCGTATTGTAAAAGCGAGTCGTGGCAGACCGGATAGTGATTATATTTCTGATAAATTTCCTACCCTCACTAAAAATGTCGCAACCAATCAAGGCAAACCTAAGAATATTGTGATTTTGTTACAGGAAAGTCTCGGTGCACAATTTATCGGTGCTTTGGGGGGTAAACCGCTTTCGCCCAATATTGATCAATTAGCAAAAGAAGGTTGGTTTTTTGAAAATCTTTATGCCACAGGTACTCGTTCTGTTCGTGGTATTGAAGCTGTCACCACCGGTTTTACGCCAACACCTGCACGTGCTGTTGTGAAATTAAATAATGCACAAAGTAACTTTTTTACTATTGCTGATTTCTTAGCAAAACAAGGCTACGATACATCTTTCATTTATGGGGGAGAAAAGCACTTTGATAATATGGCAAGCTTTTTTTATGGTAATGGCTTTAAAACCATCATTGATCAACAAGATTATAAAAATCCTAAGTTTACGGCAACTTGGGGGGTGAGTGACGAGGATTTATTTGATAAAGCCCATGAAACTTTTACTCAGTTACAAAATGAAGGAAAACCTTTCTTCAGTCTTGTTTTTAGCTCCAGTAATCATGATCCTTTTGAATTTCCGGATGGTAAAATTGAACTCTATGAACAACCTAAAGCCACACGAAATAATACGGCAAAATATGCTGATTACGCTATCGGGCATTTTTTTGATTTAGCGAAAAAGTCCAATTATTGGAAAGATACAATTTTCTTGGTGATTGCTGATCATGACTCGCGCGTTGCCGGTGCATCATTAATGCCAATAAAGCATTTTCACATTCCTGCATTAATCTTAGGGGAAGGCATTGAGCCACGTCGTGATTCCCGTTTGGTGAGTCAAATTGATATGCCAACAACTTTACTTTCTTTGGCCGGCGGGTACGGTAATTATCCTATGATAGGATTTGATTTAACTCAAAATGTTAATCCCGATCGTGCCATTATGCAATTTGATCAAACCCAAGCGTTGATGAAAGGCAATGGTGATGTGGTGATCCAAATGCCAAATAAGGCAGCGCAAGGTTATTTTTACGATAAAACAAAAGAAACCCTCACAGAAAAAGCCGTGCCTGAGGCGATGAAAAAAGAAGCTCTTGCACATGCGTTACTGGGAAGTTATTTGTATAAAAATCGACTGTACCAATCGGGAGATAAATAGGGAAGGGGCGATTAAGCCCCTTTTTTATTGAGTAAGTCATTTTTGTTCTATTTAACGATACGATAATGACATCGCTAAATTTATAGAGAGTGGCAAAGTGCGGTCATAAATATGTACATTGAATGTCTCTACAAATAAACCCTAGATTAGATTTACCTGCTTTTTAAGCGGGTGTAACCGAGAGCTAGCAGAAAAAGACAGGCTTGTAATAAAATGATACAGGGGCCGGTTGAAGCATCAATATGATAGCTAATAATCGTACCGATGATACTTGTTGTAACAGATACCGATATGGCAATAAGTAGTATTCTATCAAAACGTTTACTGAGTATATAAGCCGTGATACCCGGTGAAATCAACATGGCTACGACAAGAATAACGCCAACAACCTGCATAGCACTGATAATTGTCATCGCTAATAAAATTAATAATCCATAATGTAGAACTCTAGGGGAAAGTCCGACCACTCTAGTGTGACTTGAATCGAAGCAATAGAGTAAAAAATCCCGTCTTTTCAATATCACAATGAGAAAAATAATACCGGAAATAAACAAGGTTTGGATGACTTCAGTGAAACTCACGCCAAGTAAATTGCCAAATAAAATGTGGGAAAGATGTTGATCCGTTTCAATCTTAGTAAACATAACGATACCTAGAGCAAACATGCCTGAGAAAACAATACCCATCGCAGTATCTTCTTTAATTCGGCTGTTTTCTTTTAAGTAACCGACACTAAGTGAGCAGATCAAGCCGGCACAAAAGGCGCCGATTGTTAAAGGGATTCCGAGTAGAAATGCGACAACAATACCGGGAAGAACCGCATGAGAAATGGCATCCCCCATTAATGCCCAACCTTTTAGTACCAAATAGCAAGATAAAATGGCACAGATAATCGCAACAATAAGCGCAGTTGCCAGTGCATTTTGCATAAACGGGTATTGGAAGGGTTCAGCAAACCAATTCAGTAAATTATTCATTTGTTTGCTCCTTTTTACCGGATAATTTTTGTGTAATAACACCGTATTTTGGAGAAAAGAAGAAAGCAATTAAGAAAAGTGCAGTTTGAAAACAGACAATGATTCCTCCAGTCGCTCCATCTAGATAATAACTGAGATAAACGCCTAATACACTGGTTGTGATACCGAGAGACACGGCAATTAACGCTAAGGTTTTAAAACGATCTGTTAATAGATAGGCGGTTGCTCCCGGTGTAATGACCATTGCAATGACTAAAATTGCCCCTACGGTTTGTAACGCTGCAACAACACAAGCGCTTAATAACGTGAAAAAGAGTACTTTATAGTAAACAGGTTGTAATCCCACTGAGACGGCATGGGTTTCGTCAAAAAATACCAATAAGAGATCTTTCCAAAAAATCAGCATAAATACTAAGCAAACAGAAACGATGATGCCCATTTGAATAATATCTTCATCAGCGATACCTAAAATATTGCCTAAGATAATTTCTTGCACATTAATTGAGGTGGGATTGAGGGAAATAATCAATAAACCGAGAGCAAAAAAGGTGGTAAAAATAAAGCCGATGATTGCATCTTCACGTAACTTGGAGATGGATTTTATCCAAAGTATAGAAAGTGCGGCCAAAATACCGGAAAAAAATGCACCTAAAGCATAGGGTAAGGAAAAGGAATAGGCAATAGCTACACCGGGAACAACAGAATGGGAAAGGGCATCGCCGATTAGTGACCAACCTTTTAGCATGAGATAAGAAGATAAGAATGCACAAATTCCGCCTACCGCTGCACTCAGTAGTAATGCCTTCAACATATAGTCATAATGGAAAGGTTCCAGTAATAATGCCATCATCAGTTTTGATCCCTTTGCTCTGCATTTTCACAATCATGTTCACCACAGCAAGATTTGATGGTCGGTGCCGGCGGATCGTTTTTCGTTTGGCCATAGAATACGGCTGGTAACTCATCATCCGTGATAACAGTAACCGCACGGGTATCTTCATCGTCATGTAAGTCACTACTCTGTAATTTAATATGGCGTAGCACACCGCCAAATGTATGCTCTAAATTTTGTTGGGTAAAGGTTGTTCGTGTCTCTCCCACGGCTAATATGGTGCGATTAATCATAACAACTTGATCGCAGTAATCAGGAATTGACCCTAAATTGTGCGTTGAAACCAGTATTAAATGACCTTCATTACGTAATTCGGAAAGGAGATCCATAATCGCATTCTCGGTTTGGACGTCTACGCCGGTGAAAGGCTCATCTAATAAAATAATTTTACTTTGTTGTGCTAATGCTCGTGCTAAAAAAACACGTTTTTTCTGTCCGCCTGATAATTCACCGATTTGGCGTTCTGCAAGGTGTTCTATCGAGACTCTACGCATTGCTTGTTGAACTTGCTGTTTGTCTTCTGGTTTTGGTCTTCTTAAAAAATTCATATAACCATAACGCCCCATCATCACCACATCATAAACGGAAACAGGAAATTGCCAATCTACATCTTCCGTTTGTGGTACGTAAGCAATGAGATTCTGTTTTAGTGCCTGTTTAATGGGTAAACCACAAAGTTGAATATGACCTTGCTGAGGACTCACTAATCCCATTAAACTTTTAAACAAGGTTGATTTACCGCTACCGTTTACGCCGACTAAGGCGCAAGTTGTACCGCCTTGTAAATGAAAAGAAACATCGTAGATTGCGGTATGTCCGTTATTATACCGAACGGTAATATTTTCAACCTGTATAGATGTATTCACCGTGGTGTTCATTATTTTTCGAATCCTTTTGCTATTGTTGAGACAGTCGTATTTAACAAATCAATGTAGGTTGGAACCGGGCCTTTTGTCGTAGAGAGAGAATCTACATAAAGCACGCCACCATATTTTGCTCCGCTTTCTTTCGCAACTTGTTGTGCCGGTTTTGGTGAAATCGTACTTTCGCTAAAAACAACAGGGATTTGGTGTTGACGAACTAAATTAATCATATTACGAACCTGTTGTGGTGAACCTTGCTGTTCAGCATTTATTGGCCATAAATAAACTTCTTTGAAACCGTAATCTTTTGCTAAATAGCTAAATGCCCCTTCGCTTGTTGCCAACCAACGTTGTTTTTCAGGAATATTAGATAATTTTTCCCGTAGAGGTTGGTCGAGTTCTTTGATTTTTTTGATATAAGTTTCTGCATTTTGACGATAAATATCGGCATTTTGTGGATCATATTTGATCAATGCTTGCTTTATGTTTTCGACATAAACCAAGGCATTGGTTGGAGACATCCAAGCATGTGGGTTTGGTAGGCCTTGATAAGGTCCCTCAAAAATAGACACAGGTTGGATACCTTCAGTGACAGTAATAGATGGCGTATCTTTATGCAGATTTTGGAAAAAACGTTCAAACCAACGTTCAAGGTTTAGTCCATTCCATAAGATCAGGTCTGCTGATTGTGCTTTGACAATATCTTTTGGTGTGGGCTCATAATCGTGAATTTCAGCGCCAGGCTTGGTAATCGATTCCACTACAGCAGCATCGCCGGCAACATTTTGAGCAATGTCTTGAATAATTGTAAAGGTGGTAATGACCTTAAATTTAGCATAGCTTGGTAAGCTAAATAGTGAGCCTAAGAGTAGGCAGGTTGTCATGATTAAACGCATAAATCATCTCCTTTTTAGAAAAATTATCGCCTATCATACAACAATTTTTTCATTAATCAAATGATAATGATTGTCAAATGTTATTTCTTTAATATAGATCAATTTTAGTTCTCCTATAATTTAGAAAATAAATACGCTGAGCTTGCTCTTTTGTATTTTTGATCAACTAAATTTCTTCATTCAACCTTGTGAAATATTGAGGAGCAATAGAATGAAGCGATTGTATCGTAGAAGCAAACTGCTATTATTTAGGGGGAGTGGTAGAGATGTTTACTTGCGTGATAGAGAAATGAGAAAAAAGACTAAGATTTTTATATTTGTAGTTTTGTTGGGAATGCTGGCGGGCATGAATATTTTTAACCCACTTCGTATTTTTAATCCTATTCAAATAACGTTGGAAAGCACATTTAAAACGGAATTTAAGGCAATAAATGAGCAATGTTTTGTTAATCAAATGCAATTTCAGACCTTAGAAAAAACGCGTATCCGTTTGCTCAGTTGGAATATTCACAAAGGTGAGGATTCTGGTTGGCGGCAAGATTTAGCCCGTTTTTCTCAAGAGCAGGATCTGGTTTTACTGCAAGAGGCTACACCAGAACAAGACCTACCTTCATTTTCGAGCGCACTTTTTGTTTCTAGTTTTGCGTATAAAGGGAGAGCATCGGGCGTGAAAAGCTTTTCGAAATGGATTCCAATGAATTATTGTGGCATTTCACAATCTGAGCCTTGGATTCATATCCCAAAAGTCGCAAGTGTCATGCGTTTTCCATTAAAGAACGATGATGAATTGGTTGTTATTAACGCACATTTAATTAATTTTGAATGGACACCTAAGGCATATCAAGCACAACTCGCACAGATTTTTTCCCTTATTCCATCTCCTCAAAGTGCGGTTATTTTAGCGGGAGATTTTAATGCTTGGAATGAGGAGCGGAAACAGATATTGAATGAATTTATCACTCAAGCGGGGTTAAATGAAGTTTCCTTTTCACCTGATGAGCGACGACGTTTTTTCAATTATCCTCTTGATTTTGTGTTTGTGCGAGGAATGAATGTTGAACTTGCCAAAACGACGCAAGTGGCCTCCTCGGATCACGCGCCGATTTGGGTAGAATTGACCTTAGAATAATTAAAAGGTTGGTTTTGTGGAAATTGGTGGGATAAAAATTAACCGCACTTTTTAATTTTTATGACTCCTATCGCAATATCTTGTAAAACCACTGAAAAAAATCTACCGCATTTTCACCGAACAATGATACATTTAGACGAAGCTGACTTTTGTCATTAACGGAAGAATGAATGCAGATTCATTCTATATAATCATCAAACAGAGGGAAACAGTATGTTAATTGGTGTACCAAGGGAACTGCTTGATAATGAAAGCCGTGTGGCGGCAACGCCAAAAACGGTTCAGCAAATCCTGAAATTGGGCTTTGAGGTAATCGTAGAACAGGATGCCGGCTTTAAAGCAAGTTTTGAGGATCAGGCATTTGTAGAGGCTGGTGCAAAAATCGGTACCGCAACCGAGATTTGGCAATCGGATATCATTTTTAAAGTGAATCCGCCAACCGATGATGAAATCGCACAAATGAAAGAGGGTGCAACGCTGGTGAGTTTCATTTGGCGTGCGCAAAATCCTGAGTTAATGCAAAAATTAACGGCGAAAAAAATCAATGTACTTGCAATGGATGCCGTTCCGCGTATTTCACGTGCACAAGCTTTGGACGCTTTAAGTTCAATGGCGAATATTTCCGGCTATCGTGCAGTGATTGAGGCCGCACACGAGTTTGGCAGTTTCTTCACCGGACAGATTACCGCAGCAGGTAAAGTCCCACCGGCAAAAGTGTTGGTGATTGGTGCGGGGGTAGCGGGGTTAGCGGCAATTGGTGCAGCAAACAGCTTGGGGGCGATTGTGCGTGCTTTCGACTCCCGTCCTGAAGTCAAAGAACAAGTACAAAGTATGGGCGCAAGCTTCTTAGAAATTGATTTTAAAGAAGAAGGCGGTAGTGGTGATGGTTATGCAAAAGTGATGTCGGAGGAGTTTAACCGCCGTGCGATGGAACTTTATGCTGAACAAGCCAAAGAAGTGGATATTATCATTACAACGGCTGCAATTCCGGGTAAGCCTGCACCACGTTTAATTACCAAAGAAATGGTAGATTCGATGAAGCCTGGTTCGGTGATTGTGGATTTGGCTGCCGCAACGGGCGGTAACTGTGAATATACCGAAGCCGGTAAGGTCGTGACCACTGAAAATCAAGTGAAAGTCATTGGTTATACGGATTTTCCAAGCCGTTTACCAACCCAATCCTCTCAACTTTACGGCACAAACCTCGTTAATTTACTGAAACTCTTATGTAAAGAGAAAGATGGCAATATCAATATTGATTTTGACGATGTGGTATTACGTGGGGTGACCGTTGTACGTGATGGGGAAGAAATTCCACCGGCGCAAATTCAAGTTTCTGCTCAGCCAAAACAAGAGGCAAAATCTACACCTGTTGCAGAGAAAAAAGAAGCGAAACCGATGGATCCTCGAGTGAAATATGGTGTGATGGCAGGTGTTGGCGTGTTATTCCTGTGGCTTGCTTCCGTTGCCCCAGCGGCATTTTTATCACATTTTACCGTCTTTGTATTGGCGTGCGTGGTGGGCTATTACGTGGTTTGGAATGTGAGTCATGCTCTTCACACACCGTTAATGGCGGTAACCAACGCCATTTCAGGCATCATTATTGTGGGGGCGTTATTACAAATTCGTCAGCCGACCGGCAACCTCTTTATTGATGCGTTAGCCTTTGTGGCAATTTTAGTGGCAAGCATCAATATTTTTGGTGGCTTCCGTGTAACACAACGTATGTTGGCAATGTTTAGAAAAGGTTAAGGAGATCGCAATGTCTGAAGGTTTAGTACAGGCTGCGTATATTGTTGCAGCATTACTTTTCATTATGAGCTTGGCGGGACTTTCTAAACACGAAACTGCTAAAGCTGGTTGTTGGTTTGGGATTGTCGGGATGACAATCGCCCTAGTGGCAACGATTTTCGGGCCTCATTCTGAGGGAACATTCTGGATCATCATTGCGATGATTATCGGTGGTGTGATCGGTGTTCAACGTGCATTAAAAGTGGAAATGACGGAAATGCCGGAACTTGTGGCAATTCTGCACAGCTTTGTGGGCTTGGCCGCCGTGCTTGTGGGCTTTAATAGCTATGGTTTGCATGATATTCCAACCATGCCAAATGGTTTGGATGAAGTACAACAGGCAACATTCCTTGCAGAACAGGCTACGTTGACAACTATTCATAATGTAGAAGTATTCCTCGGTATCTTTATCGGGGCAGTCACTTTCACCGGTTCTGTGGTGGCATTCGGTAAACTCAGTGGCAAAATCAATTCA
Organism: Rodentibacter genomosp. 1; assembly: GCF_001999285.1. GTDB lineage: Bacteria > Pseudomonadota > Gammaproteobacteria > Enterobacterales > Pasteurellaceae > Rodentibacter. The sequence continues at coordinate 212,879 of NZ_MLHN01000009.1, forward strand.
AAAGCCCTAATGTTACCTCATCGTCATAAATTAAATTTAGCAGCACTGGTGGTTTCTGCCTTATTAATGGTTGCTTTCTTGAACAGTCCGGAAAATATTTTCCCAGTGTTGTTAATGACCGTAATCGCACTCGCATTCGGCTGGCATTTAGTGGCATCTATCGGTGGTGCAGATATGCCGGTGGTGGTTTCTATGCTTAACTCCTATTCGGGGTGGGCAGCAGCAGCGGCAGGTTTTATGCTGAGCAATGACCTATTAATCGTAACCGGTGCATTGGTTGGTTCTTCCGGTGCGATTCTTTCTTACATTATGTGTAAAGCGATGAACCGCTCATTTATCAGCGTGATTGCCGGTGGTTTTGGTAATGATGTTCAAGTGTCTTCCGATGAAGAGCAAGGCGAGCATCGTGAAACTACCGCAGAGGAAGTGGCGGAATTATTGAAAAATGCAAGCTCTGTCATTATCACACCGGGATACGGTATGGCGGTGGCGCAGGCACAATATCCGGTGGCGGATATCACCGCAAAATTACGTGAACGTGGTGTGAATGTCCGTTTTGGTATTCACCCTGTTGCAGGTCGTTTACCGGGTCATATGAATGTGCTTTTGGCGGAAGCAAAAGTGCCTTATGATGTGGTGCTTGAAATGGATGAAATCAATGAAGATTTCGCAGATACCGATGTGGTATTGGTTATCGGGGCAAACGATACGGTAAACCCGGCGGCAATGGAAGATCCAAACAGCCCGATTGCAGGAATGCCGGTATTAGAAGTATGGAAAGCACAGAATGTCATCGTATTCAAACGCTCTATGGCAGTGGGATACGCCGGCGTGCAAAATCCATTATTCTTCAAAGAAAACACACAAATGCTCTTTGGTGATGCGAAAGATCGTGTTGAAGACATTTTGAAAGCGCTTTAAACCGCCTTTAAAAACGCAGTAAAAAATAACCGCACTTTGAGACTAAAGTGCGGTATTTTTTGCGTTAAATTTACCATCTCACAAAGCGTACACCACTATGCTGCAATAATAATTGCATCGGATCTTCATCTGTAGCGCTACTTTTTTCTCTCAGTTCAATTAATTTCATTCGTAAATGAGCTAATTCGTGAATCCGTTTGGCAATATCTTTAATGTGGCGATCGAGCAGTTTATTCATTTCTTCGGTACGTTGTTCAGGGTGATGTTCAAGCGCAATGAGGGTTTTGATCTCATTGAGGGATAAATCCAAACTTCGACAATGGCAAATAAAAGAAAGACGCTGAAGATGCTCTTCATTGTACTTGCGAAAATTGCCGGTGGTGCGTTGAGGGGGAGGCAGTAGCCCTTGTTTTTCATAAAAACGGATCGTTTCAACGGTACAATTTAAGGCTTTGGCGAGCTGACCTATTTTCATGATTTTCCTCAAAATTTTGCTTGACTCTGAAGTTACTTCATATTTTATCATTAGCCCCGTTTTTTTAATAATTAAATAAATGAGGAGACAAACAAATGCAATTCAAAAAACTTACAGTGGGATTAACCGCACTTTTCACACTATCTTTAGCAAATGCCCACAATATATGGCTTGAACCGACCTCATCACAAGGTGAATATGTGATGAAATTTGGTCACTCTGAAACGGAATCTTATCCTCAACATAAAATCCAATCTTTTCAAGTCTTAAATTCTCAAGGAAAATTAACTGCACTGGATTATCAATTTAAAGATGGCGAAGCGTATATTGAGCCAAAATCGGATATTGTCTTCATGGCGTTTAATAATGGTGTATGGTCAAAATTACCTAGTGGCAGATATGTAGAGAAAACCAAACGTGAAGAACCCTCCGCGGAATTTAGTACGAATCCATTGAAGTTGGGGAAAGCCATTTTAAAATGGGATGAACAATCTTTTAAAGCCCATGATGTGACTTATGAATTGATTCCACAGGCGAGAGCAGAGGCGGGAAAACCCCTTGCTATTCTTGTTTTACACAACGGTAAGCCGGTTCAAGGAATCAAAGTAGGCGTAGGTGAAGATGCTCCTTTTAATTTAACCAATGAAAAGGGGATTGCCGAATTTACGCCTGTGAAAGGTTACAACAAAGTCTGGGCGGAGTTTGAAGAAAATGTGGCGGATAATCCTGATTATGATCGCCGAACCATTGAATATATGCTGACCTTTGATGCCCAATAAATGGTCGATGCCGCAATGAAAATATTGTCTTTTTTTACCGCACTTTTTTTTGCATTGTATTTACCGAATGTGCAAGCCCATGCGCTTCATGTATTTGCTCAATATGACGGGCAAATCCTTTCCGGTAAATCTTACTATTCTGATCTGACACCGGCTGCGGAAACCTATTTAGAAGTGTTTCGTTCGGGAACGGAAGAACCTATTTTAAATGCTAAAACAGATACAAAAGGCGAGTTTCGCCTTGCTGTGCCGAATATGGCAGATTCGGTGTTAAAAGTCGTGGTTGAGGGGGAAGAAGGGCATCGAGCTTCCGTTGTTGCGGATCGTACATCGCCAGTCAATAATCAAACAGCGGATCTGATGTTACTACGGGCGGATATTGCCCAGCTAAAAGATAAAATTTATTGGCACGATATCTTAGGCGGCATTGGTTATATCGTAGGAATAGCCGGCTTGATTGCTTGGTTGAATGCCCGAAAAATGAAACAAGGATTCAAATAATGCATTTATCTGAAGGAGTGTTGCATCCCCCTATTTTATTGGCTGGAGCAGTGCTTGCCGCCGCGGGTGTGGCAATCGGGCTTCGTAAGTTAGAACATGAACGTTTACCACTTACCGCCTTGTTTGCTGCTGCCTTTTTCGTCGCAAGTACGATCCATATACCGGTAGGGATTGGCAGTGTACATTTGATCTTAAATGGTATGGCTGGTTTATTTCTAGGCTGGACGGTATTTCCGGCATTTCTTATCGCATTATTGTTACAAGTATTGTTCTTTTCCTTTGGCGGATTTGCCGTTTTAGGTGTGAATCTCTGTATTATGGCAATACCGGCTATGCTTGTTCATTATCTTTTTCACTCTTCCTTACGTCCTGAAATGAGCTTAAAGCGTTGTCTTTTAACCGGTATTGGTGCCGGGGTGATTGGTGTTGGTGGGGCAGCAGCTTTGGCTTCTTTGGCATTAGTGCTTGATGGTGGAAAACATTACATTGATCTTATTTGGTTACTGCTCGTTTCTCATCTTCCTGTATTTATTTTAGACAGTGTGATGAGTGTCGGCGTGATTTCTCTACTTTGTAAAATGTATCCGGATGCACTTAAATCTACGACACGAATTTCTTCATGAAAATTCATTCCCTATTTCAACCGCATTTTCGATTAATTTATCTCTTTATTTGGGGATTGATTATCAGTGGTTTGCAAGATCTTGCTTGGCTCATCACGCTAAATATTAGCGTGATGTTTGTTTCTGTCTTGCTCATTTCAGTGGGAAAACAACCCTTTTCCCTTTATTTTAGACGTTGGATCCATCTCTTACTTTTCATCGTTTTAATGTGGGTGACACTCAGTTGGCGAATCGGGGAAAATGGGATTGAATATTATCCTCAGGGAATCCGGATTGCGGAGATTCTTAGCCTTAGAACGAACCTTTTGTTGTTTTCTGTTTGGCTTTTTTTATGGAATATCAATGAAACCGTTTTGATACAGGCACTCGGTAAATTACCTTTACCTGAAAAATTAATTCAATTATTTGTGTTGACCGTGCGTTACATCACGCTTTTAGGTGAATTGCGACAAAAAATGGATCGAGCAATGCGTGCCAGAGGGTATCAACCGAAATTTAATGCCCGAACACTTTATGTTACGGCACAAAGTGTTGCATTATTATTAATTCATGCCTTGTTAAAAGCTGAAATGGCACAAATTGCACTGAAATGCCGTGGTTTTCAATGTGGAAAAAGGAAAGAAGATGCTGAGCGTTAAAAATCTTTATATTGAGCGTAATAATAAAAGGATTATTGAGGATTTAACTTTTCACCTTGAGGGGCAAACACGTTTATTTGTTCAAGGGGAGATTGGCACGGGAAAAACAACATTATTACTGGCATTGCTTGGTTTTGTGCCTATTTCAAAAGGTGAGATCAGGCTGTTTGATCAAATTTGTCAAAAAGAAAAAGATTTCGCGCCTTTCCGAGGTAGAGTAGGAATTTGTTTTCAAAATGCTGATGATCAACTTTTTGGGCCCACTGTATTAGACGATGTGGCGTTTGGTCCGCTAAACCAACAACATCCTCGTGAATATGCCTATCAACTTGCAGAGCAACAACTTGAACGTTTGGACATTGCTCATTTAAAGGATCGTACGGTGCATACCCTTTCCGGCGGGGAAAAAAACTTTACCGCACTCGCCGGTGTACTTGCTATGCAGCCTCAAATTTTATTATTGGATGAGCCCACCAATGGACTCGATCGTAAAAATATCGAAAAACTGACCGCACTTTTGCGTGAACTTGGGCTGCCTATGCTTATTTCTTCACATCATCAAGGGTTTATTGATGGATTAGCCGATGAAATTATCAGCCTGTGATGAGGAAAATGAAAAGTCTCCCGCTGTCAATATTCTTCTTGATCTACCAAAGAAATGGCTAGCCGGAAGCGCTTTCCTTCCGGCATAAATCCTTCAACACTTCTTAGTCAAGGAATTGAGACGTGTTTTGTTAGTGAATCCAGAAAAAATAGGTTAATCCACTAATAATGGCAATGCAGCATAGGTTTAAGATCATACCGACTTTTGCCATATCAATTTGTTTAATATGACCGGTACTAAAGACAATGGCATTAGGTGGTGTTGCAATTGGCAACATAAATGCACAACTTGCACCACAGGCGATAATCGCTGCAAGAGAAATTGGCGGTAAACCCATTGATTGAGCAACGGAAATGACAATAGGCATAATCAATGCGGCACTCGCTGTATTTGAGGTAAATTCCGTTAGGAAAATAATAAAAGTTGTCAGGGTGACACAAAGTATCCAAAGCGGTTTTGTTTGGACAAATTGAACGATGCTATCAGCCATAATTTTACTCGCACCGGAGTCTCGCATTACTACGCTAAGGGTTAATCCGCCACCAAATAAAATTAAGACGCCCCATTCAACCCGCTCTTGAATTTCTTTCCATTTTGCGGCGTTGGAAATGCAAATTAAAATGACCGCACTTAGTGCGACCACTGTATCAAAGTTTTCAATTTTATTTGGTAAAGCAAGGGTCGTTGATAGCCAAGGATTGATCAATGAGCCAAAGAGAAGCAATATCGCCATGACAGAAAAGATCATCAGCGTGATAAGATTCTTTGAAGTAAAAGGAACTCGCTCAATCGTTGGGGTAAAAGGAACGTTAAAATTCGGACGTAGTATTATCCACAGGGAAAATAACATTGATGGGAGTAATAGCAGCATAACCGGAAACCCATAGCCTAACCATTCGGTAAAGGTTACGGAAATTTGGGAAGCGAGAATGGCGTTGGGCGCGCTACCTACTAGAGTACCGATTCCACCGATATTTGCACTAAATGCCATGCCGAGTAGAACAAAAGCATATAGGCGATAATTATTATCAGAATGAATTCCTTTCAGCATACCTAGTGTTAATGGCAACATCATTGCGGCAACAGCCGTGTTATTAATCCACATGGAAAGAAATGTCGTGACACCAAATAAATAGGCAATAGCCAGTTTCAAATTTCCCTTGGCTAAACGGATAATATAGCCTGCAATGAGTTTATCTAGGGACTGAATTTGTAACACTGCCGCCATCACAAATCCACCAAAGAACATATAAATAATGGGCGTTGAGAAAGGGGCGAGTGCTTTTTGAGTATTGATAAGTCCTAATCCGATCGCTAATACTGGGACAATTAAGGATGTCACGGTGATATCAAAAGCTTCGGTTAACCAGAGAATCCCGATGAAAATTAATAATGCTAAGCCTCGATTTTCAGTGGGTGAGAAAGGAAGATAGCGAATTAAAAACAGCATCAAAAGAAAATCTATGGCGAGGATAATCGCGCTTTTATATTTTGATAAAAAAGAATATTGAGTTTTCATCGTTCTACTCCTTGTGTGTTTTTAATCAACAAACTTTTAACAAAATTCAAACAATGGGTCAATAGTCTCAAGCTGGTATGAGGTGTTGAGAGAACAGATATTTATAAAAACTCAGTAAAATTTAACCGCTCTTTGATAGAGATAAAAGCAGGATTCTAAAAAGTAGGGACACACTGCGTGTGTCCGCTTATAACATATTGAAATACGGACACACTGCGTGTGTCCGCTTATAACATATTGAAATACGGACACACGCAGTGTGTCCCTACCCAAAAATAGATTTGTGCAACTGCTACATGATACCGAATTTTATCTCGGTTTTATTTCACCTGATTAATTAGAAATTGAGTGAGTAAAAAAACCGGGCGACCGGTTGCGCCTTTATTCGCACCTTGTAACCATGCGGTACCGGCGATATCTAAATGTGCCCAACGATATTTTTTGGTGAAATTGGATAAGAATGCTCCCGCTGTGCTTGCACCGCCCCAACGTCCGCCAATATTGGCAAGATCGGCAAAGGGTGATTTTAGCTGTTCTTGGTATTCTTCACCTAATGGTAAGCGCCAAGCTTTATCTGTGGTTTGGTTTGCTGCATTGAGTAATTCGCTGACAAGGTTTTCATCTTCCGACATTAAGCCGCTGTTGTGTTGCCCGAGTGCGACAACGCATGCGCCGGTGAGGGTTGCTACATCAATGACAAGCTCAGGGTCAAAGCGTTCCACATAGGTAAGTGTATCACATAGCACAAGACGACCTTCCGCATCGGTATTTAACACTTCCACAGTTAAGCCGTTCATGGTGGTGAGAATATCGCCCGGACGATAGGCATTACCATCCGGTAGGTTTTCACAACCGGCAAGCACCCCAATCACATTGAGGGGTAAATTAAGCTCGGCAAGGGCTTTCATCGTCCCGAATACGGAAGCCGCTCCCCCCATATCATATTTCATTTCATCCATCTCTGTGGCAGGTTTTAAGGAAATACCACCGGCATCAAAGGTTAAGCCTTTGCCGACAAGCACAATCGGTTTGGTATTTTTATCTGCGGCGTTGTTAAAATGAAGAAGCGACATATAAGCTGGGTTTGATGAACCGCGGGAAACCGCAAGATAGGCTTTCATTCCTAAATCAGCCATCATTTGTTCATCAATGACTTCAAATGAAAGTGCGGTAGATTTTTCTGCTAAATTTTTCGCTTGATCTGCAAGATAAGCCGGGTTACATACGTTAGGCGGCATATTGGCAATATCTCGTGCTGCTTTCACGCCGCTTGCAATAGCTTGGGCATGCTTGATAGCCAATTGTGCCTGTTGGCAATCTGTGTTGAAAATGAGCGTTTCTAGGCTGATTGGTTTGGCTTTCTGAGATTTGAATTGATCGAATTGATAGTTGGTATGCTCAATGGTTTCAATTGCAAAACGGATGTTCCAGTAAAGATCACGGTTTTTGATTTCAACTTCTGTCAAATAGCAAACCGCTTCACGAATATAGGCATCTTTTAAGGCGTTTAACATATTTTGAATGAGCTGCTTATATTGGCGTTCGTTAAGTTCGCCTTTTTTTCCGCAACCAATAATGAGGACTCGTTTTTCTGTAATGCCATGGAGATCACGTAGCAATAAAGTTTGTCCTAATTTTCCGGTGAGTTCGCCGGATTTGACTAAACCGTTTAGATACCCTTGTGTTGCTTGATCTATTTCGTTAAAACTGGTTGAAAATTCATTGTTTTCATAAGCACCAATGATGATACATTCAAAGGTTTGAGAAAGTGCGATTGATTTTGCTTGATATTTCATTTGATTTCCTTTTTTGATTGTTTAAATCAGCGAAAATAAGGTATCATACGCGGTCGATTTTATCTAGTTTTCCCCTCAATTTTAACGATAAACAATACGATATAAGATGATTTTAACGCGATATTTAACGAAAGAAGTCTTCAAGAGCCAAGTGGCGATTTTATTCATTTTGCTGTTGATTTTTTTCTGTCAGCAACTTGTGCGCGTACTTGGTTCGGCAGCAAATGGTAATGTGCCGGCTGATTTGGTTTTTTCTTTACTTGGACTTGGAATGCCGACCATGGCGCAGCTAATGTTGCCATTGTGTTTGTTTATAGCCATTTTATTGACCTTTGGCCGTTTATATGCCGAGAGTGAAATCACGGTGATGAGGGCTTGTGGTATTGGACAGCGTATTCTCGTGCGTGTCGCCTTGATGCTTTCTTTAATCACTGCCGGATTAGCTGCATATAATGCGTTATGGCTTTCTCCTTGGGCAATTCAAAAACAAAGTACGCTAGTAGAAGAGGCAAAAGCTAACCCAACTATGGGGGCGCTTTCTTCCGGTCAATTTATGTCTACCAACAATAATAATTTCGTGCTATTTATTGACAGTATTAAAGGTAACCAAATTAATGATGTTTACCTGTTTCAAACTGCACCTAAAGGGCAGACAAAGCCTTCAGTTGTGACGGCTGAAAAAGGGGTGTTAAAATCCTTACCAAATGGTGATCAAGTTCTGAATTTACAAAATACACAACGTGTAGAGGGTACGGCAGCGCTACCTGATTTTCGTCTCACTCATTTTGATGAATATCAGGCTTATTTGGGCTATCAGGTGACAGAGAGTCAATCTGATGAAGCCGCTACATTTTCTTTTGAGGCACTAATAAATAAAAATGATCCTGCGGCAAAGGCAGAATTACATTGGCGAATCACCTTGATTTTAGCTGTACCATTAATGGCATTAATTGCTGTGCCGTTAAGCAGAGTGAATCCAAGACAAGGACGTTTTGCAAAAATTCTCCCGGCATTATTGCTCTATCTCATTTACTTCTTATTACAAAGTTCATTTAAATCGGCTGGTTCTGCCGGAAAGCTAGATGCCGCTATTTTAATGCCTCTTGTGAATATCCTGTTCTTGTTGCTTGGTGTCGTGTTGAATGGTTGGGATAGCACTGTAATGTATAAACTTCGCCATCTTCTTAGCCGAAAAGGGTAAAACAAATGATGAATACCTTAGACCGTTATATTGGTAAAAGCATTTTAGGGGCGATTTTTGCCACTTTGCTCACACTTGTTGGTTTATCTGCGATTATTAAATTTGTCGAGCAATTTCGTAGTGTAGGGAAAGGCTCTTATGATGTTTTGCAGGCAGTTGCATTTACCTTTTTAACCATACCGAAAGATGTAGAAACGTTTTTCCCGATGGCGGCATTATTGGGCGCGTTGATTGCGCTTGGTAATTTGGCTAGCCGTAGTGAATTGGTTGTGATGCAATCAGCCGGTTTCTCACGTTTTAAAATTGGATTAGCGGTGATGAAAACAGCCTTACCATTAGTGATTTTAACAATGGTAATGGGTGAATGGGGCATTCCACAAACGGAGCAATTTGCCCGTGATATGCGTACTCGTGCTATTTCCGGCGGTTCAATGCTTTCGGTAAAAAATGGTGTGTGGGCGAAAGATGGGCGTCATTTTATTTTTGTGCGTAGAGTTTCTGAGGATACAACATTAAACGATGTGTATATTTATACCTTTGATGACAATCGAAATCTCACCCAATTGAAACACGCAAATCAAGCGGCCTATTCTGCAGAAGAAAACAAATGGCAACTGCGCCAAGTGAGTGATTCAAAAATTCAAAAGGATGAAATTACGACAATGAACCGTTTAATTGAATCTTGGGAAACGAATTTGACACCGGATAAATTAGGCGCAGTTTCTTTACGACCAACCTCATTATCTATCAGTGGTTTATATGAATACATCGCATTCTTAAAAGAGACGGGACAAGATGTTCGCCGATTTGAACTGACCTTTTGGCGTAAAATTTTTCAGCCGGTTTCTGTCGGGGTGATGATGATGCTTGCGTTATCCTTTATTTTTGGCTCTTTGCGTAGCGTGACGGCAGGCGCAAGAATTGTAACGGGAATTTGTTTTGGTTTCTTGTTTTATGTGGTAAATGAGATTTTTGGGCAAATGAGCGTGGTTTATAATATGCCGGCTGTGCTTGGCGCATTAATCCCAAGTTTGTTATTTATTGCGATTATTTGGTGGCTGTTAAGTCGAAAAAGGGATTAGTTTCACAGTAGATAGAAAAGTGCGGTTAATTTCACAAGCGTTTTAAAGCTTATTTGAAATTAACCGCACTTTTGTTTTGGCAGATTAGCCCTCTTTAAAGGAAAGCATCATTTCTTCTGCTTTTTTCACCATTTCTTCTGAACCAACAAATAACGGTACGCGTTCGTGTAATTCTTTCGGTTCAATATCTAAAATTCGGCGATAGCCATCAGTGGCCAGACCACCGGCTTGTTCCGCTAAAAATGCCATTGGATTGCCTTCGTAAAGTAAACGCAATTTTCCTTTTGGATAGTTAGTGGCGCTAGGATAAATGTAAATCCCGCCTTTTAATAAATTGCGGTGAAAATCGGCAACAAGGGAACCGATATAGCGTGAAGCATAAGGACGTTGTGTCGCTTTATCCTCTTCTTGGCAATATTTAATATATTTTTTCACACCTAGTGGGAATTTGAGGTATTGCCCTTCGTTGATGGAATAAATACGCCCGTCTTTTGGCATTTTCATATTCTCATGGGATAAACAGAACGTGCCGATAGAAGGATCATAGGTGAATCCATTTACCCCGTTTCCGGTAGTGTAAACCAACATAGTTGAAGAACCATATACGATATAACCTGCTGCTACCTGTTTATTGCCCGGTTGAAGGAAATCTTCCATCGTTACCGGTGTACCAATAGGTGAAACACGGCGATAAATAGAGAAAATAGTCCCTACGGATACGTTCACATCAATATTTGATGAGCCATCAAGGGGATCGGTTAAAATCACATATTTCGCATTGCGACCCCGTTCTGTGTCAAAGGCGATAAAACTTTCCTCTTCTTCAGAGGCAAAACCCGCTACTTCCTCTCGAGCCATCAGCGCAGATTTCATGGTATTGTGAGCAAAAAGATCAAGCTTCATTTGGCTTTCTCCTTGCACATTTTCAAGGCCGGATTGACCTAAGATATTTGTTAACCCCGCTTTATTAATATCACGATGAATAATTTTAGCTAATAAACGGATAGACGATAAAATTCCACTTAATTCCCCTTTTGCATTTGGATATTCAGCTTGGCGTTCTACAATAAATTCACTTAATGTTTTCATAATATTTCCTTTTTATAATCATCGTGGAAATTATATGTCATTTAAAATTTTCCCAAAAAAGACAAATTTCAATAATGGGATCTCGATCACAAAAATTTTATATTTTTAAAATAGGTTAAACTTAGAGTGTGATAGCAATAAGTCATTATTGGTTGAGATGTTTTTCTAAATGAAGATCCACAATATCAACTAAATGTTTGAGGAAAGAAATATCTTGTCCATTGTGAAAACGCTGTACATCACGGGAGCGAAACAGTAAAAGTGCGGTGGGTTTATGGGTATCTTTTGTGCCAAGTAAACAGCAAGCCACAGAGCCAATGGGTAATTCTTCCGGTAAAAATATTAAAGACTTTTCTTTACCGCTTAAATCACCTAAATAAAATTGGCGTAAGCCGAAGCGTTCCAAGCGAATAATATCAAAGGCTTTACGATCAATCCAATTATATGAGGGAATATTTGCCGTTTTTTGCCAGCTATCGGTAAAGAGGAGAATTTTGGCTCCTTCTAATTCATAAGATTTTGCCCATTGATCTAATTTCTTTTCAATAGAAAGAAAATCTTGAGCCTGAAATAATTTCTTTTGGAGTGGAATTAATGCAAAGAAAATATCGGCCTCTTGGATCGCTAACTGGTGACATTTTTCAAGTTGTGAGGTGAGCGCGGTAATTTCTTGACGATATTGCATTAATTGAGCTTCGATGAGTGAAATCGCCCCTTTTTGTGAATGATGAAAAGTCAGATTTTTTAAGAGCGAGGGGTGTCGGGTAAAGAAATCAGGATGGTTTTCAAGGTAATGAATAATATCTTGTTCGTTCATAATGAGTGATTCAAAAACAGAAGAAAAAAAGACCGCACTTTTGAGTGCGGTCGAGAAATAAGAAGAAAATTATTCTGCAAAAGGGTCACGTAAAATCATGGTTTCGACACGATCCGGACCTGTTGAAAGAATATCCACTGGGACACCGGTCACTTCTTCAATACGTTTGATATAGTTTAGGCAGTTTTGTGGCAATTTATTGACATCGGTAATGCGGAAAGTATTTTCTTTCCAGCCTGGCATAGTTTCATAAATTGGTTCAACCCCTTCCCAATCTTTTGCCGCAAGTGGTGCGTATTCTACAATGTCTCCATTTGGCATTTTGTATGCTACGCAGATTTTGACTTCATCAAAACCATCTAACACATCAAGTTTTGTCATACAGAAACCGGAAATTGAATTAAGTTGGATTGCACGACGAATAGCGACCGCATCAAACCAACCACAACGACGGGCACGACCGGTTACTGCACCAAATTCATTTCCTTTGCGTGCAATTTCTGCGCCCACATCATCGAATAATTCAGTGGTGAAGGGGCCGCCACCCACTCGGGTACAGTAGGCTTTAATAATGCCTAATACGTAATCCAAATTACGAGGGCCGAAACCTGATCCGGTTGCAACCCCACCCGCAGTGGTATTTGAACTGGTGACGTATGGATAGGTGCCGTGGTCGATATCTAACATTGTACCTTGCGCACCTTCAAACAAGATGTTGTCACCATTTTTGCGTGCAGTATCTAAAATTGTGGTGATGTCTGCTACCATACCGGTGATAATATCGGCCACCGCCATTACTTCATCTAAGGTTTTTTGATAATCAACCGGCTCGACTTTATAGTAGTTCATGAATTGGAAATTATAGTATTCAAGAATATTTTTGAGTTTTTCAGCAAACGCTTCTTTATCAAATAAATCGCCGACCCGTAAACCACGTCGTGCAACTTTATCTTCATAAGCAGGGCCAATACCGCGACCGGTAGTACCAATTGCTTTTTTACCCAATGCTGCCTCACGAGCATGATCCATCGCAACGTGATATGGGAGGATTAAAGGACAAGCCTCGGAAATTAATAAACGCTCGCGGACATTGATACCACGGCTTTCAAGCTCGCCCATTTCTTGCATTAATGCGGCAGGTGAAAGTACCACGCCATTGCCGATAAGGCAGGTCACATTTTGGCGTAAAATACCGGATGGGATTAAACGTAAGACGGTTTTTTCACCATTAATAATCAGCGTGTGCCCCGCGTTATGACCGCCTTGATAGCGTACAACGTATTTTACGCGATCCGTTAATAAATCAACGATTTTACCCTTACCTTCATCGCCCCATTGAGCACCCAAGATAACGACACTTTTTCCCATAACTTCCACCTTTTAAATTTGGTTGATTGATCAAATGAATAGCCTGATATTTTTTATTCTTTTTGATTATCCTAAAAATTAAATTCTACACTTTAATTAAGGGATGAATATTAGTTTAGAACGAATCACGGCTCGCTATATTAAACTATTCTGCTATCACTTTCTAGCTTTGATGTGCCTTGAATTTGATGATAAATCAATGGTTTTTTCTTTTACGGCGGAACAAAAGATTGAATAATCCGAGCAATAAACCGATTCCGCCGCCGATGAATCCCCAGCTGTTTCGTCCCATTGCTTCGGGTGGTTGTGGGCTTTTAGTGAAATGAAAGCCGGTAAAATTTTCATCAAGCGGATTAACGGATTTCATCATATTGAGTTTACCTTGCCAATCTTGACGCTCTACGCTATTGCCATAAGGAATGTTACCCAAATTGAGTTCTGCGGCAGTTTTGACTTGAGTAAATAAATTTTTCCATTGAAGAATAAGTGTGTCATAGCGCTCTTTTTGAGTGATGATATTAATATGATTAAGCAGTGAAGACAGTAATTCCTGCGATTCTCTTGCTTCATCTAATGTCAGGGTGATTTTTCCGGTGTTATAACCAAGAGATTGGAAATGGGTATTTTTGATTAAATCATTTAATAGTTGGGTATTTTCAGTCACATCTTCACTGATTTTTTGCTTGTAATAGGTCGAATTTTCCCAAAACTGTTTTAGGTTGTCATAAGCAACCAATTGTTCGGTAAAATTTTGATAGATTAATTCGGGAATTTTATTTTCAATACTATCTTGTCCTTGCATCAGGTGATACATGGAGAAGAGCGAATAATAATTGCCTAGTTGAGATAAGGTAGGATAAGTGATTTCCGCTTCTGTTTTCCATTTGGGCTTTATCCAATAGCTTGATACATAGCCGATGACGCTAAAAAGTGCGGTTGAAATTATGAGTGTTTCTAACGTCTTTAAATATGACATTTTCCATTTCCTCTTCGTTTTTATTGAGATTTGATTCTAAGATTCTTTTCTACGTGGCTTACGGCTTAGAACAAAGGATAACAATATTGAAGTCACATTTTGATTCGTTCAAAAGTGACTTCATTATTTAAGTAAAGGGGATTATTCAAATAGCGATCTATGTAACGAACGAAGTACCTTATCGGCATGTTCACTTGGCACTAACATACAAATATTATTGGTGCTGGCGCCGTAGCTGATCATTCGGATATTATAATTTTCTAGTGTGTCAAAAATGCGTTTTGCCACACCGGCTGCAATGTGTAAATCATTGCCGATCAGTGCAACTAAGGATAAACCGGTATCCACTTTTACGGTGCAATATTGTCTTAGTTCTTCCAGTAATTCATTAGAAAGTAATTCTGTGCCGGACGATGTTGATCCTGTTTTATCCAAGGTTAATGCAATGCTGATTTCTGATGTGGTGATCGTATCCACTGAAATTTTATGTTTTGCCAAAATACCGAAAACATTTGCTAAAAAGCCTTGTGCATGCAGCATACTGAGGCTTGAAAGTGTTAACAGGGTTTGTTCTCGGCGTAATGCGATGGCTCGGAAAGTCGGGCGGGGTTGGGGATCGCGTGTTACCCAAGTTCCGCCATCATGTGGGGCTTTACTTGAGCCAACATAAACCGGAATATTGCTACGAACGGCTGGAAGTAAGGTTGCCGGATGGAGGACTTTAGCCCCGAAGGTTGCCATCTCCGCCGCTTCAGCGAAACTCATGGTATCAATGCGTTGTGCCGTTGGGACGATACGGGGATCTGTCGTGTAGATACCGGCAACATCCGTCCAAATTAAGACATCTTTTGCGTTAAGAACTTCCGCTAACAAGGCTGCGGAATAATCACTGCCACCACGTCCTAACGTGGTCGTTTTACCACCGGGTTCACGACCAATAAATCCTTGAGTAATGATTAATTCCCCGCGATCAATCATCGGTTTTAAAATATTGTTACTGTTGCTTTGGGTTTTTTCATCATCGGGAGCGGCTTTACCAAAATGAGTATTGGTTGCCACGATATTACGTACATCAAGCCAAGTTGCACCGGTGTTTTGTTCACGCAAAATTTCAATAAAAATTTGAGTTGACATCATCTCCCCGTGGCTGATTAATTCGTCAGTCAATGCAGCTGATGTGGCGAGACTTGCAGCTTCAGAAAGGTATTCGATATTTTCAAGATATTTTTCAATGATTGGGCGAACTCGGCTGTCATCTTTGAGTTCATTTAAAATATTTTCTTGAATGTGGCGGACTTCACCAATTAATCTTCTACGCTCCTCTGCTTCTACGCCGTTTGCGAGTTCTACCAAAAGATTGGTAACACCGGCAGAAGCGGAAAGCACCACAACGCGTGTATTGGGATCGGCAATAATGATTTTTGCACAAGCAGTCATTGCCGCATAGTTTGCAACGGAAGTACCACCAAATTTGGCGACGGATAAATGAGACATAACGAATTCTCCCTGTGAATAAAGATTTTAAGTATTGTGTTTGCAAGGTTATAGGAATAACGATTTAGCCAAAAATTGTCAAATAAATTCCGTAAAAAACGCTAAAAAGAGTTCATTCAAAAAATATAAATGAACTAGGGAATATTTAAAGATATTCATTGATTATTAGGGAGCGGAAGTGGTTCAGGATCGCCTAAAAAATAGGGTTGAACTCCAATTAGTAGATCAAAGATTGCTTTTATACGGGCAAAGGTTTCCCGAATTCTTGTACCAAAATAAATGTCGGGTTGCTTGGCGGTGAAGCAAATGGCGTCAATATCATAATATCTTGCGATGAACAGGGCACGTTCGCAATGAAATTTTTGGCTGATAATGGTATAGGGAGGAATCTGGAACACCTTATCGGCTCTGATGATGGAATCTAGTGTGCGGAAACCGGCAAAATCTTGAAAAAGCCTATCTTCAGAAATACCCATTTTACGTAAATCTCTGAACATATTACGTGGTTCATTGTATTGTAGTGTGCGGTTATCGCCACTAAGCAGAAGATAGCTGACCTTTTGATTTTCGATAAGGGTTTTGGCGGCGGCAAGGCGATTGGTGTAGTAATCGTTGGTTTTTCCCGTTGCCACATATTTTGATGTGCCGAGTACGACCCCATAGGGGCGGTAAGGCAGTCTATCGGCATTTTCAAATACTCGATCACGAACGGATAAACTGATTACTTGATCGATGACGAGGAAAATTAAAAGAAAGAAGGCACTTAAACCACATAGCCAGAGAATTATTTTTTTGTAATGAAAGCGATGCCAGAGGGAAAGTGCGGTCATTTTTAGTGTATTTTTTGAATCAATCATAGTAACTAACATAATGAAAACTGGGAGTTAGTTCAAGCTGAATTTTACGTTCTTTTCCTATGTGTTTATTTAGCCGTTTAGACGGCTAAAATTTCTTGACAAAGATAATAAGCTGTCGATAATTGAAAACATCTTTATCTTACGTAGTAGGTTTTCAATGTCAGTTCAGAATGTGGTGCTTTTTCAGGATAATCCGCTAGCACTTGTGTTAGGCGGTGAGATTTCGCCCATTAATGTGGCTTATCAAACTTATGGAACATTGAATGCCGATAAAAGTAACGTTGTATTAATTTGCCATGCCTTAACCGGTGATGCCGAACCTTATTTTCCTCATAAAGAGCAAACCGGTTGGTGGCAGAATTTTATGGGTGATGGGCTTGCCTTAGATACTTCTCGTTATTTCTTTATTTGTTCTAATGTCTTGGGGGGATGTAAAGGCACGAGTGGCCCTTCTTCCCTTAATCCTAAAACAGGTAAACCTTATGGTAGCCTCTTTCCGGCGATTACTGTGCAGGACATTGTGCATGTGCAAAAAGCATTAATTGATTATTTGGGCGTGACGCATTTGAAAGCCGTGATTGGTGGCTCTTTCGGGGGAATGCAAGCCACTCAATGGGGCATTGAATATCCGGATTTTGTCGATAATATCGTGAATCTTTGTTCTTCGCTTTTTTTCAGTGCCGAAGCCATCGGATTCAATCATGTTATGCGCCAAGCGGTGATGAACGATCCCAATTTTAATGGCGGAGATTATTATGATGGTACACCTCCCGACCAAGGTTTATCTATTGCTCGAATGTTAGGTATGTTGACTTATCGTACGGATTTACAGCTTGCTAAAGCTTTTGGGCGAGCAGCGAAATCGGAGGGGGATTTTTGGGGCGATTATTTCCAAGTGGAATCTTATCTGAGTTATCAAGGGAAAAAATTTCTTGAACGCTTTGATGCCAATAGCTATCTTCATCTATTGCGAGCATTGGATATGTATGACCCAAGTTTGGGTTATCTTGATGTAAAAACGGCACTTTCACGTATTAAAGCACATTATACTCTCGTTTCTGTTACGACGGATCAATTATTCAAATCTATAGACCTACATAAAAGCAAACAATTGTTAGAGCAAAGTCAGGTTGATTTGGATTTTCACGAGTTTCCATCAATTTACGGACATGATGCCTTTTTGGTTGATTATGATGGATTTGATAAATGGATTCGGGAAGGATTGGATAAAAAATAATAATTTTATAGCTGATTCAAAATGGACTGGATATAAAAAAGTGCGGTCATAAATTTTCTTGATTTTATGACCGCACTTTATTGTTTAATTAGAGATCAAAATCCCCAAAATCTTTAGTATCCACTTTAGAATCAATCTGACCGACAAGGTAAGAACTCACTTCTACTTCTTGTGGCGCTACTTGTACGTTATCGGAAACCAACCAAGCATTGATCCAAGGAATTGGGTTAGAACGGGCTTGGAATGGTAATGGCAAGCCAACAGCCTGCATACGGATATTGGTGATGTATTCTACATATTGCACCAAAATATCTCTGTTTAAACCGATCATTGAACCGTCTTTAAACAAATAATCCGCCCATTCTTTTTCCTGTTCCGCTGCGGCGAGGAATAAGTCGTAAGCTTCTTGCTTGCATTCTTCGGCAATTTCTGCCATTTCAGGGTCGTCCTGACCGGCCGCCATAATGTTTAAAATATGCTGTGTACCGGTCAAATGTAAGGCTTCATCACGGGCGATAAATTTAATGATTTTTGCGTTACCTTCCATTAATTGACGTTCCGCAAAAGCGAAAGAGCAGGCGAAAGACACGTAGAAACGAATGGCTTCAAGGGCATTCACACTCATTAAGCAAAGGTAAAGTTGTCTTTTGAGATTGCGTAAGGTAACAACACATTCTTTTCCGTCCACCGTGTATGTGCCTTCACCGTATAGCCCGTAAAGCTGGCTATCACGAATCAAGTCATCATAGTAGGAAGAAATATCTTTTGCACGCTTGATGATTTCTTCATTGGTGACAATATCATCAAAAACGATAGACGGATCATTCACAATATTACGAATAATATGGGTGTAAGAACGGCTGTGAATGGTTTCAGAGAACGTCCAAGTTTCGATCCAAGTTTCTAATTCAGGAATAGATACCAACGGTAACAATGCCACATTTGGACTGCGACCTTGAATAGAATCCAATAGGGTCTGATATTTTAAGTTACTGATGAAAATATGTTTTTCATGTTCCGGTAAAGCCGCATAGTCGATACGATCTTGAGAAACATCCACCTCTTCCGGACGCCAGAAGAAAGAAAGTTGTTTTTCAATGAGCTTTTCAAAAGTCTCATATTTTTGTTGATCGTAACGGGCAACGTTTACATTTTGACCAAAGAACATAGGTTCTTTGAGTTGATCGTTTTTAGTTTGTGAGAAGGTTGTGTAGGCCATTTGGTTTTCCTCTGTTGTAAAAGTGCGGTCGATTTTAACCGCACTTTAAATGGTTGATTAATTAGATCTTACATGCCCCGCCTGCGCAGCCGTCATCAAGATCTTCTTGGGCGTCTTCGGCACCGTCGCGGGTGTTTTGGTAATAAAGCGTTTTTAAGCCGTATTTGTAAGCGGTTAATAAATCTTTTAATAACACTTTCATCGGCACTTTACCGTCTTCAAAACGTTTTGGATCGTAGTTAGTGTTAGCGGAAATCGCTTGATCCACGAATTTTTGCATAATACCCACTAAGTGTAGATAGCCATCATTGCTTGGAATATCCCACAGTAATTCGTATTGCTCACTCAAGTTTTCGTAGTCCGGCACCACTTGTTTTAAGATCCCGTCTTTTGAGGCTTTCACACTCACATGACCACGTGGTGGCTCAATACCATTGGTAGCATTAGAGATCTGTGATGATGTTTCTGAGGGCATTAATGCGGTGAGCGTAGAGTTACGCAAACCAAACTCTTGAATCTCTTGACGCAAACTTTCCCAGTCGTAGTGCAACGGTTCTTGCGTCAGACTATCAATATCTTTTTTATAGCTATCAATCGGCAAAATGCCTTGTGCATAAGTGGTTTCATTGAAATATTCACAAGCCCCTTGCTCTTTGGCTAAATTCATTGAGGCTTTCAATAAATAATATTGAATCGCTTCAAAGGTGCGGTGGGTTAAATCATTCGCACTGCCATCGGAATAACGCACGCCATTTTTCGCTAAGTAATAGGCATAGTTAATCACGCCAATCCCTAAAGAACGGCGGGCAAGGGAACTGCGTTTTGCGGCTGCAACAGGATAGTCTTGATAGTCGAGTAAAGCATCCAATGCTCGAACCGCAAGATCCGCTAATCCTTCTAATTCATCAAGGTTTTCAATTTTACCTAAGTTAAATGCAGAGAGGGTGCAAAGAGCAATCTCACCGTTTTCATCATGAATATGATTTAATGGTTTGGTTGGTAACGCAATTTCTAAACATAGGTTAGATTGGCGTACCGGTGCCAGTTGTGGATTAAACGGCGAATGGGTATTGCAGTGATCCACATTTTGAATATAGATACGACCGGTTGAGGCTCGTTCTTGCATTAACAAAGAGAAAATTTCAACCGCTTTAACGGAACGCTTACGAATGCTTGGATCTTGCTCGTATTTGAGGTAAAGCTCTTCAAATTTATCTTGATCGGCAAAGAAGGCTTCGTAAAGACCCGGTACATCAGATGGGCTGAATAAAGTAATATCGCCGCCTTTAATTAAGCGTTGATACATTAACTTATTTAATTGAACACCGTAGTCCATATGGCGCACACGGTTATCTTCCACACCACGATTATTTTTTAACACCAGTAGGCTTTCAGCCTCTAAATGCCATAACGGGTAGTAAACTGTTGCCGCACCGCCACGCACGCCACCTTGTGAACAAGATTTCACCGCGGTTTGGAAATATTTATAGAACGGAATACAGCCCGTATGGAAAGCTTCACCACCACGGATTTCACTACCCAAGGCACGAATCGCACCGGCGTTTACGCCAATTCCCGCCCGTTGGGAAACATATTTCACAATAGCAGAGGCGGTAGCATTGATGGAATCCAAGCTATCGCCACATTCAATTAAAACACAAGAACTGAATTGGCGGGTTGGCGTTCTTACGCCTGCCATAATTGGGGTTGGTAAGGAAATTTTAAATGTAGAAGTCGCATCGTAAAAACGCTTGATATAGTCCAAGCGGGTTTCCTGAGGATATTTTGAGAATAAACTCGCTGCCACCAATAAATAAAGGAATTGTGCCGATTCGTAAATTTCACCGGTAACACGGTTCTGTACTAAATACTTGCCTTCCAGCTGTTTGACTGCCGCATAGGAAAACGTCATATCACGCCAGTGATCGATAAAGCTGTCCATTTCATCCCATTCTTCACGAGTATAATCGTCTAAAAGGGCGTGATCATATTTGCCCATACGTACAAGTTTTTTTACGTGCTCATATAAACGAGGCGGATCGAAATGACCATAGGCTTTTTTGCGCAAATGGAAAATCGCTAAACGAGCGGCAAGATATTGGTAATCAGGCGTATCTTTGCTGATTAAATCTGCGGCTGCTTTGATGATGGTTTCGTGAATATCAGAAGTACGAATACCTTCGTAAAATTGGATGTGTGAACGTAATTCTACCTGAGAGACGGAAACATTTTCTAATCCTTCAGCCGCCCAAGTAATGACGCGGTGAATTTTATCAAGATTGATTTGTTCTTGCGTGCCATCACGTTTTGTCACCATTAAACTTTTGTTCATAAGTACGAGCCCTATTATTGTTATGATATTTTTTTTGAACACAAGATATAGTGTTCATAAAAGAACGGCACACAAGATAATGTGTTTTTCTATTAGGATCAAGTGATAAATTTTCTCTCAAGATGATTGACAAAAGGTAAGTTATTTAAAAACAAATACTTTTCTAAAGATTATAAATTTTTTAATTTTTTGCTTGAAAAAATGCAAAAAGTGCGGTTGAAAAATCAGGTCATTTTCAACCGCACTTTAATTGATTAGGTAAATGATTTTCAGGAAGATCAGTTTAAATATTTGAACACTTTAACGACTTTTTGTACGCCGCTAATTTTGCTGGCAATGTCTGCGGCGGCGTCCGCTTGGGCTTGCGTGACATTGCCCAATAAGAACACTTCACCATTTTCAGTGATCACCTTCACATCCGTTGATTTCACTCGATCATCTACTAACATTTTGGATTTTACTTGTGTGGTGATCCAGCTGTCTTTGCTGATTTGCCCGATAGTAATTTTAGGGCTTACGCGTAATTCATTATATACATCGGTGACCCCATCCACACCTTTTGCTAGGCTAGTGGCGGTTTCCTTTGTACTTTCACTTGGTACTTGACCGATTAATAGTACCCGTGAGTTGTAAGACACCGCATTTACGCGAGCCTCAGATTTGATTTGTTCATCTTTATCTAAGGCATTTTCGACTTTAAATTCAAGGGTTTCATCATCGACTTGTGTACCCATTGTACGAGGATCCGTTGCTACTTTTGTGCCTGCTGCAGCGCCGCCAAGTACTGCGGCAACACAGCCTTGCAGTAAAACGGTAGCACTTATAATAAATGCCAGTTTTTTAAATGAGGTTAGTTTCATTTTTCTCTCCTTTATTTAAATGAATCAGTCACTTAGTCAGATAAATGCTGAAATAGTTTAGTGTCGATAGGCATTCTATCAAACTCTTGGAAATAATGTTTGATCGATCAGTTCACAAATGGCATTAATCACAAATAAATGATTCTCCAAAATACGGCTTTCTTTGTTGGTAGGAATGGAAATTTCCAAATCCTGTTCTGCTAATAAGCCTTGAATCGCATCATTATTTGAACCGGTTAAGGCAATTACGCTAATTTCTTTGCTTACAGCATTGGCAATGGTATTGAGTACGGCTTTTTCTATGCCGAGCGGGGCAAAGCCAATTAGTAAATCACCGGGTTTTGCTACCGCATTGAATTGATGTTGATAGAGGTTTTCCGGTGAATGATCAAAAACTAATGAAGAACCGACCGCACTTTCTAGGCTGAGTAGGACGGAAGGAAAACTTGGGCGTTCAATATCGTAGCGGTTAAGTAGATTGGAAACCAGAAATTGTGCATTGGCGTAAGAGCGTGAGATGCCACAGGCGATCACTTTATTGCCATTAAGTAAACATTGAATCACTTTTTGGCTAGCATTGGCGATATTTTCCGTCAGTAAACTAGAGGCGGAAATTTGAATTTGTATGCTTTCGCTATAAATGTCTTTAACTTGTTGTAACATAATTGAAAATAAAATTAGTCGAGAAAATTAGGAATCCATTGGATATCTTGTGTCGTTTTGCCGAAAGCAACGAGATCAAAACGGCAATCGGCATCTTCTAAACTGAGATTTTGTTTCGCAAGCCAGAGATTTGCCGCATCAAGCCATTTTTGTTGTTTATGCCAATCGACACTCTCGATAGCCGAGCCAAAGTGTGCGTTTGAACGTTGGCGAACTTCCACAAATACGATAGTTTGCCCATCTTGCATAATAAGATCTAATTCGCCACATTTGAAATACTGATTTGCTGCAATAAAAACCAGTCCTTTTGATTCCAAAAAAAGACGGGCTTGATGCTCAAAGCCCGCTCCTTGTTGACGTTTTAAAGAAAACATCTTAGTTGGCTACCGGTACGACTTGACCATTTTGGTATTGGAACCAAGTCATATCACGTTCTACATTGCAGTTTGATCCTGCACTTAAGATGCCGGTTAAACCGCTTAATTGATAGCCCGGCACTTGGCGTAATTCATTGAAATGATTGATTAATAGCCAAGCATCTGCCCCCATGGCATATAAGCGCATAAGCTGATATTCACTGCCTGTTGAACTCGCTACTTTTTGATATTGTGCGGAGGTTGATTCTTTAAAGAAAGGAATATCGCTAAATTGCACGCCCTCCATTTGTATTGCATATTCTGAGGAATTATTTGCCGTATTGGTACGTGAACTTGCGTAAATTTTCACGTTCGGTAGGCTGTTGGCAAGATAACCTTTCATTTCTGCCAGCTCATCAGGATTAGCGAGCGCATAAAGTGCGGTTGTATTTGAGGCATTTTCTTGGAAGAAGTAAGGTACATCTGCTGTTAAGTTATAGTAACGGATATTGGCATCCGTTGAGGCTAATTGTTGCCAACGAACATTAAAGGCATTGCCGACACGTTGACCTAGCTCATTTTGTGGCATCGCAACAACAGGATTACGTACACCATCATTCCACATTTTGGTGGCGGCAGATTCGGCTTCATCCTCTGGTGATAAACCGTAATAACACATTTGGTTAATGGCTCGGACATTTGGCGTTGCGTTTAATGCCAATACATCGATCCCTTGCACGGATGCAGGGTTATTAATGATTGCCTCAACATTTTGTTTTAAAAGTGGCCCTACTAATGCTTTTACGCCGGATTGTTTGGCTTGTGCGATAATCTCGTCAATGGAATAAGTCGATGAATCAAAAATTTGCACCGGAATGGTGGAATTTCCTTTGGCATCATTAAAGCCGGATAGAATAGTATTGCCTAAAATTTGCCCGTCACCGCTAACCGGTAAGATTAAACCGATTTGTACAAGATTTGTTTGTTGGAAATCTAATAAACTTTGTAATTCTTTTGGGAACAGAGTGGCAGCGGCATGATTTGGATAAGCGCTTTTCCACTGTTGTAGGGCTTGGCTTAATTGCACAGGCTGACGAATATTATCATTATAGGCTTTAATTAAAGTCAGCCAGCCACCTAGTGCCACATTCCCTTCATCTGATGTATTATTGATCACGCCGGTGTTAGCGGAACGTAATAGCGCCCAAGTTTTATCTATATTATCTTGGCGACGTTGCACATCGGAGAGATTTTCATACATTTTGATACGGGATTTTACGGCTTCAATGACATCTTTACGATTTTCAAAAACAGTGGCTTGTGTTTCATAATAACGAGATTTTTGAGAGGCGCTTAGTTTATTTAAATCAATTAAACGTAATTGGCTCTCCGCTACATCGTTTGCGCCTTTGGCAGCTGAAAGACGGCCTTCAATTAATAGACGATCAAGTTTTTGGGCATCATTTAGTTCGCCTAATTCAGATAATATTGCCTCGGATTGGGCAATTTTGTTCTCTGTAATAAATGCGCGCGCAGCGAGTAATTTATAGGTTTCTTTATCTTCAATACTTGGTGTCTGTTCCAATTTGTTCATATAAAATTCAGAACTGGCGTTGGCATCACGTTGAAGTGTTTCGGTGAAGCTGCTACCGAATAAATTGGAACAGCCGGCTAACGCCACTGATAATAAAATTGGTATTAAACGTTTTTTAAAACCTACACCTTGTAATAGAATAGCCATATTCTTTTTTGCTCCATGATGAATGAGTCAATAATAGGGGCGATCTTACTTACCTCAAATCTTAAAAGCAAACAAAAATGAACGATTTAAGTGGAATTTTATATATTGTGGCAACGCCAATTGGTAATTTGCAAGACATTACTCAACGTGCTTTGGAAATCTTTTCCCAAGTGGATTTAATGGCAGCGGAAGACACTCGTCACAGTGGTTTGTTGCTCAGTCACTATGGTATTAAAAAGCCGTTTTTTGCATTACATGATCATAATGAACAAGAAAAAGCTGCTGTTTTGGTAGAAAAACTGAAACAAGGGGTAAATATTGCATTAATATCCGATGCAGGTACACCTTTAATTAGTGATCCCGGTTTTCATTTAGTGCGTCAATGTCGTGAGGCGGGAATCCGTGTCGTGCCTTTACCGGGGGCTTGTGCTGCAATTACGGCGCTATGCGCTTCAGGTATCGCTTCGGATCGTTTTTGTTTTGAAGGTTTTTTGCCGGCGAAAAGTAAGGCACGTAGAGATAAATTAGAAAATGTGGCAAAAGAAGAGCGCACTTTGATATTTTATGAATCTACCCACCGCATTTTAGATACCCTTTCCGATATGCAAGAGGTACTTGGCGAAGATCGCTATGTGGTGCTTGCCCGTGAAATCACGAAAACATGGGAAACGATAGTGGGTGATACCGTAAAAAATTTACGGCAATGGTTAGATGAAGACCCCAACCGAACTAAGGGGGAAATGGTGTTGATTGTAGAAGGTCAACCTAAGCGAGAAAATGAGGGGGAATTTTCTCCTCAAGCGATTAAAGCCTTAACCTTGATTACCCAAGAACTGCCTCTTAAAAAAGCGGCGGCAATTGTAGCGGAATTATATGGTTACAAGAAAAATGCCTTATATCAATTTGGTTTAGAACATTTATAAGCGATTTTTTATTTTACAAAAACTTGCTGTTTTTTGACCGCACTTTTTAGCTAAGTTTTATTTTATAGACCTCGTCTATTTACGGAGAAGAATATGTTAAAACAGGTTTCGGAAAGTTTATTGACTCCAAGTCATTTATCCACCAAAGAATTATTAAATATTTTTGATCTAATGTCGCACCGCAATATTGATTATGCGGATTTATATTTTCAGCTTAGCCAAGATGAAAATTGGGTATTGGAAGACGGGATTATTAAAGAGGGTGGTTTTCACATTGATCGTGGCGTAGGGGTTCGTGCGGTATCCGGTGAAAAAACCGGTTTTGCTTACTCGGATCAAATTAACCTTGCTTCACTGCAACAATGTGCCAATGCAGTGAAGGGCATTGCGCAACGTCAGCAAGGCAACATTATTGTGCCAAATGCACTTAATGCCGTAAATCCGATTATGCGTTATGCTTCCATTAATCCGTTAGAAAGCCTTTCTAAAGAAAAGAAAATTGAATTATTACATTTAGTTGATCGTACTGCTCGAGCGGAAGATCCGCGTGTCACCCGAGTTTCTGCCGGTTTAAGTGCGGTTTATGAAGAAGTATTGGTGATGGCAACAGATGGCACATTAGCTGCCGATATTCGGCCGCTTGTCCGTTTGTCAATTTCTGTATTAGTGGAAGAAAATGGAAAACGTGAGCGGGGAAGTTGTAGTTCCGGTGGACGTTTTGGATTGGATTGGTTCTTTGAAATGGTCGATGGTGATATTCGAGCCATCAATTTTGCGAAAGAAGCGGTTCGTCAAGCCTTGGTTAATTTAGGTGCTGTGGCGGCACCGGCAGGACTTATGCCTGTTGTGTTAGGCGCAGGGTGGCCAGGGGTGCTATTGCACGAAGCGGTAGGGCATGGTTTGGAAGGCGATTTTAATCGTAAAGAAAGTTCTCTATTTACAGGGAAAATTGGTGAATTAGTCACCTCTCCACTTTGTACGATTGTTGATGACGGCACGATTGCTCACCGCCGTGGTTCTCTCACCATTGATGATGAAGGTGTACCAAGTCAATGCAATGTACTCATTAAAGACGGCATTTTACAGGGCTATATGCAAGATAAAATGAATGCCCGTTTAATGGGCGTGAAGCCTACGGGTAATGGCCGTCGAGAATCTTATGCGCATTTACCGATGCCACGTATGACAAACACTTATATGCTGGCGGGGCAGAGTCAATTTGAGGATCTAATCGCTTCGGTAGAGCATGGCGTTTATGCTCCGCACTTTGGTGGTGGGCAAGTGGACATCACTTCAGGTAAATTTGTGTTTTCTACCTCTGAAGCCTATCTGATTGAAAAGGGGAAAATCACTAAGCCGGTAAAAGGCGCAACGCTAATCGGTAGCGGTATTGAGGTGATGCAAAAAATTTCGATGGTGGCAGATCAAAGCGAGTTAGATTTAGGCATTGGCGTTTGTGGTAAAGACGGACAAAGTGTACCGGTTGGCGTAGGTCAACCGGCATTGAAGATTGATGAAATCACTGTGGGTGGTACAAATTAATTGAAAAAATCACCGCACTTTGTTAGGGAGAGGACGTTTTGTTTTTATCTAAGTGATTGGCAAAACGTCCGTTGTGACTAATTTCTCACACAAATTTTTTCAAATTCATCAAAAAATGTTGGGAATGTTTTTGCGGTGCACTTCGGATCAAGAATCGTGACCGGTGAATCTGAAAGTGCGACTAAGGCAAAGCACATTGCCATGCGGTGATCGTTATAAGTCTTAATTTCAGCAGGTTGGAATTGATCTAATGGAAGCGGTTGAATACGAATGAAATCCTCTCCTTCCTCGACTTCAGCACCGATTTTACGCAATTCTGTGGCCATCGCTGTAAGGCGATCGGTTTCTTTTACACGCCAGTTGTAGATATTGCGAATGGTGGTTTCACCTGTTGCAAAAAGTGCGGTGGTGGCGATAGTCATCGCCGCATCGGGAATATGGTTCATATCCATATCAATCCCCTGAAGATTCGCGTTTTCGGCTTGAATAAAATCTTCTCCCCAAGTAATTTTAGCCCCCATTTTTTCTAATACATTAGCGAATAATCGGTCACCTTGGATAGAATTTTTGCCAATCCCGGTCACTTTTACCTTGCCTTTAATGGCTGCGGCAGCCAAGAAATAAGAGGCTGAAGAGGCATCACCTTCTACTAAATATTTCCCCGGGGAGAGATAGGATTGGTTACCTTTAATGTGGAAATGCTGATAGCCTTGATTTTCAACAGTTATGCCAAAATCTTTCATCATAGCCAATGTAATATCAATGTAGGGTTTGGAAACCAATTCACCGATAATCTCAATATCCATATCACTTTCTGCAAGCGGAGCGACCATTAAAAGTGCGGTCAAAAATTGTGATGAAATTGAACCGTCAATTTTTACTTTTCCACCTTTCATACCGGTGTTGCGAATAGCAAGGGGAGGGTAGCCTTCATTTTCTAAATAACGTACATTTGCGCCGGCTTGATGAAGGGCATCCACTAAATGACGAATTGGGCGTTCTTTCATTCTAGGTTCACCGGTGAGAATGACTTCACCTTCTGTTGCGCTTTTCAGACAAAGTGCGGCGGTTAAGGGACGCATAGCTGTCCCGGCATTGCCAAGAAAAAGTGAAAGTCCACCCTGAATATTAAATGCACCACCTAATCCTTCAATTTCACAGATTCTTTTATCTTCAGAAAGTTGATAATTTACGCCGAGTGCTTTAAGGGCGTTTAACATATGACGAATATCATCACTATCAAGCAAATTGGTGACTTTTGTTGTGCCTTTGGCTAGTGCAGCAAGGAGTAATGCCCGATTAGATAAACTTTTTGATCCCGGGAGATTGATGGTTCCTTCTACCGAACAAATAGGTGTAAGCGTGATTTTTTCCATTACAGCACCACCGTCTTATTTTTATAAACAAAAATTTTATCGTGTAATGCAAGGTCAAGTGCTCTGCTTAACACGGTTTTTTCTACATCTCTTCCAGCACGCATCATTGCATCTGCACTGTAGGTATGATCGATATGAATGACATTTTGCATAATAATTGGCCCTTGATCCAATTCATTGTTGATGAAATGAGCGGTTGCACCAATGATTTTTACACCTCGTTCATAGGCTTGTTGATAGGGCTTGGCACCAATAAACGCCGGTAGGAAGGAGTGATGAATATTGATCACGCGGTTTGGATAACGTTCTACAAATTCAGGGTTGAGTACACGCATATATTTTGCCAAGACAATATAATCCGGTGCGTATTCATCAATTTTTTCTGAAAGCAATTTATCATGTTCAATACGCGTTAAACCTTCGTGGCTGATACAATGAAAAGGAATATCAAAACGTTCAACTAACTCTTGTAAATTGCTATGGTTGCCAATTACTGCTGCAATTTCTACATCCAAAGCCCCATAATAATTTTTCATTAAAATATCACCAAGACAATGGGCTTCTTTTGTAACCAAAATGACAATGCGTTTACGTTGTGTACTAATTAAACGACAATTTGTTCCTTTAGGTAAACTATATTTAAGATCTTCAAGTAATGTTGTTTCGTTAAAAATTCCTTCAAGTTCGGTACGCATAAAGAAATGTTTTGTCTCGAAATCAACAAATTCATTATTATGTAAGATATTCAGTTGATGTTTATAGCAAATATTTGTGATTTTTGCGATTAAGCCTTTATCATCCGGACAGTCTGTGAGAAGTATTTTTTTTTCAATCATGATATTAATGCTGCATTTATTGTAATAAAAGAAAAAAGAACCCATAGGAATATGGGTTCTTGAGAATTGAATAATTAGATTTCAAAATCAGATAATGATTGACCAGAGTTTAATGCATCTTGAATAACACTTGGTGTGCGTCCTTGACCTGTCCATGTTTTTTGTTTTCCATTTGTATCGGTATATTGATATTTTGCAGGACGGGGCGCTCGTTTTTGGCGAACACTGGATGTACCAACACCACTGATAATATCCTGTAATTCTTCTATAGTAATTCCTTCTTGTTTCATTAATTCTTTATATTTTTCAATACGTGCTTGACGTTCAATTTCAGCTTTTTGCATTTCTTCCATTTGAACACGTTTTTCTGCAACTGCCTCTTCAAATTTCTTTAATGAGTTTTCTGCTTGTTCTAATGTAAGATCACGTACAACAGAACGAATAGTACGAAGATTGGTAAATGCTTTAATTAAATCAGACATAGTAAACCTCAGTGATATATACAATATGAATTGGGTTATTATAATAACGAAACTCATCTAGAAGGTAAATATTAAATAAGAAAATAAATGACTTACTAATATTGCAAGATTTATATTATTGAGTACTTAATTTAGGTTAACTGAGATTATTTAATAGAAACTATTAGATCTTTTCCATTTTTTCTTGTAATCTTAAATTCCCTATAAAAGTAGAGGTGCGGTTACTATAAGTATTTTTTCTGAGTGGATAACGATGACGAAAAAAGAAAGGAGTCACTGCCGAAATCAGTTAAAAGTCATTTTGACTGGTTGGTAACGTATCTGAAAGGAACGTTACTGTCATAGTGATTAACTATGGAGCGCTACGGTTAGGCTAGTCATTTCAAGTCTATTTTCTGCCGTTGTCTCCATTATTTTTAGGTATAACATAATGGAACTTATCGATTATTCTTCTTCAATTTGGTCTATCCTTCCCGCTTTATTGGCGATTGTATTGGCTATCTCGACACGCCGTGTATTAATCTCTTTAAGTGCCGGTATTTTAGTGGGAGCTTTGATGCTCAATGAGGCTTCAATCCTACCGACATTAACTTATTTGAAAGATAACATTGTCTCATTGGTGTATAGTGAGGGGGCAATTAATTCAAATATGAACATCGTGCTTTTTTTAATTTTGCTCGGCATTTTGACCGCACTTTTAACCGTTTCAGGTAGTAATCGTGCTTTTGCAGAATGGGCTCAATCACGTATTAAGGATCGTCGTGGTGCAAAATTATTGGCCGCATCATTGGTTTTTATCACGTTTATTGATGATTATTTCCATAGCCTTGCAGTGGGGGCAATTGCCCGTCCTGTGACGGATCGTTTTCAAGTTTCCCGTCCTAAATTGGCATATATTTTAGATTCAACAGCCGCACCCATGTGCGTGATGATGCCTGTTTCAAGCTGGGGAGCTTACATCATCACTCTAGTCGCAGGTTTACTTACCACTTACTCCATTACTGAATATACGCCGATGGGGGCATTTGTAGCAATGAGTTCAATGAACTACTATGCAATTTTTGCTCTATTAATGGTGTTTTTTGTGGCTTATTTTTCTTTTGATATTGGTTCCATGGCTCGTCATGAAAAAGCGGCAATAGCACGAGAAAATCATGAGCAGGAAGAAGTATCTGGCGTAAAAGGTCATGTTCGGAATCTTGTTTTCCCTATTTTAGTTTTAATTGTCGCTACGGTTTCAATGATGATGTATACCGGTGGACAAGCTCTTGCTGAAGCAGATTCGCCATTTTCTGTATTAGGTGCTTTTGAAAATACGAATGTTGGGGTTTCTCTCGTTGTTGGTAGCGTCAGTGCGGTTATTATTTCCTCAATTTTAGTTATGTTAGATCGCCAAGTGAGTTTTTCTGAATACGTGCTGAGTTGGGGATTAGGCATTAAATCTATGCTTGGTGCGATTGCGATTTTATTTTTTGCTTGGACAATCAATAAAATTGTGGGTGATATGCAAACGGGCAAATACCTATCTTCCTTGGTTTCGGGCAGTATCCCTGTTCAATTTTTACCGGTTATTTTATTTATTCTCGGTGCTGCAATGGCATTTTCAACCGGTACAAGTTGGGGGACGTTCGGTATTATGTTACCGATTGCCGCGGCGATGGCAACGAATGCTGCGCCGGAGTTGATGTTACCTTGCCTTTCTGCTGTGATGGCAGGCGCAGTATGTGGTGATCATTGTTCACCGGTCTCGGATACTACGATTTTATCCTCGACAGGGGCAAAATGTAATCATATGGATCATGTAACAACACAGTTACCTTATGCCTTAAGTGTGGCAGCGGCGACTTGCGTCGGTTATATCGTTGTTGGCTTTACTAAATCAGGCGTTGCCGGTTTTATTGCAACCGCAATATTTCTAGCTGTACTCGTTTTTATTGTAAAAAAACGTTAAAAATTTAGTTTTATTCAAATAATTAAATAAAAATTATATTTTATAAAATGCGGCTTAATGTCGCATTTTTTTTGATTTTTAAATGCGTGGTTTTTCTTTATGCTATATTTTTATAAATTATTAGTTATTAATTCTGATTTAATGATTTTTTTGTGTTTTTAGGAGACTAGACAAAGATTTTTTTCTTAGTATGATGAAAGAAGATTGAGCAAACGATTGCTCTATTAGTAATGGAAAGTGCGGTCAATTTTAGGAGTGAATGATGAAAAAATTATCCGGTGCAGAAATGGTAGTACAATCACTACGTGATGAAGGCGTAGAGTATTTATTTGGTTATCCTGGGGGGGCAGTGCTTGATATTTATGATGCGATTCATACCCTTGGTGGTATTGAGCATATTCTTGTACGTCATGAACAAGCCGCTGTTCATATGGCAGATGGTTATGCGCGTGCAACGGGCAAGGTGGGTTGTGTGTTGGTGACATCCGGCCCGGGTGCAACGAATGCCATCACCGGTATCGCGACTGCTTATGCGGATTCTGTTCCTATGGTAGTGATTTCAGGGCAGGTAATGAGCCATTTAATTGGTCGTGATGCATTCCAAGAATGTGATATGGTGGGGATTTCACGCCCAGTGGTAAAACACAGTTTTATTGTCAAAAAAGCAGAAGATATTCCGGAAACAATCAAAAAAGCCTTTTATATTGCTTCAACCGGTCGTCCTGGTCCCGTTGTGGTAGATATTCCAAAAGATACGGTAAACCCGAATCATAAATTTCCTTATGAATATCCAAAATCTGTTGAAATGCGTTCTTATAACCCAACGGTAAACGGACATAAAGGGCAGATTAAAAAAGCGCTCAAAGCCTTATTAGTGGCAAAAAAACCGGTGTTATTCGTAGGCGGCGGGGCGGTTGCCGCAGAATGTAGTGAAGCATTAACCCAATTTGCTCAACGTTTGAATTTACCGGTTACCGCATCACTGATGGGATTAGGTGTCTATCCGAGTACGGATAAACAATTCTTAGGTATGCTTGGTATGCACGGGACTTATGAAGCCAATAATGCGATGCATGAAAGCGATTTAATTTTGGGTATTGGGGTACGTTTTGATGATCGTACGACCAACAATCTTGAAAAATATTGTCCAAATGCGAAAGTCATTCAAATTGATATTGATCCGACATCTATTTCTAAAAATGTCCAAGTGGCAATCCCCATTGTTGGCAATGCCAAAAATATCTTAGATGAATTTTTAGGTTTATTAGGTGAAGATGGGGGGAATCGCCCACAAAATCATCTTGAAGACTGGTGGAAACAAATTAATGAGTGGAAAGCCAAAAACTGCTTGGATTTCGACCGCACTTCAGGGGTGATTAAACCTCAACAAGTGATGGAAGCCGTTTACCGTATTACTCATGGTGAGGCTTATGTCGCTTCGGATGTTGGACAACATCAAATGTTTGCGGCATTGCATTACCCATTTAATCAACCGCGTCGCTGGATCAATTCTGGTGGGTTAGGCACGATGGGCTTTGGTTTACCTGCTGCATTGGGGGTAAAACTTGCGCAACCAAACGCAACGGTAGTATGTGTGACGGGGGATGGTAGCATTCAAATGAATATTCAGGAATTATCCACCGCAACGCAATACGGTATTCCTATTGTCATTATTTGTTTGAATAATCATTTTTTAGGTATGGTAAAACAATGGCAAGACTTGATTTATTCGGGACGGCATTCGCAAACTTATATGAATTCTCTTCCGGATTTTGTGAAATTGGCAGAATCCTATGGACACATAGGAATTAAGATTGCTACACCCGATGAGTTGGAAAGCAAATTAGAAGAGGCATTTAAACTTAAAAATAAGCTCGTCTTTGTCGATATTAATGTTGATGAAAGTGAACATGTTTACCCAATGCAAGTGCGTGGTGGTGCAATGAATGAAATGATTTTAAGCAAACCTCAAGAGGAGAAAGCATAATGCGTAGAGTATTATCTGTTTTATTAGAAAATGAATCCGGCGCATTATCGCGCGTAGTCGGTTTATTCTCTCAACGGGCATTTAATATTGAAAGCCTGACTGTTGCCCCAACGGATGATCCCACTTTATCAAGGATGACCATTGAAGCCGTAGGCGATGAACAAGTGCTTGAACAAATTGAAAAACAACTGCATAAACTTGTGGATGTCTTTAAAGTGATTAATCTCAGTGATCACGAACATGTTGAACGTGAGGTTTTATTGGTAAAAATACGTGCAACAGGCGCATCACGTGATGAAATTAAACGTCTTGCCGATATTTTTCGCGGTCAGATTGTGGATGTTACGCCTAAATCTTATACCGTTCAATTAACAGGGACGAAAGATAAACTTGATGCTTTTGTTAAAGCGGTGAAAGAAGAAACCACTTTGTTGGAAATTGTTCGTTCAGGTTTGATCAGTTTATCACGTGGAGAGAAAAATATTCTCTAGGAAAAAGTGCGGTTGATTTTCTCCGCATTTTCATGGCTATCATAACTATATGATTAAAAGGACGCAGCTTGGCGTCCTTAATGATTGGATTTTTAAAAATCACTTCATTATTCAGGTTTCGCTTCCTTGATCGGCGCATTATCTAAGACATCCCATAAACTGCCACGGGGTTCAGTTGGCGTAGGGCGGGGAGCTGTATCATAAGATGGCATAGTAGTTGAGGTACTGCAAAAACTCTGCCCTTTATTTGCCCATACAGGAATAGCACGGTTACTGCCACAATCCCAACTACCATATTGATTAATCCCAACCCATTTTATCGCCGCGGGCTTTTGCAGTTTTAATTTTTCAATGTAAACACGATTGAGATAGTCTTTATAAATTTGTAGTGCACCGGATGCGCCGGTCAGTTTAGTTTCACCGTTATCATCACGCCCGAGCCAAATGGTACTTACATTTCGTCCGTCAATACCGACAAACCATGTATCACGTGCGTCATTTGTGGTACCGGTTTTTCCGGCTAAATGAAGATTCGCATAGTCATTTTGTAAACTGCGCGCTGTGCCTCGTTCCACGGTTTGTTGCATCGCAAATAAGGTTTGGAAGGCCGCTTCTTGGGAGACGACTTGTTCAGCCTCTTTTTTATGCTGATAAATTAGATTACCTTGGCGATCTGAAATGCTATCCACGGTAGTTAAATCAATTCTTCCACCTTGGTTGGCGATGGTTTGATAGAGTTTCGTCACATCGTAAGGGGAAATAGCGTAAGAACCAAGTAACATTGCCGGCACTTTAGGGATTGCTACATTATCCCAACCCATCGCTTTTTGTGTATCAATCACCTTATTTAAACCCACTTTCATACCAATATTAACAGTCGGAATATTTAAAGAACGGGCAAGGGCGTCCATCAGCATGATCGAACCGCTATATTTACGATCATAGTTACGCGGCTGCCAAGGTGGGCTACCTTTTACGTTAATAGTAATCGGTTGATTATTAATCGGCGTGTTGAGACGGAATTGCTCAGGATAAGAAAGTGCGGTCAAATAAATAGAAGGTTTGACCAATGATCCTATTTGACGTTTCGACATTAATGCCCGATTGAAACCGGCATATTGGGTTTGTAATCCACCGACAACGGAGCGAATTTCACCGGTACGATAATCTGCCACAATCATTGCCCCTTCCAAATAAGGATTCTTCGTTGTTACTTGTAATTTAGAAACCGTATTGACTACGGCATTTTCCGATTGTTCTTGCTGTTTGAGATCCATCGTTGAGAAAATACGTGCACCGAGTAGGCTAGCGCTTTTATGTTCACCCACTAAACGGCGTAAATCTGCCCTTAGTGTTTGAATAAAGGCAGGATATTTGCGTGAAATTTGCCCCTTAGTCTGCACGCCAAGAGGGCGGTTGCTAAGTAATTCGTAAAGTTCATCACCAATCATTTGATGATCGAGCATTAGTTTTAACACGACATTACGGCGTTTAAGGGCATTTTGAGGATTTCGCCACGGATTAAAGAGAGAAGGGCCTTTTACCATCCCTACGAGTAAAGCAATCTGATCGAGACTGATTTCACGAACCGAACGGCCGAAATAAAACTGACTGGCAAGTT
Source organism: Rodentibacter genomosp. 1 (assembly GCF_001999285.1). Taxonomy (GTDB): domain Bacteria; phylum Pseudomonadota; class Gammaproteobacteria; order Enterobacterales; family Pasteurellaceae; genus Rodentibacter. Next base: position 249,236 of record NZ_MLHN01000009.1, read on the forward strand.
CAAAACCGTGAATTTGCGTATCGCCGTTTTGCCCAAGATAAATTTCATTAAGATAGGTTTCGAGGATACGATTTTTATCGTAACGCCAATCTAAAATCAGTGCCATGATCGCTTCGTTAGCTTTACGGGCAAGGGTGCGTTCGCTAGATAAAAAAAGATTTTTAACTAATTGTTGGGTTAATGTGCTACCGCCTTGTACCGTTTGACCGGCACGAATATTGGTGATCAATGCGCGCATAATCCCAATGGGATTAATGCCGTGATGGTCATAAAAACGGCGATCTTCCGTTAAAATGAGCGCATCAATTAGTAAACGAGGATAATTTTGCAGAGGAATGGCAAGACGATCCTCGTTGTCTGATTCCAACATTGCGATAAGTTTTGGCGCAAGACGAAATTCATCAATAGCTTGAACAGTGACAAGATCTTCAATTCGACTTAATTTATTGTCTGTAAAACGCAAGCGTAATACTCGCTGCGGTTCCGGTTTATCGGGGAAAGGGAAGGCACGGCGTAAAACAACTATTGTATTATCTTCCAATTTGAAATCGCCGGGAGCGGCAACCATCGTGGTCTGGCGATATTCATTATCCAATAAAATTTGAACGACCTCATCAAAACTGAGGTCATCGGAAATTCTGACGCTTTCAATTCGGCTATATACTTCAGCGGGTAAACGCCAAATTTGCCCGTCCATTTTGGCTCGAATTTGCCAATCTAAATAACCGCCATAAAAAGCCGTGAGCACAGCTGTTGTGAATCCGGCTTTGAATAGAAATATTTTGCAAGTATGACGCTTGCTTGGTTTCGATTCTTGGCTTTTTTCTTGTTTGTTGTTTTCTGCGGTCATTGTTGCTATGCAATAAAATCAAGGTAGGATTTAAGGAAATGAATAAAATCAGGCGTGCCACAAAAGGCGATACTTTCTTCATCATAGTAATGGAAATCCTCTTCTAAGATTTCATCGGATTCCATCATTAGGTTATTGGCACGTACCATCACTTCATCAGCATTTAAAAAGAGCGTATATTCCGTACCAATCAAGCGGGTTTCTTGATTCTCAGTTAGTTGCTGAGCGGTAGAAAGTGCGGTCAAAATCGATTGTGGATTTGACCGCACTTCCGTATTGAACCAATTGGCAAGGGCAATGTGTTCCATTGAACATTTAGCCGTAATATTGCCCAAGTGAGAAGTAAATTGAAAATCCATATTAAATACTGAAAGAGGATCCGCAACCACAAGTACTGGAGGCATTTGGGTTATTGACGATAAAGCGAGAACCTTCTAAGCCTTCCGTATAATCGACGGTACCACCGATCAAATATTGCAAACTCATTGGGTCAATCACAAGTTGTACGCCGGATTTTTCGATAGTTAAGTCTCCTTCATTTACTGTTTCATCAAAGGTAAAACCATATTGGAAACCGCTACAACCCCCACCGGTAATATAAACACGGAGTTTAAGATTGTTATTTTCTTCTTCGCTAATTAAACTTTTTACTTTATTGGCAGCTGCATCGGTAAATATAAGCGGGACGGCAAGATTATCTGTCATATTATTTTCCACTTTCCTAAATTTGAATTGGGGCTATTATCCAATAACCGACTAAGGCATTCAAGATTTTTCACGGAAATCGTGCTACAATTCGCAACATTGTTATGTTCAAATAGCGAGGAATAAAATGGCAATTCCATTAAGAACTGAAGAAGAAATTGTAAAATTACGTGAAGCGTGTAAATTGGCTGCAGATGTATTGGTCATGATTGAGCCTTATGTTAAAGCAGGCGTTACAACGGGGGAATTGGACCGTATTTGCCACGAGTATATGGTCAATGAACAAAAAGTGATTCCGGCTTGCCTAAATTATCATGGTTTTCCTAAGGCAACTTGTATTTCTATTAACGAGGTGGTTTGTCATGGTATTCCAAGTTCGGACAAAGTGCTGAAAAATGGTGATATTGTCAATATTGACGTGACGGTGATAAAGGATGGCTATTTTGGCGATAACTCAAAAATGTATGTTGTGGGAGAAACCAATATTCGTAGCCAAAAATTAGTGGACGCGGCACAAGAGGCGCTCTATGTTGGTTTACGTACGGTAAAACCGGGTATTCGCTTAAATGAAATCGGCAAAGCGGTGCAAAAATATACGGAAAGCCAAGGTTTTAGCGTGGTACGGGAATATTGTGGACATGGTATTGGTACAGAATTCCATTGCGATCCGCAAGTGTTACATTATTATGCCGATGATGGTGGGGTGATTTTAAAACCGGGTATGGTGTTTACCATTGAACCGATGATTAACGCCGGTAAGAAAGAAGTCCGTGTAATGGGGGACGGCTGGACGGTGAAAACCAAAGATCGTAGCCATTCTGCACAATATGAGCATCAAATTGTGGTGACAGAAATCGGCTGTGAAGTAATGACGATTCGTGATGAAGAAATTCAAGAAGGTCGGATTCAACGTCTTATGGTGAATATTTAAATTAATTATGAAAGCCCACTTTGGTGGGCTTTCCTTTTATAATGTGTATCAAATAAATTTAATTGAGATCGTTATGCTTTTCCCTTTCGATATTCATTCTCCTCTCACCCCAAGTGCGGTCAAAATTCAGCGTGAAAATCTTAAACAATTTGAGCTGAATAATTTTTCACAATATTCTGTTTTCGAACTGATCGAAAATCGCACGGATTTTTATGATGCTTTATTGCAACGGCTATGGATTCAAATTGGGTTGGATAAACAACCTCAACTTTCTCTCATTGCCGTTGGTGGCTATGGGCGGCGGGAAATGTTTCCACTGTCAGATTTAGATTTCTTAATTCTCACTGCGCAAATTATGTCTGTCGAAATAGAAGAAAAGGTCGTGCAATTTGTTCAGTTTTTATGGGATTGTGGTTTTGAAGTCGGACATTCAGTACGTACGCTGGCACAATGTGAGAGTGAAGGGCGGGAAGACATTACGATTGCAACAAATTTGTTTGAAGCCAGATTTCTCGCGGGAAACCGACCGCACTTTGAATCGCTTTGTAAACGGGTGAAAGCCGATAATTTTTGGTCAAAAGAAGCCTTTTTTAATGCGAAAGTGCAAGAACAAACCGAACGTTATCAGCGTTATCACAACACGAGTTACAATCTTGAACCGGATATTAAATACAGCCCCGGTGGTTTGCGGGATTTGCATTTGTTGTATTGGGTGGCATTGCGTCATACAGGGGCTCAGACCTTGGAGACAATTTTAAAAAGCGGTTTTATTTATCCGCAAGAATATCAACAGTTACAAGAAAGTCGGGCGTTTCTGTTTAAAATACGGTTCGCTTTGCATCTTATTTTGAAACGCTATGACAATCGTTTGTTATTTGATCGTCAAATCAGAGTGAGTGAATTACTCGGTTTCAAAGGGGAAGGAAATCAAGGCGTAGAAAAAATGATGAAACAGTTTTTCCAGTCGCTACAGCGTATTTCCCTTATCAGCAATCTTCTGATTCAGCACTATCGAGAACATTTTTTATCACCTCATTATGATGTATTTATTCATCAATTAGACGATGATTTTGAATTGATAAATAAACGTTTATGCTTGCGTAATCCGAATTTATTTTTTGAACAACCTGAACGTATTCTTGATTTATTTTTTTATTTAACCCGGTTTGAACAAGCAACGGTTCATTCCGAAACTTTACGTAAGCTACGCCTTGCTCTAGAACAATTGCCACAAAAATTGTGTGAAATTCCCGCCGCACGTGAAAAATTTTTACGTTTATTTAATCAGAAAAATGCCATTTCTCGAGCTTTTGTTCCTATGCATCAATATGGTGTCATGACGGCTTATCTCCCTCAATGGCAGACAATTGAAGGACTTATGCAATTTGATTTATTCCATATTTATACAGTGGATGAACATACTTTACGGGTGATGTTAAAACTGGAAAGTTTTTTATTGGAAGAAAATGCCGCTGAGCACCCTATTTGTCATCGTTTATTTAGCCAATTTTTTGACCGCACTTTGTTGTATATTGCCGCATTATTTCACGATATTGCGAAAGGGCGAGGAGGCGATCATGCAGAACTTGGTGCGGTAGATGTGATGGAGTTTGCCCAATTACATGGTTTTGATCGACGTGAAACGGATACCTTGAGTTGGTTGGTGAAGGCACATTTGCTTATGTCCGTTACCGCACAACGGCGTGATATTTATGATCCGGAAGTGGTGATGAAGTTTGCGGAAGAGGTACAGAATCAAGTACGACTAGATTATTTAACCTGCCTCACAGTTGCAGATATTTGTGCCACTAACAGCACCCTTTGGAATAGTTGGAAGCGATCGCTTTTTTCTTCTTTGTATCATTTTACTCAACAGCAATTCAGTCAGGGTATGGTGGAATTATTGGATTACTCGGAAAAATCAGAAGAAAATCGCCGCTTGGCATGGCAAATCTTGCAATCCTCATTGCTCTCTATTTCTGAGGAAACTGTCCTGCTATTATGGGGGCGTTGCCCTGAGGAGTATTTTCTACGTAATACGCCTAAACAAATTGCGGGACATACGGCATTGTTGGTGGATTTTTCCGGTGAATTACTGGTGAAAGTGACAAATCGTTTTTCTCTTGGCGGAACAGAAGTGTTTATTTATTGCCAGGATCAGCCACACTTATTTAATAAAGTGGTGACGACCATCGGGGCGAAAAAATTCAGTATCCATGATGCGCAAATTATCACGGCACAAGATGGCCACGTATTCGACAGTTTTATCATTACAGAACTTAACGGCAATTTAGTCAAATTTGATCGTCGCCGTGAATTAGAAGGGGCGCTGACAAAAGCATTACAAAGTGAAAAAACGTTGTTATCCTCAATGGTTTCCAATCGCCAATTACAGCATTTCAGTGTGAAAACAGATGTTCGTTTTTTACATGAAAATAAAACGGAGCATACGGAAATGGAATTGATTGCATTGGATAAACCGGGCTTATTGGCAGAGGTGAGTCAAATCTTCAATGATCTTCAGATAAATTTGCTGAATGCTAAAATTACGACCATAGGTGAAAAAGCGGAAGATTTTTTCATCTTAAAAAATAAAGACAATAAAGCCTTAACATTGGCAGAAAGAGAAACGCTGCGTCAGGTTATTGAGCAAAAGATTAAATAAGACGGTATTATGTAGCAAATGTACAAAAGTAGAAATTTCAATGATATGTAGAGACACACTGCGTGTGTCCGCTTATAACATATTGAAATACGGACACACTCAGTACGTCCCTACCCTAAAAACAGATTTGCGCAACTGCGACATAATACCGAAATAAGAAAAAAGTGCGGTGAAATTTGACCGCACTTTTGAGGATTAGCGAAGGGAAGCAAAAGCAATATCGGCCGCTTCCAGTGTTTTGGCAATGTCTTTATCGGTATGAGCAAGAGACATAAAGCCGGCTTCAAATGCTGATGGGGCAAGATAGACACCCAAATCAAGCATCTTATGGAAGAAAATTTTGAATTTTTCCGTATCACATTTCATGACTTCGGCATAAGAGGTTACTTCTTTTTGATCGGTAAAGAAAATACCGAACATTCCACCTACATAATTGACGACAAATGGAACCTTGTGTTTTTCTGCCAACGTTTTTAAACCTAAACAAAGTTTTTCGGTTTTTTCAGCGAGCTTTTGTTCGTTCCCCGCCATTTTTAATTCATTTAAACAAGCTAAGCCGGCTGCCATGGCGATAGGGTTACCGGATAAGGTCCCCGCTTGGTAAACCGGGCCTGTTGGCGCAAGATATTCCATGACGGCTTTTTTTCCGCCTACAGCTCCCACAGGCATTCCCCCGCCAATAACCTTCCCAAGCGTAGTGAGATCAGGTGTAACACCATAATAAGCTTGCGCTCCTGCAAGTGCCACACGGAACCCCGTCATCACTTCATCAATGATGAAAAGTGCGCCATATTTGTCACAAAGTTCACGCAAGACTTGCAAGAAACCGGCTTTAGGTGGAATGCAATTCATATTACCCGCAACGGGTTCAATAATGACGCAAGCAATGCTATCAGGAAATTGTTCAAATAATTGCTTAACAGAATCTAAATTATTGTATTCGGCAGTAAGGGTATGTTTGGCAAAATCTTCAGGCACGCCCGGAGAACTTGGTTGACCGAGTGTGAGTGCACCGGAACCTGCTTTGACTAAAAGTGAGTCGGAATGGCCGTGGTAACAACCTTCAAATTTTAAAATTTTATCCCGACCGGTATAACCACGGGCAAGGCGAATAGCAGTCATCGTTGCTTCAGTGCCGGAGCTCACCATTCTCACCATTTCAATAGAAGGCATCAGTTCGCAAACCAATTCAGCAAGATCAATTTCTGAAGGTGTAGGTGCGCCGAAACTTAACCCATTTTCTGCCGCTTTCAATACGGCATTTAAAATAGTGGGGTGGTTATGTCCTAAAATCATTGGCCCCCAAGAACCCACATAATCAATATATGGTTTGCTATCCGTGTCGTAAATATAAGCACCTTGTGCTTTTTGAATAAATACCGGTGTTCCTCCTACACCTTTAAACGCCCGAACGGGGGAATTGACACCACCGGGAATAATTTGTTGTGCACGAGAAAAAAGTGCGGTTGAATTTGTCATTGTTTTTCCTTGAATATAAAAAAGTGACGCTATTGTACTTAAAAATACTGGCTTTGTTAAAAATATCTTTCTTGCTAAATTTTCCTTATGTTATCCTTTACAAAAAATGATGAAGGTCAATCTATGTTAAGTCTTATTGTTACTTTTCTTGGTGCATTTCTGACCTTAATGGTTATGCGCCCTATTGCGAATAAAATCGGTTTGGTGGATAAACCCAATTATCGTAAGCGTCACCAAGGCGCAATTCCTTTAATTGGCGGCGTATCCCTTTTTATGGGAAATCTCTGTTATTACTTAATGGAGTGGGATCAACTTCGTCTCCCTTATTTATATCTATTTAGTATTTTCGTGTTGCTTGCCATTGGAATCTTAGATGATCGCTTTGATATTAGCCCTTTTTTACGGGCCGGAATTCAAGCTGTGCTGGCTATTTTGATGATCGATCTCGGCAATGTTTATCTTGATCATTTTGGACAAATTTTAGGGCCTTTCCAATTAACCCTTGGTTCTATTGGGCTAGTGATTACAGTGTTTGCTACCATTGCGATTATTAATGCCTTCAATATGATTGACGGTATTGATGGGTTACTTGGTGGATTATCTTGTGTCTCCTTTGCTGCGATTGGGATCTTAATGTTTCGTGACGGGCAAATGGATATGGCACATTGGAGCTTTGCCTTGATTGCTGCAATACTACCTTATTTAATGTTAAATCTCGGCATTCCGTTTGGCCCAAAATACAAAGTCTTCATGGGGGATGCAGGAAGTACGTTGGTGGGTTTTACGATCATTTGGATTTTATTGTTAAGTACCCAAGGTAAAGGGCATCCAATGAATCCTGTCACGGCACTTTGGGTGATTGCAATACCACTGATTGATATGGTGGCGATTATTTACCGTCGTTTGAGAAAAGGGAAAAGCCCGTTTCGACCGGATCGTTTGCATGTACATCATTTAATGGTGCGGGCGGGGTTAACATCTCGCCAAGCTTTTCTCTTAATTACTTTAATGTCCGCTATTTGCGCAACAATTGGTATTCTAGGTGAAATTTACTATATCAATGAATGGGTGATGTTTATTGGATTCTTTGTCTTGTTCTTTCTTTATGTTTATTCCATTACAAGAGCATGGCGGATTACTCGTTTTGTACGAAGAATGAAACGTAGAGCAAGAAAGGCGAAAATATAGTAGGGATAGTAGTACATAAATAATAGTAGAACGTTTTTAAAGTGAGCGGAATATTTACAAAATCTATACAAATTGAATAAAAAACTATCTTTCAAGAAAAAATTAAAAAAAAGTGCTAGACAAGGAATATTGAAATCATTAATATACGCCCCGCAACGACGCAGTACGCGTTCGTAGCTCAGTTGGATAGAGCGTTGGCCTCCGGAGCCAAAGGTCGCAAGTTCGAATCTTGTCGAGCGCGCCAGAGTCAATGCAATGAAAACGAAGTTTATGGTGGCTATAGCTCAGTTGGTAGAGCCCCGGATTGTGATTCCGGTTGTCGTGGGTTCAAGTCCCATTAGCCACCCCATTAAATGTCGGCGAGTAGCGCAGCTTGGTAGCGCAACTGGTTTGGGACCAGTGGGTCGTAGGTTCAAATCCTATCTCGCCGACCACTTTTGCTCTTTAACAACGAATCAGACAATCTGTGTGGGCACTTGTTGATTGACTTATTAAAATATTTTAATTTTGAAGTCTTAATAGGTGCTGAAACTAGAAATTCATATTACTTTAAGTGATGTATTATTATAGCT